>NZ_JBBPES010000009.1:0-182938 GCF_038069885.1 Pseudomonas sp. XK-1 | reverse complement strand
GCCGGTGCCTGGGTATCAATGCTCAGGCTGAAAGCTGCCGACGGGCTGCCGAGGTTACCGGCGGCATCGACTACACGGGCGGTGTAGCTGTAGCTCTGGCCGTCGACCAGGCCGCTGTCCTGGAAGCTCCAGGTGCTGCCGCTGACCGTGGCGCTGCCGAGCAGGGCCCCGTCGCGGTACACGGCCACGGTTTCGCCGCTGTTCAACCCGGCATCGAGGGTGCCGTTGAGGCGCGGGGTGGTGTCGTTGGTGCTGCTGCCGGAGGCGAAGCTGCCGGTCTGGGCGGCCTGGTCGTCGGTGTAGCTGGTGATGGCGACCGTCTGGGTGGGCGCGGAGGTGTCGATGCTGAGGCTGTAGGCCGCGCTTTGCGCGCCCTGGTTGCCACCGGCGATGACCACGCGGGCGGTGTAGCTGTATGTGCTGCCGTCGAGCAGGCCGCTGTCCTGGTAGGTCCAGGTGGTGGCGCTGACGCTGGCGGTGCCGATCACGCTGCCATCGCGCAGCACTTCAACCACATCGCCGGCACTCAGCGCGGTGGAGATGGAGCCGCTGAGGGTCGGGGTGGTGTCGTTGCTGGTCCCTCCGTTGGCGACGTTGCCCTGTAGCGGGTCGACGTTGTCCAGGAGCTGCAGGATGGCAACCGTCTGGCTGACCGAGGAGGTGTTGACGGTGAAGCTCAGGCTGTTGGACGCGGCGCTGCTGTTGCCGGCCGCATCGACGACCTGGGCGGTGTAGGTGTAGGTGCTGCCGCTGGCCAGCCCAGCGTCCTGATAGCTCCAGTCGGTGCCGCTGACCGTGGCGACGCCGATGTCGCTGCCGTTACGCAAGACGTGCAGTTGCTCGGTGGAGCCCAGGGGTGCCGAGAGCGTCCCTTGCAGGGTTGGGGTGTCGTCGTTGGTGGTGCCGCCCGCGGCTATCGCGCCGCTGATCGGGTCGACGTTATCCAGCACCTGGGTGAGGGTGACGGTTTGCGTCGGGGCCGTGGTGTCGAGGGTGATGGCGTAGGTGTTGGACTCCGTGCCGCGGTTGCCGGCGGCGTCTTCGACACGGGCGGTGTAGCTGTAGCTTTGGCCATCCAGCAGGCCGCTGTCCTGATAGGTCCAGGTGCTGCCGCTGACCGTGGCGGTGCCGATCACGGTTCCGTCGCGCAAAATCACCACGCTTTCGCCAGCAGCCAGGCTCGCGCTCAGGGTGCCGCTCAGTTGCGGGGTCGCATCGTTGGTGGTGCCGTTGTGGGCAACCGCACCGGTGACCGGGGCCACGTCGTCGGTAACGGCCGTGATCGCGGTGGTGGTGGCCGGGCCGTTGGTCTGCAGGGTGATGCTGTAGGCGCTCGACGGGGTGCCGGTGTTGCCGGCGGCATCTTCGACGCGGGCGGTGTAGCTGTAGCTGGCGTTGTTGACCAGCCCGGTGGTGTCGGTGAAGGTCCAGCCGGTGCCATTGACGCTGGCGGTGCCGATCTTCGCGCCGTCGCGGTAAACGGCCACGACTTCGTTACCGGCCAGGGCCCCCGAGAGGGTGCCTTGCAGCTCGGGCTGCGAGTCGTTGGTGGTGCCGCCGTTGGCAACAGCGCCACTCACCGGGTCGACGTTGTCGAGCAGCGTGGTGATCGCAACGGTCTGGGTGGGCGCGGAGGTGTCGAGCGTGATGGTGTAGCTGGTGGAAATCGCCCCGCGGTTGCCGGCGGCGTCTTCGACACGGGCGGTGTAGCTGTAGCTTTGGCCATCGACCAGGCCGCTGTCTTGATAAGTCCAGGTGCTGCCACTGACCGTGGCGGTGCCGATCACGGCCCCGTTGCGCAGGATCACCAGGGTTTCGCCAGCGGCCAGAGCGGCGCTCAGGCTACCGCTCAGTTGCGGGGCCGCGTCGTTGGTGGTGCCGTTGTGGGCAACTGCACCGGTGACCGGGGCCACGTCATCGGTGAGCGCCGTGATGCTGACCGATTGGCTCGGCGCCTGGGTGTCAACGGTGAAGCTGATCGGGGTCGATTGCGGGCCTTCGTTACCGGCGGCATCGACGTTGCTGATGCTCAGCGCGTGGCTGCTGTCGGTCAAGGCGGTGACGGGGGTGTAGCTCCAGTTGCCGGAAGCGTCAGCGGTTACGCTGTCGAGCAGCACGCCGTTGTCGTAAATATTGACCGTGCTGTTGGCTTCCGCGCCCGCGCCGCTCAGGGTTGGGCGGGTGTCGTTGGTGCTGCTGCCGGAACTGATCTGGCCGACGATGAAGGGCACGTCGTCGAGCACGCTGCCGATTGTCGGGGCGCTGGCCGGTGCCTGGGTATCAATGCTCAGGCTGAAAGCTGCCGACGGGCTGCCGAGGTTACCGGCGGCATCGACTACACGGGCGGTGTAGCTGTAGCTCTGGCCGTCGACCAGGCCGCTGTCCTGGAAGCTCCAGGTGCTGCCGCTGACCGTGGCGCTGCCGAGCAGGGCCCCGTCGCGGTACACGGCCACGGTTTCGCCGCTGTTCAACCCGGCATCGAGGGTGCCGTTGAGGCGCGGGGTGGTGTCGTTGGTGCTGCTGCCGGAGGCGAAGCTGCCGGTCTGGGCGGCCTGGTCGTCGGTGTAGCTGGTGATGGCGACCGTCTGGGTGGGCGCGGAGGTGTCGATGCTGAGGCTGTAGGCCGCGCTTTGCGCGCCCTGGTTGCCACCGGCGATGACCACGCGGGCGGTGTAGCTGTATGTGCTGCCGTCGAGCAGGCCGCTGTCCTGGTAGGTCCAGGTGGTGGCGCTGACGCTGGCGGTGCCGATCACGCTGCCATCGCGCAGCACTTCAACCACATCGCCGGCACTCAGCGCGGTGGAGATGGAGCCGCTGAGGGTCGGGGTGGTGTCGTTGCTGGTCCCTCCGTTGGCGACGTTGCCCTGTAGCGGGTCGACGTTGTCCAGGAGCTGCAGGATGGCAACCGTCTGGCTGACCGAGGAGGTGTTGACGGTGAAGCTCAGGCTGTTGGACGCGGCGCTGCTGTTGCCGGCCGCATCGACGACCTGGGCGGTGTAGGTGTAGGTGCTGCCGCTGGCCAGCCCAGCGTCCTGATAGCTCCAGTCGGTGCCGCTGACCGTGGCGACGCCGATGTCGCTGCCGTTACGCAAGACGTGCAGTTGCTCGGTGGAGCCCAGGGGTGCCGAGAGCGTCCCTTGCAGGGTTGGGGTGTCGTCGTTGGTGGTGCCGCCCGCGGCTATCGCGCCGCTGATCGGGTCGACGTTATCCAGCACCTGGGTGAGGGTGACGGTTTGCGTCGGGGCCGTGGTGTCGAGGGTGATGGCGTAGGTGTTGGACTCCGTGCCGCGGTTGCCGGCGGCGTCTTCGACACGGGCGGTGTAGCTGTAGCTTTGGCCATCGACCAGGCCGCTGTCCTGATAGGTCCAGGTGCTGCCACTGACCGTGGCGGTGCCGATCACGGTTCCGTCGCGCAAAATCACCACGCTTTCGCCAGCAACCAGGCTCGCGCTCAGGGTGCCGCTCAGTTGCGGGGTCGCATCGTTGGTGGTGCCGTTGTGGGCAACCGTGCCGGTCACCGGGGCCACGTCGTCGGTAACGGCCGTGATGCTGACCGATTGGCTCGGAGCCTGAGTGTCAACGGTGAAGCTGATCGGGGTCGATTGCGGGCCTTCGTTACCGGCGGCATCGACGTTGCTGACGCTCAGCGCGTGGCTGCTGTCGGTCAAGGCGGTGACGGGGGTGTAGCTCCAGTTGCCGGAAGCGTCAGCGGTTACGCTGTCGAGCAGCACGCCGTTGTCGTAAATGTTGACCGTGCTGTTGGCTTCCGCGCCCGCGCCGCTCAGGGTCGGGCGGGTGTCGTTGGTGCTGCTGCCGGAGCTGATCTGGCCGACGATGAAGGGCACGTTGTCATAGATTCCCGATATCGTTGGCGGATTTGATGGTGCCAATGTGTCGATGATCAGAGGAGATGGTGCCGACAGCGTACTTTCGTTTCCTGCAGCATCGATGGCTTGAGCTGTGAAAACGTGAGTCCCGTCGTCGAGAGCCTCGGCGGGAGTAAAGATCCAGTGACCGGTTTCGCTCGATTGAACGGTGGCAATCAGGTTGCCGTTGTCAAATATCTTGATGGTACTGGCAGGCTCGCCAACACCGGTAAGTGTCGGCGTGTTGTCTTTAGTGATGTCCGGCAGGTAGATGATCGGTGCCGCGGGCGCAACCGTATCAACGGTAAAACTATAGGCGGTGGCGGGGCTCTGGTTCCCAGCGCTATCAACTTGCGTCACGCTCAGCAGGTGCTCACCATCTGCAAGTTGGGGAAGGATATATTTCCAGTTTCCGTCAGCATCTGGAGTGATGACAGCGGCCATGGTGCCATCAATCAGCAGGGCGATCTGGGCATTTGGCTCTGCATTGCTACCAGAGATGGCGGGGGTTGAATCACCAGTGACGGCACCCTCTACGATGGGAACTGTGACGGAACCGCGGTCGTCTTCGAGCACCATGCCAGGCTGTGCAGGTGCTGTAAGGTCTTTTTCCTCGCCATTACTGCTGTGGCCGCCGCTATCTTGAGAAAGCAGCCATCCGCCTGCCAGGAGACCGAGCAGTACGGCGATAGCGTCACTGCCATCGTCGGTCAGCAACTGGTATTCGATTAGTTCTTCGTCGATGCCATCACCCTGCTGATTCAACGCAGCTGTCATGTCGACAAGCCACTGCTGATCTCCATCGGCAAGTATTAGCCGATTGCCTCCGGTGATGAAGTAACCTTCTATTCGAATGCTCTTTCCGTCATTTAATTCGATAAGTAGGTCATTCTCAATGCGCGAGAAATTACTAATGTTTTCCTTCGATACAGACAATATGTAATTGCTTGGCTGCTGCGATGCATGAACGGCCGAGGCGTCAGCAGGAATGGAAACGTTCGCTGTGTTATTGAACGAGGTCATGGCGTACACCTTGATATCCGTTTATATGCAGCTTGGGCATCCAAGCCATTTCATTGAAAAAGAAAGAACTGGGGATGGGCGGGGCCCATAGGTACCCTTGTCCAATGTTGCAGCCGCCCTCGAGCAGTGCTCGCTTTTGCGCTATTGTTTCGACGCCCTCGGCGATGCATTCAATATTGAGGGATTTTGCAAGTTCGATTTGGTGGCGGCATATGGTCGCGTACCTGTCGTCCTTATCGATAGAGGCGACAAATGAACGGTCCAGCTTGAGTTTGTTGAACGGAATATCAGCTAGAAGTATGTCGTTTGATGAGCCGGTTCCGAAGTCGTCAATGGCGACGTTGTACCCTTCGGTTATGAGGTGTTGGACACTTCGTCTCAATGCACTTGTGTCATTAACCGACCCGCTTTCAAGCATTTCGAGGGTGATGTGTTTCGGGTTGACGACTCTTTCCGTAACGGTATTCTGTAAACGTTCTATCCAACGATCATCAAGAAAAAGTAGTGGGGAAGCATTAATGCTGAACTGCAGTTGGATACCTATGCTGGACAGTTTCTGGTTCATATCCAGGCAGGCGTCCAAAATAAGGAAGAACAACGTGCTTGAGTGACCTCGCGCATCTAGCATGGGTATAAAGAAAGATGGCGGGATCAAGCCTATTCGTGGATGGTGCCAGCGGCATAACGCTTCGGCTCCAATTGTTTTGCCTGAAGTGATATCGATCTGGGGTTGAAAAACAATATACAAGCCGCTGTTGTGATGGTGTAGAGATGATTTGAGCTTGTCGGTTTTCATAATAAGTTATCCAACCAAAGAGACGCCGCAGTTAACATTTTATAAAGTAGCTGTGTGCCTTATTTTTATTGTTGGCTTTAGGCGGGAAAGGTTCAGCAGTATTTATTTAACTGCGGGGTAGTATTCGCTAAGAGTGACAAACGATAGATGTCCTTTGTGGCCCGTCAAGCGCTACATCATTTGCCCGGATTGGTCATTTTTGGGATGCCCATCACGGATCTAATCATCGGCTTGATCTATAAATTTTAATATCAGGCGTTATTGAATTTTATTACCGTATTTGCTGTGTCAGACTTAGTCCGGAGCTGAGGGTGTTTGTAAGGGAATTCCTACAAGGGCAAACCTTGTAAGAACGATGGTCTTGCTCGCAGTTATGCGAGGTTGATCAGCTGTAGTTAGGGAAACTACGGAAAAGCCTCCATCTGTCTGTGGCAATGCGTCTTCGACGTGACCCCAACACTGCAGCCAGATCAAGTTGCATGTGAAACGACTCCTGGCCCTTATCGCCAAGGCAGCGCGAGAAAGCTGGTGCGGCAAGGTGCCAGCCTTGCCGCGACTGCTGGTTCGCTTGCGCTGCGGCTAAAACGTTGCTCGTGCAACGAGTGACGGAAAACAGAGGCGCAAGAGAGCCTCGGACGTTGATGGCAATCTCGGTTAGGTCCCCTTGTGCGCGATAAAGGTGGGGGCCACGCACGAGGGAGTCATCTCTCCGGTACGGGCGAACAGGATGCTGGAAGGCTTGGAGTCTTGCGTTTATGCAGCGTGGCTTCGACAGTGATGTGCGTCGGCTGGCGTGAAATCTGCATCGTGGCTCTATCCGCCGGTTTTCCGTCACCGGCCGCTGGAGAGACCTGATGCGTAGTCTGTTGCTGATAATGGGTGTGCTGCTGCTTAGCGGCTGTATGAAGGCCAGTGATCTGGCTGATGGCGCTATCTATCAATTGCGCGATGTCGGCGTGCTCGATCACAGTCAGATACGCCGGGCGAGCCCTTGGCGTTTACAGGCTGACTCTTTCATCTATATCGCCCAGGGGCATTTTGCCCCGCCTGGCGGTGCCAATACGCGGCCCAATGTGGTGGCCGAGGAAGCCTTCAAGGGCTTTGTCGAGTATTTCCCCATGGTCCGTCGTGCCCGCGGGCCATTAGGTCTGGAAGAGGCCCTGGAGCAGGCTCGCGCGGCGGGCGCGCATTACTTGCTCTATAACCGTTTTGCCTATGCCGATGACCGCATTGGTACGGTGGAGGAGTGGGAGGATCAGGAGGCGCTGGACCGTCTGGGCACCGATCGCGGGGTGATTCAGCTGATGCTGATCGAGACCAATACCCGTTATATGGTCGATACGGCGCGTATTCGTAGCCGCGGTGGCTTGCTGACGCTTTATGATGCCAAGCCGGAAGAGCTGATCGGTCCCGCGCTGCGGGACTATGCACGGCGGTTACTGGGTTTGAGCGATTGAGGAAGGCTGATGAGTGATACGGGCAAGGCCGGCGATCTGCTGGCACAGATTCCCAAAGCAGAGGGCAAGGGTTTGCCGCCAGTGCACCTGTGGCATCCCGAATTCTGCGGCGATATCGATATGCGCATCGCCCGCGACGGCACCTGGTTCTATATGGGCACGCCGATCGGGCGCAAGCCCATGGTCAAGCTGTTCTCCACCATCATCCGTCGTGATGGCGATAAATATGTGTTGGTGACCCCGGTGGAGATGGTCGGCATCCAGGTCGATGACGCGCCCTTTGTGGCGGTCACTCTGCAGGTAGAAGGTGAGGGCGAGGCTCAGGTGCTGCGCTTTGTCACCAATGTCGAGGACGAGGTGGTGGCCGGTAAAGAGCATCCGCTGCGGGTCGAGCTGGACGCTCAGACCGAGGAGCCCGCGCCTTATGTGCGTGTGCGGAGCAATCTTGAGGCGCTGATCCATCGCAATGTGTTCTATCAGCTGGTCGAGTTGGCGGTGCCGCGCGAGATCGATGGCAAGAGCTGGCTGGGTGTGTGGAGCGGCGGGGAGTTTTTCCCTATTGGGGCCGAGCCCGCGTAGCGCACTTTGCAGGCAAAGAAAAAGGCTCCCGAGGGAGCCTTTTTTGCGTCTTACATATTGGGGTAGTTAGGCCCGCCTGTACCTTCAGGTGCCACCCAGGTGATGTTCTGGGCCGGGTCCTTGATGTCACAGGTTTTGCAGTGCACGCAGTTCTGCGCGTTGATCTGGAACTTCTTCTCGCCATCTTCCTTGGTGACGATTTCGTATACGCCGGCCGGGCAGTAGCGTTGCGCCGGTTCGTCGTACATCGGCAGGTTCTTGCCCAGCGGAATGCTCGGGTCGGTGAGCTTCAGGTGGCAGGGTTGTTCCTCTTCATGGTTGGTGTTGGAGAGGAATACCGAGCTGAGCTTGTCGAAGCTGAGTTTGCCGTCCGGCTTCGGGTAGGCAATCTTCTGCGCCTCGGCAGCCGGCTTCAGGCAGGCGTAGTCCGGCTTGGTGTCGTGCAGGGTGAAGGGGATCTTGCCGCCGAAGATGTTCTGATCCAGCCAGTTGAAGCCACCACCAACCAGTGGGCCGAACTTGTGCAGCGCCGGGCCGAAGTTACGGCTGCGGAACAGCTCGTCGTACAGCCAGCTGGCCTTGAATGCGTCGACATAACCGGTCAGCTGGTCGCCGCCTTCCTTACCTGCAAACAGCGCATCGGCCACGGCGTCAGCGGCGAGCATGCCGGACTTCATGGCGGTGTGGCTGCCCTTGATCTTGGCGAAGTTCAGGGTGCCGAGGTCGCAGCCGATCAGGGCACCGCCGTTGAAGACCATCTTCGGCAGCGAGTTGAGGCCGCCCTTGCAGATGGCGCGGGCACCGTAGGCGACGCGCTTGCCGCCTTCCAGGTACTGGGCGATCACTGGGTGATGCTTGTAGCGCTGGAATTCATCGAACGGCGACAGGTGCGGGTTGCTGTACGATAGGTCGACGATCAGGCCGACTACGACCTGGTTATTTTCCAGGTGATAGAGGAAGGAGCCGCCGGTGTTTTCGCTGGCGACGATATCCAGCGGCCAGCCAGCGGTGTGCACCACCAGGCCTTGCTCGTGTTTGGCAGGGTCGATGTCCCAGATTTCCTTGATGCCGATGCCGTAGTGCTGGGCGTCTGCCTCGGAATCGAGGTTGAATTTCTTGATCAGCTGCTTGCCGATATGGCCGCGGCAGCCTTCGGCGAACAGGGTGTACTTGGCACGCAGTTCCATGCCTGGGGTGTAGTAACCCTCTTTCGGGTTGCCTTCGCGATCGACACCCAGGTCGCCGGTGAGAATGCCATAGACCGCGCCTTTGTCGTCGATCAGGGCTTCCTGGGCGGCGAAGCCAGGGTAGATTTCTACGCCGAGGTTCTCTGCCTGCTGCGCCAACCAGCGGCACAGGTTGCCCAGGGAAATAATGTAGTTGCCATGGTTGTGCATGGTCTTGGGCACGAAGAAGTCCGGAACCTTGGTGGCCTTCTCGGCATTGCTGAGCACGTAGATGTCATCGCGCTTGACTGGAGTGTTCAGCGGTGCGCCAAGCTCTTTCCAGTCCGGGAACAGCTCGTTCAATGCACGGGGTTCGAACACGGCACCGGAAAGAATATGCGCACCGACTTCGGAGCCTTTTTCGACCACGCAGACGCTGATTTCTTTACCGGCTTCGGCGGCTTTCTGCTTCAGTCGGCAGGCGGCGGACAAACCAGCAGGGCCGGCGCCGACGATGACGACGTCGAATTCCATAAATTCGCGTTCCACAGGCTATCTCCTACTCAGGGCTCTCTAATTTTATTTGGCTGGCAGGCTCGTTCCGTGAGCGATGCTGGCGCATTATATCCAGACCCTTCGGATGGGCCAATACAAACGTTTGTTTGAATTTTCTGTAGGGCTGTTAGAATCTTACTACATCGCAGACGATTGGCCGGCCCGTCGTATTGACCAGCCTAGGTCCTGCGGTCAAGATACGGGCGGTTTTGTGTCCGCCGTATTGGTTGACTCCCGGTTCCGGCCGGTTAGCAGTTCACGCCATGTTCGCTTCTGGCGACATTCTTATTCACCGGAGAGTAACGAGGAATCCATGAAGGTTCTTGTAGCTGTCAAACGAGTGGTCGACTACAACGTCAAGGTTCGCGTCAAAGCGGACAACAGCGGCGTTGATCTTGCCAACGTCAAGATGTCGATGAACCCTTTCTGCGAAATCGCCGTGGAAGAAGCTGTACGCCTGAAAGAGAAGGGCGTGGCGAGCGAAATCGTCGTCGTAACCATCGGCCCGACCACTGCTCAAGAGCAGCTGCGTACCGCGCTGGCCCTGGGTGCTGACCGTGCCATCCTGGTTGAATCCAGCGACGAGCTGAACTCTCTGGCTGTGGCCAAACTGCTCAAGGCAGTGGTCGATAAAGAGCAGCCGCAGTTGGTGATCATGGGCAAACAGGCCATCGACAGCGACAACAACCAGACCGGCCAGATGCTGGGCGCGCTGACTGGTTTCGGTCAGGGCACCTTCGCCTCCAAGGTTGAAGTGGCGGGCGACAAGGTCAACGTAACCCGCGAAATCGACGGCGGTCTGCAGACCGTTGCGTTGAACCTGCCGGCTATCGTGACCACCGACCTGCGCCTGAACGAGCCGCGCTACGCGTCGCTGCCGAACATCATGAAGGCCAAGAAAAAGCCGCTGGAAACCGTAACTCCAGCTGATCTGGGCGTTTCCACCGCTTCCACCGTCAAGACCATCAAAGTCGAAGCGCCTGCTACCCGCAGCGCCGGCATCAAGGTCAAGTCCGTGGCTGAACTGGTCGAGAAACTGAAGAACGAGGCGAAGGTAATCTAAATGACTATCCTGGTTATCGCTGAACACACCAATGCCGCCCTGGCTCCTGCCACGCTGAACACTGTTGCAGCTGCTGCGAAGATCGGTGGTGACATCCACGTTCTGGTTGCAGGTAGCGCTTGCGGCGCTGCTGCCGAAGCTGCTGGCAAAATTGCTGGCGTGGCCAAGGTACTGGTTGCTGACAACGCCGCTTTCGCTCACCAGCTGCCGGAAAACGTCGCGCCGCTGGTTGCCGAACTGGGCAAGGGCTACAGCCACATCCTGGCTGCTGCTACCAGCAACGGTAAGAACATCCTGCCGCGCGTTGCCGCTGCGCTGGACGTTGATCAGATCTCGGAAATCATCGCTGTTGAAAGCGCTGATACCTTCAAGCGTCCGATCTACGCCGGTAACGCCATTGCCACCGTGCAATCCTCCGCTGCCGTTAAAGTCATCACCGTGCGTGCCACTGGTTTCGACCCGGTTGCTGCTGAAGGCGGTTCTGCTGCCGTTGAAGCAGTTGGCGGCGCAGCTGACGCTGGCAAATCGGCTTTCGTCGGTGAAGAACTGGCCAAGTCCGACCGTCCTGAACTGACCGCTGCCAAGATCGTCGTTTCCGGCGGCCGCGGCATGCAGAACGGTGACAACTTCAAGCACCTGTACGCTCTGGCCGACAAGCTGGGCGCTGCTGTAGGTGCCTCGCGCGCCGCAGTTGACGCAGGTTTCGTACCCAACGACATGCAGGTCGGTCAGACCGGCAAGATCGTTGCGCCTCAGCTGTACATCGCCGTCGGTATCTCCGGCGCGATCCAGCACCTGGCCGGTATGAAAGACTCCAAGGTGATCGTTGCGATCAACAAGGACGAAGAAGCGCCGATCTTCCAGGTAGCCGATTACGGTCTGGTCGCTGATCTGTTCGAAGCCGTACCTGAACTGGAGAAGCTGGTTTAAGCCAGTTTCCCCAGGCCAGAAAAAACCCGCTCAGTGAGCGGGTTTTTTTATGCTCAGCGCATCCGGGGCCTAGGCGCAAAAACGCTCCCGGCCCTTTTGCGCTAATCCGACAGCGCTTGAAGAAAGGCCCGGTAATGCTGCGCAGTCTGCTGCGGGCGCTCGATCATGGGGGCATGGCCGGTTGCGGGCATGACCACGATGGTGGGCTGGCGCAGCAGCGGGCGCATGACCTCGGTACTGGAAACATGCAGGGCGCGATCCTCGGCTCCCCAGATCACCAGGGTGGGCACCTGGATCTTCGCCAGTTCGGGTTCCAGCGGGATATAGCGCTCGATCAGGTGGGCGAATACCCGGTCATGGTGGGCGCTGTTGGCGATGGCCTGTTCGGCGAAATAGCCCTTGAGCGATTCCGGCAGGTAGGGCGGCTCGACAAAGACGAACTCCAGCAGGCGCTGGAAATCCTCAGGCTGACGCACCACCAGTGGGTTGGGTTCGCCGCGTTGAAGTCGCTGCATCAGCTCGCTGGGTTGCGGCGAGGTGATGCCGGCGTTATCCAGCAAGGCCAGCGACAGCACCTGGTCCGGGTAGCGCGCGGCATATAGCGCACTGATATGCCCGCCCATGGAGTTGCCGATCAGGTGCAGCTTGTCGATCTGCAAGGCCTGCACCACATTGGCCAGACGCTCGGTCTGGGTGCCGACATCGTAGCTGCCGGCTGGCTTGTCGCTGGCACCGAAACCGGGCAGGTCGAGGGCAATTACCCGGTAGTCCTGGCTGAGGTGGCGGGCGAAACGCAGCCAGTTGTCCTTGTTGGCGGCAAAGCCGTGCACCATCAACAGGGTTTGTGCATCGTCTGGGCCGCCCTCGTAGTAATGGATGTTAAGATCGCCCACTGCGATCTGTTCGAGGCTCAGGCCCGCACGTTGCCGTTCAATCAGCTGCATGCCGGTCAACAGGACGGCAGGTGACAGGTAGAACAGGGCGGCTGTGGCCAGAAGCAATGAGAACAGGCCAATAGTCAGTTTTTTCATGACAGCTCTTTATCGCGATCGATTGGGACGCGTATTAAGCTAGCACGAAGCCCCTGTCTCCCGGCGCGCGCCCGTAGACGCCCCACCCAAGGTTCAGTCGAGAAGTTTGCCAATGCTTGAGCGTGGTTTAGTGAAGTCCTTTGTGTTGTCGCTTGGCCTGCTGGTGCTGCCGGGGCTGGCCGCCGCTGCCGCCGGCAAGTGCGAGCGCCTGGTGGCGACAGGTAACCCGGAGTATCCGCCTTATCTATGGCGCGACCCGCAGAACCCGCAGCAACTGATCGGGGCCAATGCCGACCTGCTCAAGCACCTGGCCAAGGAACTGGGCCTGGTGATCGATGTGCTCGACAGCGGAGCCTGGCCGCAGCCCCTGGAAGAAGTGCGCAGCGGGCGCATCGACCTGCTGGCCGGTGCCGTTCTCAATGCATCGCAGCTCGATGCGATGGACTATGTGCATCCCGTCCCCTATGTCACCCCTAGCGTGGTCTGGGTGCGGCGTGACGCGGCGTTCCCCTATGCCGGTTGGGAAGACTTGCGTGAGCGTACGGGTGAGACCCTGGCCAGCAACAGTTTTGGCCCGCAGTTCGATGCCTATGCCAAGAGCGAGCTGACCCTGGAGCGGGTGTCCAGCCTGACCCAGGCCTTGCAGAAATTGCTGCTGGGGCGCACCGACTATGTGCTCCATGAGCGTTATCCCGGTCAGGCACTGGCCGATACCCTGGAAATGCAGGATGACCTGCTGGCCCTGGAACCAGCGGTTTCCAGCGAGGGTCTGTATCTCGCGCTGTCGCACAACTCCGCCTGCAACGAACCCTGGCTAAGGGGCGGGCTGGCGAAGAAGATGCTCGAGGCGGTGGCCGCAGGGTTGCCCGAGGTCTTGCTGCAGCGCAATCTGCAACTCTGGAAAGAGCAACAGCTCATCCCCGCCAGCGACGTTATTCAGTAGGAAAAGTCTTGTGATCTATCGACGTTTTTGCGTAGCGCTTGTGCCGCTGCTGCTCAGTGCCTGTGCCACCGATCCCGCCCCCGTCGAGCAGCTGCGTCTGACCGAGCAGGCACTTGCCCAGGCCCAGGCCCTGGGCCTTTCGGCGGAGCAGTCCGCGGCGTTGCGGCAGGCCGAGGAGAAATTCGCCTTGGCCCAGGCCGCCATGCAGGACGAAGACTACAAACAGGCGCGAATCCATGCCGAACAGGCCGAACTGGATGCCCGCCTGGCCGAGGCCCAGTACCTGACCGAGAAAAGCGCGCAGCAGTTGGTCGAGCTGAACAACCGCATCAGCCGTTTGCGCAGACAGCTGGGGGACCTGTGATGAAGACTTTGCCAGCACTGGCTAGCGTGCTTCTGGCGGCAACTGTGCTCAGCGGTTGCGCATCCTCGCATTCCGCCAGCGAACAGGCGCTGCAAGCCGCGCATGCGGGCTTTCAGACGGTCAAGGAAGATCCCGATGTGCTGCGTAGCGCGGCCAAGGATCTGATTCGTGCCGGTGAGTCCCTGGCGCGCGCCGATCGCCTGTCGAGCTACTGGGGCAGCGCCGACGATGTGACGCACTATGCCTACCTGAGCCAGCAATACAGTGCGATTGCCGGGCAGAAGAGCGCACTCAATCTGAATCAGGAGCGCGCCGTCAAACTGGAACTGGAGCGTCAGCGGCTGCAACTGGCCTTGCGCGAGGCCAAGTTGCTCAGCGTGCAGGAGCAGAGCAGTTGGCTCGACGAGCAGATGGTCAGCCTGACGACCAGCGAGGGCGAACGTGGCCTGGTGATGACCCTGGGCGATGTGCTGTTCGACGCCGGGCATGCCGACCTCAAGGCCTCGGCCAATCGTACGGTGCTCAGGCTGGTGCAGTTTCTCCAGCTCAACCCGCGGCGCATCGTGCGGATCGAGGGTTATACCGATAGCCGTGGCGACGCCCAGGAAAACCTTGAACTGTCCCGGGCCCGGGCCCAGGCGGTGGCCGATGTGCTGGTCGACCTGGGTATCGATGCCCAGCGCATCGAGGTGCAAGGCCATGGTGCGAGCTTCTCTGTGACCGAAAACGCCTCGGCCAAGGGCCGGGCGCAGAATCGTCGGGTGGAGATCGTGTTCTCCGATGAGCAGGGCCGTTTAGGCTCGTCGCGCTAAGCGCCGCGCTATATACAGAGCCCCGGTTTCCGGGGCTTTTTCTGGCCCATTCGCCATGGCCTCACCCTGCAGCTCGTCGCCAGGCATCACCGCACCATCTGCGCACCTGTTAAGTGAACCGTTACAGTCCTGGCGGATGGGCACTGTATCGCCCACAATTCAGTAAGCTGTACCGGTGCAATTTTATAAGTCCGGTTTACTGTTACGGTTCAGTCACGCAGGAACGCGGTCATGACCAATCTGTTGCTCTATCAGCGTATTGCCCAGCAACTGGCGGAAGATATCCGCCGCGGCGTTTACCAGCCCGGTGAGCGCGTGCCTTCGGTGCGCAAGATGAGTGCACAGCTCAGCGTTAGCCACGCCACCGTGCTGCAGGCTTACGCCAATCTGGAAGACCAAGGGCTGATCCGTGCTCGCCCGCAGTCCGGCTTCTATGTCCACCAGACCCCGGCCCTGACTGCGCCAACCCCGGATATCGCCCGGGTAGAGCGACCTGGCCTGGTGACGCGCAGCAGCATTATCAATCAGGTGCTGACCGAGTCGCGTCGCGAGGGTGTGTTTCCCCTCGGCGCAGCGGTGCCCCATGTCGATTACCTGCCGGTGCGTGCCTTGCACCAGCAGCTGGCCAAGGTCACCCGTTTTCACAGTGCCCGGGCCTTCAGCTATATGTTCAGCCCGGGCTTCGAGCCGCTGCGCCGCCAGGTGGCGATCCGCATGCGCGATGCCGGCGTGGTGGTCGATCCGTCCGAGGTGGTGATCACCCACGGCTGCGTCGATGCCCTGCAGATGAGCCTGCGGGTGCTGACCAAGCCGGGCGATCTGATCGCCGCCGAGTCGCCGACCTACTATGGCCTGCTGCAGCTGGCCGACCTGCTCGGCCTGAAAGTCATCGAAATCCCCAGCGACCCAGCTACCGGCATCAGCCTCGAAGCCCTGCAACTGGCGGCTAACCAGTGGCCGATCAAGGCCCTGGTGCTGACCGCGCGGCTAAGTAACCCCCTGGGCGGCACCATTCCCGAGGAGCGTCAGCGCCAGTTGCTGCGCCTGGCCGGTGATTACGATATTCAGATCATCGAAGACGATATCTACGGCGAGCTGATGTTCGAGCAGGGCCCGACCAAGGCGCTCAAGTCTCATGATCGTGAGGGGCGGGTGATCTATTGTTCGAGTTTCTCGAAAACCCTCTCTCCCGGGGTGCGAATCGGCTGGATCATCGCTGGCAAGTATCAGGACGAGATCCAGCGCCTGCAGACCTTCAGCACCCACTCGGCCTGCAGCGTGACGCAGATGGCGGTGGCGGCGTATCTGGAGAATGGCGGTTACGACCGCCACCTGCGCTTTATCCGTCAGGAGTACCGCAAGAACCTCAGCGCCTTCCAGCTGGCGGTGCAGCAGTACTTCCCCGAAGGCACCCAGATGACGCGGCCCAAGGGTGGTTTTATCCTCTGGGTCAGCCTGCCGGCGCGGGTCAATACCAAGGACCTGCACGTACGCGCCTTGCAGCAGGGCATCAGCATCGCCCCGGGGCTGATCTTCAGCAACACCGAGCAGTTCAACCACTGCATCCGCCTGAACTGCGGCATCCCGTGGAACCGCGAAGCCGAGCGCGCCCTGATGACCCTGGGCATGCTGGCCGGGCAGCTGTGTCAGGAAGGGACTACGAGTTTTTAACAGCACCTTAACCCGATTTGAATGAGGGTTGCGTCTACCTGAGCGAATGCATTGTTCGATCGCTCAGGAGATGCGCCCATGTCTGCTTCCCCCCTACTGCTCACCCGTCCTCTGCTTGCCGGTTTTTCCGCAGGCGTCCTGCTCAGCCTCGGCGCGTGCAGCGCCGCCAACCCCGAAGCACCGGCCACAGAGGCTGGCAGCCCGCAGCTCAGCGATCAGGCCCATAACCCTGAACGTGCCGAGCTGCAGGAACAGCTGACCGCGGCCCCCGCTGAATTGCAACGCAAAAGCCAGGTGGCGGGCAGGGCGGTAATGCCCAGCGTGGCCTATGCACCGATGCCGATGTCTGTGCAGGCCGATGCCTTGCCGCCGGGCTACCGTGACCAGAACCGCGAGCAGTATCAGAAACTGGCCGACAACCCGGTGCATGCGGCGGCCGAGACCCCGGTGTCGACCTTCAGCATCGATGTGGATACCGGCAGCTACGCCAATGTGCGGCGTTTTCTCAATGGTGGGCAGTTGCCGCCACAGGAGGCGGTGCGCCTGGAGGAACTGGTCAATTACTTCCCCTATGCCTATCCGCTGCCTAGGGGCGATGTGCCGTTTGGCGTGCACACCGAGCTGGCGGCCACGCCGTGGAACCCGGAAAGCCGCCTGCTACGCATCGCCATCAAGGCCTCGGATCTACGCGTAGAGGCATTACCAGCGGCCAATCTGGTGTTTCTGGTGGATGTATCCGGCTCGATGGATCGCCGTGAAGGCCTGCCCATGGTGCAAAGTACATTGAAGCTGCTGGTCGAGCAGCTGCGCGCCCAGGACAAGGTATCGCTGGTGGTGTATGCCGGCTCATCCAGCGTGGTGCTGCAGCCCACATCTGGCAGTGAGAAGGCCAAGATTCGCGCCGCTATCGACCAGCTTACTGCGGGCGGCTCGACGGCCGGTGAGTCGGGCATTCAGCTGGCTTATCAGCAGGCGCAGCAGGGCTTTATCGAGGGCGGTATCAACCGCATCCTGCTGGCCACCGATGGTGACTTCAACGTCGGCATCAGCGATTTTGAAACCCTCAAACAACTTGCCGCCGACAAGCGAAAAACCGGCGTATCGCTGACCACCCTCGGCTTTGGCACCGACAACTACAACGAACAGCTGATGGAGCAACTGGCTGATGCAGGCGACGGCAACTACGCCTATATCGACAACCTGCGCGAGGCGCGCAAGGTGTTGGTCGATCAGCTCAACTCGACCCTGGTGACTGTCGCCAGTGACGTGAAGATTCAGGTTGAGTTCAACCCGGCCGAGGTCAGCGAGTACCGCCTGCTGGGTTATGAGAACCGTGCGCTGAAACGTGAGGATTTCAGCAACGACAAGGTCGATGCCGGTGAAATCGGCGCAGGCCACACAGTAACCGCGCTCTATGAAGTGGTGCCGGTGGGCGGCAAGGGCTGGCTGGAGCCGCTGCGCTATCAGCAAGCGGCCAAGGCGGGCAACCGCGCAGGCGAGCTGGCCTGGCTGCGCATTCGCTACAAAACACCTGGGCAGGATGCCAGCAAGCTGCTGGAGCAAGCGTTTCAGGCGGATACGGCCGTGGCCTTGAACCAGGCCAGCGAGGATCTGCGCTTTGCCGCTGCGGTGGCGGCCTTTGCTCAGCAGCTCAAGGGCGCAACCTACACCGGGCGTTTCAGCCTGGCCGACAGCGCCGAGCTGGCGCGTAATGCCAAGGGCGACGACCGCTTCGGGCTGCGCGGCGAGTTCGTCCAGCTGGTGGAACTGGCGCAGAGCCTGCAAACTGCGACGAACCGTTCAGCTACCGCACGAGTAAAGCAGTGAATCGACCCCTCACGGATGACGACGCCGCCTTGTTGCGGCGTTACCGCCGCGGTGATGCGGCGGCTTTCGCCGAGTTGTATCAGCGCCACCGGCTCGGCCTATTCCGCTTTCTGCTCGGCCTGTGTGGCGACCACGCCCTGGCCGAAGAGGTGTTTCAGGACACCTGGATGAGCCTGATCCGCAGCCAGAGCGAACAGCGCGATAGCGTGCTGTTCAAGACCTGGCTGTACCAGATCGGCCGCAACCGGTTGATCGACACCTGGCGCAAGCATGGTCGGCACCAGGCGGGGCATGCTGAGTACGATGAACAGCAGCATGCCCCGCACGACCCGCAGCCTGGTCCCGAGCAACAGCTCAGCCTGAGCCGCGATCAGCAGCGTTTAAAGGCCGCCCTGGCGGATTTACCGGCGGAGCAACGAGAAGTGTTTCTGCTGCGCGCCCATGGCGACATGGAGCTGGCCGAGATCGCCGAGTTGACCCAGATACCTGCCGAGACGGTAAAGAGCCGTCTGCGCTATGCCCTGCAGAAGTTACGTCGGCTGCTGGCTGACCCAGCCGCCGAGGAGTTGTCCGTATGAACCACGATCAACATAGGCCCGATGAGCAGGAACGGCAGATGCTTGAGCATTTCCGCCAGCACAGCGGCGGCGAGCCCAGTACGCAGCTGGATGCGCAGATTCTCGCGGCGGCCAGTGCCGCAGCGCGCAGCGCGGCCACAACCTCAGCCAAACCTGGCCTGAGTGCCCGCTTGCATAGCTGGCTGTTCGGCGCGGGCGGCCGGCAACGCTGGTCGGTGGCGTTGGCTGGGGTCGCGTGCCTGGGGATTGGCGTGAGCCTGACCTGGCGCACCTTCGAGCAGGCTCCGGATGCCTTCGATGCCTTGCCCAGCGCCGCACCCATGGCACCGGCTGCGGCGAGGATGGCACCCCAATCTGCGCCGATGTCCGCGCCACAGGCGAAATCTGCTGAGGTTGCCGATGAGGCAGAACGCTCACAGGCGGCGCAGCCTGCGCCGCTGATCCAGGGCTACAGCGCCGATTCCGCCAAGGCCGAGAAGAAGCTTTCGGCCGGCGCGTCCAATCAACTGTTGCGTGAAGAGTCAGCGGCCGATGCGCTGCATGACACTGCTCCCGCGGTTTCAGCCCCAGAGAAAGCGGCAGAAGCCGCAGGCAGTCAGGCTGAACAGCAGCTGCGCAGCGAGTTGCAACGCTTGCTCAAATTACGCCGTGATGGCTGGGCGGATGAAGCCGATGCCTTGCTGTTGCAACTGATGCGCGAGCATCCCGGGCTGGATATCGACGCGCAGTTGCAGCAACTGCAATCGCCTGAATAAGGCTGGGTAGGTAAGTCGCTGGGGGCCATCGACATCGGTGGCCGTCGGCTGATCATCCTGAGAATAGAAGGTTGCGCTGTTACCTGCCGTACGTATTGCGAGCTTGCCAGGGGAGGGGGGAGGGGCCAGCATAGTGACTTGTGTCACTGCCTTTGTACCTGCCCATGTTGCCTATTCGAAGCCTCGCGCTGCTGCTGACAATGCTGTCACTGGTGGCCTGCGAGCAAAGCACCAATCCTCCTGCCAAGCCCAAGGCTGAATCCGCCAAGGTGCAACCGGCGGTCCAGCGCACAGCGGCTGAAGCCGAACCTGCTGCCCCTGTGGTGAGCAAGCCTGCGCCCAAAATTTCAGAACCTGCACCCGTTGCCGCGGCGGCTCAACCCAAGCCGCCGCCAGCGGTTGTTGCCCCCACGCCCGAACCTGCCGAGCCGCAGGCACCGTTGGATTTGGGCCTGCATATCAATGTGTTTGATCCCCTGCAGCCGGTGGCACCGCTCAGCGACCTGTCGATCCCGATACTGCCGCCTATGTTTGGCGACAAGGATGAGATCGAAGGCCCCTTTCAACTCAATGGCAAGCTGATTACCAATGAGCGCGGTGAGGACTACTGGCAGTCGCTCGAGGGCGCGCAATTGCAGTTCGAGTTCAAGCGCTAGCAGACGGCTGTCGGCAATCAGAAGCGATAGGTCTCCTGACCGATCGCAGCGAACAGGCTGTGGTCCAGCGGGGTAAAGCGCTGCTCGCCCGGCAGGCGTACCCACAAGGGTTCCTGCACCGCTGCCGGGTTGTAGGCGGCCTGCTTGAGGTCGGTTTTCTTGTATTTGAAGGTGCCGGTGGTTTCCACCTCGCCCAGCAGGCGGATAAACAGCGGCGCGGCGTACACCGGCAGTTCCGCATCCAGGTGGGCGGCTAGAGCGGCGCTATCCAGTTGCTGGCCTTCACTCAGACGCAGCGCGGCCATGCCACAGCGGCCATTGGTGCCGGGGATTTCCACGCCATATACCACTGCATCCTCGACCCCGGGGAAAGCCCCCAGGACGTTTTCCACCTCGGTGGTGGAGACGTTCTCGCCTTTCCAGCGGAAGGTGTCGCCCAGGCGGTCGACAAACTGCGCGTGCTTGCAGCCGATATCGCGCATCAGGTCGCCGGTATTGAACCAGGCATCGCCCTTCTTGAACACGTTGCGCAGAATTACCGCTTCGCTCTTGGCCGGGTCGGTGTAGCCGTCGAACGGCCACTTGGCGCTGATCTCGCTGATCAATAGGCCAGGCTCGCCCTTGTCGGCCTTCTGCAGAAAACCCTTGGCGGTGCGGATGGCGCAGTCGTTCTCCAGGTCATAGCGCACGATGGCGTAGGTGGCGGGGGAGAAGCCTACGGTGTTGTCGAAGTTGAACACGTTGGTAAAGCCGATATTGCCTTCGCTGGAGGCGTAGAACTCGGTGATCTGCTCAACGCCGAAACGCGCCTTGAACTCGGCCCAGATCGAGGGCCGCAGGCCGTTGCCGATCATGCAGCGCAGGCTGTTGTTCTTCTCTGCCGCAGTCTCGGGCTGGTTGAGCAGGTAGCGGCACAGCTCGCCGATATAGCCGAAGCAGGTGGCCTGGTAGCGCTGCACATCCGGCCAGAAGGCGCTGGCGGAGAACTTGCGACGCAGGGCGATGGCCGCGCCACCGGCCAGAGCAGCGCTCCAGCATACGGTGACGGCGTTGTTGTGGTAGCAGGGTAGGGTCAGGTAGAGCACGTCCTGATTGCTCAGGGTCAGGCCGGAATGGCCGAAGCCGCCGTAAGCCTTGATCCACTTGCCGTGGCTCATGATCGAAGCCTTGGGCAGGCCGGTGGTGCCGGAGGTATAGATCAGAAAGCAGGGGTCCTTCATTTTCACCTTGGCGCTGTCCGGCAGGTTGCCGCTGGCCTGGCTGCGCGCCAGTTGCATCAGATTGGTCCAGCCTTCGGGTGCCTGGCTGGTGTCTTCCAGGCAATCCTGGTCGGCGATCCAGTAGCGCGTTGCGCTGGGGTTATCCAATTGCCCGGCGACTTCCTCGAAAGCTTCGCGCAACTCATCACCGATCACCATAAACCCAGGTTTGACCAGATTCAGGCTATGGGCCAGCACCTTGCCACGCTGGGTGGTGTTGACCAGCGCGCCGACCGCGCCGAGTTTGCTTAGGGCGGCGAGAATGGCCAGCAGCTCCAGGCGGTTTTCCAGCATCACCGCCACCACGCTGCCGTGGCACACGCCTTCGGCTTTGAGTGCCCAGGCCAGGCGATTGGCCCAGGCATTGAACTGGGCATAGCTGAGGCTGCGCGCCTCATCCAGCAGCGCCGGGCGCTCGGGATGCTGCTGCGCCGTGCGCTCCAGCGCCCAGGCCAGTGACAGGTTCTTCTCGCGATTGCGGATACCGGCGTAATACAGGCCGCGCAACATGCGCGGTACGCGTGGCAAGTGCTGGGGCAAGCGGGCAAGGAAACGCAGCGGGGAAATCAGATCGGCTTGGCTCATGGCTCTCGCGCTTATGGTTGTTATGCGGGGGCGAACCCCAACTTTAAGTCGCGCGAATGCCCTCCTGCCATGGCCCTAGTGCGCCAAGCGGCAGGCAGATCGGCAAATACCCGCTGCCTGCGTAGAGTGCGCCATGCGCACCAAGCCGGGCACAAATCCGCAGGCCATCTAGGTGCGCGCGGCGCACCCTAGGGCGCGACGCCCAACCCATCGTCCGGATTAAATCCGGTGCCGCGCCCAGTAGGAAGTCAATCGACAAACAGATCCGGGATCAGGGGGCCGCCTTGTGGGTCGAAGCGGTAATGCTCGAAGTCACTGACACCCTGCTCGCGCAGGATTTCCTCGTCGATCAGCAAGCGCCCGGTGATGCTGCGGCCTTGGCTCGACACAATGGCGTGGGCGGCGTCGGCCATGATGGCGGGGATACGGGCACGCTTGAAGGCGTCGCGGCTGCCCAGTTCGAACTCGATGGCGGCGGTGGCGATCATGGTTTTTGGCCACAGCGAGTTGACGCTGATGCCGTATTTCTTGAATTCCTCGCTCATGCCCAATGTGAGCATGCTCATGCCGTACTTGGTCACGGTGTAGGGGCCGTGCTGGGCAAACCATTTGCTGTCCATATTCAGCGGCGGCGACAGGTTGAGGATATGCCCGCCCGCGCTCTGCTTACCCGCGGCGGAGCCGCTTTCTTTCAAATAGGGCAGGGCGGCCTGGCTGCAGACCATCACCGCGCGGGTGTTGATCTGGAACATCAGGTCGAAGCGTTTGGGTTCGAGTTTTTCCACGCCCACCAGCTTGATCGCGCCGGCGTTGTTGATCAGCACATCGATGCCGCCGAAGTGTTCGGCCGCTTGGGCCATGGCGGCTTTTACCGCGTTTTCGTCACGCACATCGACCTGCAGGGCCAGGGCCTTGCCGCCAACCTCCTCGACCTCGGCGGCCACCGAATAGATGGTGCCGGGCAGCTTGGCGTGGGGCTCGGCGCTTTTCGCCGCAATCACGATATTGGCTCCCTCACGCGCGGCGCGCAGGGCGATTTCACGGCCGATACCGCGGCTGGCACCGGTGATAAACAGGGTTTTGCCTTGCAGTGACATAGGTGTTCTCCAATTTTGTTTTTATGTAGGGTGGATGACGCTCTTCTCATCCACCGTGGTGGCGTGATGGTGGATGGATAAGGCGTCAGCTATGCGCCCCGATCCACCCTACGGTCAGGCGTCTACTGCTTCGATCTCCACCAATAACTGGCGGTTCTTCACCTGATCGCCGCGGTTTACGCCAATCCGGCGTACTACGCCGTCGATGCTGGCCTTGAGCGGGTGTTCCATCTTCATCGCTTCCAGCACCACCAGCAGTTGGCCCTTGCTGACCTGGCTACCTTCCGCGACCAGCACCTCGACAATCGCGCCGTCCATCGGTGCCTTGACGCTACCCGAGCCTGTACCGGCGGCGCTGTTGACTGGCAGATGGGTGATATCGCTCAGCTGCAGATTGCCGTTATGGCCATACAGCCAGAGGTTGTCACCGGCCAGGTGATAGGCCAGGCGCAGGCGAATGCCGTCCAGCTCCAGGGTGGCCCAGCGGCCGTCGCTGGCCAGCAGTTTGAGGCTTATTTGCTGCTCGCCAATTCTGGCCAGCAGGCTGGGTTGTGGGCCGTCGGCCAGCACGTCCAGCTCCACGGTGAAGGTCTGTTCGCCCTGCTTGAGCAGAAAACGCCAGGGTGCGCTGCCAGCGTTGCGCCAGCCGGAGAGGCCCGGTTGGTGCGCGCGGGCATTGGCCGATTGCTGGAACAGCAGGGCGGCAGCGGCGGCCAGTTCGCTGGCTTTTGGCGGCTGCGGACTAAGGCTCGGGTCGCTGGCGAAATGCTCGGCGATAAACGCGGTGGTGGCATTGCCGGCGGCAAACTCGGGGTGGCTGAGCAGGTTGGCGAGAAAGCGCTGGTTGCCGTTGACCCCCAGCAGCACGCAATCTTCAACCGCACGCACCAGCTTGCGCCGCGCTTCCTGTCGGGTGGTGCCATAGGCGATGACCTTGGCCAGCATCGGATCGTAGAACGGGGTAATGGCCTGGCCTTCGACCAGGCCGTGGTCGATGCGAATGCCATCGCGCAGTGCCGGCTCCCAACGCAGGGCGGTGCCGGTTTGCGGCAGGAAATTCTGCGTGGCATCTTCGGCGTACAGGCGCACCTCCATGGCGTGACCGGTGAGGCGAATCTCGTCCTGCTTGAGCGGTAGCGGCTGGCCCTCGGCGACACGAATCTGCCAGGCAACCAGATCCTGCCCGGTGATCAGTTCGGTGACCGGGTGTTCGACCTGTAGGCGGGTGTTCATTTCCAGAAAGAAGAATTCGCCGCTCTGATCCAGCAGAAACTCCACGGTGCCTGCGCCGACGTAATTCACCGAGGCGGCGGCCTTGACGGCTGCTTCACCCATGGCGCGGCGCAGCTCGGGCGTCATCACCGGGCAGGGTGCTTCCTCGACCACTTTCTGGTGGCGGCGCTGCACCGAACAGTCGCGCTCGCCGAGATAAACGATGCTGCCGTGCTGGTCGCCGAATACCTGGATTTCCACATGGCGCGGTTGGATCACCGCGCGTTCGAGAATCAACTCTCCGGAGCCGAAGGCGTTCTGCGCTTCCGAGCGGGCGGTGCGGATCTGCGCCAGCAGCTCGCTGGATTCGTGGACCAGGCGCATGCCGCGACCACCACCACCGGCGCTGGCCTTGATCATCAGTGGGTAGCCGATACGCTGGGCCTCGCGGCTCAGGGTGTCGTCGTCCTGCGCTGCGCCCTCGTAGCCGGGGATACAGGGCACTCCGGCCTCCAGCATGGCGATCTTCGACAGGCGCTTGCTGCCCATCAGGTGGATGGCTTCCACGGTCGGGCCGATAAACACGATGCCGGCGGCCTCACAGGCGCGGGCGAAATCGGCATTTTCCGAGAGGAAGCCATAGCCGGGGTGGATCGCGTCGGCTCCGGTTTTCTGCGCTGCGGCGATGATATTGGCGATCACCAAGTACGACTGGTTGACCTGGGCCGGACCGATGCACACGGCCTCATCGGCTTGCTGCACATGGCGAGCATCGCTGTCGGCCTCTGAATAGACGGCCACGGTGCGGTAACCGAGGTCCTGGGCGGTGCGCATCACCCGGCAGGCGATTTCCCCGCGGTTGGCGATCAGGATTTTGTTAAAGGCGGGCATCTGGGTGCTCCTGCTGGTGATGGGTATCGCTGCGCTCAACCTGCGCGGCTCGACCCATCCTACGGTCTTGTTGTAGGAGCCAGCTTGCTGGCGCTCCCTGTGTACGCTGATCGCGAGCAAGCTCGCTCCTACAGTCGGTGTATAGCTACTGCGCCCACTTCGGCGCGCGCTTCTGCATAAAGGCCATGGTGCCCTCGACGCCTTCGCCGTCGGTTACCGCAGCGGCAAACTGCTCGGCGGCGCGGTCCAGTAGCGGGCCGAGTGCTTCGGTTTCTGCGGCCAGCAGCAGGGCTTTGGTCTGGGCATTGGCCTGGGGCGCACATTGGCGTACCTGGCTAAGTACCTGGTGCAAACGAACGTCGATGGCTTCGCTATCAGATTCGCTGAAATGCACCAGGCCCAGACGTTCGGCTTCGCTGCCGTTAAAGCGAGCGGCGGTCAGGGCCAGGCGGCGGGTCTGGGTCAGGCCGATGCGCCGCACCACAAAGGGCGCAATCTGTGCCGGCAGAATCCCCAAGGTGGTTTCCGGCAGGCCGAATTTGGCGTCCTGCTGGCAGATGGCGATATCCGATACGCAGGCCAGGCCAAAGCCGCCGCCCAGTACCGCGCCTTCGAGCACAGCGATCAGCACCTGTGGCGCGCTCTGCGCTTCTTCCAGCAGGCTGCCGAAGGCGCGGTTAAGGCTGCGGTAGGCATCGCCACCCGCCGCTCTGGCACCGGCCATATCCTTGATATCGCCACCGGCGCAGAAATGCCCGCCGGCACCACGCAGCACAATGGCGCGCACGTTCAGATCATTGCGCAGGCTTTCCAGCACCGCGCGCAATTCGCTGACCATGGCCAGGCTCATGGCATTGCGGCTGTCCGGGCGGTTAAGGGTGATGTGCAGCACGCTGGCGTCGAGGCTCAGCAGCAGGGTTTGGCAAGCGGGTAATTGGGGCATTAGGTCTTCCTCGGTGTTTGCCGCTACGCGCTTTGTGTAGGAGCCAGCTTGCTGGCGATCTCAGGCGCGCGGATCGCCAGCAAGCTGGCTCCTACAGGTCATGGCTCTAGCCTTTCTTTATGGCCTGCCATCCTTCGGGCCGTCGCTACGCGACGTTAAAAATAGCGTCCGGCTATTTTTTCTTGCCTGGCAGAATGCCCATCAGCTTGCAGATAATGCCGAGCATGATTTCGTCGGCACCGCCGCCGATGCTCACCAGGCGCACGTCGCGGTAGGCGCGGGCCACCGGGTTTTCCCACATGTAGCCCATGCCGCCCCAGTACTGCAGGCAGCTGTCGGTGACTTCACGGCCGAGGCGGCCGGCCTTGAGCTTGGCCATCGAGGCCAGGTTGGTGACGTCGCGGCCGCGCACGTATTGCTCGGTGGCCTGGTAGACCAAGGCGCGCAGGCATTCGACTTCGGTCTGCAGTTCGGCCATGCGGAAGTGGATGACTTGGTTGTCGATCAGCGCATTGCCGAAGGTCTTGCGCTCCTTGCAGTAGTCGATGGTGGCGTTGATGCAGTGCTCCAGGCCTTTGATCATGTTGGCCGCGCCGAACAGACGTTCTTCCTGGAACTGCAGCATCTGCATCATAAAACCGGCACCTTCGTGGCCGATGCGGTAGCGCTGCGGTACGCGTACGTTGTCGAAGAACACCTGGGCGGTCTCCGAGCTGCGCATGCCGAGTTTGTCCAGATGCGGGCTGACGCTGATGCCTGGGGTGTTCATCGGCACCATGATCAGCGACTTGTTGACGTGGGGCTTGTCGTCCGAGGTGTTGGCCAGCAGGCAGATAAAGTCGGCGGATGGCGAGTTGGTGATCCACATCTTGCTGCCGTTGATCACATAGTCGCTGCCGTCTTTCTTGGCGGTGGTTTTCAGTCCCGCGACATCGGAGCCAGCACCGACTTCGGACACGCCGATGCAGCCGACCATCTCACCGGCAATCGCAGGCTTCAGGAACTCTTCGCGTAGTTCATCGGAGCCAAAGCGCGCCAGGGCCGGGGTGCACATATCGGTCTGCACGCCGATGGACATCGGGATGCCGCCGCAGATGATGGTGCCGAACTCTTCCGCTGCGACTATCGAGTAGCTGTAGTCCAGACCCATGCCGCCGAACTTCTCCGGCTTGGAAATGCCCAGCAGGCCCAGATCACCGGCCTTCTTGAAGATTTCGTGGATCGGGAAGCGGCCGTCCTTTTCCCACTGCTCGACGTGCGGGTTGATTTCCTTGTCGACAAAGTTACGGACCGTGCGGCGCAGCTCTTCGTGTTCTTGGGTAAAGATCATTTTTATTCTCCGAAGGGTTACAGGCGGGCTACGCCGAAAGTGGTGGTTTTAAGCGGGCGAACAGCGGCTTCGGCACAGATATCCAGCAGGTAGCCGAGCAGCTTGCGCGTATCGCGCGGGTCGATCAGTCCGTCGTCCCACAGGCTGGCGGTGCCGTACAGCGCGGTGGATTGGCTGTCGAGCTTCTGCGCGGTGACGGTTTCCAGCATGTCGAGCATTTTCGGGTCGGCTTCCTTGCCTTCCTTCAGGTGTTTTTCCTCGGTGACGATGCGCAGCACCTTGCCGGCCTGGGCACCGCCCATCACGGCGGTTTTGCTGTTGGGCCAGGCGAAGATAAAGCGCGGATCGAGGCCGCGACCGCACATGGCATAGTTGCCGGCCCCGTAGGAGCCGCCTACGACTATGGTCAGTTTTGGCACCGTGGCGTTGGCCACCGCCTGGATCATCTTCGAGCCGTGCTTGATCACGCCGAGCTGTTCCGACTCGGTGCCGACCATAAAGCCGGTGGTGTTGTGGAAGAACAGGATCGGCGTGTTGCTCTGCTCACACAGCTGGATAAATTGCGCCGCCTTGGCCGCGCCTTGTGGGGTGATCGGGCCGTTGTTGCCGATAAAGCCGCAGGGCTGGCCTTCGATCTGCAAGTGGCCGCAGACGGTCTGATTGTCGAACTCGTTCTTGAAGTCGAGAAACGCCGAACCGTCGGCGATACGGGCGATGATTTCGCGCACGTCGTAGGGCTTCTTGGCATCAAACGGCACCAGGCCGAGCAGTTCTTCGACCGGGTACAGCGGCTCGCTGTAGACCTTGGCCGGGCGCGCGGGCAGTTGGGCATTCCACGGCAGCATGGCCAGGATTTCGCGGGCGATGCGCACGCCATCGGCGTCGTTTTCCGCCAGGTATTCGGCGGTGCCGGCGACCTGGGCGTGCATCTCGGCACCGCCCAGTTGCTCATCGGTGGCGATCTCGCCGGTGGCAGCTTTCAGCAGCGGCGGGCCGGCAAGAAACATCTTGGCCTTGCCGCGTACCACCACCACGTAATCCGACAGCCCCGGCTGGTACGCTCCGCCGGCGGTGCTGGAGCCGTGCACCACGGTGATCTGCGGTAAACCCATGGCGGACATGCGCGCCTGGTTGGCAAAGCCCCGTGCGCCTTCGACAAAGATGTCTGCCGCGTAGTTGAGGTTGGCACCGCCGCTTTCGGTCAGGGCCACCACCGGCAGTTTGTTCTCGAAGGCGATCTGCTGCAAACGCAGGGTCTTCTTCAGCCCGGTGGGGGAGATGGTGCCGCCTTTGATGGCGCTGTTGCTGGCGGTGACCAGGCAGCGCACCCCGGCGATATAGCCGATACCGGAAATGATCCCGCCGCCAGCCTGGGTGCCGTCCTTGTCGTCGTGCAGCTTGTAGCCGGCCAAAGAGGCCAGTTCGAGAAACGGCGCGCCCGGGTCGAGCAGCAAGTTCAGACGTTCACGCGGCAGCAGTTGGCCGCGCTTTTCGAATTTGGCTTTGGCTTCAAAGGCCTTGTTCAGGCAGTTCCGTTCGATCTGGCGAAAGCTGTCGACGGCGGCGAGCATGGCTTCGCGGTTGTTGGCGAAGTCCTCGCCGTGCACGTCGATCTCGGAATGGATAACCGGCATGGCGTTACTCCTCGCCCTTGAGTACGTCAGGCACATAGGCCCGGTGGAAGCCGTTATAGGTCTCGCTGTTTTTCGCCTTGCCCAGGGTCCAGGCGCGGGTGCCCTGGCTTGCCGCGCCGTCAATGCGGATGGTGTTGCCGCTGATGAAATTGGCACCTGGCGTGAGCAGGAAGACGATGGCGGCGGCCACCTCCGATTCGCTGCCGATGCGCTGCAGCGGCACGTGATCCTTGAGCGAGCGGATCATGTTCTTCATCGATTCGGGGTAGGTGTCCATGCCGCTGGAGGCGATCCAGCCCGGTGCCACGGCGTTGACCCGTACCCCGGCATGGCCCCATTCGTAGGCGGCGGTCTTGGTGAAGTTCTCCATACCGGCACGCGCCGCGCCCGAGTGGCCCATGCCCGGCATGCCGCCCCACATGTCGGCGAGCATGTTGACGATGCTGCCGCCGTGTTTGCTCATGCTCTGCAGGAAGACTTCCTTGGCGATCAGAAAGCCGCCCACCAGGTTGGTGCGCACCACGGTCTCGAAGCCTTTCTGGTTGATGCCGATCAGCGGTGCGGGAAACTGGCCGCCGGCGTTGTTGACCAGGTGATGGATCTGCCCGCGCTCGGCCACCACGGCTTTGACCATGGCCTTGACCGCTTCCTCGTCACGGATATCGCAGACCTGCAAGCTGGCGCTGCCGCCGTCTTCAACGATCTCACCGCAGGTGGCTTCGAGTTTTTCCAGCTTGCGCCCGACCAGCACCACATGGGCCCCCAGGTGCGCCAGTTCGTGGGCGGTGCAACGGCCGATACCGCTGCCGCCACCTGTGACCATAATGGTCTGGCCGCTAAAGAGGCCGGGTTTAAACACCGAGTCGTAGCGCATTGTTATTGTCCTTGTTCGAGGCTGGCGGCCAGCGCTTTGGGCACCGGTATCGGGAACTCCAGCAGCTGCTGGGCGAAGGCCTTGCCTTGCGGGTCGATGCGCAAGGAGGCGACGCCGCCGCCACCCAGGGCGTTCTCCAGCAAAAAATTCAGGCTATGGCTGCCGGGCAGATACCAGCGGCTGACCTTGCCGGTTTGCGGGTCGAGCGCGTGCTGCATCCATTCGGCCACGGCACCTTCACTCAGCGCAGCGGCGATCCAGGCCAAGTACTCGGGCTTTCTGGCCATCACACCAATATTGCTGTGGTTGCCCTTGTCGCCGGAGCGTGCCACGGCCAGCTTGATCAGCGGTACGCAGGCGTCGGCCTGACCGCTTGGTAGCGGGGCGGGGCTCTCAGCTGTGATTTGCGTGCTATCCAGTACCGCGATCTGCGGCAGTTCGATCGGGGTAAGTTCACCGTCGATTTCCACCTGTAACTGGCAGGCGGACTTGTCGGCAAGGAAACTGAAAAGACGGATTACCGGGTAGACGGTCGGGCGACCACCGACGATGCCGGTCAGGCCCGGGGCCATGCCGGTGGCGGCCTGGGCGATTTCGCGGGAGAACAGGATCAGCGCTTCCTTCTTGGCATGGCGCACGGCGATCTTGATCACGATCTCTCGGGTGTCGGTACGCTGGCCACGGGGGCCGTAGGTGGCTTCGGAACCGAGCAGTTCGATGCTGACTTCCTTATATGGGCCCCAGCCGCGCTCGGCGAACATTTCCTCGGTCTTGTTGATGATCGCCTGGCTGACGCGCCGGGCTTTTTTAACCGCATCGATACCCGCCATCAGGCAGCTGGCGGTGCAGCGAAAACCGTCCGGGTGGGTGGCGCTGACCTTGTATTGATCAGTTGGCGGCAGGCCGCGCGCGCCTTTCAGCTCAACCCGGTTGTCGCCGACTTGGGTCAGTTGCACCTGGGTGAAATCGCAGAGCACATCGGGCAGGTAATAGGCCCGCGGATCGCCGATTTCATAGAGCATCTGCTCGCCTACGGTAAAAGGCGTGACCAAGCCGCCGGAACCATCCGGCTTGGCCACGACAAAACTGCCATCGGCCGCCACTTCCACCACCGGGAAGCCGATATGCTCAAAATCCGGCACGCTTTCCCAATCGGTGAAGTTGCCGCCGGTGCACTGCGCGCCGCATTCGATGATATGCCCAGCCAATGCGGCCTGGGCGAGCTGGTCGTAGTCGCTCCAGCTCCAGGCAAATTCATGCACCAGGGCGGCGCTGACCACGGCGCTGTCGACCACGCGACCGGTGATGACGATATCCGCACCGAGCTTCAAGGCTTCGACGATGCCCGGCGCACCGAGGTAGGCGTTGACCGAGACGCAGAAGGGCGGCAACGGCGCGCCGCTGAACATCTCTACTGTGCCGGCCTTGGCCAGTTCACCAAGCTTGGGCTGCAGGTTGTCGCCGTGCAGCACGGCAATCTTCAAGCTAACTCCGGCTTGCTCGCAGGCAGCAGCTAGGGCTGCGGCGCAGGCGCTGGGGTTGACCCCACCAGCGTTGCTGATCACGCGGATATTCTTCTTGGCTATGTCCTGCAGCAGCGGTGCCAGGGTTTCCACGAAGTCGGTGGCGTAGCCGGCATCCGGCTTCTTCATTCGTGCGCCGGCCATGATCGACATGGTCACTTCGGCCAGGTAATCGAATACCAGGTAATCCAGCTCGGTGCCCTGTACCAGCTGAGCGGCGGCGGTGCTGGTATCGCCCCAGAAGGCGGAAGCGCAGCCGATGCGTACGGTTTTAGTCATTGGAATAGGTCCGCAACACATAAATAAGGTGACTTGAAGGCTACCAAGCAAGCGCTTGGTTGAAAAGCCCCTGGGCGAATCTTTCTAACCTAAAGTGTGGCCAAGCGCTTGCTTGGGTGGCGTGCGCAGCATAAATTTCACCAATAACGACAAGCACTTGGCTCAAAGGCGCAGGGTGTTGGGTTCAAGGCAATAAAAGTTGGAGAGTATTTAGCGTGGATGATCAACAAGCGCAGGCGGTGATGCAGCAACTGGTGGCCAGTGGGCAGATCACCGATCCGGACAGCGCACGCGGCAAACTGCTGCAAACCGCCGCGCACCTGTTTCGTAGCAAGGGCTACGAGCGCACCACGGTGCGCGACCTGGCCAGTGCCGTGGGCATTCAGTCCGGCAGCATCTTTCATCACTTCAAGAGCAAGGACGAGATCCTGCGTTCGGTGATGGAAGAGACCATTCGCTACAACACCGCGCTGATGCAAGCCTCTCTGGCCGAAGCGAGCGACCTGCGCGGCCGCGTGCTGGCGCTGATCCGTTGCGAACTGCAATCGATCATGGGCGGCACCGGCGAGGCCATGGCGGTGCTGGTGTATGAGTGGCGCTCGCTGTCGGAGACGGGCCAGGCCTTTATCCTCGAGCTGCGCGACAACTATGAACAGCTCTGGTTGCAGGTGTTGGGCGAGGCCAAGGCGGCCGGTTATTTCAAGGCCGATCCGTTTATTCTGCGCCGCCTGCTGACCGGCGCGCTAAGCTGGACCACCACCTGGTTCCGCCCCGAAGGGCCGATGACGCTGGATCAGCTGGCCGAAGAAGCGCTGTCGCTGGTGATCAAGGACGTTTGAGTTCGACGGGATGGCTTTGGGCTAGTATTTTGGCCATCAAGGTATGAGGTGTACTCCTAGGGAAATCAATGGTCGTTTTTGTCCGCGGTGGAGCGTGTCTCTTGTCCATGCTGGTGCGAAGTCTGTGTCTCGGCTCCCTGCTGTGCCTCGCTCTGCCGGTGTGGGCTGCTGAAGAGGTACGGGTCGGTGCCTATCACTTTCCGCCCTATATGGTTAAGCCGGAGAGTGCCGAGCCGAAGGGGCTGGTGCCTGATTTGCTGGCCGCGCTCAATCAACTGCAGACTACCTACCGTTTCGTTTTGGTGGCGACCTCAACCATGCGCCGCTACCGCGACCTTGGCAGTGGCCGCTTCGACCTGATCCTGTTCGAGTCCCCCCAGTGGGGCTGGCAGAACACCTCGCATGCCGCGTTGAACCTGCATATCGAGGATGCCGAGGTGTATGTCGCCCGCGCGCGGCCGGGCCGCGACCAGAGCTATTTCGATGAGCTCAAGGGCAAGCGTCTGGCCCTCTACAATGGCTACCACTATGGTTTCGCCGATTTCAATTCGGACCAGCAATTTCTGACCGAGCACTTTGATGCACGGCTCACCTATTCCCATGACAGCAATCTGGTCATGCTGATGCGTGATCGGGCGGATATTGCGGTGATTACCCATTCCTACCTGCGCCTCTACCAGGATCGGCACCCGGAGCTGCGTGCGACCTTTCTGGTATCGCAACGGGTCGATCAGTTCTATCGCCACCAGGCGCTGTTTCGTCCGCAGGCCCCAGTGACGCCGGAGCGCTTTGCCGAGCTGTTGCAGGCCCTCAATAGTGACGGTCGGCTGGACCGCCTGTTGAGGCGTTATCATCTGCAAAACCCATCTGGGTCGCTGCGTGACTGAACTTGCACTATTCGGTCAGCTTTTGCTGGAGTAGGCTGGCAGCCATAAGTAAGTGAGGAAGTTGGCCATATGCCTGTGTCCATGGGTAGGTTGATCAGGGGTTGCAGTCTGGCGCTTGCGTTGTGGGTGTCTGCACCCCTGGCCGCCGAGCAAGTGGTGCATGTTGCTGGCGTGTATTTTCCGCCCTATGTGTTCAAGTCCGACGAACAGTTGCGCAAGACGGGACTGCTCGCGGATCTGCTGGATGAGCTGAACCGGCAGCAGGCCGAGTTCCGCTTTGTCATGGTGCCGACCTCGATCAAACGCCGCTTCGGTGATTTTCAGCAGGGGCGGATCGACCTGGCCATTTTCGAGAATCCGGCCTGGGACTGGCAGGACATTGCCCATAGCGCCGTGGATATGGGCCTGGAGGACTCGGAGGTGTTTGTCAGCCGAGCCGAACCGGGGCGCGACCAGCATTATTTCGAGCGGTTGGAGGGCAAGCGTCTGGCCCTGTACCACGGCTATCACTATGCCTTTGCCGACTTCAATGCCGAGCCCGAGTACCTGGTCAAGCGCTTCAACGCGACCCTGACCCATTCCCATGACAGCAACCTGCTAATGGTATTGCACGGGCGGGCGGATATCGCCCTGGTGACGCGCTCCTATATCGGCGACTTTCTTGAGCGCTACCGCGAATACGCCGGGCAACTGCTGATCTCCGAGCGTGTCGATCAGCGTTATCGCCACCATGTGCTGCTGCGTCCCGGTGCGCCGATCAGTGCCGATCAGTTCAGCGCGCTGCTTGAAACGCTTCGCCGCAATCAGCGTTTGGCCGAGATATTCGGGCGCTATCACGTGACGGTCGTGCCTAAGGCCGATACCTCGCTTAGCGCCGGTGGCGGGGGCTAGTTGTTTGTTATGTACCCAGACGCTTATGGCCGCCAGGGCCTATGGCTGCTGAAAGTAGCGCTCAAGTAGATAGGGATCGTCGAAATGTGCGCGGCCGATAAAGGCGGTGGCGTGTCGTCCCCACTGGCGCATGGCACCCGGCGACTTGACCCCGGACGGCCATAATAGCCAGCGTTCCAGACGTTGGCTGCCGGCAATCAGGCCGTCTGCGCGGTACAGGCTACGTTGACCCTGGGGGTGTGGCAGCTGGCGCAGGTGGTCGAGGGGCAGGGTCTGGTAACTCACCCCAGGGTAGAGCGAGCGACGGGCATCGACCCAGCTCAGGTTGTGCTCGCCCGCGCTCAACCACAGGGTGGCGGCCCGGTCGCCCGCGAAGTTCAGGCGGTGCGCCTGACGCGCCTCTTCACCCACAGGCTGCCGTAACTGCAGCGGCGAGCCAGCCGGCAGGTAGAAGCTGTGCCAGCAGCCGCAGGGGTGGATGCTGTCGTAGAGCAAGGCATGCCCCTGCTGGTCCAGAGTGACGCGCCAGATCAGGCCGTCCAGTTCGCCGCCGAACAGATCCAGAGCGTGGGGCTTGGGCCGCTGGCTGAACCAGAGCTGGTAGCTCAGCTGCAGGTGCCAGCGCCCCTGCAAGGGGCTCCAGCCGCTGTGCCGGTATAGCCGAATATGCTGCTGATTGAAGCCCCGCGTGCCATCGGCGCGAAACTGGGGGCTGCCAAGCCTGTCGCTGCGGCTGGCTTGCTCGACCTTCAACCAGGGTGTGTGGCGGTTGAAGAGGGCTTCGAGTTCTGCCGGCTGGGCCTGGGGCAGCCTCAGGGCATCCTCGACTAGCCTGATCGAAATCGTCTGGGTTCTGCTTGGTAACGGCTGGTAGCCCAGCCACTGTGCGCCGTCTGTGGGAGCTTTGGCCCGGCCCGCGCTGTGTTGCCAGGCAGCCACGCCTCTGGCGAAGATGGGTTTGAAAAGAGGGTAGAGGCCCGCCACGCGTGCCCAGGTGCGGTAGTCGTCGGCCACCTGGGCCGCTGCGACTGCGCGGGCAAAGGCGGGTGGGTTGTCGAGCAGGTGCTCGACCTGACGGCTGCGGCAGGTACTCAGCGCCTGCTGGCGCTGCGGGCTGCTCCACAGCCGCCGCGGCTCGTCCGCCAGTTGCGCCAGCTCGATCATGCTGGCTTCGGCGTCCCGTGCGGCCAGGCGCTGTAGCCACAGCCGCCGTTGCGCCCGGCTTTGCGCATTCGCACCCAGGGCCGCCAGGGTGCGCTCGCTGCGCAAGCCGGCAAAGCCCTCCAGAGGCTGATACTGTGCGTCCCGCTGTGCCCGGGTGGCACCCTGCAGTTGCTCGAACAGCGCCGTACAGCTATCGCCGTCCGTAGCCATTGGCAGCTGCGAACAGCCAAGCAACAGGACGCACAGCAGGCTAGCGCTGCTCAGCGTCCTTGGCATCTTGGGCGTCCATCTCGAGGTTGCGTTTGCGGACGATTTCCCGCTGTTCGGCGGTCAGGGGAACGTCTTTGGCGGTGCGCAACAATACGAGCAGGCCGCTTACAATCGAACCCAGTACGAGCACCAGCAGTAACCAGATGTACCAAGGCATGATTCATTCCTCCATGTAGGCTTCACCATATCGCGCCTGGGGCGGTTTGTCAGAAGCGCTTGGTGGTGGGCCTCGCTTGCCTCACTGCCTGGCGTCAAAAGGTGCGGCCGCCGGGTGTTGTTGTCGCGCTAAGCGCGGCAGCGGCAGCAGGTCGGTGGTGCATGCGTGAGCGCCTCAGCGGTTCGAGGATTGCTCGCGGGCATATGACCCCGCTCCTGCGCGGTATCTCGGTTGCAGGAGCGGGCCATGCCCGCGAACAGCAGCTAGCGCCGCACCTGCTTGAGGGTTTCGGCGATCAGGAAGGCCAGTTCCAGGGACTGGTCGGCGTTCATTCGCGGATCGCAGTGGGTGTGGTAGCGGTCCGACAGGCTGTCCTCGGTCACCGGCCGCGCGCCGCCGATGCATTCGGTGACGTTCTGCCCGGTCATCTCGATATGGATGCCGCCGGCGTAACTGCCTTCGGCCTGGTGTACGGCGAAGAATCGCTTCACTTCGGCGAGGATCTGCGCAAAGTCGCGGGTCTTGTAACCGGTGGAGGCCTTGATGGTGTTGCCGTGCATCGGGTCGGAACTCCACAGCACCTGACGACCTTCGCCCTGGACCTTGCGCACCAGGCGCGGCATATGGGCTTCGACCTTGTCCGCGCCCATGCGCACGATCAGGTTGAGGCGACCCGGGTCGTTGTCCGGGTTGAGGATGTCGATCAGGCGGATCAGCTCGTCGGGGTCCATGCTCGGGCCGACCTTGACCCCGATCGGGTTGCCGACACCGCGCAGGAATTCGACATGGGCCCCATCCAGCTGGCGGGTGCGGTCGCCGATCCACAGCATATGGGCCGAGCAGGCGTAGTCGCCGCCGGTCAGGCTGTCGCGACGTACGAAGGCCTGCTCGTAGTTGAGCAACAGGGCTTCATGGGCGGTGAAGAAGCTGGTCTCGCGCACTTGCGAGGAGCCGTCCATGCCGCAGGCACGCATAAAGGCCAGGGTTTCGTCGATGCGGTTGGCCAGGTGGCTGTACTTCTCGGCCAGGGCCGAGTTGGCGATAAAGTCCAGGTTCCACTGGTGCACCTGATGCAGGTCGGCAAAACCGCCCTGGGCGAAGGCACGCAGCAGGTTGAGCGAAGCGGTGGACTGGTGGTAGGCCTGCAGCAGGCGCTCCGGGTCCGGCACGCGGCTGGCAGAGTCGAAGCCGATGCCATTGACGATATCGCCGCGGTAGGCGGGCAGGGTCACGCCGTCGATGGTTTCGTCATTGGCCGAGCGTGGTTTGGCGAACTGGCCGGCCATACGCCCGACCTTGACCACCGGGCAACCAGCGGCGAAGGTCATGACGATGGCCATCTGCAGCAGCACCTTGAAGGTGTCGCGGATTTTTGCGGCGGAAAACTCGGCGAAGCTCTCGGCGCAATCGCCGCCCTGCAGCAAGAAGGCGCGGCCCTGGGTCACCTCGGCAAACTGGCGGCGCAGTTCGCGGGCCTCGCCGGCAAATACCAGCGGCGGATAGCCGGCCAGGGTCTGCTCGACTCTGCCCAGGTGGGCGGCATCCGGGTACTGCGGTTGCTGCTGGATGGGCTTGGCTCTCCAGCTTTCGGGGCTCCAGGGTTGCGACATTGCGGTTCTCGGCTTCTGACAATTCGGGCGAGCGGGCATGGTAACCGATAAGCCCGGCGCTTCAAGCCGATAGGCGCGATAGAGCCGCTGCATGGTGACGCACGGCTCAGGCGATGGTGGGTTTTAAACCTGCGGCCTCGCCAACACTTTTAGTGGCCTGCTACCAGTAGCAGGCCGCCGGTGACCAGCAGCAACAGGTAGATGGCGATGCGGAAATGCTGCTCGTTAAAACGCCGATGCAAACGCTCGCCTAGCCATACGCCGATCAGCAGCAAGGGCGCATAGCTGAGCACTTGTGGCAGGGCGGGCAGCAAACGGCCGTCGAGCAGAAAGGCCACCGTCAGCAGGCTGTTGAGGCTGAACCACACAGTGACCAGGGTGGCGCGCAGGCGCGCCTTGTCCAGCTGGGTGCCGGCCAGGGCGAGTACCAGCAGCGGCCCGCCGGAGGCAAACAGGCCATGGCTGATGCCCGCGCACAGGCTAAGCAGGCGGCTAAGCCACAGGGGCCGCACGGGTTGCACTGCAGCGTGACGCAAACGCCATAGCTCGCGGGCGGCGAACCACAGCACCAGTGCGCCAAACAGGCGCTTGGCCAGGGCGGCGTTCAGCCAGGGCAGCAGGGCGTAGCCGATCAGGGTGCCGACGACCATACCTGGCAGGATCATGCTCAGCAGCAGTGGGCGGTCGATCATCTGTCGATGCCGCCAGACCAGGTAGCCGGTCATGCAGATATTCAGCGGCACCAGAACCGGCAGCAGCTGGTCGATGGGTAGCAGCAAGGCACCCAGAGATAGGGCGATGACGATGCTGCCGAAACCGGTGATCGCCTCCAGGGTGTAAGCCAGCAGGATAAAGCCGGCCAGCGTTAACCAAATAATGTCCATCAGCCCATCTCCGCGGCGAAACGTGCGCTCATCTTGCGGTAATAAAACCCGGGAGTGATGCGCCAGAGCAGGCTGGCCAACCAGCTGCCGCGGTCGGGAAACAGCCGTTCGCGGCCTTGCCTCTGCGCCTGGAGAATCTGCGCGGCCATCCAGTCGGCACCGCGTATATGGCCAACGGTCGAGCGACCGTGTTGTGCCTGCTTGCCGTCGCCGCCGAGGGCGTTCTGCTCGATGGGTGTATCGAGAAAGCTCGGGTACACCAGCAGCATGCCGATGCCATCGCGAGCGGCCTCGGCGCGAAAAACCTCGAAGAACTGGCCGAGGGCGCTTTTCGCGGCGCAATAACCGGCGCGGCCCAGCACCGGCATCCAGCCGGCCATGGAGCCGATGGCGATAATCTGCCCACCGCTCTGGCGCAGCAGCGGCAGGGCGCTCAGGGTCAGTTCCACGGGAGCCTGATAATCCACGGCCATGACTTTGCGCAGCACCACCGGGTCTGTCTGCATGGCGGGCGAGCGGTGGGTGATGCCGGCGTTATTGATCAGCACATCGAGGCCGCCGAAGCGCTCGCTGCAGGTTTGCAGCAATTGCTGATGCAGATGCGGGTCGGTGATATCGCCGGCCAGGCCGATTACCCGCTCTGCGCCCAGCTCATTTACCCGCGCGCTCAGGCCGTCAGCATTGATATCGGTGAGCAGCAGGTTGCAGCCTTGCCCGTGATAGGCGCGCGCAAGCTGCCAGCCGAGGCCACTGGCGGCCCCGGTGATCAATATGCTGTGCATTATTTTTCTCCCGCGCTGGCTAGAACCGCAGGTATTAGCGGCAGGCTTGCGGGTGGTCGACGCGACCAGATAAACGCCAGGGTCAGGCCGCTGACCAGGTGCCAGCAGCCCCAGAACGCGGCGATCAGCAGCATGCCGCTGGCCTGGGGGAAGAAGGTAAAGATGATCACCAGGCCCAGGGCCGAGTTCTGAATGCCCACCTCCAGGGTGATCGCCCGGCGATCCGCTGCCGGCAGCCCGGATAGCCGCGCGCAGCCGTAGCCTACCGCCAAGGCCAGGGCGTTGTGCGCCACCACCAGCCAGAAGAACAGATGGAAATGGGTGATGAACTGGTCGAGGTTGCGGCTGAAGGCCAGGGTCACGAAGGCCAGCATCACCAGCAGGGCAAAGATGCGCAGCGGTTTTTCCACCCTGAGGGACAGGCTGGGAAAGCGCCGGCCGATCCACATGCCGGCGATCAGCGGCAGGCCGAGTACCAGCAATACCAGAAGCAGCAGGCTGACCGGTTCCAGGGCGATTTCAGTCAGCAGCGGGCGGGTCAGCGGGTTGAGCCAGGCGTAAAAGCCGAAGTTCAGTGGCGTCAGCACGCTGGCGGCGAGACTGGACACGGCGGTCATGCTCACCGATACCGCGACGTTGCCACGGGCCATCCAGGTCATGATGTTGGAGAAGCTGCCGCCGGGGCAGGCCGCCACCAGCATCATGCCCAGGGCCAGCATCGGCTCGATGCGCAGCGCCCAGCAGGCCAGGCAGGTCAGTGCCGGCAGCAGAATAAACTGTGCCAGCAGACCAATCATCGGTGCCTTGGGCTCGCGGACGATGCGTTTGAAGTCATCCAGGCGCAGGTCCAGCGAGACACCGAACATCATCACGGCGAGGATGATGTTGATCAGCACCAGGCTGCTGGGGTCGAACTGGATATTCACCGGCTCCATCACGGGCTTCCTTCAATTGTGCGGCTGGTGGCAGTGGGCAGTGCCGCTAGGCCGGCGCGCAGGTTGTTGCTGTGCTGCGCGATGCTCTGACGATAGCTGTCCTTGTGCACGTAGTAGGCCATGCGTTCCAGTTGCAGGTATTGGTAGCCACCGTCCAGGCGCATGCTCGCCCGTTCGCGCTTGAGTGCCTGGAAGTCCTTGGCCGCCTGGCTGCCAGCCTGCAGGCTCTTGATATACAGCGCTACCAGCTCGGCCTGCTCGTCACGGCCCTGCCAGCCGAGGCCGGAGGCTTCGACCATGCCCAGCATAAACAGGTCGTCGTACTCGGGGTGGAACACGTTGAGGTACAACTGCGGCGCGCCGGCGCTACTCGGCCAGTTGAGGTGCGCGCGGTCGATAAAGGGGTAGTCGAGCTTGTAGCCGGTGCCTTGCAGAATCAGGTCGTACTCGGCCTGTTCGCCATCGCTGAAAGTCACTTGCAGGCCATCGACCTTGGCCACATCGCGGCGCGCCTTGATATCGCCATGGCCGAGGTAATGCAGCACCAGTGAGTTCATCACCGGGTGTGATTCGTAGAGTTTGTAATCCGGGTCGGGCAGGCCGTACTGCGACGGTTTGCCGACCAGCGCGCGCACAAGCAGGCCGTCGAGAAATTGCTTGAGCGGGCGCGGCAGTTTGATCGCGCCGCCGAGGGTGTCAGTGGGGCGGCCCAGGGTGAATTTGGGCAGGAAGTAATAGCCGCGGCGCACCGACAGATCCACCGAGGCGGCGCGGTGGACGGCGTCTACGGCGATATCGCAGGCGGAGTTGCCGCAGCCGATCACCAGTACGCGCTTGCCGTCGAACACCGCCGCCGAGCGGTAGTCGCTGGAGTGCATCAGCTCGCCAGTGAATTCTCCAGGCAGCGCCGGCCGATTGGGCGCGTGCAGGGTGCCGTTGGCCATCAGCACGCCGTCGACCAGCCATTCGCGCTGCACGCCGTCCTGCTCGCTGACCAGCTTCCAGCCTTTGTCCAGACGCTGGATTGCCACCACACGGGTATTGAATTGGTAATGCGCATACAGGCCGAAGTGCTCGGCGTAGTCGCGGAAGTAGCGGCGCATTTCACTGTGATGCGGGTAGGGAGCCACCTCGGCGCGCATCGGGAATTCGCTGAACTGGGTGGTGCCCTTGGAGGAAATCAGGTGCGCCGAGTCGTACATGGTGCTGTGCGGGTTGTCGATGTCCCACAGGCCGCCGACATCCGCGTGCAGTTCGAAACCGACAAAGTCGATGCCGTGCTTGTGCAGTTGACGTGCTGTACACAGCCCCATGGGGCCGGCACCGATAATGGCGTACATGGCAAACCTCGATATTTGTTTTTATTGTTGTAGCCGCATAGCGACGAACTCGGCGCTCCCGACTGCGGCAAATTATCGCGTGACCAGGGGAGGGTGCCTCAATGACAATTAGCGCCTTTCCCCTGGCCGAAATGGTCGGGGATGTCATGGTGGAGAGTGGTGGATGCCAGGTTTACCCCCGGTCGGTCAGATGCCGGACCCGCTGTTGATCGCCGAAGTGCACGATGCCTTCGGGGTGATCCAGGTAGTCGAAATGGGTGCTTATCGCTTTCTCGAGTTCGGCGAAGCGATCGAGCAGAGCTGCGTCTATATGCCGGACCCCAGCTGGCTGGAGTATGACTATACCCGCGCCATGCTGCTCGGTGCCTTGTGCCATGAGCACCCGGAAAGCTCGCTGTTTCTCGGCCTCGGTGCCGGCAACCTGACCCAGGCCTGCCTACGGTTTCTGCCGCTGGAAGATGTCGAGGTGATTGAGCTGCGCGCCGATGTGCCGCGCTTGGCCATGGAGCATATGGGCCTGGTCGATGACCCGCGCCTGACCATCCGCATCGGCGATGCCCTGGAACTGCTGGAAAGCGCGGAAAAGACCGATCTGCTGTTTGTCGACCTTTATACCGATCACGGCCCGGCGACCGGGCACCTGGCCTGGCGCTTTCTGGAAAACTGCCAGAAGCAGCTCAACCCTGGCGGCTGGTTGATTATCAACCAGTGGGCCGGCAACGACGGCAAACCGCTTGGCGCACCGCTGCTGCGCGGCCTCTACCATCGGCATTATTGGGAGTGCCCGGTTAAGGAGGGCAACGTGGTGTTGCTGGTGCCGGCGGATCTTGACCAGCAGCTCGACCAGGACGAGTTGTTGCGCCGCGACGAGCTGCTGGCCCCGCAGCTGGGGTATTCATTGCGGTCGTTGATACAGGCGCTGCGCCCGGCGACCTAAGCAGGTGCCGGTCCGGTAGGGTGCGCCGTGCGCAGCGGCGCAGGCCAGAAGATCCTGGTGCGCACGGCGCACCCTACGGGTTGGGCTGTTCCGCGTTCTTCAGCGCCCCTTAAAGTCGCCCGGGCGGCGTTCCAGCATCGCTTTGACGCCTTCCTGGGCATCCTCGCTAGCCATCAGCCGGGTGACGGTGGGGTGCAGGTTCGCGGCTGCGGCTGTCGGGCCTTCGACCACGGCCTGGCGCGCCGAAGCCAGGGTGGCCTCGACGCCCAGTGGTGCTTGGGCGGCAATGCGTTCGGCGAGCCATAGCGCCTTGGGCAGCAACTCTTCGCTGGCGACAACTTCCTGAATAAGGCCCAGGCGATAGGCTTCGTGAGCATCGAACTCATCGCCAGTCAGCAGCCAGCGCATGGCATTGCCCCAGCCAGCGGTCTGATGCATGCGCAAAGTGGCACCGCCGAAGGGGAAGATGCCGCGCTGCACTTCCATCTGGGCGAAGCGGGTATTGCTGGCGCACAGGTTGATATCCGAGGCCAGCATCAGCTCAATGCCGATGGTGTAGCAGTAGCCTTGCGCGGCGACGATCACCGGTTTGCTCACTCGTGGCCCGCCGAATACGCCCCAGGGGTCGCAGCCGCCGTCCGGTATCTTCCAGCCGGCGGCGAACTGCGCCGCTACATTGGCCAGGTCCAGCCCGGCGGTAAAGTGCTCACCATGGGCAAATACCAGCGCCACCCGCGCCTCGCTGTCACGCTCGAACTCTCCGTAGGCCAGGCACATGTCGTCGAGCATGGGCATATCGAAGGCATTGCGTTTGCTCGCTCGGTCCAGGCCGATCAACATGATCTGGCCGCGTTTTTCACGGCTGACGCGGCCGCTGGTGCTTTGGGTCATGGCGGGGAGTCCTTGTGCGCAGGTTAGTAAACTGGGGCTGAAGCCGTTACAGCATGGCAGCTGCAGGCTATCAGAGCATGACCGTATGGCACGCTATAGGCGTTATTTCTGCTTTATTTAAGGTCTGTGTGCGGAAAAGCAGGCACATCGGCCAGGTTTTCCGGTATAGTGCGCGCCGGTCAATTCTTGGCCACGTTCAGGTAGTACAACTCGCCCGAAGGTTAACTTTGGCAGTTAGTCCGTTTTGCGGACTATCCTTGACGATTCATTTATCACACGTTTTCGCAAATCCCCGCCGACATGGCTGCCAGGGTGACTTTCGGGTCTTACACGGCATGCGCAGCTTTGGAACATGGGTCTTTGCGGATGCACTAGAGGCAGACCCATGACCCAGGAAATCGGCGGCTTCGCCGCTCTCGATCTACACCCCAATGTTCTCGCTGCTGTAATTGCCACTGGCTATGAAGAGCCTTCGGCTATTCAGATTCAAGCGATTCCAGTAATCCTCGCCGGCCACGACATGATCGGCCAGGCGCAGACCGGTACCGGTAAAACCGCTGCCTTCGCCCTGCCAATCCTCAGCCGCATCGACCCGGCCAAGCGTCAGCCACAAGCGCTGATCCTGGCTCCGACTCGTGAGCTGGCGCTGCAGGTTGCCACCGCTTTTGAAACCTACGCCAAGCAAATGCCGGGCGTCAGTGTTATCGCCGTTTACGGTGGTGCGCCGATGGGCCCGCAGCTCAAGGCTATTCGCAATGGCGCACAGATTGTTGTGGCCACTCCAGGTCGCCTGGTTGACCACCTGCGTCGTGACGAGAAAGTGCTGTCGACCATTCAGCACCTGGTTCTCGACGAAGCCGACGAGATGCTCAAGCTGGGTTTTATGGATGACCTCGAAGTCATCTTCAAAGCCATGCCGGAAAGCCGTCAGAGCGTGCTGTTCTCCGCCACGCTGCCGCACTCGATCCGCACCATTGCTGAAAAACACCTGCGTGACCCCAAGCACGTCAAGATCGAAACCAAAACCCAGACCGTAACTGCCATCGAGCAGGTGCATCTGATGGTTCACGCCGACCAGAAGCACGCTGCGGTACTGCGTCTGCTGGAAGTCGAAGAGTTCGACGCGCTGATCGGTTTCGTCCGCACCAAGCAAGCCACCCTGGACCTGGCCGCCGCGCTGGAAGCCAAGGGCTACAAGGCTGCTGCACTGAACGGTGATATCGCGCAGAACCAGCGTGAGCGCGTGATCGACTCGCTGAAAGATGGCCGTCTGGACATCGTGATCGCTACCGACGTTGCCGCTCGCGGCCTCGACGTACCGCGCATCACCCACGTGATGAACGTGGACATGCCCTACGATCCGGAATCCTACGTACACCGCATCGGCCGTACTGGCCGTGCCGGTCGTACCGGTCGTGCCCTGCTGCTGGTGACGCCGCGTGAGCGCCGCATGCTGCAAGTGATCGAGCGTGTGACTGGGCAGAAAGTTGGCGAAGTCAAGCTGCCAGACGCCAAGCAGGTTCTCGATGCGCGCATCAAGAAACTCACCAACAGCCTGGCTCCGCTGGTTGCTGATGCCGAAGCCAGCCACGGTGAGCTGCTAGACCGTCTGACTGCCGACATCGGTTGCAGCCCACGTGCCCTGGCCGCAGCTTTGCTGCGCAAGGCCACCAATGGCCAGGCTCTGACCCTGGCTGAAGTCGAGCGTGACCAGCCCCTGGTACCAAACAGCAGTGGCCCGCGTGAACGTAGCGAGCGCAGTGATCGCTCTGAGCGTCCTGATCGCGACGGCAGCCGTGAGCGTCGTGCGCCGGTGCCATTGGCCGAAGGCCGTGCCCGCTGCCGTACCGCTCTGGGCGCTCGCGACGGCATCGCCGCGAAGAACCTGCTGGGCGCGATCCTCAACGAAGGCGGCCTGGTCCGTGAAGCCATCGGCCGCATCCAGGTGCGCGAGAGCTTCAGCCTGGTCGAGCTGCCGGAAGAAGGCCTCGAGCGTCTGCTGACCAAGCTGAAAGACACCCGCGTCGGTGGCAAGCCGCTGAAGCTGCGTCGTTATCGCGAAGATTGATTCTTCGCTGAATAAAGGAGCCCCGCCTAGTGCGGGGCTTTTTTATGTGTTGAGTTTTGCGCCGTAGCGCTTGCCCGTCCGGCTTACCTGTAGGGCTGTAGGCAAACCAGGTAGGCGCGGACTTGTCCGCGATAAGGGCTGAGGCGACTCAGCTGAAACTGTAAATATCCATCCCCAGCGCGCCTAGGGTAAAGCCGCTGTGCTCGACTTTGAACTGGCCGCCTGCGGCCTCGGCGAAGAACAGCGGCAGCAGGTGTTCATCGCTGGGGTGGTTGCGCACCGCATGGGGTGCTTGCCGGCGGTAGTCCTGCAGCGCGGCGTTGTCCTGCGCGGTCAGTTTGTCCACCACCCAGTCGCGGAATGCCTGGGCCCAGGGCTCGATCTGCTCCGGCGCTGCTTGCCAGTCCAGCTCACCGAGGTTGTGGGTGATGCTGCCTGAGCCAACCAACAGCACGCCCTGGGCGCGCAGGCCGGCCAGGGCCTGGCCGACCTTGCGTTGCAACGCCGGGCCTTGCTGGCTGGGCAGCGAGACCTGCACCACGGGAATATCGGCTTGTGGGTACATCAGGGTCAGGGGCACCCAGGCACCGTGATCCAGTGGCCGCTCGGCGTCGAGCCGCGCCGGCAGGCCGGCTTGGGTCAGTAGGTTCACAATCTCGCCGGCCAGTTGCGGTTCGCCGGGGGCGGGGTATTGCACCCGGTAGAGTTCGGCCGGAAAGCCCCGGAAGTCATGCCAGGTATCTGGTTTGGCGGCGCTGCCGACCCGCAGCTCGCGGCTTTCCCAGTGCGCAGAAACCACCACAATGGCGCGGGGTCTGGGCAGTTGGCTGGCCAGGCGGGCGAGGGCGGGGCCGCTGGCACCGGGTTGCAGGGCCAGCATGGGGGAGCCGTGGGAGATAAACAGGCTGGGTAACATGGCGTTCTCCTGATCGAGTGCATTCATAATCTATCAGTCAATACGGCCATAAAAGCGCAAATATCCGGGTTTATTAATCGGTTAGGTAGATTGTTTCTTCTCATGGCCAATGGTCGATTGGTCTTGCTCGGCGCTTTCCGGCAGGATTGGCCGCTGAATCTTTCTCGGAGTCGATATGCACGCGGAATTCTGGCAGGCGCGCTGGGCGCGCAGCGAAATAGGTTTTCATTTGTCCGAGGTCAATCCCTACCTGCAGCGCTATTGGCCCGACCTGGGTCTGGCGCAAGGCTCGCGGGTGCTGGTGCCTTTGTGCGGCAAGAGCCTGGATATGCTCTGGCTGGCCGGCCAGGGTTATCGGGTGTGCGGGGTCGAGCTGGCGCAGAAGGCGGTGGAGGATTTTTTCGCCGAGCACCAGCTAGAGCCGGTGATCACCGAGGAGGGCGGCTTCAGGGTCTATCGCTGTGATGCGCTGGAGATCTATTGCGGCGATTTCTTTGCGCTGACACCCGAGCAGGTCGCCGAGTGCCAGGGCCTGTATGACCGCGCGGCGCTGATTGCACTGCCGCCGGAGATGCGTGCACGCTATGTCGCGCACCTCGCGGCCCTACTGCCGCCGGATTGCCAGGGCCTGCTGGTGACCCTGGACTACGAGCAGGCGCAAATGGATGGGCCGCCCTTTGCCGTGTCCGATGATGAAGTGCAGCAGCGCCTGGCTGACACCTGGCAGGTTGAAACGCTGGAGTGCAGTGATGTGCTGGGGCAGAACTGGCGTTTTCTCCAGCGCGGTCTGCAACGCCTGGATGAGCGGGTATACCGCCTGCGCAAGCAGTAACTCGCGGATAGAAAAAGCTCGGTTCAGTTAAGGGGGCTTTTGTTGCCCGCAAGGCGCACCCTACCCAAACGGCACATGCCACACGGAATTGGTACATAGCCATAAAAAAGGGCGACTAAAAAGTCGCCCTTTGCGTTTCCGCTGTACTTAGCCGCGCTGACGCAGGGCTTCGATGCGCACTTCCAGTGGCGGGTGGGTCATCAGCAAGCCTGCCAGGCCGCCTTTCAGGCCGCCGTTGATGCCGAAGGCGGTCAGGCTGTTGGGCATGGTCACTGGTACTTCCTGCTCGGCGCGCAGGCGCTGCAAGGCGGCGATCATCGCGCCAGTGCCAGCCAGGCGGGCACCGGCCTCGTCGGCCTTGAATTCGCGCTTACGCGAGAACCACATGACGATGATGCTGGCCAGTATCCCCAGAACAAGCTCGGCGAAGATGGTCGCCACGAAGTAGCCGATGCCCGGGCCGTCTTCGTTTTTCAGGATCACCTTGTCGACGAAATTGCCGAAGATCCGCGCGAAGAACATCACGAAGGTGTTCACCACGCCTTGAATCAGCGCCAGGGTGACCATGTCGCCATTGGCCACGTGGCCGATTTCGTGGGCCAGCACGGCGCGCACTTCGTCGGGCGAGAAACGCTCCAGCAGGCCCTGGCTGACGGCTACCAGGGCGTCGTTCTTGTTCCAGCCGGTGGCGAAGGCGTTGGACTCATAGGCCGGGAAGATACCCACTTCCGGCATCTTGATCCCGGCTTCGCGGGACAGTTCTTCCACGGTCTGCAGCAGCCACTGTTCGTGACGGGTGCGTGGCTGGGTGATGATTTCGGTTTTGGTGCTCATCTTCGCCATCCACTTGGACAGCAGCAGCGAAATCAGCGAACCGGCGAAACCGAACACGGCACAGAAAACCAGCAGGCTGCCATAGTTCTGACCGGTAAAGCGGTCCACCCCGAGCAACTTCAGGGTGATGCTGGCGATTATCAACACCGCCATGTTGGTGGCCAGGAACAGCATAATGCGCATCATGGTGTATTGAGACTCCTCACGGGAAAGATCTGTCTGGTCGCTGAAAGCCCTGTTTCGGCGGCGTCGCCTGGTTTTCAACAACCACTCTTGGTTATGCCGGCTATATAAGGGCGCACCCCCCGGCACTTCAACCTGGCGACTATTTCAAACTATGTCGCTTGCGCCGTTCAGGCTGCTCTCGAACAGCAGTCGACTGAGGCGCGAGATGCGTTCGCCGTGGCGCTGGCTCAGTGCCTCGCGCAGCTGGAAGGCCAGGGTGGCGTGCACGCGGCGCACGCTGGGCGGCAAGGCTTCCCCTTCGCGCAGGGCATGGGGTACGGCGCGGGTCAGGCGCAGAAAGCCCTTTTCGCTGAGCACCGCCTGGTCCAGGGCGTCGTAGCCGATGGTCGAGTCGAAGCGGATATAGCCTTCCTCGGCCAGCCACAGCAGGGCACCCAGGCAGCTTTGGTGGCGGGGTGTGGGCAGGCCGAACTCGTCCGGCTCCTCGCGGCCGATCAGGTCTTCGACATACAGTGCCGCCTTGCGTGGAAATACCTGGTAAAGGCTCAGCAGGCCGGCGGCCGCGTCCTTGTAGAATTCGTCGATCTGCAGGTCCATCAGAATTTGCCAATCATCGAGGTGGGCAGATAGGGCAGCAGGCGGCCCAGCAGGGCCCAGGGCCAGCCCGGGACATAGGCGCTGGCGGCGCGTTTGTCGATATGCCGGGCGATCAGCGCCGCGCCGCGTTCCACGTCAATCAGGAAAGGTCGGCTAGCCATATCGCTGTTCAGTGGCGTATCGATAAAGCCCGGCAGCAGCAGGGTGGTGTCGATGTTCTTGCCCAGCAGTTCGGCGCGGGTGGCTTCCATATAGCTGATCAAGCCGGCCTTGCTCGCCGAATAGGCCGCTGTATGGGGCAGGCCGCGTTTGCCGGCCACCGAGGCGACGGCGACCAGGTGGCCGTGACCTTGTTGGCGAAACAGCGCGCAGGCGGCATCGAGGCAAGCAATCGCACCGATCAGGTTGGTTTCCAGGGTCAGTTGGGCGCGCTTGAAGTGGCCGCCCCCAGCTTTGCCGGTCAGGGCGATGCCGGCGTTGGCGATCATTCCGTCAAGCCCGCCGAGCAGGTTGGCGGTCAGGCCCACGGCGTCCTGGCAGGCGGCGTAGTCGGTCACATCCAGCGGCAGGACCACCACCTTGCGCTTAAAGCGCGCCTGCAGCTCGGCGGCCAGCAGGTGCAGGCTGTCTTCGCGGCGCGCGGCCAGGGCCAGGTCGTAACCCCTGGCCGCCAGCTCGCGGGCCAGGGCGGCACCGATGCCGGAACTGGCTCCGGTCAGCAGGTAGCGTTTGCCCTGGCTCATGGCGTTCTCCGCTTACTGTTGGTAGGTCTTGAGGAAGCTGCCGATACGGCCTATGGCCATTTCCAGCTCATCCACCCGCGGCAGGGTGACCACGCGGAAGTGATCCGGCCATGGCCAGTTGAAGGCGGTGCCCTGGACGATCAGCAGTTTCTCCGAGAGCAGCAGATCGAGAACGAATTTCTCGTCGTTATGGATCGGGCAGACCTTGGGGTCGATCTTCGGGAAGGCGTACAGCGCGCCCATGGGCTTGACGCAGCTGACCCCGGGAATGTCGTTGAGCAGCTCCCAGGTGCGGTTGCGCTGCTCGAGCAGGCGGCCGTTGGGCAGCACCAGGTCATTGATGCTCTGGTAGCCGCCCAGTGCGGTCTGGATCGCGTGCTGACTCGGCACGTTGGCGCACAGGCGCATGTTGGCGAGGATATCGATGCCTTCGATATAGCTCTGCGCACGGTGCTTGGGCCCGGAAATCGCCACCCAGCCGGAGCGGAAGCCGGCCACGCGGTAGGACTTGGACAGGCCGTTGAAGGTCAGGCAGAGCACGTCCGGGGCCAGGGAGGCGGTTGAGATATGCTGGGCTTCGTCGTAGAGGATCTTGTCGTAGATCTCGTCGGAGAACAGCACCAGGTTGTGCTGGCGTGCCAGTTCGACGATGTCCATCAGCACTTCTCTGGAATACACCGCGCCGGTGGGGTTGTTCGGGTTGATCAGCACCAGGGCCTTGGTGTTCGGGGTGATCTTGGCGCGCATATCGGCGATATCGGGGAACCAGCCGGCCTGCTCGTCGCACAGGTAATGCACCGGCTTGCCGCCAGACAGGGCGACTGCAGCAGTCCACAGCGGGTAGTCCGGTGCCGGGATCAATACTTCGTCGCCGTTGTTGAGCAGCGCCTGCATGGCCATCACGATCAGCTCAGAGACGCCATTGCCGAGATAGATATCCTCGATACCAACGCCTTCTACCTGCTTTTGCTGGTAGTACTGCATGACTGCCTTACGCGCGCTGAACAGGCCTTTGGAGTCGCTATAGCCCTGGGCGGTGGGCAGGTTGCGGATCACGTCCTGAAGGATTTCCTCGGGGGCTTCAAAACCGAACGGTGCCGGGTTGCCGATATTCAGTTTGAGGATGCGATGACCTTCCTCTTCCAGGCGTTTGGCGTGCTTGAGCACCGGCCCGCGAATGTCGTAGCAGACGTTGGCCAGCTTGTTCGATTTGCTGAACTGCATGTAAGGAATCCCGAATGGTGAAACGCCGCTGAATTACCTTGCAAAAGACTCGAACTGGCAAGCCTTGGCAGGGTGTAACGCCGGTGACAGACTGGGGTCGAATGATACGTGGCAGTCCGACCTTGGCAAAGGTACTGGTCGGGCTTTTTTGTGCTCAGCACATCCATGTGCTTTACCCCTTCGGGGCTTGCGCGCAAAAACGCTCCCGGCGATTTTTTCATGTAGAGGAGACCTGTCTGTGGACAAGCTGGAAAAACCCCTGGAAGCCTGGCGCGAAGAGCTTTCCGAGGAGCAGTTTCATGTCTGTCGCCTGGGCGGCACCGAGCGCGCCTTTACCGGTCAGTACCACGACAGCAAGGTGCCGGGTATTTACCACTGCGCCTGCTGCCAGGCCGAGCTGTTCGACTCGGATGCCAAGTACGACTCCGGCAGCGGCTGGCCGAGCTACTTCCAGCCGGTCAGCAGCGAGGCCATCACCAGTGTGGATGACTTCAATCACGGCATGCATCGCATCGAAGTCAAATGCGCCAAGTGTGATGCGCATCTGGGCCATGTATTCCCCGATGGGCCGGCACCGACGGGGCTGCGTTATTGCATCAACTCGGCATCGCTCAAGCTAATACCTAAGGCTTAAGGCCATTGCATAGGCCTGCATCAGCAGGCCTTATCTTGCTGCAATTAAATTGCATGCAATTTAATTGCTCGCTATTTTACGGGTACTCCCACTTATCAGGATGACCAGCATGAGCAACGCACTCTTCGATATTCCGGTTACCACCATCAAGGGCGAGCAGAAGACCCTGGCCGATTTCGGCGGCAAGGCCGTGCTGGTGGTCAATACCGCCAGCAAGTGCGGTTTCACCCCGCAGTACAAGGGGCTGGAAAACGTCTGGCAGCAGTACAAGGACCAGGGTCTGGTGGTGCTGGGTTTCCCCTGCAACCAGTTCGGCAAGCAGGAGCCGGGTGACGAGGGTGCGATCAGCGAGTTCTGCGAGCTGAACTTCGGCGTGAGTTTCCCGCTGTTCAAGAAGGTTGATGTGAATGGCAGCGATGCCCACCCGCTGTTCGTCAATCTGAAGAAAAGCGCCCCGGGCCTGCTCGGCAGCCAGGGCATCAAGTGGAACTTCACCAAGTTTCTGCTCAGCGCCGACGGTGAGGTGATCAAGCGTTTCGCCCCGACCACCAAGCCTGAAGATCTGACTGCCGAGATCGAAGCGCTGCTGAAATGACCCAGGCCAGCTTGCACGCGGATGAAGGGCTGCAGCTGGACAACCAGCTGTGCTTCAAGCTTTACGCCGCCTCGCGGGCGGTGATCCGTGCCTACAAGCCGATGCTCGATCAGCTCGGTCTGACCTATCCGCAGTACCTGGCCATGCTGGTGCTATGGGAATGGCAGCAACAACCGCCCGCGCAACCCACGGTGAAGGCCCTGGGCGAGCGCCTGCTGCTCGACTCCGGCACCCTGACGCCCCTGCTCAAGCGCCTGGAGGCCCAGGGGTTGCTGCTGCGCCGGCGTTCGGCCAGCGATGAGCGGGAGATGCACCTGGGGCTGACCGCAGCCGGTTGCGCCTTGCGCGAACGGGTGATGCCGCTTAAGGAGCAGCTGCTCTGTGAGCGCGGGGTCGATGCCCAAGCCCTGGCGGCGCTGCGCGGTCAGGTGGCTGTGCTGCTCGATCAGCTTGTGGCGCGTTGACGCCACAGGACGGCGCGCAACAAAGCCTCAATTGACCCTGGCAGTCAGCCACTGATCGAGCAGGGCGGCCAGTTCTTCCTTGCGGAAGGGCTTGGCCAGGTAGTCGTTCATGCCGGCTGCGCGGCAGCGCTCGCGTTCGTCGGAGAGCGCGTTGGCGGTCAAGGCGATGATCGGTAACTGCTGGTGCTCGGGGTGCTGACGGATATGGCGGGTGGTTTCATAGCCGTCCATGACCGGCATATTGCAGTCCATCAGCACCAGGTCGACCTGCTGCTTCTCCAGCACCGCCAGGGCCTCGCCGCCGTGATTGGCCAGCAATACTTCGCAGCCCAGCTTGCCGAGCATGCCCTTGGCCACCAGCTGGTTGACCGGATTGTCTTCCACCAGCAGCACCCGTGCCTGACGGCTGTTTTCCGGCTCGGCCTGTGGTTGTATCGCCCTCGGCTCGTGTTGCCCCAGACTGCGTCGTAACGCCTGCAGCAAGGCCTGGCGGGCCAGGGGACGGGCCAGCTGTTCGATGGGGGCCAGGGCCTGGACCTGGGTTGCGGAGAGAAAGTTGCCGTAGGCGCTGACCAGCAGGATGGGCTGGTGATACGTCGTGCGCAGTTGTTGCAGGCACTGCGGACAGTCGCTGATCAGCAGGTCGGCGGGGTGGCCGTCCAGTTTGGCGTCGGGATCCAGGTGCACATAACTCAGCCCCCAGGCCGGCAGCAGGCTCGCCAGTTGTTCGCTGAGGCCCGAGCTGGCCGGGCTGACCACCAGAGCGCGGCCGGTCAGATGGGGGAGTTGCTGGGCGCTGGCCTGGGTGGGCAGTGGCAGGTCCATGCAGAACTGGCTGCCGAAGCCTTCCCTGGTCTCCAGGCTCAATTGCCCGTTCATGGCTTCGCAGAGCCGGCGGGTGAGGGCCAGGCCCAGGCCGGTGCCGCCGAACTGCCGGGTGATGCCGACACCGGCCTGGGCGAAGGGGTGGAAAATCCGCGTCTGAGCTTCCTCGGCGATACCGATGCCGGTGTCCCGAACGACGATTCGCACCCCCTCGGAGTGCGCGCTGACGCGAATATCGACGCGACCGAAACGGGTGAACTTGAGGGCGTTGGACAGCAGGTTGCTGACGATCTGGCGCACCCGGGTCGGGTCGCCCAGGAGCAGGGTGGGCAGTTGCGGATCGATCAGGCAGGTCAGTTCGACCCCGGGTGCAGCATTCTGCGAGAGCAGGTTGGCGGTGTCCTCGACCAGGCTGGCGAGGTCGAAGGGAATGCTTTCCAGTTCGAGCTGGCCGGCCTCGAATTTCGACAGGTCAAGGATGTCGTTGAGCAATTCCACCAGCACCTTGCCGGAGTCATGGGCGATCGACAGTTGCTGGCGCTGCTCATTGTTCAGCGGGCCATCCAGGGACAGGGCGAGCATGCCCAGCAGGCCGTTGAGTGGGGTGCGGATTTCATGGCTCATATTGGCCAGAAAGGCCGAGCGCGCCTGGGCCATGTCCAGGGCGGTGCGCCGGGCCTGTTCGAGCTCGCGGTTGGAGTCGAGCAGGCGAGTATTGGTGGCTTCCAGTTCGGCGGTGCGCGCCGACACCACGTCTTCCAGTTGCGCCAGGTACTGGGTCAGGCGGCTTTCGGCCTGTTGCCGCTGTTCGATCTCGCTGGCGATGCTGCTCAGCTGGCGGTTGGTTACGTCGACCAGTACGCCGATTTCGTCGCGTTCGTGGTTGGGCGGGTAGGGCAATTTGCTGGTCTTGGGGCTGCGCAGGTCGCGCTCGCTGAGGGCGCTGATAAAACCGGTCAGCGGTTTGGTCAGCATGAAATAGAACATCACCAGCAGGATCAGCGAGAGCAGCAGGCTGCGGGCGAAGCCGGTCAGCAGGGTGAGCAGCGAGCGGCGCAGGAAGTGGCTGCCGAAGGCATAGGTGTCCACTTCCAGGCTCAGGCTGCCTAGGGCCTCGCTGGGCGAGTGGCTGACGAACAGGGCGGTCTCGAAGTGCCGGCGTGGGCCGAACATGAAGTCGCTGAGCACCCGGTAGCGGCTTTGCATGGCCGGGCGGTTGACCGTGGCCAGGGTCAGCTGGTTGTTGTCGATGATCTCGGCACTGATGACCGCCGGCGAGCGCAGCAGACCCAGCACCAGTTCCTGAGCCAGTTCGGCGTCGATGTTGTAGGCGATCCGTGCGGCCGGGTTGTGGCTGATCTCCAGCAGCGCATTAATCTCGCGATCGATGGAGGCATCTTCGCTGGCATAATCGATGCCGACCTGCAGCACGCTGAGCACTGTGCCGAGGATAAACGCCACCAACACGGTCAGGCCGGCCTGCTTGAATGACAGGCGTTGGGTTAACGCTATATCCATATGGCTGGTGTTCTCGTGTGAGTCGCCTGCCAAGCATAGCCCATCTGTTTTACCTGACGGCAGCCCCCGGGCGGCCCTGAATATTCTGGAGTGTGTCGTGGATTCCCGTTTGAGCACTTTTTTACAGGGGGCCGAGCAGCTGATGCTCAGGCTCGAGCCCTGGTTGCCGGTGCAGCGCAGTGCAATCGACTGGCAGCAGAGCCTGGCGGCCCGCTGGCAGCGTGAAGGGCGCGGCGGTTACCTGCAACCGCTTGCGGTCAGTCTCGACCTGCGCCTGAGTGATCTGATCGGCGTGGATCGTCAGTGCGAGCAACTGGCGCGCAATACCCGGCAATTTATCCGTGGCCTGCCGGCCAACCACGCGCTGCTCTGGGGCGCGCGTGGTACGGGCAAGTCGTCCCTGGTGCGGGCGCTGCTGGCCGAACAGGCGGCGGCGGGGCTGCGCCTGATCGAGATCGAGCGCGATCATCTGGCCGACCTGCCGCGGGTGGTCGAGCAGCTGGCGGGATTGCCGCAGCGCTTCGTGCTGTTCTGCGATGACCTCTCGTTCGAGTCCGGCGAGGGCGACTACCGCATGCTGAAAACCGTGCTCGATGGCTCCCTGGAGCGAGCGCCGGACAATGTCCTGCTGTACGCGACCTCCAACCGTCGTCATTTGTTGCCGGAGAAGGAAAGCGACAACCAAAACTGGCAGCGTGTCGATGGCGAGCTGCATCCCAATGAGGCGGTGGAAGACAAGATTGCCCTGTCCGATCGCTTCGGTCTGTGGCTGTCCTTCTATCCCTTTACCCAGGATCACTTTCTCGCCGTGGTGCGCCACTGGGTCGAGGTGCACGCGGCCCAGGCCGGGCTGCGCTGGGAGTGGAGCGAGGCCCTGGAAAAGGCCGCGATACGCTGGGCGTTGGGGCGCGGAAATCGCAATGGCCGCTGCGCCTATCAGTTCGCCCGGGACTGGGTCGGCCTGCAACTGCTGAGTCAAGACGATGATTGATCTGCAGCAGAGTGGTCGGGGGCTCGATGGCTACCCGTTATTGTTCGCCCAACTGCAGGCGCTACTGGCCGATGAGCGCGACTTTATTGCCAATGCCGCGCAGTTTTCCGCGTTCCTGTTTCAGGAGCTGGCTGATCTGAACTGGGCCGGCTTCTACCTGGCCCGGGGCGAAGAGCTGGTGCTGGGACCCTTTCAGGGGCGGGTGGCCTGCGTGCGGATTCCCTTCGGCCGTGGGGTGTGTGGCGTGGCGGCGGCCACCCGGCAGAGCCAGCGGGTCGAGGACGTGCATGCCTTTGCCGGGCATATCGCCTGTGACAGTGCCACCGCCAGCGAGCTGGTGCTGCCACTGGTCAAGGACGGTCGGCTGATCGGTGTACTCGACCTGGACAGCCCCAGGCCGGCACGCTTTTCGCTGCAGGATCAGGCCGCTATCGAGCGGTTGGCCGAAATCTTTCTGCAATTGACGGACTGTTGAACCCGGGGCTCAGGCCTTGCCAGCCATCTTGGCCAGGGTGCGCAGCTCGCCAGGGAGGACCTTCTGCAGCGATGGCCGCGCCTTGATCCGCTCATGGAAGGCGGCCAGGTTGGGCCAGCGCTGGGCGTCCAGTTGCACGTCGCCGTGTTCCATATTGATCAGCTGGCAGGCCAGTGCCAGGTCGGCCAGGGTCAGGCTGTCGCCGACCAGGAACTCGGCGTTGCCCAGGCTTTGCTCAAGGTAGTCGAAGTGCGCCGGCAGTTTCTCGCTGAGGGCTTTTTGTACCGCCTGCTCGTCGCAGGGCTGGCCCATGCTGGGTTTCAGGGCGCGGTTGCGAAACAGGGTGAAGGTGCACAGAGGCCCCAGCTCATAGTCGGCGTATTTCTCCAGCCAGCGCACCCTGGCGCGTTGTTCGGCAGTCTGCCCGAGCAGTGGCGGTAGCTGCGGGTACTTGTCCTCGATGTACTGGCAGATCACGCTGGAGTCGGCGAGGCTGAAATCGCCATCCTTGAGCGCCGGGATCCGCCCCAGGGGGCTGAGTTCGCGGTACCAGTCCGGTTGAGCGAAGGGCAGGATAATCTCCAGCTGATAGTCCAGGGATTTTTCGTCCAGCAGCAGCCGCACCTTGCGCACATAGGGCGACAGCGGGGCACCGTAAAGCGTCAGGCTCATGGCGGGTCTCGTCTTCAGTTGAGCGGCGGGCGACCTCAGTCGTAGATGTTCTTTTTCTTCCAGTCTGCTTCGCTTTCCAGGGACTCAAGACCCTGGTTCAGCTCGCTGGCTTCATCGGTGGAGGGCTGGGTCTTGTCCAGCACCATGGCATTGGCGCGGGCCAGTTGCTCCTCGAATGTCTTCAACTCGTGCTGGTAGCGGGCGGGATCATTCTGTTTGCGCAGGTATTGCGCGCCGCGCTCGAAGGCCAGGCGTGCCTGGCCTGGCTGACCTTGCTGCAGCGCCTGCTGGCCGAGGTTGCCGAAGAACTCGATATGCACCTGGGTCAACATATGGCGGATCTCTTTCAGCCAGTGCTTGGCTTCGTTGGCCGGTAGCAGGCCTTCCTGAGCCGAACGGGTCATCTGACCGTGGAGGTTTTCCAGCTGGTAGCGGATTTCCTTGGCCTTGGCCTCGGAAAGGATCTGTTGCGGCGGGTTGTTGACCGGTATCGATTCGCCGAGGGCGATCAGTTTGCGCAGCTCGTCGATGCGCGCCTTGAGTCCGCTGTTGTTCTTGTCCAGCGGCAGTAGGCGTTCGCCGAAATGCAGTTGCAGGCGGCTGAGCAGGAGTTTCAGGGCGGGGGTCATCAGCTGGCCGGGCAGGGTTTCCGCCAGGTCCTGGCTGCGCCGCAGGCGATCACTGAGGTCGGCCTTGAGGCGGGCCTTTTCCAGCTTGTTGTTCTCGACCATATGATTGATGTAAGCAATGGCCATCAATAAGGCGATGCCGGCGACAATCATTATGGTAATCACGAGTGGGGACATGGGTACAGCCTCTCGAACACCGATTTTCGTTCGAGTGTAGTGCGTTAGCCTTGAGGCTGATAGAGCGGCATCATATTCAGGGTTGAAGTCGTTGATTTATAAAATTTTTTATAGAGAGGTTGACGGCTACTGCAAGGCTCCATAGAATGCGCGCCACTTCGTAGCGCAATGCCTTAGGGCCTAACCTGCGAAAGCCGGAATAAAGTGGCATATATTCCGGGCAGTGTCCCCTTCGTCTAGTGGCCTAGGACACCGCCCTTTCACGGCGGTAACAGGGGTTCGAGTCCCCTAGGGGACGCCACTTCTTAAAGAAGTGGGTTGTTATAAAGCGGGAATAGCTCAGTTGGTAGAGCACGACCTTGCCAAGGTCGGGGTCGCGAGTTCGAGTCTCGTTTCCCGCTCCAGATTAAGGGCATCTGCTTCGGCAGATGGCCGACAAGTTCCAAGGTCCCCTTCGTCTAGTGGCCTAGGACACCGCCCTTTCACGGCGGTAACAGGGGTTCGAGTCCCCTAGGGGACGCCATTTTTGTTGTAGATACAGGCTGTATTGCGGGAATAGCTCAGTTGGTAGAGCACGACCTTGCCAAGGTCGGGGTCGCGAGTTCGAGTCTCGTTTCCCGCTCCATATAAACAAAAACGCCGCTCACTGAGCGGCGTTTTTGTATCTGCAGTTTTTGCATCACATAAAGAAGCCCGCCGGTAGATGCCGTGCGGGCTTTTTGTTATTTGGTTCGGGTGCTAGGACGTGTTTTCGATCTTGCGAGCTAGAGTCCTACAAGGCAAAAACAGGCGAGGAAGCGGAGTTTACGTCTGTAAATGAGCATTCCGAGCCTGTTTTTAACGCAGTAGGGCCGACGCGCAGCAGATCGTAAACAGGTTCTTAGTGCTTGCTGCCCTGGGCGGGCATCGCCAGCAACTGCTTTTCCTGATTCCAGTCGAAGGGTTCGTCGTTCTCCTGGGCGTAGAAACGGCGTTCTTCGAGGGTCTGGTACATCTCGATTTCTTCGTCGGGCATAAAATGCAGGCAGTCGCCGCCGAAGAACCACAGCAGGTCGCGGGGTACCAGGTGGGCGATTTGCGGGTAACGCTGGAAGATCTGGCTGATCAGGTCCTGGCCCAGGTAGAGGCTGGCTTCCGGATCGCTCGGCAGGTCGCTGAGCAATTCGTCGTAGCGCTCCAGGTACATGGCATGGCTGTCATCGAGAATCTGCTCGGCTTCGCCAAGGGCCACCAGAATGGTGCGCAAGTGGTTGAGCAGGGCGAGGTGGTGGTCGATGTGGGCGTTGGCCATGGGGCAATCCTGTAGGTAAAACGGGCGCGCAAGTATAAGGCTCGCGTCGCCCGCTGTCCTGTCTGCCTGCCTAGCGGACTTTCCCTGCCCCCAACGTCAATTCCTCCTTGGCGAAGTCGTCGACATCGATCACCACTCGGCGCGCGGCCTCGGCCTGCTGCAGCGCGTGGCCTTCCTCGTCGCTCAATACCCCGGCGCTGACCGCGGCCTCGATCAGGCTTTGCCCTGGCAGTGCCTGCACCTGGTCCGCCTTGACCGCCTTGTGCAGCTTTTTCTGCAGCGGTTGTGCTTCGCGCAGCAGGTTCATGGCGTATTGCAGGGCACCCACCGGGTCCTGTTCGGCTTGCGGGCGGTAGCAACCTTCGAGCAGCTCTTCCAGGGCCGGGTCGCCGCTGTTGCGGCCGATGATTTCGGCCATCTGCGCGTCCAGTTCGTCGCAGGGGCCTTTATGGCGACGGCCGAAGGGCAGGACCAACACGCGCAGGGCGCAGCCAAGCAGTTTGTTGGGGAAGTTGCCGAGCAGTTCTTCCAGCGCCTGTTCGGCCTTGCCCAGGCTTTCTTCCACGGCCCAGCGCAGCATGGGCTGGGAATGTTCCGGGTAGCCCAGGTCGTGGTAGCGCTTGAGCGCCGCCGAGGCCAGATACAGGTGGCTGAGAACATCGCCCAGGCGTGCGGACAGGCGCTCGCGGCGTTTCAGTTCGCCGCCCAGCAACATCATGCTGGTGTCGGCGAGCAGGGCGAAGGCCGCGGCCAGGCGATTGAGGGCGCGGAAGTAGGGGCGGCTGATGCGGTCCCCCGGTACCTGGCTGAAGACGCCCAGGCCGAGGCTGAGCACCAGGCTGCTGGCGGCGTTGCTGACCGCGAAGCCGATATGCTGCAGCAGCAGTGAGTCGAACTCCTGCAGCGCCTGGTCCTGGTCTTCGCGACCGGCCAGGGCCATTTCCTTGAGCACATAGGGATGGCAGCGAATTGCGCCCTGACCAAAGATCATCAGGTTGCGCGAAAGGATATTGGCCCCCTCCACGGTGATAAAGATCGGCGCACCCTGCCAGGAGCGGGCCAGGTAGTTGTTGGGGCCCATGACGATGCCCTTGCCGCCGTGCACATCCATGGCGTGGCTGATGCATTCGCGGCCACGCTCGGTCAGGTGGTACTTGAGGATGGCCGAGAGCACCGAGGGTTTTTCGCCCAGGTCCACTGCGTTGGCAGTGAGGATGCGTGCACTGTCCATCAGCCAGGCGTTGCCGCCGATCCGCGCCAGGGCTTCCTGAATGCCCTCGAAGGCGGCCAGCGGTACGTTGAACTGCTCGCGGATCTGGCTGTACTGGCCGGTGGTCAGGCTGGTGAACTTGGCGGCACCGGTACCGACTGCCGGCAGGGAGATGGAGCGGCCCACGGACAGGCAGTTCATCAACATCATCCAGCCCTTGCCGAGCATCTCCTGACCGCCGATCAGGTAATCCAACGGGATAAACACATCCTTGCCGGAGTTGGGGCCGTTCATAAAGGCCGCACCGAGGGGCAGATGGCGACGGCCGATCTCCACCCCGGGCGTTTCGGTGGGTACCAGGGCCAGGCTGATGCCCAGGTCTTCTTCTTCGCCCAGCAGGTGCTCGGGGTCGTAGGCCTTGAAGGCCAGGCCGAGCAGGGTGGCGACCGGGCCGAGGGTGATATAGCGCTTTTCCCAGTTCAGACGCAGGCCGATAACTTCCTCGCCTTGCCACTGGCCTTTGCAGATGATCCCGGTATCCGGCATGGCACCCGCGTCGGAGCCGGCCAGAGGGCCGGTGAGGGCGAAGCAGGGGATGTCTTCACCGCGGGCCAGGCGCGGCAGGTAATGATCGCGCTGGGCGTCTGTGCCGTAGTGCAGCAGCAGTTCGGCCGGGCCCAGGGAGTTGGGTACCATCACGGTGGAGGCCAGGTCGCCGGAGCGGGTGGCCAGCTTCATCGCTACCTGGGAGTGGGCGTAGGCGGAAAAGCCCTTGCCGCCGTATTGCTTGGGGATGATCAGGGCGAAGAAACCGTGTTCTTTGATATGTGCCCAGGCCTCGGCGGGCAGGTCCATCTGTTGGCCGATTTGCCAGTCACTGACCATGGCGCAGAGGGCTTCAGTTGGGCCGTCGATAAAGGCTTGTTCTTCCTCGGTCAGTTGCGCCTTGGGGTAGGCGAGCAGGGTGTCCCAGTCTGGGCGGCCGCTGAACAGCTCGCCATCCCACCACACGGTGCCAGCCTCGATGGCGTCACGTTCGGTGGCCGACATCGGCGGCAGCACGCGCTTGAACCAGGCGAACAGCGGGGCGCTGAACAGGCTGCGGCGCTGCTCTGGCAGGGCCAGGGGCAGTGCCACGGCCAGCAGGACCAGCCAGAACACGGCCATCAGCCAGACGGGGGCATGACTGAAAATGCCCATCAGCAGCAGGTAGCCGGCTGTTACACCGAGGGCGGTCCAGGGCGGCGTGCGGCGGTGGGCCAGATAGGCCACGCCAAGGACCAGAACGAGTAACCAGATAACGAGCATGAGAATCCTCCGTGATGGCAAGGTGCCGATTACACCTTAACAAGCTTAGCCGCCGAGGGTGACGACAAGCGCGGTGAGCTTGGCCGAATCGTCGTGACATGGGCACGATCAGCCCCCTGGACTCTAGCCACAGTCCTGCGGGGTGCCTGATACGTGAACACCTTATGCCCGGCCGCTTCCTCGATAGTGACCACCCTGCGCTTATGGAGTTCGCCGAAATCCCTCGGCGTCGGTCGATACATCAGCCGGTTCCGGTCTATATATCGACGGGGCTGATAAGCACCATCGGAAACTGCCGGGTTTATTCTGCGTCGGGCGCTGGTAGGCTGCTGCCCGGCTTTGGGCGCAGCAGTTTTTCCGCAAGCAGGCTGCTGTGGAGCTGTTCCAGGCGCTAGACTTGGGCCACTTCGCGCTGTGTGGCGCAGCCCTCTTGAATTTCTTTCTACCTGATCAGGTGCGCGCATTTTTATGAGTACCGCTCTGTCCATTCGCCAGTTGACCAAGACCTATGGCAACGGCTTCCAGGCGCTGCACGGCATCGACCTGGACGTGGCCGAAGGCGATTTCTTCGCCTTGCTCGGCCCCAACGGTGCCGGCAAATCCACCACCATCGGCATTCTCTCCACCCTGGTGACCAAGACCAGCGGCACCGTCAACGTGTTCGGCCATGACCTGGACACACAACCCTCGGCGCTCAAGCGCTGCCTCGGCGTGGTGCCCCAGGAGTTCAATTTCAACCAGTTCGAGAAGGCCTTCGACATCGTCGTGACCCAGGCCGGTTATTACGGTATCCCGGCAAAAATCGCCAAGGCGCGCGCCGAGCAGTACCTCAATCAGCTCGGCCTGTGGGGCAAGCACAATGTGCCGTCGCGCGAGCTGTCCGGCGGCATGAAACGCCGCCTGATGATCGCCCGTGCCCTGGTGCATCAGCCGCGCCTGTTGATCCTGGATGAGCCTACCGCCGGGGTCGATATCGAACTGCGTCGCTCGATGTGGAGCTTTCTCACCGAGCTGAATCAGCAGGGCATCACCATTATCTTGACCACCCACTATCTGGAAGAGGCCGAACAGCTGTGCCGCAATATCGGCATCATCGACCACGGCCGAATCGTCGAAAACACCAGCATGAAGACGCTGTTGAAGACCCTGCATGTGGAAACCTTTCTGCTCGACCTCAAGGAATCGCTGCTGGTTGCGCCGCAGTTGATTGGCTACCCGGCGCAGTTGCTCGACGGGCATACCCTGGAAGTGCAGGTGGACAAGGCTCAGGGCATTACCGAGCTGTTCCGTCAGCTGGCTCTGCAGAATGTCGAGGTGCTTAGCTTGCGCAATAAAACCAACCGCCTGGAGGAACTGTTCGTCTCCCTGGTCGAGAAGAATCTGGCGAAGGTGGCGGTATGAGCACGGCTTATCTGAACTCCGAATTCACCGCCAACATGGTGGCGCTGCGTACCATCGTTTACCGCGAAATCCGCCGCTTTACCCGCATCTGGCCGCAGACCCTGCTGCCGCCGGCGATCACCATGGTTCTGTACTTCGTGATCTTCGGCAATCTGATCGGCAGCCAGATCGGCGACATGGGTGGCTTCACCTACATGGAGTACATCGTGCCGGGGCTGATCATGATGTCGGTGATCACCAACTCCTACGGCAACGTGGTGTCGAGTTTCTTCGGCAGCAAGTTCCAGCGCTCCATCGAGGAGCTGATGGTCTCGCCGGTGTCGCCGCATATCATCCTTACCGGTTATGTGATCGGCGGTGTGCTGCGCGGCCTGGCGGTGGGTTTTATCGTCACCTTGCTGTCGCTGTTCTTCACCAAGCTGCAGGTGCATCACCTGGGTGTGACGGTGCTGGTGGTGTTGCTGACCGCGACCATCTTCTCCCTGGGCGGCTTTATCAACGCGGTGTTCGCGCGCAACTTCGACGATATTTCGATTATCCCGACCTTCGTGCTGACGCCGCTGACCTACCTGGGCGGGGTGTTCTACTCGATCACCCTGCTGCCGCCGTTCTGGCAGACGGTGTCCCTGGCCAACCCGGTGCTGCATATGGTCAATGCCTTCCGCTATGGCATTCTCGGGGTGTCCGATATCCGTATCGGCGTGGCCATCGGTTTTATGCTGGTCGCTACTGCGCTGCTGTATGGCGTGTGCATCCGCCTGCTGGTCAGCGGCCGCGGGATGCGTCAGTAACAGCAGGCACCCTCTTCGGGGGAGGGCTGCATGCGACACCTAAAACAAAGGGAAACATTTTTTAACGGCAGAGTGCCGCGGCCTGGCCGTTAGACTCGGCCGCTACAAAACAATAGGGGTTGTATATGTTTTCCCGTCCGCAGGCGTTTTTCTGTTCGGCCTTGTGGCTGCTCGTCGTGGCTGCTGCGCCGGTCGTGGCCAATCAGGGCCCCCTGGTGGAAGTGGTACAGGCAGAGAAAACCCTGGTGCGTGACGAGCTGATCACCTTCGGCTCCCTGCGTTCGGACGAATCGGTGATGATCCGCCCGGAAATCGCCGGTCGCCTGGCCACCCTGCATTTTCGCGAAGGGCAGAGCGTCGAGGCTGGTACCCTGCTGGTCAGCCTGGACGATGCCATCGCCCGCGCCGAACTGGCCCAGGCCAGGGCCAACCTGAACCTGGCGGAAAGCAACTTCCAGCGTGCGCAGATGCTGTTCAAGCGCGGAGCCAGCAACGCCCAGGCCCTGGATGAAGCCAGCGCCCAGCAGCAGGCAGCCCGCGCGACCCTGGCGCTGTCCCAGGCGCGCCTGGACAAGACGCGGATTCTTGCACCCCATACCGGGGTCTTGGGCCTGCGCCATGTCAGCCCCGGCGATTACCTCAGCGAAGGTCAGGATATCGTCAACCTGGAGGTGCTCGATCCGCTCAAGGTGGAGTTCCGCATTCCGCAAAAGGCCGTCAGCCAGATCCGTCTCGGCCAGCCCATCGAAATCGGCCTGGACGCCTACCCCGGCGAGCGTTTTGCCGGCGAGATCTTCGCCATCAACCCCCGCCTGGACGAAGCCGGGCGCAGCCAGGCGATTCGCGCCCATATCGATAATGCCGAGGGCCGTCTGAGCCCCGGCCAGTTCGTCAAGGTCACGGTGATTCTCGCCGAGCGCCCCGAGGCCCTGGTGATCCCGGAAGAAGCGGTGATGCCGATGGGCGAGCGCTTGCTGGTCAACCTGGTGGTGGACGACAAGGTCGAGCTGCGCGAGGTCAAGCTGGGCAAGCGCTTTGACGGCAAGGTCGAGGTGCGCGAAGGTCTGGTCGGCGGTGAAGTATTGATCAGCGCCGGCTGGCAGAAGGTACGCGAGGGCCTGCCGGTGAGGATCAAGGTGGTGGAGCCCGCACCATGACCCTGTCGGATATCTGTATCCGCCGACCGGTATTCGCCACCGTGCTGTCGCTGATCGTGGTGTTGCTCGGGCTGATGGCCTACGACCGCCTGAGCGTGCGCGAATACCCGAATATCGATGTACCCATCGTCACGGTCAACGTCAGCTATCCCGGGGCCAGCCCGGAGATCATGGAGTCCCAGGTCGCCCAGCCGATCGAGGATGTGTTGTCCGGCATCGAGGGGCTGGACTTCGTCAGTTCCATCAGTCGCTCGGAAAACACCCAGATCACCGCCCAGTTCAGGCTGGGCTCCAACAGTGACGAAGCGGCCAACGATGTGCGCGACCGCCTGGGCCGGGTGCGTGGTCTGCTGCCGGATGAAATCAGCGAACCCATCGTGCAGAAAGTCGAGGCCGACGCCCAGCCGGTGATCTGGCTGGCGTTCTACAGCGAGCGCTACAGCGCCATGGCGATCACCGACGTGCTGGAGCGGGTGATCAAGGACCGACTGCAGACCATCCCCGGGGTCTCCGAGGTGCAGGTGCGTGGCGGGCGTACCTTCGCCATGCGCATCTGGCTCGACCCGGAAAAGCTCGCCGCGCACAACCTTACCGTGCAGGACGTGGAAGATGCCCTGCGCCGGCAGAATGTGGAGATTCCCGCCGGGCGCATCGAGTCGCAGCAGCGCGAATTCACCGTACTGTCGGAAACCGACCTGAACACCCCGGAGCAGTTCAATCAGCTGATTCTTGACGACTCCCAGGGTTACCTGCTGCGTCTGGCGGATGTTGGTTATGCGGAAATTGCCGCTCGCGACGAGCGCAGCATCGTCCGCTACAAGGGGCAGCCGGCCGTGTCCATGGGCATGATCAAGCAGGCCACTGCCAACCCGCTGGATATCTCCGACGGCCTGGCCGCGGCCATGCCCGACGTACTGGCGCTGCTGCCGGAAGGCATGCATATGCAGGTGGCCAACGACAGCTCGCTGTTTATCCGCGAGTCGATCGACAACGTGTTTATTACCATCTGGGAGGCGGTGGCGCTGGTCATCCTGATCATCTTCATCTTCCTTCGTTCGATGCGCGCCACCCTGATTCCGCTGGTGACCATCCCGGTGTCGCTGATCGGTGCCTTCGCCCTGATGAGCCTGATGGGCTTCACCATCAACACCCTGACCCTGCTGGCCATGGTGCTGGCGATCGGCCTGGTGGTGGATGACGCCATCGTCATGCTGGAGAACATCCACCGGCATATCGAAGACGGCATGGCCCCGGTGCAGGCGGCGCTCAAGGGCAGCCGCGAGATCGCCTTCGCGGTGATCGCCATGACCCTGACCCTGGCCGCGGTATTCGCCCCCATCGGCTTTATGCAGGGCACCACCGGCAAGCTGTTCACCGAGTTCGCCTGGACCCTGGCCGGCGCGGTGCTGGTCTCGGGTTTCGTCGCCCTGACCCTGACCCCGATGATGTGCGCGCTGCTGCTCAAACCGCACCAGGCCGGCGAGCGGCACAACCGCCTGTACAACCTGATCGAAGACTTTCTCAACGGCCTGACCTACAGCTACAAGCATTTGCTGGCCCGGGTGCTGAGCGCCTGGTGGCTGGTGATCACGGTGCTGCTGGGGACTCTGCTGGCCTGTGCGCTGCTGTTCTCCGGGCTCAAGTCCGAGCTGGCTCCCACCGAGGACACCGGCACCATTATCGGCGTATTCAATGGCCCGGACGGGGCCACCATCGACTATACCGGCCGCTATGCGCGGCAGATCGAGGCGGCCTACGACAGCATTCCGGAAACCAACCGCTACATGGTCATCGCCGGCTTCCCCACGGTGGCCCAGGGCATTTCCTTTATGAAACTGGAGGACTGGGGCGAGCGCAGCCGCAGCCAGTTCGAGATCCGCAACGAGCTGCTGCCCAAGCTGCAGGATATCGCCGGGGTGCGCGCCTTCCCGGTCAACCGTCCGCCGCTGGGGCAGAGTGCGCGCAACCAACCGGTCAATTTCGTGATTCGTTCGTCCATGGAGTACGCCGAGCTGCAGGGCTATGTCGATGAGTTGCTAGGCCAGCTGCGCGACTATCCCGGACTGGAGAGCCTGGACAGCGACCTCAAGCTCAATGCGCCGCAGCTCAAGGTGACAATCAACCGCGAACAGGCGGTGGCGGTCGGCAGCGACGTGGCGACCATCGGCCGCAGCCTCGAAAGCCTGTTCGGCAGCCGCCAGGTGACGCGCTTCAAGCAGAACGGCGAGCAGTACGACGTGATGGTGCAGTTGCAGGGCGTCGACCGCAGCAACCCGCAGGACCTCGACCGCGTCTATGTGCGCGGCCGCGACGGCGGCATGGTGCAGCTGTCCAACCTGATCGAGGTGCGCGAGACCGTGGCCCCGCGCGAACTCAATCACTTCAACCAGCTGCGGGCGGTGACCGTGAGCGCCAACGTCGGCTCCGGCTACACCCTGGGCGAAGCCCTGGCGCACCTGGAAAGCACCGCGCGCGGGGTGTTTCCGGCCGAGACCCAGTACGACTACACCGGCACCTCGCGGGACTTCAAGGAGTCCAGCGCCGGTATCGGGCTGATCTTCGCCCTGGCCCTGGCCTTTATCTTCCTGGTGCTGGCGGCGCAGTTCGAGAGCTTCAGCGACCCGCTGATCATCCTGTTCAGCGTGCCCTTGTCGATGGCCGGGGCCTTGCTGGCCCTGACCCTGTTCGGTGGCACCCTGAATATCTACTCGCAGATCGGCCTGGTAACCCTGATTGGCCTGATCACCAAGCATGGCATCCTGATCGTCGAGTTCGCCAACGTGCTGCTGCGTCAGGGCCATGAACTGCGCGATGCGGTGATAGACGCATCGGTTCAGCGTCTGCGACCGATCCTGATGACCACCGGGGCCATGGTACTGGGCTCCTTGCCCCTGGCGATCGCCAGCGGTGCGGGGGCGGAAAGCCGTCAGCAGATCGGCCTGGTAATCGTCGGTGGCCTGCTTGTCGGCACCTTCTTCACCCTGTTCGTGATTCCGACCCTGTATCTGCTGCTGCGCCGCTGGCGGCCGATAAGGAAGGAAGCGCCTGAGGCTGTGGCCGCCTGACACTTATAGGCGGCTGGGCGGCACTCCGCCATGCCCGCGATGTTTTTAACCGGCGATACCTTATTGCGGGCATGGACTCGACCTTAAGTCGACGTAGGATGGGTTGAGCGAAGCGATACCCATGCTGCCATGATGGGTTACGCCACTCCGGTTTATGCAGTCTTGCCGGGTCACTCTTTTGGTGGCTAACCCATCCTACGATTCGGTTAGGCTGTGGCGCTACTCGACCTTAAGCACCAACTTGCCGAAGTTCTCGCCGCTGAACAGCTTGAGCAGGGTTTCCGGGAAGGTCTCCAGGCCTTCGACGATATCTTCCTTGGACTTCAGCTGGCCGCTGGCCAGCCAGCGGCCCATCTCCGCAGCCGCTTCGGCGAAGCGCGGGGCATAGGTCATCACCACCATGCCTTCCATGCGTGCACTGTTGACCAGCAGGTTGAGGTAGTTGGCCGGGCCCTTGACCGCCTGCTTGTTGTTGTACTGGCTGATTGCGCCGCAGATGATCACCCGTGCCTTGAAGGCCAGGCGGGTGAGCACGGCATCGAGAATGTCGCCGCCGACGTTGTCGAAATACACGTCCACGCCTTTCGGGCACTCGCGCTTGAGACCGGCGATCACCTCTTCGTTCTTGTAGTCGATGGCCCCGTCGAAGCCCAGCTCGTCGATCAGAAACTTGCACTTGTCCGCGCCGCCCGCGATGCCGACCACGCGACAGCCCTTGAGCTTGGCGATCTGCCCGGCAATGCTGCCCACCGCGCCGGCCGCGCCGGAGATCACCACGGTCTCACCGGCTTTCGGCGCGCCGACATCGAGCAGGGCGAAGTAGGCGGTCATGCCGGTCATGCCCAGGGCAGACAGGTACAGCGGCAGTGGTGCGCGTTTCGGGTCGACCTTGTAGAAGCCCTTGGGCTCACCGAGGAAGTAGTCCTGCACGCCGAGGGCACCGTTGACGTGGTCGCCGACGGCGAAATCCGGGTGTTGCGAGGCGATCACCTGGCCGACGCCGAGGGCGCGCATCACTTCGCCGATGCCGACCGGCGGGATATAGGATTTGGCATCGTTCATCCAGCCGCGCATGGCCGGATCGAGGGACAGGTAGAGGTTCTTCACCAGGATCTGCCCGGGGCCGGGTTCGCCGATGGCACTTTCCACGTAGCTGAAGGTGTCGCGGCTGGGCAGGCCGACCGGGCGTTGGGCAAGAAGAAATTGGCGATTCAGGTTGGCAGTCATGGTCGTTACTCGGTGAGCGGAAAGACTTGTGATAGCCCCTGCAGGGCCGATCGGCAAGGTTTGCCCTTGGGCCGAATGGCAGTCAATCCATTAGGGTGATAGCAACCCCGGGCTCTTAATCATTATTTTGCATGGAGCCATAACCGCTGCCCGAATAGTGCTGCCGCCGGTGGCACTGCTCTGACTAGACTCGGCGCAGACTTTCACGCCTTGCGAGGACACACAGATGAGTTTGAGCTTTTCCGGCCAGGTTGCCCTGGTCACCGGCGGCGCTGCCGGTATCGGCCGTGCGACCGCCCTGGCGTTCGCCAACGAAGGGATCAAGGTGGTGGTTTCCGATGTCGACGTGGCGGGCGGCGAGGGCACTGCCGAACTGATCCGCGCCGCTGGTGGACAGGCCACCTTCGTGCGCTGCGACGTGACCCGCGATGCCGAGGTCAAGGCCTTGATGGATGCCACGGTCGCCGCCTACGGTCGTCTGGACTATGCCTTCAACAATGCCGGTATCGAGATCGAGAAGGGCAAGCTGGCCGATGGCAGCGAGAGCGAATTCGACGCCATCATGGGCGTCAACGTCAAAGGTGTGTGGCTGTGCATGAAACACCAGATCCCGCTGCTGCTGGCCCAGGGCGGCGGTGCCATCGTCAACACTGCATCGGTTGCCGGCCTCGGCGCGGCCCCGAAGATGAGTATCTACGCGGCCTCCAAGCACGCGGTAATCGGCCTGACCAAGTCGGCGGCAGTGGAGTACGCGAAGAAGAAAATCCGCGTCAACGCGGTATGCCCGGCGGTGATCGACACCGACATGTTCCGCCGTGCCTATGAAGCCGATCCGAAGAAGGGCGAGTTCGCCGCCGCCATGCACCCGGTCGGGCGCATCGGCAAGGTCGAGGAAATCGCCACTGCGGTGCTCTACCTGTGCTGCGATAACGCGGCCTTCACCACCGGCCATGCCCTGGCAGTGGATGGCGGCGCGACCGCGATCTGATCGGGTTGGCGCCATGCAAAAGGGCAGCTTCTAGCTGCCCTTTTGCATGGTTATGTGAGTGGTAACGGTAGGGTGGGCGGGGCCGCCTAGGCCGTGCGCACCAAGAGCCCGCGCAGGAATGCACGGCCTTAGTGAATCGGTAGCTCAAACCCTTCGAACAGCTCCTCCAGCTCGGCCTTGGTATGGCATTGCACGGCCTTGGCCAGCACGTCGCGGGTCAGGTGTGGGGCGAACTTCTCGATAAAGTCGCACATAAAACCGCGCAGGAAGGTGCCACGACGGAAGCCGATCTTGGTCACGCTGGCTTCGAACAGTTCGCTGGCATCCAGCACCACCAGATCCGGGTCGAGCTTGGCGTCGACTGCCATTTTGGCCACGATGCCCACGCCCAGACCCAGGCGCACATAGGTCTTGATCACGTCGGCATCGGCGGCGGTAAACACCACTTTGGGCGTCAGCCCGCGATGGCTGAAGGCTTCGTCCAGCTTGGAACGACCGGTAAAACCGAACACATAGGTGACAATGGAGTATTCGGCCAGGGCTTCCAGGGTCAGCTTCGGCAGCTTGGTCAGCGGGTGGCCCTGGGGCACGACTACGCAGCGGTTCCAGCGGTAGCAGGGCATCATGATCAGGTCGTTGAACAGTTCCAGGCCTTCGGTGGCGATGGCGAAGTCGACGGTGCCGTCTGCGGCCATTTCGGCGATCTGCATCGGCGTACCCTGGTGCATATGCAGTGCGACATCCGGGTATTGCTTGATAAAACTGCTGATCACCGGGGGCAGGGCGTAGCGCGCCTGGGTATGGGTGGTGGCAATCGACAGGGTGCCTTTCTTCTCGTTGGAGAATTCCTGGGCAATCTGCTTGATGCTTTCGACCTTGCGCAGGATTTCCCCGGCGGTGTTGATGATTCGCTCGCCAGCCGGTGTCACCCGGGTCAGATGCTTGCCGCTGCGGGCGAAGACTTCCACGCCCAGTTCGTCTTCCAGCAGGCGGATCTGTTTGCTGATGCCCGGTTGCGAGGTATAGAGGCTCTGCGCTGTGGCGGATACGTTGAGGTCGTGATGCGCGACTTCCCAGATGTAGCGCAGTTGTTGAAGCTTCATAAAAATCCCTCAAGGCTGGTCGGGGCCGTTCAGGTTACCGGCATGTTTTTATATAACCATATTAATGGGTAGAGCCTTAAATCTAGACCAGATATTTGGATGTGCTGTTTTATTCACCTAAAGCTCCCCGCGGCTGCGATGCTGCAGCATGGGCACCAGGTATACCGGCGCTTCGGCGAGCTGAACCAGACGCGATGCCGTGCGCCCCAGAGGGATGTTCATATCCGTGCCGTGGCTGTGGCTACCCAGGACCAGCAGGTCCACCCCAAGTTGCTGGGCCTGTTCGAGAATCACCAGTGGCGGGTCGCCCTGCACCACCCGTACCGCCTTGATCAGATCAAGGTCCTGGCAGGTCTCGCCGATCTCGTCGCGAAAGCCTTCCAGTACCCGTTGTTCGATGCTGGCCATGACCGTGCTCAGGCCATTCTTGCGCAGCTCCTTGAGCCTTTCCTCGTCCAGATAGGTTTGCAGCACCGACTCGGCAAACAGGCCCATGGGCTCCACGGCATGGACCACATAGAGATTGGCATTGAAGGCGCGGGTCAGCGCCAGCGCATGTTGCAGCACATAGGGGGCATAAAGACCCAGGTCGGTTGCGTAAAGAATCTTGCGGATCATCCGGCCTCCTTGACTGCCTGAGGGATGGGCCTGATTTGAGCTTAGCAGCGCCTTTGATAAGTCCAAGAAAGCGCCGCTATTGAGGACGAATGGTTATATACGCAGGCCGTCTGCTGGCGCTCAGGATTGCGGTTCGTTACTGACGCCATGGGGCACATGACCGGTGGCGACCACCTCGCGGGCCTTTTCGCAGTGGCCGGCCTGGTCGTCGAAGAACACGTCGGCCCCGAAGGTTTCCAGGATCGCGGCTTTTTCCAGGCCGCCGAGGAAGAAGGACTCGTCCAGACGGATATTCCATTCGCGCAGGGTGCGGATCACTCGCTCATGGGCCGGGGCCGAGCGAGCGGTGACCAGGGCGGTGCGAATCGGGCACTGTTCTTCCGGGAACTCCTGCTGCAGGCGGTGCAGGGCGGCGAGGAAGGGTTTGAACGGGCCGCCGCCGAGCAGTTCGCGGGCCGACTGCCGCTCGTGGCTCTGGAACGCTTCCAGGCCGGCTTGCTGATAGACCCGCTCGGACTCGTCGGAGAACAGCACGGCATCGCCGTCGAAGGCGATGCGCAGTTCGTTGCTGGCCGCGCGCCGGGCACCGCCGGAGAGGATGGTGGCCGCGCCGAAACCGGCACGCAGGGCGCTGCGCACGTCTTCGGCGTGGGTTGAAAGGAACAGGTGACAGCCGAAGGCGGCCAGATAGGGGTCGGGACTGCGACCGCCGACAAAGGCGGCGCGGGAGATACCCAGGCCATAGTGCTGAATCGAGTTGAAGGCGCGCAGGCCGGTGTCGGCGCTGTTGCGCGAGACCAGGATCACCTCCACCCGTTGTTGCTGCAGGGCGCTGTTAAGCGCCAGGAGTTTTTCCACCAGAGGAAAGGCGTCGCCCGGGGCGAGGATTTCGTCCTCATGCTCGATCTGGTACTGGCGGTAGGCCGCGACGCCCTGGCTTTCATAGATGCGGTGGCTTTCACTGAGGTCGAACAGCGCCCGCGAGGAAATCGCCAGCACCAGCTTGTCGCCTAATCCCTTGCTCATGGCGTTGCTCCTATCGCGGGCGTTGTTCGAGAAAGCGCAGGGCCTGGTAGAGCATCTCGCTGCGCGGCATGGCGCAGCCTGCCTGGGCGGCGGCGGCCAGGGGCGCGGCGTAGATGGCGGGCAGTTCCATGGGCCGCTGCAGGGCAAAGTCGTGGTACATGCTCGGCAGATAGTCGGGCATACGATCGGTGGCGGCCAACAGCTTGCCGGCAAACCCGGGTGGCAGTTGATGGCCACAGGCGCTGGCGGCGTCTACCACTTCCTGCATGATCGCCTCGATCAGCGCGCGGCTGTCGGTATTGCCCATCAGGGCTGTGGTGTCGCTGTTCAGCAGCACGGCCAGGCCGTTGTACGGCAGGTTCCACACCAGTTTCTGCCAGCGTGCCTGGTCCAGTTCGGCCATGGCGCTGGAGTCCAGGCCCGCCTGTTTGAACATCGAAACGCCCATCTCGAGGATCGCCTGGGGGCTTTCGCCAGCGTCACTCGGGCCCGAGTGGTAACCCAGATTGATCGCCCCCAGGGCCTGGTGCTCGATCACCCCCGGGGCGCTGCGGTGTACGCAGATATAGCAGAGGCCGCCCAGCAGATGCAGGCTGTCCGGCAGCAGCGGGCGTAGTTCCTCCTCGACCCCCAGGCCGTTCTGCAGCAGCACCACCTTGGCCCCGGGTGCGGCGGCCTGGGCAATCGTTGGGGCCAGTTCGGCATTGCTGGTGGTTTTCGCGCCCACCAGCAACCAGTCGCAGGCGGGCATCTCGGCGGCGTTGCGGTAGGCCTGCACCGGTTGCAGGCTCAGGGCACCATGCACGGCACTGTTCAGCTGCAGGCCCTGGCGGGCCACCGCATCGAATTCGCTGCGCAGCAGAAAGTGCACGTCGAAGCCGGCACGGGCCAGCATCAGGCCATAGAAACCACCAATGGCACCGGCACCGATAATGCCGATACGGGGAGAGGCATTCATCAAGCAAGCTCCTCAGTTGGGCGCGACAGGGGATTGTCCAGCGCCAGTGTTAAGTCGACGCAACGCAGCTGTATCGGGGCTGCGTCATAAAAGTATCGCCATGGCATCCATGGCAGTCGGCTGCGCGCCTGCCTGCACCGGTTTACGGCCTACTAGCGGCAACTGGCACAGCCTATGCTGGTAAATACCCATAGTGAAGTGGCGGGCAGGTCGGCAGATGGCGACCGGCAACGAACTCAGTCAGTTTCAGCGCGTTCACTATACTGTTTGGTGTGGTATCAATTTGATGGCATTAGAGGTTGTTTGAGATGCGTCATTTTTTGCGTCATCCCAGTGATATGCCGGTTGAGTTGATTGTGCGCAAGAAGGCCCCCGTGCCAAAGCAGCGCCTGAACAATATCAGTCTCGGTGGTGTGGCATGCAATTCCAAACGGGCTTTTCGACGGGGTACTGCGGTGGAATTGCGCATCCCGGTGTTTGGCGAGTATGCCCGTTATCCCGGCGTGGTGGCCTGGTGCCGCAAGCAGGAGGAGGACTATCTGGTCGGTATCGCCTTTATCGACGAGGACACCCTGTTCCGCGCGCGTATGGTCGAACAGGTCTGTCAGATCGAACATTACCGCCACCAGCGCGAGCTGGAGTTGGGCTGCACGCTGTGCGCCGAGGTGATCGCCCAGGAATGGATAGCCCAGCATGCCGTGGAGTTCTCCCAGGCCAGTCTGAACAGCGATTTAGGCTATCGGGGCGTTTAACAGGCTGTTGAAAATGTAGGCGAGGCCGCCGAGACAAGGCAAAAACAGGCGAGGAAGCGGAGTTTACGAGCTATAAATGAGCATTCCGAGCCAGTTTTTAACGCCGTATCGGCAACGTAGGTAGTTTTCAACGGCCTGTTAACGACCTAAGGCCCATTGTCGAGGCTGCCCGTACGCGCTAAGGTTCGGCTTCCCCGCTGTGCTCATATTGCTGTGCTCCGCCACACGGGGATCGCTGGCGGCCGGCACCCGTGACCTGATGACTCTGACTGATGAATAGCACGATGGCTGATTTACCGATTGATGACCTGAACGTTGCCTCCAACGAGACCCTGATAACCCCGGCCCAGCTCAAGCGTGAAATTCCGCTGACCGAAGCTGCGCTGCACACGGTTGCCAACGGTCGTGAGGTGATCCGCAATATCCTCGATGGCAAGGACCATCGCCTGTTTGTGGTGGTAGGGCCGTGCTCGATCCACGACATCAAGGCCGCCCACGAGTATGCCGAGCGCCTCAAGGCGTTGGCCGCCGAGGTGTCGGACAGCCTGTACCTGGTCATGCGCGTGTATTTCGAGAAGCCACGGACCACCGTCGGCTGGAAAGGCCTGATCAACGATCCGTTCCTGGATGACTCGTTCAAGATCCAGGACGGCCTGCATATCGGCCGCCAGCTGCTGCGCGACCTGGCGGAAATGGGCCTGCCCACCGCCACCGAGGCGCTGGACCCGATTTCCCCGCAGTATCTGCAGGACCTGATCAGCTGGTCGGCCATCGGCGCGCGTACCACCGAATCCCAGACCCACCGCGAGATGGCCTCCGGCCTGTCCTCGGCGGTTGGTTTCAAGAACGGCACCGATGGCGGCCTGACCGTGGCCATCAACGCCCTGCAATCGGTTTCCAGCCCGCACCGTTTCCTTGGCATCAACCAGGAAGGCGGCGTTTCCATCGTCACCACCAAGGGCAATGCTTACGGCCATGTGGTGCTGCGCGGCGGCAACGGCAAGCCCAACTACGACTCGGTCAGTGTTGCCGTTTGTGAGCAGGAACTGACAAAAGCAGGCATACGCCCGAACATCATGGTCGACTGCAGCCACGCCAACTCCAACAAGGACCCGGCCCTGCAGCCGCTGGTGATGGACAACGTCGCCAACCAGATCCTTGAAGGCAATCAGTCCATCGTCGGCCTGATGGTGGAGAGCCACCTGGGCTGGGGCAACCAGTCGATTCCCAAGGACCTCAGCCAGCTCAAATACGGCGTATCCGTGACCGATGCCTGCATCGACTGGGAAAGCACCGAGAAGACCCTGCGCAATATGCACGCCAAACTCAAGGACGTGCTGCCCAAGCGCCAGCGCGGCTGATTGCACCTGCTGTAACAAAAACGGGCTTATGCATATGCATAAGCCCGTTTTTTATGGTGTGCCATTCATGACCGTCACCCTTCGGGCGCGTCGCGCTGCGTAGGGTGTGGTACGCACCAGGAGCCCGCTATCAAGATCGGTGCGCACGGCGCACCCTACAGATTGGGCTTTGTGCGCCGCGACACCGATCAATCAAGCGTCCCGCTTGCCCCAGTTGAGAATCGCCAGGGTCAAGAGCCCCGCGACTATGCCCCAGAAGGCCGAACCTACGCTGAACAGGGTCATGCCCGAGGCGGTGACCAGAAAGGTGATAAGCGCCGCTTCACGCTCTTTTGGCTCGCTCATGGCCTGGGTCAGGCCGCCGATGATCGAGGCGAACAGCGCCAATGCGGCGATGGACAGGATCAAGGCCTTGGGCAGGGCGGCGAACAGCGCGGCCAGGGTGGCACCAAAGATTCCGGCGATACCGTAGAACACCCCGCACCAGACTGCTGCGGTGTAGCGTTTGGCCGGGTCCTCATGGGCTTCCGGGCTGGCGCAGATCGCCGCGCTGATCGCCGCCATATGGATACCGTGGGAGCCGAAGGGAGCCAACAGGATGGAAGCCAGGCCGCTGGTGTTCAGCAGTGGCGAGGCCGGTACGTCATAGCCGTTGGCGCGCAGCACGGCCATGCCCGGCAGGTTCTGCGAGGCCATGGCGACGATAAACAGCGGAATGCCGATGCTGATCACCGCGGCGAAGGAAAAACTCGGCGTGGTCCATTCCGGCACGGCCAACTGCAGCTGGAAGTGCTCAAAGTTCAGCAGGCCGAACAACCCGGCCAGTAGGCAGCCGACAATCAGCGCCGCCAGTACCGCGTAACGGGGAAACAGGCGTTTGCCGAACAGATAGGCCAGCAGCATGGCCAGCACCAGCAGCGGTTGCTGCTCGGCGGCTACGCAGATTTCCAGGCCGATCTTGAACAGCACCCCGGCCAGCAGGGCGGCGGCGATGGAGGCGGGGATGCGGCGCATGATGCGCTCGAAGGTGCCGGTCAGGCCGATCAGCACGATCAGCGCCGAGGCGAAAATATAGGCGCCGATGGCCTCGGCATAGGGCACCCCGGGCAGGCTGGTGATCAGCAGCGCCGCGCCGGGGGTCGACCAGGCGATCATGATCGGCGCGCGGTAGCGCAGTGACAGGCCGATGCTGGTCACTGCCATGCCGATCGACAGCGCCCAGATCCACGAGGAAATCTGCCCGCTGGTCAGGCCCGCGGCCTGACCCGCCTGGAACATCAGCACCAGCGAGCTGGTGTAGCCGGTGAGCATGGCAATAAAACCGGCCACCACCGCCGAAGTGGAGGTGTCTGCCAGTGGCCGTAAACGCGCTTGAGACAGGTCGTGCATCAGAGCAATCCGGTGTCGGCGAAGATGGGGTAGAGCGAGGCCACCAGTAGCAGGGCCATGCCGATATTGAACACACGCAGGGCGCGGGCATTGTTCAGCCAGTTGCGCAGCAGGCTGCCGGCCACCGTCCACAGACCGACGCTGGGGCAGTTGACCAGGGCGAAGAGTGCCGCAATCAGCAGCACATTGACCACGAAATTCTCCTGCGGGGTATAGGTGGTGATCGCGCCGATGGCCATGATCCAGGCCTTGGGGTTGACCCACTGGAAGGCCGCCGCCTGGAGAAAGGTAAAGGGTTTGCCCACCGGCTGCTCGCCATGTTGTGGCGCACCGGAGCGGGCGATTTTCCAGGCCAGGTACAGCAGGTAAGCCGCGCCCAGGTAGCGCAGTAGGTTGTGCAGCAACGGCACCTGCTCGAACAACTGACCGAGACCCAGGCCCACCGAGGCCACCAGCAGCATAAAGCCCAGGCTGATGCCGAACATATGCGGCAGGCTGCGGCGCAGGCCGAAGTTCACCCCGCTGGCCAGCAGCATCATATTGTTCGGCCCTGGCGTCACCGAGGTAACGAAGGCAAAGGCGATAAAGGCGATCAGCAGTTCGGCGGTCATGGCTGCGGCACTCGGGGATAGTGCTGCTCAGCCTAAGGGGCGTGGGACGGGGCGTCGCGGTACAGCGAGGCGGGCAATGGGCGTAACAGTTCTAAAGTGTTTTCGGGAAAGACCGGTACAGTTTCTCTGGGGTAGCAGTACAGTGGGCCCGCGACTGGCCGTAGGGTGCGCCGTGCGCACCAGCCATTACGCGTTACGGGGTTCTGACTCCAGCCCCTTGCCGGCCAGCGCCTGATTGACCTTGAGCCAGCCCTGCACCGCCTCGTCACCCACTTCGCTGAAGGCCCGCTGCAGCAGCTTGGCCTGTTCGCGGCGCAGGGCCAGTTCCAGCTTGGCCCCTTCGGCGCTAAAGCCGAGCAGGCGTTTGCGCTTGTCGTCTTCGGCGGTCAGGCTCCGCACCAGGTCCATTTCCAGCAACTGGCGCAGCGGCGTATTGAGCGCCTGCTTGCTCACCCCCAGATAACCCAACAGCTCTTTTATGCTCAGCCCCGGGTATTTGGCGATAAAGAACAGGATGCGGTGATGCACCCGCGACAGGCCGCGGCGCGCCAGCATTTCGTCAGCCTTGGCGGTAAACGCCTGGTAACCGAAGAAGAAGGCTTCCATGGCGGCTTGCTGGACGGCAGGGTTTTTTATGGCCTGCCATCCATGGCGGCCACCCTGAGGGCCGTCGCTGTGCGACGTTAAAAATTTCTCCTGGAAATTTTTTAGGTCAGTCATATTGACGTATCTCTATGCGGCATCGTAGTTTCGGTCAAACAGTTTGACCTATTTTTATTTGCCTTTGCTACCGGTGATATCCATGGCCTTCTCCGAACGCGTCGCCCGCCTGAAAAGCTCCCTGATCCGTGAAATCCTCGCCGCGGCGCAGCGTCCGGAAGTCATGTCCTTTGCCGGCGGCCTGCCCGCCGAACCCATGCTGCCGAAAGTCGAGTGGGCCGAGATGCCGGCCAGCATGGGCCAGTACGGCATGAGCGAAGGTGAGCCGGCGTTGCGTGAGGCCATCGCCAGTGAGGCCCGCGCCCTCGGCGTACCCTGCGATGCCAGCCAGGTGCTGATCGTCAGCGGCTCGCAGCAGACCCTCGATCTGGCCAGCAAGCTGTTTATCGACCCGGGCACCGAAGTGCTGCTCGAAGCGCCGACCTACCTGGCTGCGCTGCAGGCCTTCCAGCTGTTCGGTGCCGATTGCATCGCCGTGCCACAGGAGGCCGATGGCCCACAGATCGATGCCCTGCGTCAGCGTCTGGAAAACCACAAGCCGGCCTTTGCCTACCTGATCCCGACCTTTCAGAACCCTTCGGCGGTGCGCTACAGCGAAGCCAAGCGCGACGCGGTGGCGGCGCTGCTGGACGAGTTCGGCGTGACCCTGATCGAGGACGAACCCTACCGCGAGCTGGTGTTCGACGAAGGCAGCGCCACGCCTATCGTCAGTCGCCTGCACAAGGCCAGCTGGATCTACACCGGCACCGTGTCCAAGACCCTGTTGCCCGGCCTGCGCGTTGGCTATCTGATCGCCACCCCGGATCTGTACCCCTACCTGCTGCGCCTCAAGCAGTCGGCGGACCTGCACACCAACCGCATTGGCCAGTGGCAGGCGCTGCAGTGGCTGGGCTGCGAGAAATACCGCGGCCATCTGGCCGAGCTGCGCGATTTCTACCGCATCCGCCGCGATGCCATGCAGGCGGTGCTGGAAGAACATTTCAGCGACCTGGCGGACTGGCAGGTGCCGCAGGGCGGATTGTTCTTCTGGCTGACCCTCAAGCAGCCGCTGGACACCCGCACGCTGCTCGCTCCGGCCCTGGCACAGAACGTGGCCTTTATGCCCGGCGAGCCGTTCTTTATCGACCCGGACGCGCACCCTGGGCATCTGCGGCTTAACTTCAGTCACGTCGCCCCGGAGCGTCTGGGCGAAGGCCTCAAGCGTCTGGCCGAGGTGATTCGGCAGGCCCAGGCCGGCGCAGCAGTTTGATCGAGTAGGGCGGTCTCGCCGCGAAGCGGCAGCCCGCCACAGACAACAGATAGAGGGAGGGCAGGACGATGTACAAGGTCTACGGCGACTACCGGTCGGGCAACTGCTACAAGGTCAAGCTGATGCTGCATCTGCTGGGGCTGCCCTATGAGTGGATAGCGATCGATATCCTCAAGGGCGAAACCCAGAGCGAAGCCTTCCTGGCCATGAACCCCAACGGCAAGATCCCGGTGCTGGAGCTGGAAGACGGCACCTGCCTGTGGGAATCCAACGCCATCCTCAATTTCCTCGCCGACGGCAGCGAGTTTCTGCCCAGCGAGCCGCGCCTGCGCACCCAGGTGCTGCAGTGGCAGTTCTTCGAGCAGTACAGCCACGAGCCCTATGTCGCGGTGGCGCGCTTTATCCAGCTGTACCAGGGCCTGCCCGAGGCGCGCCGCGCTGAATATGAGGAATGCCATGTACGCGGCCACAAGGCGCTCAAGGTGATGGAGCAACAGCTGCAACGCACGCCCTACCTGGTCGGCGAGCACTTCTCGATTGCCGATATCGCCCTGTACGCCTACACCCATGTGGCAGACGAGGGCGGCTTCGACCTGAGCGGCTACCCGGCAATTTGCAGCTGGCTGCAGCGTGTGGCCAGTCATCCGCGTTATGTCGGTATGCTCGATTAATCGGCGCGGTTTGCCATCGCTTGCCAGGGCGCGCTGAAAAACACTTATCATTCAACGATCTATCTAAATGACTGGATCACCGAATGCCCACTGCTGTGCAGCGCTATAAGCGGCTTATTTCCGCTGCCCTGGCCCGTTACTTCCCGCATACCACCGCCTACCTGCGTGCCGAGCGCGAGGCGGCGGTGGTGCATAAAAAGCCCGCCGCGCGGGCGAAAAAGGGCACGGCAAGCGCCCGCAAGACCAAGGCGGGTGCAGCCGCTAAATCCGCCAAGCCCCGTAGCAAAGCCAGCAAGCCTCCGACCGCAGGCATCTACGGCCCCGCGCTGATGACGGTCGACGCCGTGCAGATCCAGGCCATGCGTACGCAAGTGGCGCGGGCGGTAGAGGCCGGCGTGGTCAGTGCACCCTCGGACGAACAGTGGGCGATGATCCTCGGCAACCATCCCTTGACGCGCATCTTCGCCGGGGCCGGCTCGGGCAAGTCCACCACCCTGGTGCTGCGAGTGGCCTTTATGCTCTGTCACCTGGGAATCGAGCCGCAGCGGCTGACGCTGATCTCCTTTACCAACGCCTCCTGCGCCGAACTGCGCGAACGTCTGCTCAAGGTGCTGGGCTTCTTTGGCTACCCCTTCGATGACGCCCAGGCCCGGCAATGCGTGCGCACCTTCCATTCGGCCATGGGCACGATGGCCAAGACGCTGCTCGCTGGCCCGCGCTGGTTCGAACAGCTGGATGACAAACAGGCCGCCGGCCGCGAGCTGGACAACCCGCTGACGGCCTCACGCCTGCGTCCGGCCCAGCAACGCCTGCTCAAACAGGCCTATCAGCAGTGCTACGCCGAGCAACCCGGGTTTCGCGAACGGGTGCACAGCCTGTTGCAGTTGCCCATGCCACCGGCCGACGGCAAGCGCCCGCCCAAGGCACCGCTTGATGGCTTCAAGTTGCAGGGCGAGTTTAGCGTCGTGCCGCTGTATGAGGCCTTCTACGCCCAGGCCGGTTTTATCGAAAGCATCGGCATTCGTATCGAGCAAATTCAGCCGCAGCAGCTGGTTTGCAACGCGCAGGAACGCTGCTTTATCGAAGCCCTGATGCTGTTCTGGCAAAGCTTTGCCAGCTGTCTGCAGGCCCAGGGGCTGACGACCTTCAATGGCGCGTTCCAACAGCTGACCGAGTGCCTTGGCGCGGGCGGGCAGAGCGTGCCTGTCGAGGCGCTGGCCCCGTTCGGCCATCTGCTGATCGACGAATTTCAGGATATATCGCCGCAGATCGTTCAGTGGCTGCAGGCCGTGCAGCGGGCTCTGGCCGGGCAGGGTACGGCGGTCAGCCTGATGGCCATCGGTGACGACTGGCAGTCGATCTATGGCTGGCGCGGCAGCTCGCCGGAGCTGTTTATCGACTTCGACCGACACTTCCCCGGTAAGGGTCGGGCCAAGCCCAGCGCCGTGCTGACCCTGGCCACCAACTACCGCTCCATCGAGCCGATTATTCGCGACGCCGAGGCGGTGCTCGGCTCGGTGGTCTACAAGCAGGGCAAGCTCAGCCAGGCGAGCAAGGCCGTGCAGCCGGGCGACCACGGCGTGCGCCTGATCCAGCGCTTTGACAGCAAGACCCGCCTGCCGGAGCTGCTCAAGCAGATTCACGAGCAATGCGCCCATGCGGCCGAACGCAACAGCGGCGAGCGCAATGCGGTGCTGCTGCTCAGCCGACGCAACGAGCCGCTGCAGGCCATCACCGCGCAGTTGGACAAGAAACTGCCGGTCAAGGCTTACACCATCCACCGCGCCAAGGGCCTGCAGGCCGAAGTGGCGATCATCCTCGACGACTGCCTGCCGCCCGAACCACACCCGCTGCGCAATGCGCTGTACGCCTACTCGGGTCTCTTCAACAACAGCTACGACCAGGCCATGCAGGACGAAAGCCTGCGCCTGGCCTATGTGGCGATCACCCGTGGCGTCAGCCGGGTGTTCTGGTACTGCCAGAAAACCCAGGGGGCGACGCGGGTGTTGGCGGGGCGGGGGCGGTAGGCTATTTGGAGGACCTAAGCCAGCTGGTCGCGGTAGGTAAACAATCGGCCAGAAGGGGCGGTCACTTCACGGCCTTAAAGCAGTTTCTGGTTTCGGCAGTGCATTGCGCTGGGGGCTGCATGGGGCATACACATGGCCATACCCGCCTGGTGCCTCATTACATTCAGAATGCCCAATTTGCCGGGCAGCGCGGGAAGCTCAAAGCCCCAATGCCGATAAAGCGTGAAGGCACTGCTTATCGCGCGCTCTGGAGAGTCCCATTTGGCAAAGGGGGTGTCTTTGAACCGGCTAGACAGCAGAAGCTCATGCACCGCATGTTGCGGCGCAATGCCACGCTGGCAAGCCAGGTGCAGGTTTTCCTGTAGGAAGTCCCAGTAGTCAATCTGCTGCTTCACCATGGCATGGGTTGCCAAGGGGCCATGTCCTGGAACGAACACATCGACGTCAAGCTCCATCAGCTTCTGCAGGCCGCGCACGATGTTCTCAACCGGGCCAGCCCACGCCACTGGTGTTGACCCCGCAAAAAGAATGTCCCCGGTGTAGGCCACTCTTCGTTCCGGCACATAAACGATGATGTCGCCATCAGTATGGCCCGGCCCGACCTCCATCAGCAGGAGTTCAACACCCTTTACGTTGAGTAGCTTCTGTTGCTCAAACGTCTCTGTGGCGGGGCGAACCCGGATGCCACGAAAATCGTATGGCTCTAACATTTCGTTCATGTAATGGCCGAAATTGCTGAGCGTGCGAATCGGCAGGTGCCGCGATAGGCGTCCAACATGTTGCATTGCCGTCATGGCCAGGGGGCTGGTGTGATGAATATGATCCACACAGGCTTTGGACGCGATGATTGTGCTTTGAGCAAACAGTTGGTTGCCCCAGCAGTGATCGCCATCGGCATGGGTGTTGATGACGCAGGTGATGGGGGCGCTTCCCGTAATCGGCTGCATCATCTTCAGCATCTCGCTGGTGAAGCGCAGATCCCAGCAGGTATCGATCAGTACGCTCTCGCCGCCGCAGTCGAGCAGTCCGATGTTTGTTTCACCCCAGGAACCGTTGGGTACCATCCAGGCGTAGCTGTCCTGGGCAATTCGATACAGCCCTTCAGCGAAAATTGGCTTCTCACCAAAGCGTGTCAGGGGGCGCTGTGGGCCGGCTAGCCACTGTGCTGCCATGTAAAACATCTCCTCAGACGATCGTGTGACTCAGTTCGCCAACGCCTTCGATAGCCAGCCGCAGGGTATCTCCCCGCTCCAGCAGGCGGCCGGTCTCCATTCCGCAGCCTCCCGGCAGCGTTCCGGTGCCGATCAGTTCACCCGGAAAAAGCGGCTCAGCGCTGGACAGGAACGCCAAGAGACTGCCCAGTGAATAGCGCATATTTGCGGTGGACGTTGTTGTGATCAGTTCACCGTTCAAGTGCACTGTGGCCGTGAGTGTATTGATGCGAGGAAGCACCTCGTCTGCGGTTGTCAGTGTCTGCGAGATGGACGAGATGAAGTGCTTGCACTTTTGGGGGCCAAAACCGGACTGCATTTCAGGCCGCTGAATATCGCGCGCCGAGAAGTCATTGAGCACTACAAAGCCACCGATAGCATCCAACGCCTCATCGGGTGAGGCATTGAACAGGGGCTTTGCCAATACGATGCCAAGCTCCAGCTCATAGTCGAACGCCTGGGTGTGGCTCGGATATTTCACAGGGGTGTCGCCTGGGACGATCGTCAGGTGATTGCTGAAATAGTAAATCGGTTGCTGCTTCCATAGCGCCGGAGGCCGGAAGGCGGGGAAAGGGCGTCGCAGGATGCCTTCATAGAGCTGCGTGATTCGGAAAGCGCCCGGCATAAAGCGCCGCACGAACCCACGTGAAGCTTGAATCCAGTGCTGCTCGAACAACATACAGTCCCGAAAAGAGCGCGGCTGAAAAGGCAGCATTGCCCCTCCGGCACCCGGCTCTGCTGGCGCAAGTTCCTGCAGCCAGTAGGGGACTGCCGCACCGGGCTCTCCCTCAACGATTTCGAGCCGCGACCCCTGGGGGGAGTTGGCATCACATATGCGCCGAATCTTCATGGACAAGCCTCGCCGTTGTTCGCTTAAATGGCCAACTGGCTACCCGGGTATCCAGTTGGCTACAAAAGTAGCCAGTTGGATACTGAGCGTCAACAGGAGTATTTATGGGACGGGCATCTGCCGTCATGACACCCGAGGGCAAGCGCCTGTTGCTGGCCGCCGCCGCGAAGCTGGCTGTGCTCCGTGGCAGCCCACATGCGCTGGTATTACGGGAGGTCGCGCGCGAAGCTGGTTTGAACCACAACACCTTCTATCGTCACTTCGAGGATATGGAGTCGATGCTGAGAGTAATGGCGGAGGATTTTGCTGTTCAGGTCAGGCAGGGCATTCGCGAAGCCCGGGCCAATGTGAAGCCCGGAACGCCGTTGTCGGAGGTGGTTGTAGGGTGGCTGTTTGATCTGGCACTTGAAAACGTGGACATCTTCACCGTGTCATTGCGAGAGCTGCATGGCCCCGCCGGTCCTTTCCGGGATGTTGTGCGCCGGTTGCTCGCATCCCTGGCGGAGGACATGTGCGAAGACCTCCGGCAGTTACCTGAGCTTCGTACCGTAGAGCCATCCATGTTACGCGGCGCAGTTGATCTGCTCATTCGCAACACGGCATGGCTGTGTCTGGACTATCTGGAGCATCCTGAACAGCGCCAGCTTTTGCTCGACACCGCTCATGAAGCCTTCAGCTCCACCATCGCCGGAGTCATAGCGCGTAGCAGCCAGCCGAAATAGATCGCTTGGGAGAGGAATAAGAGCCAGAGCCGGCTTTCAAGTAAATCGGCTCTGATCCTGAGGTTTATGGCTCCGGCAGATCAAGGTTGTAGCCGGACGCGCAACCACGAATGCCAGCAGGCTTAGATAAATTTCTGCCGAGCCACGCCGCGCGGGACGCGGTTCTTACCAGGCAGCTGCTCCAGGCGTTGCTGCCATTCGGCGCGCGGGGTCAGGGACGGGGTTGGCTTCGCCATTTCAGCCGCTGCGAGGGCAGCCTTGGCGGCTTTTGCTTCGGCCCTAAGCTCGGCCAGGGTGGGGGTCTTGCGCACAGGTTCAGTCGCGCCCTTTTCAACGCTGCGAAGGCAGAGCTTGCACGAGACCTGGGAAACATCCTGGGTGCTGCTCAGGTTCGAGCCTGTGCGCCCGCATGCAATATTTTCCTGGGACGCGGAATAGTGAATGGCCAACGTGTTGTCTCCTGCATTTTCGGGCGCGGGATTTTACACGGCGTCGCTGCGGCTGCAAGCGGCTTGGCCCAAGCGAGGTCAGGATTACGCACAATGTGTTGGCGATAGATCTAAGCACCCTCGACGTTTTCACACAGTCTGGGCCGATCTCTGCCAGTCGCGACGCCAAGCTGTCGTCAGCAAACGGCGTGAATCGGCCCCAAGAGGCCATCCAACGTCTACGAAACTAGGGGCGATTCACTTGTGTGGTACTTAATGACAGCAGCAACCGCGACCTGTCATCTTGATCGGCGCGGAAGACGCTTGCTCGGTCGTTTTCGCGATCGGGGAGTATCCCGCTTTCACAATTGCATGGCTGAGTTCAGCTTCGGCGCTTGCCGACTCAATCTGGACTCGGTGCGTAGATAGGTCTATCTGCACTTTGGCAGTTGAGTCCACGGTCAGTACAGCCTGGGTAATAGCTTTTATGCAGTGTCCACAGGTCATGTCTTTTACTTCGAAGGTAATCATCGCTCGCTCCTACTAAGGGTAGTGTTTGATGATTCGACTTTCCTCCTTGCCATCGTGGCAAGGTCAAGCAAAAAAGTGCAGCGCCGTAATCTTTCCCGTGCAAAAGAAAGCCAAGACCTTTTGCGGCGGGAATCTTTCGTCTGGATCCGCCCAAAGTTGGCGCATGCGCTATTCCGCGTCTCTGCAAAAATGATTCATAACGGCCCGTCGGCCCACTGCAGCACCGCGACATGGCGGCAGACGCGGGCTATCACCTGCTGACGCAACACCTTGCGCTGAATCGCCTCTGGTGCAGTGCCCCCAATAAACGCAAAGCAGGTGTGTTAAGCCACTGCGGAACAGTCCATATACGGACTATCGCAGCAGCTGCTTAGCAGGCATCCGTTGAAGTCTGGTGGTACCCACCGGAGAAGGGCTAGTCCACAAAGCCTGCCGTTTCACCCGTACTGGGGGTGAGCCGTGGCTATACGCCGCGTACTTACCCGCAGATGAAGAAACGCAGAATGGAGTTGAGCCTGCGACAACCATTCTATGATCTGGAAATTCGCCGCTACTACCGCGCTATGCAAAGCAAGGCTGCGGGGAGGGGGGCAGTGGTGCCGGCCGGAGAACAGTTCAGAACAGGCCGAGGCTAAATGACCATGGTTTTCGCGCGGTCCCGCACGAAAAGCAAAAGCGTCACCGGAGTGGCAGTCTTTACAGCACGCTCACTACAAGGTAACCGCCATGTCCGTGCATGATAAAGAACTGCCCCAGGTCAACACCCAGCTACCGGGACCGGCCAGCACCGCGCTGTTCGAGCGCTACTCGCCACACCTGACCAGCAGCAACGCAGACCACAGCATTTACCCCCTGGTGGAAACCAGTCGCCGCGGCCACCTGATTGTCGATGCCGACAACAACACCTTTGCCGACCATCTGTCTGCCTGGGGCGCATCGCCTTTCGGCCCAACTCCACCCACCGTCAAAGCTGCCATGGACGCGGCCTGGCAGGATCACGGCATGCAGATCAGTGGCTGGCTGAGCAACACCGCCGCCTACCCGCTGGTGGAAAAGCTCGCCGCTATCGCACCGGGGCGAATCAACCGGGTCGAGTACTCGGTATCCGGCACGTTGGCCGTGGAAGGCGCGGTGAAGTTCATGCGCGAGGCCAGCAAGCGTCCGCTGATCATCACCTTCGGCGGTCAGTACCATGGCGAGTCGACCTACATGACCGCTGGGGCCTCCAGCGACCTGTCGAATGTTTCCTCCGGGCGCACCCAATTTGTTTCCGGGGTGGTCATGGTGCCTTACCCCAACCGCTTCCGCTCGGCCTTCCGCAAGGGCCCCGGCCCGTTCGACGACACCGAAGTGCTCGACTACCTGGAGTATCTGCTGGTCCAGCAGGTGCACCCGGGGCAGGTTGCCGGTGTGCTGATCGAGCCGGTGCTTGGTGAGGGCGGTATTCACGCGCCCTCGCAAGCCTTCTGGGATCGCCTCGGTGCACTGTGCAAACGTTGGGGCTGGCTGCTTTGTCTGGATGAAGTACAGACCTGTATGGGCCGTTGCGGCGAGATGTTCGCCATGCAGCGCTGGCAGAACATCGATCCTGATCTGATTCTGCTGGGCAAGGCCTTTGCCGCCGGCGGACAGCCGATTGCTGCGATTCTCGGCACCGACGCGATCATGGGTAACACCGACCTGCATTTGGGCAGCACTTACGGTTTTGCGCCGGCCGCCTGTGCCGGTGCACTGGCTGGTATCGAGCTGATCGAGGCCGGCGGCGTGCTGGAAAATGCCCGCCTGCTGGAAAGGATTTTCCTTGAGCACATGACACCGCTGAAAGCCGAAATCGAGCAGGTTGGTGATGTACGTGCCGTCGGTGCCATGGCCGCCATCGAGTTCGTGCAGAGCAAAGCCAGCAATGTGGCGGCACCGGCCTTTCAGTACGCCGTGCACCATGCGGTATTGCGCCGCGGTGTACTGGGTATCTCCCAGCGCGGCAAATGGCATTACCGGCTGCAGCCGGCCCTGACCATGTCGCCCGAAGTGTTCGAGTTCAGCTGCGCCGCGATTGCCGAAGCAATCCGTGAAGTGGCTGCAAATCCGCCTGCCGAAGCGCAAAGCATCCAGGATGCAGTAGCCGACGCCGTGCGTTGATAGTCGATTCCGCTGACAGAATTGTTTGGGGCTAAGGCTAAATGTCTCAGCCTGTGTGGCTGACTTCTAAGAATTGGAGCTGATTACATGGCTAATAGTAAGAGCAAGATGCTAATTGCACTGTGCCTTGCCGCCACTGCTGGCGGTGTTGCCCAGGCCGCAGACACGTCGGTGAAGGTCTACAACTGGTCGGACTACATCGCCGAAGACACCAATGCCAACTTCGAAAAAGAGACCGGCATCAAAGTGATCTACGACGTATTCGACAGTAATGAAACCCTGGAAGCCAAGCTGCTGGCGGGTGCCTCTGGCTATGACGTGGTGGTGCCGGGAAACATGTTCCTTGCCAGGCAGATCAAGGCAGGGGTGTTCCAGAAGCTGGATAAATCCAAGCTTCCAAACTGGAAGGACCTAGATGCTGACCTGATGAAGGTGCTTGAAACCACTGATCCGGGCAACCAGTACGCCATCCCCTACCTCTGGGGCACCACCGGTATCATCTATAACGTCGACAAGGTCAAAGCGGCGCTGGGTGTGGAGACGATTGATTCGTGGGATGTCATTTTCGAACCAAACAATCTGGAAAAGTTGGCGGCTTGTGGTGTAACCATGCTGGATGCCCCGCAGGAAATCATGGCGGCTGCACTGTTTTATCAGGGCCTGAATCCGAATCCGGCCAGCACAGAAGACATCGCCAGAGCTGAGGCCTTGATGATGTCGATCCGGCCGTACGTTACCTATTTCCACTCTTCGAAATACATCACCGATATGGCCAATGGCGATATCTGCGTGTCAGTGGGCTGGTCTGGAGATGCGTTCCAGGCTCAGGCTCGGAGTAATGAAGCAAAGAATGGCGTCAACATTGCCTATGCCATTCCGAAAGAGGGGGCGGCTTCTTGGTACGACATGCTGGCGTTGCCGGCTGACGCGAAGAACCCCGATGCAGCCCACGCGTACTTGAATCACCTTCTGAAGCCAGAAGTGATTGCGGCTGTCACAGACTATGTGGCTTATCCGAACGGTAACGCTGCATCAACGCCGCTGGTGACCGAAGAAATTCGCAACAACCCGGGCATCTATCCGACACCTGAAACTATGAAGAAGCTCTACGTTCTGGGTGAACTGTCTCAGAATGTTCAGCGTGCCATGACCCGCAGTTGGGCCAAAATTAAATCAGGTACATAAGCCGTCATTCCCCCCGACCACCTACAAGAGTGGTCGGGGCGTCTAAGCGGCCGTGTCACAGCAATTTAGCTGTCTTGCCGGGCATCGTCTCTATGCCCAGGCACGTTGATTGAAGTGACATCGACTGATTCAGGGCTATTTCAGTAGCTCACCGGGCACATGTCCGGTCACCGCGCGAAACGCACTGTAAAACGTGCTGGTAGAACGGAACCCGGCAACCCTGGCGCGTTCGACAATGCTGGTAGCCGAATCGCTGGCCAGCACATGGCGAATGCGTGCCCGATTGAGATACTGGTAAAAGCTCAACCCCAGCCCCTGATTCAGTGCATAGGAAATCTGATTTCGGGTGTAGCCGCTGACCCGGGCCACGTCCGACAGAGACAGACCAGGCTCCAGATAAGGTTGCTGCTGTTCAAAGTAAATCGATAGGTCTTTTAGTAGGTAGCCCAGTGCCCGAGGACTGAGGCCAATTTTACTGGCTGCGGCTTGCTTGCGTTGCGGCTGATCCGGCTTGTGCATCGGCAGCGCGTATTCATTGATTTCAATAATCTTCCCGTCGGCAATGCGCACCGCATCGCAGGCAGACACGCTGAGCAGCACATCTCCATTGGCGGCACGAATCACCTCGCAGTAGCGCAGGAAGACGGTGTCGCCATCGACCCTAGGTCTATCCAGGTACTCCAGAGTTTCCAGGGACGAACGGGCAATGATGTCGCGGATGTGTTCGCGTAGTGCTGCCCCGCTATAGCTGTTGCCACTGAAATGATCGATGAAGACCATGTCCGGGTGATACAGCGCTTCGATACCGGCGATATCGCCCCGCGCCCAGCAGGCATTGTGTTGCTCAACGATAGCTAGCGTTTTGGCGGATAGGATACCTAATTGGCAAATACTCATAGCGCCACCTTGTTAATAGCCTGCAACCGTCAATATGGACTACCGCCGATCCGATAGACATCCCCGGCCTATGCTTTGAGCATAGGAGGAAGTCTATGAGCACCCAACGAATCGACTGCTGCGGTTAATCCGAGATGCCTATGCGGCCAGCCGTGGTGTGTAGGGTGCGCGTCGGGTCGTTGGGGGGCTTGCGGGAAGCTGGTGAGACCTGTGGCAAGCATCGTGTTGCGCGGTTGATGCGATGTCACAAGATTAAGGCCCAGCGGGGCTATAAAGCACCGTGTTCAATTCGCCCCTCGATCATCGCCCCGAACCATTTCAACCTGGAGTTCACTGTCGATGCCCCTAACAAGGGCCGATGTGTTCGATTACATCGAAGTGTTTTACAACCGAACCCGCCGCCACAGTCACTTGGGCGGTGTCAGTCCCGAGGCATTTGAACGTGCCTCATTATGAGGCTGGGGATGTCTATTGGAGCGGGGGAGTCCATGTTCGGACCCTGAAGAGTGGAGGGCAGGCTGGAGCGCTGGCTAACGTATGTTTTCGCCGCGCCCCACTTGCATTTTTAGCAGTTGGTGATGAACTGCGCGAAAATATCACGCAGTTATACGAACCACTGCCAACATGCGCCTATTTAGTATTTGAGGCTGGCTATAAGTGACAGTTGATTGGACGAGTACTCGCTGTCATTCCACTTGTAGTCATATTGCCCTTTGACTGTCCAGGAACTGTTATCACAATTGCAGGACAGGAAGGTGATGCCAGCGCCGACATTGTACAGGTCCCGATTCTGCTCTATGCCTTCCACGTTAAATGCCGATCCGCCCCCGGTGAGGGCTGCGGTCTGCTCAGTAGACGTATCGCTAAAATCATGCATCCATTTAACATGAACTTCAGGGGAGTAGGTGCTGGTGCCGGATCGAATAACACGTTCGACCTTCACGCCCACGCCTGATTGGGTCAGGTTGTAATCCTGGTCATCCACACGATGATTCAAACCGCCAGCGCCACTTTCTTTATAGCTGTCAACTTTGATAAGCGACGTCTGTAACGAGGCGAAAGGGGTAACAGTAACTTCCTGATCGAAGTAGAAATGCTTCCCGGCCGAAACCAGAGCAGTGTACTGCTGGCCGTCGTAGTCAGATTTGGCCATGCGATTAACGCCAGGGAAGGTGATCTGGCGTTCCCCTTCATATCGATCCATGCCGGCAGTCAAAGCACCCTGCACATACCAAGGGCCTGGGGTGTAATTGAGATAGCCCGTCAGCTGGTAAGAGTCAATTGTCGTCTCACCCGAAGAGTTGTTGCCGTCAATGGTGCTATTCGCATAACCGGCGCTGATACCCGCTCGGGTGTTTTCGCCCACCGGCCGGTCGTAAGCCAGTACCAAACCGTAGGTTTTAGTGTCGTAGCCGAAGCTATTATCGACATCACCCTGGCTACCTGCATTACCAAAGGTTTTGGCCCACCAATTGCTCGGTTGCTCATCACCGTTGCACTTGCGCAGATCTTGCTGGGGCTTATCGGTCCCACAGCTGGTGTCGCAGCACAGGTTCTGGATTTCATCCACACGTGCTTGCAGCATGTCTTCCATCAGGCGCGTCGTTTGCCCTGCTACCCAGGGGGCTGCCAGGTTGGTACTGCTGGGGGCCAACTGAACCAGGGCATTGGTGACTGCTGATGCGCTGGGCAGAGCAAGCACGGCACCCTGAACAACTTGAACATCGGAGCCCACTGGAGCAGGTGAACCCAGCAGTGCCCCCGCAGCCACATCGGCAACGGGTGAGCCCAATGAAACGGATTCAACCGTGATAAGTACATCGCCAGTAGTCGTCGGCACGCTGGAGAAGGTGTAGAGCGGGTTGGTGTTGAGTACGGTTACAGTCGCTCCGTTGGTGCCCGCCAGGCCGCCAACAATCGTGAAGGTCGTGCCCGCAGTAAGTACGCCCGTAACAGTTGGAATTACCGTGATACCGGCAGCATTGATATTCGAAGCGCCGGACGGCTGGATATTACCGTAGACGGTATTGCCGGCCAGAGAGGTCGCAATCGTGCCATTGGCGTTAGTGGTCAATGCCCCAGTAATGGCCAGGGTATTCGCACCGAGGTTGAATCCTTGGGCTTGTACGGCACCGGTAATGGATGCATTACCGCCAGAGACATTAATTTGCTTCAGCCCGTTTGCACCGCCAATGGCCCCATCGACATGACTGCCGTTATTCAGGGTCAACGTGCCGGTATTTGCAGTATTAGTCGTGATTGCGCCCGTCAGGAGTTGACCAGCGCCGAGATTAAGAAAGCCATCGCCTACGAATACAGGTGCCGATATGACGTCACCATTGAAATTTACAATGCCTTCCCCGCTAATTTGGGACGTAGTAGCGAATACGTCGCCATTAAAATTAACCGTACTGCCAGTAGCGCCAGCACTGATATTTAGAAACAGCACGTCTGGCTGGCCGGTTGACCCTGTTACGGTTGAATCACCGAGAAACAGAAGGTCGCCGGTGTTATTGGAGTCAGTGGTAAAGGCACCGCCGAGGTCGTTATTGGTATTGATGTTTTGACCGTCGGTAATGGTCAATGTGGCACCACCCGTAGTATCGACACCATTGAGCTCGCCTTCAGCCCCGACTACACCGGGAAGCGCAACGGCCTCACGAGCCAGACTGATCGGGGCCCAAGCCACGATGGCGGCTGCCACAGCTACAGAAATTAAGCTGGCTTTCATGCCGATCCTTTGAGTTAAATGTCGTAATTGACACTCCACCGTATGCTTAATAAATACAATTAGCAAATAAACCAAATTAATTAATATTAATCGCGGTTGGAAATATAAATATTGCTTTTTGCTTATAAGTAATAAATCCGGTTATTTATATTTATAGACCTTATCCGGAATGTTAGAGCGAATGGTTTCTCTTAGCTGTTAGCTATCCGTTGTGCCGATCCGCTTCTGTCCGACTTCGGCTACTTTCCCCAACCCCTCAAATATCCCGAAACAGGTCATGGGCGTTAAGCAGGTCGTAGGCGATCTCCGGGTGTTTTTCCAGGCCGCGGCGGATGGAGGTGGGCAGCGCCTGGCGGGTTTTGCGGCAGAGGCCGGGGAGTTCGGCGATCTCAATTCTGATGCCGCGCATGCTGCGCACTTCATTGAAGCCGGGGGCGATGGCCAGGCGGATGCCGAGTTGCTCGTACATGCGCTGCTGCAGTTTTTCCAGCTCGCTCAGGCTCTGCAGGTTTTCCAGGCGATCGAGCAGGCGTTTCTCTTCCTGGCGGGTCAGGCGCAGGATACGCAGGTCGCTGTCGGCGCTTTCCAGCAGCTGCTCGCGGCCGCAGTCGCAGGCTCCGGGCGGGCAGGGTTGGCGGATGGGCGGGTTGGTTGTCATGGGCTCCGATCATAGCCAGCCTGGCGGTTGTTTGCCCATGGGGCTGGTGGGTTATATCGATGGTCGGCTGTGGGGAAATCAAGCTCCGGCACTTGCCGGCCATGGACAAGCGACCGAATCGGTGGATAATCCGCCTCACCCACTTTTATTCGAAGACAGCCCTATCGCCATGCGCACACTGCGAATTGCCCTGATCTGGATGCTGATGCTCGCCCTCCCGGCGCAGAGCATGGCAGCCGTCGGCATGCAGTTATGTGCATTCACTCAGGGTGGGGCGGGCGATTCAAGCAGCCAGCAGATAGCGGCCCATCACCCGGCTGTCATGGCTCCCCAGGCCATGCAGGCCTCCGCCCATGGCGAGCATCATGGCGGCGACAGTGCCGCCCCCTCGAGCACCTCCGTACAGCCCGCCGATAACAGCCTATGCAGCCTCTGCGCCTTTTGCGTGGGTGCGGTGGCGCTGAGTACGGTGGTTGCCAGCAATAGCCTGCCGCATGCTGTCGAGCCGTCCCTGGCACGACTGGATCGCTTTATCGGCTTTATCGCCGAGACCCCGGAAAGACCCCCCCGCCTGTTTCTCGCCTAAGCCAGGAGTGCACTGAATAGTGCCCACTGGGCTATCGCCCTGTTAGCTATGGCTATGCGCTGAGTCCTTCCCTCACCCCCCCCCGGGAGAGGGGCCAATCCGCGCCTGCTGCCAGACCCGCTAACCGGTATATGGCCTTTGTCTTAGTTGCGTGGCTGACCGGCCTGTTGCCGGCTACTGCGCTTGACGCGAGATCATTCGATGCTGCGTTTGTTTTTTGCCCGGCGCGCGTTTGCCTGCCTGGTTCTGTTGGTGCTGCCTGTCAGTGCCTGGGCCGAGTTGCCCGACCCACTGGATGCCCAGGCCGCTACGCCGGCTGTGCACTATCAATCACCGCTCAAGACCTACCAGGGTTTTAGCGAGCAACCGCTGCAGGATTGGCGCGAGGCCAATGAGCTGGTCGGCCGTATCGGCGGCTGGCGCACCTACGCACAGGAGCCTTACGCCGAGGAAGTTTCGGCACCGCAGCCCACCGAGCCGGCTATCGAGCCGCCGGCCAAGCCAATGGAGCAGCAGCATGGTCATCACTAAGGCACGGCGCATAAAAGGTTTCGTACGCCTGTTAGGGCTCTGTAGCCCCTTGTTGCTGGTCGGTTGCGCTGGTTTTAGTCAGGACGGCGGTTTTGCCACGGTCGAGCAGGCCAGCCAGGCGCAGCTGGACAAGCAGGTCACCTGGGTGAAAACCCCGGAGCAGCGCAGCCAGGTGGCCGAGCGGGTCGCCGAGCTGCTGGCCGAGCCGCTGACGGTGGATGCCGCAGTGCAGGTGGCGCTGTTGAACAACCCCGGCCTGCAGGCAAGTTTCGATCAGCTGGGTATCAGTGAGGCCGAACGGGTGCAGGCCGGACGCATCCCCAATCCGGGCTTTTCCTTCGGCCGTCTGGAGAAGGGCAGCGAGGTGGAGTACGAGCGCGGCCTGCATATCAACCTGGCGCGGCTGATCGCCATGCCGCTGACCTCGGGTATGGAGGCCAAGCGCTTCGAGCAGGTGCAGCGGCAGACCAGCCTGGCGGTGTTCGAGCTGGCCAGCCAGACCCGCAAGGCCTGGTACCGCGCGGTGGCGGCGCAGGAGAGCCTGGGCTTTATGGGCCAGGTGATGGAGTCGGCTGAAATCTCTGCCGAGTTGGCCAGGCGGCTGGCGGCGGTGGGCAACTACAGCACCTTGCAGCGCGCCCAGGAACAGAGCTTCTATGCCGATGCCGGGCTTAACCTGATCCGCGCCGAGCAGGCCCGGGTGCAGAGCCGCGAGCAGCTGACTCGTCTGCTCGGTCTGTGGGGTGAGCAACTCGACTTCCAGTTGCCTGCGCGCTTGCCCGAATTGCCGGCCACGGCCGAGCAACTGGCGGATGTCGAACGCCTGGCCATGGCCCAGCGTCTGGATATCCAGGCCGTGCGCCTGGACGCCGAGCGCCTGGCCAAGAACCTGGGGCTGAGCAAGACCACGCGCTTTATCAACGTGCTGGAGCTGGGCGTGGTGAATAACCGCTCCAATGAGGAGCCGACCCAGCGCGGTTACGAGATCAGCGTCGAGCTGCCGCTGTTCGACTGGAGTGGGGCCAAGGTGGCCAAGGCCGAGGCGCAGTACCGGCAGATGCTCAACCGCGCCGCCGAAACGGCGATCAACGCTCGCTCGCAGGTGCGCGAGGCTTACCTGGGTTACCAGGCCAGCCATGACATTGCCCGGCATTACCGTGACGAGGTGCTGCCGCTGCGCGCGCGCATCGCCGAGGAAAATGTCCTGCAGTACAACGGCATGTTTATCAGCACCTTCGAGCTGCTGGCCGATGCGCGTAAGCAGGTGCTGGCGGTGGATGGCTACCTGCAGGCGCAGCGCGATTTCTGGATCGCCAAGGCCGACCTGGATATGGCCCTGCTGGGTGCGCCCAGCCTGTCATCGAGCACTCCGGCCATGGCCGCCACCGACGAGCCCGCCGGGCACTGATCAAGGACTATTTCCCATGGTTTCACGACGTGATTTCTTTCTCGGTGCCAGCGCCATTACCGCCGCTGTCGCCACCTCTGCGGTCAGTCGGGTGTCCCTGGCCGGCATACCGGAAGCGGTGTCCCAGGGTAGCGCCGATACCCAGCCGCCACTGCAACCGCAGAACGGCCGACCCTATAACCCGGTGGTCACCCTCAACGGCTGGACCCTGCCGTGGCGGATGAACAACGGGGTCAAGGAGTTCCACCTGGTGGCAGAGCCGGTGGTGCGCGAGCTGGCACCGGGCTACAAGGCCCATTTGTGGGGCTATAACGGTCAGTCGCCGGGGCCGACCATCGAGGTGGTGGAGGGCGACCGGGTACGCATCTTTGTCACCAACAAGCTGCCCGAGCACACCAGCATTCACTGGCACGGCCAGCGCTTGCCCAATGGTATGGACGGCGTCTCCGGGCTGACCCAGCCGGCGATTCCGGTGGGCAAGACCTTTGTCTACGAATTCGTCGCGCGCCGTCCCGGCACCTTTATGTACCACCCCCATGCCGACGAGATGACCCAGATGGCCATGGGCATGATGGGCTTCTGGGTCACTCACCCCAAGGCGCATCACCCGTTGATCAGCGAGGTGGATCGGGATTTCTGTTTCCTGCTCAACGCCTACGACATCGAGCCCGGGGCGGCCACGCCGAAGATCATGACCATGCTCGACTTCAACCTGTGGACCTTCAACAGCCGCATCTTCCCCGGCATCGACCCGCTGGTGGTGCGGCATAACGACAAGGTGCGGATCCGCGTCGGCAACCTGACCATGACCAACCACCCGATCCACCTGCATGGCCACGAGTTCGAAGTGACCGGTACCGATGGCGGGCCGACCCCGGTGGGTTCGCGCTGGCCGGAGGTGACCACCGATATCGCGGTGGGGCAGATGCGCCAGGTCGAGTTTCTTGCCGACGAGGAGGGCGACTGGGCCTTCCACTGCCACAAGAGCCACCACACCATGAACGCCATGGGCCACGACATCCCGACCCTGGTTGGCGTCGACCACCGCGACATGACCCGCAGGGTCGCCAAGCTGATCCCCGATTATATGGTCATGGGCGAACGCGGCATGGCCGATATGGCGGAGATGCAGATGCCGCTGCCGGACAACACCGCACCGATGATGACCGGCGACGGTCCCTTCGGCTCGGTGGAAATGGGCGGCATGTTTACCGTGCTCAAGGTGCGCAAGGACCAGCCCGCGGGCGACTACCGCGACCCTGGTTGGTTCAAGCACCCGGCCGGCACTGTGGCCTACGAATGGAAAGGGGACCTGGCCCAACCGGCGCGTTCGAGCGAGGCCGGTGGGCAGTCGATGCCGCTCAAGCAGCCGATTGATGAGCCGGTTGAGGTGCAGGTGCGTAAACCCGGCGGCCACAACGGCCACTAATGAAAATTGTAGGAGCGGCTGGGCGGCATTCCGCTGGGCGGCACCCCGCTGGGCGGCACCCCGCTGGGCGGCACTCCGCCCAGCCGCTCCTACACCAGGCATGCAGCATTTATTCAATTCGAGGAATTAATCATGAATCTATCGTCAAACCTTAGTGCCCTGTTGCTGGGCTTTGTCGGCGTCTTTATCAGCAGCCCGTTGCTGGCCCATGGCGATAAACCTGACGCGCCTCACAGCGCGGCGGTGATCAAGGAGCAGAAGCCCTGGGGCATTGCCGGCGATGCCGAGCAGGTCAGCCGCACCATCAAGATTGGCATGAGTGATGCCATGCGCTTCACCCCCGACCGCCTTGAGGTCAAGCAGGGCGAAACCATTCGCCTGGTCCACCGCAACAACGGTCAGGTGCTGCACGAGTTCGTCATCGGCACTCAGGACGATCTGGATAAACACGCGGCGTTGATGGTCAAGTTCCCCGGTATGGTGCATGACGAGCCCTATATGGCCCACGTTGGCCCGGGCCAGACTGGCGAGATCATCTGGACCTTCAACCGCGCCGGGGACTTCGACTTTGCCTGCCTGATTGCCGGCCATTACCAGGCGGGAATGGTCGGCAAGGTGCGGGTTATGGCGAACTGACGCAAGCGTGCAAATCCGGATCAGCCTGTGCTGATCGGGGCAGTAGCGGCAGCGCAAACCTTGCGCGGGCCGATAAATGATCAGGGCGGCCGCTGGGTCGCCTGACTTGAGGAGCAAGACCATGAAGCAACTACTGATCGCCTGCCTGTTGGGCAGCCTGGCATTTACCGTACAAGCCAGTGATGAATATGCCAGCGACAAGGGCCAGGATGCCGCGCAGGTCAACGCCAGCATGAGCCAGGGCGAGGTGCGCAAGATCGATGCGGCCCGGCAGAAGATCACCCTGCGCCATGGCCCCATTGCCAATATCGGCATGCCGCCGATGACCATGGTGTTCGACGTCAAGGACGCTACTCTGCTCGAAGGGGTCGCAGTGGGTGACAAGGTCGGCTTTGTCGTCGAGCAGCAGGGCAGCAAGTTCGTCGTGACCGAGTTGCAGGGCGCGCAGTAACGCCGCGCTTAGCCGGGCCGCGGGTCGGTCCGGTTTGCTCTATTGGCCTAGGCGCGCGCCGTGGCCAATTCCTCAGGCCGTGGCTTTGCGTCCAGGTGCCGGCGCTTGAGTGTCAGTTAGCCTGGCTGCGCCGCGTGGCCCAACGGCTTTTGGGCTGCAGCGGTGCGCACGGCGCATCCTGCAGAGCCCTTCTGATACAGCCCAGATCTCATTTGCCCCGGCATTTTTTGACCTAGTGCTCAAATTTGCGCGCGGGGTCGGCATTCGATCCATAAATGGCGAACCGAAAGGACAGGCGTGAGTCACTGCTTATGGTCGCGTCTCCAGGGAGCCGTAGGGGGCAGTGGCAGATGCCATAGACGACCAGCACAACACTATCTATCCAAGGATGATTTCCCATGACGAAGAAGAACAATGTTCATTGGGTTGTTGGTTCGCTCGCTTTAATCGCCTCCACCGCCGGTATTGCCGCCTCGCCCAGTGACAGCGAGCGCTTCAATGATTTCTGGACACCGGGCAAACCGCCGCTATCGGCGTGCAAATCGCCGCTGCTGGTGGGCACTCCGCTGGGCTTGCCCCACTGCATGCAGGCCAGCAAGGTGATGACCCGTCTGCAAGCCCTGCAGGATATCGCCAGCCTCAATGGCGGTAACCGCGCCGCCGCGCAGCCCGGCTATCAGGCCTCGGTCGACTACGTGCGCAGCACCCTGGAGCGTGCCGGCTATACCGTTACCCTGCAGGCCTTCCCCTTCACCTCTTACGAGCCGATTGGCCCAGGCACCCTGAGCATGCTGTTGCCGACGCCGACCGACTATGTCTGGGACGAGGACTTCACCTACCTGTCGCAAACCGAAGCCGGCGATGTCAGCGCCGCCGTGGTGCCGGTGGATCTGATGCTCGGTGCCGGCAATAGCTCCAGCAGCGGTTGCGAGGCAGAGGATTTCGCCGGCTTCCCCAGTGGCTCCATCGCCCTGGTTCAGCGCGGCAGCTGTACCTTCCAGATCAAGGCCGAGAATGCCGCAGCGGCTGGTGCGGCGGGGGCGGTCATCTTCAATCAGGGCGATAGCGAGGATCGCAAGGGCCTGATGAACGCGACCCTGGGCGATACCTATGCCGGCGGTATCCCGGTGTTGTTCACCACCTACGATATCGGTGCCGACTGGGCGCAGACCGCAGGGGTGCAAGTGCGCATGGTGGCCGACGTCGAGCGTAGCCGTACCGAAACCCACAACGTGATTGCCCAGACCCGGCGCGGCAACCCGAACAATGTGGTGATGGTCGGCGCGCACCTGGATTCGGTGGGCGAAGGTGCCGGCATCAACGACAATGGCTCGGGTAGCGCTGCGCTGCTGGAAATGGCAGTGCTGATGAGCAAGGCCCACCCGCTCAATCAGGTACGGTTCGCCTGGTGGGGCGCGGAAGAGTCTGGGCTGGTCGGTTCCACCTATTACGCCAGCCAGCTGCCGGACGAGGAGAAACAGCAGATCAGGGCCTACCTGAACTTCGACATGATCGCGTCGCCGAATTTCGGCAACTTTATCTATGATGGCGACGGTTCGGACTTCGGCCTGCAGGGTCCACCCGGTTCGGCTGCCATCGAGCGTCTGCTGCAAGCCTATTTCGACCTGCGCGGCGCGCCGGCAGAGGGCACCGAGATCGACTTCCGCTCCGACTATGCGCAGTTCTTCGAGGAAAGCATCGCCTTTGGCGGTCTGTTTACCGGGGCTGAAGACCTGAAGAGCGAGGAGCAGGCGCAGAAGTTCGGCGGTGCGGCCAACCAGCCGTTCGACCCGTGCTACCACGATGCCTGCGACGACATCAGCAATATCAATATGGATGCGCTGGAGCTGCATGGCGACGCCATGGCCTTTGCCACCAGCTGGTTGTCGCTGTCGACCAAGGTCATCGACGATGAAATTGCCGCCGTCGAGCAGGCCCAACAAGGCCGTGCCCTGCAGCGTCAGCAGTCGGTGCGCAATATCGAGCGTTGGGGCAAGTACTTTATCAAGTAAGCCCGTGTAACCCTGCGCCAGGGGCAACCCCTGGCGCAGTCCTGGGCGTTATGCGCCGGCGAAGCGCTCGTCCAGATAGGCGATGATCGCCTTGGACTCATACAGCCAGGTGCTCTGGCCGTTTTCTTCGATGCGCAGGCACGGCACCTTGATTTTTCCGCCTTGCTGCTCCAGCTCGCTACGCGCCTGGGCGTCGTTCTTAGCGTCGCGCAGGGCCACTGGCACGTTCAGTTTGTGCAGGGTACGGCGGGTTTTTACGCAGAACGGGCAGGCGTGGAACTGGTACAGCGCCAGGTTGCTGGCGCTTTGCTCGACCGCCGTCTGAGCTTGCGGGGTGCGTTTGAGCTTGGCCGGACGGCTGATCCAGTCGAGGAAGATGATCAACTGGCCGAGGCCGATGCGCAGTGCCTTGATAATCATGCGGGGCAAACCTTGGGTCGATAAACAGGGGCGCGCAGCTTACCCGAGTTTTTCCGCCTTGGCCTGGCCCTGGGCCGAACGGCATAATCCGCGTTCGATTGCCCAACCCTGCCGAGCCTGCGATGAAGCCCGAAGATCTGTTGTTGCTGGTCACCCGCGAAATGCCTTTCGGTAAACACAAGGGCCGTCTGCTCGCTGATCTGCCGGGTAACTACCTCAACTGGTTCGCTCGCGAAGGCTTTCCCCAGGGTGAAGTCGGCCGGCTGCTGGCGTTGATGCAGGAGATCGACCACAACGGTTTGTCGGGTTTGCTCGACCCGTTACGAACCAAGCCGCGGGTGCCGTTCAAGGGCCAGTAAGCCCTGCGCAGCGGTCCGGTAGGGTGCGCTGTGCGCACCAGCCTAGGCGGCGGGCACCTTGGTGCGCGCGGCGCACCCTACGACAGCAGGCTTGCACGCATATGAGCGGCGCAGCCTGACGCCTTGCCGCAGTAGGGTGCAGTCAATAAAAAACCGGCCCATGACCGGTTTCTTCTTGCAGCAGGGGTTGATCAGTTATTGATCAGGCTGAGGAACTCGCTGCGCGTCGCGGCATTTTCGCGGAACTCGCCGAGCATCACCGAGGTGACCATGGCGGAGTTCTGCTTCTCCACGCCGCGCATCATCATGCACATGTGCTGCGCTTCGATCACCACCGCAACCCCGAGGGCACCGGTAACCTGCTGGATGGCTTCGGCGATCTGCCGGCTGAGGTTTTCCTGGATCTGCAGGCGGCGCGCGTACATGTCGACGATACGGGCGACCTTCGACAGGCCGAGCACCTTGCCGCTGGGGATATAGGCGACATGGGCCTTACCGATAAACGGCAGCAGGTGATGCTCGCACAGCGAGTACAACTCGATGTTCTTCACCAGCACCATTTCGCTGTTGTCGGAGCTGAACAGCGCGCCATTGGTGACCTCTTCCAGCGTCTGCTGGTAGCCCTTGCACAGGTACTGCATGGCTTTGGCGGCGCGCTTTGGCGTGTCGAGCAGGCCTTCGCGGGATACGTCTTCGCCAAGTTGGCCAAGGATCTCGGTGTATTGCTGTTCCAGGGACATGGACAATCTCGTAGGTCTTTCCAAAGGGCGCAGGTTAGGCCGCAAGCGCTGGGCTGGCAAGTGTGGCGGCGGCCTGCTTACTCGTCGCGGCCATCCATCATGGTGCGCTTGAGCATCACGTAAACCGCGCCGGTGCCGCCATGTTTGGCCAGGCAGGAGGTGAAGCCGAGCACTTGTGGGTGTTGGCGCAGCCAGGTGTTGACGTGGCTTTTGATCATCGGTTTGCGGCCATCCATGCGCACGGCCTTGCCATGAGTGATGCGCACGCAGCGCACCTCCAGCTTGTTGGCCTCGGCGATAAATTCCCACAGGGTGTCGCGGGCTTTTTCCACTGTCATGCCGTGCAGGTCGAGGCTGCCTTCAAAGCTGATCTGCCCCAGCTTGAGCTTGCGCATCTGGCCTTCCTGAACGCCGTTGGCGGCCCAGTACAGTGGGTCTTCGGCACCTACGTCGATGACGAACTGGTCGGACAGGCCGTCGACCTTGACCGACTCCACGCGCGCCGTCGCGGCCTGGCGCAGGGTAGCCAGTTGCGCCCGGTTGGGTTTCGGTTTGCCGGTGTCGGCGCGGTCATGTTTGATCGGTTTGACGCCGCGCAACTCAGCTTTGAATAAAGAAAAATCGTCGTCTTGCATTTAGGGTCTGTTACCGTTTTGTTCGCGGCCGCGCCGGAGCCTGTTTTAGCGCGAGGCAAGGCACGAGACGCGAAGTTTGGTTGTTCCAAATGAGTGTCGAGAAACGCAGTATCGCGCTAAAACAGGCCCGGCCCCTCGGGTTGCGCGCAAAATCTCGCCATGCGGTGTTGGAGGACTTGGCAAGGGAGCAACCATTACCTGCGTCCTCCGCCTAGCGGAGCGCCGCCCGGCCATGGCGAGATTTTGCGCAGCAACGCGGCTCGCGACGAAACGGCAACAGACCCTATATCTCCGCGAAGGCCGCTAGTGTAACCAAGGTGCGGGCTCAAGTGCGCACTGGATCGGCCCGCTATCAGTCGCGCTTTTTCATCAGGTGCGGGGCGAGGCTCAGGTCGCTGTGTTGGCGCATGCGGCGGCGACAGCGCCGCCAGAACATGATGGCGAAATACAGCAGGAGCAGGCCGATTACCACAAAGGCCACGCCGGCGGCCGGCGACTCGTTCAGCGGGCCTAGGGCTGCTGGGCGGCCGAGCAGCGTTGCTGCGCCCGCCATGGTCAGCAGTACGCCGAGCATGCACAGCAGCGCTGCCAACCCTGCACCGAGGCGCGAGCGCCAGTTGCCGGAGCTGCGGGGCCGCAAGCGGCGAGCATCAAAACCATCGGATGGTTTCATTGCGAATTCCTTAGAGGCTAACGCCGGTATGACCTGCTGCTACTGGCGTGGTTCAACGGGGTGCGCGAGTTGCACGCGGCGAGTGAGGACATTCGGCTTTACAGCAAGGCACTGGCGCGGGGGACCACCGCGGCAAAATTGTCCGCCAGGGCGATCATTTCGGCGCGGTGCATGTCGGCGGCGCTGATCACCTGGCCGTCCAGGGTTGGTAGGTCGCGGGTGGCGCAGGCGCTATCGACCAGGGTGCAGCGATAACCGTAGTCCTTGGTGGCGCGCACGGTGGTGCTGATGCTGGAGTGGGTCATAAACCCGCAAATGATCAGGTCCAAGTGTCCCAGCTTTTGCAGATGTTCGTGCAGATCGGTGCCGGAAAAGGCATTGGGCATGCGTTTTTCCACGATGATTTCTCCTGGCAGCGGCGCGGCCTCCGGCAGGTGATGGCCGCGTGGGCCGCGTGGGTCGAGCAGGCCGTCGGGAATACCCAGGTGCTTGACGTGGACGATGGCGCAGCCCCGGGCGCGGGCTGCAGCCAACAGGGTGGCGATTTCTTCCAGCGCAGCATCCAGCCCCGGCAGTTGCAGAACGCCGCTGCGATACTCCTCCTGAGCATCAATGATCAGCAGGGTCGCATTGTTCAGGCTGGCAGGTGCATGGCCGCGGCCGGTCAACGTGAACAGGGTTTGGGGGATGGACATGGCAGGGAACTCCAGGCTGGCATGGACGACTTCCTGCATTGTCCGCCTCTGGGCTGCTGCTGTGAACCTTTGCGGATGATTGCGTTTGAATCAGTGTTCCGCTGACGGCATGGGCCAAAGTGGCAAGCTGCGGCGGCTCTTGCGTGTGGCCGAAGTGGCGAGCAGAATCGAACCACTCCCGAGGATGGGGTGTCGTAAAGCAAAAGGAGTTGCCCAATGAGCCTGGTATCGCTGTTTTCCGAACACTTCTGGTTATTGTTCGCCCTGGCGGTTTCCATCGCCGTGCTGCGCGAACTAAGTCTCAAACGTGATGAGCCGGGTCGCCAGAAGCGCGGCTGAACCGCGCCTGGAACATGCCCAGGCGCGGCCCGCTTGGCCTGGGGTCAGTAGAGGCCTAGCAGCTCGAACTGCAGGTACCAGACGCCCAGCGAACCGAAGAAGTTGACCAGAATGGCCGGCAGGAACTTCAGGTGCACACCGAAGCTGTAGGTCTTGTCCAGGGACATGGCCATCACCCCGGCGGCCGAACCGACCACGGTCAGCGAGCCGCCAATCCCCACCATCAGCGCATTCAGCGCCCACTGATTGAGCCCCAGCTGCGGGTTTGACATCAGCGCAGCCGCTTCCACCGGCACGTTATCCATCACCCCGGACGCTACCCCGAGCACCACGTTGACCGCGGTGGGGTTCATCACTTCGAACAGCTGCGAGATATACGACAGCCAGCCGACATGATTGAGGCAGGCCACCGAAGTGATGATGCCGATAAAGAACAGCAGGGCGTTCCACTCGACCTTCTGCAGCTGATCCTGCCAGGGCAGTTCGATGCCGCGCTGCATCAGCAACCAGGCATACAGGGCGACAAAGCCCAGACCGATGCCGATGGCGAATTCGATGCTGACTTTCAGCAGGATATTGCACAGCACCGCACCAACCACGGCGAAGAACCCGACGATCGCCAGGCCCGCGCCGCCCGGCTTGAGGCCGGTTTCCGCCTGGTCGGCCATATGCACCAGGCTTTCGCCGTCCAGTTTGCGCAGGTAGAACAGGTGCAGGGTGGCAGCGAACAGTAGCCAGCCAATCAGCGCCGAAGGAATCAGCAGCAACAGCCCGGCGATGCTGATTTTCCCGGCCAGAACCACCATCAGACTGGTCGAGGTGCCGAGAAACCACACCCCGCTGTTGGACGCTACGACGATATTGCACAGCGATATATGGGTGTAGCGCTGGTTGGTGGAGATGCTCTTGACGGTTTTACCGAAGATCATCGCCGTGGTGATGTTGTTGAGAAAGGGCGAGAGCAGCGCCGACAATGCCCCGGTAGCCCAGAACATGCCTTTGGCACCCAGACCCTTGCGCATCAGGTAGCCGTTCAGGGCGGTGAATACGTTCCGCTCGTTGAGCAGTTCGACCACCATCCACATAAACGCCATAAAGGCGATCAGGCCAAAGAGTTCTCCCTTGGTCTCATTCTGCGCATGGAGGAAATACTGGAAGCCATTGGGGTCGTTGATTGCATAGTGGGCACCGATAACGATCAGACCGGACATCATGAACATCGCCGGTTTGAACTTATCCATTTCCAGTTGTGCTTCAAACACGATCAGCGTCATGCCAATCAGGAATATCGCCAGCACGAGCAAGCCCGTGATCGAGAACGGATCTATGACCATTTTGTGGAGGTCTCGGAGGAGGGGGAGGGAAGGGTTGAGAAAGTGTTACAAATTATATGCCTGTCCCCTGGGCTTTGGCAGTGCTACTTGAGTACCAGCGCGGCGTTTTCGTGCAGGGATGCGTCCTTGGGCTAGAATGCGCGATCTTTAGCCCCCGGAGACCGCTGCCGTGACCGCCACCCCTGCTCTCAACACCCGCTTGCGCACCGTGCGCGACTATATCCGCTGGGCGGTGAGCCGCTTTCAGGGCGAAGAGCTGTTTTTCGGCCATGGCACCGACAATGCCTGGGATGAGGCGCGTCAGCTGGTGCTGGGAGCACTGCACCTGCCCTATGAAATAGCCGACAGCTACCTCGATTGCCGCCTCGAAGACGACGAGCATGCGCACCTGCATGAGCTGCTCAAGCGGCGCATCGATGAGCGCGTGCCGACCGCCTACCTGCTGGGCGAGGCCTGGTTCTGTGGCCTGCCCTTTATCGTCGACGAGCGCGTGCTGGTGCCGCGTTCACCGATTGCCGAGTTGATCGAACAGCACCTGCAGCCCTGGCTGGGCCCGGAGCCCCAGCGCATCCTCGACCTTTGTACCGGCTCGGGCTGCATCGGCATCGCCTGCGCCTATGAGTTCCCCGAGGCCGAGGTGGTGCTTGGCGACCTGTCCTACGAGGCCCTGGAAGTGGCCAACCAGAATATCGAACGGCATGGCCTGGATGAGCGCGTGTACACCGTGCAGGGCGACGGCTTTGCCGGCTTGCCGGGCCAGCGCTTCGATCTGATCGTCTCCAACCCGCCCTATGTGGATGCCGAGGATTTCGCCGATATGCCGGCCGAATACCAGCATGAGCCGGCCCTGGGCCTGGCCTGTGGCGAGGATGGCCTGAACCTGGTGCGACGCATGCTGGCCGAGGCCGCCGATCACCTGACCGAGCGTGGCCTGCTGATCGTCGAGGTGGGCAATAGCCAGGTGCATGTAGAAGCGCTGTACCCGGAAGTCGACTTCACCTGGCTGGAGTTCGAGCGTGGCGGCCATGGCGTGTTCCTGCTCGCGGCCCAGCAGTGCCGCGAGCATCAGGCGCTGTTCCGCTCCCGGGTCGACGGCTGATCGTTGAGCGAGCCCTGGTGAAAACCACGACCGGGCTATGGTTGCGATAGCTTCTGGATTACACCAAGGCTTCTAGGCGCGCAGGCCCAGGCGTTCAGCGCGGCGCAGCCAGCTCTGCCGCTGTTCTTCGGAGGAGGGGCGGACCGGGGCGAATTCCGCCAGACGGCGGGTCTTGATACCGCTGAAGCCGAGGATGGTCCGGGTCATCTGCCGGTGTGCCGGTGCGCCGTAGATCCAGCGGAAGTACCAGGGTGGGGTGTCCATGGTCACCAGCAGATCGGCGGTGCGGCCGCTGAGCAGCTTGTCCCACAGCTGTGAGCGATTGCGGTACTTGAAGGCGAAGCCGGGCAGAAAGGTGCGGTCGAAAAAGCCCTTGAGCAGTGCCGGTATGCCGCCCCACCAGACTGGGTAGACGAACACCAGATGCTCGGCCCAGTGGATCTGCCGCTGGGCTTCCAGCAGGTCCGGCTCCAGGGGCTGGCTCTGCTCGTAACCGTCGCGCAGCACCGGGTCGTAGCTCATTTCCCCCAGTTTCAGTTGGCGCACCACATGGCCTTTGCTGCGTGCGCCCTGGGCATAGGCTTCGCCCAGAGCGTGGCACAGGCTGGCGCTTTTCGGTGTGCCGAGGATCATCAGAATGCGCTTGCCATCGCCTTCCAGCGGCGTTGCGCCGCTCTTTGCTGCTTCACTCATGTTGACCCGCCTCCAGCATGTTTTCGGGACGCACCCAGGCGTCGAACTGTTCGTTGTTCAGGTAGCCGAGCTGCAGCGCGGCCTCACGCAGGGTGCTGCCCTCCTGATAAGCCTTCTTGGCGATTTCTGCGGCCTTGTCATAGCCGATATGCGGGTTCAGCGCGGTCACCAGCATCAGGCCGCGCTCCAGGTGCGCGGCCATCTGCGCGCTATCCGCTTGCAGGCCGGCGATGCAGTGCTGCTGGAAGTTGTGGCAGCCGTCGGCCAGCAGGCGTATCGATTGCAGCAGGTTATGGATGATCACCGGCTTGAATACATTGAGCTGCAGATGCCCCTGGCTGGCGGCAAAGGCGATGGTCGTGTCGTTGCCCAGCACCTGGCAGGCCAGCATCGACAGGGCTTCGCACTGGGTTGGGTTGACCTTGCCGGGCATGATCGAGCTGCCCGGCTCATTGGCCGGCAGGCGCACTTCGGCAAAGCCGGCGCGGGGGCCGGAGCCGAGCAGGCGCAGGTCATTGGCCAGCTTCATCAGCGCCACGGCGAGCACCTTCAAGGCCCCGGACAGTTGCACCAGGGGCTCGTGGCCGCTCAGGGCGGCAAACTTGTTCGTGGCGCTGACCAGCGGCAGGCCGCTGAGGGCCGCCAGTTCGGCTGCCATGGCCTCGGCAAAGCCCTGCGGCGAGTTGAGCCCGGTACCAACCGCAGTGCCGCCCTGGGCCAGCTCGCAGACACCGGGCAGGGCCGCGCGGATAGCGCTTTCCGCATAGCCCAGCTGGGCGACAAAGGCCGAGAGCTCCTGGCCGAAGGTGATCGGCGTGGCATCCATCATATGGGTGCGCCCGGTCTTGACCAGCTTGGCATGCCGCTCGGCCTGTTCCTGCAGGCCGTCACGCAGCTCGCGAATGGCTGGCAGCAGCCGCTGCTGCAACGCCTGGGCGGTGGCGATATGCATGGCGGTGGGGAAGCTGTCGTTGGAGCTCTGGGCGCGATTGACGTGGTCGTTGGGGTGCACCGGGCTCTTGCCGCCGCGCGCGCCGCCGGCCAGTTCGTTGGCACGGCCGGCGATCACCTCGTTGACGTTCATATTGCTCTGGGTGCCGCTGCCGGTTTGCCAGACCACCAGGGGGAACTGTTCATCGTGCTCGCCGGCGATGACTTCGTTGGCCGCCTGTTCGATCAGCCGGGCAATATCGGCGGGCAGCTCGCCGATGCGCTGGTTGACCCGTGCCGCGGCCTTCTTGATCAGCGCCAGGGCGTGCACCACGGCCAGGGGCATGCGCTCCTCGCCAATGGCGAAATTGATCAGCGAGCGTTGGGTCTGTGCGCCCCAGTAGGCGTTTTCGGGGACATCGATGGGGCCTAGGCTGTCAGTCTCTGTACGGCTCATGGTGGCTCTCCGGAAGGTGGCGCAAGCTTAGGCTATCGCGAAGGGCCAGAGGTTCCAATGCGCCGAGGATTACCAGCGGGCGTGGGTCTCGCCCAGCCAGCCCAGGGCATTATTGACGGGAACCCGTTCGCCCTTCGGGCCGCGCAGTACGCCCTGGTAATGACCAAACCATTGCTGGGTATCGGCATAGAAGGGGCCCAGCCGTCGGTAGGCCTGATGGCGCTGGCGCGGGGTAAAGGTCAGGCTGACGGTGTCGTCCGCGCTGCTGAGCTGCCAGGGTGCCAGCAGGCCGGGGGTGGTCGGGGTGATGCTGATCGGCGCATTGAGGTGCTGCAGCTCGCCGCCAAACCACAGGGTGTTTTCCGTCAGGCCGCTGTAATCGGTCCAGCCGGCCCCGAAATTGCCGGCGATGCCGCCGGGGGCGGCGAAGGCCGCGCGGGTCCAGTGGCTGTTGAGCGGCCAGACGCCGCGGCCAAAGTCCAGGGAGGCGAAACTCTGGCCGCCGACACAGCTGTAGTGCTGCTTGCCCAGCTGCACGCTGCCATTGCAGGGCAGGCCCAGTTGCCGGCTGGTCGCATGAAAGCTGCCTGGGCCCAGCGGCACCACAAGGTTGACCGAGTCGAGGTGGGCCGGGCGAAGAATATCCAGGGCGACATGCAGCGCCTGCCCACCAATATCCGGGGCGTTGACGCTTATCCGGGTACGCCCGGTATGTTCGGTAACCCGCAGCTGCAGGCGCGGATGATTGAATTCGTGGCTTTGCTGGGGATGGTCCGGCAGGTGGCTGCCGATGCCGAACAGGCGAAACTGGCTGAATTCGAAGGCCTGGCCGCTGTGCAGGTCAAGAAAGTAGGCGGCGGCATAGCCCAGGTAGTCGAGGTTCGCCTGGGTCAGCGAGAGCATCCAGTCCGGCGTGGTGATGCACCAGTGATTCCAGCGCTTGCGCCGGCCATAGTGTCCGGGGATAGCGCAATCGACCAGGGGGCGTGGCGACCAGCCAATGGCCTGCGGATTGAGCTGACCCTGGTCGCTGCAGAGCGCAATGGCTGCCAGGGGGGCTGGAAGGGTGAAACTGTTCATCTAACACGTCCATGTGTGTACGGGCGTCAGGCAGTTGCCAGTCGACCCGGCGTAGCGGGAAATGGCTGATCCGTCGAGCATGACCAGTCGGCAGTCGCTCCGGCAAGTACTGGCATTTTGGCCTTTAAGCGCGCAGTGCGCCAGTGCACAGTCGCTTTGTGCGCTGCGCCACGCTTGAGTGCACACGGTGCTTGGGGACAAAATGCGGGTTGTAGGGGTCCAACAGGGCTCTATCCTTTACCCAGGAGTCATCGATGCCACGTTTATCCGCCCTCTGTGCCGCGCTGCTGCTGGCTTGCACCAGTGCCCAGGTTTTCGCCGATGCGCGCAGTCATGCCGCCGATGCCGAGCGTTTTCTGCTGCTGGCTCACGCCGACAAGCTGGCGGTACCGGTTTATGGCCAGGTGCGGGACATGTTTGCCCAGCGCTTTGCCGAGAGTAAGGAAGCGTCGGGCAATCGGGCCCTGCTGGAAACTTACCAGGCCCAGGCCAATGCCGCGCTGGAGCAGGCAATCGGCTGGGATAAGCTCAAGCCGGACATGATCAAGCTGTACACCAGCAACTTCAACGAACAGGAAATGAAAGACCTGATCACCTTCTACGAGTCGCCCCTGGGCAAGAAGGTTCTGGAGCAGATGCCGTCCCTGACTGCACAGTCGGCGCAGCTGACCCAGAGCAAGCTGGAAAGCGCGGTGCCCAAGGTCAACAAGCTGCTGGCAGAGATGAGCGCCAAGCTGCCCCCCAAGACGCCATAAAGGGAGCGCTCTGATGCCGAAAATCGATCTGTTGCAGGCGGCCTTTGCCGCACTGCAGCCCCAGCACCTCGAGCTGCTGGATGAAAGCCATATGCACAGCCGGGGGCTGGAAACCCATTACAAGGCGGTGATCGTCAGCCAGCAGTTTGCCGGTTTGAATGCGGTCAAGCGCCACCAGAAGGCCTATGCCGCGGTTGGCGAGCTGATGGGCCAGATCCATGCCCTGGCCTTGCACACCTACACCCCCGACGAATGGGCGGAGCAGGGCAGCGTGCCGGCCTCGCCGACCTGCAAGGGCGGCCACTGAGAACCGGCTTACGATCTCGCGAGCTAGAGACCAGCAAGGCAAAAGCAGGCGAGGACGCGGAGTGTACGAGTTGTACATGAGCATCCGAGCCTGCTTTTAACGCAGCAGGGCCGACGCGCAGCAGATCGTAAACCGGTTCTGAGACAATTGGCCCCTACACGCCGTGCCTGAAGAAACGTAAACTGCGCCACCGCCGGCTCAAGGTGAACAACCCTGGGTCGGCGTATTTTTTTGTATCCCGGTCCGCCCTTTACGTGGGCGACTACTGAAGGACATGCACATGACTGACAAGATCGTTGTCGCCGCGCTGTATAAATTCGTTTCCCTGCCCGATTACCAGGCCCTGCGCGAGCCACTGCTGCAGGCCATGCTGGACAACGGCATCAAGGGCACCCTGCTGCTCGCCGAGGAAGGCATCAATGGCACTGTCTCCGGCTCGCGCGCCGGTATCGACGGCCTGCTGGCCTGGTTCGCCCAGGATGCGCGCCTGGCCGATATCGACCACAAGGAGTCCTACTGCGATGAGCAGCCGTTCTATCGCACCAAGGTCAAGCTGAAGAAGGAAATCGTCACCCTCGGCGTTCCCGGCGTCGACCCGAACCAGAAGGTCGGCACCTATGTCGAGCCCAAGGACTGGAACGCGCTGATCTCAGACCCCGAAGTGCTGCTGATCGATACGCGCAATGACTACGAGGTGTCGATTGGTACCTTCGAGGGTGCGGTCGATCCGAAAACCAAGTCGTTCCGCGAGTTTCCCGACTACATCAAGGCGCACTTCGACCCGGCCAAGCACAAGAAGGTCGCGATGTTCTGCACCGGCGGCATCCGCTGCGAGAAGGCCTCCAGCTATATGCTCGGTGAGGGTTTCGAAGAGGTTTTCCACCTCAAGGGCGGCATTCTCAAGTACCTCGAAGAAGTGCCGCAGGAAGAAACCAAGTGGCAGGGCGACTGCTTCGTCTTCGATAACCGGGTGACGGTGCGCCACGACCTCTCCGAAGGCGACTACGACCAGTGCCACGCCTGCCGCACCCCGGTGTCGGTGGAAGATCGTCAGTCCGAGTTCTACACCCCGGGCGTCAGTTGCCCACATTGCTGGGACTCGCTGCCGGAGAAAACCCGCGCCGGTGCCCGCGAGCGTCAGCGTCAGATCGAACTGGCCAAGGCGCGCAATCAGCCGCACCCGCTGGGCTACAACCCCCGACAATCGCGCGAGGCTTAACCATGCACGCACGCCTGCTCTATGTCATGGACCCGATGTGTTCCTGGTGCTGGGGCTTTGCCCCGGTGCTCGAGTCCCTTGCCGAGCAGGCTGCGGCGGCAGGCGTCGGCCTGCAGCTGGTGCTGGGTGGTTTGCGCCGTGATGGCGTGGCCATTGATGCGGCCGCCCGGGTGCGTTACCTGGGCTACTGGCAGGCGGTCAATGCCAGCACCGGTCAGCTGTTCAACTTCGAAGCCGGCCTGCCCGAGGGGCTGGTGTACGACACCGAGCCGGCCTGTCGCGCTCTGGTCACCGCGCGCAGCCTGGCTCCGGATATGGTCTGGCCGCTGGCTCAGTTGATCCAGCGCGCCTTCTATACCGAAGGTGTGGATGTCACCCGCGCCAGCGTGCTGGTGGAATTGGCCGAGCGCGCCGGGGTTCCGCGCATCGTGTTTGCCGAAGCCTTCGACAGTGCCGCGCAACGCGACGCCACCGCTGCCGATGTCAGCTGGGTGCAGGACCTGGGCATCGCCGGTTTCCCCACCCTGTTGGCCGAACGCAACGGCCAGCTGGCGCTGCTGACCAACGGTTATCAACCCCTTGAAGTGCTGCAGCCGTTGCTTGCGCGCTGGCTGGAGCGTGCGGCCCATGCCTGATCGCCTGAGCTGGGCGGAAATCCGCCGGCTGGCCCTGCACCACAAGAAAGCCCTGATCCTGGCCAATCTGGTGGCGCTGTTCGCCACCCTGTGCAGCGTGCCGATTCCACTGCTGTTGCCGCTGCTGGTCGACGAAGTGCTGCTGCAGGACGGCGATGCGGCGCTCAAGGTGATGGACAACTTCCTGCCCGGGCAATGGCAAACCGCTGCCGGCTATATCGGCCTGATGCTGGTGCTGACCCTGCTGCTGCGCGGTTCGGCGCTGATCTTCAACGTGCTGCAGGCCAAGCTGTTCGCGCGCCTGTCCAAGGACATCGTTTACCGTATCCGCATCCGCCTGATCGAACGGCTCAAGCGCATCTCCCTCGGCGAATACGAAAGCCTTGGCGGCGGTACCGTCACCACCCACCTGATCACCGATCTGGAGACCCTGGACAAGTTCGTCGGCGAGACCCTGAGCCGCTTTCTGGTGGCGATGCTGACCCTGGCCGGCACCTCGGCCATCCTGATCTGGATGCACTGGCAGCTGGCGCTGCTGATCCTCTTGTTCAACCCCCTGGTGATCTACGCCACGGTGTTGCTGGGCAAGCGGGTCAAGCACCTGAAGAAACTGGAAAACGACAGCACGGCGAGCTTTACCCAGGCGCTGACCGAAACCCTGGATGCGATCCAGGAAATCCGTGCCGGCAACCGCCAGGGCTTCTTCCTCGGTCGTCTCGGCGGCCGGGCTCGGGAGGTGCGCGACCATGCCATGGCCTCGCAGTGGAGGACCGATGCCTCCAATCGTGCCAGCGGTTTGCTGTTCCAGTTCGGTATCGATGTGTTCCGCGCCGCGGCCATGCTCACCGTGCTGTTCTCCGACCTGTCGATCGGCCAGATGCTCGCGGTGTTCAGTTACCTGTGGTTTATGATCGGTCCGGTCGAGCAGCTGCTCAGCCTGCAATACGCCTTCTATGCCGCCGGCGGCGCGCTGACCCGGATCAACCAGCTGCTGGCGCGCCAGGACGAGCCGCACTACCCGGGGCGGGTCGACCCGTTCAAGGGCCGCGACACCGTGGGTATCGAAGTCAGCGGGCTGACTTTCGCTTACAACGATGAACCGGTCCTCAACCACCTCAACCTGAGCATCGCGCCTGGGGAGAAGGTGGCCATAGTCGGGGCCAGCGGCGGCGGCAAGAGCACCCTGGTGCAGTTGCTGCTGGGGCTCTACACACCCCAGGCCGGTACTATCCGCTTCGGCGGCAGCAGCCAGGAGGACATCGGCCTGGAGTGCGTGCGCGAAAACGTCGCGGTGGTGCTGCAACACCCGGCGCTGTTTAACGACACGGTGCGCGCCAACCTGTGCATGGGGCGCGAACGCAGTGATGAAGGGTGCTGGCGTGCCCTGGAAATCGCTCAGCTGGCCGACACCATCCGCAGCCTGCCGCAAGGCCTGAACAGCATGGTCGGTCGCAGCGGCGTGCGCCTGTCCGGCGGCCAGCGCCAACGCCTGGCGATCGCCCGTATGGTCCTGGCCGAACCCAAGGTGGTGATCCTCGACGAAGCTACCTCTGCCCTCGACGCCGCCACCGAATACGCCCTGCATCAGGCGCTTAACCAGTTCCTCAACGGCCGCACCACCCTGATCATCGCCCACCGCCTGAGTGCGGTGAAGCAGGCGGATCGGGTGCTGGTGTTCGACGGCGGCAGCATCGCCGAAGATGGCGGCCACCAGCAGCTGATCGCCGAAGGCGGGCTGTATGCCAAGCTATATGGTCACTTGCAGCACTGACCAGCGTTGCCGCTCCACTGTGCACTGGAGCGGCTGCAGTCGAGCAACTGGCCAGCTATTCAGTAGCCGTGGCTGCCATTAAGAGCCTCTGGTTTAGTGGCGCAGATGAACAGCCCAGTAACACGCAAACACTCACAGGCTGTTGTCTTTTCTGAATTGCGAGGACGCTCACGTTTGCCAGGCGGGTAGCTGCCTGGCGGCGATTGGCAGCCTACGCCAAGGGAGTAGAGTACTGACCGGTGTACTTGAACGAGCATCCGAATGTATTTCTTCGCTCATCGAATTCTGGAGACTTTGCCATGCTGAAGAACACGCTTCTCGCTGTTTCGGCTTGCGCCTTGATGTTGACCGGTGGCCTCAATCATGACGGTCATCTGTTATTAGGCACCGCCTATGCCAAGGAAGGTGGTGGCCATGGTGGCGGAAACGGTGGTGGCCATGGTGGTGGAAACGGTGGTGGCCACGGTGGTGGTAATGGCGGTGGTCACGGTGGTGGCCAAGGTTCCGGCAACGGTTCCGGGCATGGTTTGGGCCAAGGCAAGGGCCAATCTGCCAACTCGAGTAAAGGTCACGGCGCAGCCACCTCGGCAGCTGCGAGTTCTAAGGCAACTACTGGTTTGGCCAAGGCCATGTCCGTTGTGGCCTCCACACCAGCAGCATTGGCCGCAGTTCTGGGCTTGGAAAATGCCTTCTCGAACAGCACTAAGCAAGATGCTGAGGATGCTGAGGATGCTGAAACTGTGGGTGAGGGCGCAACTGATAGCGACGCGAATGGTGATGATTCGACCGGTGAATCCGGTATCTGAGTCTGTTCCACGCGCAAGCTGATTATGGCAAAAGCCCGGCATTGGCCGGGCTTTTTGCTGTTCGCGGCCAGTGCGCACGTGGTAACTGCGTAAGAGGGTGCTGGGCACTACCCACCAGTGTAAGAGTGGCAGTCTGGCGCACCACGATGTAAATAATACGTTACGTTAGGCGAGTGTTTTTGGTGTTAACACGCTCGGGTTGTTGGATCTGTACGGAAAGTCTGCCGTTTAAGCTCATTCAGGATGTTGTTCTTACCCGCTGCTGCTCTTGTTAGCGGGGCTGCGCTCGGTTGTTATGAGGTCAATTCCGCTGACGCGGCGGCTGATCAAAACAACAACGAGGAGGCGCAATGAACGCCGTGAACAAGATCGAGCAGCACAACCCCATCGGCACCGACGGCTTCGAGTTCGTCGAATACACCGCGCCGACTCCGGAAGGCATCCAGCAGCTGCGTGAGCTGTTCACCGCCATGGGCTTTACCGAAACCGCCAAGCACCGCTCGAAAGAGGTCTGGCTGTTCCAGCAGAACGATATCAATTTCGTGCTTAACGGCAGCCCCACTGGGCACGTGCGTGAGTTCGGCCTGAAGCACGGCCCGAGTGCCTGCGCCATGGCCTTCCGTGTACAGAACGCGGCCCAGGCCGCCGCCTATGTGGAATCCCAGGGTGCCAAGCTGGTGGGCAGCCACGCCAACTTCGGCGAGCTGAATATCCCCTGCGTCGAGGGTATCGGCGGCTCCTTGCTGTATCTGGTGGACCGCTACGGCGACAAGAGCATCTACGACGTCGATTTCGAATATATCGAAGGGCGCACGCCAAACGACAATGCGGTCGGTCTTATGGAACTCGATCACCTGACCCACAACGTCAAGCGCGGACAGATGGACGTGTGGTCGGGCTTCTACGAGCGCATCGCCAACTTCCGCGAGATCCGCTACTTCGATATCGAAGGCAAGCTCACCGGTCTGCTGTCGCGCGCCATGACCGCGCCCTGCGGCAAGATCCGCATCCCGATCAACGAGTCGGCCGACGACAAGTCGCAGATTGAGGAATTTATCCGCGAGTACCACGGCGAGGGCATCCAGCATATCGCCCTGAGCACTGAGGATATCTACGCCACCGTGCGCCAGCTACGGGCCAATGGCGTGCAGTTCATGGTCACTCCCGGCACCTACTACGACAAGGTCGACACCCGTGTGGCCGGGCATGGCGAGCCGACCGACGTGCTCCGTGAACTGAGCATCCTGATCGATGGCGCGCCGGGTGATGACGGCATCCTCCTGCAGATTTTCACCAATACTGTGATTGGCCCGATCTTCTTCGAGATCATCCAGCGCAAGGGTAACCAGGGCTTTGGCGAAGGCAACTTCAAGGCCCTGTTCGAGTCCATCGAGGAAGACCAGATCAAGCGCGGCGTGATCAAGGCTGATTAATCCGACACCGCAATGGTGGGTTACGGCGCACCGGTACCAGGGGCAATCCTGCTCACCGTGTCTGCGCCTAACCCACCCTACGCCACAGCTGTCGAGTTGAGGAGACACCGGCCATGAGCCGTAACTGGATCAGTTTTCCCCTGCGTGAAGGCGAGTGTTCGCGTCAGGCGCACTGCGACTTTCCCGAGGGCACTTACGAGCGCGAGATGGGCCGCGAGGGCTTTTTTGGCCCCACCGCGCACCTGCACCACAAGCATCCGCCCACCGGCTGGATCGACTGGCAGGGGTCGTTGCGCCCCCATGCGTTCAACTTCAATGATATTTCCAGCGAGCGTGACTGCCCGCTGGCCGCGCCGCTCACTCTGCATAACAGCGATGTGAAGCTGCGCGTGTGGAAAACCCACGGTGCCATGCGCCATCTGGTGCGTAACGCCGATGGCGATGACCTGCTGTTTATCCATGAGGGGGCAGGGCACTTCTACTGCGACTTCGGCCATCTGACCTACCGTGACGGCGATTACCTGCTGATTCCGCGCGGCACTGCCTGGCGCATCGAGGCCAGTGAACCGACCTTTATGCTGCTGATCGAGAGCACCGACGGTGCCTATCAGCTGCCGGACAAGGGCCTGCTCGGCCCGCAGGCGATCTTCGATCCAGCGGTGCTCGATCATCCGCGCATCGATGACGCCTTCAAGGCCCAGCAGGACGAAAACACCTGGCAGATTCGCATCAAGCGGCGCGGTCAGGTCAGCACCGTGACCTATCCCTACAACCCGCTGGATGTGGTCGGCTGGCATGGCGACAACACCGTGGTGCGCCTCAACTGGCGCGATATCCGCCCGCTGATGAGCCACCGCTACCACCTGCCGCCCTCGGCGCATACCACCTTTGTGGCCAACGGTTTTGTCATCTGCACCTTTACCCCACGCCCGGTGGAAAGCGACCCTGGCGCGCTGAAGGTGCCGTTCTATCACAACAACGACGACTACGACGAAGTGCTGTTCTACCACCGTGGCAACTTCTTCAGTCGCGACAATATCGAGCAGGGCATGGTCACCCTGCACCCGTGCGGCTTCCCCCACGGCCCGCACCCCAAGGCGCTGAAGAAGGCGCAGACCGATCCGGCCAGCTTTATCGATGAGGTGGCGGTGATGATCGATACCCGCCGCGCCCTGGAAGTCGGCGAAGCCGCTGCCGTGGTGGATGTTCCCGAATATGTGAATTCCTGGCGTGCGCCGGGCAAGGAATCCTGATGAAACTCGCATCACTGAATCAAGGCCGCGACGGCATGTTGGTTGTGGTATCCCGCGACCTTAGCCGCGCTGTTAAAGTGCCGGCCATCGCCGCTACCCTGCAGGCCGCGCTGGATAACTGGGCCGTGGCCAAACCCAAGCTGGAGGCGGTCTATCAGCGCCTGAACGATGGCCTGGAGGAGGGTGCGTTTGCCTTAGATCAGGCCGCCTGCCATAGCCCCTTACCGCGGGCCTATCACTGGGCCGATGGCAGCGCCTACGTCAATCACGTGGAACTGGTGCGCAAGGCGCGCGGTGCCGAGATTCCGGAAAGCTTCTGGCATGACCCGCTGATGTACCAGGGCGGTGCCGACTGCTTTATCCCACCGCACAGCCCGATTCAGATGGCCGACGAGGCCTGGGGCATCGACCTGGAAGCCGAGATTGCGGTGATTACCGATGACGTGCCGATGGGCGCGACCGCTGCCGAGGCCGCCGGGCATATTCAGCTGCTGATGCTGGTCAACGATGTGTCGCTGCGTAACCTGATTCCCGGCGAGCTGGCCAAGGGCTTCGGCTTCTACCAGAGCAAACCCTCATCCAGCTTCTCGCCCGTGGCGATTACCCCGGACGAGCTGGGCGATACCTGGAAGGATGGCAAGGTGCATCGGCCGCTGGTCTCGCATATCAACGGCGCGCTGTTCGGCCAGCCGGACGCCGGGGTGGACATGACCTTCAACTTCCCGACCCTGGTGGCCCATGCTGCCAAGACCCGGCCGCTGGGCTGCGGCACCATCATCGGTTCCGGCACGGTGTCGAACTACGACCGCAGCGCGGGTTCTTCCTGCCTGGCGGAAAAACGCATGCTGGAAATCATCGAGAGCGGCGAGGCGAAAACCCCGTTCCTCAAGTTCGGTGACCGGGTGCGTATCGAGATGTTCGACGCCGCCGGCCATAGCCTGTTTGGCGCGATTGATCAGGTAGTGGAGAAGTACAAAGGTTGATTTTGTAGGAGCGGGCCATGCCCGCGAGCATCGGCGACGAAAAGCATCGCGGGCATGGAACTAGGCGTTCCCCCCGCTCCTACGTTGGGAGAATGTCCATGCTGACCCTTTATTCATACTGGCGCTCCAGCGCCGCCTACCGGGTGCGTATCGCGCTTAACCTCAAGGGCCTGCCCTACAAGCAGGTGCCGGTGCATCTGGTCAAGGATGGCGGCCAGCAGCACAGCGCCGACTACCAGGCGCTGAATCCGCAGGAGCTGCTGCCGCTGCTGGTGGACGAAGATAACGGCGGGGTGCGTATCGCTCAGTCCCTGGCGATTCTGGAATACCTCGACGAGGTGTTTCCGACACCAGCGCTGCTACCCAGCGACCCCGCCAAGCGCGCCCAGGTGCGTGCCCTGGCCCTGCATATTGCCTGCGATCTGCATCCACTGAACAACCTGCGGGTGCTGCAGTACCTGACCGGTGAGCTGGGGGTGAGCGAGGCGAAGAAAGACGCCTGGTATCAGCACTGGCTGCACAAGGGCATGGCTGCGGTCGAGGCTGGGCTTGCGGTATTCGATGATCGGCTGTCGCTTGGCGAACGGCCTGGATATCTGGAAGCCTGTCTGGTGCCACAGCTGTATAATGCCCGCCGTTTTAACTGTGACCTCGATGCGTACCCACGCATTCTCGCCATGGCGGCGCGTTGTGAATCTCTGGACGCCTTTAAGCAGGCCGCGCCGGAGGTGCAACCCGACGCTCAGTGATCTCAGCCGGCCTCGCCGCCGCTAGGGTCTGGCGAATCCGGCGACCCCAGGTAGGCGCAAAGCGGCATAGCCGAGCGCACTCGCTTTAAACCGACCTGAATGCCTTGCACTCCGCCGCGCCACAAGCGCTGCGGGTTCCATTTCGTCACAGATAAAAACAAACAGGTGACGCATGACCCGTGAAAAACCGAAGAACCTCTGGCTCTCGCGCTGGGGCTTTATTCTTGCTGCAACCGGCTCCGCTGTGGGCCTGGGCAATATCTGGAAATTCCCCTACATCACCGGCGAATACGGCGGTGGTGCCTTTGTGCTGATGTACCTGGCCTGCATCCTGGCCATCGGCATTCCGGTAATGATGACCGAGATCGCCATTGGCCGCCGCGGCCGTGGCAGCCCCATCGATGCGATAGGGCGGGTGGTCAAGGAAAATGGCGGCAACCCCCTGTGGAAGGCGGTCGGCGGCATGGCCATGCTGGCCGGTTTTATGATCCTGTGTTTCTACGTAGTGGTGGCCGGTTGGGCCTTTGCCTACACCGTGAAAATGCTCGACGGCTCCCTGGCTGCCACCAGTGTGGAAGCACTCGGCGGGGTGTTCGAGGCGCATAATGCCAACCCCTGGCAGCTCGGCGGCTGGAGTGTGCTGGTGGCGCTGCTGACCCTGTGGATCGTTGCCAAAGGCGTACAGAAGGGCATCGAGAGTGCCGTGCGCTGGATGATGCCAGGCCTGGCCGTGATGCTGCTGATTCTGGTGGGCTATGCCTTTACCAGTGGCGGTTTCAGCGCTGGCTTCGATTTCCTGTTCACCTTTGATGCCTCGAAAATCACCGGTGAAGCACTGCTGGCCGCGCTGGGCCATGCGTTCTTTACCCTGAGCCTGGCCTCCGGGGCGATTCTCACCTACGGCTCCTATATCCCCGACGGCCAGTCGATTGCCCGCACCACCTTCGTTGTCGCCCTGTGCGATACCTGTGTGGCGCTGTTGGCGGGGCTGGCGATCTTCCCGATCATCTTCGCCAACGGCATGAGCCCGGGTGCGGGGCCGGGGCTGATCTTTATGAGCCTGCCGCTGGCCTTTCAGCAGATGCCGTTCGGCACCGTTTTCGGCGTGCTGTTCTTCGCCATGGTGTCGATTGCCGCCCTGACCTCGGCGATTTCCATGATCGAAGCCACGGTGGCCTATCTGAACGAGAAGCACGGCATCAGTCGGATGAAATCCGCGGTCCTGGCTGGCGGCGTACTGCTGGTGATCAGCCTGCTGGCCATGCTCTCGTTCAATCTGATGTCCGGTTGGACGCCGCTGGGCAAGAACTTCTTCGACTGGCTGGACTACCTGACTTCGCGCTGGATGATGCCTCTGGGCGGGATTTTCCTGGTCTGTCTGGCGGGCTATGCCCTGCGTGACGAAATCATGCGTGATGAGCTGAACCTGCCACCACTGGGCTATGCCCTCTGGCTGTTTATGGTGCGCTATGTCAGCCCGGTACTGATCATGGTGGTGTTCCTCCACGCCCTCGACTGGTTGCTGTTCGACCCGGTCAGCCAGTGGTACTGGATCGCCGGAGCCATCGGCCTGCTCACGGTGCTGGGTGAACTGCTGCGGCCGCGGGTGATGCCGGTACTGGCCGGGCGTTAAAAGGTTCTACGCTGGACGAAGCAGGGGGCATGACCGTAAGGGCATGCCCCCTTTCTTATGGCGATATAGCCGTTAGGTGCGGCATGCAGCAACTCCTTGTAGGCACGGGCGGGACTGCGCAGTTCCATGTCTGAGAACTACGCGAGGCCAGATACTTTCGCGGGCATGGCCCGCTCCTACAACAGCAGCGGGGATGTGATCCGGGCTGCTTTCTACCCATTTAAGCCTTTGCGCTGTTATGGCCGCGGGCTGGGTCTAGCTGATGGCGATAAGCCGCCATCTAGGTCTGGGTCGCGGCGGAAAGTCGCCGACTGCGGAGGCTGCCGACAAACTGACGCCGTTGGATCGGCGCTCCTCGATTCGTAGCAGGCCAGCTGTGATGCAGCCTGCAGCTCCAATCTCGATTTTTCCCCCGGGCTGGCGCAGGGGTTGCAGGGGTAGCGGCTAAACTGCTTGCAGTCATTACAAGGAGCCGCCGCTGTCAGGCCGCCCGATAATAAAAACGGAGTCATTGCCATGTCGTCTGCCGCCCGCCTGTTCGCCGATCTTGCCGTCGGGAAAAAACTCCTCTGTGGTTTCGGCCTGGTGTTGCTGCTGACCATTGCGGTGACCGGCAGTGGTTTTCTCGCGGTGCAGGCGGTGCTGCAGGGCCATGAGAATGTCGCTCGGTTGTCGGCGATCGACGGCATGATTCTCCAGGCGCGGCGTTTCGAGCGGGATTTCGCCCTGCGCCAGAACGACGAGGCGGCGGCGCGGATGCGTGACCAGCTGGACAAGGTGGACGCGCTGCTGGCCGAGCAACTGCAAGCCAGTGCGGCCCAGGACCGCGCCCGTCTGCAGGGTATGCAGCAGGCCATTGCCGATTACCGCCGTCAGTTCGATGGCTTTGTTCAGCAGCTGGGCAATGCACGTCAGGCGCGCACGACGATGCGCGAAGCGGCGGGGGAGGCGCGCGATCAGTTCGATGTGATCGAGCTGGACATGTACGACGCCGTGCGTGAGCTGCGCCTGGCCGGTGACAAGCTGCGTGGCAGTGACCCGCTGACCCTGGCGGAAACCGCCTCGGGGCTGAGCAAGCGCATGCTCGATCTGCGTGGCCATGAGAGCCAGTTCATTATCGATGGCTCGGCCGAGTCCCTGGAGGAATGGACCTATATCAACGACGACCTGCAGACTGTCGCGCGCAGCCTGATGGTCTGGCTGGACGACGATCAGAAGCGCGCCATCGAGTCGGCTCTGCAGGCCCTGACCCAGTACCAGACGGCCTTTGCCAATTACCAGCAGATGCGCGAGCAAAGCCATGCCAGTGAGCAGGCCATGGTCGAACAGGCACGTGCCGTACTGGCCCAGGCCGGGGAAGCCAAGGACCGCGAAGACCAGGCGATGACCGCCGACAGCCGCCAGGCCCTGCTGCTGCTCGGGGCCATGGGCCTGGCGGCCGTGGTGCTGGGCATGCTGGCGGCCCTGCTGATTTCCCGTTCCATCGTGGCCCCGCTGCGCCAGGCCGTGGCCTTTGCCCGGCGCATTGCCGAGGGCGATCTTAGCCAGGACCTGCAGCACAATCGTCGCGATGAAGTGGGCCAGCTGATGGCGGCCATGCAGGCCATGAGCCTCAGCCTGCGCACCCTGGTGGGGCGTATCGGCGGTGGCGTCAGCCAGATTGCCGCCGCCGCCGAACAGCTCTCGGCGATCACCGCGCAAACCAGCGCCGGGGTGCAGAACCAGAAGATGGAAACCGAACAGACCGCCACCGCCATGCATGAGATGGCCGCCACCGTGCAGGAGGTGGCGCAGAACGCCGAGCAGGCGTCCCGGGCCGCCCGCGATGCGGACCGCGAGGCGCAGCAGGGCAACGGCGTGGTGCAACAGGCGGTCAGCCAGATCGGCAGCCTGGCCCGGGAGGTCGAGCAGTCGGCTGAAGCCATTGCCGCGCTGAATCAGGAGAGCGCGCGTATCGGCAGCGTGCTGGAGGTGATCCGCACTGTCGCCGAGCAGACCAATCTGCTGGCCCTCAATGCGGCCATCGAAGCGGCCCGGGCCGGCGAGCAGGGCCGCGGCTTCGCCGTGGTGGCCGACGAGGTGCGCGCCCTGGCCAAACGCGCCCAGGACTCCACCGAGGAGATCGAAAGCCTGATCGTCAGCCTGCAGGGCATGGCCAAGGGGGCGGTGGAAAAGATGGAAAGCAGCCGCAGCCTGACCCAGCGTACCGTGACCCTGGCCGCCGAAGCGGGCGATGCCCTGGGGCGGATCACCCTGGCGGTGAGCACCATCGAACAGATGAACCAGCAGATCGCCGCGGCCGCCGAAGAGCAGAGCGCGGTGGCGGAAAATATCAGCGAAAGCGTGACCCGGGTGCGCGATATCGGCGAGCAGAGCGCCAGCGCCAGCGAGCAGACCGCCGCCTCCAGTGCCGAACTGGCACGCCTGGGTGTCGAGTTGCAGGGACTGGTCGCGCAGTTCCGTACCTGAGGTAAACCGGGGGATTTGCGCCGTTCGGGAGCGGTCTGGTAGTTGGTAGATACCGACTTCCCGGATTGCATCCGGGCTACGAGAGCCGGATTTGGGTAGCGAATCCATTCCCTCGGGCAACCCGAGATCCGTAGGGGATCACTCGCCGCAGGCAGTGCACCATGGCTGTCGGGCTGTCGGGCTGTCGGGCTGTCGGGCTGTCGCTTCGCTCCCGAGCGGCCCGCCCAGCCTTGTCGCCGCTATCCCATGCGCGACTAGCAGGCCGTTTTCAACCCTGGATTGCCCACGCAGGTCGTTTCTCTATGGCCTGTCAGGGGTTTGCCCAGCTCGTTGGCCCAGGCCACCAGCGGCACATTCACTTCGGGCTGCCAGATGCGTGTCAGCAGCAACTGCAGGCGGTCTATATCGCCACGTTCGAAGGGCAGGCGCTGAATTTCATCGTGTATGCGCCATTGGCCGTCTTCCAAGGTGGCGAAGGCGAAGCGGAAGGGATGAAAGCCGGTCATGCCCAGGCGGATATCGGTTACCACCAACTGATCGCCGAGCTGGTCGTAGCGCAGCACGCCGTCGGTGAACCAGGCCAGGCGTGCATGCGCCGGCGAGTCGGCCAGGGCTGCGGCCAGCCGGGTGCCGCGGGCAATCCTGCCGAGCTGCGGCGGGGCGCTGTCGAGCCAGCTGACCAGCACTTCGTGATAATCCTCACCCTCCAGCACGATCACCCGCCACAACAGGCTGTTGAAGGGTGTCGGCGTGCTGAACAGGGCATCGGCCTGGATGCCCTGGCGGGCCAGTTCGGCCTCCACCCGTTGTTCGGCCATATATTTGCCGCCCAGGGTTGAGGCCAGGTACAGGGTCGACAGCAGTAGAGCGATGGCCGGAACCCTGGGCGTCTTGTCCCGCAGCCCATACAGCAGGCCGATAACCACGGCGATACCCAGCGGCAAGGTGTAGAGGGGGTCGATGATAAAGATGCTCGACCAGGCGGTGGGCGTCGGCATCAGCGGCCAGAACAGCTGGGTGCCGTAACTGGTGAAGGCATCCAGCAGCGGGTGGGTGAGCAGGACCAGCCAGAGGGTGAAAAACAGCCGTTGCGTCGAATAGCCCGGATTGTGCCGCAAGCGCCGGGTCAGCCAGGTCAGCAGCAGGGCCAGGCCGGTGAGCACAATCAGCGAATGGCTGAAGCCGCGGTGGTAGGTCATGTCGGCTACGGCATCGCCGTAGTCGATGATTACATCCATATCCGGCAGGGTGCCGAGCATGGCCCCGTAAAGCAGGGCCTTGCGCCCTTGCCAACGGCCGAGCAGGGTGCCCTGGATAGTGGCACCGAGCACGGCCTGGGTAATCGAATCCATCGCGACAGCTCTCAGGTTGGTCAGATCGCTAACTTAACCGAGCCGCTGCAAATTGGCCGCTGGTAATTTTCAAGCAAAGATTTCACTGACGCAGCTGGCTGATGGCGGTCTCAGGCCCCTGACGCAGTGCCATGGCCGGGAGGGCGCTCACCCTCCCGGCCTGGAGTGGATTTACCAGCGCCTGTCAGAGCTTGAAGAAGCTGACCTTCTCGGTCAGGCGATTGGCCAGGGTGGCCAGTTCGCGGCTGGAGGAGGCCACCTGTTCGGAGCCGGCGGAGGTTTCCAGAGTGGCGTTGTGGATGCGGTTGATGTTCTGGTTGACCTCTTCGGCCACCGCGCTCTGTTCTTCCGAGGCGCTGGCGATCTGCGCGTTCATATCGTTGATGGCGGTGACTTCGGTGCTGATCTTGTTCAGAGCACTTTCCGCCACGGCAGTCTGCTCGACGGTCTGTTGAGCCAGTTGGCGGCTGCTGCGCATCACTTCGGCGGCCTTGCCGGCACCTTCCTGCAGCTTGCCGATCATGCCGCGGATTTCCCGGGTCGAGTCCTGGGTGCGGGTGGCCAGGGAGCGAACCTCGTCGGCCACCACGGCAAAGCCGCGGCCATGTTCGCCGGCGCGGGCCGCTTCGATGGCGGCGTTGAGCGCCAGCAGGTTGGTCTGCTCGGCGATCGAAGTAATCACTTCGATGATCTTCTCGATGCTCTCGCTGTCAGTGGACACCTGCTGCACGCTCTGGGCGGCGCTTTCCAGGGTTTTCGCCAGGTTCTGGATGGCGCTGGCGGTTTCGCTGACCACGCGGTTGCCGGTGGCCACTTCGTTGTCGGCGCTACGGGTGGCGGAGGCGGCGCTGGCGGCGTAACTGGCCACTTCATTGACGGTGGCGGCCATCTGGTTGATGGCGGTGGCCATCTGCTCGGCTTCGCTGGATTGCAGGCGGATCTGTCGGTTGTTGCTGGCCGAAGTGGTCAGCAGCTGGTCGGAGGACAGGGTCAACTCGCCGGCGGCGCTGCGCACCTGGGTGATGGTCTCGGCCAGGTGCTTGACCATGTCCTGCAGGGCACCCATAACGCTGTCCGGGTAGCGGGTCTGGATGCGCTGGTTGAGTTCGCCATCGGCCAGGCGATGAATAACCTGGGCCACTTCATGGGGCTCGGCCCCCAGGGTGGATTTCAGCTGATTGATGATCAGCAGCGACACGCCAGCACTGAGCAGAATTGCCGCGGCGGTAACCAGCAGAATCAGCAGGCGAAAACCACCGGCGGCGTCGCGCACTGCTCCGATATCGTGGCCGATGGTTTCTTCCTGGTGGTCGATAAAGCCGTTGATGCGCTTGAGCCACTCACCGTAGGCCGGCGACACCTCGCTCAGTAGCAGGGCCTGGGTGGCAGCGCTATCGCCTTGGCGGCGCTGGGCGATCAGGCGCTCGGTCAGGCTCAGGGTACTGCGTTCGATGGCCTTGATATCGCTGAGCAGGCGCTGTTCGGTGACGCTCGGAGCCTGTTCGCGCAGCAGGCTATCCATGGCCTGGGCCGACTCCTGATAAAAGGCGTCGAGGCGCTGAATCTCTGCCAGCTGGCTGTTCAGGGCAGCATCGTTGTCCACCAGCACGGCGTCGCGAATGGCGATGGCGCGGTCATGCACGCTGCCGCGGAAGTTGATCGCATAGCGCTGCTTGACCGTGGCCCCTTCGCTGACCTCGGTCAGGGTGCTGTCGATAAAGCCGACCCGCAGCACCCCGAACAGGCTGATCAGAATCATCAGTGACAGAATCAGACCGAAACCCAGACCCAAACGCTGGGCGATGCTCATTTGCGATGACATAGGATGAACTCCTCTTGCCCCTGGGGGGCTACTGCGGCGTGCGACGGGTGGGGTGACGGCTAGATGCTGAATGCTGTCCTGTGCAAATCCTATACATAAAATAGATTTTGTACAGGTTTTGTTTGCATGTAGATGATAATGGCAGATAGCCGGTAGTGGTGCTGCATAGATGTCCAGGAAATGGCCATAATGCCCGCAGCCAAGTAGTTTCCGCCGGCTGCAGGCAGTCGCGCGGCCTGTGAGGCTAGGCAGTGGAGGCTCGACTGACCTATACGAAGGTTGTACAGGTGGTGCGGGCGGGGTAGGCGATGCTTGTGCGCCGTCCGTCCAAAGCCGAGCCAGGTGCTGGCAAAGCAAGCAAGCTGCAGCCCGCGCTATCGAACTTGCCCCTTTTGCGCACATGCGCCGGGCATGGGAGAGGTGTCAGCATCTATGCTTGGCCTAGTCTTTCCATCCGCTCCACCCTTGAGCACCGCACAGCTCATCAGGCAGAACACGTGAAGCTATCGACATCTACTGCAGCGCTGCTCTGTCTCCTGCTCGGCACTTTGGCCCGGGCCGAGCCGTATCAGGTCGTTACCGAGGAGTGGGCCCCGTACAACTACCAGGAGAACAATCAGCTCACCGGCATGGCCACCGAGATCGTGCGGACCATCATGGCAATGACCGGCGATGATTTCGAGATTGTGCTGCTGCCCAGTATGCGAACCACCCAGGTATTGCAGACCCGGCCCAAGACCATCATGTACTCGCTGTTTCGCACGGCGGAGCGCGAGCCTTTGTACAAGTGGGTTGGCCCCATAGTGGAAGAGTCCATCCACCCCTATCAGCTGGCCAGTGCACCGCAGCCGGTGAACTCCCTGGAGCAACTGATGCGCGCCCCGCAGATCACTACGCGCCATGCCGGCCTGGTACCCAAGATGTTGCAGTCGCTGGGCTTCAACAACCTCGACACAAGTGCAACCGTGAACCTGCAGCTCTACCGCATGCTGCTGGCCGGGCGCACCGGCATCATCATCGGCGACACCGATGCCGGGGTGGCGTACTACAGCCGCCAGTTGAATATCGCCCCTGGCACGCTGCGCAAGATCCCTATCGAAATCTATCGCGCCTCGCTGTACATCGCCTTCAGTCGCGACTGTGACGACGAACTGGTCGCCGCCTGGGCCGGTGCCCTGGAACAGCTGCGCCACTCGGGCGAGCTGGCGCGCATCCAGCGGCGCTATGTGCAAGCCAGCATGCCTACAACGAAGCGTCGATGAGTCTGCAGAAGAATGCGCGCGACACCCCAGGCATTCGCGCTTAAAAGAGGGCAGAGCACGACTGAACAGATGGCGATCAGTCCTTAGGATGGCACCTGGTTTTCACCTACCGCTGGTGGCCGACGGGACACTTGGACAACGCCTATTTCTGTTGGCACGCTGACGCTTAGCCATTGCCAATGGCGCAGTAATCGCCGGAGTGAAATGGGACTCGCAGAGCTCGTGGGAACAAACGCTCGAACTCATCTTTGACCACCGCATAACACTCGCAGGAACGCCCTTCCAACACCGGCCGATTGAGCAGGGTAATGCTGCCGCGGCGATAGCTGATGACCCCGGCACGCTGCAGACTGCCGGCCATTTCGGACACGCCGCCGCGCCTTACCCCAAGCAGGCTGGCGATCAACTCTTGGGTCATTTGCAGGGTATTAGCCGGCAAGTGATCAAAGTACTGCAGCAGCCAGCGGCAGAATTGCTGATCCAGCGAATGCGCGCGGGTACAGACCAGGCGCTGGGCCATCTGCGTGAGCAGCGCCTGGGTGTAGCGCAGGAGCAATTGTTGCAGCGCGCCTGCGTGATCGAAGGGTGACTTGAGCACCTGCCCCTTCGCGCGGTAGGCCGAGCCGCTGCTCTGCACGACGGCTCGGCTTAGGGGGGTCTCGCCGCCCATATACATGGCCAGGCCAACCACCCCTTCATTGCCGACGATGGCGATCTCGACCGACGAGCCATCTTCGACGCTGTACAGCAGCGAAACGATGGCGTTGGTTGGGAAGTAGAGATAGCGCATCGGCTCACCGGGCTCGTACAGCACCGTGCCCGCGAGCAAGGGAACAAGCTCGAGAAAAGGCAGCAGGCACGCTAGATCGTTGTCAGGCAGGGCAGCCAGCAAGTGATTTTCACGCGGATGAGTGGAGATCGACATAGCATCCTTTGAGCAACGGCACGGCAATCCCTTCCAGGCCTTTGCCAGCACCACTGCATGATGGCGAGAATCGCCAAGGAGTTCTGTCCGTTCGCGTACACAGCACGCGGAATTTGCCGAAATTGTCGGCAATTAGTGCTGTGATCCGTGCTGGCAGCGCAGCTGCAAGTCGCCTCCCCGAGCGCTTATTTCGTCGTCAACGCTGACGATGCGACCTGATGCTTATCGATCTACTGGTATTGACGGGACCGGCGGCCCGTAGGATGGACTTCTCACAAGGCGTGCCTGGCCGAAGCAGCCCCACTGCAGTCGGCTAAAGAAGATAAATCCGAAAATTGTCTTCAAATGACAGGCATGAAGCGCAAGCTGGTGTCGATTGTTAGCAATTAGGCTAAGGTCAATACACCGTTCAAGACGAACCTGTCACTGCTGGCTGAAATGGAGGTTCAACAACAGCAAGGTGTTCCTCGTCCTGCTTCGCTGAATCAGGCTTTGGGGACTGTCCGCGAATCGTCAAACCACCACCAGGCGGCCCTGCGCCGTTATCGAGCACGTGATGTGGAGGCTTCATGAACGACTTTTGCTGGCCCCTTGCCGGGCTTCTGTTAGCAGTAAGCGTATCCACCCAGGCCGCTGATCCACTCGCGGTCTATGGCAAGGGCGGCACCAACCCTGCCGCGATGGCATGTACCAGCTGCCATGGCACCGAGGGTGAAGGGCTGGCCGCCGCCGGGTTCCCACGGCTGGCCGGCCTGTCCGCCGTCTACCTGAAAAAGCAGCTGGCCGATTTTGCCTCCGCTGAGCGCGTCAACCCGATCATGCAGCCTATTGCTGCGGCCCTGAGCGCCGAGGAAGCGGACGCTGTCACGGCGATGCTCGCCAGCAAACCGCAACCGCCAGTCGAACGGATCAGTCGCGCCGCCTTGGCTGAGGAGCCGGGTGCCGTGCTGGCATTGCGCGGTGCCTGGGAGCGCAATATTCCTGAGTGTGTGGCCTGCCACGGCCCCAGCGGTGTGGGGGTTGGCGACACCTTTCCGCCACTTGTGGGGCAATCCGCGCAATACCTGTCTGCGCAGTTACTCGCTTGGCAGCAAGGGACTCGCAAGAATGATCCGAACGATCTGATGGGGCATATCGCCCGCAGCCTTAGCCAAGACGAGATCAAAGCCGTTTCGGCGTACTTCGCCAATCTGACCGAAGCAGGAGCTGGCCAATGAACGCTTGCACAAGCAGCTTGTTGCTGATCGCACTTGCCCTGCCCGCTCATGCCGCCGACATCGCGATGAAGGATCAGTCGTTACTCTCCGCCCAAGCAGCGGCACCAGCCAGCAGCCATTACTTCCAGCCGCCGAAGGAAAGCCAACTGCCTGATAACGCCTTCGGCAAGCTGGTACAGGAAGGCCGCGCCCTCTTTGTCGACACCAAAAAGTACGCGCCGGACTATGTCGGGAACGGCCTGGCGTGCGCTAACTGCCACCTTGACCAGGGCCGCAAAGCCAACTCCGCCCCGCTGTGGGCGGCGTACACCATGTACCCGGCGTACCGGAAGAAGAACGACAAGGTGAACACCTACGCCGAGCGCTTGCAGGGCTGCTTTCAGTTCAGCATGAATGGCAAGGCTCCGGACGCGAACGGCCCGGTCATCGCAGCGCTCTCGGCTTATTCCTATTGGCTGGCAACCGGCGCACCCACCGGTCAGGAACTGCCAGGCCGAGCCTATCCGGAAGTGCCGCCACCTGAGGGCGGGTTCGACCTGGCAAAGGGCGCGCAGGTGTATACCGCCCAATGTGCGCTGTGTCATGGCCCGAACGGTGAAGGGCAAAAGGCCGGCGAGGATTATGTATTGCCACCACTGTGGGGCGCGGACTCGTTTAATTGGGGCGCGGGGATGCATCGGATCAACACCGCTGCCGCATTCATCAAGGAAAACATGCCGTTGGGCAAAGGCACGAGCTTGTCGAATGAGGATGCCTGGCATGTGGCAGCATTTATGAACAGTCACGAACGCCCGCAGGACCCGCGCTTGATCGACGGTTCGATCGAAAAAACTCGCGACAAGTACCACGCCAATGACGGGGTGAATCTATACGGTAAAACCGTTAACGGGCAGTTGCTGGGCAAAGGCCTCTAACGACGTTACCTGGCTATTGCAGAGAGGGGCAATGAGGTGCCTTTTTACGGATGGCCGAACATCGCTAGGGGATCGCTTCGGGTGGCGGTGTGCAGTTGAGAAACCCGCGTAGGCGGGGGCTGTGGTCCAGCGCAAAGCAGCCAATTGATTCTCATACCGCTTGGGCTTCCACATTGGGCGAGCACTGCCATTCGGGTTACAGAACTGCCTCTTTCCATATGCCAAGCCAAATCCGCTATTTGATAAGACGGGCGAGTTATCCTGTGCCCCATCGCTACTCTTGGTTCCTCATAGCATGCTGATCATTTCCAACAGCGTTCACATCCCGGATGCTGAAATCGAGCTGACCGCCATCCGCGCCCAGGGCGCGGGCGGGCAGAACGTCAACAAGGTGTCCAGTGCGATCCATCTGCGCTTCGACATCCAGGCTTCCAGCTTGCCGCCGTTCTACAAGGAGCGCTTGCTGACGCTGCGCGACAGCCGTATCACCGCCGAAGGCGTGGTGGTGATCAAGGCCCAGCAGTACCGCACCCAGGAGCAGAACCGCGCCGATGCGCTGGAACGCCTGGCCGAGCTGATTCGCAGCGCGGCTAAAACCGAAAAAGCCCGCCGCCCGACCAAGCCGACCCTGGGCTCGAAGAAGCGCCGCCTGGAAGGCAAGAGCATTCGCGGCACGATCAAGGCAGGGCGCGGCAAGGTGGATTTCTGAGTGCCGCATAGGGGCCGCCCGAGGTAGCGTGTTTCCGGCAGATTAATGCGGATAAATACGATTTACCGGACGGGATATTTGACTAATATGCACGAATGAAAACGACCCTGGATGAACTACAGGCCTTTGTTCGTGTGGTGGACAGCGGCTCGATCAGTGCCGCCGCCGAGCAGCTGACGCAGACTGCCTCAGGCGTCAGTCGCGCCCTCAGCCGGCTGGAAGACAAGCTCGATGTCACCCTGCTGCGCCGCACCACACGCCGCCTGGAGCTGACCGAGGAGGGCCAGGCCTTTCTCGCCCAGGCGCGCAAGATTCTCGATGCGGTGGAGGATGCCGAGGAGCAGATGAAGCTGCGCCGGCAGAAGCCCGCCGGGCGTTTGCGGGTCAATGCTGCCGCGCCCTTTATGCTGCATGCCGTGGTGCCATTGATCGCAGGCTTTCGCGCGCAGTATCCGGATATCCAGCTGGAACTGCACAGCAGCGACCAGATCATCGACCTGCTCGAACAGCGCACCGATGTGGCCATCCGCATCGGCCCGCTGCGCGACTCGACCCTGCATGCGCGGCCGCTGGGCAGCAGCTGCCTGCGCGTGCTTGCCAGCCCGGCCTATCTCAAAACCCATGGCACGCCGCAAAGTGTCGAGGAGCTGAGCCGTCACAGCCTGCTCGGCTTTACCCAACCCGACAGCCTCAACCAGTGGCCGCTGCGCTATGCCCTTGGTGACGCCTACAGCATCACCCCGCGCCTTGGCGCGTCCAGCGGCGAAACCCTGCGCCAGTTGGCCCTGGCCGGTGCCGGAATCGTCTGCCTGGCGGATTTTATGACCCGCGCCGACCGCGCCAACGGTGAGCTGGTGCAGGTTCTGCTGGCGTATACGGTCGAGGTGCGCCAGCCGATCCATGCGGTGTACTACCGCAATACCGCGCTGGCTTCGCGCATCACCTGCTTTCTCGACTACCTCGCCGGCCAGTTGCTTGAGGCCTAGCAGGCCGTTGAAAACCGTAGGCGAGGCAGGCAAGACAAGGCAAAAACGGCCGAGGAAGCGGAGTTTACTGGCTGTAAATGAGCATTCCGAGGCCGTTTTTAACGCAGTATTGCCAACGCAGGTAGTTTTTCAGCGGCCTGCTAGCTTCAGGCCGCGGCTTCCTCGGCCAACTCCTGGCGTGCATGGCGCATCACCTGATAGGACGAGGTGACCGCCAGACCGGCCATGATGCTGGCCACCAGCAGGTCCGGCCAGGCGCTGCCTGTGCCGAACACGCCGAGGGCGGCCAGCAGCACGGCGATATTGCCCAGGGCGTCGTTGCGCGAACACAGCCAGACGCTGCGCATATTGCTGTCGCCCTCGCGGTAGGCGTAGAGCAGGGCGGCCACGCCGACATTGACCAGCAAGGCCAGGGTGGCGACCACGCCCATGGTGGGCGCGTCGGGTACCTGGCCGCTGAACAGGTGCCAGATCGCCGCGATCAGCACACCGACGCCGAACACCAGCATGGACAGAGCTTTGAACAGCGAGGCCCTGGCGCGCAGGGTCAGGCTCATGCCCAGCACCCACAGGCTGATGCCGTAGTTGGCGGCGTCGCCGAGAAAGTCCAGCGAGTCCGCCAATAGCGATACCGAGCCGGCGCGCATGCCGGCGACGATTTCCACGCCGAACATGCCCAGGTTGAGCACCAGGGCGGCCCAGAGAATCTTGCGGTAGCGTGTGCTGGTGCGGGTGGTGTCGCAGTTCGATGTGCTGCTGCAGCAATTGACGCCCATTAGGCTTCTCCTGAAAAGGTATGAGCGCTACGCTAAACCCAGTAGTCACTACGGAGTCAAGCCATGGGCAAGCCGCTGACCATCAGTGGGTTGAGCCGCGAGAGCGGGGTCAACCTGGAAACCATTCGTTTCTACGAGCGCAGCGAACTGCTGCCGAAGCCCAAGCGCAGCGCCTCGGGTTATCGCCATTACCAGGACGCCGATATCCGCCGGCTGCGCTTTATCCGTCGCGGCCGCGAGCTGGGCTTCAGCCTGGAGGAGATTCGCACCTTGCTCGGCCTGGCCGCCCAACCCCACAGCCCCTGCGCGCAAGCCGACCAGTTGGTGCAGGAGCATTTGCAGACCATCGATGCGCGGATTCGCGATCTGCAGAAGATGAAAGCCGAGCTCAGCAAGCTCGCCGGCTGCACCAGCGCCGAGGCTGAACATTGTCGGCTGCTGGAGGCGTTGGACAGCCGTGACTGTTGTCTCGACAACGAGACGCGAGAGGGCGGCTAGTGGGCTGTTATTGGCGGTTATCCAGGTAGGTCTGGTAATCCGGCACCCGGTAGTTGTGAGCCAGGTCCAGCAGCGCGCTGCCGAGCATATAGTCGGCGCTGCTCTCGTTGCAGGCCACGGGGATATTCCACACCGCAGCGACGCGCAGCAGGGCCTTGATATCCGGGTCGTGGGGCTGCTGCTCGAAGGGGTCCCAGAAGAACACCAGCATATCCACCCGCTGTTCGGCGATACGCGCGCCCAGTTGCTGGTCGCCACCGAGCGGCCCGCTGATCATGCATTCGATCGGCAAGCCAAGGCGACGACCGAGCAATAGGCCGGTGGTGCCGGTGGCCAGCAGATGATGACGTGCCAGCTTGTCGCGCTGGCGCTCACTCCAGTCGAGCAGGAATTCCTTGCAATGGTCGTGGGCCACCAGGGCAATGCGCTTGCGCTCGGGCAGGGTGGCGGTGGTAAAGCTGATACGCGGCATGGCGATTTCCTGGTCTGCTTGGCGAAGGATTAAAGGGTGTGTGCCTTGCGTTGGGCTTCGCGGGCTCATCGCCAACCTACGGATGCGGCACCTTCTGGCATTAACGGGGGGGCGGTTGCGTAGCCCGGATGCAATCCGGGAAGGCGATTTACGCTGTCAGGACGCATTGTAGGAGCGGGCCATGCCCGCGATCCGCGCTAGCGCGGCCATGGATCTCGGCGTCTCCGACGCTCCTACGGGGGCGCAGCGACGGATCTTCACGCCGCTTTGCATAGCGCCAGGCAGGTATCGAGCATGCGATTGGAGAAGCCCCATTCGTTGTCGTACCAGGCCATGACTTTCACCAGTCGGCCGCTGACCTTGGTGTGGTTGGCGTCGAAGATCGACGACAGCGGATTGTGGTTGAAGTCGCAGGACACCAGCGGCAGGTTGTTGTAGCCCAGCACCGGCGAGGTGCGGCTGGCGCTCAGCAGCAGCTGGTTGATTTCCTCGGCGCTGGTGTCGCGCTTGACCTGCAGGGTCAGGTCGACTAGCGACACGTTGATCACCGGCACGCGCACGGCCATGCCGGTCAGTTTGCCGGCCAGTTCCGGCAGCACCAGGCCCACCGCTTCGGCGGCACCGGTCTGGGTCGGGATCATCGACTGGGTGGCCGAGCGGGCGCGGTAGGGGTCGCTGTGGTAGACGTCGGAGAGGTTCTGGTCGTTGGTGTAGGCGTGGATGGTGGTCATCAGGCCGTGTTCGATGCCCAGCTCGCGCTGCAGTACCTGGGCTACCGGGGCCAGGCAGTTGGTGGTGCAGGAGGCGTTGGAGATGATCTGCATGGAGGAACGCAGGATGTCGTGATTGACGCCATAGACGATGGTGGCGTCGGCCCCCTTGGCCGGTGCCGAGATGATCACCCTGCGCGCGCCGGCGGCGAGGTGGGCGGCGGCCTTGCTGCGTTCGGTAAACAGCCCGGTGCACTCGAAGACCACATCGACCCCGAGTGCCTGCCAGGGCAGGTCGGCCGGGTTGCGAATGGCGCTCACGGCGATGCGGTCGCCGTTGACCGTGAGGCTTTCGCCATCGCTTTCCACGTTGCCGTCGAAAATCCCGTGCACGCTGTCGTACTTGAGTAGATGGGCATTGATCGCGCTGTCGCCCAGGTCATTGATGGCGACCACCTGCAGCTGTTGGCGGTAGTCTTGGCAGTGGAGGGCGCGAAGCACATTGCGGCCGATACGGCCGAAGCCGTTGATGGCGATGCGGATAGTCATGGCTGAGGTCCGTTCTTTATTTTGTTGTTGGAATTACAAGATTATTCCCGTAGGGATAGAAATCAAGTGTTTTAAGTGGCAGTATTTTTGTATTAAGTACAAAATATTGCCATCCACCAGCCTGGAGTCAACCACATGCATCCCCGCGTACTTGAGGTAACCGACCGCCTGATCGCCCGCAGCCGCGCCACGCGCGAGCCCTACCTGGCGATGATTCGCGCGGCGGCCAGCGAAGGTCCGCAGCGTGGCAAGCTGCAATGCGCCAATTTCGCCCACGGCGTGGCCGGCTGCGGCAGCGAGGACAAGCAGGCCCTGCGCCTGATGAATGCGGCCAACGTGGCGATTGTTTCTTCTTATAACGACATGCTTTCGGCTCACCAGCCCTATCAGGATTACCCGGAGCAGCTCAAGCAGGCCCTACGCGAAATCGGCTCGGTGGGCCAGTTCGCCGGCGGCGTTCCGGCCATGTGCGATGGCGTGACCCAGGGCGAGCCGGGCATGGAGCTGGGCATCGCCAGCCGCGAAGTGATCGCTATGGCCACCGCAGTGGCGCTGTCGCACAACATGTTCGACGCCGCGCTGTACCTGGGGATCTGCGACAAGATCGTCCCCGGCCTGCTGATGGGTGCCCTGCGTTTCGGGCACCTGCCGAGCCTGTTCGTGCCGGCGGGGCCTATGCCTTCCGGCCTGTCGAACAAGGAAAAGGCCGACGTGCGCCAGCGCTATGCCGAGGGCAAGGCCAGCCGCGACGAGCTGCTGGAGGCCGAGATGGCCGCCTACCACAGCCCCGGCACCTGCACCTTCTACGGCACCGCCAACACCAACCAGCTGTTGATGGAAGTGATGGGTCTGCACCTGCCGGGCGCGTCCTTTATCAACCCCAATACGCCATTGCGCGATGCCCTGAGCCACGAAGCGGCGCAGCAGGTCACCCGTCTGACCAAGCAGAGCGGGCAGTTTATGCCGCTGGGCGAGATCGTCGACGAGCGCTGCCTGGTCAATTCCATCATCGCCCTGAGCGCCACCGGCGGCTCCACCAACCACACCCTGCATATGCCGGCCATCGCCCGCGCTGCGGGCATCCAGCTGACCTGGCAGGACATGGCCGACCTTTCCGCCGTGACGCCGACCCTGGCCCACGTCTATCCCAACGGCAAGGCCGATATCAACCACTTCCAGGCGGCCGGCGGCATGGCTTTCCTGATTCGCCAGCTGCTCGATGCTGGGCTGCTGCACGAAAACGTCAACACCGTGGCCGGCCATGGCCTCTCGCGCTATACCCGCGAGCCTTTCCTTGAGGACGGCAAACTGGTCTGGCGCGACGGCCCGAGCAAGAGCCACGACGAAAGCGTGCTGCGCCCGGTGGCCAATCCCTTCTCCGCCGAGGGCGGTCTGCGCCTGATGCAGGGCAATCTCGGTCGTGGAGTGATGAAGGTCTCCGCCGTGGCCCTGGAGCACCAGCTGGTCGAGGCCCCGGCGTTGGTCTTCGAGGATCAACAGCAGCTGGCCGATGCCTTCAAGGCCGGCGAGCTGGAGCGCGATTTCGTCGCGGTGATGCGCTTTCAGGGCCCGCGCAGCAACGGCATGCCCGAGCTGCACAAGATGACCCCTTTCCTCGGCGTGCTGCAGGACCGCGGCTTCAAGGTGGCGCTGGTCACCGACGGGCGCATGTCCGGTGCCTCGGGCAAGATCCCCGCGGCGATCCATGTCTGCCCCGAGGCATACGGCGGCGGGCCGCTGGCGCGGGTGCGTAACGGCGACATGATTCGTCTCGATGGTCATACCGGCGAACTGTGCGTGCTGCTCAGTGACGCCGAACTGGCCGCGCGTGAGCCTGCGCGCGGTACCCTGGCCAATGCCGTGGGTTGCGGCCGCGAGCTGTTCGCCTTTATGCGTCAGTCCTTCAGCTCGGCGGAGCAGGGTGCCAGTGCCTTCACCACCAGTCTGGAGTCGCTGCAGTGAAGCTGGCCCTGGTCGGTGATATTGGCGGCACCAATGCGCGCTTTGCCCTGTGGCGCAATGAGCAGCTGGAGTCGGTGCGGGTGCTGGCCACCGCCGATTTTCCGGGGCCGGAGGCGGCGATTCAGGCTTATCTGGCCGAGCTGGAGCTACCTCTGGGGGCAGTGGATTCGGTCTGTCTGGCCTGCGCCGGGCCGGTCAGTGGCGACCTGTTTCGCTTTACCAACAACCACTGGCGCATCAGCCGCGCGGCCTTCTGCCGCGAGTTGCAGGTGCGCGAGTTGCTGCTGATCAACGATTTTTCCGCCATGGCCCTGGGCATGACCCGCCTGCGCGATGACGAGCGCGTGCCGGTCTGCCCCGGCACGCCCGAGGGGGAGCGGCCCTGTGTGGTGATCGGCCCGGGCACCGGTCTGGGCGTCGGCACCTTGCTGACCCTGGCCGATGGCAGCTGGCTGGCCTTGCCGGGCGAGGGCGGCCATGTCGACCTGCCGATCGGCAGCCCGCGCGAAGCCGAACTCTGGCAGCAGCTGTATCGCCAGCTCGGCCATGTGCGCGCCGAGGATGTGCTCAGTGGCAGCGGCCTGCTGTTGCTCTACCGCGCCATGTGCGCCCTGGATGGGCATGAGGCGCGCTTGAGTTCTCCGGCAGAAGTCACGGCGGCGGCGCTGGCCGGCGACGCGCTGGCGATGGCGGTGCTGGAGCAGTTCTGCGTCTGGCTCGGCCGCGCCGCCGGCAACAATGTGCTGAGCCTGGGCGCGCGCGGCGGGGTGTATATAGTCGGCGGCGTGGTGCCGCGCTTTGCCGAATTCTTTCTGGCCAGCGGTTTTGCCAAAAGCTTCAGTGACAAAGGCTGCATGAGTGATTACTTTGCCGGCATTCCGGTATGGCTGGTAACCGCCGAATACCCGGGGCTGATGGGCGCGGGTGTGGCCTTGCAGCAAGAGCATTGGCGTAGGATGGGTGGAGCGTAGCGATACCCATCGCTCAGGATTGATGGGTATCGCGGAGCTCCACCCATCCTACGAACCTAGGTATTCCTTGTAGGAGCGGGCCATGCCCGCGATTCGCGGCCATGGGCCGCTCCTACAAATGCTAGCTACATGCCATTTTTGGCGAGTGCATGACAATAAGGACGGCGGACCATGAGCCAGCCCGGTAAATCCATTCTGCTGGTCGACGACGATCAGGAAATTCGCGAACTGCTGCACACTTACCTGAGCCGCGCCGGCTTCCAGGTGCGTACCGTTGGCGATGGTGCGGGCTTTCGCCAGGGCCTGTGCGCCGAGACGGCGGATCTGGTGATTCTCGATGTGATGCTGCCCGACGAGGATGGCTTCAGCCTCTGCCGCTGGGTGCGCGAGCATCAGCGTTTCGCCCAGGTGCCGATCATCATGCTCACCGCCAGTTCCGATGAGACCGACCGGGTGATCGGCCTGGAGCTGGGGGCCGACGACTATCTGGGCAAACCCTTCAGCCCGCGCGAGCTGCTGGCGCGGATCAAGGCGCTGCTGCGCCGTGCGCACTTCACCCAGGAGCGCGGTAACGAGGTGCTGGCCTTCGACGAGTGGCGGCTGGATATGGTCAGCCACCGCTTGTTTCATGCCGATGGCGAGGAGGTGATTCTCTCCGGTGCCGACTTTGCCCTGCTGAAGCTGTTTCTCGACCACCCGCAGCAGATCCTTGACCGCGACACCATCGGCAACGCCACCCGCGGCCGCGAGGTGATGCCGCTGGAGCGTATCGTCGATATGGCGGTCAGCCGCCTGCGCCAGCGCCTGCGCGATACCGAAAAACCGGCGCGTCTGATCCGTACCGTGCGCGGTAGCGGCTATCAGTTGGCGGCGGCGGTTGGCCCCTATGTCGGCGACTAGCCTGCGCAAGTGGTTGCCGGTGCCGCGCTCGCTGCTCGGCCGTATGCTGCTGCTGACCCTGCTGGTAGTGTTGCTGGCCCAGGCGCTGTCCAGTCTGATCTGGGTCTCGCAGTTGCGCGCCAGCCAGGTCGAGGGCCTGCTGACCAGCTCGCGCAGCCTGGCCCAGTCGATGGCCGCCAGTGTCAGCTACTTCCGCTCGCTGCCCCTGGGCTACCGGCCGCTGGTGCTCGACCAGCTGCGCAATATGGGCGGCACACGCTTCTTCGTTTCGCTTAACGACAACCCGCTGGAAATGCGCGTGCTGCCGCAGACACCGCGCAAGCGCGCGGTGCTGGATGCGGTGGATGCGACCCTGCGCGAGCGTCTGGGCAATGATCTGGACCTGCTGGTGCAATTCGTCAGCCCGGAAGACCTGCGCATCTTCAACAACGCCCTGAAACTCGATGAGTTGCCGCGTTCCTGGGCCCATTACGCCCTGAGCCTGGAGCCGCTGAATCCGCCGGTGCTGGTGACGCAGATCCAGATCGCCCCGGGCGAATGGCTGTACCTCGCCTCGCTGATGCCCGAGCCCTATGTCAGCCTGGAACAGCAGGGGCTGCCGGCCCAGCAGCTGTGGTTTATCATCCTCACCAGCAGTTTTCTGCTGCTGTTTATCGGCATTCTGGTGCACTGGCAGAGCCGCCCGCTCAAGCGTCTGGCGGTGGCGGCGCGGGACATGTCCCTGGGCAGCGAAGTGCAGCCTCTGCCGGAGGCGGGCGGCAGCGAGGTGGTGGAAGTCAGCCGGGCCTTCAACGCCATGCGCGAGCGCATCGGCCGCTACCTGCGCGAGCGCAGCCAGCTGTTCAGCGCCATTTCCCATGACCTGCGCACCCCCATCACCCGCCTGCGTCTGCGCGTCGAGCTGCTCGACGACGAGGCCGTGCAGGCCAAGTTCAGCCGCGACCTCGACGAGCTGGAGATGCTGGTCAAGGGCGCGCTGCAGTGCGTCAAGGACACCGATATCCACGAGAATATCGAGCCGGTGGATCTCAACCAGTTGCTCAACTGCGTGATCGAGCCCTACCTGGCCCCCCAGGGCAACGGTCGGGTGACTCTGGATGGTCAGGCGTGCGCGGCCTATCCGGGCAAGCCCCTGGCACTCAAGCGCTGCATCGGCAACCTGGTGGACAACGCGCTGAAATACGGCGAGCGCGCCCATCTGTATATCGAGGACGATGATCAGGCTTTTGTCCTGCATGTCGACGACGAAGGTCCGGGGGTGCCCGAGCAGCGTCTGGAACAGGTGTTCGAGCCGCATTTCCGCCTGGCCGGACAGCAACAGGGCTACGGCCTGGGCCTGGGTATCGCGCGCAATATCGCCCACAGCCACGGTGGCGAGGTAAGCCTGCGCAACCTGCGCGAAGGCGGCCTGCGGGTGACCCTGTGGCTGCCGCGCTTTGTCGAGTGAGATCGCGTGCGGTCCGATGCCTTGCTTATGTAACCATCCCGTGACCTTTGCGCATCCCTTCGTTACCCGCCGGGCAATGACCCTTGGTTAGACTCGATTCCAGCGCAAGCACCAGACTTGCCCGTGAATAACAACAATAAAGGTACTCCTGCTCATGAAAGCGATCTCCCGCCTGGCTACTGCTATCTCCCTCGTCTCCCTGCTGCCGCTGGCTGCCCATGCCGGCGAAGTCGAAGTGCTGCACTGGTGGACTTCCGGTGGCGAAAAGCGCGCCGCCGATACCCTGCAAAAACTGGTCGAAGACAAGGGCCACACCTGGAAGGACTTCGCCGTCGCCGGTGGCGGTGGTGAAGCAGCCATGACCGTACTGAAAACCCGCGCCGTATCCGGCAACCCGCCTGCCGCCGCGCAGATCAAAGGCCCGGACATTCAGGAGTGGGGCGAGCTGGGTCTGCTTGCCGACCTCAATCAGGTCGCCGAACAGAATGGCTGGGACGAGCTGCTGCCACCCCAGGTGATCGAGGTGATGCAGTTCGGCGGCGACTACGTGGCCGTGCCGGTCAATGTGCACCGGGTCAACTGGCTGTGGATCAACCCCGAGGTGTTCGCCAAGGCCGGTGCCACGCCGCCGACCACCCTCGACGAATTCTTCGCCGCCGCGGATAAACTCCAGGCCGCCGGCTTTATGCCCCTGGCCCACGGCGGTCAGCCTTGGCAGGACAGCACCGTGTTCGAAGACCTGGCTCTGGCCGTGCTCGGCCCGGATGACTTCCGCAAGGCCTTCGTCGAGCTGGACGAGTCGGTGTTGACCAGCGCCAAGATGGTCGAAGTATTCGCCGCTCTGCAGAAACTGCGCGGCTATGTCGATGCCAACGCCGCCGGGCGTGACTGGAACAGCGCCACAGCCATGGTGATCAACGGCAAGGCCGGCATGCAGATCATGGGCGACTGGGCCAAGAGCGAGTGGACCGCCGCCGGCAAGATCGCCGGCAAGGACTACCAGTGCCTGCCGTTCCCCGGCACCAAGGGCAGCTTCGCCTACAACATCGACTCCCTGGCCATGTTCAAGCTGAGCAATGCGGAAGATCGCAAGGCCCAGGAAGACCTGGCGCGTACCGTGATGGAGCCGGAGTTTCAGCAGTTCTTCAACCAGAACAAGGGCTCCATCCCGGTGCGTCTGGACCAGGACATGAGCAGCTTCGACGCCTGTGCCCAGCAGTCGATGGCCGACTTCAAGGAAGCCGCCGGCAATGGTGGCCTGCAGCCGAGCCTGGCCCACGGCATGGCCGCCTCCAGCTATGTGCAGGGCGCGGTGTTTGATGTGGTGACCAACTTCTTCAACGACACCAAGGCCGACCCGCAAAAGGCCGCCCAGCAGCTGGCCGCGGCCATCCAGGCCGTGCAGTAAGGCCCGCTCGGCCGCCGGTTCGCCGGCGGCTGTCGTAGGGCGGGGCAACCCGCCAGTTTTAAGCCTTTTCTCCCTGGTACCTGCCCTTTTAGGCAAGCGCCACGGGATCGGCCGTGTCGGTTTTTATGTAGGAGCCAGCTTGCTGGCGATCAGCCGCGCTGACCATGGATCGCCAGCAAGCACTGGGCGTCCCCTGGGTCCTACAGGTGGTGTATCAAGCAATGGAGTTACCCATGAGTTCAACCGCAGTTTTCACCAAGGCCTCGCCGCTGGATGCGCTGCAACGCTGGCTACCCAAGCTGGTGTTGGCACCGAGCATGCTGATCATCATGGTCGGCTTCTACGGCTACATCCTCTGGACCTTTGTCCTGTCGTTTACCAGTTCGCGCTTCATGCCCAGTTACAGTTTCGTCGGCCTGCAGCAGTACGTACGTCTGCTGGAAAACGACCGCTGGTGGGTGGCGAGCAAGAACCTGATGGTCTTCGGCGGCCTGTTTATCGGCATCAGCCTGGTGATCGGCGTGCTGCTGGCGGTGCTGCTGGATCAGCGCATCCGCCGCGAAGGCTTTATCCGCACCATCTTTCTCTATCCCATGGCGCTGTCGATGATCGTTACCGGCACCGCCTGGAAGTGGCTGCTCAACCCGGGCCTGGGTATCGACAAGATGCTCCGTGACTGGGGCTGGGAAGGCTTTCGTTTCGACTGGCTGGTGGACACCGATCGGGTCGTCTACTGCCTGGTGATCGCGGCGGTCTGGCAGGCCTCGGGCTTCGTCATGGCGCTGTTTTTGGCCGGCTTGCGTGGGGTCGATCAGTCGATTATTCGCGCCGCCCAGGTCGACGGGGCCAGCCTGCCGAATATCTACCTGCGTATCGTCCTGCCGAGCCTGGGCCCGGTGTTCTTCAGCTCGCTGATGATCCTCGCCCATATCGCGATCAAGAGCTTCGACCTGGTGGCCTCGATGACTGCCGGTGGCCCCGGCTACGCCTCTGATCTGCCGGCGATGTTTATGTACGCCCACACCTTTACCCGCGGCCAGATGGGCCTTGGTGCCGCCAGTGCGATCCTGATGCTCGGCGCGGTGCTGGCGATCCTGGTGCCCTATCTGTATTCCGAACTGCGAGGCAAACGCCATGACTAAGCCCGCCCTCAGCCTGAGCCGTATGGCCATCTACGCCACCCTGCTGGCGGCCTGTGCGGTCTACCTGATTCCGCTGATCATCATGCTGCTGACCAGCTTCAAGAGCCCGGAAGACATCCGTACCGGCAACCTGCTGTCCTGGCCGGAGATGTTTACCGCCATCGGCTGGCTCAAGGCTTGGGACGGCGTCGGCGGTTACTTCTGGAACTCGGTGAAGATCACCATCCCGGCGGTGCTGATTTCTACCGTGATCGGCGCGCTGAACGGCTATGTGCTGGCCATGTGGCGCTTTCGCGGCTCGCAGCTGTTCTTCGGCCTGCTGCTGTTCGGCTGCTTCCTGCCGTTCCAGGTGGTGCTGCTGCCGGCGTCCTTTACCCTTGGTCATCTCGGCCTGGCCAATACCACCAGCGGCCTGGTGCTGATCCATGTGGTCTACGGCATGGCCTTCACCACGCTGTTCTTCCGCAACTACTACGTGAGCATCCCGGATGCCCTGGTGCGGGCCGCGCGGCTGGATGGGGCGGGTTTCTTCACCATCTTCGGGCGCATCCTGCTGCCGATGTCGATGCCGATCATCATGGTCTGCCTGATCTGGCAGTTCACCCAGATCTGGAACGACTTCCTCTTCGGCGTGGTGTTCGCCAGCGGCGATACCCAGCCGATCACCGTGGCCCTGAACAACCTGGTCAACACCAGCACCGGGGCCAAGGAATACAACGTCGATATGGCCGCGGCAATGATCGCCGGTCTGCCCACGCTGGTGGTGTACATCCTGGCGGGCAAATACTTCCTGCGCGGCCTAACAGCCGGCGCGGTCAAAGGTTAGGAGAACGATTATGGCAACCCTCGAACTGCGCAACGTCAACAAGTCCTACGGCAGCGGCCTGGCGGACACCCTGAAGAACATCGAGATTTCCATCGAGTCCGGCGAGTTCCTGATTCTGGTCGGGCCCTCGGGTTGCGGTAAGTCCACCCTGATGAACTGCATCGCCGGATTGGAGGACATCAGCGGTGGGGCGATTCTGGTCGACGATCAGGACATCAGCGGCATGAGCCCCAAGGATCGCGATATCGCCATGGTCTTTCAGTCCTATGCGCTGTACCCGACCATGAGCGTAAAGGACAACATTTCCTTCGGCCTGAAGATGCGCAAGATGGCCCCCGCAGCCATCGAGGAAGAAGTGGCGCGGGTGGCCAAGCTGCTGCAGATCGAGCATCTGCTGGCGCGCAAGCCCGGCCAGCTGTCCGGCGGCCAGCAGCAGCGCGTGGCCATGGGCCGGGCGCTGGCGCGGCGGCCGAAGATCTACCTGTTCGACGAGCCGCTGTCCAACCTCGACGCCAAGCTGCGGGTGGAGATGCGCACCGAGATCAAGCTGATGCACCAGCGCCTGAAGACCACCACGGTCTACGTCACCCACGACCAGATCGAGGCCATGACCCTGGGTGACAAGGTGGCGGTGATGAAGGACGGCATCATCCAGCAGTTCGGCACCCCCAAGCAGATCTACAACGACCCGGCCAACCTGTTCGTGGCCAGCTTTATCGGTTCGCCGCCGATGAACTTCATTCCCCTGCGCCTGCAGCGCCGCGATGGTCAGTTGCTGGCCCTGCTCGACTCCGGTCAGGCCCGTTGCGAGCTGCCCCTGGGGGCGATGGAGGCGGGTTTCGAGAACCGCGAGGTGATCCTCGGCATCCGCCCCGAGCAGATCCTCCTGGCCACGGCCGAAAGCCGCAATCAGTCGTCGATTCGTGCCGAGGTCGAGGTCGTCGAACCCACCGGGCCGGATACCCTGGTGTTCGTCGAGCTGAACCAGACCAAGGTCTGCTGCCGTCTGGCTCCGGACGATGCGCCGCAGGTGGGGCAGACCCTGGAATTGCAGTTCGATCCGAGCAAGGTGCTGTTGTTCGATGCCCAGAGCGGTGAGCGCCTGTTGCCGGGAAAGCCGCAAACGGCTGAGCAGGCAAGCAAGGTCGCCCAGTTCAAGGGCCGCTGAGGCTTAGCCCGGATGCAATCCGGGAGCGTTGTCGGCCGCGCAATCTTGCCCCGGATTGCATCCGGGCTACGCAGCTAAATACCTCCAAGGGTGCCTGCCATATCCGCGCCTTTGGGACCCTGCAACAAGCGTTACAACAATAAAAACAAGAAGGAGTAGACATGAGAGCAGCAATGAAATTCGGCCTGGCACTGACCCTCGGTAGCCTGGTTTTGCCACAAGCGGCGAGCGCGCTGGAGTTCTCCGGGTACGTGCGCAGTGGTGCCGGTGGTTCGTCCAACGGCGGCACCCAGTCGTGCTTCCAGTTGCCCGGCGCGCAGAGCAAATACCGCCTGGGTAACGAGTGCGAACACTATATGGAGCTGGACCTGCGCCAGGACCTGCTGAGCCTGGACGATGGCTCGGTGGTCAGTGTCGAGGGCATGGCGCAGCTGTACAACGCCTATGGCCATACGCCGAAATTCACCGGCGATTACGGTTTCGCGCGGATGAACCAGATGTATGCCGAGTGGAGCAAGGTGCCGGCGCTCAACGGCGGTTCGCTGTGGGCCGGGCGGCGCTTCTACAAGCGTAACGATATCCATATCAGCGACTTCTACTACTGGAACCAGAGTGGTACCGGTGCCGGTATCGAGGACTACGAGCTGGGCGGGCTGAAATACAGCTACGCCTTCTCGCGCAAGGACAGCTACTTCCAGCAGCCCTATATCAACCGTCATGACTTCAACGTCGCCGGCTTCAAGCCCAATCCGGGCGGCGAGCTGGAGTTCGGCCTGAGCTTTATCGACAAGCCCGACAGCACCGATGCCAACAGCGGCTGGGCGCTGACCGCGCAGCACAAGCAGGCGAATTTTCTCGGCGGCAGCAATACCCTGGCCCTGCAGTACGGCCAGGGCCCCGGTACCGGCCTGGGCTACACCGGCGATGTGACCCTGGATGACGACAACAAGAGCTATCGCCTGGTGGAAATCTACAACTGGCAGGCCACGCCACGCTGGGGCGGCCAGGCGCAGTTCGTCTATCAGAAGGATGTGCGCCCCGATGGCGACGATCAGAACTGGCTATCGGTGGGGGGGCGTACCAGCTATGCCTTTACCGAGCAGTTCAAGCTGGTCGGCGAGGTAGGCCACGATCAGGTCGATGCCACCGACGGCACGCGCAAGCTGACCAAGTTCACCGTGGCCCCGACCTGGTCGCCCGCCGGCCAGGACTTCTGGGCGCGCCCGGAAATCCGCCTGTATTACACCTATGCCAGCTGGAACGAGGCGGCGCAGCGTGCGGCCAGTCTGCAGGCGGCGGGTTCGGCGCTGTCCGACAGCGGTGCCTTCGACAATGCCCGGCATGGTTCCAACTTCGGCGTACAGGTCGAATACTGGTGGAAATAACAGATCGCGCGGCGCTGTGAAACCGGGACGGTTCGATGCTACCGGCTAAACGATGGCGCGTGCCTGCGCCGGCTACAACTCGGCCAGGGGCTGCTGCAGAGCACCCCCTGGCCGGGTTGTTTGTGCCGGGTGGCGGGCAGACCCTGCGCTGGGTGACCCACCAGGAGCGCGAGTTGCTGTTGCTCGAACATCCGCGCTTTCAGGCGGCATTCAGCCGTCAGGGCGGCCAGCTTCTGCATTTCCAGCCTCGCGGCCAGCGCCCCTGGCTCTGGTGCGCCAGCCATTGGCAGCGCGGCGGGGCAATCCGCGGTGGGGTGCCGGTGTGCTGGCCCTGGTTTGGCCGGCATCCCAGCGAGAGCGGCTGGCCATCCCATGGCTGGGCGCGCCTCAGCGACTGGGAGCTGCTCGATTGCACGGTGGACGAGCAGGGCGTGCGCCTGCGCTGGCAGCTGCAGCTGTGCGACTGGCAGGTGACCCTGGAGGCCGAATTGGGCGACGGCATGCATCTGCGCCTGCGCAGCAGCCATCAGGACAGCGAGCCCTGCCAGCTGAGCCATGCCCTGCATGCCTATTGGCGCGTCAGCGATGTGGTGCGGGTGACTGTGCTCGGCCTGGAGGGTGCCCATGGCCACGACCTGCTCAGGCGTGCCGCCTGCCAGCAGCGCGGCGCGTTGCGGGTCGAGGATGGCTGCCACCGCATCTTTCGCCGTGGTGGGCTGTTGCAGCTGCAGGACCTGGCCTGGCAGCGCAGTCTGTCGATTCATACCCATGGCGCTGCCAACAGCGTGGTCTGGCATCCCGGCAGCCGACCCCTGACCGATGTCGGCTGGAGCGAGGCGCTGGGCTTTCTCAGCGTTCAGGCCGCCTGTTGCGCCGCCGACAGCCTGACCCTGCAACCCGGGCAAGAGGCGCTGCTGCAGCTGAGTGCGCAGCTGGGCTGACGGCTTGCGAGTCCCGCGTTGCGACTGTTTATCCCTTCGGCAAGGCCCTATTCGGCGTGGGTTGTGGCTTTTTTGCGCATCGGTTTATCGCATTGAGATCAAATGTTGTTTTATTACAACATTTGGTCTTGATGTATCTGTTTTTCCCGAGTAAAAATAGCGCAATTGGTTAAAGCAACAAGCTTTCCGCTCCTCGGCGCTGGTTTTCGGGGTGTCGGCCGGGTTTGCCGCTTGCCCTGTCGTTACCCCTTTTCCCCCAGAAAAACGCTGTCGAGGAACCTGAGCTATGCGTCGTAGAACGAAAATCGTGGCCACCCTGGGCCCGGCTACCGAAAGCCCTGAGGCGATCGAAGCCCTGGTCGAGGCGGGGGTGGATGTGGTGCGCCTGAATTTCTCCCACGGCAGCGCTGCCGAACATATCGAGCGGGCGCGCCTGGTGCGGGAGGCGGCGCGCCGGCAGGGGCGTTTCGTGGCGGTGCTGGCGGACCTGCAGGGGCCGAAGATTCGTATCGCCCGTTTCGCTCGGGGCAAGGTGCAGCTGCTCAAGGGGCAGTCCTTCTGCCTCGACGCGCGGCTGGACAAGAATGCCGGCGACGAGCAGGCAGTGGGCATCGATTACGTGGCCCTGGTCGGCGACAGTCGCCCGGGCGATATCCTGCTGCTGGACGACGGCCGCATCGAGCTGGAAGTGCGGGCGGTGGAGGGCAGTCGCCTGCTCTGCGAGGTGCTGGTGGGCGGTCCGCTGTCCAACAACAAGGGCATCAACCGCAAGGGCGGCGGCCTGTCGGCGGCGGCCCTGACCGAGAAGGACTGCGAGGACATCAAGACCGCCGCGGCCATGCAGGTCGACTACCTGGCGGTGTCCTTTCCGCGCGATGCCGAGGATATCCACCAGGCGCGTCGGTTGCTGCGCGAGGCGGGCGGCGAGGCCGGTCTGATCGCCAAGATCGAGCGGGCGGAAACGGTCAATGACCTGCAGATTCTGGATGCCATCATCCTGGCGTCCGAAGGGGTGATGGTGGCCCGCGGCGACCTTGGCGTGGAGATCGGCGATGCCGAGCTGGTGGCGGTGCAGAAGCTGATCATCGAGCGCGCCCGCAGCTGCAATCGGCTGGTGATCACCGCCACGCAGATGATGGAGTCGATGATTACCCAGTCGATGCCGACCCGCGCCGAGGTGTTCGATGTGGCCAACGCCGTGCTCGATGGCACCGACGCGGTGATGCTCTCGGCCGAGACCGCCGCCGGGGCCTACCCGGTGGAAACCGTGCAGGCCATGCGCCGGGTCATAGTCGGGGCGGAGAAGCACCCCCTGGCCCATCGCTCCAAGCACCGCATGGACGAGCAGTTCCAGCGCATCGACGAGTCGATCGCCATGGCCGCCATGTACACCGCCAATCACCTGCATGGGGTCAAGGCGATCATCTGCATGACCGAGAGTGGCGACACGCCGCGGCTGATGTCGCGAATCCGTTCGCACCTGCCGATCTATGCCTTCTCGCGCAATCCGCGCACGCAGAACCGCGTGGCGCTGTTTCGCGGGGTGCAGACCATTCCGTTCGACAGCGACAGCTATCCGATCGCCGAGGTCAATGGCCACGCGGTCGACGAGCTGCTGCGTCGCGGGGTGGTGGTCGAGGGTGATCACGTATTGATTTCCCGTGGCGATCACGCCAATGCCCAGGGTGGCACCAACTGCCTGCGGGTGATCCGCGTGGGCGACAGCATTTGTTAAGCGAGGACGCATTCATGAACGATTCCAGCAACCCTGGCGCGCCGCAGTGGCCGCGGGATTTTGATTTTCGCGAGTCCCATGCCGAACAGCGCGAGCTGCTCGCGGGTACGGCCGGCGCAGTGCGGTCTGACGGCTTCTCTGGGGCGACCCGGGCCGTGGGCAAGAACCTGATCCGCCAGGTCAGTGCCCGGGAAATTCTCGACTCGCGGGGTAATCCGACCGTCGAGGCGGTGGTGACTCTGGCGGGCGGCGCGGTGGGTGTCGCCAGTGTGCCCTCGGGAGCCTCCACCGGCAGTCGCGAGGCGCTGGAGTTGCGTGACGGCGACGAGCGCTACAAGGGCAAGGGCGTGCTGCGCGCGGTGGCCAATGTCAACGGCGTGATCCGCGACGCCGTGCTGGGCCTGGATGCGCTGCAGCAAGGCGTGGTCGACGCGGCGATGATCGAGCTGGACGGCACCGAGGGCAAAAGCGCGCTGGGGGCCAATGCGATTCTCGCGGTCTCCCTGGCCTGCGCCAAGGCCGCCGCCGCCGCGCAGAACCTGCCGCTGTACGAGCACCTGGCGGCGCTCTATGGCCAGCCCGGGCGCTTCAGTCTGCCGCTGCCGATGATGAATATCCTCAATGGCGGCGAGCACGCCGACAACAACGTGGATATCCAGGAATTCATGATCCAGCCGGTGGGGGCGGCCTCGTTCGGCGAGGCGCTGCGCATGGGCGCGGAGGTGTTCCATAGCCTCAAGCAGGTGCTGCGCGAGCGTGGCCTGAATACGGCGGTGGGCGATGAGGGCGGTTTTGCTCCGTCGCTGGCCAGTAACGAAGAGGCGCTGGTGGTGATCGAGGAAGCGGTGCTGCGCGCCGGCTACCGCCTCGGTCAGGACTTTGTCCTGGCCCTGGATTGCGCGGCCTCGGAGTTCTACCGCGACGGCCGCTATGTGCTGGCCGGGGAGAACAAGTCCTTCGACTCTGCCGGTTTCGCCGAATACCTGGCGGGTTTGTGTGAGCGTTACCCGATCAGCTCCATCGAAGATGGCATGGACGAAAGTGACTGGGAGGGCTGGGCCTACCTGACCGAGCGTCTGGGTCGGCGAGTGCAGCTGGTGGGTGATGATCTGTTCGTCACCAACAGCAAGATCCTCCAGGAGGGGATCGAGCGCGGCATCGGCAATGCGATCCTGATCAAGTTCAACCAGATCGGCAGCCTCAGCGAAACCTTCGCCGCCATTCGCATGGCCCAGGCTGCCGGCTACCGGGCGGTGATCTCCCATCGCTCCGGTGAAACCGAAGACACCACCATTGCCGATCTGGCGGTGGCCACCTGCGCCGGGCAGATCAAGACCGGCTCTTTGTGCCGCTCCGACCGGGTCGGCAAGTACAACCAGCTGCTGCGCATCGAAGAGGCCCTGCAGGGACGCGCCACCTACTGCGCCGATGCCGTATCCCTTGAGAGGAGTGAACGCCATGACTGCGTCTAAACGTCTCGACACGCTGTTTCCCACCCTGGCCGAGATTCCCGAGGCCTACCGCCCCGATGCGCCCATCGAGCAGCGCGACTACCTGGTTGACGGCCAGTTGCGCATCTGGGAAGGGCCCCTGGCCAGCGTGCGCAGCCCGGTGTTCCTCAAAACCGAGGAGGGCGAGCAGCAGGTGATTCTCGGCAGCACGCCGCTGCTCGATGCCGAGGCGGCGCTGTCCGCCCTGGACGCGGCGGTGCGCGCCTACGCCAACGGCCAGGGCACCTGGCCGAACCTGCGCGTGGCCGAGCGCATCCAGCACGTCGAGGCCTTCCTGGCGCGCATGCGCGAGCAGCGCGAGCGGGTGGTCAAGCTGCTGATGTGGGAGATCGGCAAGAACCTCAAGGACTCGGAGAAGGAGTTCGACCGTACCTGCGATTACATCGTCGACACCATCGAGGCGCTCAAGGAGCTGGATCGTCGCTCCAGTCGCTTCGAGCTGGAGCAGGACACGCTCGGCCAGATCCGCCGCGTGCCCCTGGGCGTGACCCTGTGCATGGGCCCCTACAACTACCCGCTGAACGAGACCTTCACCACCCTGATCCCGGCGCTGATCATGGGCAACACCGTGGTGTTCAAGCCGGCCAAGTTCGGCGTGCTGCTGATCCGTCCGCTGCTCGAAGCGTTCCGCGACAGCTTCCCGGCCGGGGTGATCAACGTGATCTACGGCAGCGGCCGGGAGACCGTCAGCGCCTTGATGGCCAGTGGAAAGATCGACGTGTTCGCCTTTATCGGCACCCACAAGGGGGCCAGCGACCTGAAGAAGTTGCACCCGCGTCCGCACCGCCTGCGCGCGGCCCTGGGTCTGGATGCGAAGAACCCGGGCATCGTGCTGCCCCAGGTCGATCTGGATAACGCGGTGAGCGAGGCGGTCACTGGCGCACTGTCGTTCAACGGCCAGCGCTGCACGGCGCTGAAGATTCTCTTCGTGCATGAGGATGTGGTCGACAGCTTTCTCGACAAGTTCGCCGCCAAGGTCGCCGCGCTCAAGCCGGGTATGCCGTGGGAGCCGGGTGTGAGCCTGACGCCGCTGCCGGAGCCGGGCAAGAGCGAGTTCCTCGGCGGCCTGCTGGCCGATGCCGTGGCCAAGGGCGCGCGGGTGGTCAATGCCGGCGGCGGCGAGTCGCGTGAGTCGTTCTTCTATCCGGCGCTGCTGTATCCGGTGAATGCGCAGATGCGCGTCTATCAGGAAGAGCAGTTCGGTCCGCTGGTGCCGGTGGTGCCTTACCGCGACCTGCAGACGGTGATCGACTATGTGCTCGACTCCGACTTCGGTCAGCAGCTGAGCATCTTCGGCAACGATTCGGCCCAGGTCGGTCGGCTGGTGGATGCCTTCGCCAACCAGGTGGGGCGGATCAATATCAACAGCCAGTGCCAGCGTGGCCCGGACAGCTTCCCCTTCAACGGGCGCAAGAACTCGGCCGAGGGCACTCTGTCGGTGCATGACGCGCTGCGGGTGTTTTCCATCCGCACCCTGGTGGCGACCAAGTTCCAGGAAAGCAACAAGGCCCTGGTCAGCGAGATCATCCGCAACCGCGAATCGAGCTTTCTGACCACTGATTACATTTTCTAGGGTGCATGGGAGTAGGGTGCGCTGCACGCATCAGGCGGCCTGGTGTCGGTGGTGCGCACGGCGCACCCTACGGGTGAGGCGCGAGTGGGCCTGTAGGGTGCGCTGTGCGCACCAGGCGTCGGTGAGCGGTGCGCTCAGAGCGGCTCTTCGTCGGCCGGATAACGGCTGGCGTTGAGGCTTTCCTTGATCTTGCGCAGGTGTGGCTGGAAGTCCACGCCGCGGCGCAGGGTCATGCCGGTGGCCAGTACGTCGAGCACGGTGAGCTGGATGATCCGTGAGGTCATCGGCATATAGATGTCGGTGTCCTCCGGCAGCGGGATGTCGAGGCTCAGGGTGCTGGCCTGGGCCAGGGGCGAGCCGGCGGCCGTCAGGCCGAGTACCGATGCGCCGTTTTCCCGGGCCAGACGCGCCACTTCCACCAGCTCGCGGGTGCGTCCGGTGTAGGAGATGATCACGAACAGATCGCCGGTATGCGCCACCGAGGCCAGCATGCGCTGCATCAGTACATCGGAATGGGCGGTGACCGCGAGGTTGAAGCGGAAGAACTTGTGCTGTGCATCCAGGGCCACCGAGGCCGAGGCACCGAGGCCGAAGAAGTGGATCTGGCGGGCCTGGATCAGCAGGTCGACGGCGCGGCTGATCAGCTGCGGGTCGATGGTCTGGCAGGCCGTGTCCAGCGAGGCGATGGCGCTGCCGAAGATCTTGCGGGTATAGGCTTCCGGGGCGTCGTCGGCTTCCACCGCGCGGCTGACATAGGCCGCGCCGCTGGCCAGGCTCTGCGCCAGTTGCATCTTCAGCTCGGGGTAGCCGCTGACACCGAAGGAGCGGCAGAAGCGGTTGACCGTGGGTTCGCTGACCAGGGCGGCCTGGGCCAGCGCGGCAATGCTCAGGCGGGTGGCCTGCTGCGGGTTGAGCAGGATCACCTCGGCGACCTTGCGTTCGGCCTTGTTCAGGCTGTCGAGTCGGCCCTGGATCTGCTCCAGTAGATTGCGCACGCGATCCATGTTGATTCCTTAAACCTGCACTGAATTTGCTGGCCTATCGTACTGATGGGGCCAGGTGACGACCACTGCAAAGTGGATTTTGTGAAAATGTTGTTTTTATTACTACATTCAACCTTGATTAATCCGTTGCGACCGGGTATTTCTAGCTTAACTTGATAAAAGAACAAACATCATGCCTTCGATAATCGTTGAATCCTGTACTTTTGCCTTATTCGGCGCGCTCGGCGACCTGGCCCTGCGCAAGTTGTTTCCGGCGCTCTATCAGCTGGATCGGGCCGGGCTGCTGCACGCCGATACGCAGATTCTCGCCCTGGCCCGCGACGCCGGCGATGCGCAGCAGTATCTGCAGCAGATCGAGCAGCACCTGCGCCGCCATGTGCCGGCCGCCGAAGTGGACGCCGCCGTGCTGCAACGCTTCCAGGCGCGCCTGAGCTACCTGAGCATGGATTTTCTCGAGGCCGATGACTACCTGCTGCTGGCCGAACAGGTCGGCAACCGCGAGCGGCTGATCGCCTACTTCGCCACTCCGGCCTCGGTCTATGGTGGCATCTGCGCCAACCTGGCGGCGGTCGGCCTGGCCGAGCGCACCCGCGCCGTGCTGGAAAAGCCCATCGGTCACGACCTGGAGTCCTCGCGGGCGGTCAACGATGCGGTCGCACAGTATTTCCCGGAAACCCGCATCTATCGCATCGACCATTACCTGGGCAAGGAAACGGTGCAGAACCTGATCGCCCTGCGTTTCGCCAACAGCCTGTTCGAAACCCAGTGGAACCAGAACCATATCTCCCACGTGGAAATCACCGTGGCGGAGAAGGTCGGTATCGAAGGCCGCTGGGGTTACTTCGACCAGGCCGGACAGCTGCGCGACATGATTCAGAATCACCTGTTGCAACTGCTCTGCCTGATCGCCATGGACCCGCCCAGCGACCTGTCCGCCGACAGCATCCGCGACGAGAAGGTCAAGGTGCTCAAGGCCCTGGCCCCGATCACCGGCGAACAGCTCAGCCAGCAGGTGGTGCGCGGCCAGTACGTGGCCGGCAGCAGCGATGGCAAGGCGGTGCCGGGCTATCTGGAAGAAGAGAATTCCAACACCCGCAGCGACACCGAAACCTTCGTCGCTCTGCGTGCCGACATCCGCAATTGGCGCTGGGCCGGCGTGCCGTTCTACCTGCGCACCGGCAAGCGCATGGCGGAAAAGATGTCGCAGATCGTTATCCATTTCAAAGTGCCGCCGCACTACATCTTCGACCCGGAGCAGCGCCAGCTGATCGGCAACAAGCTGATCATCCGCCTGCAACCGGACGAGGGCATCGCCCTGCAGGTGATGACCAAGGACCAGGGCCTGGACAAGGGCATGCAGCTGCGCAGCGGCCCGCTGCAACTGAATTTCTCTGACACCTACCGCAGCGCCCGGGTACCCGACGCCTACGAGCGGCTTTTGCTGGAAGTGATGCGCGGCAACCAGAATCTGTTTGTGCGCAAGGATGAAATCGAGCACGCCTGGCAGTGGTGCGATCAGTTGATCGCCGGCTGGAAGCGCCAGGGCGATGCGCCCAAGCCCTATGCCGCCGGCACCTGGGGCCCCATGGGCTCGATCGCCCTGATCACCCGCGACGGTAGGAGCTGGTATGGCGATCTCTGATCTCGAACTGCCGGCGGGCGTGCTTGCCCACCGCCATGCCGATCCCCAGGCCCTGGCCGAGGCGCAGGCCGTGGCCGTGGCCGAGGCGCTGCGGGTGGCCATTGAAAGTCGCGGTCAGGCGACCCTGGTGGTGTCCGGCGGGCGCAGCCCGATTGCCTTTTTCGAGGCCCTGGCGCAGCAGCCGCTGCACTGGCAGCGGGTGTTGATCAGCCTGGCGGACGAACGCTGGGTGCCGACCAATCATGCCAGCAGCAACGAAGCCCTGGTGCGCCGTCATCTGCTTCGCGGTCCGGCCGCCGAAGCCCGTTTTCTCAGCCTTTACCGGGTCGCGAGCAGCCTGGAGCAGGCCGCCGAACTGGCCGATGCGGCCCTGGCCGAGTTGCCACCGATCGATGTACTGGTACTCGGCATGGGTGACGATGGGCATACCGCCTCGTTGTTCCCGGCCAGCCCCAATCTGGAGCTGGCGCTGCAGGCCGATTGCCCGCGCCGGGTATTGCCGATGCAGGCCCCCAGCGCGCCGACCCAGCGCCTGAGCCTGACCCTACCGCTGCTGGCGGCGGCGCGTCTGCCGCTGCTGGCGATTCAGGGCCCGGACAAGCTGGCCACGCTGCGTGCGGCCCTGGCCGGCGACGACGTGGCAGACATGCCGATCCGCGCCTTGCTGCATTCCCCCCTTGAGATTTACTGGTGCCCCTAGGGCCGAAGGACCAGCCGATATGACCCACAACGAAAACAACCCGCAGGCCCGCATGGCCGAGAAGATCGCCCAGATCGACAGCATCTGCGCCCGGGCGCGGATCATGCCGGTGATCACCATCGCCCGCGAGGCGGATATCCTGCCGCTGGCCGATGCCCTGGCCGCCGGTGGCCTGACGGTGCTGGAAGTGACCCTGCGCTCCGAGCACGGCCTGAACGCCATCCGTCTGCTGCGTGAGCAGCGCCCCGAGCTGTGCGTCGGTGCCGGCACCGTGCTGGATCTGTCGATGCTGGATGCGGCCCTCGAAGCCGGTGCGCAGTTTATCGTCACCCCGGGTTCGACCCGGGAACTGCTCCAGGCCAGCCTGGAAAGCCCGGTGCCGCTGCTGCCCGGCGTCAGCAGTGCCTCCGACATCATGCTCGGCTATGCCCTCGGCTACCGCCGCTTCAAGCTGTTCCCCGCGGAAGTCTGTGGCGGCACCGCGGCGCTCAAGGCTTTGGGCGGCCCCTTTGCCGGGGTGAAATTCTGTCCCACCGGTGGCATCAATCCGGGCAATGTGCAGCGCTATATGGCCCTGGCCAACGTGATGTGCGTCGGCGGTACCTGGATGTTCGACAGCGAGTGGGTGAAGAACGGCGACTGGGCGCGGATTCAGCAGTGCAGCAGCGAAGCTCTGCAGTTGCTGGAAAGCCTGTGACCCAGGCGCTGCGGCAACCCCTGCTGCTGGGCATGATGCGCCTGCTCGACTACCCCGAGCTGGCCGCACCCCAGGCCTTGCTGGGGTTTATCGAACGCTGCGTGGAGCGTGGCCTGAACGGCTTCGACCACGCCAATATCTATGGTCTGGGCGAGTGCGAGGCGCGTTTCGGTGCAGCCCTGAGGCTGCGCCCGCAGCTGCGTCAGGACCTCGAACTGATCAGCAAGGCCGATATCGTGCCGGCCAGCCAGGACCTGTCGCGCTGGCGGGTCAAGCACTACAACAGCGCCGCGAGCTACCTCAACCAGGCTCTGGAGGCCTCGTTGGCGCGCCTGGGCGTCGAGCGTCTGGACGGCTTTCTGCTGCACCGTCCCGACCCGCTGTTGCAGGTCGAGGAGGTGACCCGCGCGCTGCAGGCCATGCTGGCCAGTGGCAAGGTGGGCTGGATCGGCCTGTCCAATGCCGAGCCCCTGCACTGGCAGGTACTGGCCAGGGAACTGCCGCTGCGCTGCAACCAGATCGAGCTGTCGCTGCTGGCCCAGCAGCCGGCTTGGGATGGCCAGTTGCAGGCCATGCAGGCCGCAGGATTGCAGGTGCTGGCCTGGTCGCCGCTGGCCGGCGGGCAGTTTTCGCCGACCTTGCAGCAAGCCCTGGGCGAAGTCGCCGCGGCGCTGCAGGCGACCCCGACTCAGGTCGCCCTGGCCTGGTTGCGCCGCTTGCCCGGCAATCCGTTACCTATTCTCGGCAGCCTGCGCCAGACGCGTATCGACGAGGCGCTGGCCGGCAGCGAGCTGCAACTGGATGCGCCGACCTGGTTCTACCTGGCCGAAGCCGCACGGGGCATCAAGGCTCCCTGAGTTCGCAAGCGATAGCGTCTGCATCGGTGCGCGCGGCGCACCCTACGAACGGCAGATCGCCGCGCCTACCACCGGCTGCAATGCATATTCAACTCCCTCTCCCCTCAGGGTAGAGAGGGGCAAGCCCTGCCGGCAGCCGATATCTGTAGGGTGCGCTGTGCGCACCTCGGGTGGCGGTTTTCTTATGGGTGGACGGGCTTTCGCCTCCCGCCATTGAAGTCCCTGCCACCGCTTTCAACCCTTTCTTACCTCACAAACCGTCCGCGGACGGGTAGTGCAGGCGGCGTTGGCCCTGCATGCGTCCGGCGGCGTGCAGGCGGCGGGCGATTTCCGCGAGGGTTTCGGGGATCGGCCGTTGCCCCAGCAGCATGGGTTCCAGGCGCGCCTCGAATAGACTCCAGAAGCGTTTCATCTCGGGGATGTCCGGCATGATCTCGCCGCGCTCGGCGGCCAGGTAGGTGGCGGCGATCAGCGGGTCGTCCTGCATCTGCGCCATCAGCTCGAGGTTGGCCGGTGCGCCCAGGGGTTTGTCCGCGTCGATCGTACGCAGCCCCTCGGCGCTGCTCAGGTAGTCCTCGATAAAGCGCTGGGCCTGCGCCTTGTGCCGGCTGTGGCGGTTCAGCGCGGCGGCCTGCACGCCGATAAAGGGCCGCCCCGGCTGTTCGGCGCTGGGGCCGGGCACCGCGGCCAGGGCGATGGGAATCCTGGCGTCGCGCAACTCGTTCCAGGCCCAGGGGCCGTTGACGATCATCGCCACCTCGCCGCGCTTGAAGTCTTCCATCATCGAGCCGTAGTCGCTGTCGCGCGCCAGCACGCCGCTGTCGAGTAGGGCCTTGATGCGCTGCACCCCGGCAATCGCCGCGGGGCCGGCGATGCCCAGGTCGCCGAGGTCGTAGAGGCCACGGTGCTTGCCGATGCTGTAGGCCCCGCCGGCGTTGATAAAGGGCCAGGAGAAATAAAGATTGCGGTAGTCCCAGGCGATGGCGCGCTTGCCCTGTGCGCGTAGCTGGCGATCCAGGGCGGCCAGTTGTTCCAGGTCGCGCGGCGCCTGCGTGACCAGTTGCTGGTTGTAGATCAGGCTGATGGTCTCGACGGCCAAGGGGTAGCCATAGAAGTCGGCACCGACCCGCAGCGCCTCCCAGGCAAAGGTCGGTGCCCGCTGCAGGGCGTCGGCAGTGGGGGCGAGCGGCTGCAGCAGACCGGCGTTGATCCAGGAGCCGAAGCGGTCATGGGCGAAGATCACGATGTCCGGCCCCTGGGCGGTGGCACCGAGGCGATCGAAGCGGCTGGCCAGGTCGTCCGGGGCCAGCACCTTGACCGGCATGCCGGTGTCGCGGGTGAAGCGTTCGCCGACCCGGCGCAGGCCGTCGTGGCCCTTGTCCGGGTTGATCCAGATGGTCAGCGTGCCTTTCTCGAAGCCGTGGACGCTGGGGGGCAGGGTGGGCAGAAGCAGCAGGAGTGCGAGGATTATTGTTGTTTTCATCCTGAGGGTCTCGTGTGGGGGATGAGGTGCCTCGTGTGGCAGGTGAAAGGTTTTTAACGTCGCGTAGCGACGGTCCGCAGGGTGGCCGCCAGGGATGGCAGGCGAAAAAAAGGCGGCCAGCGGCCGCCCGAAAACATCCCTGGAGGGATTGACTTCACTTGATCTGGATACGCTCGAGCAGGTAGGCCTTGGCGCTGTCGTCGCCGACCCGCGCGGCTTCATCGGCCAGGCGCAGGGCGCGTTCCAGATCCTGGCCGGCCAGGGCGGCGTCGATGCCCTGGCGGTAGTAGGCCTGGGTCTCCGGCAGCACGGCTGGTACTGGGGTGCTGGGCAGGCGGTTGCCCATTTCCATACCGATGCTGCGCGGCGGCACATAGCTGTTGGCCTGCTGGCTGGCGCTGCCGTCCTCGATCAGCACCATCTTGATCACCCCCACCGGGGCGTGCCGGGCGACCGGATCGGGAATATTCGGCGGCTCGTTGCCGTGGGCCTTGGCATGGGCTTTGGCCGGGTGTTGCAGGACTGTCTGGCCGGCCAGCTGGCGCTCGCTGGTGAACAGGATCAGGTACTGCTCGTTGCCGGGGTTGTCGTGATAGAGGCGGTCGATACGCAGGCGCGCATCCAGGCTGTCGCCCTTGAGACCGGCGGCCGGTTCGTAGACGAAATCCTCGCTGCCGAGCAGGCGGGTCAGGCGGAACTGGCTGTCGAGCAGCATGGCGCTGGGGGCCAGCACGGTGTTGCCGGCCTGGCTGTACAGGCGGATTTCGAACGAGCGGCTGTCGCTCGGCAGGGCGAAGGCGCGCAGAAAGCTTTTGCCGCTCTGGAATTCGAAGGCCGGGGCGCTGGGGTCGATCACCACGTCGCCGGAAAAATTGGCCGGGATCGGCATATAGGGCAGTTGTTGCAGGCTGCTGCAGCAGGGTTTGGCAGCGGCCAGCGCACGCTGGCCGTCCTGCTCTGAGGTCTGCAGCGGTGCGGGTGTCTGGGTCAGTACGTCGATGCGGCGCAGCGGTTCGCCGGCGCAGCCGGTCAGCAGCAGGCCGAGCAGGGCAAGGCCGGTGAGTCGATGATGCGGCATGTGTTATTCCTCTTATTGTTCACGCCTGTAAAAGGGCCCCGGCCTGTTGCAGGTCCGGGGCAAATAACCACAGGAGCAGCGTTACAACTTCGCTCGGGGCCCGGATGCAACGGGCCCCGATTGGCTTACCACCAGGCTTCGGCCTGTACACCAAAGGTCAGGCCGTTGTCGTCGCCCGGCTCGATGGATTCGCTGGCGGCGTTGTAGCGGCCGCCGTCCCACATGGCGTAGGTGGCGAAGGCGCGGATTTGCGGACGGGCCCAGAAGCTGCGGCCGGCGGACCATTGCTGGGCCAGGGTGATCTTCTTCAGGTCGCGGGATTTTTCGCCATCGGCCTGCGGATCGACGTAGTCGTAGCCGAACTCCAGGGCGGTGCTCATGGTGTCGTTCCACTTGTACACCGGGCGCACGCCGAAGGAGGTCCAGGCCTGCCCGGAGTCGTTGTCGAAGTCTTTGTCTTCGTGGATCTGCACGTACATCATTTCGATGTTGTCGCTCAGGCTGACCACGCCCTGGTTGACCAGGCGGACCATGCTGCCGTTGCTGTTACCGGTGGTGTTGCGCCCGGTGCTGCCGATAATGCCGTCGGTGCCGTACTGCAGGGCCAGCTTGTTGTAGCCGCCAAACCAGTTGCCCTGGACATGCTCGACGGTGACCAGGTGGCCCTTCTGGTCGCTATAGCCAGGGTCTTTTTCCTGGATATCGGAGAGGTTGGCCTTGCCGTAGTTGTAACCGAACTCCAGTTTGCCGTCGGTATTGAGATCGATGTCGTTGAGGCGAAAGTCCAGGGTGTCGTTGGCCACGTTGGTGCCGGTGCCCGCGCCGTTATAGGTCCAGTCGCCGTCGGTGTTGCGCATCCAGGCCACGTGCGCCTTGGCGAAGCCCAGGTCGATGTTCTCGATGCCTGCACCCGGCCCGGAAACGTCCCAGTAGTAGTAATCGTTGATATGCACGTCATGGCGCTGGTAGTAGCGCTTGCCGGCCCAGAGGGTGGCACCGGGCAGGGTGTCGGGCAGGAAGTTCTTGGCCTGCACGTTGAACTGGCGAATCGAGCTGGTGCCGTTGGCGTAGGGGTTGCTGTCGCTGTCGGTGGCTTCCCAGTCGTTGGCCTGGTCGGACTTGTAGGCAATCATGCTGTCGACGTAGAAGCTCTGCTCGCCTTCCTTCCACACTTCCTTGCCCAGGCCGATCTCGGCGTAGGTTTCGCATTCGTTGCCCAGTCGGTACTTGGCCGACGCACCGGCTGCCTGGAAGCAGGCCTGGTCGCCGCCGCCGGCAGTCGCGCCGATGCCGGAACGCAGGTAGCCATGAAAGTCCACGGCCATTGCCGGGCTGGCCAGCAGCATGGCGGCCAGCAGGGCGCTGGGACGAAACAGCTGTGCAGGTTGGATTTTGTTCATCGTGGGACCTTTTCTTGTTTTTGGATTCAGGGCTGCCGGAGCCTTGCGCACTGCCCGTTCGGACATTTGCCGGCGGGGAGGGTGTCCTCGTTGGCGTGCCGACACTCGCCCCGCAGGCTCGACCGCACTGGGGAGTACCGAGGGCGGCGGCTGGACTAAGCGTCATGGATCGCCCCCAGCGCCACATCCTCCCCGGCCGTTTTTTTCAAGGCTGAGGGTCCGGGGCGTAGCGCCGTGCAGGCGGGTAGGGGGTGGGGGGAGGCGGCGGCTACGCCTGCCAGCTACGCCGCAAGAAAGTCCCCGGGGGAGGTGTGGCAGCGGCGCGCGCAGCGCCAAGCTGGCGCGGCTGAGTGGACCCAGGCGTCCGCCCGCGCAACACATCCCCTGTAGTCGGATGCTCTCTACAACAACAAAATGGAGCTCTACGATGAAACGATACCTGCGACTTGCCGGGCTGGTCCTGGCATTGACGCCCCTGGCGTACCCCTACGGCAGCCTGCTCGAGGCGGCTGAAGCCTCGGGCAAATCGCCCAATGGCGTGCGCTACCACGGCGGCGACGAAATCATCCTGCAAGGCTTTCACTGGAACGTCGTGCGCACCGCCCCCAACAACTGGTACAGCACCCTTGCCAGCATGGCTCCAAGCATCGCCGCGGACGGCTTCAGCGCCATCTGGATGCCGGTACCCTGGCGTGACTTCTCCAGCTGGAGCGACTCCAGCAACGGCACCTCGGGCGGCGGCGAGGGCTACTTCTGGCAGGACTTCAACAAGAACGGCCGCTACGGCAGCGACAGCCAGCTCAAGCAGGCCGCCAGCGCGCTGAACGGTGCCGGGGTCAAGCCGATCTTCGATGTGGTACCCAACCACATGAACCGCGGCTATCCGGACAAGGAAATCAACCTGCCGGCAGGCCAGGGGCTGTGGCGCAACGATTGTGCTGATCCCGGCAACTATGCCAACGACTGCGACGACGGCGACCGCTTTGTTGGCGGCGATGCCGACCTCAACACCGGCCACCCGCAGAACCTGGCGATGTTCCAGCAGGAGTTCGCCAACCTGCGCAACAACTACGGCGGCGCGGGCTTGCGCTTCGACTTCGTCCGAGGCTACGCCGGCGAGCGGGTCGACAGCTGGATGGACCAGGCCCACGACGACGGCTTCTGCGTCGGCGAGCTGTGGAAGGCCCCGGGCGAATACCCGAGCTGGGACTGGCGCAACGGCGCGAGCTGGCAGCAGATCCTCAAGGACTGGTCGGACCGGGCCCAGTGCACCATCTTCGACTTCGCCCTCAAGGAGCGCATGCAGAACGGCGGCGTCAGCGACTGGCGCAATGGCCTGAACGGCAACCCCGACCCGCGCTGGCGCGAGGTGGCGGTGACCTTTGTCGACAACCATGACACCGGCTATTCGCCTGGGCAGAACGGCGGGCAGCACCACTGGCCGTTGCCCGATCACCTGCTAAAGCGGGCCTATGCCTATATCCTCTCCAGCCCCGGCACACCGGTGGTCTACTGGTCGCACATGTACGACTGGGGCTACGGCGACTTTATCCGCCAGCTGATCCAGATCCGCCGTACGGCGGGGATCAAGGCCGACTCGGCGATCGAGTTCCACACGGGTTTCAGCGGCCTGGTGGCGACCGTCAGCGGCAGTGATCAGCAGTTGCTGATCGCCCTGGATTCGAACCTGGGTTCCCCCGGCCAGGTGGCCAGCGGCAACTTCACCCAGGCGCTGACCAGTGACAACGGGCAGGTGCGCATCTGGCGCACGGACAGCGCTGGCGATGGCGGTGGCGATCTGGTCAGCGTGAATTTTCGCTGCGACAACGGCATCACCCAATGGGGCGACAGCGTCTACGCGGTGGGCAATGTCAGCCAGCTGGGCAACTGGAGCGCGGCAGCGGCCGTGCGCCTGACCGATACCAGCGCCTACCCGACCTGGAAGGGCAGCATCAGCCTGCCGGCCCAGCAACAGGTGGAGTGGAAGTGCATCATCCGCAACGAGAGCAACTCGACCCAGGTCAAGACCTGGCAAGCCGGTGCCAACAACAGCCTGACCGTCAGCGCTGGAGCCAGCACCTCGGGCAGCTTCTGACCAGCGGCGTGCGGCATACCTTGTTGGCGTGCCGCGCGCATTCGCTCTATTGCCGACCTGGGTTGCGCAGTTGTCGCTGGACGGCGTGGCGGGTGACAAGAGCGCGTTGGGCAAATAACCGCTGCGGCCGCGGTGCGCACGGCGCACCCTACGAAGGCGGCATCGTGCCGGGGGCCGGTTGGCCCGAAGGCGGTGCGGGGCCGCCTAGGCTGCGCGCACCAGCGACTATCCTGAACGGGCGACACGCTTCCAGGAGACAGGGAATGTCCGACTATCGCCGCGCCCGGGACCCGGGTGCCTGCTATTTCTTTACGCTGACGACCGAGCAGCGCCAGCCTGTGCTGACCCAGCCGAGAGTGCGTGAAGCCCTGCGTCTGGCCATCGTTCAGGTGCGTCAGCGTTATCCCTTCACTATTGCGGGTTGGGTGTTATTGCCCGATCACCTGCATTGCCTTTGGCAGTTGCCCGCCGGCGATGCCGACTTCGGCCTGCGCTGGTCGCTGATCAAGCGCCTTACCAGTCAGGCGCTACCCCGTGCGCCGGGGGCGATCAGCCTGAGCCGCTACCTGCGCCGCGAGTCCGGGCTATGGCAGCGGCGCTTCTGGGAACACCGCATCCGCGACGAGGAGGATTACCGCCGGCACCTGGACTATCTGCACTGGAACCCGGTGCGCCATGGCCTGGTCGAGCGGGTGGCCGACTGGCCCTGGTCCAGCTATCACCGCCTGGTGCGCGAAGGCATATACCCGGCGGATTGGGGCGGAGCGGGGGAAGCAGAGGGCACGTTCGGCGAGTGACCGAGCAAGTTGCGGGCGCGACGCTTTTGTAGGGTGCGCCGCGCGCACCGGGGTTAAACGCCGATCTGTCAGGTCAACGACCGGCCAAGCGCTTGTCGTTGGCGGGAGATGCATGTGGCGAATAACCGCGTAAGCCGCGGTGCGCACGGCGCACCCTACGGTGTGCGGTGTCTTGCGGTGCGGCGCAGGGGGAATGGCTTCTGTAGGGTGCGCTGCGCGCACCGGGGTTAAACGCCGATCTGCCAGGTCAACGACCGGACAGGCGGTTGTCGTTGGATGGAGAGGCATGTGGCGAATCCCTGCGTAAGTCGCGGTGCGCATGGCGCACCCTACGGTGTGCGGTGTCTTGCGGTGTCTTGCGGTGCGGCGCAGGGGGAATGGCTTCTGTAGGGTGCGCTGCGCGCACCGGGGTTAAACGCCGATCTGCCAGGTCAACGTCCGGCCAAGCGCTTGTCGTTGGCGGGAGATGCATGTGGCGAAGAACCGCGTAAGCCGCGGTGCGCACGGCGCACCCTACGAGTGGGCATCGTGCGGGGTAGCGGTCTCGTAGGGAGTGCGGGGCCGCCTTAACCATCGACCTGCCAAGCCAGGGCCTGTTCCCGTGCCTGTTCGAGTTGTTGTCGCCAGGCAGCCACGGGTCTGTTTTGCAGCAGGTCCAGGCGTTGCAAATCCGGAGCCTGTGCCTCCAGGCATTCCGTTAGCCAATCCAGACGTTGCAGGGTCAGGGGTGTGCAGGTCTGGCCCTGCAGGTCGTCGTCCAGGTCGCTCCAGTGCGAGCGCCAGGCTTCGCGCAGGTAGAGGCAGGCGAGGTCGTGGCGCAGTGCCTGTTGCCAGTCGCCGATGATGCCATCCAGCCAGGCCAATACGTCGCTGCTTGCTCTGCGCCGGGCCAGGGTCTGGCGCAGGTGCTGGTAGCACTCCAGGGCGATGCGTTTTTCCAGCGCCAGGGCGCTAAGGGCGGCGGCGCTGCCCTGGCGCTGTTCCAGGTCGAGCAGGTAGGCGTAGTAGCTGCGGGTTTCGAAGCGTTCGGCGGCGTGGCACTGCGGGGTCAGCAGGCCGTTGCTGTTGTAGGCGCGCAAGGGATCGAAGCGGTACATATAGCCGAAGTCGAACAGGCGAATCTGGCCGTCGTCGAGCAGGTTGCCCGGGCACAGATCCCAGTCGAAGAAGCCCAGTTGCAGCAGCGCCGAGAGACTGGCGAACAGCTGCAGCAGGCGGCGCTCGTCCCATTCCTGTACGGCTTCGCCGGCGATCCAGGGCGACAGCAGCAGGCCATGGCGATAGCTGGCGTACTGGGTGGCGACTATCCCGCTTAGCGCCGCAGTCCAGGCCGGCTGCTGTTTCAGGGCCTGCAGCTCGGCGCGGCGCTGCACCTCGTTGAGAAAGGAGGTCTGGCCGTTGAGGTTCTGCACCTTGCACTGCGTCCGCGCGCGCTTGAGGGTCCAGAGCCTGCCACCGGCCTCGATCTGGTAGACCTCGGCGGTCAGGCCGCTGGCGAAGTGGCGGCGCACCCAGGGGCTGGCGGCCGTGGTCAGCAGCAGTTGTTCGATGGGCAGCGGGCAGTCGGCGGCCCGGCCGACCTGGATATCGGCGTGGCTGGCGGCGAAGGCCAGTTGGGCCTGTTGGCGTTGTTGTTCGGGGGTCATGGTAATACCGAGTAGAAAGTGGTGCGCACGGCCTAGGCGGCCCCGCGCACCCTACGGAGTTGGCGTTGGCGAAGGTTGCTGGGGTGCCTCACGGGCCTTGGACAATCACCACCTTGTCGTCGCCGAGGCGGCGGGCGAAGGCGTAGGGCTGGCTGGACAAGCGTTGGTGGCTGCCGGCCCCGATGGCTGGGTGGCGCGCGCGGAACTGGCCGAGGATGCGCCAGTGCTCGAGCAGGGCGGCGATGGGCGGTTGCTGGTGCGCCGCCCAGTTCATCGACGAGCGGGTACCCTGATACGGGTCGGAGCCGCTGGGGCCGAGGGGGCGGGCGCTTTCGTCGCCGTAGTAGATCTGCACCGCGCCGGGGCTGAGCAGCAGGGCCGCGGCCAGGCCCTGTTGGCGCGCCAGATCGCTGTGCTGTTCGGCGAAGAACAGCGAGGTGTCGTGGGACGAGGCGTAGCTCATAAAGTTGTGCCCGGGGCTGTTCTGCAGCAGCCCGGCGTATTCGCCGTAGCCGCTATCGGCCTGGCTCAGGCAGTCGCTGGCTTTGGCCGCCAGTTCGCCCTGGAAGGCGAAGTTGATCAGGGCGTCGAAGCCGTTGTCCTGGTAGACGTTGGCCTGGGGGCCGTGGCCGAACACTTCGCCGATCATCCAGAAAGGGCTGCCGTTCATGGGATCAAGGGGGTTGGCGGCCGACCACTCGGCGCGGGCCTGGTCGGCCGCCCGGCGCAGCGCCGCCCAGGTGTCCAGTTCGACATGCCTGACGGTGTCGGCACGAAAGCCGTCGACGCCGAATTCGCGCACCCAGAACGTCAGCCATTCCACCAGGTAGTCGCGCACCCGATAGCCCTCGCGCGGCACCGCGCGGGTGTCGGCCTTGCGCAGCAGAAAGGGCGGCAGCGCCACGGCCTGCTCACTTTCGGTCTTGAAGTCGGGAAGGAACGCCAGCAGGCCCTTGAGCGGGTCGACCAGCACGCTGGGCGGGCTGTCATAGTCGGCGATACCGGCGCGCAGCCAGTCCTTGCCCCACCATTGCTGCCAGTCCGGGTGCTGGTAGTCGAGCAGGTTGTGGTAGGCGTGCAGGTTCTCATAGCTCTCTGGCTGCCAGTCGCTCCAGCGCTGCGGCAGGTACTGGGCCATGCCGCGCCGCAGGCCGCCGAAGCCGAGTTCCTGCATGTCGGCCAGGGTTGAGTAACCGGGGTGGTTGAGCACCACATCGAACAGCACGCGGATGCCGCGGACATGGGCCTGGGCGATCAGTTCGCGCAGGTCGTCCTCGCTGCCCATATTGGCGTCCAGACGGGTGAAATCCAGGGCGTAGTAGCCGTGGTAGGCGTAGTGACGAAAGTCGCCCTGGTCGCCGCCGCCGACCCAGCCATGAATCTGTTCAATGGGCGCGCTGATCCACAGCGCACTGATCCCAAGCTGCTGCAGGTAGTCGAGCTGGCCGGTCAGGCCCTTGAGGTCGCCGCCGTGGAAGGTGCCGATCTCCTGCTCGCCGTCGGGCTGACGACCGTAGCTGCGGTCGTTGCTCGGGTCGCCGTTGGCGAAGCGGTCGGTAAGGGCGAAATACACCGTGGCGTTGCGCCAGTCGTGGGCCGGCTTGGCCGGTGCTGCGGCGGCTTCGAGCAACAGCAGGCCGCCGCTCTGGGGGGCTGGGGTCATCTGCACATGGCCTTGTTCGACCGTCGCCAGTTGTCCGCTATAGGCATCGCGCAGCTGCTGACCGTCGGCGAATACCCGGCTGACATCGACGCTCAGGGCCTGGCCCTGCCAGGCTGTGCAGGTGACCTGGCTGGCGGCCGCCGCCTTGATCGGCAGCAGGCGCAGGTGGGCATCGTCGCCGTCCTGGAACAGCAGGCGATAGCGCCCGGCTTTCGGCACCTGCAGGCTCAGGTGGCTGTCGGTCTGCCAGGTCTGCCGCTGATAGAGCGCCAGGGCCTCTGCCTGCTCGGTACTGGCGGAGCCGCGCAGGGCCAGCAGACCGGGCTGCAGCTCCAGTTCGCTGCTGTAACGCTGCCCGGCTTCGCTTTGCCAGCGCAGCTGCAGCGGCTGTTGCTCGAGCCAGGCCTGCAACTGCGGGGCCGCCTGGGCGAGAGGGCTGAGCAGGGCGATAAGCAGGCTGGCGAGCAGCGGTGACGAGCGGCGCATAGACTTCTCCCGGTACGGTTGAGCCGCCATTGGAGTCGCTTTTTGCTGCCTGCGGCAGGCGGGGACAGGGCCGGTGCGCATACTTTTTTTGGCTGGCGGCTGGCAGACTACGCCCCCGTCTCTACGCCCTCGCAAGCTGCGCCGGGGGAGGATGTGGCGCTTGTGTTTCTGCCCGAGGATGCAAGGGCTGCGCGACTATCTACCGGCCTGCAGCGGTTGTGGATCAACAATAAGAAGCCACGAGGACTCTCACCCATGAAGAAAAAATTGCTTACTGCTGCCATCGGCCTGGCCGTCACCCTGGGTCTGCCGCTAGCGGGCCAGGCGGCCATCGAGGAAGGCAAGCTGGTTATCTGGATCAATGGCGACAAGGGCTACAAGGGGCTGGCCCAGGTCGGCGAGAAGTTCACCGCCGACACCGGGATCAAGGTCGAGGTGGCGCACCCCGACAGCGCCACCGACAAGTTCCAGCAGGCCGCCGCCACCGGCAACGGGCCGGACATCTTTATCTGGGCTCACGACCGCCTCGGCGAATGGGCGCAGAGCGGGCTGATCGCGCCGATCAACCCGAGTGCCAAGAACAAGGCCGAGATTGAGGACTTCGCCTGGGACGCGGTGACCTACCAGGGCAAGCTGTGGGGCTACCCCATGGCGGTTGAAGCCACCGGCCTGATCTACAACAAGGCGCTGGTGCCGACCCCGCCGAAAACCTTCGACGAGGTGCTGGCGCTCAATGTCGAGCTGGCCAAAGACGGCAAGCGCGCGATCCTCTGGGACTACAACAACACCTACTTCACCTGGCCGCTGCTGGCGGCCAACGGCGGCTATGCCTTCGCCGAAGTGGACGGCGGTTACGATGTCAGCAAGACCGGGGTCAACAGCGCCGGTGCCAAGCAGGGCGCGGCCGTACTCAAGCAACTGATCGATGCCGGGGTGATGCCCAAGGGCGCGGATTACAGCGCAGCCGAGGCGGCCTTCAACAAGGGCGAGTCGGCGATGTTCATCAGCGGGCCCTGGGCCTGGTCGAATATCCAGAAGAGCGGCATCGACTTCGGCGTCGCGCCTATCCCCGCCGTGGGCGAGGCCGCCAGCCGGCCGTTTACCGGGGTGATGGCCGCGACCCTGAACGCCGCCAGCCCCAACCAGGCCCTGGCCGTGGAGTTCCTCGAGAGCTACCTGCTGCAGGTCGAAGGGCTGAAGACGGTCAATGCCGATGTGCCCCTGGGCGCGGTGCCGAACAAGGCCTATATGGCCGAGCTGGCCAACGATCCGTTGATCAAGGCCACCTTCGACAACGCCGCCATGGGCCGGCCGATGCCCAACGTCCCGGAAATGGGCAGCTTCTGGTCGGCCATGGCCCCGGCGCTGACCAATATCACCTCCGGTCGCCAGACCGTGGACGCTGCGCTGGATGACGCTGCCAAGCGTATCGCCAAGTGACAACCGGCGGTTGCCGACGCCTGAAGTCGGCAACCGCCTTGCTTGAGGCTATAAAAAGATGTCAGCCCTGGAATTTTCAATTGCTCCGGTCAGCCCTGCCATGACCCGACCATCCGCTTTTGCCTACCTGCGTCAGCCCCTGCGCTGGTCTGTCTGGGGCCTGTTCAACGCCCTGGCGCTGTACCTGGTGGTGGCGCTTTACGCCCAGCAGCAGGTCGCTTTCGCCCTGCTCGGGTTGGTGGTAACCGGTATCGCCAGTTACGTGTTTATCAGCAAGAAGGCCTATGCCCATCGTTATATCTACCCGGCGGTGGCGGGCATGCTGGTGTTTGTGATTTTTCCGCTGCTGTACACGGTGGGCATCGGCTTTACCAACTACAGCGCGACCAATCTGCTGAGTTTCGAACAGGTGCAGCGTTATCACCTGAATCAGACCTACCTGGCCGGCGAGCGCTTCGCCTTCAGCCTGCACCCTGATCAGGACGGCGCACTGCGCCTGCGGGTGGACCAGGGCGAGCAGGGCGTATTTGTTTCGCCGCCGCTGCAGGGCGATCCGCTGCTCAGCGAACCGCTGGAGCTGCTGCCGGAGAGCGCCGTGAGTCTGGCCGAAGCCCTGCCGCTGCGCGAGGTGATCCAGCGCCGCAGCGAGCTGGAACAGTGGGTGCTGCGCGGTACCGATGGCGCGCTGCTGCGCCTCTATGGCCTGCGCGAGGTGGCGGCGGTCAAGCCGCTGTACCGCCTGCTGGAAAACGGCGACCTGCTCAATACCCGCAGCAGTGAACGCCTGGAAGTGGATCGCAGCAGCGGTTTCTATGTCGACAGCCACGGCAGCAAGGTGGCCCCCGGTTTCACCGTGTACGCCGGCTGGAGCAATTTCGCCCGGGTGCTGAGCGAGCCGAGTATCCGCGACCCCTTCCTCGAGATCTTCGTCTGGACCGTGGCCTTCGCCGGCCTCACCGTGCTCTTCACCCTGGCGCTGGGCCTGGTGCTGGCCAGCCTGCTGCAGTGGGATCTGGTGCGCGGCAAGGCGTTCTACCGGGTCATGCTGATCCTGCCTTACGCGGTGCCGGCCTTTATCTCGATCCTGGTATTTCGCGGCCTGTTCAACCAGAACTTCGGAGAGATCAACCTGCTGCTCGACAGCCTGTTCGGCGTGCGCCCGGACTGGTTCAGCGACCCGACCCTGGCGCGCAGCATGATCCTGATCGTCAACACCTGGCTGGGTTATCCCTACATGCTGCTGCTGAGCATGGGCCTGTTGCAGGCGATCCCGCGCGACCTCTATGAAGCCTCGGCGATGGATGGCGCGACGCCTTTGGACAACCTGCTGAAGATCACCCTGCCGCTGCTGATCAAGCCGCTGGCACCGCTGCTGATCGCCAGCTTCGCCTTCAACTTCAACAACTTCGTGCTGATTACCCTGCTGACCCGCGGCGGCCCGGACATCATCGGCGCGACCACCCCGGCCGGCACCACCGACCTGCTGGTGAGCTACACCTACCGCATCGCCTTCCAGGATTCCGGGCAGAACTTCGCCCTGGCGGCGGCCATCGCCACCCTGATCTTCCTGGTGGTCGGCGGCATGGCCTGGCTCAACCTGAAACTGTCGAAAGTCAAAGTCTGAGGAGGCCCGCCATGGCCATGGTGCAACCGCAATCCGTGAAATACCGCCTCTGGCTGACCCACCTCAGTCTGCTTGGCTTCATCGCCCTGATCGTCTTTCCGCTGCTGATGGTGGTGTCGATCAGTTTCCGCGAGGGCAACTTCGCCACCGGTAGTTTGCTGCCGGACCAGCCAACCCTGGAACACTGGTCGCTGGCCCTGGGCATTCCCTACACCCTGGACAACGGCACGCTGCTCAACCCACCGTTCCCGGTGCTGACCTGGCTGTGGAACTCGCTGAAGATCGCCCTGATCAGTTCGCTGCTGATCCTCATGCTGTCGACCACCAGCGCCTACGCCTTCGCGCGCATGCGCTTCGCCGGCAAGGGGCCGATCCTCAAGGGCATGCTGATCTTCCAGATGTTCCCGCCGGTGCTGTCGCTGGTGGCCATCTACGCCCTGTTCGACCAGCTCGGCAAGCACGCCGGCTGGCTCGGGGTGAACAGCCACGGCGCGGTGATAGTCGCCTCGCTCGGCGGCATGGCCCTGCATATCTGGACCATCAAGGGCTATTTCGAGAGCATCGACGCCTCCCTGGAAGAGGCCGCCATCGTCGACGGTGCGACCACCTGGCAGGCCTTCGTGCACATCCTGCTGCCGATGAGCGTACCGATCCTGGCGGTGGTGTTTATCCTCGCCTTTATCACCAGCATCACCGAATACCCGATCGCCTCGGTGCTGTTGATGGATGTGGACAAACTGACCCTGTCGGTCGGTGCCCAGCAGTACCTCTACGAGCAGAACTACCTGTGGGGCGACTTCGCCGCCGCCGCCGTGCTCTCCGGCCTGCCGATCACCGCAGTATTCCTCTACTGCCAGAAGTGGATAGTTGGTGGCCTGACTGCGGGCGGGGTGAAAGGGTAGGGACGGAAATGACGAGGTGCCTGTCGTAGGGTGCGCCGTGCGCACCATGGGATGAACTACGTGGCCATGCTTGCACCACGGATCGTGGCTCTATCGGTGCGCACGGCGCACCCTACAGGGATGAACTCCGTGGCCATTGATTGCGCCCAGGTCGGCTCTATTGGTGTGCACAGCCTGGGCAGCCCCGCGCACCCTACGACCGGCATACCTGCTATCTGGGCATGCCGGTTTTTGCCGTTTATAGCGCAGGCTTGAGCCTGCAAGTTGCGTAAGATCTGCCGCTACCCGATACAAAGACAATTAACGGGAGTGATTGTATGAATGCTGCATTAGCTCAGCCGCTGCCGCTGATTCCGGCCAAGCTCTGTGCGCCGGCCCTGCATCCCGGGCTGCTTGCCCGGCCGCGTTTCGACGAGTGGCTGCAACGCCTACCCCAGGTGCGCCTGGCCGTGCTGCAGGCCCCCAGCGGTTTCGGCAAGACGGTGCTGGCCAGCCAGTGGGCGGCGGCCTTCGCCGGCGCGGTGGCCTGGGTCAACCTGGATGACAAGGACAACAACCCGCGGCAGTTCGGCCGCTACCTGCTCAACGCCTTGCATGCCCGTATCGACGGCGGTTGTGCGCAGAGCCTGGCTCGCGCCGAGCGGGGCGAGGAAGACCTCGACGGCCTGCTCACCCGCCTGCTCGCCGAGTTGCCGGCCGAGCATTCGCCGCTGCTGCTGGTGCTCGACGAGTTCGAGGCGCTGCGCAACCCCGAGCTGATCGCCGCGCTGCGCTTCTTCCTGCGCAACAGCCCGGCCTGGCTGACCCTGCTGGTGTGCAGCCGCGGTCTGCCGGAGCTCGGCGTCGCCGAACTGCGGGTCAAGCGTCAACTGCTGGCGCTGGATGCCGCCCTGCTGGCCTTCGAGCACGACGAGGTGCAGCAACTGCTGGCGCTGGGCCTGCCGATTGCGATCAACCGCGAGCAGGTCGAGCGCCTCAACCGGCGTATCGGCGGCTGGCCCTGCGCCCTGCAACTGGCCCAGCAGGAGGTGCAGACCGGGCGCGGCATGGACCTGTTTCTCGAGAGCCTGCAGCTCGGCCATCCCTATATCCGCGATTACCTGCGCGAGCAGGTGCTTGACGGGCTGGACGCCTCGACCCAGGAATTCCTCCAGGCCACCTGCCTGCTCGAGCGCTTCAGCGCGGCCCTGGCCGACCGTCTGACCGAGAGCTGCAACGGCCGCGAGATGCTCGAGGCACTGGAGCGTGCCGGCCTGTTTATCCAGCCCGTCGACAGCCTGCGCCAGTGGTTCGCCTACCATCCGCTGTTCGCCTGCTTTCTGCAGAACGAGCTGAGTACCCACCAGCCGCAGCGCGTCGCCGAACTGCACCTGCGCGCCGCCGAGGCACTGCTGGGGGAGAAGATGCCGGAGGAGGCGGCGCGCCACGCGGTACTGGCCCGCGATCCGCAGCGCATCACCCAGGTGCTGCTGAGTCACGGTCGGCAGTTCTATCGCCAGGGCCGTCTGGCCCTGCTGCAGCGCTGCCTGGCGATGTTGCCGGAAAGCGCCATCGCCGAGTCGCCGCTGTTCACCCTGCTGCAGGCCTGGGCCTCGCAGAACCAGTATCAGAGCGATCAGGTCGAGCGCTGGCTGCAGGCCGGCGAAGCGGCGCAGAAGGGCCTGCACACCCCCGAGCAGTGGCAGCGCATCGAGGCCGATTTCAAGGCGGTGCGCGCCCAGGTGGCGATCAACCAGGGTGATCTGCAGCGGGCCGTGGCCTTCGCCCGTGAGTCCCTGGCCTTCGAGCCGCTGACCATGCGCACCTCGCGGGTGGCGGCGATGTCGGTGCTGGCCGAGGTGCATTTCGTTCAGGGCGAGTTGCAGCAGGCTCAGCAGCAGCACGAGGAAACCGTGCGCCGCGCGCAGCAGATCGATGCCACTCACCCGGTGCTGTGGAGCCTCGGCCAGTTATCGGAGATCGCCATCGCCCAGGGCCATCTGCAGAAGGCCTACAACCTGCAGGAGCGGGCATTGCAGTACATCGAGCAGGAACAGCTGCCGGTGACCCCGATCATGGAGTTTATCCACCGCGTGCGTGGCCAGGTGCTGCTCGAATGGCACCACCTGGATGCGGTGGAGCAGTGCGCCCTGCAGGGCCTGGAGATCCTCGATGCGGTGGGCGACCACTGGTTTCTGCAGTGCTATGTGCTGCTCGCCCGGGTCGCCCACGCCCGCGGCCAGCAGAGCGTGTGCGCCGACTATATCGGCAAGATCCAGAGCCTGCTGGCCGGCGACAACTACCATATCGACTGGCTGGCCAATGCCCATGCGGTGATGCTCACCTACTGGGACTCGACCCAGGACAAGGACAGCATCCAGCAGTGGCTGAGCACCGCGCCGCCGCTCAAGCCCGGGGCCAATCACTTCGCCCAGGGCAATGCGCGCAACCATGTGCGCGCCTACCTGGCGTTGAACCAGAGTGAGCGTGCGTTGCCGATCCTGCGCCAGTTGCAGGTGGATGCCGAGCGCCACCAGCTGGTGATGGACCAGAACCGCAACCATATCCTCCAGGCCCAGCTGTTCTGGCAGCGCGAGGAGCGCCAGGCGGCCCTCGACCATTTGCACCAGGCCCTGCGCCTGGCCAGCAGCACCGGGGTGATCGGCAGCTTCCTGCGCATCGGCAAACCGCTGATCGCGATGCTCAAGGGCCTGCAGCACGAACGCCAGCTCGACGAGCTGGAAAGCCAGCGCGCCGACCGCCTGATCCAGCTGGCCCAGCAGCAGCGCGATTTCAGCCGGGCGATCCGCATCACCCTCGACGAAGCGGTGATCCAGGACATCATCAACCGCCCCGACGTGCCCGAGCTGATTCGCCATTCGCCGCTGACCCGGCGCGAATGGCAGGTGCTCAGCCTGATCCACGCCGGGCTGTCCAACGAACAGATCTCCGAGCACCTCAACGTTGCCCCGACCACCATCAAGACCCATATCCGCAGCCTCTACCAGAAGCTCGCCATCACCCAGCGCAGCGAGGCGGTACAGCTGGCGCGCAGTTTGTTGAGCAAGATTCAGGGCGAGTAGGGCGGCGCACCCAACTCGGTCCGCTGTGTAGGGTGCGCCGTGCGCACCATCGGGATTGGCGTTGGCGCTTCTTTTTGTGCCGTGCCCGGGTTGTGGTGTCGCAGTCATTGGTGCGCACAGCGCACCCTACGGGGCAAAACTCCTCCCCCTCGGCGCACGCCAGCTACGCCCGCAAAAAGCCCGGCGGGGAGGATGTGACGGGCGTCATGCTTGCCTAGAGTGAAGCCGTCATCACGAACATATAAGGCATTGATGTATGGCTGTTATCCGCAAGGACTGGTGGCGCGGTGGCGTCATCTATCAGGTTTACCCGCGCAGTTTCTTCGACAGCAACGACGACGGTGTCGGCGATCTGCCCGGCGTGCTGCAAAAGCTCGACTACATCGCCAGCCTGAATGTCGATGCCATCTGGCTGTCGCCGTTCTTCACCTCGCCGATGAAGGATTTCGGCTACGACGTCAGCGACTACCGCGGAGTCGATCCGCTGTTCGGTACTCTGGATGATTTCCAGACGCTGGTCGCCGCCGCCCACAAGCGGGGCCTGCGCATCATCATCGATCAGGTGCTCAACCACTGCTCGGATCAGCATGAGTGGTTCAAGGAGAGCCGTACCAGCCGCGACAACCCCAAGGCCGACTGGTTTGTCTGGGCCGAACCCAACCCGGACGGCACGCCGCCGAACAACTGGCTGTCGGTGTTCGGCGGTTCCGCCTGGAGCTGGGACGGCCGGCGCAAGCAGTACTACCTGCACAACTTCCTGGCCAGCCAGCCGGACCTGAACTTCCATTGCGAGGCGGTGCAGCAGCAGTTGCTCGACGACATGCGCTTCTGGCTCGAACTGGGGGTCGACGGCTTCCGCCTGGATGCGGCCAACTTCTACTTCCATGACCAGCAGCTGCGCAGCAATCCGCCGAACCCGGATATCCGCGAAGGTGGCATCGGTGTGCGCGCCGACAACCCCTACGCCTACCAGCGCCATGTGTACGACAAGACCCAGCCGGAAAACCTTTCCTTCCTACGCCGTCTGCGCGCGCTGATGGAGGCGTATCCGGGCACGGCCACGGTGGCGGAAATCGGCTGCGACAACTCCCTGCGCACCATGGCCGCCTACACCGGCGGCGGCAACACCCTGCATATGGCCTATTCCTTTGACCTGCTGACCGCGCAGTGCAGCCCGGCCTTTATCCGCCATACGGTGGAGAATATCGAGCGCGAACTGGGCGACGGCTGGCCCTGCTGGTCGGTGGGCAACCACGACGTGGTGCGGGTGATCAGCCGCTGGGCGCTGGCCGGTGAAGAAAGCCCGGCGCGCGCGCGCATGCTGATGGCCCTGCTGCTGTCGCTGCGCGGCAGCGTCTGCCTGTACCAGGGCGAGGAGCTGGGCCTGGGCGAAGCCGAGCTGGCCTATGAAGACCTGGTCGACCCCTATGGCATCCGCTTCTGGCCGGACTTCAAGGGCCGCGATGGCTGCCGCACGCCGATGCCCTGGACCCGCGAGGGCGACTATGCCGGCTTCTCCGCGCAACAGCCCTGGTTGCCGCTGGCCGAGAGTCATCGAGCGCTGGCGGTTGATGTGCAGGAGCAGGATCCACAGTCGATGCTCAACAGCTACCGACAATTTCTCGCCTGGCGTCAGCAGCAGCCGCTGTTGATCGAGGGCTCTATCACCATGCGCTATCACGACGACGGCCTGCTGGTGTTCGAGCGCCGCCTGGGCGAGCAAGCCTGGCTGTGTCTGTTCAATATGAGTGCCGCGCCGCGCCGTTACGACCTGCCGCTGATGGTCGAACCCCTGGAAGGGGTGCCGGCCAGCGCCGCCGAGTTTCTCGGCAGCTGGGTAAACTTGCCGGCTCACGGCTTAGGTTTCGCCCGCCTGCTGGGGTGATGGCTCCTACACGTTTATAAAGGGTTCCGGCCTGGTCGATGCTATTCGGCCAGGCCCTGTTCGAGAGAAATCATATGGCTAGTCTCACCCTGCGCAATATCTGCAAGAGCTACGACGGCACCGCGATTACCCGCGATATCAACCTGGACATCGAGGACGGCGAGTTCGTGGTCTTTGTCGGTCCGTCCGGTTGCGGCAAGTCGACCCTGCTGCGGCTGATCGCGGGCCTGGAAGACATCAGTTCCGGCGACCTGCTGATCGATGGTCAGCGGGTCAACGAGCTGCCGCCGATGGACAGGTCGGTGGGCATGGTGTTCCAGTCCTACGCGCTTTATCCGCATATGACGGTGGCCGAGAACATGGCCTTCGGCCTCAAGCTGGCCAAGGTCGACAAGGGCGTGATCCAGCGCAAGGTCGCCGAGGTGTCACGCATTCTGCAGCTCGACAAGCTGCTCGAACGCCGGCCCAAGGACCTCTCCGGTGGCCAACGTCAGCGCGTGGCCATCGGCCGTACCCTGGTGCGCGAGCCCAAGGTGTTCCTGTTCGACGAGCCGCTGTCGAACCTCGATGCCTCCCTGCGGGTGCAGATGCGCATCGAGATCTCGCGCCTGCATCAGCGCCTCAAGGCCACCATGGTCTACGTCACCCACGACCAGGTCGAAGCCATGACCATGGCCGACAAGATCGTGGTGCTCAACGCCGGCGAAATCGTCCAGATCGGCCAGCCGCTGCAGCTCTACCATTATCCGCAGAGCCAGTTCGTCGCCGGCTTCCTCGGCTCGCCGCAGATGAACTTCCTCAAGGTCAGGGCACTCAGTGCCAGCAGCGAGGCGGTGGAGATCGAGATGCCCGGCGGTTACCGCATGCCGGTACTGGTCGACGGCAGCGCCGTGGAAGTCGGCGAGGAGATGACCCTGGGCGTGCGGCCGGAGCACTTCGTTGGCCCCGAGCAGGCCGATTTCGCCTTCCACGGCGAGATCGCCGTGGCAGAGCGCCTGGGCGATCACAACCTGATCTACCTGACCCTGGAAGGGGTCGATGAGATGGTCACGGTGCGTGGCGACGGCAACCTGCGGGTCGCGGTCGGGCAGACCTTCGCCGCCGGCCTGATGGCCAGCAAATGCCACCTGTTCCGCGCCAACGGCCAGGCCTGCCCACGGCATTACCGCGAGCCGGCGATCTACGGCTGAGACCAGGGGCATCGAGCATGGTGCGCAAGGCATACCTTGCGCGCTAAGCTGCGTCACTCATCGTCCTGCGCGCAAGGAGCCGCCATGCAGCTGATTGGAATGCTCGACTCACCCTACGTCCGCCGTGTGGCGATCTCCCTGCAGTTGCTTGAGCTGCGCTTCGAGCACCGGGCGCTCTCGGTGTTCAGCACCTTCGATGAGTTTCAGCGGATCAACCCGCTGGTCAAGGCACCGACGCTGATCTGCGACGACGGCACCGTGCTGATGGACTCCGGGTTGATTCTCGACTACGCCGAAATCCTGGCCGCTCCCCGAAGCCTGATGCCAAGTGGGCTGGCGGACAGAGTGCGGGCGCTGCGCATCATCGGCCTGGCGCTGGCCGCCTGCGAGAAAAGCGTGCAGGTGGTCTACGAGCACAATCTGCGACCGCAGGAGAAGCTGCACCAGCCCTGGCTGGATCGGGTGGTCGGCCAGCTGCGGGCGGCCTGCCAGGCGTTGCAGGATGAGTGGGCGGGGCGGGTGCCTGAGTTGAGCGAAGCGTCTATCGACCAGGCCGCAGTGACCACCGCGGTGGCCTGGCAGTTCGCGGTGCAGATGCTGCCCGAGCTGATCGAGCCGGCGCAGTATCCGGCGCTGGCCGAGCTTTCAGCCCGCGCCGAACGCCTGCCGTCCTTTTGCGCCGCGCCCCATGGTATCGGCACCTGCAGCGCCTCGGCCTGATCGTCAGCAAGGCCGGCGGCGCTCTTAAGGCGGATTGCGCGCCCATGCTTTACCCGTAGGGTGTGCTGCGCGCACCAGTGCTCGTTGCCCGGCGGTGCAGCCTACGCCAGCGACCGCCTATATCGACTGCGTTCTGTCGCAGGGGCGGGAGATACCGGGTGTCAGCGTGCAAAACCACCCATGCATCAACCCCGCCTGAAAGAACTGCACCGGGGCCTCGAAGCCGGCCGCCTGGATAAGGCCGGCGACCTGCTGCGCCGGCAGGATCGCCACATCGCGGGCGTAGGCGGCACGGGCTCGCTGCAGTGCTTCCGGCGGCACGCCGGCAGAGGACATCAGCGTCATCCAGCTACGTAGCAGCGCCTCGTAGGCAGGTGATTCGACGTCTGAGGCGAGATCGGCGTTTGCCAGTATTGCGCCCGGCTCAAGCCGGCGGGCGATCTCATGGAAGAAGGCGATGCGGGCCTGCGGTTCGAGCAGGAACTGAGACACCAGAAAACAGGTAGCGCCGTCGTGGCTGGGCTCGGCGGGCAGGGTGTCGAGGTAGCCTTGGTGAAAATTGCAACGCGGGAGGAAACCACCCTCTGTCGCCCGCTGGCGGCAGATGTCGAGCATGGCAGCCGAGGGGTCGACAGCGGTGAAATGCCAGCCGGGGAAGCGCTCGGCCAGGTGGGCCAGTTCCGCGCCGGTGCCCACACCGACGCAGAGTATCCGGGCATTTTCCGGCAAGCCGGCGAAGAGGGAGTCGAGCAGCAAATACAGGGCGTCGCGAATGGGTGCCATCCCCGCCCATTGCTTGTCGTAGCCGGCGGCCTGCTGGTCGAACAAGTCCTTGAGTTCTTCATTGCGCATGGAGCACCTTCCTTTCGTGATGGGGCACGCCGCGCTGGCCGCGGCGCTCTATCCAGTATCCCAGGGCTGTCAAGCCCCCCGGGGCCAACAACAGAGGGGCGGCGCGATAGATAAGAATGCTCCCGCCTTGAGGAGAAGGGGCTGTCTGGCACCCGCACGGCGACGAACTGCAGGTATTCGTTAGCACCTGCTCGGTAGCTAGTTTTTCACCGGTGCTGCGGGTTATGTGGGGGGCTAGATGTGAGGGTTTTAAAAACCATTCGACGGTATAAAAGACTCTAATTGCTGTGGTTTTAAATACCCTTATAAATCTATCCTATTGATTAATATCAATAATATTTTGGCATGCTTTCTGATGGTTACTGAGTCAACCTCTTAACCTAACAAGGATCATGTCATGCGAAAGATCATTACTCTGTGCGCCGTAGCCGCACTGCTGAACAGCCCTTTGAGTCATGCCGAGCAGATACTGTCGGCGCAAAGCGATACGTTGGTCGGCGGGGGTTATAGCGGCCTAACCGGCTTTATGCTCGGCGCTGCGACCGGTGGCCCAGTGGGGGCTTTGGTGGGGGCAGGCCTTGGTTACCTGGCCGGCAGTCAGGCACAGGAAGCGCTGGGGCTGGAACAGACGCTCTATGTAATCAAGGATGACAGTGGCCAGACCCGGCGTGTGCGCTCCTCAGAGGCGCGTTTTATCGAGGGGCAGCAAGTGTCTGTACAGGGTTCGCGGATCACGACATCAGCGCCTTAAGCCGCGGCAGACATGCTGCTTGAACGGCGGGTACTGCGTTGTTGCCTTATGACGCCCAAGTTGTACCGCACATGGCTTTGGGCTGCTGGCCAAAGCCATGTTTTGCCTGCATGGGTAGCTCGCTAAACATGTGCCTGTGATGCGCGCGCTGTCAGTCGCTGTGCGGCAGTCGCACCAGGGTTACCAGCACAATGGCTTCCACTTTACTGTGCAATGCGTGTTCGACACCCTCGGCCACGTACATCAATTGATGTTCCTGAAGGGTTTGCCAAACGCCATCAGCCTGCACCTCAACACTGCCCCGCAGGCACTGAATTGTCAGCGGGCCGGCCACAGCGTGCGCGGGTATTTGCTTGCCGCCTTCCATGACCAAGCGCATCACTTCCAGGCGTGGTGCGCAGACCAGGGCTTGGGAAATTTGCACCGCAGTAGGCGTGGCAGGCAGCAGCTCAAGCATCTCTCCTGATGTTGCGTGTCTTAAGGCCATTAGCTTGATCTCCACAATGAGCGGGGTTCGACGATAACACTGTCGTGCATATCCGCTGGTTGCCACTGCGTCGGTACCCGGCTAAAGAAGCCAATCGACTCTGACCCCAATTACCTTACAGAGCTGTAAAGCCCACCAGGCTTGGAGGCAGGGCTCCCACAGGCCCACAGCAGAGGGGCGGTGCGATGGATGAGGGTGCTGCTTAGATAAGGCGCTTGCTGTTCGGGGTGGCAGCCACCGGGAACCAATCTGGCCGAGCGCTGAACATTGCGCTGAGCTCGACAGGCAGAAAGCGGCCAGAAGCGGTCATAGAGTGTCTGCAAAAGCTAGGGCGATTCAGTGTGTGTTAACAAAAAGCGGAATAGTGGTAATGGACATTTGCACAAAAAACCTGATCCTTTACATGTAAAGGATCAGGTTTAGTATGACTTACAGGCCCAGTTCAGTCAGACCTGGGTGATCATCAGGGCGGCGACCCAGTGGCCAGAAGAACTTACGCTCGCTTTCCTTGATCGGCATGTCGTTGACGCAGGCGAAGCGGCGATGCATCAAACCATCTGCTTCAAACTCCCAGTTTTCGTTGCCGTAGGAACGGAACCAGTTACCCGAATCATCGTGCCATTCGTAGGCGTAACGGACGGCGATGCGATTGTCGGTGAAGGCCCAGAGTTCTTTAATCAAACGGTAATCCAGCTCCTTTTTCCATTTGCGAGTGAGGAAACCTTTGGCTTCTTCGCGATTGGTAGCGAATTCGGCGCGGTTACGCCATTTGGTGTCCAGCGTATAGGCAAGCGAAACTTTTTCTGGATCTCGGCTGTTCCAGCCATCCTCAGCGAGTCGAACTTTTTCAATCGC
>NZ_JBBPES010000008.1:142082-224195 GCF_038069885.1 Pseudomonas sp. XK-1 | reverse complement strand
TGTCTCGACGGCCCAGCGCTGTAACTGGGTCAGTTTCTCCGGCGTGCGTGCCTGGCAGCGCTGAGCCGCCAGCAAGGCCGCTCGCGAACCGTGGATAAATAGCGTGCGCACATAGATATTGCCCTTGCAGCTAATCCGCCCAAGCCGTCGGCGTTCGCCACTGCTGTATTCGTTCGGGGTCATGCCCAGCCAGGCGCTCAGCTGGCGGCCGCTGGCAAAGCGCTCAGGTTTGCCGACCGCCGCTGTCAGGGCGCTGGCCGTCAGCAGGCCAATACCACTGACTTCATCGAGTTTGCGCACCACTTCATCGTCAGCGTGCCAGCGCTTGAGCTGCTGTTCGCACTCGGCCATGCATTGTTCGTACAGGTTTATTTCCGCCAGGACGATATGCAGCTGATGGCTCAAGGGTGCCAGTTCTGCTCGATCAACCAACTCGTGGGCGGCACGTATGAAGGCGGCTGTCGAAGCAGGGGCTTCGATACCCGCCTCGCGCAGGATGCCGCGCAACAGATTGATGCGCTGGGTGCGGCTTTTCTTCCAGGTCTCGCGCAGCCCGTGCAGTTGCTGCAGCAGCTGCTGCTCGTGGGTTTTCACCGGCACCGGATAAATATCCTTGCAGCGCGACGCTTCCAGCATCGCATCACAATCGTTACGGTCGGTCTTGTTGCGCCGGCGATAGGGACGCACATAGCGCGCATGAATCAGCGTCACCCGATGCCCCAAGGATTGCGCTACGCGCCCCCAGTAGTTGGCCGTGCCACAGGCCTCCATCACCCACTCGACCGGCTCGGCTTGCTCCTGTATATATCGCCTAAACGCCTCTCGGTTCAGCCGCTTGCGCTGCACCACCTGGCCAGAACGGACACTCTCGGCAACTTGGTAAACGGATTTGGCCAGATCAACTGCTATTCGCTTCATCACGACACTCCCAATTTCAGCCACCACTGTTCTTGGTATAGAACTGTGGCGCGGGGAGAGTCCATTACAGCACTCAAAGCGCTCACTTCGTTCGCTGGGACGGCGTTCCGCCGCCCCTTAGCTTAATCGTTAGGTAAGTGTCGTGGCAATTCTGCAAATCCTACTCATCATCGCGGCCATCATCTCGGGTATGACAACAGTTATTTTGCAAATTGCTGCGTTTACAAAGCGTGAAGACAAAGGCTTTTGGGGTGGCTACAACATATTAACTGGTTGGTTTTTGCTGTTCCCATACGGTGAAGGTGGCCTTCCAAAAACAGAATCTGCACTAGTTCTTTGGTGCCGGTTGACAGCAGTTTCCTCATTTGTATTTGGCTACTTAGCGGTGTTATGTAGAACTTAAATTGTGCAAATTCACCTAACTACAGGTTCAAGCCGTTCGCTTCGCTCACTCGGGACGGGCTAAAGCCCGCCCCTTAACCAAACGTTATGCGCCTCAAGTAAATTCGGAAATCAGGAACCAAAAAAATGGATGCCAAAACAACAGAATCAATAAATCCAGAATTGGATTTCCTCAACAAACTGAATAGAAGAAAAATAGCATTCATATTAATATCCATTGTTTTTATCCCATGCAGCGTAGCTCTTTCCTATGCAGATAAATCGCAGACCATCAAGTCGCCGCTTGTAGACATCTTGATGCTTATATCCCTTCTCGCTCCGGCTATACAAACATACCTACTAACATCAATGCTGTTCACAAAAACCAAGTCATTTTTCTTGGCCGCAGTTATGTTTTTTCCAACAATTATCCTTCAAATTGTAATTCTAATAAGTGTATGGGCGGGGATTAATCGAGCAACAGCCCTCAGGAAAAGCGCATAACAACTGGTTCAAACCGTTCGCTTCGCTCACTGGGACGGGCTAAAGCCCGCCCCTTAACCAAACGTTATATTTTTCACGAAGTCATTGGGTGCATGAGATGGCCAGAGTAAAGATGGGATCAAGTGTTACAGGCCACATGCCTATATGGCGTTATATTTCTCTGGACAAACTTGTAAATCTACTAGAAACCGAATCACTTTATTTCACACCACTCTCACTTTATGAAAAGTCTGATCCTTTCGAAGGCTATATGCCTAAAGTCGGGCTCGAAGCCTTGGCTAACCTCTTAGGGGCTTCCGACGATAAGCTTGAGCATATGCATGAACAGCTTAAGATAATGTCCGAAAACTCAAGAAACGCTGGAATAAACAACCCAAATGGCGAAGAGCTTCTTAAGCAATTTCGCATAAAACTTGATGCAAAAAAAGAACTATCTAAAGAAATATTCAACAAAACAACTAAAGGCATAACCGTAAACTGCTGGCATTACAACCTGTCCGAATCTGAAGCTATGTGGAAACTATATTCAGAAAATGGCAAAGGACTTGCCATAAAAACCAGTATAGCGTCACTCAAAAGCTCAATAGAATCCATTGAACAAGATTTATTAGTACACATAGGGCGCGTAAAATATCTTGATTTTTATGATGAAAATATTACTCCCAAAGACTGCGTTACCGACGGCCACTTATCTCCTCTTTTAAAACGCGCCTCATTTAGTCATGAAAACGAAATAAGGCTATTCACTGTCCCGGACATCGAATATGAGTCTCTGCACGAATTTGAGCCAACGGCAAAATCGGTAAAAATTAGCACCAATAAACTAATTGAGCAGATATACATATCTCCATATGCAGGCGAGCCTTTCTCCTCTAGCGCCATAGCAATATGCAAAAAATATGGAATTAATCCAGAGCTAATAATTGAATCAAAGCTATTAAGCGGTCACCAAGAGCTTCTGGATATCCTTGCCACAAGAAAAATATAACAACTGGTTCAAATCGCTCGCTTCGCTCACTGGGACGGGCTAAAGCCCGCCCCTTAACCAAACGTTAGGGTCACCGATGCAGTCCATCCCTCTACCCTTAATTCTTATATTTATTGCAATAATTGTACTTATAGTTATTGACACAGGAATTCGACGCCGCGCAGAACGCAGGCAAAATGCTTGGCAGTGTGTTCGTTGCGGCACATCATTAGCGGGTAAACCGGCAGCGCGACTCAAAGTAACTGGCAGCGAATTTGGCTATTATGGTAGCGCCTGCATTAAATGCGTGAAGCGCTCAAACCGCATCTGGCTAGTCACATCCATTATTATTGCAATCTGCTTCATAGCAACCTTTGCAATCCTTTGGCTAAACTAGCCCCTAACAACTGTATATGGACTCTCCACACAAGTAGTGAGCAAGGCTTTGCTTTTGCATCTGTCGTCAGCGCGGTTGCATTCGTATATCCGGCCTGTAGTGGGCACTACCGCCCTGGCCATTCTGTAGTTCGCGCAGCGGGGGCCAAGCGTTCAATCGATCACACAGATCATCATTGTTATCGGCCTTATTCCGCTGCAGGACTCGCCTGTTTCGACAGTGCTGCTGCTCACCACAACCACAAGAAAACCATCACGCCTTCCTGATTACCCCCGCCGTCAGGCGGGCTTTGAGCTCTGCCAATTGCCATTGAACCGCCGCTCGTGACACCACACGGCCCAGCAGATCCGTACCAGTTTGTTAGACTCACCTATCAGATACCGGTGATCAGCAAATCAAGAGCAGCAATTATTTCATTACGCTGTGCTGAAAGGTCGGCAACTTGAGTGCCGAGTTGTTTCTTAGCGATACCGGCCAGTTGCGGAGTCACCATCACGTACTGTTGGTCATCAATTTCAAACATTGGCGTAAGGGTTCTGAGCGTTTTTCCTTTCATGGCGGTAGCCGTGTAGAGAGGTACTACAACCCTCGTGCCAAGCTCGGCAATCAGGTCGCTTTGCACATCAAGCAGGAAGGGCACTGCAGCCTTTGTGGCGGCGTTTGTGTTCTTGTGTACTGCGAACTGAGGCATCAGAAGCTCCGTAGGCCGTCGCTGAACACGCCTTGAGCTTCCACATGTTCGTTGTAGGCATTGATGGCTTGCTGATTCTCGGCCAGCCATTGTTCGCGCTGTTTCTTCTTCAGGGCCTCAGCCAGAGCCTGCTCTAATGTCGCGGAGAGGTTAATATCCAAGTCCTTGGCTTTATTGAGCAAGTCACCGTTAACGCTGAGGTTGGCAGCTCGTTTGGGGGCATTGGGGTTGTAGGCAGCAAGCATGGGCATTCCCTCCTGGGTGTTCATGCGCAGATGGTATGCGCATACAGGCTTGCGGTCAAAGGTGCGCCTAACAACTGTATATGGACTCTCCCTCGGCGGCTGGCAATGATGTCGCTGCTTAAGCCATGACAATCGCCGCTAACTCAACCTACGGGCTCCCCCTGGTGCGCACGGCGCACCCTACCCGGCTCCACGGGCATCGCGCTTTTGCTCCATAGGATGTGCGGGGCCGCCTAGGCCTTGCGCACCAGGCGTTTACGACGGCTGCCGAGCCCATTCACTGATCGTAAAGAAAGCTGTCGTCGAGCTGATCAGCCCCGCTGACTGTCACGTCCAGGTCGTTGACCAGGCCATCGGTCAGTCCGTAGATCCAGCCGTGCACGGCCAGGGGTTGGCCGCGTTTCCAGGCGTTCTGCACGATGGTGGTGTGGCAGACGTTGCGCACCTGGCGCTGCACGTTTAGCTCGCACAGCAGATTGACCTGCTCTTCCGCTGCCAAGCCGCGAAAGCGTTCCAGGTTCTGGTGATAGAGCGCCTTGAGCGCACGTAGCCAGTTGTCGATCAGCCCCAGCGCTTCATGGCCCAGGGCCGCGCGCACGCCGCCGCAGCCGTAGTGGCCGCAGACGATCACCTGTTTGACCTGCAGCACATCCACCGCGTATTGCAGCACCGAGAGAAAATTCATATCGGTGGCCACCACCATATTGGCCACGTTGCGGTGCACGAACAGCTCGCCGGGCATCAGGCCAACTACCTCGTTGGCCGGTACCCGGCTGTCCGAACAACCGATCCAGAGGAACTCCGGCCGTTGCTGGCGGGCCAGGCGGGCAAAGAACTCGGGTTCGCGGGCCTTGAGTGACTCTGCCCAGAAGCGGTTATTGGCCAACAGTTGTTCTACGTCCATAGCGGCTCCCGATCTCCCCTGCGACAGCAAGGGCATGGCGCAGGATAGCCATGCTCCGCCCGAGGCAGAATTGTCGGCGGTCAAGAAGCGCTCAGCCTGCCTCCTCTTTATCGCACTGCCTCTAAAGAGGTAGTGCCGAGGAGGAATGTTGCCGCCCGGCAGGCACGCCTAAGATGCTGCCTACTGAGGTGAACCATGCTGAGCGACATTACTACCCTGGCCATCCTGCGCGAGCATCCGCTGTTCGACAGGCTACCCGACAGCGCTTTTCAGGAAGTCGGCAACCTGGCGAATCATCGACGCTTGCACAGCCTCGATGTCCTGTTCCATCAGGGCGATCTGGCGGAGCGTTTCTACCTGCTGCTGGAGGGACAGATCATCCTGACCCGCGTGTTGCCGGAAGGTAACGAAAAGCTGGTCGAGGTGATTCAGCCGGGGCAGATCTTTGCCGACTCCCTGCTGTTCTGCGACAGCCGCCACTACCCGGTCACCGCCAGTGCGCTGAAACCCAGCTGCCTGGTGAGCATCGACGGTGCCCATTACCGTCACCTGCTGGAAGGCCAACCGAGCATCTGCCTGAAACTGCTGGCCAGTTTCAGTACCCGCTTGGACCAGCGTCTGGCTGAAATCGACACCCTGGCCGTGGCCAATGCCAGCCGCCGGGTGGTGCGCTACCTCTGCCAGGAACAGGAGGCCGGTAATGGTCAGATCAAGCTCAGCGTGCCGAAACGCCTGATCGCCTCGCAGCTGGGGATCCAGCCGGAAACCTTCTCGCGCATTCTGCATCGGCTGATCGATGCCGGGCTGATCGCCATGGAGCGGCGCAATATCCGCATCATCAACACACCGCGGCTGGCCAGCTACTGCGAATAAGCGAAGCCGCCTAGCCCTGATGGGCAGTGCGGCTCTGTCCATCGTTCAGCCATCAATGTCTTAAGCTCGCCACATCATCGCAATCACACGTTAGGCGTAGTCGCTCACGTAACCACTTCGGCCTTGGCCTGCGTCGCGGGTATGGCAACCGCCTCGCCCAGTGCGCAGATCAACTGCCATAGGCGCGGCGGCAAGCCGTCGGGGTCGAGGCTGTCGAGCAGGTTCTTGATGCCCAGGCCGAGGTCGGTGTCGCCTTCGATCATCAGCCGGCGGCGGAAGAACAGGGTGTCGGGGTCCTCCTGACGGCTGGCCAGCAGGAGGAACTCGCGCCAGTTGCCGCGGATGCAGACATCCACCGGTGCCTCGGCGGCGATGCGCAGGCCGCTCTGGTCGCGGGTCAGGCACCAGGCCAGCTGCAGATCGCTGATTTCCAGACGCAGCCAGCGGCCCTGCAGCAGGTCGAATTCACCCTCCGCCAGGGGCTCGGCAAACAGCCGGGCAATGACCTTCTCCAGCACCAGACGCTGCAGCGAGAACGGCACATGGCGGCCCAGAGGCAAGAGTGGCGGCGCGACCCGCATGGCCAGGCGGGCAAAGGTCTTCATAGCACCACCTCGTCGCCGCGCAGCATGCCGGGGCGGCCGTGCCAGTAACCGTTGCAGCCTTCCACCGCCAGAGGTGGCAGCGCGCCGCAGCGCACCGTATCGAAGGCCGCAATGACCCCGGCCATGCCCTCGGCGCGCGGGCTCAGGCGCAGCAGATCGGCACCGGCTGCGGCCAGTTGCGCATAGTCGGCAAGCAGGTTGTTGACCTTGGCCGACATGGTCTGGATGCCGTTGAGGGTAAACAGGGGCTCGCCCTCCTGGCTGTGCAGCACGATACCTTCAGGGAAACTCTCGCAGCAGATCTGGCAGTCGTCCTTGGGCCGGTTTTCCGCGCGGGCGGTGAAGCAGCGCGCCGAATAGGCCAGGGGTAGATGCCCGTAGGCGAACAGCTCCACCTGCGGCCGCGCCAGGCCGAGGCTGTCGAGTTGCTCCAGGGTGTTGCGGATCAGCGCGCCGGAGCATTCGACCGGCGGCACCCAGCGTTGCAGGCCGCAATCGATCAACTCGGCCAGGGCATAGCCGTTATACAGGTTGAGGGCGGGGCCGGCGACGAAGGGCAGCTTGCGCTCGCGCAGCAACTGCACCGCGCCCATATCGTTGGCCTCCACCAGCAGTTCGCCGTTGTCGCACAGGCGCTTCAGGCTCGACAGTTCGGACGCCGCCTCAACCAGCGCCAGCCCCGACAGCACCAGTTCGGCGTGGGTGCATTCGCCCAGCTCGCGGGCCAGGCCGAGCCAGTCATCCAGGCCGAGGGCGCGGCGCTTGGAGCACACCGTCTCGCCCAGGTAGATGACATCGAGGGGCTGCTCGGCCATTTCGGCATAGAAATCCAGCAGTTTTTCGCGATTCCAGTAGAACAGGACGGGTCCCAGACTGAGCTTCATGATGATCTCCTCATTGCCAGGAACGGTGGTAGGCACCCAGGGTGGTCTGGCTGCCCTCGGACAGGCTGTCCAGTGCGCTGCGCCACTGCGGCTGTACCGCATAGGTCTGCGGCGCATGAGCGTAGGCATCCAGCGCCGAGCGCCAGACCCGGGTGACCTGCTCGACATAGGCCGGGCTGCGCTGGCGTCCCTCAATCTTCACCGCCGTCACGCCGATGGCGGCGAGCTGCGGGATCAGATCGAGAGTGTTGAGGCTGGTCGGCTCTTCCAGGGCATGGAAGCGCTTGCCATTGACCAGAAAGCGGCCCTTGCACAGGGTCGGGTAACCGGCCGACTCATCCTTGCCATAACGGTCGATCAGCACGCCGTTGAGGCGCGAGCTGAGCCCCTCGGCATCTTCCTGCCAGCGCACCGCCTTGGCCGGCGAACAGACGCCACACAGGTTGGGCGATTCGCCGGTGAGGTAGGACGACAGATGGCAACGGCCCTCGGCCATGATGCACAGGCTGCCGAAGGCGAACACCTCGATCGGCACCGGACTCTTCTCCGCCACCTGACGCACCTGGGCCAGCGACAGCACCCGTGGCAACACCGCGCGGCGGATGCCGTAGCGCTGCTGATAGAGCGCTAGAGCGGCGGCATTGGTGGCCGAGCCCTGCACCGACAGGTGCAGGTTGAGGTCCGGGTGGCGACGGCTGGCATAGGCCAGTACCCCCGGATCGGCGGCGATCAGCGCATCCACCCCCAGCGCCGCGGCCTGGTCGACCGCCCGCTGCCAGCGCGCCCAGCCGTCGGGCTGGGCATAGGTATTGACCGCGATATAGAGCTGCCGGCCCTGCTCACGGATCAGCTGCAGGCCGCTGTCCAGTTGCTTGTCGTCGAGGTTCAAGCCGGAGAAATGGCGGGCATTGGTGTCATCGCGAAAACCGACATAGACGGCGTCGGCACCCTGCCGAACCGCGGCCTTGAGGGCAGGCAAGCTGCCTGCTGGGCAAACCAGTTGCATGAAAACTCCTTCCGGGCGGAATACTGTCGGGCACTTTAGGGGGTGGCTGCGGGCTAGGCCTTGATCGCGGTCAACAAGCCCCGACTCGCCAGGTGGCCATCGCAGCTATCGGCGTGTGGATACCTGTAGGAGATCCCCCGTCGTCCAGACGCCGTGCTGTCGCGCAGCAAACTGGGGGACTCAAGGATCGAGACCGTAGGACGGGGCGGGCCGCGTAGGTCAGGTGCTCGCAAATTGACCTGCTGCCAGCCGAACAAATGCGCCGTAACCCATCATCGATACTCGCCCTGCTAACGGGTAAAGGCATAAACCACCCGATGGGTATCGCTGCGCTCAACACCATCCTACGGTTACTGGCTCCTACAAGATCTCGTACAGATTTCAATATAAAAACAATGGGCTATTTTCAGTTTGATAAGAGCGGGCCAATCAATGCAGCAGCGCACTAAACGGCAGGTAGTCGAGCAGATCGCCCTCCTCCAGGGTCTGGCCGATCTCGACCAGCGCCAGGCCGTCGGCCCAGCAGGCCGAGGTGAGCATGGCCGAGCCCTGCTGCGGGTGCAGGCATACGCGCAGCTGACCGTCCTGCTGCTCCAGCCGCGCACGCAGGTACTGGCGGCGGCCGTTGGCTTTGCGCCAGGCGAAGCCGGCAGGCAGGCGCAGCGGCTGCGGCACGACGTCCTGGCAGCCCTGGGCGCGCAGCAGAAAAGGCCGCGCCACCACCAGCGCGGTGATCAGGGCCGCCGCCGGGTTGCCCGGCAAGCCGATCCAGGGTTTGCCGCCCACTTCGCCGAAGGCCAGCGGCTTGCCCGGCTGGATCGCCAGACGCCACAGGTGCAACTCGCCCAGTTCGCGAATCGCCTGTTTGAGGTGATCTTCCTCGCCGACCGATACGCCTCCGGAGGTGATCAACATGTCCCATTCCGAGGCCGCCAGGCTCAGGGCATCGCGACTGGCCGCCAGTTCGTCGGCCATGATCTCGTAATCGTGAACCTCCAGGCCCAGGCTGCTCAGCACGCCCGCCAGGCTATAGCGGTTGGCGTTGTAGATTTGCCCGGGCTGCAGCGCCTCACCCGGCTCGCGCAGCTCGTTGCCGCTGCTGAGCAAACCGACGCGCAAGCGCCGATAGACCGCCACCCGGTCGACGCCGAAACTGGCCAGCAGGCCCAGCTCCTGAGGGCGCAGGCGCTGCCCCGCGCTGAGCACCTGAGTGCCGGCAGCCAGTTCCTCGCCACGCCGACGCACATGCTCGCCGCCCTGTACCGGCGGCAGCCAAACCCGGCCCTCATCGAGCCGGCATTGCTCCTGCATCACCACGCTGTCGGCCCCCGCTGGCAAGGGTGCACCGGTGAATATGCGCACCGCATGGCCGGCGGGCAGCGCCTGCGCCGCCGTATCACCGGCGGCGATGCGTCCGGCCAGTGGCAGGCAACCACCGGCGGCCGGCAGATCGGCGGCGCGCAGGGCATAACCGTCCATTGCGCTGTTGTCCCAGGCCGGCACCGCGAAAGGTGCCTGCAGCGGCTCGGCCAGCACCCGACCGAGCGCCTGGCCCAGGGCGACCCGTTCCACGGATGGCGGTGCCGGTGCCCGCGCCAGCAGTTCGGCGATGGCCTGATCAACTGGGCGCAGGTTACTCCCGGCGCAGCCGCAGGCGCTCATGAGCGGGCTCCACAGAACGCGGCTGGTGGCTGATCGGCCAGGCGCTTGAGGTGGGCGACGAAGTTGCAGGGGCCGGTACGGCTGTCCAGTTGCTCGCGCAGGATCTTCTCCCAGGCCGTGCGGCAGGCGTTGGGCGAACCGGGCAGGCAGCAGATCAGCACGCCATTGCTGATCCCGGCCACAGCACGCGACTGCAGGCTGGAAGTGCCGATCTCCGCCAGCGAGACCTGGCGAAACAGTTCGCCGAAACCATCGACCTGCTTGTCCAGCAAGGGCGCGACGGCTTGCGGGGTATTGTCCCGCGCGGTGAAACCGGTGCCGCCGGTGATCAGTACCACCTGCACCAGCGGGTCGGCGATCCAGGCACAAAGCCGCGCGCGGATCTGCCAGATATCGTCGATTACCAGCGCCCGCTCGACCAGCGCATGACCGGCCGCCTCCAGCCCCTCGATCAGGGTCTGCCCCGAGGTATCGGTGGCCAGCGTGCGGGTGTCGCTGACGGTCAGGACGGCGATGCGTAATGCCTGGAAATCGGTGCTGGACAGATGAGCCATGCTGGAAGTCTCCATAGAATGTCTGGCCGCAGACTGCACCGGTACTTTGCTACAGCCCATTCCTCGTTGGAGGTATGCCCCAGGGAGCAGAGCGTCTTGCGCAGGCCTCAACGCCTTATTGCCTGGGGTTTTGTGCGGTGGTTGTAGCGACTGCGACCCAGGGTCGCAGCCGGCTAAACCGCCTGGGAAACGGATTGCATACGCGGAGTACCGCTGTAGCGATCAAACAACCGGCACACCGAATGCACCAGCAAACGCCCGGCCGGGGGGATGGCGATAGCGGCCTCGTCGAGGCGGATCAGGCCATCACGCTGCATCTGCTCCAGAGCCGGCCAGATGTCGGCGAAATACGCACGAAACACCACCCCGAAACGCGCCTCGATGCGCCGCATGTCCAGGCCGAAGTCACAGATCAGGCGCTCGATCACCTCGCCGCGCAGCCGCTCGTCAGGGCCACAGCGAAAGCCGCGCCAGGTGGCCAGCTGGTCGCTGTCGAGCCGGGCCTGATAACCCTGCAGATCGCGGCTGTTCTGCACGTAGAGGCCGTCGATCTGGCTGATGGCCGCGACGCCCAGGCCGATATGGTCGCAGCCCGCGTGCTGACTGAAGCCCTGGCAATTGCGCTGCAAACTGGCGTTTTCCTGGGCGATGACCAGGTCATCGTCCGCCAGGGCGAATAGGCCCATGCCGACATAGCGATAGCCCGCCAGGCTGAGCTGTTCGACGCATTGGCGCTGCATGGCCAGCTTGTCCTCACGGGCGGCCAGGCCACTGGCGGCAAAGCGCCCAAGCGGTCGATAGCGCTGCGGTGGATCGGCATAGTCGAAGACCGTCACCCGGTTCGGCTGCAGTTCGATAATGGCCGCCACCTTGCGCGCAAAACTTGCCCGGGTTTGCCAGGCCCGGCCGTAGCCGATATCGATATTCACCGAGCGGTAGTTGAGCGCACGGGCGGCATCGATCAGCGAGCGGATTTGCCGTGGGTCCTGCCAGGCCAGGGCTGCGCCACTGGCCGCGGCGATATCCGGCACGCCGATACTGACGTGGTTGAAGCCCAGCTCGCGCAGCCGGCCCATGGTCGCCCAATCCGAGTGGGGCAGCTGGATATCGATGCCGTAGTCGCCCTCGTCGTAATCGAGAAAATGCAGGCGTTGGCGCAGATGAGCGATCAACCTGTGCAGCTGCTCGGCGCTGGGCGTGCTGCCGCCCGCCAGATGAAACTGCTCGACGCGCTGCTGCGGCCCCAGGTGGCAGCCGATCATCTCGACTTCCCGCTCCAGGCGCGCCAGATAGGCGGCGAAGGTACTCGGCGAATGCTGGCCAAACGGCAACTGCACGGCCAGCGACAACGGGCGCTGAGCTTGCCGGCTGCTGCGCAGGGCGCGCAGCAGATCCAGCGAGCCTATGCCGCGATGAAAGGCGGTGGGATCGGGATAGCAGCTATGGCTGACATCGCCATGGGCGTAACGACCGAGCAGTTTGCTGTCCCAACTGATGGCTTTCCGCATCTGGCTTTCCCCCTATGACCGCGAGCCTCAGTGTCGGGGTATCGCCGGCAAACCTCATTGACCTGAATCAACCGCGGAGAAAGCCATGGGCTGCTGGCAAGCGGGCTCGCTCAAGTCATCCCGAGGTTTAGCCCGGCAGGACAACAGGCTTGCCGTGGGAGGCACTGCGCCTTGATCGCGATGGCTCCGGGCCAGTCACTTCAAACCCAGGCGCCGAGCCAGTTTGTGCAGGTTGCTCGGGTCGAGGTCGAGCAGGCGCGCCGCGCTGGCCCAGTTGTCGGCGCATAGCTCCAGGGCTTGCAGGATGCTCTGGCGCTGACAGGCTTCGACCGCCTCGCGCATCGAACAGGCGGCAGGTACAGACGCGCCCTGCTGCTCCAACGGTGCGCTGGCAGGCGGTAGGTGAACGCAGTTGTCGAGGTCGAGCAGGTCCGGTTCCAGGGTCAGAATCTGCGTGCGGCTGGCACCGCGGCTAAGCAGCTTGAGGGCCGCGCGACTGATCACATGCTCCAGTTCGCGCACATTGCCCGGCCAGGCATAGGCCAGCACGGCGCGCTCTGCCGCGGGCGACAGGCGCATGCTGCGCAAGCCCAGGCGTGCGCGATTGAGTTCGAGAAAGTGCCCGGCCAGCATCAGCACATCGTCGCCGCGCTCGCGTAACGGCGGAATAGGCACCGGGTAAACCGACAGGCGATGATAGAGGTCGGCGCGGAAGAGCCCGTCGCGAATGCTGTCCGGCAGGTGGCGATTGGTCGCGGCGATGATGCGCACGTCGACATGCAGCGGCTTGTCCGCGCCCAGGCGCTGGATCTCGCCATTCTGCAGGGTGCGCAACAGCTTGGCCTGCACGCTGAGCGGCAACTCGCCCACCTCGTCGAGCAGCAGGGTGCCGCCATTGGCCGCATCGAAGCGCCCGGGACGATCGCTGCTGGCACCGGAGAACGCCCCTTTGACATGGCCGAACAGTTCGCTTTCGGCCAAGGACTCGGGCAGCGCTGCGCAGTTGACCTGAATCAGCGGCTTGTTGCGCCGCCGTGACAGACGATGCAGGTGACGGGCAAACAGCTCCTTGCCCACCCCGGTTTCGCCCAGCAACAGCACCGGCAACTCCGAGTCGGCGACCACTTCCAGCTCGCTCAGCAGCTGGCGGATAGCCTGGCTGTGGCCGAGGATTTCGCTTTCCTCGGTAACCAGGGCGGCCGTCTGCACATCGCTGCGGGCCAGGCGCAGGCTGCGGTTTTCCTGTTCCAGGCGGGTCACCCGCACAGCCGCCTCGACCATCAGCACGTAGCGCTGCAGATCGCGCCGGGCCTTGCTGCCGAAGGTGCCGGCATGCAGGGCATCGAGGGTCAGCGCGCCCCACTGCTGGCCCTCGACGTACAGGCTCACGCCCATGCAGTCATGCACGGGCAAGGGCTCGCCGACATGGGCGTCGAGCAGGCCGTCATAGGGGTCCGGCAGGCGGCTATCGGGCTCGAACCAGGTCGGCTCGCGGGAAGCCATGATCGCCGCCAGCCGTGGGTGCTGGGCGATCACAAAACGCCGACCGAGCGCCTCATGCACCAGGCCCACGGCCGCCAGGGGGCGCAGGCTGTCGCCATCCAGACGCAACAACCCAACCGCGCCACAATTGAAGTGTTCGCGCAGGGTATGCACCAGCCGCTGCAGGCGCACGGCATTGGGCAGTTCGGTGATCAGATCGGCGAGCAGGCTGCTTTCCATCATGGTATTTATCACCCTAATTGGTCGATGGAACCCTAACAGATCAGGGTTCTATCGACCATGCGCACAATAAATACCTTGGTTTTCAAGCGATTGATCCTGGCACGGGTGTTGCCATTGACCCTTGAGTCCTCCATTCAAGGAAATCGCCATGAGTTCGACCCTTCTCGACCAGCCCCTGGGCAACCTGGCCTGCGAGATAGCCGGTGCCACCCGGGTATTTCACGCCTTCAATCTCGACTTCTGCTGCGGCGGGCACAAGAGCCTGCGCGAGGCGGCGGCCATGCGCGGCATCGAGCCCGAAGAAATCGCCGCCCAGCTCGACAGCCTGCAGGCCAGGGGCGCTGTGCAGCGGGACTGGCGCAGCGAGCCCTGCGCGGACCTGATCGAACATATTCTCAAGCGCTACCATGCCCGCCACCGCGAGCAACTGCCGGAACTGATCCGCCTGGCCCTGCGGGTCGAACAGGTTCACGGTAGCCGCGCCGATTGCCCGAACGGCCTGGCCGACCTGTTGCGCGACATGCAGCAGGAGCTGGAAAGCCACATGCTCAAGGAGGAGCAGATTCTCTTTCCCATGCTCCTGGGCGGTTACGCCAGGCAGGCCAGCGCCCCCATTGCGATGATGCGTTTCGAGCACGACCACCACGGCCAGGCACTGAGACAGATGGAAACCCTCACCCACGGGCTCACCCCACCGGAAGACGCCTGCAATACCTGGCGCGCGCTGTATCGCGGGCTGAATGAACTGCACGACGACCTGATGCAGCATATTCACCTGGAAAACAATGTGCTGTTCGTCGTCGACCCGGCTTAGCCGCCTGGCCGTTGTTGGTCGTGGCTATGGCATAGGCAAAGCCCCTGCAATCCGTGGCCGGGTCTTTTTCTTGGTTGTACCAATCATGTGTTGCAGGCAGCTTTTGTAGGGTGGGTGGCGCGCAACCAGGTTGGCGAAGCAACTGCGCGATCTGTGCGCCACGTAACCCACCAAGCGCTCTTCAGCTTGGCCACCGATGGAGGGTTACGGCGCAACTGAATTAAGCGTCGACGGATAGCTCGTGATCATGCGCCTAACCCACCCTACGAATCCTTGCTGGGCTGGCCCGCGCGCTGCAACGCATAACAGGTACAGAGCCTTTTTCTTGGCAATGACCTGTTACGCATGGCACGGCTTACGCTGGATAGTCCTGGGGAGAGGGGCTGATCATCAGGCTAGCGACCATGCCGACCGTGATGACCCAAATCCGAACCCTGCCTGCCCCCTCAAAGCGCTATCGCCAGCACGCTGCATGGCACCTGATAGAGCATATGTTCGGTGGTACTGCCCAGCAGTTTGTCCAGGCCCTTGCGTTGCACTCGGCCCATCACCAGCACATCGAGCCCCTCGCGTGCGGCGAACTCGGCCAGGGTGCGAATGGGTGGGCCCATGATGAAATGCCGGCGCTCGGCCGGCACCCCATAACGCTCCGCCAGCGTGGCAAAGGCGTCCGCCAGCGACTGGCGCAGCTCGTCGAGCATATCTACGCAAACCGCCGTCGCGGTGCCGGCCTCGGCAAGGAAGGCCGGCGACAGGTCGTAGGCGTGCAGCAGATGCAGTTCGGCATTGCACTGCAGGGCCAGGCCATTGGCCGTGGCGATGATTCGGCTGTTGAGTTCGTTGCGCTCCTCCTCCGGGGCCGCCGGGTCGACCGCCGCGCAGACCTTGAGCGGTAGCGGGTTGGCCGCCGCGCTGACCAGGTGCACAGGCACCGGGCACTCGCGCAGCAGGTGCCAGTCCAGCGGGGTAACGAAGGCGCGCTTGAGCGCAGGTTCATGCTGCAGGTCCTTGATCAACAGGTCGGCCGGCATCTCCGCGGCATGCAGGAGAATTTCCTTGAGCGGCTGGCGGGTCCAGAGCGCCTCGGCGGTCACCTGAATGCCTTTGCTCTGCAATAGGGCGACCTCGTCCTTGAGCCAGTCGCGGCGCTCCTGCAGGTAATCTTCGCGGGTCTGTTCCTGGATGCTCTTGTCCAGCAAAGGCAGCGTTGCGAAGGGTTCGACCAGGGCCAGGATATGCAGTGCCGCTCCGGTGCTCTGCGCCAGTGCGGCGGCGCGTTGCAGCGCCGGCGAATGGCGCATCTGCGGGTCGGCAATCAGTAGCAGGCGTTGATATTGACTCATGGGGCACCTCCGGGATGCTGATCAATCCGCGCCTGGCTGCCGGCGCATCCAACACACACAAAATGCGCCAGCCAGATGCGTGGAGTCTTGATGCATATCAAGACTCCACCGCCTGGGCCCGCAGGACGCGCCACGCGGCTTGACTGCACCGCGGAAAGGACGATGCTCAAGGCATATCTCCAACCTGGGAGCTGCGCCATGCCGACCGAGACACCTCTGATCTTCGCCCTGCACGGCAGCCAGGCCTATGCCCAGCGGGTGGCGCAGCGGCTCGGCTGGCAGCTGGCCGAGCACGAGGAACGCCTGTTCGAAGATGGCGAACACAAGAGCCGGCCCCTGCAGCCGGTCAATGGCCGTCAGGTGCTGGTGTTCCATTCACTGCATGGCGACGCCGAAGAGAGCGGTCACGACAAGCTCTGCCGCCTGCTGTTCTTCTGCGGCGCATTGAAAGATGCCGGAGCGCGCCGGGTGCAGGTGGTGGCCCCTTATCTGTGCTACGGGCGCAAGGAGCGCCGCACTGAGTTTCAGGACCCGATCATCACCCGCTATATGGCAGCCATGTTCGAGGCCTGCGGAGTGGACCGCTTGCTGACGCTGGAAGTGCACAGCGAGGCCGCCTTCGACAACGCCTTTCGTATCCCCAGCCACAACCTGTCGGGGGCGGAGCTGTTCGCCGAACACTTCGCCGCCGGGCTGGCGGGTGCCGAGGTGGTGGCGGTATCCCCCGATAGCGGTGGAATCAAGCGCGCCGAACTGTTTCGCCGGGCCTTGCAGCAACGCATCGGCCGACCGGTGGCCAGCGCCTATATGGCCAAACACAGGCGCAACGAAAGCGTCACGGACTCACTGCTGATCGGCGAGGTAAGGAACAAGACGGCGATTATCGTCGATGATCTGATCAGCACCGGCACCACCCTGCTGCGCGCCGCCGAGGCCTGTCAGGCTGCCGGAGCCAGGCAGATCTGGGCCGGAGCGGTACACGGCCTGTTCACCGGCGGCAGTGCCCTGCTCGACAGCCCGCTGCTGCAGCGGCTGGTGGTATTCGACACGGTTCCGCCCTTTCGCCTCGACCCTGCGTTGGTCGCCCAGCGCCTGGAGATACTCGATTCCAGCGCCGCGGTGGCGGCGCTATTGAGGGAGGAATACAGCTAGGCGCGCGTGCAGTCCGGGAATTGCTGCTGGTCAGCAAGCCGATCCCGGATTGCGCCTAGGCTTATCCGGGCTACGAGGTGTGCTTCGCAGGGTGGAGTTTTGTCCACCGCTGGCGGCTCTAGACCTGCAACAGCACCCGGCCGCGGCTCGGGCAGGTTTCCATATAGCGGTGGGCCGCCACCACTTCGTCAAAGGCGAACACCTTGTCGACCAGGGGTAACAGCAGGCCATCGGCGGTCAGCTGGTTGATGCCCTGCAGGGCCTTGGCCACTGCGGCCTTGTCCTGGGGAATGCCCAGTTCTTCCTTGCCGGTGAAGTTGCCGATGCAGTGGACGAAGAACTGGATGTTCTTCTGGAACGCGGCGCAGGCCGGGAACGGTGTTTCATTACCGCCCTGCAGATCGAACAGGATCAACCGCCCGCGCGGGGCCAGGGCATCGCCCAGCAGGCACATCTGCGGCCCGCCAAGGGCGTCCATCACCACATTGACGCCACGGCCATCGGTGAGTTTGCCGACCCGGCTGACCAGGTCCTGCTCCTCGGTGAGGATGATCTGGTCGGCCCCCAGTTGCTTGAGGAAATCGCTGTCTTCGGCATAGGCCGTGGCCGCGATTACATGGGCACCCAGGGCCTTGCCCATCTGCACGATATAGGGGCCCCAACAGCGGCTGGCGGCGGTAACCAGAACGGTCTCGCCGGGCTGCAGATTCGCCAGTTCGACAAAACCAAGCCAACCCACCAGCGATGGCACGTAGTGCACGCTCGCCTGTTGCGGGGTCAGATTATCCGGGTAGCGGGTCAGGGAGCTGCGTGGCAGCACCACCTGCTCGGCATAGGCCGGGTAGCGGTTGGCATTGTGCCCGGGAAAGCTGGCAACCCGGTCACCCACGCTCAGGTCATCGACCCCGGCACCGACGGCCAGCACCGTGCCGGCCAGTTCATGGCCCAGGCCCGCCGGCAACTGCGCCGCGGTATGGCCCAGGTTCTGCCGCCAGAGCACGTCGTACCAGCTGACACCCACGGCCTCCACGTCGATCAGCACTTCGCCAGCGCCGGGCGTGGGGGTCGAACGCTCTTCGATTTTAAGGACGTCGGCCTCGCCGAACTGATGAAAACGGATGATGCGGGACATAGCAAACCTCGTCGGTTGACCCTTTGGGTACGCGCAAAACCACTGTACTACTTTCTTGGCGTCCGCTTATGGCCACGGACTTTATCCGGGCTTTGCCTGCAATACCACCGCGCGGGGCTGATATTCACCATGCTTGTCGGTGATGATCCACGCGCCCTGCATCATTCGTATCCATGTATTGCCTGCCAGCTGCATTCGGCATTAGCCTGATACGCCTGCACTGAAGCGCCTCGCCTGAATGGACCCCGGATGAACCGTAACGACCTGCGCCGCGTCGATCTCAACCTGCTGATCGTCTTCGAAACGCTGATGCACGAGCGCAGTGTGACCCGCGCCGCGGAAAAACTCTTTCTCGGCCAGCCGGCCATCAGCGCCGCCCTCGCCCGCCTGCGCAGCCTGTTCGACGACCCGCTGTTCGTGCGCACCGGGCGCAGCATGGAGCCCACCGCGCGGGCCACGGAGATCGCCGCCCTGCTCTCGCCGGCGCTGGATTCGATCTCCACCGCGGTCAGCCGCGCCGCCGAGTTTCACCCGGCCACCAGCGATGCGGTGTTTCGCATCGGTCTGTCGGATGACGTCGAATTTGGCCTGTTGCCACCACTGATCAAGCGCCTGCGCGCCGAAGCGCCGGGAGTGGTGCTGGTGATTCGCCGTACCAACTATCTGCTGATGCCGTCCTTGCTGGCCTCTGGCGAGATATCCGTGGGCGTGGCCTATACCGATGAACTACCGGCCAATGCCAAACGCAAGGTGCTGCGCCGCAGCAAGCCGAAACTGCTGCGCGCCGATAGTGCGCCCGGGCCCCTCAGCCTGGATGATTTCTGCGCGCGGCCCCATGCGTTGGTGTCCTTTGCCGGCGACCTCGGTGGTTTTATTGATAGCGAGCTGGAGAAAATCGGCCGCAAGCGCCGGGTGGTGCTCGCCCTGCCCCAGTTCAACGGCCTCGGCACCCTGCTCTCCGGCACCGATATTCTCGCCACTGTGCCGGACTACACCGCCGCCGCCCTGACCTCCGCCGGCGGCGTACGCGCCGAGGAACTGCCTATTCCGGCGCAGACCTTCGAGCTGCATATGGCCTGGCGCGGTGCCCAGGACAACGACCCGGCGGAACGCTGGCTGCGCTCGCGCATCCAGATGTTCTGCGGCGATCCGGACAGCCTGTAGGCCCCAGACGCTTTGCTCACATACGGCTTTGTCGATACAAGCCTGCTTTCCATCATTCTGAGTGATAGATATCTTCGAATCGTTCGATTCGTCGCCTAAGCCCCGCCGCAGCAGACTCCGCCTCATCACTACACCCTCTGGCGGAAGCACACATGGAACAGTCCTCTAAAAACCTCTGGCATTTCCCCCTGGCTCTTGCCGCAGTGCTGGTACTGAGCGCCTGCGGCAAAGCGCCGGAAAGCGCGCAACAGATGCCGGCCGCACAAGTCAGCGTGGCCGAAGTTATCGAACAACCGATCAACGAATGGGACGAGTTTACCGGCCGCCTGGAAGCGCCAGAGTCGGTTGAAGTTCGCCCACGGGTGTCCGGCTTTATTGATCAGGTAGTCTTCGATGAAGGCCGCCTGGTGAAGAAAGGCGACCTGCTGTTCCAGATCGACCCACGGCCATTCCAGGCCGAGGTCAAACGCCTCGAAGCCCAGTTGCAACAGGCCCGCGCCAGCCAGGCCCGCACGCAAAGCGAAGCCAATCGCGGCGAGCGTCTGCGCCAGAGCAACGCCATCTCCGCCGAACTGGCCGATGCCCGCGCCAGCGCTGCGGCAGAAGCCAAGGCCGCGGTCGCCGGCATCCAGGCAGAACTGGATAACGCCCGCCTCAACCTCAGTTTTACCCGGGTTACCGCGCCGATTGATGGCCGCGTCAGCCGTGCGGAAATCACCGAAGGCAACCTGGTCAACGCTGGGCAAAGCCTGCTGACCACCCTGGTCAGCACCGACAAGGTCTACGCCTATTTCGATGCCGATGAGCGCGTATTCCTCAAATATGTCGAGCTGGCGCGCCAGGCCGGTGGCAAGACCCGCGATGCCAGCCCGGTGTACCTGGGCCTGTCCAGCGAAGAGGGTCATCCGCATCTGGGCGAGCTGGATTTTCTCGACAACCAGGTCAACCCGCAAACCGGCACCATCCGTGGCCGTGCGGTGTTCGATAACGCCGACGGGCGTTTCACGCCGGGCCTCTACGCTCGCCTCAAGCTGGTTGGCAGCAGCCAGTACGCCGCCGCGCTGATCAAGGACGAAGCAGTCGGCACGGACCTGGGCAAGAAGTTCGTCCTGGTACTCGATAAGGACAACGCCGTGCAGTACCGCGCCGTCGAGCTGGGGCCGAAGCTGGAAGGCCTGCGCATCGTGCGTCAGGGCCTTTCCAAGGGCGAGAAGATCGTGGTCAACGGTCTGCAGCGCGCCTTCCCCGGCTCCACGGTGGATCCGCAAAGCGTGCCCATGGCCGATGAGGCCACCCTCGCCCAACTGGCCCGCCTGCGCCAATCCGTGGAGAACCGTGATGCACCACGGGTCGCAAAACAAGACCTCAACAATGGCAAGCCGCGAGGCTGACAAGACGCCTTGGTGCGCGCAGCGCACCCTACCCGACCGTAGGGTGTGCGGGGCCGCCTAGGCCATGCGCACCAGCGCCCAAGGATTCTCAAATGAACTTTTCGCAATTCTTTATTCAGCGGCCGATCTTCGCCGCCGTGCTGTCACTGCTGATCCTGATCAGCGGGGCGATCTCGCTGTTCCAGTTGCCGATCAGCGAATACCCGGAAGTGGTGCCGCCCACTGTGGTGGTGCGCGCCACCTTCCCCGGTGCCAACCCCAAGGTGATCGGCGAAACCGTTGCTTCGCCGCTGGAACAGGCGATCACCGGTGTGGAAGGCATGCTCTATATGTCGTCCCAGGGCACTGCCGACGGCAAGATGACCCTGACCCTGACTTTCGCCCTCGGCACCGATCTGGACAAAGCCCAGGTACAGGTGCAGAACCGCGTGACCCGCACCATGCCAACACTGCCCACCGAAGTGCAGCGCCTCGGTGTGACCGTCGACAAGGCCTCGCCCGACCTGACCATGGTGGTGCACCTGACCTCGCCGGACGACCGCTACGACATGCTGTATCTGTCCAACTACGCCGCGCTGAATATCAAGGATGAGCTGGCGCGTCTGGACGGTATCGGCGATGTGCAGCTGTTCGGCCTGGGCAACTACTCGCTGCGGGTCTGGCTCGATCCGAACAAGGTGGCTTCACGCAACCTGACGGCTGCCGACGTGGTCAACGCCATCCGCGAGCAGAACCGCCAGGTCGCCGCCGGTTCCCTTGGTGCGCCACCGTCCGATGCGGGCAACAGCTTTCAGTTGTCGATCAACACCCAGGGCCGTCTGGTCACTGAGGAAGAGTTCGAAAACATCATTATCCGCGCCGGTGAAAATGGCGAAATCACGCGCCTGAAAGACATCGCGCGGATCGAGCTGGGCTCCAGTCAGTACGCACTGCGCTCGCTGCTCAACAACAAGCCCGCCGTGGCCATCCCGGTATTCCAGCGCCCCGGCTCCAACGCCATCGAGATTTCCGATGCGGTGCGTGCGCGCATGGCTGAGCTGAAGCAGAGCTTCCCGCAGGGCGTGGACTACGAAATCGTCTATGACCCAACCATCTTCGTGCGTGGCTCCATCGAGGCGGTGGTACACACCCTGCTCGAAGCCATCATCCTGGTGGTACTGGTGGTGATTCTGTTCCTGCAGACCTGGCGCGCCTCGATCATCCCGCTGGCCGCCGTGCCGGTGTCATTGATCGGTACCTTCGCCGTGATGCACATGTTCGGCTTCTCGCTCAACGCCCTGTCGCTGTTCGGCCTGGTACTGGCCATCGGCATCGTGGTGGACGACGCCATCGTCGTGGTGGAAAACGTCGAGCGTAATATCGGCCTGGGCAAAACCCCGGTGGAAGCCACCAAACAGGCGATGAAGGAAGTGACCGGGCCCATCGTCGCCACGGCCCTGGTGCTGTGCGCGGTGTTTATCCCTACGGCCTTTATCTCCGGACTCAGCGGACAGTTCTACCAGCAGTTCGCCCTGACCATCGCCATCTCCACGGTGATCTCGGCGATCAACTCGCTGACCCTGTCCCCGGCCCTGGCTGCCGTGTTGCTGAAAAGCCATGACGCGCCGAAGGACCGCTTCTCCAAGCTGCTCGACAGGCTGTTTGGCGGCTGGTTGTTCAAACCCTTCAACCGCGCGTTCGACCGCGCCAGCCATGGCTATGTCGGCACCGTGAAGCGCGTGCTGCGCGGCAGCGGCATCGCCCTGTTCGTCTACGCCGGCTTGATGGGCCTGACCTACCTGGGCTTCGCGACGACTCCCACAGGCTTTGTACCGGCGCAGGACAAACAGTACCTGGTGGCCTTCGCCCAGTTGCCAGATGCGGCGACTCTGGACCGCACTGAAGACGTGATCAAGAAGATGTCGGACATCGCCGGCAAGCACCCCGGGGTGGAAAACACCGTGGCCTTCCCGGGCTTGTCGATCAACGGCTTCACCAACAGCCCGAACAGCGGCATCGTCTTCACCCCGCTCAAGCCGTTCGATGAGCGTAGTGATCCGTCGATGAGCGCCACCGCCATTGCGGCCGAGCTGAACGCGCAGTTCAGTGAGATTCAGGACGCCTATATCGCCATCTTCCCGCCACCACCGGTACAGGGTCTGGGCACTATCGGCGGCTTCCGCCTGCAGGTGCAGGACCGTGGCAACCTGGGCTATGACGAGCTGTACCTGCAGACCCAGAACGTCATCGCCAAGGCCCGCGCGCTGCCGGAGCTGGACCCGATGTCGGTGTTCACCAGCTACCAGGTGAATGTGCCGCAGATCGATGCTGCAATCGACCGCGAAAAGGCCAAGACCCACGGCGTGGCGATCAGCGACATCTTCGACACCATGCAGATCTACCTGGGCTCGCTGTACGCCAACGACTTCAACCGTTTTGGCCGTACCTATCAGGTCAACGTGCAGGCTGAGCAGCAGTTCCGCCTGGAGCCGGAGCAGATCGGCCAGCTCAAGGTGCGCAACAACCGTGGCGAAATGGTCCCGCTGTCAGCCTTCCTCAAGGTCAGTGCCAGCTCCGGCCCGGATCGGGTGATGCACTACAACGGCTTCCTCACCGCCGAGATCAACGGTGCGGCAGCCCCCGGCTACAGCTCCGGCCAGGCCGAAGCGGCCATCGCCAAGCTGCTCAAGGAAGAGCTGCCCAACGGCATGAGCTTCGAGTGGACCGACCTGACCTACCAGCAGATTCTGGCCGGCAACAGCGCGATCTTCGTCTTCCCGCTCTGCGTGCTGCTGGCCTTTCTGGTGTTGGCCGCTCAGTACGAAAGCTGGAGCCTGCCGCTGGCGGTGATCCTGATCGTGCCGATGACCCTGCTGTCGGCCATTACCGGGGTGATCCTGGCTGGAGGCGACAACAACATCTTTACCCAGATCGGCTTGATCGTACTGGTGGGATTGGCGTGCAAGAACGCAATCCTGATCGTCGAGTTCGCCAAGGAAAAACAGGAAGAAGGCATGGACCGCGTCAGCGCGGTGCTGGAAGCCTGCCGCCTGCGTTTGCGGCCGATTCTGATGACCAGCTTCGCCTTTATCATGGGTGTGGTGCCCCTGGTGTTGTCCTCCGGTGCCGGCGCGGAAATGCGCCATGCCATGGGCGTTGCGGTGTTCAGCGGCATGCTCGGCGTGACCTTCTTCGGCCTGCTGCTGACCCCGCTGTTCTATGTACTGATCCGCGCCTTTGTGGAGAAACGCGAAGCGCGCAAAGTGGCCCGTATGCAGGAGGTGCAGGTATGAAGTCCCTTAACGCCAAGCCACTGGTTATCAGCCTGTTAACGCTGGCGCTGACTGCTTGCGCCGTCGGCCCGGACTACCGGGCCCCGCAGATGGATGCCGGCACACTGAGCAGCGCACAAAGCAGCAGCTACGACCTCTCGCGTTTCGAGACCAGCTGGTGGCAGCAGTTCGACGACCCGATCCTCAACCAGCTGGTGCAACAATCGCTGCAGGAGAACCGCCAGCTGCGCGTGGCCTTTGCCCGCCTGCAGGCGGCCCAGGCCATCCGTGATGACCTCGGCAACGACCAGTTACCGACCATCACCAGCCGCGCCAGCGGTGAGTTCGGCAAAGCCCAGCAACCCGGCGTAACCGAGCAGCGCGTACGCGGCGAACGTTACGACCTGGGCCTGGACATGCTTTGGGAACTGGATCTGTTTGGCCGCATCCAGCGCCAACTGGAAGCCAGCGATGCCGAACTGGATGTGGCCGAAGCCGATTACCAGCAGCTGCAGGTCAGCCTGATCGCCGAACTGGTGGATGCCTACGGCAGCCTGCGCGGCGCACAACTGCGCGAACGTATCGCCCGCGCCAACCTGAAAAACCAGCAGGAATCCCGCGCCATTACCGAACAACTGCGGGTCGCCGGCGTCGGCAGTCAGCTGGATGTGCTACGCAGCGATGCGCGCCTGGCCGGCACCGAAGCCAGCCTGCCGCAGTTGCAGGCCGAACAGCAGCGCGCCAAGCACCGCATCGCCACCCTGCTCGGCCAGCGTCCGGAGCAATTGAGCGTGGATCTCTCGGCCCAGGACCTGCCCGCCATCGCCAAGGCGCTGCCGGTGGGCGACCCCGGCGACTTACTGCGCCGCCGCCCGGATATCCGCGCGGCCGAACGGCAACTGGCCGCCGCCACCGCCAATATCGGTGTGGCCACGGCGGACCTGTTTCCACGGGTGAGTTTGTCCGGCTTCCTCGGCTTTACCGCCGGGCGGGGTTCGCAGCTGGGTTCAGCGGCGGCGCAGGCCTGGGGCCTGGCACCGACCATCAGCTGGGCCGCGTTTGATCTGGGCAGCGTGCGCGCCCGCCTGCGCGGGGCCGAAGCTGAAGCCGATGGCGCGCTGGCCAACTATGAGCAACAAGTGCTGCTGGCCCTGGAAGAATCCGCCAACGCCTTCAGCGACTACGGCAAACGCCAGCAGCGCCTGCTCGCCTTGCTGCGCCAATCCGAAGCCAGCCGCGCCGCAGCCGAACAAGCCCGCGTGCGCTACCGCGAAGGGGAAGTGGATTTTCTCGTACTGCTGGATGCCGAACGCGAACGCCTGAGCGCCGAAGACGCCCAGGCCCAGGCGGAAGTCGAGCTGTATCGCGGCATCGTCGCCATCTACAAGGCCCTTGGCGGCGGATGGCAGCCTAACGCCTAACAGACTCTCCCCCGGTTGGCTTGCCAACCCCTTCCCGCCCCACGGCAGTTGCTCCTTGCCGTGGGGCTTTTTTTTTTGCGGGTGATAAAGACGTTTGCGAAGAGCGAGCAATACAGAGAGATGGCTGGCCAGGGGCCAGAAGCAGGCATCCAGGTGAGGCCGCTTTCGGCCCCTCTAATCGACGCAGATCACCGGCTACAGCGCTAAAAGCCAGTTTTTACCGCCGGCCTTTATAGCTGTTATGCAGAAAAGCAACGTTGTACTTACGGGGCCTTCATCAGAGCAATTCGATACCGAAACGTCGCATGCATAAGGCAAACAAAGCGAAACAAACTGCTGTGGCAACGATGTAGATCAGTAGAGCGGGCCAGAAGCCGAACCGGGGCAGCAGCAGAGGAAATGCGAGTAGCATCGGCAGGGTTGGCAACACATACCAGAAGGTGTAGCGGGCATGGTTTGCGATTTTCTCTGCTGACTGGTTTTCAACGTTTAGCCAGATAAGCGTCAGGACGGTGATCAGGGGCAACGCAGCGATCAAACCCCCAAACTTGTCACTACGCTTCGCGACTTCCGACACCACAACGACCACTATTGCTGTCAGGAAATATTTGCTGATAACCCAAGTCATCTTGCATCTCCTAAAACGTTATTGTTGATGCCTTTTACTTCGAGTCGCGCTCAGAGGTACTTGGTAATCTGCTTGAAGTCTTCGAGTGATGTGCGCTCGCCTGACGAGAGTGCTCCTATCGTGCGCTCCAGGCAGTGGTCGATATGGTCTTGGATAAGCACACGCTTGGCCTGACACACGGCTTTTTCCACGGCATGCAGTTGCTGAGCAATGTCCACGCAAGCTCGATTGTCTTCAATCATCGTGACGATGCTGCGCAGGTGACCCTCCGCACGTTTCAACCTTTTGATGATATCGCTATGACTTTGGTGCTGGTTGCCGTGTTCGTGATCGCTCATGCCTTGAGTCTCGTACATCGATGATTTACGCTCGAATGCTATCCCCCAGGGGGGGATATGGCAAACCTGCCGCGCCGACAGAAAAGCCAGCCATTTAAGTCTTGAAAGAGCCACTGCATGCTCAGCAAACCCATCAGCACCCAGGTGATTTTTGTACTTGCTCTCGCCATCCTGATGGCCTGGGCCGGGCACACCTCTGCGTTGTTTATGGGCGCGAGTCAGTCGGCTTGGAGCGGCAATGATGGTACTCGTGCGCATGTCCACGGCGACGGTGCATTTGCCTGTGCAGCGTGCGCCGATCACTACCACTCCTCGCTGACCGCCGACCATGTGCACGAAACACCGCACCTGACCACGCTGCTGAGCATCAGTACGCAGCCCGAGCGTGCGCAGCTGATTGAAGCCCCTCGCTATTCCATTCCGCCCAGCCCGATCTTCCTGATCGAACGGCCACCCCGCGCCACATTCGCGCTCTGACACAGGCCGCTGTGCGGCCCAAAATCCCTTTAATTCAGGACTCAACCATGCATCCGCTAACTATGGGCGCAATGGACGTATCTGCCGTGCGCCCGTACCGCTCGTTACTCCTGTTGCTGTTGTTCACGGCATTGCTGTTTCTCGGCATGCCGGACGCGCTGGCCCACGCTATTGCCGAGGGCGACAAAGGCTTTATCCAGGAAAGCTCAGGGGTGATGGTGTTGCCGTTCATCTACATGGGCGCAAAGCACATGATCACCGGCTACGACCACCTGCTGTTCCTCTTCGGGGTGATCTTCTTTCTTTACCGCCTGAAAGACGTGGCTCTCTACGTCAGCCTTTTCGCCGTGGGCCACACCGTGACGCTACTGCTGGGCGTACTGGCGGAAATCAGCATCAGCCCCTATGTGATCGACACCATTATCGGCTTCTCGGTGGTGTACAAGGCGCTGGATAACCTCGGCGCGTTCCAGCGCTGGTTTGGCCGCCAGCCGGACACCAAAGCGGCCACGCTGATATTTGGCCTGCTGCATGGGTTCGGCCTGGCGACCAAGATTCAGGAGTACGAGATCTCGGCAGACGGCCTGATTACCAATCTGATTGCCTTCAACGTTGGCGTCGAAATTGGTCAGCTCCTGGCGCTCAGCGCCATCCTGATTGTCATGGGCTACTGGCGACGCACCGCCAGCTTCTGGCGTCATGCCTACACCGCCAACGTCGCCATGATGAGCGCCGGTTTCCTCTTGATGGGTTACCAGCTCACCGGCCTGATCGTCTCTCAGTAAGGAATTTTAAGCATGTTCAATACCAGGCTTCCGACCCAAAGCGAATTGCCGACTAACCGCCAACTACTGCGCTCCACCCTGATCGCAATGAGTGTTGCCGCCGCCTTATTGGTCACCGTGGTAATGCCCTCTGAATACGCCATCGACCCAACGGGCGTTGGCCGCGTACTCGGCCTGACCCAGATGGGCGAAATCAAGAAAACCTTGACCGAAGAAGCAGCAGCGGATGCAGCGGATGCAGCGGTTCAGCCAGCTGCGGCTGCAGTCGTTCAAGCCCCCGTACCTGTCCACCCTGAAGCTCAAGAACCCGTTGTGGCAGCACCTGTGGCCGAACCGGGAGCAGAACCTCAGCCAGTCCTGAAGTCCGATGAGATGACCCTTACGCTGAAACCGGGCGAGGGCCGTGAAATCAAACTGGAAATGCTGAACAAAGCCACGGTCAGCTACGAGTGGACAACCAATGGCATCCCGGTCAACCACGACACCCACGGCGAGCCCTACAACGGCCCCAAGGGCTACTACCACAGCTACAGCAAGGCCAAGCAGATCAAGGGTGACAAAGGCGAATTCACCGCCATTTTCGACGGCACCCACGGCTGGTTCTGGCGCAACCGTAGCAACAGCGACGTGACCATCACGCTCAAGACCAAGGGCGATTACCTGAGCGTCAAACGAGTTATCTAAGGCAAAGCCCCCGGCCATCATGTTCAGGGGCTTACATCTATGTTCGGAACAGCAAGACTGAGCAGCCCTGCCTACCTGAACATACGCGGGTCATAGATAAAGTCGTACACCTCGAACACCTTGATCTGCTTCACGGCCTGGTGGTTGGGGATTAATGACCATGTTGCGCTCCAAGGCCAGCACGGCAGACGGGACTATCAGCCCCAGGTGGCTATTGGTCTTCAGCCAGGCAGTGCCAAAGTCCATGCTGGGGCAGTCGGCTGGGAGGGTCGCCCGCCCCTCCGGCGGAAATGCCCGAGGACGATAGGGTGCTGATCTGCTGCGCCGTGCCGGCAGAGGACGAAAGCGGCATCCACCCCCTGGTTCTTGATCTGTAGCGAGGTAACGCCACCATGCAACTGAAACCCGAAACAGGCGCACGCTGGAGTGCGCAAGCAAGTACGCCTATCGACTCATCATCAGCGCGCTACCTCGGCACGGAACGCGAACCGAACTACATGCTGCCCCAGTTGATATCCGCGCCGGAATACTTCGTGAATGCCTTGCCATTATCGGCACTCAATGGCTTGAAATATGAGCCGCCTTGTACTTCGAACTGATCCGGCATGAGCTGCAAAACCCGCCCGGCGACGCTGTTTGAACGCGCCATAAATATTGCCACGCAGTACAGCATCCTGCCTGCATATGCGCTATTTGATCCGCCCATCACAGGGCTGAGCGTGCGGCAATAGGCGCTAAGCGCGTATAGGCCGGCGAGCCCTGATAGTGCGTTTCGCCAATTAACATGAGAGTCCGCAAACAAAAGAATATAAGTGCGTTAGCGAACTTAAAGTTCGCCTTGGCGAGGCAAAAAGATCGCTCGCTATATGCAGTTGCATAAACAACGCCCCGCCGACCCGCAACCGACAGTTAATAGCAAATTGCCTTTGCGCGATAGCGCACCGACACTTTTTTTACCCGATGTAATGGTCTTGGTTCCGGCTCGCTGCAATCTCGCGCGAGGTTCGGTTATATCGAGATCGCAATGACTACAATAAATGAACAGAACGCGATATACGGCTCAGTTAGAACAGCCGTCGCCACGCCGCAACTGTCCGTCAGTGCGGTGTCCTGGGGTGCCATCTTCGCCGGTGCAGCGGCAGCGGCGGCACTGTCCCTAATCCTGCTGATACTCGGCACCGGCTTGGGCCTGTCTTCGATATCGCCCTGGGCCAACGACGGCGTCAGCGTCACGACTTTCGGCGTAAGCACGATTATCTGGGTCACCCTTACCCAGCTGCTGGCCGCCGGCATGGGTGGTTACCTGGCAGGTCGCATGCGGACCAAGTGGGTTGAAGTGCACACCGACGAGGTGTATTTCCGCGACACCGCCCATGGTTTCCTGGCCTGGGCGGTTGCCTCGCTGGCAACCGCTACCCTGCTCACCTCGGTGATCGGCTCCATCGTCAACGGCGGTGTTCAGGCGGGTGCTTCAGTGGCCGGAGGCGTTGCCACCAGCGCCATGGTGGCGACTGCTGGCGGCGTGGCCGCAGGCTCAGAGATGGCGGCTGACGAGACCAACACTGGTGCCATTGGCTACTTCCTCGACACCCTGTTTCGCCGCGACATAAACGCCATGAGCCCCCCGCTGGACAGCTTGACGCCGCAGCAGGAAACGGCTGTTTCCATGGCTGAGGTGACGCGCATCTTTATGAATTCGCTGCGCACAGGCGTCCTGCCTGAAGAGGATATCGCCTATGTCGGCCAGGTTGTCGCCCAGCGCACCGGTCTGACTCAGCAAGAAGCCGAACAGCGGGTAAGCGACACCTTTGCACGGGTACAAACCAGCCTCAGCGAAGCTGAAACCAGTGCACGAGAGGCCGCCGATAGCGCACGCAAGGCTTCTGCCTATGCAGCGATCTGGTTGTTTATCTCACTGCTGATCGGTGCCTTCGTTGCCAGCTTCGCCGCGCCCTATGGCGGCCGTCAGCGCGACGCCTGATCACCCTTATCCACTCAATGTTCGGAGACTGCCATGCGCTCATTACTGCTGTTATTTCTCGGGATTCCAATTCCCATCATCATCCTGCTGGCCATCTTTGTGTTCTAGGAAACTGTAGGCCCGGCTGCCTTTTAACAAGGCAGTCGGTTTCTGGATTGCCCTAGATACCTATCGCAGTGACATTCCACATAAAGGAACAGGCACATGACGACTACAGCGAAAAAGACCGCAGCATCTGTTAGCCCTGGCAAAAGACAGGATGCCACCACCTTACTGCGCGCCGATCACAAACTGGTCAACGATCTATTTGCCGAATATGAAAAAGCCCGCTCGGCGAACAAGAAGAAACAACTGGTCGCACAGATCTGCAGCGAACTCAGCGTGCATGCCCAGATTGAAGAAGAGATTTTCTACCCGGCGGTCAAACGGGCCTTGAAAGACAAGGAGCTGATCCCCGAGGCAACTGTCGAGCACGCCACCCTGAAGGATCTGATTGCCCAGGTTGAAGGCATAGAACCCGATGGCGAAATGTTCGACGCGAAGATCAAGGTGTTGGCCGAATACGTCACACATCACGTCAAAGAAGAACAGAACGAAATGTTCCCCAAAGCCAAAGAGACTGATCTGGATATGAAGGCCCTGGGCGACCAGCTCAGCGAGCGTAAAGCAGAGCTGATGGCTGCACGCAGTTAGTCGTCTCTATCCCGATCCAGGAGTCGTCAGTGAATACTCGAAGCCAACCCGGCGCGCAGCTGTCGCCGTTGCGCAGCATGATGGAAAGTATGTCTGTGGCTACGCTCAGCAGCATCGATGAGCAGGGTGCCTTGCTCTGCAGCCCCATGTCGCGCTGGGAAATGGACGACGGCGGTGCCCTGTGGTTCTTTATCGATCCGCTCTGCCTGCCGGCCGCGAATCTGCCGAATATCAACCTGAGTTTTGCCGACGCGGGGCGCACGAAGCGCATATCGCTGGCCGGGCGCGCGGAGATTTACGCCGAGGATTTAGCCTCGGAGTACTTGTTGGGGGCGATCTGGCTCGGGCAGATCAACTCTCCCCGTCTTATTGCGCAAGCCCAGCTGAATAAGCAGGCGCTGCTCAAGTTCATCCCGCAATCGGCGGTCTACTGGCACGCCCAGCCAGGCCTGATGCAGCGTCTGTTTGCACTGCTGAGCGCGCTGTTCGGCAGCACAACGGCGAGCGCCAAACCGGGTGTTCGCAGTGTCGAGTTGACGCCTGCCTGGAAGCTGGACGCTGCCGAGTCTAAGCCATGATGTTCTTTGAGCAGGGGCTCTATCTGCGGGTCGAGGAAATGCCGGGCGGCCCCCAACCCCTGCCCCTCGACAGCGGGTTTTCCACGACTAATGCCTACCGGGCCATGGGTCTGTACAACCCCTCGGAAACCAGCGATGCCTATTTTGTGCTCGCCAATGACCGCGACGAAATCTGGTTTATCTGCAACCGGCATCTGCGCACCCATGTGTTGAAGCCGGAAGAAACAAGCTTTCGCCTGAGCATCAAAGAACGCGTGGTGAAAGGCGTCAGCAAATAACCCCGGCCGCATGCGCCGGTTTTCTTCCAGCGGCCTGATTCGAGCACTCAGTGCCCAGGCTGACTGGCCCCTTCCCTGCCGAATATCGCCGTCCATATGGCGTGGTGGAGGTCTTCACCCGACTGTTTCAGGTGCAGGCTTACCACGCTCAATTTTTCAAGGAGCGTACCCATGAGCAAGCGCACTAACGATGCCCCCGTTTCTCAGAACCTGACCGGTCTCGATCCGTCCCCAGCCGATGCCAACCGCTCCGAACAGGCGGCGGCAGTGCTCGCCGAATTGCCGGGCGAAGCGCTGACGACCAATCAGGGTTTGCGCATCAGCGACAACCAGAACTCGCTGCGCGCCGGCGAGCGCGGCCCGACGCTGCTGGAAGATCACATCCTGCGCGAAAAGATCATGCACTTCGACCATGAGCGCATCCCCGAGCGCGTGGTGCATGCCCGCGGTGCCGGGGCCCATGGCGTGTTCGAGGTGTACGAGTCGATGAGCGCCCTGACCAAGGCTGGCTTCCTGCAGGACCCCAGCCTGAAAACCCCGGTGTTTGTGCGCTTCTCCACCGTGGCCGGCTCCCGCGGCTCGATCGATACGGCCCGCGATGTGCGCGGCTTCTCGGTCAGGTTCTACACCAAGGAGGGCAACTTCGACCTGGTCGGCAACAATATGCCGGTGTTCTTCGTGCAGGATGCGATCAAGTTTCCCGACCTCATTCATGCCGTCAAAGCCGAACCACACAACGAGATACCCCAGGCCTCATCCGCCCACGACACCTTCTGGGACTTTATCTCCATGGTGCCGGAAACCAGTCACACCCTGATGTGGCTGATGTCGGACCGTGCCATTCCGCGCAGCTTCGCCACGATGGAAGGCTTCGGCGTGCACACCTTCCGCTTTATCGACGCCGCAGGCAGCGCCAGCTTCGTCAAGTTCCACTGGAAACCGCTGCTCGGCGTGCACTCCCTGGTCTGGGACGAGGCGGTCAAACTGGCCGGCAAGGACGCCGACTTTCACCGCCGCGACCTCTGGGAGTCCATCGATCATGGGCGTTACCCCGAGTGGGAGCTGGGCGTGCAGATAGTCGCCGAGGCGGACGCGCACAGCTTCGATTTCGACCTGCTCGATGCCACCAAGCTGATCCCCGAATCCCTGGTGCCGGTGCAGCTGATTGGCAAGCTGACCCTCAACCGCAACCCCGACAATTACTTCGCGGAAACCGAGCAGGTGGCCTTTCACCCGGGCCATCTGGTGCCCGGCATCGACTTCAGCAACGACCCGCTGCTGCAGGGCCGGCTGTTTTCCTACTCGGACACCCAGCTGTCGCGCCTGGGCAGCCCCAACTTCCATGAAATACCGATCAATCGGCCCATTGCCGTGGTGGCCAACAACCAGCGCGACGGCCATATGCGCCAGGACATCATCAAGGGCCGCGTCAGTTACGAGCCCAACACCCTGGGCGGCGGTTGCCCGATGCAGCGCCCTTGGGAGCAAGGTGGTTTCGTCAGCCATGCCGAGCCGATAGAGGGCGCAAAAGCCCGGGTACGCAGCCCCAGCTTTGCCGATCATTTCTCCCAGCCGGCGCTGTTCTGGCGCAGCCAGGCAGCCTGGGAACAGGCGCATATAGTCGACGCCTTCTGCTTCGAGCTGGGCAAGGTCACGGTGCCCGCCATCCGCGAGCGCATGCTGGCGAACCTGACGCAGATCGACACTGCCCTGGCGCAACGGGTCGCCGACGGCCTGGGCATGGCTGTGCCGCCAGCGCCGACGGGCGCAGCAAGCCTGCCGCGCACGGATAAACCCCTGATGGACGCCGCCCTGAGCATGGCCACGACCCGCACCGGCTCCATAATCGGGCGCAAAGTCGCGGTGCTGGCGGCCAATGACGTCGATGCCACGACCATCGAAAGCCTGCGTGCCGCTCTGCTCGCCGCCGGTGCCACACTGAAAGTGATTGCCCCGCAGCTGGGCGAGATCCGCAGCGGCACGGGGAAAACCCTCAGGGTGGACCACAGCCTGCCCACCGTCGGCTCGGTACAGTTCGATGCCGTGTATGTGCCGGGTGGAGCCAAAAGCGTCGATGCGCTGTGCCAGAATGCCCAGGCCCTGCTGTTCATCAAAGAGGCCTATAAACATGGCAAGCCCATCGCCGCCACCGACGACGGGGCCATGCTGATCGACAAGGCCGCCCGCGGCAGTGGCAATCAAGGGGCAGCCTTTCAAGGCCCGGGGGTGATTAGCGCATCGGGGAAGATGGCCAACGGCGACTTTGTCGCGAGTTTTCTCGCTGCCATCGCCAAGCACCGGATAACCGAGCGCCCGGACATGGATGCGATAGTGGCCTGAACCCAGGTTGCCTATGTAGGGTGCCCCGGACGGAAGCAAATTCTGGTGCGCACGGCGCACCCTACAAAGTGTGGGGGAAATAGTCTGGCGCTTCAGGGCCGCGTAGCGCCCTACTGCTGCGCGGCACAACGCTAATGAGCCAATTCAACTGGTTTGCGTACAGCTTGGCTGACCCGCCGAATAGCGCACGCCGGGGCTGACTGCAGCGTTGAACGCCTTCAGCGCCGTCGCGCCGATCAGCAGCGGAAATTCAAAGGCGCTGCGGTCGGTGAGGTTGACCTCGATATTTTTCAGCTCATCGCCCACGCAGATATCCAGCTCGATCACCGGGCGCTCGGTATACAGCTGTTTGTCGCCGGGCCCACGGTCGTCGGCGCGGCGCTTGATATAGCTCATGCGCGTCAGCGGCTTTTCGATGACCTGCGCCTGCCGGGCATCGTCCAGGCCCAGCTGGAAGCGCACCCACTCGCCGCCATCACGCTTGAACACTTCGATATTCTTGGCGCTGAGTGAGGCGGTTTCGGCACCGGTATCGAGTTTGGCGGGCAGTTTCAGGGCCAGTTCGTGCAGGGAAACCTGTTCATGCAGGCCATAGATCTGTGGCTGGTTGGCCATCGCGACGGTTGAAAGCAGCGCTGCGGACAGTGTCATTGCGGCAAATCTCATCGGATCACCTGCGCTACGGCCAAGGTCAGGTCTGACATGCTGAGACTCCATTTCCAGTAAAAGTGGAGCCAGCATAATGACGCTGGCTGAACTGAAGCTGAATCCAGGCGCGCGCAGAAGCAGGCACCCAATCCTGCTCACCCAAGAAAAATGCCGCTTTCCCTTAACAGGAAAGCGGCATTTTTTTGCGCGTATAACTCAGGCCGACGGGCAAGCCGTCGGTGGCTAGCCTTTGCGGCGCCCCACCAGCAGCAGACCGCCGATGATGATTGCGCCAAAGCCCGCCCAGAGCGGAACATTGACCCGTTCCTTCTCCGCCACTTGCATATGCAGTGGGCCGATATCGATGTTGTGGGTTTCCTTGGTGTAGCTGAAACCGCCATAGGCCAGGCCCAGGGCCCCGCCAATGATCAGTACCAGTGCCGCAATTTTTATTCCGTCCATCTGCTTCTCTCCACTGATAAATCCACAGCAGCGGGTCGGCCGTTTTCAGTCGGCCTTGCGCTTGCCTTCCACGGTATACCCTGCCTGCTAAGGCTGGTCCTTCTGCCGCGTGACGCTGACGCCGGTGACAAAGGCTGCGCCCAGCGACACGATGGCCCCCACCACTATCCATTGCGTGGGTACAGCCAGCAGTACCGCGCCGTAGACCAGCCCGGCAATAAAGATCAGGGCACCACCGATATAAAGTGCGAATGACATGCGAACCCTCCTTGTTTATTGATTATTTGGGCTTTTCGGTTTTGTTCAGGTGTTCAGACCTGCACCCCGACGATCAGTAGCGCTGGAACACGCCATTCTCCAGGCGCACCCGGTCACCAACGCGCAGGTCGCCGGGGCTGGCCTGGTTCAGGGTCTGGGAGCTGCCATTGGCCATACGAATGGTGATGGCGTAGCCGGGCGCGGACTGGTTGCGTTTCTCAATCTGGTGACCGATATAGGCACCGCCCGCACTGCCGGCAATGGTCGCGGCGGTGTTGCCCGAACCTTTGCCCACCTGATTGCCCGCCACCCCGCCGAGCACCGCGCCGGCCACAGTGCCAAGGCCATAGCCGGTGCCGGCAATGCCCTGGTATTCGGCCTGGGTGGTCTCGATGGCGGTCACCACGCCATAGTCGTTGGAATAGCCCTGGTTATTGCCGTTGGTCTGATACGTAGTCTGCGGATAAGGCGCAGGCGCTTGCGGGTTGAGCGCAGTGCAGGCGCTGAGTGTTAGCACGGCAACAGGCCCCAGCAGCGCTACACATCTATTGAAAATGTTCATGGCCAATGTCCTCTGAGGTTGCCGGGCAGCGGTGCACTGTCGCCCTGGTCTGAATCGCGCAAACCGTCGGCACGCCTGGGCCTGCCGTTGATCGTCGCTCCTCGGTTCAGGCTACGCCCATGAACCCATCCTGTCAGTGCGTTATCGCACATAGGCCTTGCGGGAGCCGGGTCGCGAACCAGCGTAAAGGCTTGCTGTGTACGCTAACGAACAGAGCGGGCTCGGCCAAACTGACACTATCGTTGACACCTGCGGCTTTCGCAGACGCAGAACTGTTACGTTATCCAGTCGAGTACGAAACGCGATGTCCTTGAAAGCAACCGCTAGTTTGCAGATTAAGAAACCCGGCTCCGCCAAGGGATACGGAGATGCTTGAAAAGCACATCCCCCAGCGCAACACCCTGCTGGCAGCTCTGCCTGCTGATGTACAGCATCGCCTGTTCCCCTATCTTGAACTGGTGTCACTGCCGCTGGGCATGGTGCTCTACGAGTCAGGCGATACCATGCGCCATGTCTATTTCCCGACCGACTCGATCATTTCTCTGCTTTATGTGATGGAAAACGGCGCTTCGGCGGAAATATCCGTGGTCGGTAATGAAGGCCTGGTGGGTATCTCACTGTTTATGGGCGGCGAAAGCACACCCAGCCGGGCCATCGTGCAGAGCGGCGGGCATGCTTATCGCATGCCTAGCCAGAAGCTCAAGGATGAGTTCAGCCGCCATGGCGCACTGCTAGTGCTGATGCTGCGCTACACCCAGGCGCTGATTACCCAGATGTCGCAAACCGCGGTGTGCAACCGCCACCATTCGATCGACCAGCAACTGTGCCGCTGGTTGCTGCTGTCGCTCGACCGCTTGCCCAGCAACAAGCTGAGCATGACCCAGGAGCTGATCGCCAATATGCTCGGGGTGCGCCGCGAAGGGGTCACCGAGGCGGCCGGCAAGCTGCAGCGTCAGGGGGTAATCGAGTACAGCCGCGGGAATATCACCGTGCTCGACCGCCACAAGCTCGAGCAACTGAGTTGCGAGTGCTACGCCGTGGTCAAGAAGGAAACCGACCGCCTGCTGCCCTTTGTCCCCTCGCATTAGCCCGTTTAGAGCCTGCGCAGCACCAAAGCAGGCCGTTTAAAGCCTGCGCTAAGTGGTGCAGCGAACAGAGCCCCCGGCCGGCATAGGGGCAGACTGCGGAAACGGGATTGCCAGGCACCCCTTCCGTGCCCCGATGGGCTTGCCTCGTGCTGCAGGACGCAGTCATGTCAGTTGCACCACCACCGCACATCATCAACCTGTTATTGGGCGCAGTGCCGCGCCAAGAGCGCGACCGGGTCATGGCCCATTGCGAACTGGTGGAATTGCACTTCGGCAAGGTTCTCTGTGAGCCTGACCGACCTTTTCGCTCCCTGTATTTCCCTGTCAGCGGTTTTATCTCGCTGGTCACCACCCTTGGCTCGCATCGTCCGCTGGAGCTGGCCCTGATCGGCAACGAAGGCATGCTCGGGGCCACCCAGGTACTGGGCATCAACTCCGCCCCCAGCCGCGCCGTGGTGCAAGGCACCGGCAGTGCCCTGCGCATCAGCCCCCTGAAGTTCCGTGAAGCCCTGCTGGAATGCCCGCGGCTGCTAGCTACCCTCAAGCGCTACCTCTATGTGCTGATGGTGCAGCTGTCGCAGAATATCGCCTGCGGCCACTTCCATGAGGTCGAACCGCGGCTGGCGCGCTGGTTGCTGATGAGCCATGACCGTGCCCACAGCGATCACCTGCAACTGACCCACGAGTACCTGTCCGATATGCTCGGCGTACGCCGCAGTGGGGTATCCATTGCCGCCGGCGCGCTGCAGTTGCGAAAGCTGATTCACTACAGCCGCGGGCGCATCACCATCCTCGACCGCAAAGGCCTGGAGGCCGCCGCCTGCGAATGCTATGAGGCGCTGAGCGATGATTACGCCCGGTTACTGCCTAATAAGCTGCAGGCGCAGCACTGAATGACCGCGGCCGCAAGCTGGCAACTCAAGCGGCCGGCGGTAGCTTGGCGAGAAACAGGTCGGCGAACTGTTCACCGAGCAGCCCTCGACTAAACAGATACCCCTGTCCTTCCTCGCACTGCGCGCTCTTGAGAAACAGCAGCTGCTCCTGATTTTCCACGCCCTCCGCGACCATCTTGTACTGCAGGCTGCTGCCCATGGCGATCATTGCGCTGGCGATAACGCCGTTGCTGGTGTCAATGGCATGCACAAACGACTTGTCGATCTTCAGCACATCGATGGGAAACTTCTGCAGATAGCTCAGGCTTGAGTAACCTGTGCCGTAATCGTCCACTGCCAGTTGCACGCCAAGGCCCTTGAGCTGCTGGAGGATACCGCTGCTGAGCTCGGCATCGCGCATCAGTATGCTCTCGGTAATTTCCAGTTGCAGGCAGCCTGGTTCCAACCCGGTTTCGTAGAGGATGGTTTTTACCTCAGCGACGAAATCCGGGTGGCGGAACTCCAGGGCGGAGATATTCACCGCAATCGAGGCCAGGTGCAGCCCCTGTTCCTGCCAGTGGCGGGTTTGCCGGCAGGCCTCGCGCAACACCCAGCGGCCAATCGACACGATCAAACCGCACGCCTCGGCGACCTTTACAAAGCCCTCCGGCAGGGTGACGCCCCACTGCGGGTGCTGCCAGCGCAACAGCGCCTCGGCCCCGGTAACGGCCCCCGTCTCCAGATTGAATTTTGGCTGGTAGTGCAGGATGAATTCCTGCCATTGCAGGGCTTGCCACAGGCTTTTCTCGATCACCTGGCGCTCGTCGGCGTGAACATTCATGGCGTGCTTGAAGAACTGGAAGTTGTTTCGTCCGGCCTTCTTGGCGTGGTACATCGCCATGTCCGCGTTTTTCAGCAGCGTGTCGGCGTTATCGGCATCCATCGGGTACACGCTGATGCCGATACTGCAGCTCACCTGCACCTCATGCGGGCCAAGAATAAAAGGCTCGGCCAGGGCGCTGATGATCTTCTGTGCGGTGACGCTGGCGTCCTGCATCTTGCGACCTTCCACCAGCAGCACCACAAACTCGTCGCCGCCATTGCGACACACGGTGTCAGAGTTGCGCACACTGGCCGACAGACGCACGGCCACGGCTTTCAGCAGCTTATCGCCAGTGGCGTGGCCAAGGGAGTCGTTGATGCTCTTGAAATGGTCAAGGTCGAGAAAAAACAGGGCGATGGCATTGCCTGTGCGCTCTGCCAGATCGATGGCCTTGGCGATACGGTCATTGAGCAGCACACGATTGGGCAGCTGGGTCAGAAAGTCATGCTGGGCCAGGTGCGCCATCTTCATGGCCCTGCTGCGCGACTCGGTAACATCATGGAAAACGATCACGGCACCGCTAGCCTGTTGATTGGCGTCAATGATCGGCGCAGCAGAATCCTCGATCGCCACATGGCTGCCATCGCGGCGTATCAGCACGGTGCCGGCCTTCATGCCCATGGGCTTATGCTCGCGCAACACCAGCTCCAACGGGTTGGCCACCTTGGCACCGCTGTCAACGTCGACCAGGTTCATCACCCGTTCGATTGGCTGGCCCTGTGCCTCGTTGCGTAACCAGCCAGTCATCTGCTCCGCCGCGACGTTGAGGTACTCGACAGCGCCTTGCATATCCGTGCTGATTACCGCATCGCTGATCGAGTTGAGGGTGATTTCCGCTCGCGCCCGCTCGAAGAACAGGTTCGCCTCGACATTGCGGCGCTGAATGATATGGCCCAGCGATTGCGCCACCAGATAGCTGGCAAACCGGCCCTTGAGCAGATAACCCTGGGCCCCGCGCTGCAGGGTCTGCAGCGCCAGGGCTTCATCTTCCGGAATACACAGGGTCATGATCGGTGTTTGCGGTACGGCGGCAAACACCTGCTCGAAGGAGGCGATGCCCTGGCTATCGGGCAACGACAGGTCGAGCAGTACCGCGTCGATGCCGCGGTCCTGCAGGCGCGTCAGCGCGTCAGCCAGAGAGCGCACCCGCTCGCTGCTGAAGGGGCCGTCTAGGGCCTCCACCAGCATTTCGCGCATTGCACTGCTGTCGTCGGCATCGGCAGAGACAATCAATACCCGATACGTCATAGCCCCACCTTGTCGGACCGCCCCGACTGATTTAGTTCTGGGTGCTGGAGGTGTTGCGAATGATCACCTCAACACGACGGTTCATCTGTCGACCGGAGGCCGAATCGTTGCTGGCGACCGGGGTGCTCTCGCCTTTGCCGGATGAGCCCAGGCGGATGGACGCAACGCCCTGCTGCCGGAGGAAGTTCATCACCGAATCGGCACGACGCTGCGACAGGGAGAGGTTGGCCTCTTCGCTGCCGACATTGTCGGTGTGACCTTCGATCAGCACGTCACGGTCCTGATGCTGCTTGAGGAACAGCGCCAGCTTGTCCAGATTGTTTACCGTGCCGGCACGCAGTTCGGAGCGGCCAGTGGCGAACAACAGATCGCCGAGGGTCATCACCAGGCCGCGTTCGGTCTGCTTGGCGTTCATCTCATCGAGCTGCTGCTGCAGTCGGGCGTTCTGCTGTTGCGCCTGATTGGCCTCAAGGGTCCGCGAATCCAGACGTGCGCCTTCGCGCTGGGTGCTGAGGGCCTTGCGCTGATCTTCATAGAGGCGGGTCTGGGCCAGGGCCTTGGCAATTTCCACCTTGCGGTCGGCCATGACCACCAGGTGCTGGCCCAGGGCCTGCTCCTGCTCTTCATCCTTGCGCAGTTGCTCGGCGGCCAGTACGGCACCCTCTGCTTGCTTGAGCGCCACCGGGGCGCGGGTGTTGAGCTGCGCATCGGCTTGCAGCTGGGTCAACTTGAGGCGGGTCTCGGCAGCGCCCTGCGGCATGCTCGGCTGCGCGGCGCAACCGACCAGGGTCAGGGCGACGGCGGCGGCCAGGAGGTTATGGGCGATATTCATTGTTGAGCTCCAGTGTTGCGCTGCATTTCCTGTTTCAGGCTTTCGGTGCTTTTCACCATTTCGTCGTTGACCACCTTGGCCTTGGTCGCCTGCGACCTGGCCAGAGCCAGTTCCGCCTCGACGCGCGCCTGTTCGGCCAGGCGGTGGGCCAGAATCATTTCCTCGCGCAGCACCGCCGCGTTGGCCGCGGTGAGCTTGTCCCGCGCCACGCCCAGTTCCGGCGAGGCATAGTCGGCCACGCGGGCCTGCTCGGCACGGCTGATGGCCGACTCGGCCGCCTGCAGGGCGACATCGGGAGCGGCTGGCGGTGAGGCGCAACCGCTCAGCAGCAACAGGCCGGCGCATGCGCCGAGCAGGCGCAACGGCCCCAGGCGGGTGGATATCGGGGTCTTGCTCATGGTGTGATCCTCTAAGGCCATGCCGGTAGCTGAGCACTCGGCCGGGCAAACTGGGTACTGACGACAGCGCTTTTCCGGGCACAGAGCCACGTCAGGCGAGCCCTGCAGCGGTAGATTGTCATCAGAACTGAAAATTATTCGGGGCGGGCTTCAAAAGCTGAACCTGGGGAGTGGCGCAGCTGTGGCGGCCATTGCTTGAGCGTCCAGCTCCACGGCCCAGAGCCCTTGACCAAGAGCCGTCGGGGTGTCGGCTTTCCAAACTGCGGTTTGCTGGCGCGCGTCGGCGGCTTCTTGGGTCGGTTGCAAACTGCCATGCAGGCTGATTGCGTTGAGCAGTACCAGGACGCACAACGTGAGCAGCCATGGGCGGGAACATTCCATTGTGTTTCTCCTGTGGTCGTAGCCGCTGCCTATGGCAGCAGGCGCACTTTTTTCCAAAGGTCGCTGAGAATCCAGATGTCCTACCCGCCATCACCGGCGAGACCACAGGTTGCTGGTTCAATTCAGCCTCTGCTCTTGGTGAAAAACACTGCACCAACGCATCGGCATCTACTGCAAGGCGGCGCAACAGGCTTGCGCATGCTGGCCCCCAAAGACATTCCCGCTGCGCACTTCACGCATTCGGGGTAAACACAATGGCAGGCCAATGGCCGCCAGTCGGTACGCTACCGATCTTAAGATCGCACTTCATCGCCAACCTACGGATACCGCAACAGCACAACAGCCCGCGCTTTGACCCTCGCATTGCGAGCGCCATGACCGGCGAGCGGACCCGGCATTTGGCTAACCTCCGCAGCGCGGTTCAGATACGCCCGAGCAGCAGCAGAATGATGATGATGACAACCACCAGGCCCAGGCCACCGCTGGGCCCGTAACCCCAGTTGCGGCTGTGGGGCCAGGCGGGAATGACGCCGACCAGAATCAGGATCAGCACGATCAACAGTATGGTGCCTAAGCTCATGGGACTTTCCTTGCAAGCTGTAGCGTGAATGGGGGATGCGTTTGGCAGGCGCGCAAGCGTCGCTCTACATGGCTACAGAATGAAAGTAAGCAGACAGCTTATCTGTACGTTACCGCACACAGATCGGGTTGTTTCATTGCCTCGTCGCAGCCTGCCTCTGCTGACGGCGAATCTCCTGACGTTTCATGCTCAGGTAGGCCGCCCGCTCGAGTTCGTGCAGCTGCCGCGGGTAGCGTTCCACGCCGCTGTGCCAGTCGTTCAGGCGCTTGTCCTGACGCGCCGCGACGGGCAGCGCAAGCGCGCCCAGGTAGGCATCGATGGCCAGGTAGTAGCGCATGGTGTTGCGCTCGACCACCGCGCGCATGCCGTCCAGGTACTGCGGCGCGCCGCTGGCGGTCTTGCCGACGATGCTGAAGCCGACCTTGTCGCGCCCGCCGGTGGCCAGGTAGCCCTGCATGGCCAGGTTGGCCGCCACCCCGTAACGATAGGCATAGGACAGGTGCAGGAAGCTGCGCCGAGCGTCCAGCGCCAGTACTTCGAGCACGATGCGGTAATCCTGGGTGCCCAGCGGTCCCTGAGGCGCAGCCAGCAGCACACGCAGGTAGTCGCTCTGGGCGGCCTCGACCCGATAGTGGAATTCGAACGGGTAGGCATCGGCCAGCGGCTGATCGAACTTGCGCCCCACATACAGCTTCAGCCTGGCCTGCGCCTGCGTACCGGAGGCCTGACAGCCCTTGACGTTAAGGTGCAGGATCAGCAGCTCGCACCACTGCCGGACACCCTGTAACGCCGGCCCGGCCAGGCTGAACGGCTGCTCCAGCTCGGCGTAGATATCGCCCTGCAGCAGGCTGTCGCCGTGCGTCGATTCGAGGTACAGCGGGCGCTGGAATGGGTTGTTCGCCAGGGGCTCGGCCAAGGCCAGATGACGGGCGCGCAAGGCCGCGGCATCGCTCGCCTGCAGCAGGCCGGAGGCGCTGCACAGCAGCAGCAGGCAGAACTGTCGAAACGGTGTCATTGCCAGTACTCCGGCCGCGCGCTGGCTTGTCCGCGTGATCGCAGGGCTCGCGCACCCAACTCTGGCAGCGCGCGCCGGGCCCGTCGGTGCGCCATCACGCTTAACGCGCCTCTGACCATAAGCGCAACAGCGCCACTATGGTGCCATGTGCGCTGACGGACAGACGCCAGCATGCCACCCAGTCAGACTGGTGACCGGCAGAACCCATCAGCACGTTCTGCCCTCTGCGTATCAGCAGGTGAAAATCTGCAGAGCGGCGCATCCCCTCGCCCAGTCCCACAGCTACCAGGCCGCGGGAAATAGACGCGGCCGGCCAAGGAAATAATGTTCAGCATATGGATTCGCACACTGTCGCGTCTGCGCAGTTCAACTCAGCAGTTTGTCCACGAACCCGCCCTGCGCGCCGAACTGTTCAACGCTGAACAGATGGCCAGCCATGGCCATCAACTGGCCGGGCAGCATAAGCTCAACCCGCGCTCTGCCGCCGGGGCACTGCTGACCCGCCTGGACGATAACGAAGCGCTGCTGGCGCGCAGCTGCGCCATGCTCAATGCCGTGCCCCTGGCCACACGCCGCGCCACCCCGGCAGCGGAGTGGCTGCTGGACAACTTCTACCTGATCGAAGAGCAGATCCGCACCGCGCGCAAGCACCTGCCCAAAGGCTACAGCCGTGAGCTGCCACGCCTGGCCAACGGCCCTTCGAGGGGCTTGCCGCGGGTCTACGACATCGCCCTGGCAACCATTTCCCATGGCGATGGCCGGGTCGATTGCGAAAGCCTCAGCCGCTTCGTCGCGGCCTATCAGTCGGTCATGCCGCTGACCCTCGGCGAGCTGTGGGCGATTCCGATCATGCTGCGCCTGGCCCTGATCGAGAACCTGCGCCGGATCGCCTCGCGGGTGATGGCCAACTGGGCGGACCGCAACCTGGCCAACGACTGGGCCGACAAGATCTGTGAAACAGCCGAACAGGACGCCAAAAGCGTGGTGCTCAGCGTCGCCGACATGGCCCGCTCGCAACCACCGATGAGCAGTTCCTTCGTCGCCGAACTGACCAGGCGCCTGCAGGGACAAAGCGCCGCGCTGATCCTGCCGCTGACCTGGATCGAGCAGATGCTCGGCGAAAATGGGCAGAACATCGAACGCCTGGTGCAGCTGGATACTCAGCAACAGGCGGCCGAACAGGTCTCCATCAGCAACAGCATCAACAGCCTGCGTCTGCTGGCCGACAGCAACTGGCAGAGCTTCGTCGAAAGCATGAGCCGGGTCGAACAGGTGCTCAACCAAGACCCGGCCGCCATCTACCCCGACATGGACTTCGCCACCCGCGACCACTACCGCCACAGGGTCGAAAGCCTGGCCAAACACTGCGTCCACGCGGAAGAGCAGGTCGCCCGCACGGCCATCGAAATGGCCGCCGCTGGCGAGGGCATTGGCGCTCACGTCGGCTTCTACCTGCAGGGCCCGGGCCTGGCTGCGCTGGAACAGCGCCTGGAAGCCCGTGTGCCCATCGGCGAAGCCTGGCAACGCCTGCTGCGCCGTGCACCGCTGACCTTCTTCCTGACCCCGGCACTGCTCCTCAGCCTGTTGCTGGCCTGGCCCTTTCTCGCCGTCGCACGCCAGGCCGGCCTGAGCGACAGCCTGCTGGTGCTGCTGGGGATGCCCACTCTGCTGATGACCAGCTGCCTGGCCCTGGGTCTGGTGAACTGGCTGGTCACCCTGACCGTGACCCCGGACGCCCTGCCGCGCCTGGACTACAGCGCCGGCATTCCCGAACAGGCGCGCACCCTGGTGGTGGTGCCGACGCTGATGGGCAGTGCGCGGGATATCGAGGAGCTGGTCGAAGGCCTGGAGGTGCGCTTTCTCGCCAACCGCGACGCCAACCTGCATTTCGCCCTGCTCACCGACTTTATGGATGCGCCCAGCGAGGTGCTGGAACAGGACGCCGCCCTGCTCCTGCTGGCCCGCCAGCTGATCGAGGCGCTCAACCTCAAATACCCACCCGTCACCGCCGAGCGCTTCTACCTGCTGCACCGCCCGCGCCGCTGGAACCCCGCCGAAGGCGTGTGGATGGGCCATGAACGCAAACGCGGCAAGCTCGCCGCGCTCAATGCCCTGCTGCGCGGCCAGGGTCAGGAGCACTTCGCCCTGATCGTTGGCGCTATCGCCGCGCTGCCGCGAGTCAACTACGTCATCACCCTGGACACCGACACCCAGCTGCCGCGCGATGTCGCCCAACAGCTGGTCGGGGCCCTCGCCCACCCGCTCAATCAGGCGGTATTCGACCCGGTGCGGCGACGCATCAGCAGCGGCTACGCAATCCTCCAGCCGCGGGTCGGCATCAGCCTGCCGAGCAGCGCACGCTCGGCCTATGCACAACTGTTTGGCAGCGACGCGGGGGTTGACCCCTATACCCGCGCCGTCTCCGATGTCTATCAGGACCTGTTTCAGCAAGGCTCGTTTGTCGGCAAGGGCATCTACGCGGTGGATGCCTTCGAACAGGCCCTGGAAGGCTGCTTCCCGGACAACCGCATCCTCAGCCACGACCTGATCGAAGGCTGCTACGCCCGCTCCGGGCTGCTCAGCGATGTGCAGCTGTATGAAGAACACCCGGCCCGCTACAGCGCCGACTGCAAGCGTCGGCACCGCTGGATGCGCGGCGACTGGCAGTTGCTGCCCTGGCTGCTGAGCTGGACGCCGAAGTCCGAGGGCGGCAGCGAGCGCAATCGCCTCAGCGCCCTGGCCCGCTGGAAAATCCTCGACAACCTGCGCCGCAGCCTGGAGCCGAGCGCCTTTCTGGCCATGCTGCTGTGGGGCTGGTTCGCCGTCGACCAGGCACTGCTCTGGACCCTGATGGTGCTCGCCCTGGTGCTGGCCCAGCCGCTGCTCACCGCGCTGCTGGAACTGCTGCGCAAGCCCCATGACATCCCCCTCGACCAGCACCTGCTGGTGACCCTGCGGGCGACCCTGCTGCATTTCAGCCGCGCCCTGCTCAGCCTGGTGTGGCTGCCCTTCGAAGCCCTGATCAGCCTGGACGCCATCGGCCGCAGCCTGTGGCGCATGCTGATCAGCCAGAAGCGCCTGCTGCAATGGAACCCCTCCCGCGAGGTGGAGCGCAGCAGCCGCAACGACCTGCCCGGCCTGTACCGGCTGATGTGGGTCGCGCCGCTGACCGCGCTGGTCTGCGCCGCCCTGCTGCTCGCCACGCCGCTGGTGCTGGCCGTGGCCAGCCCGCTGCTGCTGCTGTGGCTGAGCGGCCCGGCAATCGCCTGGTGGCTCAGCCGCTCGGTAGCACGCCAGGCATTCGACCCCTCCGCCGACGAGCTGCGCTTTCTGCGCAACCTGGCGCGCAAGACCTGGGCCTTCTTCGATCAGCATGTCGGCCCGCTGGACAACTGGCTGCCGCCCGACAATATCCAGGAACAACCGAGCCTGGTGATCGCCCATCGCACCTCGCCGACCAATATGGGCATGGCCCTGCTGTCGCACCTGGCCGCCTACGATTTCGGCTACCTCAGCGCCGGCCGCCTGCTGGCACGTCTCGATAAGTCGCTGAGCTGCATGGCCGGCCTGGAACGCCATCGCCGGCACTTCTTCAACTGGTACGACACCCAGACGCTCAAACCCCTGTCGCCGCACTATGTATCGACGGTGGACAGCGGCAACCTGGCCGGGCTGCTGCTGACCCTGCGTCCGGGTCTGCTGGAGCTGGCCACCCAGCCCCTGCTCAGCCCGCAGCTGTTTGCCGGCCTCGGCGATACCCTCGCGCTGTTGCGCGAGGCCATGGCCGATGCGGGCCTCGACAGAGAAACCCTGGCCCCGCTGCAAGGCGAACTGGATGATGCCCAGTCGACTGCGCCGCACAGCCTGGCGGCAAGCTGTAAGCGCCTGCAACGGCTGCTGGAACATGCCCAGCAGCTGCGCCAGACCCTGCAAGCGACTCCCGACAGCGACAGTGAACGCTGGCTGTTGGCGCTGCTGGCGCACTGCGATGACCTGCATAACGAGCTGAGCCTGTTCTGCCTGCCGCCCCTGGACGCCGCCGAGCAACCCGCGCAAGCCACCTGGCAGCAGCTGAGCCAGCTGGACAGCCTGCAGTGGCCGGCCGCCAGTCAGGCCCAGGTGCAGCAGGTACAGCGTTATGCCAACGAGCGGATCGCCATGGCCAAACGCCTCGCCGAGCTGGCCGCGAGTCTGGCGCAGATGGACTTCCGCTTTCTCTACGACGCCCAGCGCGATCTGTTCAGCATCGGCTACAACGCCGAAGAAAACCGTCTGGACAGCGCCTGTTACGATCTGCTGGCATCCGAGGCGCGGTTGACCAACTTCGTCGTGATCGCCCAGGGCCAGCTGCCCCAGGAAGGCTGGTTCAGCCTCGGCCGCCTGCTGACCAACAACCGCGGCGTGCCGGTGCTGCTGTCCTGGACCGGCTCGATGTTCGAATACCTGATGCCCATGCTGGTGATGCCCAACTATGCCGGCACCCTGCTCGACCAGACCTGCCGCGCCGCCGTGGCCCGGCAGATCGAGCATGGCAACCAGCTGGGCCTGCCCTGGGGTGTCTCCGAGTCCGGTTACAACACCCAGGATGCCCACTTCAACTACCAGTACCGCGCCTTCGGCGTGCCCGGCCTGGGCCTCAAACGCGGGCTCGGCGAAGACATAGTGGTGGCCCCCTACGCCTCGGTCCTGGCCCTGATGGTCGATCCGCAAGCCGCCTGCAAGAACCTCCAGCGTCTGGCCGAGATGGGCCTGGCCGGTACCTTCGGTCTGCATGAAGCCATCGACTTCACCCCGGCGCGCCTGCCCCGGGGGCAAGACTCGGCGGTGGTCTATTCGTTTATGGCCCACCACCAGGGCATGAGCCTGCTGGCCCTGACCCATGTATTGCTGGACCGGCCGATGCAAAGGCGTTTCGAGTCCGACCCGCAGTTCCAGGCCACCGCCCTGCTGCTGCAGGAACGCATTCCGAAAACCGCCGCACAGTACCTGCATGCCACCCACTCGCCCGCGGCCGACGCCGCCGCGCGAATCACCGAAACCAAGCTGCGGGTATTCGCCGATCCCGACCGCCGACGTCCCGCTGTGCAGTTGCTGTCCAACGGTCACTATCACGTCATGCTCAGCAGTGCCGGTGGCGGCTACAGCCGCTGCAACGGCACGGCCGTGACGCGCTGGCGCGAAGATGTCAGCCGCGATAACTGGGGCATGTTCTGCTACCTGCGCGATGTCAGTAGCGGCGACTTCTGGTCCGCCGCGTACCAGCCGACCCTGCGCCGCACGGCCAGCTACGAGGCGATCTTCACCGACGCCCGCGCCGAATTCCGGGTGCGCGAACGCGACTTCGACGCCCATACCGAGATCGTCGTCTCCCCCGAGGACGATATCGAACTGCGTCGCCTGCACCTGACCAACCGCGCCCGGGTCCGCCGCACCCTGGAGTTCACCAGCTACGCCGAAGTGGTACTCGCCGCGGCCGTAGCCGATGCCATGCACCCGGCCTTCAGCAAGCTGTTCGTGCAGACCGAACTGCTGCCGGAGTTGCAGGCGATCCTGTGTTCGCGGCGGCCGCGTTCCAGCGAGGAAAAAACGCCCTGGATGTGCCACCTGCTGGCCGCCCACGGCGTGGATATCGATGCGATTTCCTACGAAACCGACCGCGCGCAGTTTATTGGCCGCGGCCGTAGCGTGGCCCATCCGGCCGCGCTGGACGTCGGCGTCGACAGCCTGTCCGGCAGTGCCGGCTCGGTGCTCGACCCGATTGTCGCAATTCGCTGCCGGATCACCCTGGATCCAGGCCAGACCGCAGTTATCGACCTGGTCAGCGGCATCAGCGCAAGCCGCGAGGGTTGCCTGCAGCTGATCGCCAAATACCGCGATCGCCATCTGGCCGACCGCGTCTTCGGCCTGGCCTGGACCCACAGCCAGGTGCTGCTGCGCCAGCTCAACGCCAGCATGGCCGATGCCCGTCTGTTCGAGCAGATGGCCGCCTCGATCCTCTACGCCAATGCCGCGCTGCGCGCCGATGCCAGCGTGCTGGCCAGCAACCAGCGCAACCAGTCCGACCTCTGGGGCCAGGCGATTTCCGGCGACCTGCCCATCGTCCTGGTACAGATCGCCGACCCGGCCAATATCGAGCTGGTGCGCCAGCTGGTGCAGGCGCATGCCTACTGGCGGCAGAAAGGCCTGGCGGTGGATCTGGTGATCTGGAACGAGGACCAGGTCGGCTATCGCCAGCACCTGCAGGACCTGATCATGGCCCTGGTGACCTCCGGCAGCGAAGCCCATCTGGTCGATCGACCCGGTGGCATCTTCGTCCGTCCGGCCCAGCAACTGTCCAACGAGGACCGCCTGCTGATGCTCGCCGTGGCGCGCCTGGTACTCAGCGACAGCAAAGGCAGCCTGGCCGAGCAGGTGCATCGGCGCTCCAGCGAACCGGCGCTGCCGCGCTTCGACGCCAGCCAGATGCGCACCGCGCAAGCGCGGCCGGCCAACACGCCGGTCCGCGACCCCGCGCTGCAACTGGGCAACCCCTACGGCGGTTTCAGCGCCGACGGCAGCGAGTATGTGATCCACCTGGGCCATGGCCTGAGCACCCCGGCCCCCTGGTCCAACGTGCTGGCCAACCCGCACTTCGGCACGGTGATCAGCGAAAGCGGCGGTGCCTACACCTGGAGCGAGAACGCCCATGAATACCGCCTGACGCCCTGGCATAACGAGCCGGTCGGCGACGCCAGCGACGAGGCGCTGTACCTGCGCGACGACGAAACCGGACAGTTCTGGTCGCCCACCCCGCTGCCGCGCCCCGGCACGGGCAGCTATACCACCCGTCATGGCTTCGGCTACAGCGTCTTCGAGCACGATGAAGACGGCATCCACAGCGAGCTGCTGGTGTATGTGGCGCTGGATGCCTCGATCAAGTTCTCGCGCCTGAAGGTGCGCAACCACTCCGGCCGCCCCCGCCGGCTGTCGGCCACCGGGTACGTGGCCTGGGTACTCGGCGACCTGCGCGAGAAATCGGCCATGCACGTGGTCACCGAACAGGACCCGGTCAGCGGCGCACTGTTCGCCCGCAACGCCTACTCCATCGACTTCCCCGGCCGTGTGGCGTTCTTCGATGTCGACTCGCCGGTGCGCAGCGTCAGCGGCGACCGCAGCGAATTCCTCGGCCGCAACGGCAACCTGAATGCCCCGGCGGCGATGGCCAGACCCTACCTGTCGGGCCGCACCGGCGGAGGCCTGGACCCCTGCGCGGCAATCCAGGTTGCCTTCGAGCTGGCCGAAGGTGCCAGCCATGAGGTGATCTTCCGCCTCGGTGCCGGCCACGATGCCAAGGCCGCGCTGCAGCTGGCCCAGCGCTTTCACGGTGCCAGTGCCGCCAGCCGCGCGCTGGAGGAGGTAACTGCGCACTGGCGCGAGACCCTGGGGGCGATCCAGATCAAGACTCCCGAGCCAGCCATCGATGTGCTGGCCAACGGCTGGCTGATGTACCAGGTGATTGCCAGTCGCTTCTGGGCCCGCAGCGGCTACTACCAGTCCGGCGGTGCCTTTGGCTTTCGCGATCAGCTGCAGGACAGCATGGCGATGATCCATGCCAGCCCGGCGGCCAGCCGTCAGCACCTGCTGCTGTGCGCGGCCCATCAGTTCAGCGAGGGCGATGTGCAGCACTGGTGGCATCCGCCGCTGGATCGCGGCGTGCGCACCGGCTGCTCCGACGACTACCTGTGGCTGCCCCTGGCCACCAGCCGTTATGTGCGCATCACCGGCGATTACAGCGTGCTCGACGAATCGGTGAACTATATCGAGGGCCGCGCGCTGCATGCAGGCGAAGAGTCCTACTTCGACCTGCCACAACGTTCTTCGCTTCAGGAAAGCCTTTACCAGCACTGTGTGCGTGCCATCGAACACGGCATGGCGCGCGGTGCCCATGGCCTGCCGCTGATCGGCCACGGCGACTGGAACGACGGCATGAACCGCGTCGGCGAGCAGGGCCGCGGCGAGAGCGTGTGGCTGGGCTTCTTCCTCTTCGAGGTACTCCAGCAGTTCGCCGACACCGCCCTGATCCAGGGCGACCCGGCATTCGCCCAGCGCTGCAACGAACAGGCCGCCAGCCTGCGCACCAGCCTGGAGGAACACGGCTGGGACGGTGCCTGGTATCGCCGCGCCTACTTCGACGACGGCACGCCGCTGGGTTCTGCCAGAAACCAGGAGTGCCGCATCGACTCCATTGCCCAGAGCTGGTCGGTGCTCTCAGGCGCGGCCGCGCCCGAGCGTCAGCGCAGCGCCATGGACGCCCTGGAGAAACATCTGCTGCGCCGCGACGTCGGGCTGGTGCAACTGCTCGACCCGCCCTTCGACCAGGGCGGCCTGGACCCCGGCTATATCAAGGGCTACGTGCCCGGCGTGCGTGAGAACGGCGGCCAGTACACCCACGCCGCCGTGTGGGCGAGCATGGCCTTTGCCGGCCTGGGCGACAGCGCACGGGCCTGGGAGCTGCTGCGCATGATCAATCCGGTCAGCCACGGCAGCGCGCAGAGCATCGAGCAGTACAAGGTCGAGCCCTATGTGGTGGCCGCCGATGTCTATGGCGTGCCCCCCCATGCCGGGCGCGGCGGCTGGAGCTGGTACACCGGCGCGGCCGGCTGGATGTACCGTTTGATCGTCGAGTCACTGCTCGGTTTGCAGCGCAGCGGCAGCAGCCTGCGCCTGCAGCCCGTACTGCCGGCAGACTGGCCGGGCTACAGCCTGGTCTACCGCTTCGGCAGCACGCTGTACCGCATCGAGGTGATCCAGCAGGTCGACGCGCCTGCCTCGCTGTCGCTGGACGGCGTGCCCCTCGCGGATACGCAGATCCCGCTGGTCGACGACGGCGGCGAACATCGCATCGAGTTGCGCTGCCGACCGGGTTAAGCGCGCCGGCGTACCGACGCGCTTAACCCGCGCTGCGATGCTGAGCGCAGCGCGGGGCGCGGTTTTATCCATGCAGTTTCACTGGTTGCCGAATCAGGGAGTCCGAAAATGAGCAGACCACTCGCCGAAATCATTCGCAAGAACTGGCGTCAGCTCGCGGGCCTGGCCCGTGTCGTCTGGGACGAACTGACCCTGGACGAGCTGATCAAGTCCGAAGGCGACGCGCAGAAGCTGACGACACTGATAGAACAGCGCTACCAGATGCCGCGCGGCGATGCGGAAAAACAGGTGCTGAGCTTCTTCGAGCGGCACCGCACCAGCTAAGCCCTGACTGAGCCGCTGTTGGCCAGAGCGCCGACAGCGGTCGCACCAGCCCGCAGCGTGAAGGGCTATCATTGCGCACAATGCAAACACGGCAATAGCCGAGGAACTCGCCCGTGGACAGCCCCGATCCAACCCAAGCGGTCAGCGACGCAACCCTCCTGGCCTATATGCAGCGCCAGCTTGCTTCCGGCCGGGTCAAACCCGCGGTGCTGGTACCGCTGGCCCAGAAAGCCTTTGCCGCCGCCAGCCATGAGCAGCTCGTGCGCTGCTTCAACCAGCTGGACTCGGCGCTGTTCAAGCGCTGACGCTTAGCAGGTAGTTTTTCAACGGCCTGTTAGAGCCAGTACTCCCAAAGCCGTGCCAACCACTCCTTGACGCGCACCTGCAGGCCGCGATCCTGCCAGGCCTGCAGGCTGATCTCGCTGGACTTGGCCAGGTCGGTGCGGAACACCACGCGCATCTGCTCGCCAAAATCCGCCCCGAGCACCACCGCATTGACCTCCTGGTTATGCAGGAAGCTGCGCCAGTCGAGGTTGGTCGAGCCCACCGTGGACCAGACCCCGTCAATCACCGCGGTCTTTACATGCAACAGGGCATCGTCACGCTCGTACAGGCGTACCCCGGCCTCCAGCAACTGCTCGTAATAGGCCCGGCCGGCATGGAACACCAACCAGGAGTCGGTGCGGCTGGGCAGGATCAGACGCACATCCACACCTCGGCCCACGGCCTCCTTGAAGGTGGTGAGCAGTTGCGGGTCGGGGACGAAGTAGGCGTTGGTCAGCCAGATTTCGCTCTGGGCGCTGCGCAGGGCGGAAATCAGGGTGACGTAGATCAGGCTATGGGGTTCCTCCGGGGAACTGCCGATGGCCCGCACCACCTCATTGCCGCGCTGCTCCAGCGGCGGAAAATAATGCCGCGCGCTGAGCTCCGGGCCCTTCTGCCCGGTCCAGGTGCCGATAAAGAGTTTCTGCAGTTCGGCCACCACTGGGCCTTCGAGGCGCAGGTGGGTGTCGCGCCAGGGCAAGTCGCCGGACATCGGCACCTGTTCGCCGAGCTGGGGCGAGCTGCCGGAATAGACACTGCTGATATTGACCCCGCCGAGAAAGGCGATGCGCCCGTCGATCACCAGCAGCTTGCGGTGGTCACGCTGATTGACCTGCCAGCCGGCCTTGGCGGTCAACGGATTGACCGGGTTGAACTCGACGATCTGTATCCCGGCATCGCTCATCCGGGTAAAGAAGCCCGCGGCCGTGCCCAGGGTGCCGACGCTGTCGCGGATCAGATGGACCTGCACACCGGCCTGCTGCCTGGCGATCAGGGCATCGGCAAAACGCTGACCGACCTGGTCATCGTCGAAGATATAGCTCTCCATGTTGATATGGTCACGCGCCGCGCCAATCGCTTCGATCATCGAACGGTAGGTAGCACGGCCGTCCTGCAGCAACTCGACCCGATTGCCCGCCGTCAGCGGGCTGCCGACTATGGCCTGTTCGACGGCCAGGTGCAGGTCGAAGATATTGGTCTCCACGCCCGACGCCTTGAGGCTGCCGATGATGGCCTGGCTGCGCGCTGGCGACAGCGGCCCGCCCGGGCCGATAAGGCGTACCGGCGCATGACTATGGGCCATGTCCGGCACCAGAGTCGGCAGGCTGCTGCAGGCCGAGAGTGAGCCCAGGGCCCAGGGCAGAGCGAGTATTGCGATCCAGCGGTAGGCAAGCATGGCCTATCCTCGGCAGGTGATTAAGCGCAGCCGCGCGTACCCCCGCGACCCGTGCTCTGCAGACGCACAGCTGTCCATCTGCAGCCTAGCAATTCCCGGCACTGCGTCGGTGCGCTGGCGCATTCTGGCTCGTACGCCTCGACAATTGCCCGTCAGGCGCATGCAATGTAGCGCGAGCAGTACAGCTGAGACAGCGCAATGCGGACAAATGCACTCGGGGCGCATCCCGGGGTTGATCGTCCAGGCGCTTGCCATCATCCTTGCCTTCGCCCTGCCGCGGGGTCAGCCCACGGCGACCTAAAGCCTTGCGCCACTGCCGGCGTGCCATGGAGACTCGGATGACCCGCCCCACCCCTCTGACTACGCTGCTGGCCCTGATCGCCGCAGCCTGTTTGCTCATGCTCGGTTCCGCCCTGGTCCTGCAACACCAGTTCGGCTGGGAGCCCTGCACCCTGTGCGTGCAGATCCGTCTATGGCTGGTCTGTGGCGCAGTTGTCAGTCTTCTGCTGCTGGCCTGCGAGGCGCTCGGCCTGCGCTGGCTGAGCCTGGCGCTGTGGCCCCTGCTCCTGGCTGCCGGGGGCATGGCCGTCTACGATAACAGCCACCTGCTGCTGATCGAGAGCGGCGTGCTGGAAAGCTTCAGCTGCTCACCCTTCCCTTTTTATGCCTTCCAGTTGCCGTTGCATGACTACCTGCCCGAGGTGTTTATGAGCGCCGGGGTATGCGGGCAGAACGACTACAAGATTCTCGGCCTGCCCTTTACCGCCTGGACCTGGCTCAGCCTGACGCTGCTGATGGGCCTGATCCTGTTCAGCGCCTGGCGCGCACTGCGTCAGGGACGCTAGGAGCCTGTCGGACTTAACGCTGTTCTACTGCGGAAAAGCCGGACTCGGCCATTTTTGCTGCTCTTTCTCGTTAAATAGCTTGCTATTCTCCTCGAAAGACCAACAAAACTGACTCGACCCGGACTTTCCCTCGCTACGAACGGTCAAGCCCGACAGGCTCCCAGATAAGCGGATTACCGCCGACAAACGCAGAGATAACGGCGGTAATCCGCCAGCCACTGTGATCTGGCGCACAGCGGTATAACGCAGGCCCGGTCCCCGCCGGCCAGGCCAGACTCTGGCATAGGCATTGCGAGTGTCTGCCGCTATCGCGTCGCCCAGGCCCTTTCCGCACACTGGGCCGGCGGCGCGACTTTTCCATAAGAATAAAAGGACACGCCATGCTCAAGTCGATAGCCGTTGTTGCGGCCAGCACCCTGTTGCTGCTCTCTGCCCAGGTCCATGCCGCCAGCGAGACGGGGCCTATCCTGATCAAATTCGCCCATGTGGTGGCCGACAACACCCCCAAAGGCCAGGGCGCACTGCTGTTCCAGAAACTCGCCGAGGAGCGCCTGGGCGGCAAGGTCAAGGTTGAGGTCTACCCCAACTCCAGCCTCTACGGCGATGCCAACGAACTCGAAGCCCTGGCCAACAATGAGGTGCAGCTGCTGGCACCGTCGCTGGCCAAGTTCGAGAAGTACACCAAGCAATTGCAGGTGTTCGACCTGCCCTTCCTGTTCGATGACCTGGACGCGGTCAACCGCTTTCAGAAGCGCGCCAAGGGCCGCCAGTTGCTGCGCTCCATGGAAGACCACAACATCGTCGGCCTGGCCTATTGGCACAACGGCATGAAGCAGCTGTCGGCCACCAAGGCGCTGCTGGTGCCGGGCGACGCGGCCGGTTTGAAGTTCCGTATCCAACCTTCCAGCGTGCTTGAGGCGCAGTTCAACCAGCTCGGTGCAACGCCGCTGGTACTGCCCTTTGCCGAGGTCTTCGAGGCGCTGAAAAGCGGCAAGGTCGAGGGGGCGGAAAACCCCTGGTCGAATATCTACAGCAAGCAGCTGCACAGCGTGCAGCCCTTTATTACCGAGACCAACCACGGCGTGCTCGACTATATGCTGGTGAGCAATCCGCGCTTCTGGTACGGCATTCCGCACCAGATCCGCGTGGAGCTGGAAGGCATCATCGACGAGGTCACCTTTGAAGTGAACCGCCAGGCCGAAGCGGCCAACCTGGCTGACCGCAAGCGTATCGAGAGCGCTGCCGGCACCGAGGTAATCGCCCTTAGCGATGAACAGCGCGACGCCTGGCGCCAGGCCATGCAGCCGGTGTGGCAGCAGTTCGAGACGGTTATCGGTCGCGATGTAATCAAGGCCGCGCAAACGGTCAACCGCAACAAGCGCGACTAGCTCCTGACCGTAGGGTGCGCCATGCGCACCAAGCCCCTCCGCCTGGGCGGATGTGCAGCGCCCCCTACTGCTTCTGCTGCCAACCACCACCCAGCGCCGCGATCAACTGCACGCTGGCGGTCAGACGACTGCCCAGCAGGCCGAGGTTGGTGCGCTCGTTGTTCAGCGCCGTGGCCTGCACATTGACCACGCTGTTGAAGTCCACGGTGCCGGCCTTGTACTGGTTCTCGATCAAGCGCAAGGACTCGCGGGCGGCGTCCAGCGCCTCCTGCTGGACTACCGCTTCCTGCTCCAGCACACGCAGTTGCACCAGGGTGTCCTCCACCTCACGGAAGCTGTCGAGTACCGATTGACGGTATTGCGCCACGGTCTGGTCGTAGGCCGCTTCACTGCGTTCCAGCTCGGCGCTACGCGCGCCACCATCGAACAGGGTCAGGGCCAGTTGCGGGCCGAGGGACCAGAAACGGTTGGGCAGATCGATCCAGTCGGCAAAGCTGCTGCCGCGGTAGCCGCCGCTGGCGGAGATGGTCAGGTCCGGGTACCAGGCGGCTTCTGCGACACCGATATCGGCGTTGGCGGCCATCACCCGGCGCTCGGCCGCGGCCACATCCGGGCGGCGCTCCAGCAGTTGCGACGGCAAGGCCACGGGAATCTGCGGCAGGCTGGGCAATTGCTCACGCACGGCGATGCTCAGTTCGCTGGGCGGTACGCCGATCAGCACGGCAATCGCATGCTCCAGCTGGGCGCGCTGCCATTTCAGGTCGATGGCCTGGGCCTGGGTGCTTTTCAGCTGGGTCAGCGCCTGGCTGACATCGGACTTCGGCACGATGCCGGCGTTGTACTGGTTCTGTGTGAGTTTCAGCGACCGCGCATAGGCCGCGACTGTGGCATCGAGCAGGCGCTGTTGATCATCCAGCACGCGCAGTTGCAGGTAGTTTTGTACCAGCTCTGATTGCAGGCTGAGCTTTAGCGCGGCGAGGTCGGCGGCGCTGGCCTCGAAACCGGCGCGGCTGGATTCCAGCGAACGGCGCAGCTTGCCCCAGATATCCAGTTCCCAGGCGGCATTCAGGCTGAGGTCATAGCTGCTGGACACGCCGCTGCTGTTCGAGTTGGTGCTGCTGGACGTGCTCTGGCTGCCAGTGCCCTGGCCGCTGCGGCTGGCCCCGGCGCTGCTCGACAGGCTCGGATAGAACGCCGCTCGCGCGCCGCGCACCAGGGCGCGAGCCTGGCGATATTGCGCCTCGCTGGCGGCCAGGTTCTGGTTGGAGATATTCAGCCGCTCGACCAGGGCATTCAGCTCAGCATCGCCATACAACTGCCACCAGCTGCCGCGTTCCAGCACATCACCGGGCTTGGCCTGGGTCCAGCCTTCAATCTGCTTAAACTGCGTAGGAATCTGCAGTTCGGGGCGTTGATAGTCGGGTCCCAGTGCGCAGGCACTCAAAGCCAGACTCAAAGCCAGCAAAGCGGGTAAACGATATACGGCTCGGACTTTCATAAGGCGATGTACCAATCAGGTGATGCTTAAGGCATTTGGGCAATTAGGTAGGGTGCGCCGTGCGCACCAGCGCCCGCCATAAACCCTTGGTGCGCGCGGCGCACCCTACGACGTACAACGGCTCCCTCCACCCAGTTGCGGCCATAACCGTTCATAGCGGGGTTTCCAGAGCAGCGTCGGTGCGCACGCCTCGCCAGCGGTTGACCCGGTGGCGCAGGCGGTCGAAATACAGGTAGATCACCGGCGTGGTGTAGAGGGTCAGCAGCTGGCTCAGTACCAGCCCGCCAACAATGGTGATGCCCAGCGGTTGGCGCATTTCCGCGCCTTCGGCGCTGCTGAGCATCAGCGGCAGCGCGCCGAGAATCGCCGCCAGGGTGGTCATCATGATCGGCCTGAAGCGCAGCAGACAGGCCTGGCGGATCGACTCCTGCGGGCTCAGGTGCTGCTGGCGTTCCAGCTGCAGCGCCAGGTCGATCATCAGAATCGCGTTCTTCTTGACGATGCCGATCAGCAAAAACAAACCGAGCAGTGAAATCAGGCTGAATTCGATGCTCATCAGCTGCAGCGCCAGCAGCGCGCCGACCCCGGCCGAGGGCAAGGTGGAGAGAATGGTCAGCGGGTGGATATAACTCTCATACAGCACGCCGAGGACGATATACACCACCACCAAGGCCAGCAGGATCATCCACGGCTGGTTCTGCTGGGTTTGCTGGAAGGCCCCACCGGTGCCGCCGAGCATGCCCTGCACCTGGGTGGGTAAACCGACCCGGGCAACCGCGTTGTTGATCGCCTCACTGGCCTGCTCCAGGCTGACCCCTTCGGCCAGGGCGAAGCCGATGTTTTCCGCCGCGAACTGGCCCTGGTGATGCACCCGGTCTTCTTCCAGGCTGCGCTCCCAGCGGGCGAAACTGGACAACGGCACCCGCGCGCCTTCGGCGGTGATCAGCTGAATCTGGTCGAGGGTTTCCGGGTACTGGGCGAACTGCGGGTTGATCTCCATCACCACGCTGTACTGATTGAGGCTGTCGTAGATGGTCGACACCTGGCGCTGGCTGAAAGCGTTATTCAGTACCGCAGTGATCATATTCATGTCCACGCCCAGGCGCTTGGCCATGTCGCGGTCAACCACCAGGCGGATCTGCTGGGTGCCTTCAGCCTCCTTGGCGTCGATATCTGTGAGTTCCGGCAGTGCACGCAGCGCCTCACGCACCGGCGGCAGCCACTTGCGTAACTCATCGAGATCGCCGGACAGCAGCATGTATTCGTTTTCCGAGCTGCGCCCTTCCCGCCCGCCGATCTGCAGGTCCTGATCGGGCATCAGAAACATCCGCCCGCCCGGCACTTTCGGCACCGAATGACGCAGGCGGTTGATCACCTCCTGGGCGCTGGCCTTGCGCTCGGAGACAGGCTTCAGGCGCACGATCATAAAGGCGTTATTGATCCCGCCGCTGCCGCCGATAAACCCAGCCACGCTGTCCACCGCCGGGTCGGCCAGCACGGCGCGGCGGAAGATTTCCATCTTCGGCTGCATCACCTGAAACGACAGGCCGTCATCGCCACGAATCATGCCGATTAGCTGGCCGGTGTCCTGCTGCGGCATAAAGGTCTTGGGCACGCTGACAAACAGGAAGATATTCAGCGCGATGGTTGCCAGCAGGCTGAACAGCATCAGCAAGGAATGCTTGAGCGCCCAGTCCAGGCTGCGGCTATAGAACGTCAGCACCCGCCGCTGCACGGCCCTGCCCCAACGCTGCATGGTACCGGGCTGGTGTTCGGCAGTTTCGGCCTTGAGCCAGCGGGCGCAGAGCATTGGCGTGAGGGTCAGCGACACCAGCAGGGAAATCACTATGGCCACGGCCAGGGTGATGGAAAACTCGCGGAACAGCCGCTCGACGATGCCGCCCATAAACAGGATCGAGATAAACACTGCGACCAGCGACAGGTTCATCGCCAGCAAGGTGAAGCCAACCTCCCGCGCGCCCTTGAACGCCGCCGCCATGGGCGTTTCGCCGGCCTCGATATGCCGCGAGATGTTTTCCAGCACGACTATGGCGTCGTCCACCACCAGGCCGGTGGCGATGATCAGCGCCATCAGCGACAGGTTGTTCAGGGAGAAATCCAGCAGGTACATCAGCGCAAAGGTGCCGACCAGCGACACCGGCACCGCCAGGGCCGGAATCAGCGCGGCGCGCCAACGGCCGAGAAAGGCGAACACCACCAGAATCACCAGCACCACGGCGATCAGCAGGGTTTGTTCGGCCTCATGCAGGGTTGCGCTGATCACCGGTGAGCGATCCATGGCCACCTGCAGCTCGATACTGGCTGGAATCACCGCACGCAGGGCCGGTAACTGTTCGCGGATACCGGCGATGGTTTCGATGATATTGGCCCCGGTCTGCCGGTTGATCACCAGCAGCACGGCCTGCTCATCGTTGAAGAAGCCGCTGTTGTAGCGGTCCTCGACGCCATCGGTGACGGTTGCCACATCGCCCAGGCGCACCGCCGCGCCGTCCTGGTAGCGAATGATCAGCGGCAGGTAGTCGGCGGCTTTTTCCAGTTGGTCGCTGGCCTGCACCTGCCAGTGCCGCTCGGCATCTTCCACCGCGCCTTTCGGCCGTTTGGCGTTGGCCGCACTGATGCTCTGGCGCACTTCATCCAGGGCGATGCCGTACTGATCGAGCAAGCGCGGCTCCAGCGCCACGCGCACGGCGGGCAAGGAACTGCCGCCGATCTGCACTTCACCGACGCCGGTTACCTGGGCAAGCTTCTGCGCCAGGATGGTCGAGGCCAGGTCATACAGCTCACTCTTGGGCAGCACCTCGCTGGTCAGCGACAGCACCATGATCGGCGCTTGCGAGGGGTTGACCTTGCGGTAGGTCGGCATGCTGCGCATGCCGCTGGGCAGCAGCTCGCGCGAGGCATTGATCGCCGCCTGCACCTCGCGGGCGGCGGCGTTGATATCCCGGTCCAGGTCGAACTGGATCATGATCCGCGTATTGCCCTGGCTGCTGCGGCTGTTCATCTGGCTGATGCCGGCGATGGTGCCGAGCGAGCGCTCCAGCGGCGTGGCCACGCTGGACGCCATGATCTGCGGGCTGGCTCCCGGCAGGCTGGCCTGCACGGTAATCGTGGGGAAATCCATCTGCGGCAGCGGCGCTACCGCCAGCAGACCGAAGCTGACGCCGCCGAGCAGCAGAATCGCCAGGCTCAGCAGCAGGGTTGCCACCGGCCGGCGGATAAAGGGACCGGAGAGGTTCATGCCGCAGCCCCTGTAGGAGCGAGCTTGCTCGCGATGCTTTTGCATTGGCCATAATCGCCAGCAAGCTGGCTCCTACAAAAAGCACTCACACCGCCACCCCGGCGGCGCTACGGCCACTGACCCGTCGCGAAAGGCGATCGAAGTACAGGTAGATCACCGGCGTGGTGAACAGCGTAAGGATCTGGCTCAGCAGCAGCCCGCCGACCATCACCAGGCCCAAGGGCTGACGCAGCTCGGCCCCGGAGCCGGTGGCCAGCATCAGAGGAATCGCGCCGAACAGCGCGGCCAGGGTGGTCATCAGAATCGGGCGGAAGCGCAAAAGCGCAGCGCGATAGATCGCATCCGTAGGCGTCATGCCCTGGTTGCGTTCGGCGTCGAGGGCGAAGTCGATCATCATGATCGCGTTCTTCTTGACGATGCCGATCAGCAGGATGATGCCGATGATCGCGATCAACCCCAGCTCGTTGCCGCTGATCAGCAACGCCAGCAGCGCGCCGACCCCGGCTGAAGGCAAGGTGGAGAGAATGGTGATCGGATGGATGTAACTCTCGTAGAGCACGCCGAGCACGATGTACATGGTGACGATGGCCGCCAGAATCAGCAGCAAGGTGCTCGATAGCGAGGCGCGGAAGGCTTCCGCTGCGCCCTGGAAGCGCGTCTGCACCGCTGGCGGAATACCGATCTTGCGCTCGACCCGCTCGATCACCGCCACCGCTTCGCCCAGCGATACGCCGCTGGCCAGGTTGAACGACAGCGTGGCTGCCGGGAATTGGCCGATATGGTTGATCAGTAGACTGGCGGCGCGCTCCTCGACCTGGGCCAGGGTCGACAGCGCAACCTGCTGACCATCGGCGGCCTTGACGTGAATCTGCCGCAGCGCCGCCGGGCCGATGCTGCCGGCATTCTCGCTCTCCAGCACCACGCGGTACTGGCTGGCCTGGGTGTAGATGGTGGAAATCTGCCGCTGGCCGAAGGCGTCGTACAACGCGTTGTCGATATCGGCGATGCTGACGCCGAGACGACCGGCCATGTCGCGGTCGATCTGCAGAAACACCTGCAGGCCACGGTTCTGCAGGTCGCTGGCCACGTCAGTCAGCTCCGGCTGCTCGCGCAGCGCGCTGACCAGCCTGGGTACCCATTCTTCCAGCAGACCGATATCCGGCGACTCCATGCTGAACTGGAACTGCGTGCGGCTGACCCGATCCTCGATGGACAGGTCCTGCACCGGTTGCAGGTACAGCTCGATCCCGGGAATCCGCGCCAGCTCCGGGCGCAGCCGTTCGATGATCTGGCTGGCGCTGACATCGCGCTCGGCCCGTGGCGTCAGGTTGATCAGCAGGCGGCCACTGTTGAGCGTCGGGTTGTCGCCGTCCACGCCGATATAGGACGACAGGCTGGCCACGGCCGGGTCCTGCAGAATCACTTCGGCCAGGCGTTGCTGGCGCTCGCTCATGGCGCGGAAGGAAATCGACTGCGGTGCCTCGGAAATACCCTGGATCACCCCGGTGTCCTGCACCGGGAAAAAACCCTTGGGCACGGCCAGGTATAGCACTACGGTCAGCGCCAGGGTGCCGATGGCCACCAGCAGGGTCAGCGGTTGATGCTTGAGCACCCAGGTCAGCCACAGGCCATAACGGGCGATCATGGCGTCGATCACCGCCCCGGCGGCGCGGTAGAAGCGCCCTTCTTCCTCGGGCTTTTCCGCCTTGAGCAGGCGCGCGCACATCATCGGCGTCAGGGTCAGCGACACCACCAGGGAAATCAGGATGGCCACCGCCAGGGTGATGGCGAATTCGCGGAACAAGCGTCCCACCACGTCGGCCATAAACAGCAGCGGAATCAGCACCGCGATCAGCGAGATGGTCAGCGACACCAGGGTAAAGCCGATCTGCTTGGCCCCCTTGAGCGCGGCATTCAGCGGCGTTTCGCCCTCCTCCAGATGCCGCGCGATGTTCTCCAGCATGACGATGGCATCGTCCACCACAAAGCCGGTGGCGATGGTCAGGGCCATCAGGGTCAGGTTGTTGATGGTGAAACCAGCCAGGTACATCACGCCGAAGGTGCCGATCAGCGACAGCGGCACGACGATGGACGGGATGATGGTGGCCGACAGCTTGCGCAGGAACAGAAAGGTCACCAGCACCACCAGGGCGATGGCCAGCAGCAGCTCATACTGCACGCCCTTGACCGCCGCGCGGATGGTTTCGGTGCGGTCGGTCAGCACGCTGACCTCGACGCTGGCCGGCAGGCCCTGGGTCAGGTTGGGCAGCAGGGTCTGGATGCGGTCGACCACATCGATCACGTTGGCCCCCGGCTGGCGCTGCACGTTGACCAGCACCGCTTCGTTGCGATTGGCCCAGGCGGCCAGGCGCTGGTTTTCCGCGCCGTCGATAATCTCGGCGACATCCTTCAGACGCAGCGTCGCGCCGTCCTGATAGCTCAGAATCAACTCGCGGTATTCGTCGACGGATTTCAGCTGATCGTTGGCATCCAGCTGCGACACCCGGGTCGGGCCATCGAAGTTGCCCTTGGGCTGATTGACGTTGCTCGCGGTGATCAGGTTGCGCACATCGCTGAGGTTCAAGCCATAAGCGGCCAAGGCTTGCGGGTTGACTCGCAGACGCACCGCCGGACGTTGCCCGCCGGCCAGGGTGACCAGGCCGACGCCGCTGGTTTGCGCCAGTTTCTGCGCCAGGCGGGTGTCGACCAGGTCGAACACTTGGGGTAGCGGCATGGTTTTCGAGCGGATGGCCAGGGTCAGCACCGGGGTGTCAGCCGGGTTGACCTTGTTGTACACCGGCGGTGCCGGCAGATCATTGGGCAGCAGGTTGCTCGCGCCGTTGATCGCTGCCTGCACTTCCTGCTCGGCGACATCCAGCTTCACCTCCAGGTTAAAGCGCAGGGTGATCACCGAGGCACCGCCCGAGCTGGTCGAAGACATCTGTTTGAGCCCGGCCATCTGGCCGAACTGGCGCTCCAGCGGCGCGGTGACCGCACTGGTCATCACGTCCGGGCTGGCACCTGGATACAGAGTCATCACCCGGATGGTCGGGTAATCCACCTCCGGCAGCGCCGAGACAGGCAGCAGGCGGTAGGCGATCAGGCCGCTGAGGAAGATCGCCAGCATGATCAGCGTGGTGGCGACCGGCCGCAGGATAAACAGGCGTGAGGCGTTCATTGGGCGCGCGGCGCGCCCTGGCGCTCAAGCGTGGCCGGCTCGGCCTGGGCGGCAACCGGTTTGTCGCTGATCACTTCGACCTGATTGCCCGAACGCAAGCGGTCGGTACCCTCCAGCACCAGGCGATCACCTGGTTTGAGGCCCTGCTCGACCACGCTGCGCAGGCCGTCGCTGGCACCAACGCTGATCGGCGTCAGCTGCACCTTGTCATCACTGTCCACCACATAGGCGAAGGTGCCGCTGGCCCCGAATTGCAGCGCGGCGGCCGGCATCAGGGTGACGTTCTGCAGGGTTTTTACCCGCAGACGCACATTGACGAACTGGTTGGGGAAGAGCATTTCCTCGGCATTGGCGAAGCGCGCCTTGAGCTTGACCGTGCCGGTGGCGGTGTCGATCAGGTTGTCGACGCTCTCCAGTTCGCCCTCGGCCAGTTTGAGTTTTTCACTGCGGTCCCAGGCCTCGACCGCGAGGGTCGCTCCGGCACGCAGTTGCTGCACCACGGCTGGCAGTTCGGCTTCGGGCAGGGTAAAGATCACCGCAATCGGCAGGGTCTGGGTAATCACCACCAGCGGCAATGCATCACCGGAGCTGAGCAGATTGCCGACATCGGCCTGGCGAATGCCCAGGCGGCCGCTAATGGGGGCGCGAATCTGGGTGAAATCCAGGTTCAGCCGCGCGGTGGCGACATCAGCCTGCAGGCTCATGAGGCTGCCGCGGTATTGGTTGACCAGCGCTTGCTGGGTATCGAGGGTCTGCTTGGCAATCGAGTCTTCGGCATACAAGCCGCGGTAGCGCGCCAGGTCCAGCTCGGCGTTACGCAGTTGCGCCTGGTGTTCCTGCAGTGCGCCCTGGGCCTGCTGCAAGGCAATTTCGTAAGCACGTGGGTCGATTACCGCGAGCAGATCGCCGGCCTCGACCTGCTGGCCGTCCTTGAACAGCAACTTGACCAGCTCCCCCTCGACCCGGCCGCGCACATTCACCGTGTTATAGGCGGTCACAGTGCCCAGGGCCTTGAGTTCAACCGGGAAGTCGCCCTGGCTGACAGTCGCCACACGCACCGGCACCGGTCCCATGTCGCCAAAACGGCCACGGCCCTGTGGCGCTTCCGGCGGGCTGGGCCAGAACCACCACAGCAGTACGGCAAGAACAGCCAGTGCGAGCGAGCCCAACAGCCATTGGCGCGACAGGTGGCGAGGACGGGGGGCGAACGCGGAATCAGGCATGGCGAGGATCACTTCCTTGGGAAGCCTGAACGATATGCAGTATCAGCCAGCCTGCAAAGTCTCTTTACCGCCTATTTACCATTTCCTTACGTAACTAACTGCCTGATCCGCCGATAAAAAACTGCTCTCCAGAAAAGCCCGCAGAAATGAAAACGGCCTGCAAGGCAGGCCGTTGGACAATCATTGAGCAGCTGTTACTTGAGTACGGCAATCGCCGCGGCGTAGTCCGGCTCGTCAGCGATTTCGCTGACCAGTTCGCTGTGCAGCACCTTGTCGTTTTCATCCAGCACCACCACGGCGCGGGCGGCTACACCGACCAACGGGCCGGAGGCGATGGCCACGCCATAGTCCTTGAGAAACTCGGAGCCGCGCATGGTCGACAGGTTGATCACGTTCTCCAGGCCTTCCGCGCCGCAGAAGCGCGCCTGGGCAAACGGCAGATCGGCCGAGATGCACAGCACCACAGTGTTGGCCAGCTTGCTGGCACCGGCGTTGAAGGTACGCACCGAAGTCGCGCAGGTCGGGGTATCGACGCTGGGGAAGATGTTCAGCACCTTGCGCTTGCCAGCCAGGCTGGCCAGGCTGACATCGGCCAGACCCGCGCCGACCAGGGTAAAGGACGGCGCTTGCTGACCGACTTGCGGCAATTGACCGGTCACTTCGACCGGGGAACCTTTGAGGGTGACTTGTGCCATGGAATCGATCCTTCTGTGCAGATTGGGGACGGTAAACAAGTAAGGGCGCGAGCTTGGCAAATGGCAAGTCTCGCGCCCCTGACGGCCCGCAATATTAACTGACCGACGGGTCAGGCTGTAGCCTTAACCACGCCAACCTGGGTTTTTTTCGCGAAATGATCTCTGGTCAGCTTGACCACGATGGGGCTAAGCAGCAGCAACGACATCAGGTTGGGAATCGCCATCAGGCCGTTGAGGGTGTCGGCCACCAGCCAGGCGAAGTCCAGCTGGGCAATGGCACCAAACGGCACCGCCAACACCCAGAGGATGCGGAACGGCAGAATCGCCTTGGTGCCGACCATATATTCCCAGCACTTCTCGCCGAAGTAGCTCCAGCCGAGGATGGTGGTAAAGGCGAACACCACCAGGGCGACGGTCAGAAGATAACCGCCGACGCCCGGCATGGCCTGTTCGAAGGCTGCCGCCGACAGTGCCGCACCGCTGACACCGCTGGTCCATACGCCGGAGGTGATGATCGCCAGGCCAGTCATCGAGCAGATGATGATGGTGTCGATAAAGGTTCCGAGCATGCCGATCATTCCCGAACGTACCGGGCTGTTGGTGGTGCCGGCCGCCTGAGCGATACCGGCAGTACCCAGACCTGCTTCGTTGGAGAAGATACCGCGGGCCACACCGAAGCGGATCGCCGCCATCACCGCCGCACCGGCAAAACCACCGGTAGCAGCAATCGGGGTAAAGGCGTAGGTGAAGATCATTTCAAAGGCTTTCGGGATTTCCGCGGCATTGACCACCAGCACCACCATGGCGGCGATGATGTAGGCCACACACATAAAGGGCACCAGGGTCGCGGCCACCTTACCAATACGCTTGATACCGCCGAGGATGACCATGCCGACGAAGAGCATGGTGACCAGGCCGGTCAGCCACAGCGGCACATTGAAGGTGGTTTGCAGCGCTGCGGCCATGCTGTTGACCTGCACCATGTTGCCGATGCCGAAGCCGGCGAAGCCGCCGAAGATGGCGAAGGCAGTGCCCAGCCACAGCCACTTCTTGCCCAGGCCGTTCTTGATGGCGTACATCGGCCCGCCGACGTGCTCGCCGCGGTCGTCCTTCTCGCGGTAATGCACCGCCAGCACCACTTCGCAGTACTTGGTGGCCATACCCACCAGTGCGGTGCACCACATCCAGAACAGTGCACCCGGGCCGCCGAGGAAGATCGCGGTGGCCACGCCGGCGATATTGCCGGTACCCACGGTGGCGGCCAGACAGGTCATCAACGCCTGGAACGGGCTGATCTCGCCGCTCTCGGCATCGCCTTTCTTGCGGCCCTGCCACATCAGCTTGAAGCCAGCGCCGATCTTGGTCAGCGGCATGAAATTCAGGCGCAGCATGAGGAACAGACCGGTGCCGAGAATCAGGACCAGCATGGGCGGGCCCCAGACCACGCCATTGAGTTGATTGACCAGGGTGTTGATGAATTCCATGTTGGTTTCCTTATTCTTGTAGTGAGCGCGAGGTGGGTATCCTTCGCTTGCGCGACCGCCGGATAGGCGCTGTTGCAATGCGGTTAACCCCTCAGGTGAGCGTTAACCGCCGACAACGGGTCGGCAATGCCTGTCAGCCACAGCCAGGGCTGCCCCGAGATTGGGGGCGTCAGTATATGAAGACTTGTGCAGTTGTTTTAACTGTTTAGATTCAATTACTTGGACGTTTTTATCGTGAACCTGCGGTTACCCGGGAGTTAAGGCCTTTGTTCAACAACAAAGACCGCATAAACACAGAGGCCATCAGGGCTGGTTTACCTACCGGGCGCGGGGATCAGAAATCGCGCCGGTAGAAAATATCCAGGGAGCTGGCCAGCCCGCTGGCGGCCTCTAGATAGAGCCGGCGGCTCAGTTCATAGCGCAGCGCTATGGTGTTGGCGGGCTCGAATACACCGACGCCATAGCGCAGGCTAAGCCGCTCGGACAGATTGCCGCTGGCCACCACACTGGTGGTCACCCCACTGCCTTTGGTATCCAGCTGGAAATCGCGCAGCCCCAGGCCCGCGGCCAGGTTGCCGAGCAGCGGCGCACTGCCGGCCATGCCCAGGGCCAATGCCGCCTGGGCAAGCATATTGTTGTCATCACCGCCCTGCCCCAGCGGCCGCCCCAGCACCAGATAGGACAGCGCCTGCTCCTGACTCATGGCCGGTTCCGAGAACACCGTGCTGGTGGGTTGCGCGGCATTGCCGCTGAGGCGCAGCCCCGCCGTCACGTTGTCGACCCGGCGGATCGCTTCGATATCCAGATAGGGCTGGTCGATGGGCCCGGCGAACAGCAGGCGCGCACGGCGGATGGTCAGGCGTTGGCCATAGGCGCGAAATCGCCCCTTGTTCAGGCTCAGTTCGCCGCGGGTATCCAGGTCGTTGCCGATATGTACACGTCCGGCCAGGTCGGCATCCAGGCCAAAACCGCTGAAGCTGAGGCGCTGCTGACCGACTTCGACAGCGATATCCATGGCGATTGCCGGAGCCCGATGCGCCGGGCTTTCGTGGCCAACCACCCGGGCATCACTGGAAACCTGCACGGTTGACGGCGGTAGCTCGCGCACCTCGATCCGGCCGCTGGGGATCAGCACCTTGCCGGTCAGCGCAAGCTGCTCATCGAGCAGGCGCAGGCGCAGGTCCGGCTCGACGTCCAGCGCCGCATAGGGCTCCACCCTGACCGGCAGGCGGCTGCCGCGCAGGCGTATATCGGCGACCATGCCCTGGCTCCAGCTCAGCTCGCCGTCGAGGCTGGCCTGGCCATGCTCGCCACTGCGCCAGCCACCTTCGAGCAGCAGACGCTCGCCGTCGATGCGGGCCTGCAGCTGCAGCTGGGTAAAGTCCAGTGGCAACTCGCCGCCGGACACTTCGCCGTCGAGCAGGCGCAAGTTGCCGTTGACCTGTGGGTCCAGCAGGCCACCGGAGAGGGTTCCTGCCCCGTTGAGCTGGCCGGCGATGCGCTCGACCATGGGCACGAAGGGCCGCGCCAATGCCAGATCCAGGCCGCTCAGACGGAAGCTGCCAGTGAGCGGCTTATCCGCCGGACGCGGGTCGATCCGGGCCTGCAGCTCCAGCTCGCCGATTTTCGGGCCGCGCAATTCCAGCAGGCTGTCGATGCGTTGCGGCCCAAGCTCGGTGTTCAGACGCAGGCTGTCATAGGCAAAGTCCAGCCAGTGTTGCTGGTCACGCACGCGCCAGACGCCGCTGCCGGCATCCAGTTGCAAACGTCCGCTCGGACCACTGGTCGGCAGGTCCAGCTGCAGCAGGCCGTTGAGCTCCCCCTGCCAGGCGAAGTCCTCGGGCAACCAGGGGGCCAGGCTGTCCAGGGGGAAATCGCTCAGGCGCATGCGCAGCCTGGTTTCGGGTAGCAGGCGCTGGGCCTCGCCGCACAGGCTGGCAGGTCCCGAGCGCCAGCAGTGCGCGCCCAGATCCAGCTGGCCGCTGGCCAGGTAGTTGAGGGTTGCCGGTTGCTGCAAGCGCCAGTCCTGGCCGCCGCTCTGCAACTGACCGCTCTGCAGCTGGCCGCGCCAGTTGTCCTGATCCAGACGCCCGGCCAACGCCAGCCGGGTTTGCAGCGACGGTCCCTCAAGCTGCAGCTCAAGGCTCTGGCGCTGACGGTCGCCCTCGGCGCTGGCGTTAAGCCGGCCCAGATTGGTTTCGCCCAACTGGATCCCGCTGACATCGAGATTCAGGCGGCCACGCTGGGCCCTGTCCAGGCTGGCGTTGAGGCTGAGCTGCTGCAGACGCCGATCGCTAAAGGCCAACTGCCTGCCGTCGAGCTGCAACTGGCCTTGCGGTGCCTGCAGGCTGCCGGCCAGATCGAGCTGGCCCTGCAACTGACCCTGCAGCTGCGGCCAGAGCTGCCCCAGACGGGGCATGGCCAGGGTCAGCTGCCCCTGCAATTGCTGCTGCAGCGAGGCTTGGCCGTAGATGCGGTTATCGCCCAGACGCAATTCCAGGCGGCTCAGTTCGCCATTGTCCGGGCTGCCGGCGAACCGCGCCTGGGCCACGGCCGGCTGGCCGCGCAGGCGGCCGCTGAGGTCGATATCGGCTGTCAGTTCGAGGCGTTGATCCTTCAGGCTGCCGCTACTGCTCAGCGGCCCTGCCAGGGTGCCGGGCAACTCCGTCAGCCAGAAGGCGGGATTCAGCTCGCTGAGTTGCAGCTGCACATCCCAGCTCAGCTGTTCGGCAAAACCCAGGCTGACCTGGCCTTCGGCACGGCCCTGGCCGGCCTGCAGGCGCAGCTCGGGCAGATACAGCTTGTGCAGGTCGCCACTTAGCGGGCTCTGCAGGCTGAAGGCTCCGGCGGGGCCCTCCAGTTCGGCGGCAAAGTAGCCAAGGTAATGACCCTTGTCGTAGGCCAGTTCGCCCTGCAGCCTATGCAGCGCCACGGGCAGTTCCTGCTCCAGCGGATAAAGGCGCTGCCAGGGGAAGTCCTGCCAGTCAAACCGGCTGTCGAGGCTAAAGCCCTCCTGCCAGTCCAGACGGCCGCTCAGTTGCACCTGCTGCTGCGGACTGGCAGTCAGGCGCAGCGCCTCGATATCGGCACCGGCAGCGGTTACCAGGGCCTGCAGCACCAGCGCGACGGGTTCTTGCTGGGCCGCCAGGCTGGCACTGCCACTGAGCCGGTAACCGCTCTGCAGATCGCCGTCGGCGCTCAATGCCAGCTGGTCGAAGCGCAGGCTGTCCGGCAGCTCGGTGCTGGCCTTGAAACCCTCGGCCTGCAGTTGCAGGCGGGCCGGAAAATGCTCGGCCAGCGGCTGCAGCTCGCCGCTCAGGCGACCCAGCAGGTAGCCGCTGCTGTCGCCCTGCAGTTGCAGGCGCTCACGCAGATCGCCCTCGACCTGCAAGGCCAGCAGCCAGGGCTGTTGCTGCGGTGCGGGCAGTTGCAACTGGCCAGCGAGCTGCAGCGGCCAGTTGCCAGTGGTCTGCAGCAGGCCCGTCAGCTCGAGCTGCAGTTCGCCGCTGTGCAGGCTCAAGCTGTCGATGCGCAGCCCCCGGGTGGTCCACTGTGCAGCCAGCTGCAGACCCTGCAGCACCTCATTGTCATTGAACAGCAGGCTGTCGATGGCGATCTCGCCCAGCTGCAGGGCCAACGGCAGGGACAGTTCCGGCAAGCTGAAGGCTTCGCTGTCAGCTGCCTCGCCAGGCGGGAACACCAGGCTGATCTGCGCAGCATGCAGGCGCTCGATACACAGGGTCATGCGCAACAGGCAGGCCGGCGACCAGGCCAGGCTCGGGCTGTCGACCCGCACGCTGTTGGCCTCCTGCTGCCAGTGCAGCTGCTCGGCACGCCAGGTACCGCCCAGCGTGCCGCTGAAGCCGTCGACCCGTAACCCGGGCACCTGTTCCAGCAGCCAGCGGCTGCCCGTCTGGCTGCTCAGCAGCAGGCTCAGCCCGGCGCTCAGCAGAAGCAGCACGCAGAACAGGCTTAACAGTGCGTTGCGCAGTCCCTTGCGCGGTAATGGCTTCACAGTTCCGGCCCCATGGAGAAATGCAGGCGCACGCCGCCCTGATCATCCAGCGGATGCGCCAGGTCGAAGCGCAACGGCCCCAGCGGCGAGACCCAGCGCACCCCGAACCCCACCGCGCTTTTCAGCGAGGGGATATCCAGCGAGTTGAAGCTGTTGCCCTGGTCGACAAAGCTCGCCAGCCGCCAGCGCTCGGCGATGCTGTACTGGTATTCGAGGCTGCCGGAGAACAGGTAACGACCACCGACCTTGTCGCCATCGCGGTTCTCCGGCGACAGGCTCTGGTAGTCATAGCCGCGCACGCTCTGGTCGCCGCCAGCGAAAAAGCGCAGCGACGGCGGCACATTGCCGAAGCCGCCGGCCTCGGTGCCGCCGAACTGCACCCGGCCGAGGAAACGATGCCGGCTGGCCAGGGTAGTCAGGCCCTTGAGCTGGACATTGGCATGTACCAGGCTGGTATCGGACAGCAGGCCTTCGGCGGCCCCCTTGAGTTCGAACTGCAGGCGGTAGCCATGGTTGGGGTCGATCTGGTTATTGCTGCGCAACAGCGAATAGCTGACGCCCGGCATTAACAGGGTGCTGCTGCCCCTGTCATCACCCAGGTCGTACTCCTCATGCTGCCATTTCAGCGAGATCACCCGCTGCCAGCCGCTGTCGAGCTTGCGGTGCCACTCCGGGCCGAAGGTGAGCAGGCGGCTGTCGATATCGCTATCGGCCAGATCGTCAAACTGATAGCCGCCGGCAATCCGCAGCTTGTCGGTCAGCGGTGGGTCGAGGGGGATGTCATACCAGAGGCCGAGATTCTGCCGCGGTGCCGACAGCTCGGTTTCCGCACCATAGCTATGACCTTGGGGATTGGCCCAGTGGCGCGTCCAGTTGGCCCGCACCCGCGGCCCCACATCGGTGGAAAACCCCAGGCCAAGACCCATGCTGCGCGGCTGACGGGCCTGCAGCTGAACCACTACCGGGATGCGCAACTGCTCCGCGCTAGCCGGATTGGCATCGACCTGCACCGTCTCGAAATAGCCGCTGGAACGCAGCGCCTGATACAGCTCGGCGATCAGCTCTGAGTCATAGGGGCTATCGGCGGCAAAGGGCGCCATGCGCTGCAACAATTGCGTCTCGAAGGGCACGTCGCCGGTAAAGCTGATCGCGCCCAACTGATAGCGCGGCCCGCTGTCATAGACCAGTTCGATATCGGCCACCCCCGCCGCCGGATCGATATCCAGGCGTTGCCGGGTAAAGCGTCCGGCGAAGAAGCCATAGCGTGACGCCTGATTCTGGATACTGCGTTTGGCCGCCTCGTAACGCCCATGATTGAGTGGCGCACCACTGCGCAACTGGGCATCACGCGGCAGGCGAAACGCCGCGAGCTGACTGGCCGGGCCCTCGATACGCAGGGTCACCTCGCGCAAGCGCAGCCGCTCACCGGAGTTGACGCGCAGGGTCAGGCGCGGCGTCGCGCCATCGCTGACTTCACTGCTGATCTGCGCATGGTAATAGCCCAGGGCCTGGGCCGCCTTTTGTGCCTGCGCTTCGGCGCTGCGCACGTAGCGCCGCAGGGCCCGGGCATCGCGCTCGCCAAGACTGCCGATATGGCCTTCGATATTGTCCTTGAGGGCACTATTGGCCGGCTGCACACGCACGAGCAAACGCGCTTCGGCCAGCACTGAAGAGCCGAGCAATAGCAGAACACATGCAGCAGTAAGCCTGAAGAAAACACCCATGGGCGGATGCTAGCACGAGCAAAGTGCCACCCTAGAGCGTTGAGAACGATTTTCAGCACGCAGTTATTTCAACCGGTAACCGCCGTTCAAACCCAACCAAGGCCAGTATCCATGGGCAAAACGATTACCGGTGGTGATCGACAGCGCCCTAGGCGCTGGCCTTGATTGCCGGTTGCGGGCTGGGGTGAAAGAAGACGTGCTCGATGATCGGGCCGACCGCCACCTCGCCAATCTCCTGGTAGCCCTGACGCTTGTAGAAGTCCAGGTAATGGCTGTTGCCGGTATCCAGCACCACCCCCTGGGAGCCGGTATCTTCGGCGCACCAGTTGTGCAGCGCTTCAAGCAGTTGTTCGCCGAGGTGCTGGCCCTGATATTGCGGATGCACACCCAGCAGCGGCAGCACGTGATAAGGGCCAGGCGGCAGGCAGGCGATTACCGCATCATGGTACTCAAGGTAGCGCTTGGTGCAGCGAAAGCCGGTGGTCAGCAGCATGCGCATACGCCAGTTCCAGCTCTCGGTGATATCCATGCGCCGTTGAGGCGGCGCGATCAGGGCCATGCCGATCAGGCGATCGTCGATCAGCAAGCCGATGGCCGGCAGGTCCTCGCTGAAGTGCTGCTGCACCAGCTCGCGCACGGTGGCGCGCACACGCTGGTCATAGCCGGGCCGGTCGGCTTCGAACAGGTAGGCAAAGGTGGGGTCGTGGCGGTAGGCGTGATACAGCAGCGAGCGGGCTTCGCGGGCATAGCCGCTGTCGAGCATACGAACTTCGGCGGGACTGTTGGGCATGGTATTGACCTCAGTTCTTCTTTATTTATGGGCCTGATGCCACGTTAGCACTGCACTGCGCCGGCCGCCATACGGCTGGCCCGCCTCCGGCGAATGGGCTAGCATCCCCTGCTTTCCAGAGCGCAACCCAGGACTGCCGCCCATGAAGATCGTCTCCTTCAATATCAATGGCCTGCGCGCACGCCCCCATCAATTAGCGGCGCTGATCGACAAGCACCAGCCCGATGTGATCGGCCTGCAGGAAACCAAAGTGGCCGACGAGCAGTTTCCCGAGGCGCAGATTCGTGAGCTGGGTTACCAGGTGCATTACCACGGTCAGAAGGGCCACTACGGCGTCGCCCTGCTCTCACGCCAGGAGCCGCTTACGCTGCACAAGGGTTTTCCGGGTGACGCCGAAGACGCTCAGCGGCGCTTTATCTACGGCACCTTTGCCGATGCCCAGGGCAACCCGGTCACCGTGATGAACGGCTACTTCCCCCAGGGCGAAAGCCGCGACCACCCCACCAAGTTCCCGGCCAAGCAACGCTTCTACGCCGACCTGCAGAACCTGCTGCTAAGCCAGTTCAGCCCCGAGCAAGCCCTGGTGGTGATGGGCGATATCAATATTTCGCCGGAGGATTGCGACATCGGCATCGGCGAGCCGAACCGCCTGCGCTGGCTGAAAACCGGCAAGTGCAGCTTCCTGCCGGAAGAACGCGAGTGGCTGGCGACCCTGAAGAACTGGGGCCTGATCGACAGTTTCCGCCATCTCAATCCGGCGGTGAATGATCGCTTCAGCTGGTTCGATTACCGCAGCCGCGGCTTCGAGGACGACCCCAAGCGCGGCCTGCGCATCGACGTGATCCTCGCCTCCCAGGCGCTGCAAGAGCGGATCAAGGATGCCGGCGTCGATTATGAGCTGCGCGGCATGGAGAAGCCCTCGGATCATGCGCCGATCTGGCTTGAACTGGGCTGACCACTGCCACCGACCGGGGCGGTCGGCACCCTGCTGACCCGTCCCATCGCAGAGCCCTCCAGGCATCACCCCGTCGTCATATTGCGGTCATATTTTTGTCTTATCTTCGCAGCACCTTCACTCACCACAAGGTGTCTGCCGCATGTCGCGCGCCCTCTCCACGTCTGACCGTGAAACCTGGCTTCGCACCCTCAGCTTTCTGCTGCTCGGCTCCGTCTGCTATGCCCTGCCCTGGTCGGTCCTGGCCGCCGATAACAACGCCAGCGTGCTGCGTATCCAGGGTTCCAACACCATAGGCGCACGGCTGGGGCCGGCACTGGTCGAAGGCATGCTGGAAGAACAGGGCCTGAGCGCCATCCGCATCGAAGCCGGGATGGTGGAAAACGAGCAGAGGATAGTCGCCACAAACGCCGATGGCCGCCGTCTGAGCATCGAAGTGGCCGCACACGGCTCGGGCACCGGTTTTAGCGCCCTGGCCGACGGCAGCGCCGAGCTGGCCGCCTCTTCGCGGCCGATCAAGGACAGCGAAGCCAGCAACCTGGCCGCCCTGGGCGATCTGACCAGCCGTGAGGCCGAGCAGATTATCGCCCTCGATGGGCTGGCGATCATTCTGCACCCGAGCAACCCACTGACGGCCCTGAGCACCGAGCAACTGGCCCAGGTGTTTGCCGGCGAGCTGAGCGACTGGGCACAGCTCGGCGCGCCGCCCGGCCCCATTAGCCTGTACGCCCGCGATGACAAGTCCGGCACCTTCGACACCTTCAAGGAACTGGTGTTGAGCGCCAACGCCAGGACCCTGGCCGCCCACGCCAAGCGCTATGAGTCCAGCGAGCAGCTCTCCGATGCAGTCAGCCAGGACCGCAACGCCATCGGTTTTATCGGCCTGCCCTATATCCGCCAGGCCAAGGCCCTGGCGATCGCCGCCGGCGACTCGCAGCCCATGCTGCCCACCCCGGCCTTGATTGCCACCGAGGACTACCCCTTGTCGCGGCGTCTGTTCCTCTATAACCAGCCCGCATTGGCCAACCCCTGGGCGCGTGCCCTGGTCCAGTTCGCCCATAGCCCGCGTGGCCAGGCCATTGTCGAGCGCAGCGGCTTTATTGCGCAGAACGTGCAGGCCATGCAGGTCGCGGCCACCCCCGAGATGCCCGCCCGGTACCAGGCGCTGACCCGGGAGGCACAGCGGCTGTCGGTGAATTTTCGTTTCCAGCAAGGCAGTGCCAGCCTGGATAACAAGGCCCTGCGCGATCTGCCGCGGCTACTCGATTACCTGCAGCAGCAGAACAAACTCGAGCGCAAGGTGGTGCTGGTCGGCTTCGGCGACGCCAAGGCCGATGTCGCTCGCGCCGAGCTGCTGTCCAAGCTGCGCGCCATGGCCGTGCGCCGCGAGCTGAGCAAAGCCGGGGTCAGCTTCCGCGATATCATCGGTCTCGGCGACGAACTGCCGGTGGCCGCCAACAACGCCGATGACGGACGTATCCGCAACCGCCGGGTCGAGGTCTGGGTTTATTGAGCCGGCGGCCTACTCCCGCTTCGGCGGGACTTGGCGTAACCTCTGGGAAGACGGCCGCATGAAGGTGGCGGCCGTTACTCGGCAGACAGGGGAATGCAGGCGGATGGATGTGCAGATCGAAGCGTTGCAGCGCCATGGCCGCACACTGTGGCAGGTACGCATGGGGCCGCGGGGGCTGACCTTTTATGAGGAGCTGGCCGCCCGCGCCTTTGCCGCTCAACTGCATCAGCGCCTGCTCTGGCTGCGCGAACTGGCCGCCGCCGACAAGGACCAGCCAACCTCCTGAGCCCACACCCAGGCCCTAGCGGTAGCGTGAGAAGAACGCGTCCAGCGACAGCGGCATCTCGACCCCATAGCCCTGCACGAAGTCGATGCCCATGGCAGCCAGGCACTCACGGATGCTGGCCGTTTCGACGTACTCGGCGATGGTCTTGCGCCCCAGCACATGGGCAATCTCGTTGATCGACTTGACCATGGCATGGTCGCTCGGCGAGCGCTCGATTTCCTTGACGAAGCTGCCATCGATCTTGACGTAATCCACCGGCAGGCGCTTGAGGTACTCGTAGGACGAAAAACCGGTGCCGAAATCGTCGATGGAAAAGGTGCAGCCGACCCGTTGCAGGTAACGCACCAGGTCGGCGGTCTTGGTCAGGTTGGCCACCGCGGCGGTTTCGGTCAGCTCGAAGCAGATACGCTGCGGCGGTATCGCGTAGTCCTCGAACAGCGACTCGATAAACTCGAGCAGGCGGTCGTCATTCAGGCTGCTGCCGGACAGGTTGACCGACAGGCCGCTGCAGTGATCCCAGATGCCCGGGTGCTGGGCCAGACCGCTGAACACCCGCTTGAGCACCCAGCGGTCGACCTTGGTCATGCGGTTATAGCGTTCGGCGGCGCTGATGAAGTCCAGCAACATCAGCTCGTTTTCCATCACCAGCAGCACTTCGTAATGCGGCAGGTGCCCTTTGCTGGATTCGGTGGACGCGATCTGCTGGACCCGCAGGCTAAGCTCGCCGCGTTCGACTATATCGTCCACCCGCCCGGCGATGGCCATCAGCCCGGTGCGGGCACCGTCGATCTCGTCGCTGTAGACATGCACGCGGTTGCGCCCCGCCTCCTTGGCGCTGTTGCAGGCCATCTGCAGGTCGCGGAACAGGTTGATCACATCGTGGCAATCGCGGGTCAGCACGATGCCCAGGCTCATGGTCACGCTATGCGAATGGCCTTGCCATTCCAGCGGGTTGCCTTCTATGGCGGCGCGCAGCGCTTCGGCCTGCAGGCTGGCCTGGTCGGCATCGGCCTGGGGCAGCACCACGGCAAAATCCACCCCACCGATACGCGCCAGGGTTGCCCCTGCGGGTAACTGGGCCGCCAGCAGGCTGGCGGTGTGCTTGAGGTAGGTGTCCCCGGCCAGGGGGCCGAAGCTGGAGTTGAGTACGCTGAACAGGTCGATATGGCCATAGATAAAGGCGCACGGCTGGGGGCTGGCCAGGGCCTGGGCCGCGGCGGCTTCGAAGCTGCGCCGATTGAGCAGACCAGTCAGCTCGTCGTGGCTGCGGGCATAGGCGATATCGCGGTAGAGCTTGCCGACGATGTTCTCCAGATGGTCCTGGATCACACCCTGGCCTTCCGGTGCCGAGGTGCCGATCCAACCGGTGGCGAGCTGGTGCATCAGTTCATGGGACGTGAAACTGCCGGCTTCACGGCCCTGGCTATCGACCAGAACATAGTGGTCGCTGCTCGGGTTGGCCCAGATCAGCTGCAAATGCTGGCCCTTCTGCGTCACCAGCCAGTCGCCTTCCTTGAGCTGCTGAACCCGCTCGCGCCAACGCTGTTGCGCGGGTTCGAGGTCGCGCAAGTCCTGGGTTTGCGCTTGCGGTGGCTGCAGCTCGACCAGCTCGACCGCCTGTTCACCCTGCAACTGCTGTTGCAGCTGATTGAGCACCGGAGTGTGGCGATACTGCCCGGGCAGGAAGCTCTCCATGCGTTTGCGCATCAGCTCCAGAACCGCGCCTGACTCGTAGGCACGTTCGACCGGCTCGCTGTCAGAACCTGCACCGCCGGCCTCCACCTGGAGCCAGTGGTTCAGTTGCCGGATCACCGCCAGATCATCCAGCCATTCGGCGCTCTGTTCGCCGTGACGAATCAGCTCGTGCACCAGCAGTTCGCGCCAGCCGCTGTCCAGTAGATCGAGCAGTATCTGCGGTGCCCGGCTGCCGAACAGCGCCAACAGCTCGCGGCCGACCTGCTGGCGGGCCCGCTCCAGGGCGTCGCGTCCGCGATTGTACTGGCGCACACGATCGGCATTGTTGCTGTAGGCGCGCTGCTGTATGGCCAGCAACTGCTCCAGCTCGTCATTGCAGCGACTGAATACGCTGTTGTCGCCACGATAGTCCGCCACTATGTCGGCAATCAGCTGCTGTACGCGGTTTTCCAGCGCCAGATTGGGCGGGTCGGAAAAATCGCAGAGGCGGATCAGCTTGTCCAGAGTGGCCCGGACCGGGTGAGAGGTGTCGGCAAAGGCGGCGGGTTCGAGCATCGCGGCCTGGGCCACCGGCAACATCAGATGGCGCAGCGCCGGCTTGATGTCCTGGGCGATCAGCGACTCCTGCTCGATGTGCTGAAAGAGCTCGGCCACCACCCCGGCATCGTCGCTCTGGCGCGGCGACAAGCTGGCTCCGGCAGCCTGCAGTTCCTGAACAAAGGCCTGGGCCGACCAGCCCTGCTGAGGCGGTTCGAGGCGCTGCACCTGGCTCAGCGCCTGCTGCAGTACTGCCGGGTCGACGGGCTGCGCCGCGACCGGACTCGAACCTACGCCGGAGCCGGCATCCACCGCGCGCAACTGCTGGATCGCCTGGTAGGACGCATCCGGTTTGCGCGCCGCCCGGGCGCGTTGCCGCTCCAGCGCCGGGTGCACCACCGGATCGATGCGCGGCTCGATCTGAAATTCGGCGAAGACCGTATCCAGGTGTTTGAAATAGGCCTGTAGCACCACGCTCAGCTCTTTGGCCGCCGCGGCATAGAAGTGCTCGCGCACCACAGGCAGTTGCCCGCGCAGATTGAGCCGCGACTGCAGCACGCGGATCATGAATTCCAGCGACAGCGGGTTTTCGCGATCTTTCGCGTGGGCCCCGGTGACGGCGTTCAGGCGTGCGCAACTGCGCCACTCCATGACGCCCAGGGGCTCGCGCAGCTGGCGTACCAGGCGGCGCGCTTCGAGCATCTCCTCTACTTCCGCGTCATCGACCAGCTGCCACTCGCTGCCCGAGGGGGTTACGGCCTGGGGGGTGGTGCCGCTGGGCAGGAGTTCAAGGATGGCCGCCACGGTCTGGGCGATGGTGCGCTCACGCAGGGCGCTGCACAGGCGCAGGAAATCGTCGCACCCCTGGGCCTCGAAATTGCTGCGCGCCGACAGGCGCAGTTCATTCAAGGCGCGATTCGAGGCATCGACCAGAGCCTCCAGGCAAGGCGGTAAATGTGTACTGACAGCCTGACACAAGGCAGCGATTACGGCGGTACGCTGTTGCATCGACATCCCCCCTACATCCTGTATTGGCTCGTTTCCACTCAAGCACTATAGACCGCCACAGGCACTTGCACAGGTCGCCAGCAACGCCGCCAGGCGCTTGGCCGACGGCTGGCGTTTACCCCAAACACAAACGCCAAGGCCCGCATCCGCGGGCCTTGGCGTTCTTTGCAGCCGGGGGTTATCCGATCAGCGGCTGGCTTTCATCATGTCGCGGGACATGTACTTGCCGATCTCGAACTTGCCGATGGCCGCGCGGTGCACTTCGTCCGGGCCGTCAGCCAGGCGCAGGGTACGCTGCATGGCGTACCAGTAGGCCAGCGGGAAGTCGTTGGAGACCCCCGCCCCGCCGTGGATCTGGATCGCCCGGTCGATCACCTTGAGGGCGACGTTGGGTGCCACCACCTTGATCTGGGCGATTTCACTGGCAGCGATCTTGTTGCCCACGGTGTCCATCATATAAGCCGCGTTAAGGGTCAGCAGACGGGCCATATTGATTTCCATGCGCGAGTCGGCGATATGGTCGATATTGCCACCCAGGCGTGCCAGTGGCTTGCCGAACGCGGTACGCTCGACCGAACGCTGACACATCAGCTTCAGCGCGCGCTCGGCCATGCCGATGGAGCGCATGCAGTGGTGAATGCGGCCTGGGCCGAGGCGACCCTGGGCGATCTCGAAGCCGCGGCCCTCGCCCAGCAGCACATTTTCATAAGGCACCCGCACGTTTTCGAACAGCACTTCGGCGTGGCCGTGGGGCGCGTCGTCGTAACCGAATACCGGCAGCGGCCGCAGCACCTTGACCCCCGGGGCATCCATCGGCACCAAAATCATCGAGTGCTGCTGGTGGCGCGGGCCGTCTGGGTTGGTCAGGCCCATAAAGATCATGATCTTGCAGCGCGGATCGCAAGCGCCGGAGGTCCACCACTTGCGGCCGTTGATCACCCACTCATCGCCCTGGCGTACGGCGCTGGCCTGCATATTGGTGGCATCGGATGAGGCCACACCGGGTTCGGTCATGGCGAAGGCGGAACGGATGGTGCCGTCCAGCAAAGGCTTGAGCCACTGTTCCTTCTGCGCTTCGTTGGCGTAGCGCACCAGCACTTCCATGTTGCCGGTGTCCGGCGCAGCGCAGTTGAAGGGTTCAGGACCGATCAGGGAACTGCCCATGATCTCGGCCAGCGGTGCATATTCGGTGTTGGTCAGGCCAGCGCCCAGTTCGGAATCCGGCAGAAACAGGTTCCACAGACCTTCAGCCTTGGCCTTGGCCTTCAGCTCTTCCATGATCGCGGTGGGCTGCCAGCGGTCGCCTTCATTGACCTGCTGCTCGAACATGGCCTCGGCTGGATAGACATGGGTCTCCATAAACGCGGTTACGCGTTCACGCAGTTGCTGAACCTTGGGGGAGTAGGCGAAATCCATGGGCGGCTACCTTCTGACGCTGAGTGTGAATGACTGATTCGGTGAGGTGGAAATGATGCTAGATCAGGGACTAGGATTTATCTAACCTATTCTCACCGTGTATAAACATTCATCACCGATATATGATCCATGCGGGTCTGTTGCCATTTCGT
>NZ_JBBPES010000008.1:0-142072 GCF_038069885.1 Pseudomonas sp. XK-1 | reverse complement strand
GTTCGCGAGCGAACGAAATGGCAACAGACCCTAATACCGACAACCCTCGGAGTGAGCGTGTAATGAATCTGAACAAGGTCGACCTGAACCTCTTCGTGGTCTTCGATGCCATCTACACCGAGGCCAATCTGACCCGCGCCGGGCAGATCGTCGGCATCACCCAGCCGGCGGTGTCCAACGCCCTGGCGCGGCTGCGCGAGACCTTCAACGACCCCCTGTTCGTGCGTACCGCCCAGGGTATGGTGCCCACGCCCATGGCGCAGAACATCATCGGCCCGGTGCGCAGCGCCCTGCAGCAACTGCGCATTTCGGTGCAGGAAAGCCGCATCTTCAACCCGGCCCAGGCCAACAAGACCTACCGCATCAGCATGACTGACCTCACCGAGGCGGTGGTGCTGCCTTCGCTGTTCCAGCGCCTACGGCGCATGGCCCCCAATGTCAGTATCGAGAGCATGCTGGCGCGCCGGCGCGAAACCACCAAGGAGCTGGCCGCCGGACGCCTGGACTTTGCCGTGGACGCGCCGCTCAACACCGACCCCCAGGTGCGCCACGTCAAGCTGATGGAAGACCGCTACGTCTGCGCCATGCGCAAGGGCCACCCGCAGGCCAAGGACAAGATCAGCCTGGACGAATATATGGGCATGACCCATATACATATTTCCAGCCGTCGCAGTGGCCTGGGCCATGTCGACCTGGCTCTGGGGCGCATGGGCATCCAGCGCAAGATTGCCCTGCGCTCCCAGCACTACCTGATGGCCACCACCGTGTTGCAGAACACCGATATGGTCATGACCGTGCCCGAGCGCTTCGCCCGACGCAACGACCTGCACCATGTGGAGCTGCCGCTCAAGGACATGGCCCCGCTGGAAACCCACCTGTACTGGCACGAAAGCACCGACCAGGACCCTGCCAACCGCTGGATGCGCGAGCAAATCATCGAGATCTGCCAGCATGTGACGGCCCAGGAAAAGAAGCTCGACAAGCCCCAGTCCTAGTCCGCACCGGCACACTGGGCGATCACAAAACCTGCGAATATCGCTGTAAAATAGCGAGGAAACTCTGGATTCCCTCGCTATTTTCGTCATTCCCGGATTTCTCCCGGCTGGCCAGCTAGGCAAGTACTTCGGCCTGGCCTATTGTTCAGCCATAGAGGCCGCCCCGGTGTAAGGAATGCTGCATGCGCTGTCTGCTCCTGGCTTGTGTGTTGCTTTGCAACGTTGCCTGTGCCGACGAGATTCTGATTGTCGGCAACAATTATTCGATACCCAAGATCTACGCCGAAGGCGACCAACCCCAGGGCATGCTGGTGGACATTCTGCGCTACGTCGATGCGGCCATGCCCGAGCACCAGTTCAGCCTGCACCTCTACCCCTGGGCGCGCGCCTACAAGATGGCCGAAAGCGGTCAGGCCGGCATTATCGGCCTGAGCTGGACCACGGAGCGCCAGCAAGTCTTCGACTATTCCGAAGCGCTGTTCTATGACGAGGTGGTGGTCGTGGTACGCCATGACGACAAGCTGAACTTCAACCGCATCGAAGATCTCAAGGGTCGGCGTATCGGCCTGGGGGCCGGCGGCAGCTTCGGCGATGAGTTCGAGCAGGCGCGCCGGCAAGGGGTGTTCCAGGTCGACGAGGACAATGGCCCGGTCTCGCGGCTTAAGAAGCTTCTGGCCAGACGCATCGACGTAGCCCTGATCAATCCCGGCACCGCCGGGTTGCGCCGGGCCATCGCCCTGGATCCAGAACTATCGAGGCGCGCCGCGGAATTTCATGTACTGGCACAGCCGCTCAAGCGCGACGCCAACTACCTGGGCTTTCACAAACGCCTGGGAATGGGCGACTTTCTCGACGAATTCAACCTGCATATCCGCCGCGGTTACGCCAATGGCGATATCCCGCGTCTGCTGGCCACCTACCAGCAGCCGTAGGGCAACTGGCGGTCCCCCTTAGGCTCAGGCGCTGTCGCGCAGCACCAGTTCGAAGCCCACATCGATGCAGTGCTGGGCCGGCTGTTCGCCACGCATCAGGGTCAACAACATCTCGCCCGCTAATTGGCCGATGCACCCACGGGTGGTGCGTACCGTGGTCAGTGCCGGATGCACCCAGGCGGCGGCAGGCAGGTCGTTGAAGCCGGCAATGGCCAGGCGTTGCGGCACCGCCAGGTCGAGCTGACGGGCACGGAACAGCGCCCCCAGAGCCAGGTCGTCGTTGTTGAAAAACACCGCATCGATCTGTGGCTGCTGGGCCAGCAGCCGATCCAGCAGGTTCGCCCCCAGGCCGATGGAGGACAGTTCCGGCGTCAGCAGTTCCAGGTTCGGGTCATAGCGGCCGTGGGCCTGCATGCAATGTCGATAGCCCTCGGCGCGCTGCAGGGTACGCGGGTCGAGCTGGGCGGCGGCAAAGGCGATATGCCGATAGCCACGGGCGATCAACGCCTCGGCCATGGCCGCGCCGGCATCCAGTTGCGAGAAGCCGACGCAGTACTCGTCTTCGGCATCACTCAGCTCCATCATGGTGACAATGGGGCCGCGGCAACCGCCGAGTATCTCCCGCGCCGTGTCGCTGCGCTCGAAACCGGTAAGCAACAGGCCAGCGGGCTGGTGCGCCAGGTAGGAGCGCAGCAGGCGTTCGTCTTCCTCGGGGCGGTAGTGACTGACCCCGATCATCATCTCGAACCCGGCGGGCATCAGCACCCGCTGGATCGCCTCGACGGTGTCGACGAACACCGAGTTGGACAGCGACGGGATGACTACCGCGACCAGATTCGACTTCGAGCTGGCCAGGGCCCGCGCCGCCGGATTTGCCACGTAGCCCAGGGCCTTGGCTGCCTGCATGACCTGGGCGCGCAGGGCATCGGAAACCCGTTCCGGCTGCGACAGGGCGCGTGAGGCGGACATCAGCGAACAACCGGCAGCCTTGGCCACATCGGACAGGGTGACGCGTTCGGCGGAGCGACGACGACGTTGGGTCATGGGCATTTCCCTGGAAAAGGCAGGCGATTCTAGCAGTGGCTGCAGCTGCAGGGGGCTGCGCGCACCCGACTTAAAATCGTCCGGTGCGCTCAGCACTACGGAGCGTCGATCAGTTCGCAGCCTTGGCCAGCTCGGCCTGGACCTGGTCGAACAGCGGCTGGCCGACGGTATCGACCACCTGCTGGATCGCCGGCTGGGCCCGCTCGCGCATGCGCTGCATTTCCTCGGCGCTGATCTGATTGACCTGCATGCCGTTCTCCTCAAGCTGGGCCAGGGCCTTGGCCGCCTCGGCGCGGGTATCCTGGCGCTCGAAGTCGCGGGCCTTCTTCGCGGCTTCAAGGATGATGCCCTGCTCGGTCGCCGACAAACCGTCCCACCAGCGCTTGGAGGCGGTAACGATCCACGGGCTGTAGACGTGGTTGGTCACGGTCAGGTACTTCTGCACCTCGTAGAATTTCGAGGAGAGAATGGTGTTGAAGGGATTTTCCTGGCCATCCACCGCCTTGGTTTCCAGCGCAGTAAACAGCTCGGAGAACGGCAGCGGCACGGCGTTGGCCCCCATCAGCTTGAAGGTTTCGAGGAACACCGGGTTGGGCATCACCCGCAGCTTGATCCCGGAGAAATCCTCCAGTTTGTTGATCGGCCGGGCATTGTTGGTCATGTTGCGAAAGCCGTTTTCCCAGTAGACCAGGCCGACCAGGCCCTTCTCTTCCAGCTTGTCCATCACCTGGCGGCCGACCGGGCCGTCCAGCACGGCGTCGGCCTGCTGCTCGTTGCTGAACAGGAACGGCGTGTCCCACACCGCCATCTCCTTGGTAATGCCTACCAGGGTGGCGGTGGAGCCGACCATCATTTCCTGGGCACCGCCCATCAGGGCGCTCTGCATCTGGTCGTCCGAACCCAGGCTGGCGGCGGCGAAGGTGCGCATCTTGAGTTTGCCCTCGGAGGCCTTGGCCACCTCTTCGGCGAACAGCTTGGCAGCGCGGCCCTGGTTACTGCTTTCGTTGAGGCCATAGCCGAAACGAATCATCCGCGAGCGGACATCGTCGGCCTGGGCCGTTACCGCAGCAAGCGGGCTGAACAGCATGGCCGTAGCCAGGAGGGTAAGCAGTGGACGTTTCATCAGTGAGTACCTTTTATTGTTGTCAGCAGTACGACAAGGATGCCCGACACGCAGCGCCGGGCGGTGAAAAGACGGGTCAGCGCAGCCAGGCCAGCGGCACCGTGATAATGGCCGGGAAGGCTATCAGCAGCGCGACGATGCCCAGGTAGATCAGGAAGAACGGCATCACCCCGCGCACCAGGATCTCCATACGCAGGCGGCCGATGCCGCCGACCACATTGAGCACCGTGCCCACCGGCGGGGTAATCAGGCCAATGGAGCCGATCAGGACGAACATCACGCCGAAATACACCGGGTCGATGCCGGCCTTGATCGCGATGGGGGCCAGTACCGGGGCGAGAATCAGAATGGTCGGGGTCAGGTCGAGGACCATGCCCACCGCGACCATCAGCAGCATGATCGCGATCATCAGCAGATAGGGGTGGTCGAGCAGCGGCCCGAGCATCATGCCGATTTCCTCGGGCAGCTGGGCCAGGGTCACCATATAGGCCGACACTGTGGCCGCCGCGCAGAGGAACATCACCGAGGCGGTGGTGCGGCTGGCACGGGTCAGGGTCTCGTTCAGCGCCGCCCAGCTCAATTCGCGGTACAGCAGCGTGGAGACCGCCAGGGCATACACGGCCGCCACCACTGCGGCTTCGGTCGGGGTGAAGATGCCGAAGCGCAGGCCGCCGACGATGATCACCGGCAGCATCAGGGCCGCCGCACCATCGACCAACACCGCGCGGCGCTCGGCCTTGCTCGCCTTGGGCGGCGTTGGCTCGGTAAAACCGCGGGCGATCAGGGTCCAGGCGAAAATCAGGCCCACACCCATGATCAGACCCGGCACCAGCCCGGCCATAAACAGCTGGCTGATCGAGGTATTGGTCACCACGCCGTAGATCACGAAGGGCATCGACGGCGGGATGATCGGCGCGATGATGCCGCCGGCCGCCACCAGGCCGGCCGAGGCATGCAGCGGATATCCACGCTGGCGCATCATCGGCAGCAACAGCGTGGCCAGCGCCGCGGTATCGGCCAGGGCCGAACCGGACATGCTGGCCAGCAGCACCGCCGCGGCGATCGCCACATAGCCAAGGCCGCCGCGCAGGTGGCCGAAATAGGCCTGGGCCATGGCGATGATGCGCCGGGAAATGCCCCCGGCGTTCATCAGTTCGCCAGCCAGGATAAAGAACGGCACGGCCAGCAGCGGAAAGCTGTCGGCACCGGCGAGCAGGTTCTGTGCCAGTAATTGCACATCCCAGAATTCCAGGTACCACATCAGCACCGCGCCGGTGAGAATCAGGGCGAAGGCGATAGGCATGCCGAAAGACATGAAACCCAGCAGTGAAGCAAGGAAGACAGCGACGGTCATCAGCGGGTCCTCGGTGGGCAGTGCCCGATTTTATTAGAGAGGGCTCAGTCGGCCGTGATATTGGCGTTGGCAACCGGCAGCGGCTCGGGCCGTCGCCAGACGTTGACCAGCTGGAGCAAGGCCAGCAGGGCCAGAACCGCCATGCAGGCCAGCACCGGGAACATGCCCAGCACCACGGGATAGCCGACCACCGTGCTGTGGTTACCCCAGCCGTATTGCACCTGCTGCCAGGCCCCCAGGGCCGCCAGCACGCTGGCTCCGGCGACCAGCAACCAGCTGGCGGAATCGACCAGGCGACGGACCACCTGGGGGAAACGATCGCGGATCATGTTGAAGCGCATCAACTCACCACGGCGCATGCTCGAGGCCACGCCGACGAACACCAGCCAGACGAACGCCAGGCGCGACAGCTCCTCGGCCCCCGCCCAGCCGGTGCCGAAGGCGTAACGCAGCACCACGTTGCCGAAGACCGCGGCGACCATAAAGGCCATCAGCGCGGCCATCAGGCCATCGGTCAGGCGGTCGAACAGCCGCGCCAGCCAACCGCCGTAGATAGGCTCGCCGCTCAGTTCCGGTGCATGGTTAGCGCTATCAAATTCAGCCACAGAAAGCGCCGACTGCGCGCCGATAGCCGCAGCCGAAAGATCGCGGCGCAGCCAGGCGCAGACCTCGGCCACCACTGCCTCGCGGCTCTGCGCGGCGCTGACGGTGCACACATGGGGTTCATTGCGGGGGTCTTCGAGGGTGGCGAACTGGCTGTCGACCAGCGAGGTCGGCATAAAGTGGCCCGGCCGGGCACCCACCCGCAGCAAGGCGGTGGCGTGATCGATCTCCAGATGGGCGAACTGCAAACCCGGCACCGCCTGGCGCAACTGGTCGCGGTAGCTGCGCTTGAGCGCCGAACAGGCCAGCACGAAGCCCTGCCCTGCGGCTTGGGCGGCCTGCATCTCGACAATCAGCGCATCCAGCCAGTGAACCCGGTCGGCGTCGCTCAGCGGAATTCCGGCGCGCATGCGTTCGACGTTTTCGCGGGGGTGAAACAGGTCGGCCTCGATATGTCGCCAACCGAGTTCGGCGGCGATGGCCTGGCTGATATCGCTCTTGCCCGAACCACTGACCCCCATCACCACCAGGGTGCGGTCAGCCGGCGCAGGGCCATTGGCAGAAAGGCATGTGTTCATGAAATCTCCGAAACACCTTCGCGGGGTGTCGTTTTTGTTTTTCCGGATGGTAGCGCTAACAAAAGTGTCCGACAAGCAGGAAATTTCTCTTGAATATAAGAACCGACGAAGGGTGTTGTGCGGGGACAGCCGCGCGCGCGCTGGCCATCACATCCGGATAAACACGGCGCACCCACGGCAGTTTAGAGATTGCGTGCGATCACCATACGCTGCACGTCGCTGGTGCCCTCGTAGATCTGGCATACGCGCACGTCGCGATAGATCCGTTCCAGCGGGAAGTCCTTGAGGTAGCCGTAACCGCCCAGGGTCTGTAGCGCCGCGGAACAGACCCGCTCGGCCATCTCCGAGGCGAACAGTTTGGCCATCGAGGCCTCGCTCAAGCAGGCCATACCGGCTTCGCGCAGGCTGGCGGCGTGATGCACCATCTGCCGCGCCACGGCGATCTGGGTGGCCATATCGGCCAGGCGGAAAGCTACCGCCTGGTGCTCGATGATCGGCTTGCCGAAGGTCACCCGCTCATGGGCGTAGTCGCGCGCCGCCTCGAATGCGGCGCGGGCCATGCCCACCGCCTGAGCGGCAATGCCGATACGCCCGCCCTCCAGATTGCCCAGGGCGATGCGGTAACCCTCGCCCTCCTCGCCCAGACGCAGGCTGGCCGGGACACGCAGCTCATCGAGCTGGATCTGACAGGTGTCCGAGGCGTGCTGGCCGAGCTTGTCCTCAACCCGCACCACCGAATAACCGGGCGTGTCGGTGGGCACGATAAAGGCGCTGATGCCCTTCTTGCCGGCTTGCGGATCGGTGACGGCGAAGACGATCACCATGCCGGCGTGACTGGCGGAGGTGATGAACTGCTTGCTGCCGTTGAGTACATAGTGCTCGCCGTCGCGCCGGGCCCGGGTGCGCAGGTCGCTGGCATCGGAGCCGGCCTGCGGTTCGGTGAGGGCGAAGGCCCCGAGCATCCGTCCTTCGGCCAGGGGTTTGAGGAACTGCTGCTTCTGCGCCTCGCTGCCGTACTTGAGGATCGGCATGCAACCCACCGAGTTGTGCACGCTCATGATGGTCGAGCAGGCTCCGTCACCGGCGGCGATTTCCTCCAGGGCCATGGCATAGGCCAGGTGACCGGTCTGCGCCCCGCCCCATTGCTCCGGCACCAGCATGCCCATAAAGCCCAGCGCGCCCATCTCGGCGATGGCATCGCTGGGGAAACGGTGCTCGCGGTCCCACTCGGCGGCGTATGGCTTGAGCCGTTCCTGGGCGAACTGGCGGGCCATATCGCGGATCTGCACATCTAGCTCTGAAGGGATCATCTTCGCTCTCTCGCAAACAATCTGATCGGGGTTTGCACGGCGTTACAGGCGCTCGATGGCCACGGCGGTGGCCTCGCCGCCACCAATGCACAGGGACGCCACACCGCGCTTGAGGTCGTACTGTTGCAGGGCGCTGAGCAGCGTCACCAGCACCCGCGCGCCGGACGCACCGATCGGGTGGCCCAGGGCGCAGGCTCCGCCGTGCACATTGAGCTTGTCGTGGGGAATATCCAGGTCGCGCATGGCCGCCATCGGCACCACAGCGAAGGCCTCGTTGACTTCGAACAGGTCGACCTCGCCCAGGGTCCAGCCCGTGCGCTGCATCAGGCCCTGCAGCGCGCCCACCGGCGCGGTGGCAAACAGGCTGGGCGCATGGGCGAAGCTGGCGTGGCCACGGATCGCCGCCAATGGCGTCAGGCCTCGCCGCTCGGCCTCGGACAGGCGCATCAGCAGTAACGCCGCGGCACCGTCGGAAATCGAGCTGGCATTGGCCGCGGTCACCGTTCCGCCCTCGCGGAAAGCCGGCTTGAGGGTCGGGATCTTCTCGATACGGGCCTTGGGCGGCTGCTCATCACTGTCGATACTGCGTAGCTCGCGGCCAACCATGGCCTGCACCGCGGTGATTTCTGCGGTAAAGCGCCCTTCGGCCATGGCGCGTTGGGCGCGGTTCAGGGAGCTGATGGCGAAGGCATCCTGCTGCTCGCGGTTGAAGCCATAGGCCTGGGCGCACTCCTCGGCGAAGCTGCCCATCAGGCGGCCCTTATCGTAGGCGTCCTCCAGACCATCGAGGAACATATGGTCGAGCACCCGGCCATGGCCCATGCGATAGCCACTGCGCGCCCGCTCCAGCAGGTAGGGCGCGTTGGACATGCTTTCCATGCCGCCGGCGATTACCACCTCGGCGCTGCCAGCCAGCAGCAGGTCATGGGCGAGCATCGTCGCCTTCATGCCCGAACCACACATCTTGTTGATCGTCGAACACACCGTGGCCTGGGCCAACCCCGCGCCCAGGGCCGCCTGGCGTGCCGGAGCCTGGCCCTGGCCGGCCTGCAGCACACAACCCATCAGCACTTCGTCCACGGCATCGGCGGCCAGGCCGGCGCGCTCAAGGGTCGCGCGGATCGCCGCCGCCCCCAGCTCGGCAGCCGTGAGCGCCTTGAAGTCGCCAAGTAACGCGCCCATCGGCGTGCGCGCGGCACTGACGATTACCACCGGATCGGTTTGCCTAATCATGCCGTACCCCTTCTCGAATTGTTTACCTTTACGTTAACGTAAACTAATTAAACATTTCGCTGTTGTCTAGCAGGCATGACCTGGCCTTACAGGCCTTGGTTAGCCGGAAGCACTATCGCCTGCCAACTCAGCGAGTTAGCAAGCGTCGTAGGCTTACCTGCATCACAAATCCTCATTCTTAGGATTAATATCCTGCAACAACTAATTGTTTTTAATGAATTAGTAAGAGCGAACTAGAAGCCGCTTGAGCTTTGCAGAGGCCCGATCCTGGCTACAAAGCATGGAAAGCCAAGCAGCCTTGTTGACTAAATCGTGGCGCAGCTTTACGTTAACGTAAAGGTAAACAAGAGCGCTCACCCATGCCCCCAAGCACCTACTCCATTTCCGAACTGGCCCGCGAGCTGGATATCACCACCCGCGCCATTCGCTTCTATGAAGAACAGCAGATGCTCAGCCCCGAGCGCCGGGGCCAGGAACGCATCTACAGCGCCAAAGACAAGGTCACCCTCAAGCTGATCCTGCGCGGCAAGCGCATCGGTTTCTCCCTGGCCGAATGCAAGGAACTGATCGAGCTGTACGACCCGGTGCACGGCAACCACAAGCAGCTGCATACCTTTATGGCGAAGATCGCCGAACGCCGCGCCCAGCTGCAGCAGCAACTGCTGGACATCGAACAGATGCAGCTGGAGCTGGATACCGCCGAAGAACGTTGTCTGGCGGCCCTGGAAGCCCTGGCTGAAACTGATAAAAAACAATCCGTTATCTCCTGAACTTAACTCTAAAAATTACAGGTGGAACCATGAGCTACCCGTCCCTCAACTTCGCCCTCGGCGAAACCATCGACATGCTGCGCGACCAGGTGCAGTCCTTCGTCGCCGCCGAGCTGGCCCCCCGCGCCGCCGCCATCGACAGCGAAAACCAGTTCCCCGCCGATATGTGGAAGAAGTTTGGTGACATGGGCCTGCTCGGCATCACCGTCGAGGAAGAGTACGGCGGCTCCGGCCTGGGCTACCTGGCCCACGTGATCGCCATGGAAGAGATCAGCCGCGGCTCGGCCTCGGTCGCCCTTTCCTACGGCGCGCACTCCAACCTCTGCGTCAACCAGATCAAGCGCAACGGCACCGCCGCGCAGAAGGCCAAGTACCTGCCCAAGCTGGTCTCCGGCGAGCACATCGGTGCCCTGGCCATGAGCGAGCCCAACGCCGGTTCCGACGTGGTCAGCATGAAGCTGCGCGCCGACAAGCAAGGCGACCGCTATGTGCTCAACGGCAGCAAGACCTGGATCACCAACGGCCCGGATGCCAACACCTACGTGATCTACGCCAAGACCGACCTGGAAAAAGGCGCGCACGGCATCAGCGCCTTTATCGTCGAGCGCGACTGGAAGGGGTTCAGCCGCGGCAGCAAGTTCGACAAGCTCGGCATGCGCGGTTCCAACACCTGCGAGCTGTTCTTCGACAACGTCGAAGTGCCGGAAGAGAACGTGCTGGGTCAGCTCAATGGCGGCGTGCGCGTGCTGATGAGCGGCCTGGATTACGAGCGCGTAGTACTCTCCGGCGGCCCGGTGGGCATCATGCAGGCGGCCATGGACGTGATCGTGCCCTATATCCACGACCGCAAGCAGTTCGGCCAGAGCATCGGCGAGTTCCAACTGATCCAGGGCAAGGTCGCCGACATGTACACCCAGCTCAACGCCAGCCGCGCGTACCTGTATGCCGTGGCCCAGGCCTGCGACCGCGGCGAGACCACACGCAAGGACGCCGCCGGGGTAATCCTCTACACCGCCGAGCGCGCCACCCAGATGGCCCTGGATGCGATCCAGATCCTCGGCGGCAACGGCTATATCAACGAATACCCCACCGGCCGCCTGCTGCGCGACGCCAAGCTCTACGAGATCGGTGCCGGCACCAGCGAAATCCGCCGCATGCTGATCGGCCGCGAGCTGTTTAACGAAACCAAATAAGCCAGAGCCGTAGGATGGGTTGAGCGAAGCGATACCCATGCCGGTGTTTACGATGGGTATCGCAAGCTCAACCCATCCTACGGTTTTCCACGGAGCCAAACGATGGCCATCCTGCACACCCAGATCAACACCCGCTCGCCGGAGTTCGCCGCCAATAGCGCGGCGATGCTCGCCCAGGTCAACGAGTTACGCGCCCTGCTCGCCCGCGTTCACGAAGGCGGTGGCGAGAAGGCCCAACACCGCCACACCTCGCGCGGCAAACTGCTGCCGCGTGAACGGATCAACCGCCTGCTGGATGTCGGCTCGCCCTTTCTCGAGATCGGCCAGCTGGCCGCCCATGAGGTGTATGGCGAAGAAGTCCCTGCGGCCGGCGTGGTCGCGGGTATCGGCCGGGTGGAGGGCGTGGAATGCATGATCGTGGCCAACGACGCCACGGTCAAAGGCGGCAGCTACTACCCGCTGACGGTGAAAAAGCACCTACGCGCCCAAACCATCGCCCAGCAGAACCGCCTGCCGTGCATCTACCTGGTGGACTCCGGCGGTGCCAACCTGCCGCGTCAGGACGAGGTATTCCCGGACCGCGAGCACTTCGGCCGGATCTTCTTCAACCAGGCCAATATGTCGGCCATGGGTATCCCGCAGATCGCCGTGGTCATGGGCTCCTGCACCGCCGGCGGGGCCTATGTGCCAGCCATGGCCGATGAAGCCATCATGGTGCGCAACCAGGCCACCATCTTTCTTGCCGGCCCGCCGCTGGTCAAAGCCGCCACCGGTGAGGTGGTCAGCGCCGAAGACCTCGGCGGTGCCGATGTGCACTGCAAGACCAGCGGTGTAGCGGACCATTACGCCGACAACGACGAACACGCCCTGGCCCTGGCCCGGCGCAGCATCGCCAACTTGAACTGGCGCAAACTCGGCGTGCTGAACACCCGTGCACCGATCAACCCGCTGTACAGCGGTATAGAGCTGTACGGGGTGATTCCGGCTGACGCCAAGCAGCCCTTCGATGTGCGCGAGGTGATTGCCCGCACCGTCGATGGCAGCGTATTCGATGAATTCAAGGCGCTGTTCGGTGCAACCCTGGTCTGCGGCTTTGCGCATATCCACGGCTATCCGGTGGCCATCCTCGCCAATAACGGGATCTTGTTTGCCGAATCGGCACAAAAAGGCGCGCACTTTATCGAGCTGGCCTGCCAGCGCGGCATTCCCCTGCTGTTCCTGCAGAACATCACCGGCTTTATGGTCGGGCAGAAGTATGAGGCCGGCGGCATCGCCAAGCACGGGGCCAAGCTGGTCAACGCGGTGGCCTGCGCCAAGGTGCCGAAATTCACCGTGATCATCGGCGGCAGCTTCGGGGCCGGCAACTACGGCATGTGCGGCCGCGCTTACGACCCACGCTTTCTGTGGATGTGGCCGAACGCGCGGATCGGCGTGATGGGTGCTGAACAGGCCGCCGGCGTGCTGGTGCAGGTCAAGCACGAACAGGCCGAACGCGCCGGACAGCGTTTCTCCGCCGAAGATGAAGCCAAGCTCAAGCAGCCGATCCTCGAACAGTACGAGCGCCAGGGGCATCCCTACTACTCCAGCGCCCGGCTGTGGGACGACGGTGTGATCGACCCGGCGCAGACCCGCGACATCCTGGGCCTGGCGCTGTCCGCCAGCCTTAACGCGCCGATCGAGCCGACCAGCTTTGGTGTATTCCGTATGTGATGCGCCCCTCCCACGGCGTACCGGGCAACCATTTTGAGCCAGAACACCATGACCGACTTCAACACCATCGAACTACAAAAAGACCCACGCGGCTTTGCCACCCTCTGGCTCAACCGTGCGGACAAGAACAACGCCTTCAACGCCGAGATGATCCGCGAGCTGATTCTCGCCCTCGACGCGGTAATGGCCGACAAAACCCTGCGCTTCCTGCTGTTGCGCGGCCGTGGCAAGCACTTCTCTGCCGGAGCCGATCTGGCCTGGATGCAGCACGCCGCAACCCTGGACTACAACGCCAACCTCGCCGACTCGCGCGAGCTGGCCGAGCTGATGCACAACCTCTATCAGCTGAAGATCCCCACCCTGGCCGTGGTGCAGGGCGCGGCCTTCGGCGGAGCCCTGGGCCTAATCAGCTGCTGCGATATGGCCATCGGCACCCATGACGCCCAACTGTGCCTGTCCGAGGTGCGCATCGGCCTGGCTCCGGCGGTGATCAGCCCCTTTGTCGTACAGGCCATCGGTGAACGTGCTGCGCGCCGTTATGCCCTGACTGCCGAACGCTTCAGCGGGCAGCGGGCTCAGGAGCTGGGGCTGTTTGCCGAATGCTATGCCGCCGATGCCCTGGAGCCGGCAGTGGCCGAGTGGGTCGACACGCTGCTGCTCAATAGCCCGCAGGCGATGCTGGCGAGCAAGGATCTGCTGCGCGAAGTCGGCAGCGGCGTGCTGACCCCGGCGTTGCGCCGCTATACCGAGAACGCGATTGCCCGTATCCGCGTCAGCCCCGAAGGTCAGGAAGGTCTACGGGCATTCCTGGATAAGCGTAAACCCGCATGGCAGGAGCCACAAGCATGAGCCTTAAGCCTATCGACACCCTGCTGGTGGCCAACCGTGGCGAGATTGCCTGCCGAGTGATGCGCACGGCCAAGGCCATGGGCATCCAGACCGTGGCGGTGCACAGCGCCATCGACGCCAATGCCCGTCATGTGCGCGAAGCCGATCTGGCGGTGAATCTGGGTGGTGCCAAACCGGCCGACAGCTACCTGCGCATCGACGCACTGATCGCCGCAGCCAAGGCCAGCGGTGCCCAGGCGATTCACCCCGGTTATGGCTTTCTTTCGGAGAACGCCGGTTTCGCCCGCGCCATCGAGGCCGCTGGCTTGCTGTTTCTCGGCCCGCCCGCCTCGGCCATCGACGCAATGGGCAGCAAGTCGGCCGCCAAGGCGCTGATGGAGGCCGCCGGCGTGCCGCTGGTACCGGGCTATCACGGCGAAGCACAGGATATCGAAACCTTCCGCGCCGCCGCTGAGGTAATCGGCTACCCGGTGTTGCTCAAGGCGGCGGCCGGCGGCGGTGGCAAGGGCATGAAGGTGGTCGAGCGCGAAAGCGAGCTGGCCGAGGCCCTGGCCAGCGCCCAGCGCGAGGCGCAGTCCTCGTTCGGCGACTCGCGCATGCTGGTGGAAAAATACGTCCTCAAGCCGCGTCATGTTGAGATCCAGGTATTTGCCGACCAGCACGGCCACTGCCTGTACCTGAACGAGCGCGACTGCTCGATCCAGCGTCGCCACCAGAAGGTGGTCGAAGAAGCACCCGCCCCCGGCCTCTCAGCCGAACTGCGCCGCGCCATGGGTGAGGCTGCGGTCAAGGCGGCCCAGGCCATCGGTTACGTCGGGGCCGGCACCGTGGAGTTTCTCCTGGATGAGCGTGGCGACTTCTTCTTTATGGAGATGAACACCCGCCTGCAGGTCGAACACCCGGTCACCGAGCTGATCACCGGCCTGGATCTGGTCGCCTGGCAGATTCGCGTGGCCCGTGGCGAGGCGCTGCCGATCACTCAGGAGCAGGTGCCGCTGATTGGCCACGCCATCGAGGTGCGCCTGTACGCCGAGGACCCGGACAACGACTTCCTCCCCGCCACCGGCACCCTGGCGCTGTACCGCGAAGCCAATGCCGGCCCAGGCCGTCGGGTGGACAGCGGAGTCAGCGAAGGCGATGAAGTCTCGCCCTTCTATGACCCCATGCTCGGCAAGCTGATCGCCTGGGGTGAAAACCGCGAAGAGGCGCGCCTGCGCCTGCTGGCCATGCTCAAGGAAACCTGTGTAGGCGGGGTCAGAACCAACCTGGCCTTTCTCACCCGCGTGCTAGCCCACCCGGCTTTCGCCAATGCGGAACTGGATACCGGCTTTATTCCACGTCATGAAGCGCAACTGCTGCCGCCAGTGAGCGAACTGCCGACTGAATTCTGGCAACTGGCTGCCGAAGCCCTTGTGCAGAGCGAAGCGCCGCACCAACGCCACGAGGACTATCACTCTCCCTGGTCGCGCAATAATGGCCTGCGTCTGGGCCTACCGGCGGAAACCGATCTGCACCTGGCCTGCCAGAACGAGCGCCAGGTGGTGCGTCTGCGCCATGCATCGGCTTGCACCGTACAGTTGCAAGGCGAGGTCCTGCAGGTGGAGCGCAACGGCCTGCGCCAGCAGCATCTGGCCATTCGTCGTGGTGAGAGCCTCTATCTGCACTATGCCGGCGAGCTGCGCAGCATTCAGCGCGTCGATCCGATTGCCGAAGTGGAAGCCAGCCATCAACATCACGGCGGCCTGACCGCCCCCATGAATGGCAGTATCGTGCGGGTTCTGGTCGAGGCAGGCCAGCAGGTCGAAGCCGGTACCGCCCTGGTAGTGCTGGAGGCGATGAAAATGGAGCACAGCATCCGCGCCCCCCATGCTGGCACCGTCAAGGCGCTGTATTGCAGTGAGGGCGAGATGGTCAGCGAGGGTGCGGTGCTGGTGGAGCTGGAAGAAGTATAAGCAGGGTATTCGGTGCGCACGGCGCACCCTACGATGTACGCGATATCAGGGGTTTACGTAGGGTGCGCCGTGCGCACCATTGGCCCAAAGGAGACGCCAAATGAATTTGCCCAAACAGGTGCGCCTGGTCGAAGTCGGCCCCCGCGACGGTTTACAGAACGAGAAACAGCCCATCAGCGTGGCCGACAAGGTGCGCCTGGTAGACGACCTGTCTGCCGCAGGACTCGGCTATATCGAGGTGGGCAGTTTTGTCTCGCCCAAGTGGGTGCCGCAGATGGCCGGCAGCAGAGAGGTTTTTGCGCAGATCCAGCAACTGCCAGGTATTACTTACGCGGCGCTGACCCCCAACCTGAAAGGTTTCGAAGACGCGCTGGCGGCCGGAGTCAAGGAAGTCGCGGTATTTGCCGCAGCAAGCGAATCGTTCTCGCAGAAAAACATCAACTGCTCGATCGGCGAGAGCCTCGAGCGCTTTGTGCCACTGATGGACGCCGCCAAACAGCAGGGTATTCGCGTGCGCGGCTATGTGTCCTGCGTGCTTGGCTGCCCCTATGAAGGCGAGGTAGCCCCGGCGCAAGTGGCCAGCGTGGCCAAGGCGCTCTATTCCATGGGCTGTTACGAAGTGTCTCTGGGCGACACCATCGGCACCGGCACCCCGGGCAAGACTCGTCTTCTGTTCAACCTGGTAGCCCGTGATATCCCGCGCCATATTCTGGCTGGGCACTTTCACGACACCTACGGCCAGGCCCTGGCCAATATCTACGCCAGCCTCTTGGAAGGCATCAGCGTATTCGACAGCTCGGTTGCGGGCCTCGGCGGCTGTCCTTACGCCAAAGGTGCCACTGGCAATGTCGCCACCGAAGATGTGCTCTATCTGCTTGAAGGCCTGGGCATCGCAACCGGTATCGATATGGACAGACTGATCGCCGCCGGCCAGCGTATCTGCGCCGTACTGGACAAGCCCAACGGCTCGCGGGTGGCGCGGGCACGACTGGCCAGCGCCTAGGGTGCATATGCCAAAGGTTTGTCCACCATTTGGATTCCGTGGTGGACAAGGCGCTAAGCTTGCAGAAGTTAACCGGGCCAACGTCCGGTATAGGATCCGACATGCAAAAGCCCTTGTGGACACCCTCCAAGAAACGCATCGCCGCCACCCGGATGGATGCCTTCCGCCGCTTCGTCAATCAGCGCCACAGCCTGCAGCTGACTGACTATCCAGCCCTGCACGCCTGGAGCGTGGCGCAGCGCGAAGCCTTCTGGCAGGCCATAGTCGAGTTCTTCGATATCCGCTTTAGCGCCAAGCCCGAGGCCGTGCTGCAGGAAGGCAGCGCCATGCCCAGCGCCCACTGGTTTCCCGGCGCAACCCTGAATTTTGCCGAACACCTGCTGCGCCGCCGCGATAACCATCCTGCCCTGGTGGCTATCGGCGAAGACGGTAGCCGCGAACAACTGAGCTATGCCGAGCTGGCCGCCCATGTCGCCGGGCTGCAAAAGAGCCTGCGCAAAGTCGGCGTGGGCAGCGGTGACCGCGTCGCGGCCTTTATGCCCAACACCTGGCAAACCCTGGTCGGCATGCTCGCTGCCAGCAGCCTGGGGGCGACCTGGTCGAGCTGCTCGCCAGACTTCGGTACTCAGGGCGTGATCGACCGTTTCGGCCAGATCGAACCCAAGGTGCTGATCGCCGCCGCTGGTTACCGCTACGCCGGCAAGAACCTCGACCTGACCGCCAAGTTGGGTGAAATCCTCGAGCGCCTGCCCTCGCTCGAACAACTGATTGTGGTGCCCTACTCCAATGCCCAGGCCAAAGCCGCCGACTTCCACTCTGCGGCCAAGGTCGCGCTGTGGCAGGACTTCTATCAGGCCGGTGGCGAGCCCGAATTTACCCAGGTACCGTTCGATCATCCGCTGTATATCCTCTATTCCAGCGGTACCACCGGCGTGCCCAAGTGCATCATCCATGGCACTGGCGGCACCCTGCTGCAGCACGTCAAGGAACTCGGCCTGCACACCGACCTGCATGCCGACGATTGCCTGTTCTACTACACCACCTGCGGCTGGATGATGTGGAACTGGCTGGTCTCGGGCCTGGCCTTGGGCGCGACCCTGGTGCTGTTCGACGGCTCGCCCTTCCACCCCGGTGCCGAGCGCCTGATCGACCTGATCGACGCGGAGAACATCAGCATCTTCGGCACCAGCGCCAAGTACCTGGCCGCCCTGGAGAAGGCGGGAGCCAAGCCGGACCAAACCCACAGGCTGCAACGCCTTAAGGCGATTCTGTCGACTGGCTCACCGCTGTCCCACGAGAGCTTCGAGTACGTCTACCGCGAGATCAAAGCCGATCTGTGCCTGTCGTCGATCTCCGGCGGCACCGATATCGTCTCCTGCTTCGCCCTCGGCAATCCGCTGCTGCCGGTGTGGCGCGGTGAGTTGCAGTGCAAGGGCTTGGGGATGGACGTGCAGGTGTGGAACGACGCTGGCAAACCGGTAACTGGTGAGAAAGGCGAACTGGTCTGCGCCCAGCATTTCCCCAGCATGCCCGTGGGCTTCTGGAAGGATGACGACGGCAGCAAGTTCCAGGCCGCCTACTTCGAGACCTTCCCCGGCATCTGGGCCCATGGCGACTACGCGGAAATCACCGAGCACGATGGCCTGGTGATTCATGGCCGCAGTGACGCGGTGCTGAATCCCGGCGGCGTACGCATCGGCACCGCCGAAATCTATCGCCAGGTGGAAAAGGTCGAAGCCGTGCTGGAGTCCATCGCCATCGGCCAGGAATGGGACGACGATGTGCGGGTGGTGCTGTTTGTCCGTCTGCGCGAGGGCGTCGAGCTGACCGACGCGTTGCAAGCTCAAATCCGCCAGATGATCCGCGCCAACACCACGCCGCGCCATGTGCCGGCCAAGATCATCGCCGTGGCAGATATCCCGCGCACCATCAGCGGCAAGATAGTCGAACTGGCGGTGCGCAACGTGGTGCATGGCAAACCGGTGAAAAACACCGACGCTTTGGCCAACCCCCAGGCCCTGGAGCTGTACCGCGATTTGCCGCAGCTGCGCGATTGAACACGGGACGGCAGCCCTTCCAGGTTGCCGTCAGCGCTTGCACAGGGTCGCCCATGGCGAGCTAGAATGCCCCCTCGCCACTGAAAAGGAACTTCCCATGGCTGGCCATTACCCCGACAAGATCAAGTCCCTGCCCCTCTACGATGGCCGTTTCGACGCCTACAAGCTGGCGGCCACCGGCAGCGACGTGCTGTTCGCCTCCTACCCGGCCGGCACATCGATCCCGCCCCATGTACATGACACCGACAACTACGGGGTGATCACCCGGGGGGCCCTGCAACTGAGCATAAATGGCGTTACCACCACCTATCGCACCGGCGACTGGTATCAGGTCCCGGCTGGCGTGCTGCATGCGGCGGAGTTTGCCGAGGAAACCGACGAAATCGAGTTCTGGTTCAAGGTCGAAGGCCAATAAACCGGTAGCCGACTCCATCCCGAAGCGTCTACCGGCCCATTGGCGAACGCCTGGCACAGCACCGAACGCTGCGGCCGAACTGCCGGTTCAGGCCCCCGGACGGCCCGGATCCTCTGCGGGGTCCGCTTCGATTTCTTCGAGTTTCAACTCCAGGGCCCAGTCGCCGCTGCTGGCGGGCTTGGCCGCTGGTGCCGGGCTGGGTGCCGCCACTGGGGCCGGCTGCGCCTCGGCATTGGCCGGGTTCTCCCGATACAGTTTGAGCTTGAGGCGGACATTGTTGGCCGAATCGGCGTTCTTCACCGCTTCGTCCTCATCAATAGTCCCGGCATGCACCAGGTCGATCAGCGCCTGATCGAAGGTCTGCATGCCGATGTTCTTCGACTTTTCCATGATCTCTTTGATATCGCCGAAATCGCTGCGCTTGATCAGATCGCGAATGGTCGGCGTGCCGAGCAATACTTCCACCGCGGCGCGGCGCTTGCCGTCAACAGTCTTGACCAGGCGCTGGGAGACGAAGGCCTTGAGGTTGTTGCCCAGGTCGTTGAGCAGCTGCGGACGCCGCTCTTCGGGGAAGAAGTTGATGATGCGGTCCAGCGCCTGGTTGGCGTTGTTGGCGTGCAGGGTGGAGATGGCCAGGTGGCCGGTATCGGCGAAAGCCAGGGCATGCTCCATGGTTTCGCGGTCGCGAATCTCGCCGATCAGGATCACGTCCGGGGCCTGGCGCAGGGTGTTTTTCAACGCGGCGTGGAAGCTGCGAGTGTCCACCCCGACTTCGCGCTGGTTGATGATCGACTTCTTGTGCTTGTGCACATACTCCACCGGGTCTTCGATGGTGATGATATGGCCGCCGCTGTTGCGGTTGCGATAATCGATCAGCGCCGCCAGGGAAGTGGACTTGCCCGAACCGGTACCACCGACGAACAGCACCAGACCGCGTTTCTCCATGATGGTCTTGAGCAGCACCTCGGGCAGTTTCAGGTCCTCGAATTTGGGGATTTCCATCTTGATATTGCGCGCGACAATGGACACCTCGTTGCGCTGCTTGAAGATATTGATGCGGAAACGCCCCACGCCGGCGATGGAGATGGCCAGATTCATCTCCAGCTCGCGCTCGAACTCTTCGCGCTGCGCGCCATCCATCACCGAATCGGCGATCGCGGCCACCTCTCCTGATTTCAGCGGCTCGGCACTCAAGGCCTTGAGCACGCCGTTGAACTTGGCGCAAGGGGGCGCACCGGTGGACAGATAGAGGTCGGAACCGTCCTGGCTGGACAGTATTTTCAACATTGCGGAGAGGTCCATGGCAAGCAGATCCGTCGAAGTAAAGTTAATACGTTAGGCCAAGATCGACCCCGGAGCCGCACAATGGCGCGGCAGCTAAGTGGCGTCATTCTGATGGCGCAACAAATACTGGCACAATACCAACTCGGTAACGTTATGGCCCCCGACTATTTTCCAGGTGCCCATTTTTGAGGAGTCGATCAAATGGCAAAGGCGATGTGCCGCCATATTCTGGTCAAGACCGAGGCCGAAGCTGCGGCCTTGAAAAAACGTATTGCCGCCGGCGAGGCCTTCGACGTGCTGGCGCGCAAATACTCCACCTGCCCCTCTGGCAAAAAAGGCGGTGACCTGGGCGAGGTGCGTCCAGGACAGATGGTCCGCGCCATCGACCAGGTGATCTTCAAGAAACCGCTGCGTGAAGTCCACGGCCCGGTGAAAAGCCAGTTTGGCTATCATCTGGTGCAAGTCTTCTATCGCGAATAAACGCCGCCATGACCCCGCAGCAAGTTGCCGAGTTCTGCCTGAGCCTGCCCGGTGCCCGCGAGGACATCAAATGGGGCGGTGTACGGGTGTTTTCAGTGGCCGAGAGCAAAATGTTCGCCCTCTTCCACCTGGGCAGCCACGATGGCCTGGCGTTCAAGGTCGATGCCGACCTGTTCCTCGGTTATTGCGACCGTCCCGGCATCCGCCCCGCGCCATACCTGGCGCGCGCCCGCTGGATCAGCATGGCCTACCCCTACCCCCTGAGCGACGATGAACTCAAAGAGCTGCTGATCCGCTCCCATCAATTGGTCGTCGGCAAGCTGCCCAAGCGCCTGAAATTGGGCCTATTACTGTAACTAGCCGCCAGCCCGAAACACCCCACTCGTCTCCGCCGCTGCCCTTCGCGCCCGTAAACCGCTACAATCGCGCCCCTTTCGCGCCCGTGCGCCCGCTTATCTGGACCAAGATTCGTGATTTCCACCGCCAACATCACCATGCAATTCGGGGCTAAACCCCTGTTCGAGAACGTTTCCGTCAAGTTCAACAACGGCAACCGTTACGGTTTGATCGGGGCCAATGGCTGCGGCAAGTCGACCTTTATGAAGATTCTCGGTGGTGATCTGGAGCCCTCCGGCGGCCAGGTGATGCTGGAGCCGAACGTGCGTCTGGGTAAGCTGCGCCAGGATCAGTTCGCCTACGAAGAATTCAGCGTGATCGACACCGTGATCATGGGTCACGAAGAGCTGTGGAAGGTCAAGGCCGAGCGCGACCGTATCTACTCCCTGGCGGAGATGAGCGAAGAAGACGGCATGAAGGTCGGCGAGCTGGAAGGTGAGTTTGCCGAGATGGACGGCTACACCGCCGAATCCCGCGCTGGCGAGTTGCTGCTCGGCCTGGGTATTCCGCTGGAGCAGCACTTCGGCCCGATGAGCGAAGTCGCCCCTGGCTGGAAGCTACGCGTACTGCTGGCCCAGGCGCTGTTCTCCGATCCGGATGTGCTGCTGCTGGACGAACCGACCAACCACCTGGATATCAACACCATCCGCTGGCTGGAATCGATTCTGACCGTGCGTAACAGCACCATGATCATCATTTCTCACGACCGTCACTTCCTCAACTCGGTCTGCACCCATATGGCCGACCTGGATTACGGCGAGCTGCGCCTGTTCCCGGGCAACTACGACGAGTACATGACCGCTGCGACCCAGTCGCGCGAGCAACTGCTGTCGGATAACGCCAAGAAGAAGGCGCAGATTTCCGAGCTGCAGAGCTTCGTCAGCCGCTTCTCGGCCAACGCCTCGAAAGCCAAGCAGGCCACTTCGCGCGCCAAGCAGATCGACAAGATCCAGCTGGCCGAGGTCAAGCCATCGAGCCGCGTCAGCCCCTTTATCCGCTTCGAGCAGAACAAGAAGCTGCACCGCCAGGCCGTGATGGTCGAGAAAATGGCCAAGGGCTTCGACGGCAAACCGCTGTTCAAGAACTTCAGCTTTCAGGTCGAAGCCGGCGAGCGCGTAGCGATCATCGGCCCCAACGGTATCGGCAAGACCACCCTGCTGCGCACCCTGGTCGGCGAGCTGACACCGGACGCCGGTAGCGTTAAGTGGACCGACAGCGCCGAACTGGGCTACTACGCCCAGGACCACGCCCACGACTTCGAAGACGACGTGACCCTGTTCGACTGGATGAGCCAGTGGACCCAGGGCGAGCAGATGGTGCGTGGCACCCTCGGCCGCATGCTGTTTTCCAACGACGAGATCCTCAAGTCGGTGAAGGTCATCTCCGGTGGTGAGCAAGGCCGCATGCTGTTCGGCAAGCTGATCGTGCAGAAGCCCAACGTGCTGGTGATGGACGAACCGACCAACCACCTGGACATGGAATCCATCGAGTCGCTCAACCTGGCGCTGGAGAACTACCCGGGCACGCTGATCTTCGTCAGCCATGACCGTGAGTTCGTCGGCTCCCTGGCCACTCGCATCATCGAGCTGTCGGCCAACGGCATCACCGACTTCAGCGGCACCTACGACGACTACCTGCGCAGCCAGGGTGTGATCGTCTAAGCGGAAATCGCTGACTTCCAACAAAAAGCCCGCTCAGTTGAGCGGGCTTTTTGCTTTATGCCGTGCAATCACGCAGTGGCGAACAACTCCGCAACTTTCGTCTGTGCTGCCTTGAAGGCATTGGCGCGCGGCTCATCGCCGTAGGCCAGACCTTCGGCGCGGACGATCTCGATATCGGTAATGCCGAGGAAGCGCAGCACCAGCTGCAGATACTCTTCATGGGCCTGGCCGCTTGGCTGGCCAGCGTGAATGCCGCCAGCGGTGGAAACGATCACCACCTTCTTGCCGCCCGCCAGGCCCTTGGGGCCGTTTTCGTCGTAGGCGAAGGTCTTGCCGGCTACCGCCACCCGGTCGATCCAGGCCTTGAGCTGGGTCGGCACGGTGAAGTTGTACATCGGCGCACCAATCACGATGGCATCGGCAGCGAGAAACTCGTTGAGGGTGCTTTCAGCCAGCTCGATTTCATGTTTTTGCGCCGCATCGCGCAGTTCGGCCGGGGTACCGCCGGCCACCAGGCTGGCAGCGGACAGATGGCTCAGCGCGTCGCTGGCCAGGTCGCGATAGCTCACCTGCGCCTCGGGCTCGGCGGCCAGCCAGGCCTCGACCACGGCGCGGCTGAGTTGGCGGGAAGCGGACGAGTCGCCGAGGATGCTGGAATCGAGGTGCAGTAGTTTCATGACAATCTCCAAATTGAGATCGCCCCACGGCGATCAAGATGCTGGAGATACTACCGATGAAAGCAATAGCCGATTAGTCGGCACAAATGCGATAGTTCGTCCCACTGATAGGACGATAAAGCCATGCATGATCTCAACGACCTGTTCTACTTCGCCAAGGTTGTGGAAGCCGGCGGCTTTGCCGCCGCCGGGCGCACCCTCGGCATTCCCAAATCGCGCCTGTCGCGGCGCATTGCCGAGCTGGAAAGCCGCCTCGGCGCGCGACTGCTGCAACGCACCACGCGCAAGCTGGCGCTGACCGACATCGGTGAACGCTACCTGCGTCACTGCCAGGCCATGCTGCAGGAGGCCGAACAGGCCGAGGAAACCGTGGCCAGCCTGACCAGCGAGCCGCGCGGCCGCCTGCGGGTCAGCGCGCCAGGCGGCATCGCCCTGCTGCCTGAGCTGGTGGTGAGTTTTCTCGCGGCCTACCCCAAGGTGCAGCTGGAGCTGATTCAGACCAACCGGCGCATTGATCTGCTCAACGAAGGCGTAGATGTCGCCTTACGGGTGCGCAGCGCCGAGGATGAAGACCCAACGCTGATCGCCCGTCGCCTGCGTCCGGCCCAGGCCTTTATGGTGGCGGCACCTGCCTTGCTGCAGCACGCCAAGATCAACACACCTGACGATCTCTCAGGGTTGCCGGCGCTGGGCGCATTGGAAGCAGATCGCAGAATTCACCTGCGTTTGCAGCATGACCGCGGACGCATGCAGGAGGTTGTGCTGGAAGCGCGCCTGGCCATCGAAGATTTCAGTGTACGCAAGCAAGCAGCCCTGGCCGGCCTGGGTTTCACCATGCTGCCCGCGCCCCTGTGCCTGGATGAGCTGGCCGACGGCCGACTGATCCGCCTGCTGCCTGACTGGGCGCTGCCCACCGGCAACCTGCAGGCGGTGTACACCCACAGGCGCGGCATGCTGCCGGCCGTGAGGACGTGGATCGAACACCTGAGTGATGCCTTTAGTCGCTGGGATCAGCCGGTTTAGGGTGGTTTATCCAGGAAAATGCCGACCGAGAAAGGCCAGCAGCAACTGGTTGACCTGCTCGGCCCGCTCGTTCTGAATCCAGTGCCCGCAGTCTTTCAGCACATGCTGCTCAAGCCGCGCGATGCGCTTGGGCATCTGTTTGAGGGTGTAGGCCTCCAAGGTGCCGACCGGGTCCATATCGCCGAGCAGAAACAGCGCTGGCTGCTCGATCTGGCGGTCGGCCAGGGCTTCGGTGCGCTGCCAGTTACGCTCGAAATTGCGGTACCAGTTCAGCGCACCATAGAAGCCGCGACCTTCGAAGGTTTTCAGGTAGTGATCGAATGCTGCGCTGTCGCACCAGACCGGCAGCGTGCCTGGGTCTTGCACACCATCGAACAACCCTGCCCCAGCCGACTTCTCTTGGAGAAAGTAATCCTTGGGCACGGCCGCCGAGGTGTTGTGCATCATCATGCGCAGGGTGCGCGGGATGTCGGCATCCATCTCCGCCTCGGCCACGCCGGGCTGCTGAAAATGCAGGATGTAATGGAAACGCCCGGCATACAGCTGGCGCATGATCTCGATGGCCGGCTGCCTGGGCCGTCCGCCAAACGGCACCGCCATCCCAACCACCGCCTGCACCCGCTCAGGCTCAAGCAGGGCCAGGTGCCAGGCAATCGGTGCGCCCCAGTCGTGGCCGACCACACACACCTGCTGCTGGCCGAGCTGATCCATGGCGGCCTGGATATCGGCGCAGATGGTCAACACGTCATAGGCCGCAGGGTCGCGCGGCGCACTGCTCTGACCATAACCGCGCATTTCCGGAATCAGCACACGGTAACCGGCAGCGGTCAGCGGCGCGATCTGCTGTCGCCAGGAATGCCAGCACTCGGGAAAACCGTGCAGCAACCAGACCGGCCGCCCCGCGGCGGGGCCGGCGCTGTAGAGGCTGAGTTGGATACCGTTGACCGAGAGCAACTGATGTTCAAGCGGGTGCATGCGCGCCTCCTTTAGCAAGCACCACTATGACAAAGGCGCACCCACGGGTGCGCCTTTAATCCATCTGCCGAATACAGCCTAAGCAATCACGGCTGCGCGGTGCTCCAGTCGATCCACTGCAACTGCCAGGTCGCCAGAATCAGCAAGCCGAAACCGATGCGATACCAGGCGAACGCCGCATAGCTGTGCTTGCCGATAAAGCTGAGCAGCGCCCGTACCGCAATCATGGCGAAGATAAACGAGGTGACAAAGCCGATAGCAAACACCGGCAGATCACTAGACTGGAACAGATCGCGGTACTTGTAGCCGGAATACACCGCGGCACCGACCATGGTCGGCATGGCGAGGAAAAAGGAAAACTCGGTCGCCGCCTTGCGCGACAAACCGAACAGCAGGCCGCCAATGATGGTTGCACCCGAGCGCGAAGTACCGGGAATCATTGCCAGGCACTGGGCGAAACCGATCTTCAGCGCATCCTTCCAGGTCATGTCATCCACGCTCTCGGCGTGCACCCGGTGCGTGCGCCGCTCGGCCCAGAGCATGATTACCCCGCCCACCACCAGCGCCAGCGCCACGGTGATCGGGTTAAACAGGTAATGGTGGATAAGGTCGGCAAACAATACGCCCAACACCACGGCCGGAAGAAAGGCGATCAGCAGATTGGCGGTGAAGCGTTGCGCCAGGGGCTCTTTAGGCACCCCCACCACGATGTCGAGGATCTTGCGCCGGTATTCCCACACCACCGCAAGAATCGCCCCCAGCTGGATAATGATATTGAAGGCCATCGCCCGCTCGCCGCCGAAACCTATCAGGTCGGCGACGATGATCTGATGCCCCGTGCTGGAGATCGGCAGAAACTCGGTAACCCCCTCAACTATCCCAAGAACAAGCGCCTGAAAAGCCACCCACAGATCCATCCGAACTCCTTTAAAGCGCACGCCAGCGCACGCGAACAACCGAATCACAATAACCGGGCAATAAATACAAGAAAAATCAGACACCTGCGCAAGACCAAAAGTTCAGCATCGCTATACCGAAGTGCAGTCTTGCGCGCAGATGATGCCACAGCTGGCACGTATCAGCCTCGCGCGCAGCACTAAAAAGTGCTTCCCACAAATAGAACCATCGGTCGTAATAAAAAGGGCTAGCCAAGCGCAATTAGCCTAAGGTCTAACGTATCAAGCTATGCCTTTACCCTATAAGAGGCGCCCCGACGCCCCGTGAGAGAGCCAAACCATGAACAGCCTACGTAGTCTGCCCATTAGTCGTCGTCTCTGGTTGATCCTGTTAGTGGCCATTGTGATGCTGGTTTTTCAAGGCGCGCTGCTATTACGGCAGATACATACAGATCTCTATGCCGCCAAGGGCGAGAAAACCCAGCATGTGGTGCAAAGCGTCGCCGGCATCCTCAAGCATTATCACAGCCTGGAAAGCAGTGGCGGCATAAGCCGTGAAGAGGCCCAGGCCCAGGCCATGGAAGTCATCAAGGGGCTGCGCTATGACGGCCAGGACTATTTCTGGATCAATGACCAGACCCCGGTCATGATCATGCACCCCACCAATCCCAAGCTGGACGGGCAGAATCTCTCCGGGTTCAAGGACCCGGACGGCAAGGCCCTGTTCAATGAAATGGTCGCCATCAGCAAGAGCCAGGGTGCGGGCCAGGTCAACTACCGCTGGCCAAAGCCTGGCTCCAGCGAGCCGGTACCCAAGGTTTCCTATGTCGAACTGTTCCAGCCCTGGGGCTGGATTATCGGTTCAGGCGTGTATGTGGATGACGTCCAGGCCGAGTTCCAGGCCGAGGCGCTGAAGGCCATCGCCATCGGTGCGGCCATCGCGATACTGATGGTTGTACTGCTGCTGCTGATCGTGCGCAGCATCACCCACCCCCTGCAGCAGGCCGTAAGCGCCATGGCCAATATCGCCAGCGGCGACGGCGACCTGACCCGCAGCCTGGACACCAGCGGTAGCGACGAACTGACGGCCTTGGCCAGGCACTTCAATGCCTTTACCGACAAGCTGCGCCAGGTCATCAGGCAATCACTCGACTCCGCCGGCGAACTCGACAAGGCCGCCAATGCCCTTGACCAGGTTTCCGGGGCAGCGCAGCAGCACAGCGAACAACAATCGCAGCAGATGGAACTGGTGGCCACCGCGATCAATGAAGTGACCTATGGCGTGCAGGACGTGGCAAAGAATGCCGAGCACGCCTCCTCCGAAGTACATGCCGCCGAAGAGCAGGCCCAGCAAGGGCTGCAGAATATCGATGCGAGCCTGCGGCAGATCAACCAGCTGTCTGGCACCATCAATCAGGCGGTCGAAGTCATCCAAACCCTCGCCGAGGAAAGCACCCAGATCGGCAGCGTGCTGGAAGTCATCCGTTCAATTGCCGAACAAACCAACCTGCTGGCCCTCAACGCCGCGATCGAAGCCGCCCGTGCCGGTGAGCAGGGCCGTGGCTTCGCCGTGGTCGCCGACGAGGTGCGCCTGCTGGCACAACGCACGCAGAAGTCCACCGCCGAGATCCAGGGCATGATCGAGCGCCTGCAGGGCAACTCGGAAGCGGCGGTCAAGGTCATCAACGAGAGCAGTCGCGCCTCGCAACAGACCATCGAGCAGGCCAGCCAGGCCGGTGCCAGCCTGACCCTGATCGCCAATGGCCTGCGCAACCTGACCGGCTTGAATGCTTCCATCGCCAGCGCTACGCTACAACAATCCCACGTGGTCGAAGATATCAACCAGAATGTCACCCAGGCTGCCAGCCTGGCCCATAACAATGCATTGGCCGCCGAACAATCCAGCGAGGCGGGCCGCCATCTTGGGCAGTTGGCTGAGCAGCTAAACGGATTGCTCGGACAGTTTCGCGTATGAGGACTTAATGAGCAGCATGGAACATCAGGAAGTTGACCTGAATCGCGCGCAGAATCAGGATCTGGTCTGGGACCTGAACAGCATCGCTCGCCGCGAACTGGCCGAGCGCTTTATCAAGCTGTTCGAAAACCGCCTGTGCGTGTTCTCCGAGTCGGTGCACCAGCTGTACACCAACTACAACCTGCACTTCCCCAGCGATCAGGGCCGCAAGATGGTGGTGCTGCCCAACCCCTACGCCTTCCACGATACCCTGCACGGCATCGAGTCCCAGGCCGTGCGCACGACCGGCCTCTGCGTGCTGCCAGGCGTGGTGTTGGGCAAACCTGGCCTGTTGCTCACCACCATGTTCAAGGAAGGTGGCCCGGCCCCCAAGACCATGCCATTCAAGCAGGCCCTGGCACAGATCATTAGCAATCAGAAAAAGGCAGGCGATGTGTTTCTGCCGATCATGATGAAAGGCGACTTGCGCGAGTTCAATCAGCAGATGCCCTATATCCACCTGCATCGCCTGCAAGTCAGCCGCCTGACCCGCCTCTCCACCTTCGAGCGCGACGATATCCAGCAGACCATCACTCGCAAGCTCCTCGCACTCTATCGCCAGGCCGACAGCCTGAGCTGCGAGCCCTGAGAGCCCTGAGAGCGGCGCAGCGGCCCCCGGCATAAAACCCCGACGCAAAAAAAGCCGGTAGCAGTGACACTGCTACCGGCTTGTTGTCCTGTACCGCCGCTCTGGCGCGCTCGGTACTTATGCCTCCGAGCCCGGAGACGGCGTGGTTTATTGCTGGCTGACCCAGAACACTGCGGTGGCGACAAAGATCAGGATCAGGGCAAAGATCGCCTTGGCATCTACAGCGCTGTCGCCGCTATCAGGTTCGGTATGTTCGCTCATGGCTACCCCTCTTGTTGTGATTATGGGTGAATCGCCCCTGCAGTTAAGACCAGCCAAGGCGCTTACTCAAGCTCCGAGGTTATGTTCCACCCCTCACTTATCCCTTTAAGTTCTTTCCATATACTCAAACATCACTTTTGCGCATAACCCTGAGCTGGTATCTTCCTTCGGCTCCGCAGGGAGTGCGCGGCCGTGCGCGCTGATTAGCTGTGAGGACCTGTTTACGATAGAGCGAGCTAGAACCTGTTTTTCACGCAGCAGGGGCGACGCGCAGCAGATCGTAAACGGGTTCTAAAAGCCTGATAACAGGACACCCCATGTACGTATACGACCAGTACGACCAACAAATCGTCGAGGACCGCGTCAAGCAGTTCCGCGATCAAACCCGCCGTTACCTGGCTGGCGAGCTGAGTGGCGAAGAATTCCGCCCTCTGCGCCTGCAGAATGGCCTGTATATCCAGCGCTTTGCGCCGATGCTGCGCATTGCCGTGCCCTACGGCCTGATGTCGTCCGCACAGGTGCGCATGATGGCCAAGATTGCCCGTGACTACGACAAGGGTTACGCGCACATCAGTACCCGCCAGAACGTGCAGTTCAACTGGCCGGACCTGGAAGATGTTCCCGATATTCTCGCCGAGCTGGCCACCGTGCAGATGCACGCCATCCAGACCAGCGGCAACTGCATCCGCAACACCACCACCGACCAGTTCGCCGGTGTGGCCAAGGATGAAATCGTCGACCCGCGTCCGTGGTGCGAGATCATCCGCCAGTGGTCGACTTTCCATCCCGAGTTCACCCACCTGCCGCGCAAATTCAAGATTGCAGTCAACGGTGCGGCCAGCGACCGTGCAGCGATCGAAGTGCACGACATCGGCCTGGAAGCGGTACAGAACGCCGCTGGCGAGCTGGGCTTCCGTGTCTCCGTCGGTGGCGGCCTGGGCCGTACCCCGATCGTCGGCAGCTTTATCAACGAATTCCTGCCGTGGCAGCACCTGATCAGTTACCTCGACGCCATCCTGCGTGTGTACAACCGCTACGGCCGTCGGGATAACAAGTACAAGGCGCGAATCAAGATTCTGGTCAAGGCACTGACCCCTGCGGTGTTCGCCGAGCGGGTCAATGCCGAGTGGGCCCACCTCAAAGACGGCCCCACCACCCTGACCGAAGCTGAAGTGGCGCGCGTTGCCGCGCATTTTATCGACCCAAGCTACAAAGCCCTCGACGACCAGGACGCCGCACTGGCTGCCCTGGATGCCGAACACCCTGGCTTTGCCCGCTGGCGTCAGCGCAACACCTTCGCCCACAAGAAGCCGGGCTATGTCGCCGTCACCCTGTCGCTAAAGCCGACCGGCGTGGCACCAGGCGATGTCACCGACAAGCAGCTCGATGTGATCGCCGAACTGGCCGACCGCTACAGCTTTGGCGAAGTGCGCAACAGCCACAACCAGAACATCATCCTGGCTGACGTCGAGCAGGCGCAGCTGTTCACCCTCTGGGGCGAGCTGCGCGAGAATGGTTTTGCCACGCCGAACGTCGGCCTGCTGACCGATATCATCTGCTGCCCGGGCGGCGACTTCTGCTCCCTGGCCAACGCCAAGTCGATCCCGATTGCCGAAGCCATCCAGCGCCGTTTCGACGACCTGGATTATCTGTTCGACATCGGCAATATCGACCTGAATATCTCCGGCTGCATGAACGCTTGTGGTCACCACCACGTTGGCCATATCGGCATCCTCGGGGTGGACAAGAAGGGGCAGGAGTTCTATCAGGTGTCCCTCGGCGGCAGCGCCGGCCGTGACGCCAGCCTGGCGCAGATCCTCGGCCCCTCCTTCGCCGAAGCGGACATGGCCGATGTGATCGACAAGATCGTCAAAGTCTATGTTGAGCGCCGCGATGAAGAAGAGAGTTTCCTCGACACCTTCCGCCGTATCGGTGTCGACCCGTTCAAGGAGCGCGTATATGCAGCGAATCATTAAGAATGGCCAGCTGATCGATGAAAGCTGGCATCTGCTGCCCAAGGACGCCACGCTGGACGGCATCTCCAACTGCGACGACCTGATCGTGCCGCTGGCCCTGTGGGTCGAGCACAGCACGGCGCTCAAGGCCCGCGATGGCGGCCTGGGTGTGTGGCTGGACGCGGGTGAGGAAATCGAGGAAATCGCCGATCAGCTGGACAACTTCCAGGTCATCGCGCTGAACTTCCCGGCCTTTACCGATGGCCGCCACTGCTCCACCGCCTACCTGCTGCGCACCCGCTACGGTTACAAGGGCGAAGTGCGCGCCATCGGCGACGTGCTGCGCGACCAGCTGTTCTCCTACCTGCGCGTCGGTTTCGATGCCTTCGCCCTGCGTGAGGACAAGGACCCGCTGGACGCCTTGAAAGCCTTCGAGGAGTTCAGCGAGGTCTATCAGGCCTCCAGCGACCAGCCGCTGCCGCTGTTCCGCCGCCGCGCCTGATCAAGGGCAACAAAAAGCCCCGCCTATCCTCGTCGGATAGGAGGGGCTTTTTATCGGCCTCAGATAGCCCGCACACTGTCCCAGGCGATTTGCGCAAAAAGCTCACGGCATTGCGCCAGGTCGCTGCGCACCCGGCCGGCTAGCCAGTTGCGGGCAAAGTCATGGGTCGGACCGATGATCACCGAGGCAAAACAATCGCTCGGCATGGCCTTGAAACACCCCTGCTCCCGATAAGCCGCCAGGGCCTGGAGGATCCGCGCGTAATGCTGCTGATTGGCTTCGCGCAGTTGCTCACCCATTTCACTGGCCTCGACCCGGCCCCGGCTGTGCAGGACAAAGCGCGCCCAATCCGGATTGGCCACCACCCAGTCGATATAACTGGTGACCAGCAGCTTGACGCAGGCCTCGGCGCTATCGGCCCCGGCAAAGCCCTGCTCCAGCAGCTCGGCATACTGTGCGGTGCCAGCCATATAGAGCGCCGCCAGGATGCGTTCCTTGTTGCCGAAATGGTGATACAGGCTGCCGATGCTGGCACCTGAGCGATCGCGAATCATCTCGATGGTGGTGGCATCCACCCCCACTTCGGTCACGCACGCCAGGGCGGCCTGGAGAATCTCGTCTTTACGGGTACTGCGAGCCATAACACTCCCTGGCGCTGAATCGTGTATCGAAGCCGAAACGGCTCAGCCGAGGTTGACCAATACGCGGCCAACCTGCTGGCCCGCCAGTATCCGGCCGATGGCCTGAGGCAACTCGGCCAGGCCCAGCTCTGTAACCAGCGGTTCCAGATCGAGCTTCCACTGCAGCGACAGCCGGTCCCACATCGAGGCCTTGACCACCAGCGGCAGCTCCACCGAATCGACGCCCAGCAGATTCACTCCGCGCAGGATAAACGGCAGCACGCTGCCATTGAGAGCCACGCCTGCAGTCAGGCCGCAGCAGGCGGCGCTGCTGCCATAACGCAACGACTTGAGCACATTGACCAGGATATCGCCGCCCACCGTATCCACCGCGCCGCCCCAGCGCTCCTTGAGCATTGGCCGTTCGACGCCCTCCAGCAATTCAGCGCGGGAGACGATCTCCTGCGCCCCCAGCCCCTTGAGATAAGCCGCCTGCTCGGCCTTGCCGGTCGAGGCTGCCACGCGATAACCCAGGGTATTGAGCAACACCACGGCGATACTGCCGACGCCGCCCGTGGCCCCCGTCACCAGTACGGTGCCGGCATCCGGAGTCATTCCTGCCTGCTCGAGCTTGTCGACACAGAGCGCCGCGGTCAGCCCCGCAGTCCCCAGCAGCATGGCCTCGCGCAGGGACAGGCCCTTGGGCCGTTTCAGCGCCCAGGCCGCCGGAATGCGGATGTACTGGGCAAAGCCTCCGGAGGTATTCATACCCAGGTCGTAGCCGGTGACTATCACCTCATCACCCACGCCAAACTCGGCAACTGAGGACGCCTCCACCACTCCCGCAGCATCGATGCCCGGGGTATGCGGGAAGCTTCTGGTCACGCCGCGGTTGCCGCTGGCTGACAGGGCATCCTTGTAATTGAGCGAGGAATATTTGACCCGTACCAGCAACTCGCCAGCGGGCAACTGATCGATCTCGCGCTGAACCATCACCTGCTCGAACTGGCCGGCGGCGTTCTCGACAGCCTGCAATGCATTGAACCCACTCATCGTCTTCCCCTGTAGCAAACGGATTACCAGAAACGCTGCTGTAAACGGCTCAGCCAGGTCAGGGCAAAGCGATCCAGCGCCACGCTGGCCGCCAGCCCCACACGCTCCTGCAAGGATTTCTTCTCGGCATAGTGCAAATGAAACAGCTCGGCGCTCTTCGCCCGTTCTGCCAGGTACTCGTCGCTGGTCTTGAGTTCATCGACCAGCTGCTTTTCCAGGGCGCTGAGGCCCAGCCAGACTTCGCCCGTGGCGATATCGTCGATGTCCAGCTGCGGGCGATAGCGCGCCACGAAATTCTTGAACAGCGCATGGGTGGTTTCCAGGTCTTCCTGGAATTTTTCCCGGCCCTTCTCGGTGTTCTCGCCAAATACCGTCAGGGTGCGCTTGTATTCGCCGGCGGTAAGCACCTCGAAGTCGATGTCGTGTTTCTTCAGCAGGCGATGCACGTTGGGTAACTGCGCCACCACGCCAATGGAGCCGAGAATGGCGAACGGCGCGGATATGATCTTCTCGCCGATACAGGCCATCATATAGCCGCCGCTGGCCGCGACCTTGTCGATGCAGATGGTCAGGGGCACGCCGGCCTGACGGATACGCGCCAGCTGCGAGGATGCCAGGCCGTAGCTGTGAACCATGCCACCGCCGCTTTCCAGGCGCAGCACCACTTCATCCTCGGGCGTGGCCATACTCAGCAAGGCCGTGATCTCGTGACGCAGGTTGTCGGTGGCCGACGCCTTGATATCGCCATCGAAGTCCAGCACATAGACCCGGGGCTTGTGGCTGCCGGCTTTCTTCGCCTGCTTGGCCGCCTTGGCTTCGGCCTTGTGCGCGGCTTTCAGCTGGTCCTTGTCCAGCACTGCCTGCTCCAGACGCTGCTGCAGCTGCTTGTAGAAGTCGTTGAGTTTATTGACCTGCAACTGCCCGGCAGTGCGCCGCCCCCGTCCGCGCAACGCGGCAATCGCCACCAGCACGATCAGGATGGACATCACCAGGGTCACCGTCTTGGCCAGAAAGCCCACATACTCCGCAATAAACTCCACGCATTCCCCCTAATCCAGATAGCAGCGCCGACTCGCCAGCACGCCGATGTCGGCCAAGCATACCGAGGCCACTGGCCGGCGACCAGCGAGCCAGGAGCAGACATTGATTGCAATGATGCAATTCAAACAAGCGTATGTTTTTACGTTGACAGCTCTCCGGCTTCCCCATAACCTCGCGAAAACTTCAACGTACCGGGATCTTAGCGGACGTGGGCAGCATCTACCTGATTCGACATGGCCAGGCCTCCTTCGGTGCAGACGACTACGATGTGCTATCGCCCGTCGGAATTCGCCAGGCCGAAGTGCTGGGCGCACACCTTGCGCAACTCGGCACGCGTCTCGATCGCAGCCTGAGCGGCAACCTGCGCCGCCAGCAGCACACGGCCAATACCACCCTTGAGCAACTGCGCGCAGCGAATATCGACGCGCCCGCTCTGGAAGTCGATGCAGCTTTCAACGAATTCGATGCCGACGCGGTGGTCCGCACCCTGATACCGGGCATGCTTGCCGAAGAACCTGAAGCCCTACATATCCTGCGCAACGGTCCAAGCAATCGTGCCGAATTCCAGCGCCTGTTCGCCAAGCTGATCGGCCGCTGGATCGCTGGCGAACATGACCAGCCCGGCCTGCAAAGCTGGCAAGGTTTCGTCGAGCAGGTAAACGGCGGCCTCGAGCGTTTGCTCGAACAGGCCGACAGCAAGCAGAACATTGCCGTATTCACCTCCGGCGGCACCATCACCGCCCTGCTCCATCTGATTACCGGTATTGCGCCGGCGCAGGCTTTCGAGCTGAACTGGCAAATCGTTAACACCTCACTTAGCTGCCTGAAGTTTCGTGGCAGCCAGGTGAGCCTGGCTTCCTTCAACAGCCATGTGCATTTACAGCTGCTGAAGACGCCGGAACTCATCACCTACCGTTGAGTACCGGCCCACTGCGCCCATAGCGGCGCTAGAAAAACCTGAGAAAAGGAAAACAACATGAGCGTTGCAGACATCGTCACCACCATGCAGTCCAAGTTCAACGCCGGTGCCGCCGCAGGCCTGGACCTGGTCTTCCAGTTCAACATCGAAGACGGCGAGAACTACGCCCTGATCGTCAAGGATGGCACCTGCGCCGTTGAGCAAGGCGACAACCCCAACGCCAGCGTCACCCTGATCATGGACACTGAAACCCTGAAAGGCATCACCAGCGGCGAGACCGATGGCATGCAGGCCTTCATGTCCGGCAAACTGCGCGCCGAAGGCGACATGATGCTGGCCATGAAACTGGGCGAACTGTTCCCGGTTTAAGCGGCAAGGCAACACGCACAATAGAAAAAACCGGGGTCCCGTACTCCGGTTTTTTTATGTTCAGCACATCCATGTGCTTCACCCCTTCGGGGCTTGAGCGCAAAAACCGCTCCCGGCATTTTTGTGCCCTGCCATCCATGGCGGCCACCCTACGGGCCGTCGCTACGCGACGTTAAAAGTTGCTCCCGGCAATTTTTTTATGCCTGAAAACTAGGCTTCAATGGTCAATCAGGCAGCCTGATTGTGTGGCAACACGCCAGCCTATAACGGCGCGTATTGCTTGTTAGCCACAGGCAGCAGCATTAGATTAGCCAATAATCTTGGGCACCCATCATAAGTAGAAGGGATAAACATGGCGCTTACCGACCAGTCCACCCGTATCCGCGAAGGCGAAGAACTCGACGCCGCAGTTATCGACCAGTACCTCAAGGCACATATCCCCGGCCTGACTGGCGAACCGCGTATCAGCCAGTTTCCCGGTGGTGCCTCGAACCTGACCTACCTGCTCGAATACCCGCACCAGGAATTCGTTCTGCGTCGCCCGCCCTTTGGCCACAAGGCCAAATCGGCCCACGATATGGGCCGCGAGTACCGCATCCTCAACCAGCTTAACGCCGGCTTCCCCTACTGCCCCAAGGCCTATGTGCACTGCACCGACGAGTCGGTGATCGGGGCCGAGTTCTATGTGATGGAACGGGTCAACGGCATCATCCTGCGCTCGGACATGCCGGCGGAACTGAACTTCAGCCCCGAGCAGACCCGCGAGCTGTGCAAGAGCTTTATCGACAAGATGGTCGAACTGCACAACGTCGACTATCAGGCCTGCGGCCTGGGTGATCTGGGCAAGCCCGAAGGCTATGTGCAACGGCAGATCGGCGGCTGGAGTGATCGCTACGACAAAGCCCTGACCCCCGACGCGCCGCTGTGGGAACCAGTCAAGGCCTGGCTCAGGGACAAGATGCCCGCCGATCACCACAAGCCGGCCATCGTCCACAACGATTACCGCTTCGATAACGTGATTCTCAATCCACAGAACCCGAGCCAGATCATCGGCGTGCTCGACTGGGAGCTGACCACCATCGGCGACCCGCTGATGGACCTGGGCAATACCCTCGCCTACTGGATCGAAGCCGCTGATCCGGCCCCGGTGCAGCTGATGCGCCGCCAGCCGAGCAATGCGCCGGGCATGCTCACCCGCCAGCAGTTCGCCGACTACTACGCCGAACGCTCGGGCATCGAAATCAAGAGCATCGACTTCTACTACACCTACGGCCTGTTCCGTCTGGCTGGCATCGTGCAGCAGATCTACTACCGCTACTTCCATGGCCAGACCCAGGACAAACGCTTCGCCCAGTTCATTCACATGAACAAGCTGCTGGAGCAGATGAGCCTGCAGGTCATCAATAAATCGCAGCTGTAAACGGCCGAACAGGCCTCTCAAATCAGGAAAGGAAAAGCCCATGTCCAAAACCCAACTGTTCGACCTCGACGGCAAGATCGCTTTCGTCTCCGGTGCCAGCCGCGGCATCGGTGAAGCCATCGCCAAACTGCTGGCCCAGCAAGGCGCTCACGTGATCGTCTCGAGCCGCAAGATCGACGATTGCCAGAAAGTTGCCGACGCGATCATCGCCGACGGCGGCCAGGCCACCGCCTTGGCGTGCCATATCGGCGAGATGGAGCAGATCAGCAACGTCTTCGCGCAGATCAAGGAGCAGTTCGGCCGCCTGGATATCCTGGTCAACAACGCCGCCACCAACCCGCAGTTCTGCAACGTGCTGGACACCGATCTGGGTGCGTTTCAGAAGACCGTCGATGTGAATATCCGCGGCTATTACTTTATGTCCATCGAAGGCGGCAAGCTGATGAAGGCCAATGGTGGTGGCAGCATCATCAACGTCGCCTCGATCAACGGCGTCTCGCCGGGCGAGTTCCAGGGCATCTATTCGGTGACCAAGGCTGCCGTGATCAGCATGACCAAGGTCTTCGCCAAGGAGTGCGCGCAGTTCGGCATCCGCTGCAACGCCCTGCTGCCAGGCCTGACCGATACCAAGTTCGCCTCGGCCCTGACCAAGAACGACGCCATCCTCAACCTGGCCCTGCAGCGCATCCCGCTCAAGCGCGTGGCCGACCCGAGCGAGATGGCCGGCGCGGTGCTCTATCTGGCCAGCGATGCCTCCAGCTACACCACCGGTGTATCGCTGAATGTCGACGGCGGCTTCCTCTCCTGAGTGAGCTGAAGCGGATAAAGAGAAAGGGACCTGCGGGTCCCTTTTTTTGTGCCTGCCATCCATGACGGCCACCCTATTTGTGCCTGACGGTTATTGCCAGTCCTGCAGGGCCTGCTTGGCGGCCTGATTCATCGGCTTGGCGAGCAAGCCGGCCGGGGTCAGGCTGATGCTGTAGACGGCATCGTCGGCAATCGGCAGATAGGTCACCCGCAACCCCTGCGGATCGAAGACGAACAGGTCGCGCTGGCCCAGGCGCAGCCAGCGCCACAGGTCAATGCCATAGGGACTGTGCGCCAGGGCAACCCGTGCGTGCTGAGCCAGAGACTGCTGCTCGATGGAAAGGAAGCGTCCCGAGAGCTTCTCCAGACGATAACCCGGCTCCAGGCCGATCAGGGCCGCCAGGCCCTTCCACTGCAGCAGCCGCGCATCCAGCTGCCAGAGATCGCCCTCCAGGGTCAGACTGCGCTCGCGATTGCCCTCCAGTAGGCTGACCCGATAGTAGGGGCCGTCGGCCTTGAAACTCAGGGTGGCCAGGGGCTTGTCCTGGGGGATCGATCGATAACTGCCGAGATCGTAGGTCAGTACCCCGATAAACGCTGCCAAACCGAGAAATGCCAGCCCGCAGGTGCCGCGCAACCACCCCATAAACCACTGCTGGTTAAACAGGATCCGGGCCGCCACCAAGGCCGCCAGCACTGCCAGCAATGCCGTAGCCCACGCCAGTCCGCCATATTGCATCGAGGTCCATTCCTTATGCTGGAAAATGCCGGCATTATGCGCAGCTGCCTGACTTGCGAACAGCAAGAGAACCACACAATCAGACACAGGACGTGTTTTTCATGCCTTTCCCCTTCGAGTTCAGCGTCGACCTATCGACCCTGGCGATTCTGGCCCTGGTCGCCTTTATGGCCGGCTTTATCGATGCCATTGCCGGCGGCGGCGGCCTGCTGACCATTCCCGCGCTGCTTACCGCCGGTTTACCGCCGCATCTGGCCCTGGGCACCAACAAGCTCTGCGCCACCTTTGGCTCGGCCACCGCCAGCTACACCTTCTACCGGCGCAAGCTGTTTGCTCCCCGGCAATGGCGCAATGCGCTGATCGGCACGGCCGTGGGCGCGGTACTGGGAGCGATGCTGGCGCAGTGGGTGCCGTCGGCCTGGCTCAACCAGATGCTCCCTGTGGTGGTCTTCGCCTGCGGCCTGTACCTGCTGTTCGGCAAGACACCCGCCGCACCGCTGCTGGCCGACGCCCCCATCGCCCAGGGTCGGCAATGGCCGCAGGGTCTTGGTTTGGGTTTCTACGATGGGGTGGCCGGGCCGGGTACCGGCGCGTTCTGGACGGTCAGCAGCCTGCTGCTCTATCCGCTGGATCTGGTGCGGGCCAGCGGCGTGGCGCGCAGCATGAACTTCGTCAGCAATGCCTGCGCCCTCAGCGTGTTTATCTTCAGCGGTCAGGTGGCCTGGCTGCTTGGCATCAGCATGGGCCTGGCGCTGATGGTAGGGGCCTTTCTCGGGGCACGCACGGCGATCAAGGGCGGCTCGAAGTTTATCCGCCCGGTATTTATCCTGATGGTACTAGGCCTGACTGTACGCCTGGCCTGGCAGCACTGGTTCGGGCTCGCCTAGGACAGCTAGCGCGCGCCTAACCCGGCAGCAACGGCTCAGGCAGCCCCAGCCGGCGTGCGACATAGACATCGATCAGGTAACGGGCGATGGAACGGGCCGCCGGAAGCGGCGGCAGATCGTGCACGCTGAACCACTGCGCATCCTCGATTTCATCGGCCTGCATGACAATATCGCCGCTGACATACTCGGCGTGAAAACCGAGCATCAGGGAGTGGGGAAATGGCCAGCCCTGGCTGCCCAGGTAACGCAGATTGCCGACCTCGACCCCCACCTCTTCGCGCACTTCGCGGACCACGCACTGCTCGACCGACTCGCCGGCCTCGACGAACCCGGCCAGTGTGCTGTAGACCCCGGAGACAAAGCGCGGTGAACGGGCCAGCAGCACCTCGTCGCCACGGGTCACCAGCACAATCATGCTCGGCGACAGGCGCGGATAATGCTGCAGCTCGCAGCGCGGGCAATGCATCGCCCGCTCGCCAGCGATGTGCTGCATGGCACCACCGCAGCTGCCACAGAAACGGTGCTGGCGCGCCCAGGTGCCGATCTGCGTGGCATAGCTGAGCAGCCTGAAGGTGTCGTCGTCGCCCTGCAGCATAAATTGGCGCAGGCTCTGCCAGGAACACCCAGGCATCTCGGCCGGCTGCTCCAGTTCGAGCAGGTAGACGGCGTCGCCGTCGAAATGCCCCACACCATGCTCGGCCAGAATCGGCAACTCCTGCTTCTTCAGCCATTCGCGGGGAAACAGCACACCATTGCTGTCGGCCAGAAAGTGCTGCTTGCAGTGTGCCAGCACCCAACCGCCCGGTTGCTGGCTATCGAGATGGGCGGGTTGCCAACGCTGTTTCATTCAGGCCACCTGGGGCATACCAAGAGCCCGGACACTCTCGGCCGCCAGATCGAGGACGCTGGGCTTGGTTTCCGGGCGCATCACCGCGCCGGCTTCCAGGTAATACTCCAGGCTGCTGAGGGCATCGGCGAGGGTTTCCAGCATCTGTTCGGAAGGCATCTGCGGCGCTTCGAACATCTGCTTCTGGATGTAATCAGCGCAGGCACCTACCAGCAGCGCAGCACGTTCCTGTTCAAGAAACCACAGGCCGCCACGCACCGCCTGCAGGCTGAACGGCACATTGGACAGGTGCATACGCTCGCCGCCCGACTCCAGATAGGCGGTGATCGCACGCTTGGCCAGTGCCAGACCGGCCTGGGCCTCGTCGACCACCACGATGCGCGCCTCATTGAGCTGGTGCATGGCGAAGGACTCCGCCTCGCTGACCGGCTGCGCCTGGGCAGGCCGCGGCTCGCGTCGCTCGCCACTCTCCAGGCTGGCGACCATGCCTTCTACATAGAGCACCGCATCCGCCAGGCTGTTCAGCTGCACGGAGTCCGGAGTCTGTTCCTCGCTCCAACTGGCGACGGTCTGCAATTGTGCAGCCAGGGCGTTGCCCGCCGAACTCAGGCCGACCATGCCCAGGGTCTTGCTCAGCTTGCCGAGCAGGGCATGCAGGTTGCTCAGGCTCTCCGCCTGCACGGTGCCGCGCTCGATCAGGTCGAGCATATCCTTGACGCTGGTCAGCTCCTCGCGAATCGCCGTGCTCAGCGAACGCATGACCGCCTGCCCGGGACCTGCCAGGCGCTGATATTCGGCCTCCAGCATATGATCAGTAAACGGCAACGGCGTCAGGGCGAAGACCTTGCTCAGCGCCAGAGCCTGCGGACCACGGCTGTCGGCCAGCGCCACTAGGTAGAGCAGCTCCTTGAGCAGGCTGCGCGGAGCCTCGTACTGGCCGTTGCCGAGCATCTGCTTGAGCTCGCGGTCTAACCGCGAAAACAGCTGTTTTCGCGACTTGCGCGGCAGCAGCTGGCCATCCACCTGGGCTTCCAGCGCGGCCGCGCCAATCCAGCACAAGCGCCCCCGCGGCTCGTTGGCAAACAGGTTGTCGAGACGACTCAAGGCGCGCCCCATCAGCTTCAGGCTGGCCTGGGCATTCTGCTCGCGGATAAAACCGAGCAGACCGACTTGATACATATGACGCAAGCGCCGCCCTTCCACCGCCTTGGCGGCCGCATCGAGAGCCGCAGGTGCGCTGCGCGGGCGCTCGTGATCCAGGCGCACGCTGAAAAAGAAGCTTTCCGGCAAGGCCTGCTGGCCGCCGGCCTGGCGCAGATCGTTGATCGCCGGCAACAGCAGCTCGGGCATTTCCTGGCGATTGGCTTCAACGTTTTCCAGATAACGACGCAGCACATGCAGCGCATTGCTCAGGGCCGAAAGCTGCGCATCGCGTTCTTCGCCAGCACCAGCGGGAATATCGGTGGCCTGGTCGAGCACTTCCTGGGCCAGCAACTCGGCACCAGCGAGCTCGATCAGATTGAGCGTGCCGCGTACCTGCTGCAGGTTTTCCACCGCCTGTTGCAACAGGCTGCCGTTGTGCCGATCGGCGATAAACTGTTCGAGACTCGACTCGGCCTCCTCCATGGTGGTGAACAGTTCATCGCGCACCAGATTGAGTGACGTGGCTCCAGATACCATGAGCTATTGCGCCTCCCGCGCCGGTGAGTAAAACAGGTGGAAGGACGGCATCAGTCGGCGAACTCCGGCTTCTGCTTGCTCATATGGGCAGCCATGGCCACGCGCAGATCGACCGACTGCAGCATGGCGGCATTCCAGGTGGCGATATATTCCAGGCCATCGTCGACCCGGTGATCGCGCATATAGCGAATCATTTCCTTGGTACCGCGTACCGCCACCGGCGATTTGCTGGCGATTTCACGGGCGATGACCATCACCCCGTCAAGCAGGGCGTCGGTGTCGGCATAGGTGCGGTTGACCAGGCCGATGCTGCGCGCCTCTTCACCCCCGATGGTGCGGCCGGTAAAGGCCAACTCGCGCATCATGCCGTCGCCGATGATCCGCGGCAGACGCTGCAAGGTGCCGACATCGGCGGCCATGCCGATATCGATTTCCTTGATCGAGAACTGCGCATCGACCGTCGAGTAACGCATGTCGCAGGCCGAGATCAGGTCGATGGCACCGCCCAGGCAGTAGCCCTGGATGGCCGCCAGCACCGGCTTGCGGCAATTGTCCACGGCATTGAAGGAGGCCTGCAGCTCAAGGATCTTGCGCCGCAGTTTTTCCGCATTGCGGCCCACATCCGGGCCCATCTGGCTGCCCAGTTGCGCCAGCATCATCAGGTCGATACCCGAAGAGAAATGCTTACCCGCCCCGGAGAGCACCACTACCCGCACTTCATCGGTGTTGTCCACCCAGCGGAAGATGTCGATGATTTCGCTCCAGAAGTCGGCGCTCATGGCGTTGATCTTTTCCGGGCGATTGATCACCACATGGGCGACCTTATCTGCCAACACGACATTAAAGGCTTTGTAGTCGGACATGGCAGTCATCCTCAGCTGGGGCGCAAGCGCGCATGGCATTCTTCTTATGCTAAAAATCGAGCAACTATAACAACCACGACATAAATGTCGATGCCGTCCTCTGTGACGCAGGACACGTCATCAAAGTTAAGCTCAATTTTCAGTTATCCACGATAACCGCTTGATCTGCTGAGCTTCATAAAAGTCGAGCCTGGTCCGGCAGGCTCGCCACCGGACCAGAGGGCGATCAGCCCTTTATGCAGTCGACCGTATAGATCCCCTCCTCGCGCTGCAAACCATGCACATCGGCATCGAAGCCCGGAAAGCTCAGGTCGAAGGTGCGGGCGAATATCAGGTAGTCGATGATCGAGCGGGTCTGCGCGGTGAAGCGCTCGCCCGGCATGATCAGGGGAATGCCCGGCGGGTAAGGCACCAGCATTACCGCGGCAATCCGGCCTTCCAGCTGTTCGATCGGCACCGCCTCGACTTCACCGCGCACCAGCTGGTTGTAGGCATCGGCCGGCTTGATCGCCACCTCCGGCAGCACCGTGTACATGCGCTTGAGCGCCTTGGCCGTGGCGTTTTCGCGGTAGCAGGCATGCAGGGCATCGCACAGGTCGCGCAGGCCCATGCCCTGATAGAAGGTCTTGCCGGCCTGGGCAATCGACGGCAGCACATCGCTCAACGGCAGGTTGGCGTCGTAACTGCGCTTGAACTCCAGCAGCTCGGTCAGCAGGGTGCTCCATTTGCCCTTGGTGATGCCCATGGAGAACAGCACCAGGAAGGAATACAGACCGGTCTTCTCCACCACCAGGCCGCGTTCCCAGAGGAACTTGCTGACCACGGCCGCAGGAATGCCTTGGGCGTCCAGGGTGCCGCCCGCGGTCAGGCCGGGGGTGACCAGGGTGACCTTGATCGGGTCGAGCAGCACATAGTCTTCGGCCACCTCGCCGAAGCCATGCCAGTCGGCCTGCGGCTGCAGCAGCCAGTCGGCGGTGGCTACATTGTCGCCTCCGGCCTGCGGCGGTTGCCAGATGCTGAACCACCAGTCGTCGATGCTCAGGTTCTGTCGCAGGTTGGCCAGGGCACGACGGAAGCTCAGGGCCTCGTCGAAGGTTTCCTGAATCAGCGAGCGCCCGGCCGGGCCTTCCATCATGGCCGAGGCCACGTCCAGGGAGGCAATGATGCCGTACTGCGGCGAGGTGGAGATGTGCATCATAAAGGCTTCGTTGAAGCGGTCCCGGTCCAGTTGGCGCTGACCGCCATCCTGTACATGGATCATCGAAGCCTGGCTGAAGGCCGCCAGCAGCTTGTGGGTCGAATGAGTGGTGAACACCAGCGGTGCCTTCTCGGTACGCGCGGTGCCCATGCCGTAACGCCCGGCATAGAACTCGTGAAAGGCCGCATAGGCGTACCAGGCCTCGTCGAAATGCAGCACCTCGACGCTATTGCCCAGGGTCTGCTTGATCAGCTCGGCGTTGTAACAGAGGCCGTCGTAGGTGGAGTTGGTCACCACCACCAGCTTGACCATCGCCCCGCTGCTGCTCGGCACGCGGCCACGGGCCAGGGGGCTGGCATCGATCTTGGCCTGGATCGATTCACGGCTGAATTCGGACAGCGGAATCGGCCCGATAATACCCAGCTCGTTGCGCTCAGGGCACAGGTACAGCGGGATCGCGCCGGTCATGATGATCGAATGCAAAATCGACTTGTGGCAGTTGCGATCCACCAGCACCAGATCGTCGCGACCGACCATGCTGTGCCAGACGATCTTGTTCGCCGTCGAGGTACCGTTGATCACGAAATAGGTATGGTCCGCACCGAAGTTGCGCGCCGCGCGGGCTTCGGCCTCGGCCAGGGGACCGGTGTGGTCGAGCAGCGAACCCAGCTCCGGCACCGACACCGAGAGGTCGGAACGGAGGGTGTTTTCACCGAAGAACTGGTGAAACGCCTGGCCCACCGGGCTCTTGCGATAAGCCACACCGCCACCATGGCCAGGGGTGTGCCAGGAATAGTTGGACTGCGCGGTGTGCTGCACCAGAGCCTTGAAGAACGGCGGCAGCAGGCCATCCAGATAATTGCGCGCGGCGCGGGCCACCTGGCGGGCGAGAAAGGGCACGGTGTCTTCGAACAGATAAAGGATGCCGCGCAGCTGATTGAGGTCGGCCATGGCTTCGGCTGGGGCGTTCTCGATGGTCACCTGTTCGCCCAGGGCGAAAATCGGCAGCTGCGGCGCACGTACCCGGGAGATCCGGATCAGCTCGACCATGTCCTGCAACAGGCGCTTGTCTTCACCCGCCCCCTCGGCGGCGACCAGAATGCAGGCCAGACCGTGGTGGGTGGAGGCAACGATGCGCCCCTCGGCGGAGCTGGCGGTGGAGAGAATGCTGAAGCCGTCCTGCTCCAGTTCCTGGGCGATGGCGCGTACCCGGTCACCGGCCACGGTATCGGCCTTGATGTCACGGTGCACGATCAGGACGGGGAATTTTAAGTCTTTATACATTGTGGCGTCCCTGAATGTGACAGGCCCGAGCCTGCCTATCGCCTCAGGGTAGAGGCTCGCCTCGCCAGGCGGAACCCCCTCTGCGTCAGGCTATACGAAAAGGTCGCGAGTCGATAACTCGCGGCCCTTCTCAACCCTCGCTGCCCGCCTGCTCCAGCTGCTGCCAGAGCGCGGGAGCGCCGGCAGATTTCTCGATGGCCGCCAGGCGCGCCTGGTGCAGGGCCAGCTCATCCGCGCTGGCGCGGATCACCCGGGTCAGCGCACGTTCGGCCGGCAGACGACGAATTGCACTAGGCTGCTGGCGACCGTTGCTGTCGCCCTCGGACCCGTCGCCGGCCAGGGACAGATTGGTCTGCCCACCGGTCATGGTCAGGTAGACGTCGGCGAGAATCTCGGCGTCGAGCAAAGCGCCGTGCAGGTCACGGCCGGAGTTGTCGACGCCATAGCGCTTGCACAGGGCGTCGAGGTTGTTGCGCTGCCCCGGATGACGCTCGCGAGCCATCAGCAGGGTATCGAGAATCGAGCAGTGCTCGCTGATGTCGGCGCGCTCGTCCTGCTTGATCAGGGCGAACTCGTTATTGATAAAGCCAACGTCGAACGCGGCGTTATGGATGATCAGCTGCGCGCCCTTGATGAATTCGAAGAACTCGTCGGCGATTTCCCGGAAGCGCGGCTTGTCCTGAACGAATTCGTTGGTGATGCCGTGAACCGCGATGGCACCTTCGTCGATCTCGCGATCCGGCTGCAGGTAGACATGGTAGTGCCGCCCGGTCAGACGCCGGCCGATCAGTTCGACGCAGCCGATTTCAATGATCCGGTGGCCATCGCCCACCGGCATACCGGTGGTTTCGGTATCGAGAACAACACTACGCACGCTTCGCACTCCTCACATCGTCTACACCGCGGTTGGCCAGTTGGTCGGCCCGCTCGTTGCCCGGGTGGCCGGTATGGCCGCGCACCCATTGCCAGGTGACCTTGTGCCGCCCTACCTGCTCGTCCAACTGCCGCCACAGGTCGGCATTCTTCACCGGCTGCTTGGCCGCGGTTTTCCAGCCACGTTTCTTCCAGTTGGGCATCCATTCCTGAATACCCTGCATCACATACTGGGAGTCGGTAACCAGGCGCACCTCGCACTCGCGCTTCAATTCGGCCAGGGCACGAATGGCGGCGGTCAGCTCCATGCGGTTATTGGTGGTCTCGGCCTCGCCGCCCCACAGCTCCTTCTCGACCCCCTTGAAGATCAGCAGTGCCCCCCAGCCACCCATGCCAGGATTACCCTTGCAGGCACCGTCGGTATAGATCTCGACCTGTTCACTCATCTAGCTGCAATCTCTCACTCAATATATTCGGTCGGTTCTACTTCTGTGGCGGCTCGCGGCGGCTGACCTTGGCAACCGGCATCGGCACCAGCTTGCCCATGGGCTGACGGCTCGGCTGACGCAGCGGGCGCAGACCTACCACCAGCTTGCGCGCCACCAGCACATAAAAGCCGCCGCCGGGCGGCTGCCAGGCCGCGCCCCAGGTCTCCAGCGGAGCCAGGCGCGCCTGCCAGGCGCTCGAAGAAAGCGGCGGACGATAGCACCCGAAGCGGCGTTTCTCCAGCGCAAAGCCCAGCAGGTGCAGCCAGTCGCAGACCCGGTTGGGGGCAATGCAGCGCGCCTGATGCAGGGCATCCCGGGTAAAGAAGTGGCGCAAGCCCCAGGCGCTGCGCGGATTGACCCCGACGATCAGTAAATGACCACCGGGCCTGACGCTACGCGCAGCCTCACGCAGCAGACCGTGGGGCGACAGGCTGAAATCCAGACCGTGTTGCAGCACCACGACATCGGCGGCATGTTCGGTAAGGGGCCAGGATTGCTCCTCGCAGACGATCTCCACGCCACTGAAGGGCGCGCCCAGGCGCACGCTGCGCTGGATCTGCGCAGCATCGGGAATGGGCTGGGCCGAGGGCCCGTAGTGCACCAGGTAGCCGCCAAAGAAGCGCGCCAGCTCGTCTTCCAGCAGGCGACGCTCCTGCTCCAGGAGCAATTGCCCGTAGGGGCCGTTGAACCAGTTGCGCGCCTTGCCGATCAGGCTGAGCCAATCGCTGTCGGCCAGGGCAAAAGGATGGTCAGACATAAGGATTACCTGCATAGCCAGCACCGCCAATGAGACCTAAGATGCACCTTTATGGCCTGCGTAGCGACCCGCATCATGATAAAAATCGACGCCCTGCCCGCTTTCTCCGACAACTATATCTGGCTGCTGCAGGACCCCGAGCAGCGCCGCTGCGCCGTGGTCGACCCCGGTGATGCCGCCCCCGTCGAAGCCTGGCTCGCGGCTCATCCCGACTGGCAGCTGAGCGATATCCTGATCACCCATCACCACTTCGACCATGTCGGCGGCATCGAGCGTCTGAAGGCGCTGAGCGGGGCCCGGGTGCTGGGGCCGGCCAAAGAACAGATTCCCGGCCGCGACCAGGCACTCGGCGAAGGTGACCAGGTCGAGGTGCTGGGCCAGGTGTTCAGCGTTATCGAGGTGCCTGGTCATACCCTGGGGCATATTGCCTACCACCAGGCACAGCAGCACTGGCTGTTCTGTGGCGACACCCTGTTTGCCGCAGGCTGCGGCCGCCTGTTCGAAGGCAGCCCCGAGCAGATGCACCACTCCCTCAGTCGCCTGGCCGCCCTGGCAGACCAGACCCAGGTGTTCTGCACCCATGAGTACACCCTGAGCAACCTGCGCTTTGCCATCGCGGTGGAACCACAAAACCGGCAGATCCAGCAGCGCCTCGAACAGGTCACGGCCTGGCGTGAAGCCGGGCGGATCAGCCTGCCCTCGACCCTGGCTCTGGAGCGTGCCACCAACCCCTTTCTGCGCAGCGCCGAGACGGAGGTGCAACGCCAGATCGATAACCGCAATGGCCCCATGACGCGTACGAACGAGCAGGTTTTTGCCGCTCTGCGTGCCTGGAAAGATAAGTTCTAAAAGCACGATAAGCCCACAAAAGACTGGTTAAAACTTGACCAGCAGCGGCCTCGTTCCTAGAATCCCCCGATCTTTCAGCCCGGACGCCCCCCTCAGCCAATGCCCCAATCACCACGCAAGACCTTGAATTTAAAGGCATTGACCCAAGGCTCCCGGGCGCTTGCGGTGGTGTTTTGCATAACCCTCGCTGGCTGTCAGAGCATGGGCGACAGGCCCGCCGACGACCACAGCCGCGACACCGATCGCGCCGTCGGCCTGGAGCAGGAGCCGGAGTGGCTGACCGACAGCCTTCAGCCGCTGGTACCGGAAGAGCCCAAGGACATCTGGGAACGGGTACGCGCCGGCTATCAGCTGCAAGACAGCATCACCCTCAACCCGCGTATCGAGCAGCAGCGCCTGTGGTTTGTCAGCAACCCTTCCTTTGTGGAAAAGGTCGGCGAGCGCAGCAGCCCCTATATCCACTTTATCGTCGAGCGCCTGGAACAGCGCAATATGCCGATGGAGCTGGCCCTGCTGCCAATGATCGAAAGCGCCTACAACCCCCTGGCCTATTCGCACGCCCACGCGGTCGGCCTGTGGCAATTCATTCCCTCCACCGGGCGTAACTTCAACCTGCGCCAGACTAATTGGTACGACGGCCGGCGCGATGTAATGGCCTCGACCGATGCCGCCATCAGCTACCTGTCCCGCCTCAAGGAAATGTTCAACGGTGACTGGCTGCTCGCCCTCGCCGCCTACAACGCCGGCGAAGGTCGGGTCAGCCGGGCGATCGAGCGTAACCAGAAACTCGGTCTGCCGACCGATTACTGGAACCTCAATCTGCCCAAAGAAACCCAGAACTACGTGCCCAAGCTGCTGGCCCTGTCCCAGGTGGTGCTGACTCCCCAGGCCTATGGCGTCAGCCTCAACCCGATTGCCAATGAGCCCTACTTCGAGAAGGTCGAGTTCAAGCAGCGCATGGACCTGTCGCGGGTGGCCGCCATGGCCGGTCTGGATGAGGATGAACTCTATCTGCTCAACCCCGCCTTCAAGAAAGGGGTGACCCTCGACGGTCCGCAGCACCTGCTGGTACCAACCGACAAGGCCGAACTGCTGACCGCCAACCTGCTCTTGATGAAGCCCCAGGAGCTGGTGGACTGGCAGCAGTACCGAGTGCGCTCGGGCGACAGCCTGCACAGCATTGCAAGCCGCCATCAGCTGACGGTCAATACGCTCAAGGACATCAACAAGCTCAGCAGCAACACGCTGCGGATCGGCCAGGTACTGAGCATCCCCGCCCAGCCCGGTGCGCAGCGCGCCGACCTGGGCCTGCAGCACAGCCCCAGCAGCGCACAGAAGCCCCGCACCTATCGAGTGAAAAGCGGCGACAATCTCTGGCAGATCGCCAGGAACCACCAGCTTGCGGTCAAGGACGTGCAGCGCTGGAACAAGCTCTCGGGCAACACCCTGCGCGTGGGCCAGACCCTCAACCTGCACGGGGCAAGCGGCTCAACGAGCGACGTGACCTACTACCGAGTGCGCCATGGCGACTCCCTGTACCTGATCGCCAAGCGTTTCAAGGTACCGATGAAGAACCTGCAAACCTGGAATCCGCGGGCCGGCAAAGACCTCAAGCCAGGGCAAACCCTGACCCTCTACGTACCGCGCTAACCCGTGCTCGTGACAGCCCGCTGGCTGTCACGAGGCAGCCTGTCAGCCCTTCTTTGTCAGCGCTTCCAGACAGCGCCCGGTCAGCTGGGTAAAGCGCTGGAAGGCAACAAACTGCTCGTGCTTCAGGGCTCGCCCGGAAACCCGGCCATCGGCATATATCACCCCGATCTCGCGCTTGCCGGCCAACAGCGGGGCGATGAAGAACATGCCCTGGCCCAGTCGCTGGCGAATCGGCTGGGTCACCAGTTCGGCGAGGTTATAGCTGGCCGGCACGCCCATCCACAGAGCCTCCTTGTTGCGCAGCACATAGCTGAAGATATGCTGCTGCTCGGGTTGTTCGACCGGTAGAACAAAATCGCTCAGGCCGTTTTCCGTGCCCTCGCCTACCACCCGCTTGGCTCGGAAACAACTCTGCCCGTCGGCCAGCACCACCAGCATCACCCGCTCCAGCCCGGCCCCCTGATGCAGGCCCCTGAGCAGGGTGTCGAGAATATGGCCCACCTCGCCGCGCTGCACCGCCATCTGCCCCAAGTCCTGCAAGGCCTGCTGCAACACCAGCAGATTGGGCTGCAACAGGCTGGCCTTGCGCTGCTCCTGCTGCAGACGAATCTGCTCCGGGTCGGTATTGGGAATCAGCTTGCCGAGTTCGCTGGCCCCGAAGGTTGCGGCCACCTTGACCGCCTCGTCGGCACTGGCCAGCACCTGTTGCATGGCCTCCTCGGGGCTGACCCCGGTCAGGCTCGCCATCTCGCCGAGGAGTTTTTCCATGGCCGTCGAGTCCCAGCCCTGCAAGGCAGCCTCGCTGATCCGCGCACCCAGGCTGACCGCGCGCACGGCGGGGTCGTTATGGCTGGCACTGTTTTGCGCCAGGCCGACAATGCCGCCCAGATTCCAGCTTTTCACCAGGCCCTGGGTCAGCTGGCGAAAGCTGGTGCCGAGCACCGCCATTACCGCCTCGTCGGCATCCACGCCGGGCTGGGCCAGGGCGCTGGCCAACTCGTCGGCCTGATCGCCGCCACAACCCCAGAAGGCCAGCTCGCCGATGTTATGCAGCAGGGCCGCGACGAAGACCTCCTCCTCATGCTTGGCCAGCACGTAACCGGCGATGTTGCGGGCCTGCACCGCGGCATGAAAGGAGCGCGCCAGCAATTCCTGCAACTGATCGCGCGAGGCGCTGCCCAACAGCCCGTCGATCAGGCTCACCGACAGGCCGATCTGACGCACATTATCGAAGCCGATCAGAACAATCGCGCGGGAAATGGTGCGAATGGTTTCCTGGGAGGGGTTGTAGTAGACGCTGTTGCCGATGCGCAGCACCTTGGAGGTCAAGGAAGCATCGCGCAACAGCACATCGGCCAGTTGCTGGACCGATGACTTGCCGTTCTGGGTCAATCGGTGCAAGTCCTGCACCACCGCCGCGAGGGCGGGCAATTCAGCTTGGTTAAATCTTTCAATCCATGAATGCATGCCATGGCTACGTATACCCAAGATCATCGCCTCGCAGTAGTTGGAGATAGTGTAGTCAAACTGTTACTCACTGGCTGACCTGCTCTTTTTCCAGCGGATACAAGCTGTTACTGTACCTGACCAGCAGCCCATAAGACGCCACGGATCGGATATTTCACTTGATACGTCCCCTCCTCTCGCTGTTCCTCTGCCTGGCCATCAGCTTTCCGGCCTGGTCGACTCTTCGCGAAAGTCACGGCTACGCCCAATTCGGGGTGCTAAAGTACCCCGCCAGCTTTACCCACTTCGACTGGGTAAACCCCGAAGCCCCCAAGGGCGGCACCCTGCGGATCATGGCGTCAGGCAGCTTCGACACCCTGAACCCCTATACCTTCAAGGGCAGCAGCCCGGTCGCCACCGCCAACTTCCTGCAGTACGGGGTCAATGAGTTCAACGCCCCGCTGATGGTCGGAACCGGCGCGTACGATCCCTCGGGCGATGAACCCACCTCCAGTTATGGCCTGATTGCCCGCTCGGTCGAGTACAGCGAGGACCGCAGCTGGGTGGTATTCAACCTGCGCCCCGAGGCCCGCTTCCACGATGGCAAGCCCATCACCGCCTATGACGTGGCCTTTTCCTACAAGCTGCTGCTCAAGGACGGCCACCCGCAGTACCGCACCAGCCTGCAGGAAGTGCAGCGCGTCGATATTCTCAATCGGCACAGCGTGCGCTTCGTCTTCAAGCGTGCCGGCAATCCACTGCTGATCCTGCGCCTGGGCGAGCTGCCGGTGCTGCCGCAACATTACTGGCAGGATCGCGACTTCAAGGCCACCACCTACGAACCGCCGCTGGGCAGCGGCCCCTACCGCATCACCAAGGTCAGCCCCGGGCGCAGCCTGACCTTCGAGCGGGTCAAGGACTGGTGGGGCACCCAACTGCCGGTCAACCGCGGCAAATACAACTTCGACCGGGTTGAAGTGGAGTTCTATCGCGACAGCCATGTCGCCTTCGAAGCCTTCAAGGCCGGCGAGTTCGACATCTATATCGAGCAGCAGGCGAAGAACTGGGCCAGCGGCTACCGCTTCCCGGCCCTGGCCCGCGGCGAAGTGATCAAGGCAGAAATTCCGCACCAGATCCCCACCCAGACCCAGGCACTGTTTATGAACACCCGGCGCAGCGTGTTCAGCGACGTCAGGGCGCGCGAGGCCATGGGCCTGATGTTCGATTTCGAATGGGCCAACCGCGCGCTGTTCAACAGCTCCTATACCCGTGCCAAGAGCTACTACCCCAACAGTGAGTTCTCCGCCCGCGGCAAGCCGGAAGGGGCCGAATGGCTGCTGCTTTCGCCGCACCGCAAGCAATTACCGCCGCGCCTGTTTAGCGAACCCTTCACGATGCCGCAGACCGATGGCCGCGGTATCCCCCGGGAAACCTTGCGCCGGGCCCTGGGTCTATTGGCCGACGCCGGCTGGAAACCCGCAGGGCAACGCCTGCTCAATAGCCAGGGCGAGCCTCTGCGCTTCGAGATACTGCTGGTCAATCCCAACCTCGAGCGCATTCTCCAGCCCTTTACCGAAAACCTTGCCAGCATCGGCATCCAGGCCAGCCTGCGCACCGTCGACCGCGCCCAGTACAAACAGCGCCTCGATCAATTCGACTTTGACATGATCCTCCTGACCCTGCCGCAGACCCTCAGCCCTGGCCTGGAACAGTCACTGTACTTCCACTCCAGCCAGGCCAATCTCAAGGGCGGCAAGAATTATGCGGGCGTCAGCCACCCGGTGGTGGACAGCCTGATCGACCGCCTGCTCTCGGCGCAGACCCGCGACGAGCAGGTCGCCGCAACCCGCGCCCTCGACCGCGTGTTGCTCTGGCAGCACTACAGCATCCCGAACTGGTATATCGATTATCACCGCCTGGCATATCGCAACCGATTTGCCTTTGTCGCCACACCGCCCTACACCCTGGGGCTACGGACCTGGTGGCTGAAGTCCATGGAGAACGCTGAATGACTCATGCGTTGCGCGCCCTACTCGTCCACGGCAGCGGCATTGCCCTGCTCAGCCTCGCCGGCCTGGCCCTGGCCGGCCCCAAACACGCCCAGACCCTGTACGACGAGCCCCCCAAATACCCGGCCAATTTCCAGCACTTCGATTACGTAAACCCCGACGCGCCCAAGGGTGGCAGCTTGCGCCAGGCCGGCTTCGGCGGCTTCGACAGCCTCAACCCCTTTATCAACAAGGGGGTGGCCGCCGACGATCTCGGCCTGATCTACGACACCCTGACCCACCACAGCCTGGATGAACCCTTTACCGAGTACGGCCTGGTGGCGGAAAAGATCGAGAAGGCCCCGGACAACGCCTGGGTGCGTTTTTATCTGCGCCCTGAGGCACACTTCCACGATGGCCAGCCAGTCACCGCCGAAGACGTCAAATTCACCTTCGAAACCCTGATGAGCAAAGGGGCCCCCACCTACCGCGGCTACTATGCCGATGTCGATCGGGTCGAAATCGAGGGGCCACTCAAGGTGCGCTTTGTGTTCAAGCACGCCGGCAACCGCGAGCTGCCACTGATTGTCGGTCAGTTACCGGTGCTGCCCAAACACTGGTGGGCCGAGCGCGACTTCAGCAAGAGCAATCTGGAAATCCCTCTGGGCAGCGGCCCCTACCGGGTCGCCGAGGTGCAGGCCGGCCGTTCGATCCGCTACGAGCGGGTCAAGGATTGGTGGGCCAAGGACCTGCCGGTCAACCGCGGCTTCTACAACTTCGACACCCGCCGGATCGATTACTACCGCGATAACACCGTGGCCCTGGAAGCCCTGAAGGCCGGCCAGTTCGACTATTGGCTGGAAACCAGCGCAAAGAACTGGGCCACCGCCTACAACATCGACGCGGTCGCCAACGGCCAGCTGATCAAGGAAGAAATCGCCAACCACAACCCGGCGGGCATGCAGGGCTTTATCTACAATACCCGCCGCCCGTTGTTCCAGGATCGCCGCGTACGCGAGGCCCTAGGCCTGCTGTTCGATTTCGAATGGGCCAACCGCCAGCTGTTCAACGGTGCCTACACCCGCACCCGCAGCTATTTCGACAATTCCGAACTGGCCTCCGTCGGCCTGCCCAGCCCAGGCGAGCTGAAACTGCTGGAGCCACTGCGTGAACAGATCCCGCCGCAGGTATTCAGCGACGAATACCAGCCGCCGGTTACCGATGGCAGCGGCATCATTCGCGAACAGCAGCGCCGTGCCTATCAGCTGCTGCAGGAAGCCGGCTGGCGCATCGAAGGCGACCAGATGCTCGACGCGGAAGGCAAAGCCGTCAGCTTCGAGTTCCTCCTCGCCCAGACCGAATTCGAGCGTGTGTTGCTGCCGTTCAAACGCAACCTGTCAGACCTCGGCATCGACCTGGTGATCCGCCGGGTCGATGTCTCCCAGTACATCAACCGCCTGCGCTCGCGCGATTTCGACCTGATTGTCAGCGGCTTCGGCCAATCCAACTCCCCCGGTAACGAGCAGCGCGAATACTGGCACTCCAGCAGCGCCGACAACCCCGGCAGTCGCAACTTTATCGGCCTGAAGGACCCGGCCGTGGACCAGCTGGTCGAAGGCCTGATCAACGCCGGCTCACGGCAAAGCCTGATCGAGCATACCCGGGCCCTGGATCGCGTCCTGCTCTGGGGCCATTACGTGATCCCCAACTGGCATATCAAGACCTGGCGCGTGGCCTACTGGAACCGCTTCGAGCATCCGAAAGTCACCCCGCAATACGATATCGGTCTGAACACCTGGTGGGTCCGCCCGCAGGCCACCGAGGCGCAGCCAGAACCGGCCGCCTCGCCGACGGCGGAGCAATAAGATGCTGGCGTATATCTTCCGTCGCCTGCTGCTGATCATCCCCACCCTGTTCGGCATTCTGCTGATCAACTTCATCATCATCCAGGCCGCTCCCGGCGGCCCGGTCGAGCAGATGATCGCCAAGCTGGAAGGCTTCGAGGGTGCCACCAGTCGCATCGCCGGCGGCGGTGCCGAGGTCTCGGTGGCCGGCTCCAACTACCGCGGTGCCCAGGGCCTGGACCCCGAACTGGTGGCGGAAATCGAGCGCATGTACGGCTTCGACAAGCCGGCCCCGGAACGCTTCTGGCTGATGCTGAAAAGCTATGCCCAGCTCGATTTCGGCTCGAGCTTCTTCCGCGACGCAGAGGTCATCGACCTGATCATCGAGAAGATGCCAGTGTCGATCTCCCTGGGGCTATGGAGCACCCTGATCATGTACCTGGTGTCGATCCCCCTGGGGATCGCCAAGGCCACCCGGCATGGCAGCGCCTTCGACGTCTGGACCAGTTCGGCGATCATCGTCGGCTATGCGATTCCGGCGTTCCTCTTCGCCATCCTGCTGATCGTGCTGTTCGCCGGCGGCAGCTATTTCGACTGGTTCCCGCTGCGCGGGCTGACCTCGAACAACTTCGACGAGCTGAGTTTTGGCGGCAAGCTGCTCGACTACTTCTGGCACCTGGCGCTGCCCGTCACCGCCCTGGTCATCGGCAACTTCGCCACCCTGACCCTGCTGACCAAGAACAGCTTCCTCGACGAGATCAACAAACAATACGTGACCACCGCCAGGGCCAAGGGTCTGACCAACAACGGCGTGCTCTACGGCCATGTGTTCCGCAACGCCATGCTGATCATCATCGCCGGCTTCCCCTCGGCCTTTATCGGGATTTTCTTCACCGGCTCCCTGCTGATCGAGGTGATTTTCTCCCTCGACGGCCTCGGCCTGATGAGCTTCGAGGCGGCGATCAACCGCGATTATCCGGTGGTGTTCGGCACCCTGTTTATCTTCACCTTGCTCGGGCTGGTAGTGAAATTGATCGGCGACATTACCTACACCCTGGTCGATCCGCGTATCGACTTCGAAAGTCGGGAGAGTTGAGATGAAACTGTCCCCTATCAACCAGCGACGCTTCCAGCTGTTCAAGGCCCACAAGCGCGGCTGGTGGTCGCTGTGGATCTTTCTTGCGCTGTTTTTCGTCACCCTGGGTGCCGAACTGATCGCCAACGACAAGCCGCTGGTCGTGCAGTACGACGGCGAATTGTATTTCCCGGTGCTCAAGCGCTACCCGGAAACCACCTTTGGCGGCGAGTTCCCGCTGCAGGCCAACTACAAGAGCCCCTATATCCGCGAACTGATCGCGGCCAAGGACGGCTGGATGCTCTGGCCGCCGATTCCCTACAGCTACTCCAGCATCAATTACGACCTGCAGGTGCCGGCCCCCGCGCCGCCCTCGGCGGAGAACTGGCTGGGCACCGACGACCAGGGCCGCGACGTATTGGCCCGGGTAATCTACGGCTTTCGCATCTCGGTGCTGTTTGCCCTGATCCTGACCCTGGCGAGCTCGGTGATCGGCGTGTTCGCCGGTGCCCTGCAGGGTTTCTATGGCGGCTGGGTCGATCTGGCCGGACAACGCTTTCTGGAAATCTGGTCCGGCCTGCCGGTGCTCTACCTGCTGATCATCCTGGCCAGCTTCGTGCAGCCGAATTTCTGGTGGCTGCTGGGCATCATGCTGCTGTTCTCCTGGATGAGCCTGGTGGATGTGGTGCGCGCCGAGTTCCTGCGTGGACGCAACCTGGAATACGTACGCGCCGCCCGCGCCCTGGGCATGGAGAACGGCGCGATCATGTTCCGCCATATCCTGCCCAACGCCATGGTCTCAACCATGACCTTTATGCCCTTTATCCTCACTGGCGCGATCGGCACCCTGACCGCCCTGGACTTCCTCGGCTTTGGCCTGCCGCCGGGCGCACCGTCCCTGGGCGAGCTGGTAGCCCAGGGTAAATCCAACCTGCAGGCCCCTTGGCTGGGGATCAGCGCCTTTGCGGTGCTGGCTCTGATGCTGAGTTTGCTGGTGTTTATCGGCGAAGCGGCGCGCGACGCCTTCGACCCGAGGAAATGAGATGACCGAATCGAACAACCTCATCGAAGTGCGCGACCTGGCCGTCGAGTTCGTCACCGGCAACAGCAAGCAGCGCGTGGTGGAGGCGGTCAGCTTTGACATCAAGCGCGGCGAGACCCTGGCCCTGGTGGGCGAAAGCGGCTCGGGAAAATCGGTCACCGCCCACTCGATCCTGCGCCTGCTGCCCTACCCGCTGGCCCAGCACCCGAGTGGCAGTATTCATTACGCAGGGCAAGACCTGCTCAAGCTGAACGAGAATAAACTGCGCGGCATCCGGGGTAACCGCATCGCCATGGTGTTCCAGGAACCCATGACCTCGCTCAACCCGCTGCACAGCATCGAGAAGCAGATCAACGAGGTGCTGACCCTGCACAAGGGCCTGAGCGGTAAGGCCGCCACCGCCCGCACCCTGGAGCTGCTCGACCTGGTCGGCATCCCCGAGCCGCACAAGCGCCTGAAAGCCTACCCCCACGAGCTCTCCGGCGGTCAACGGCAACGCGTGGTGATCGCCATGGCCCTGGCCAACGAGCCGGAACTGCTGATCGCCGACGAGCCCACCACCGCTCTGGACGTGACCGTACAGCTGAAGATCCTCGAACTGCTCAAGGACCTGCAGAGCAAACTGGGAATGGCCATCCTGCTGATCAGCCATGACCTCAACCTGGTCAGGCGCATTGCCCATAGCGTTTGCGTGATGCAGCGCGGGCATATCGTCGAACAGGCCAGCTGCCAGACCCTGTTCCACTCCCCGCAACACCCCTACACCCGCGAACTGCTGGGTGCGGAACCCAGTGGCGGCCCCGTTGATCTGCCCCCAGGCAAGACCATGCTCGAAGTCGAGAACCTGCGCGTCTGGTTTCCGATAAAGAAAGGCCTGCTGCGCCGCACGGTCGACCACGTCAAGGCCGTGGACGGGATCAACTTCAGCCTGCCCCAGGGCCAGACCCTGGGCATAGTCGGCGAAAGCGGCTCGGGGAAATCCACCCTCGGCCTGGCGATCCTGCGCCTACTGGGCAGCCAGGGCGGCATACGTTTTCAGGGCCAAGCCCTGGACGGCCTGTCGCAGCATGACGTGCGCCCGCTACGCAGGCAGATGCAGGTGGTGTTTCAGGACCCCTTCGGCAGCCTGAGCCCGCGCATGTCGGTGGGCCAGATCGTCGGCGAGGGCCTGCAGATTCACCATATGGGTAATGCGGCAGAGCAGGAACAGGCAATTGTCGCCGCACTGGTGGAAGTGGGCCTGGACCCGGACACCCGCCACCGCTACCCCCACGAGTTCTCCGGCGGCCAGCGCCAACGCATCGCCATCGCCCGCGCCCTGGTGCTGAAACCGGCACTGATCCTGCTGGATGAGCCAACCTCGGCCCTCGACCGCACAGTGCAGCGCCAGGTGGTCGAACTGCTGCGCTCGCTGCAGGCCAAATACAACCTGACCTACCTGTTTATCAGTCACGACCTGGCGGTAGTCAGAGCCTTGAGTCACCAGGTGATGGTGGTCAAACAGGGCAAAGTGGTGGAGCAAGGCCCGGCGGCACGTGTCTTTGCCGCGCCACAGGACATCTATACACAGCAGTTGCTGGAAGCGGCCTTTATGGTCCCAGCTGACTAACAGGCTATTGAAAAGCGTTGGCGAGGCAGCCAGCGCAAGGCAAAAGCAGTGATGGCAACGCAGGTAGCTTTTCAACTGCCTGCCAATCCTTGTAGACAGGAAGAGGAACAACACCCATGGGTTTTCTAAGCGGCAAGCGCGTACTGATCGTTGGCGTCGCCAGCAAACTGTCCATCGCCTCCGGCATCGCGGCAGCCATGCACCGTGAAGGTGCCGAACTGGCCTTCACCTACCAGAACGAAAAGCTCAAAGGCCGCGTCGAAGGCTTTGCCGCTGACTGGGGCTCAGGTCCTGAGCTGTGCTTCCCTTGCGACGTGGCCAACGACGAGGAAATCGCTTCGGTATTCGAAGCCCTGAGCAAGAAGTGGGACGGCCTGGACTGCATCGTTCACTCTGTTGGTTTCGCCCCGGGCGACCAGCTGGATGGCGACTTCACCGACGTCACCACCCGCGAAGGCTTCCGCATCGCTCACGACATCAGCGCCTACAGCTTCGTCGCCCTGGCCAAGGCCGGCCGCGAGATGATGAAGGGCCGTAATGGCAGCCTGCTGACCCTGTCCTACCTGGGTGCCGAGCGCACCATGCCCAACTACAACGTCATGGGCATGGCCAAGGCCAGCCTGGAAGCCGGCGTACGCTACCTGGCCGGCAGCCTCGGCCCGGAAGGTACTCGCGTCAACGCCATCTCCGCCGGCCCTATCCGCACCCTCGCGGCATCCGGGATCAAGAGCTTCCGCAAGATGCTCGCCGCCAACGAGAAGCAGACCCCGCTGCGCCGTAACGTCACCATCGACGAAGTCGGCAATGCCGGTGCCTTCCTCTGCTCCGACCTGGCCTCGGGCGTCAGCGGCGAGATCATGTACGTCGATGGCGGCTTCAACACCACCGCCATGGGTGCCATGGACGAGTAAGCCGTTAGACAGCAACAATAAAAAAGGCCGCTTAACTAAGCGGCCTTTTTTATGCGTTGCCATCCATGGCACTCAACCTTCGGGCCGTCGCTACGCGACGTTAAAAATGGCTCCCGGCCATTTTTTATGCTTTGCCATCCGTGGCAATTACCCTTAGGGCCGTCGCTGCGCGACGTTAAAAATGGCTACCTGCCATTCCTTTACTAACGCTATCGATCAGAAGCGTTCGATATCGGCCTTGGCTTCCAGCTGCTTGCGGAAGGCAGCGAAATCCTGCTGACCAACGCGCGAGGCCAGGAAGCGGCTGTACATCGCCTTGTCCTCGTCGGACAGGACCTGCTCGGGCTGACTGACGCCGTTCAGACGCAGCACCACCAGATCGCCATTGTTCAGGCTGACAGTGGCAAAGCTCGGCGTGTCCGCGTTGGCCGGCTTGGGCATGCGGAACAGCGTCTGCAACACTGCAGGCTCTACACCCTCATGGCTCCGGGTAGCCGCTTCGACCACTTGCCAGGACTGCGCAGCATCTGCCTGCTCTATTGGCGTCTGGCCACTGCGCAGCGCGGCCAGCAGCGCCTCGCCCTTGGCCTTGACCGCTTCGCTGGCGCGCACCTTGGTCAGCTGTTCACGGATGCTGTCCTGCACCTGCTCAAGCGGCAACTGCTCAGGCTTGCTGTGTTCCTTGACCCGCACAACCACCACCGTATCGGGATCGAGCTCGATCACACTGCTGTTGCTACCGTCCTCCAACACCTCGTCACTGAACGCGGCCTGGATCACCTGCCGATTGGCGCTCAGGCCTTCGCTGCCGCCCTGCCGCCCGAAGGCTTCAGTCAGCTTGACCTCAAGGCCAAGCTCCTGGGCTGGCTGAGCCAGATCGGAAGCCTCGAAAGCCGAATCCTCAAGCTCCTTGGCAACTTCGACAAAGCGCTGCTCGACCTGACGCGCCTTGAGGTCGCGCTTCAGTTTTTCTTCGAGGCTGGCAAAGCTCGGCACTTCGGGTGCCTGCACGTCAAGCAGCTTGATCAGGTGCCAGCCGAACTCGCTGCGCACCGGTGCAGACACGGCATTCTTGTCCAGCGCATAGAGCGCCTCTTCGAACGCCGGGTCATACACGCCCGGGCCGGCAAAGCCCAGATCACCACCGTCGCCTGCCGAGCCGGAGTCATCGGAGAGCTCTTTGGCCAGCGCCGCAAAATCCTCGCCCTGCTCCAGACGTTTCTGCACTTCGACCAGTTTGGCCTGGGCTTGCTCGTCATTCAGCGCGTCATTCACTTCCAGCAAGATATGCGCGGCGCGGCGCTGCTCGGCCAGGTTGGCGATTTCATTTTCGTAGGCAGTTTGCAACGCCTCGGCGCTGACCTCTACCTGGTCGAAAAAGGCCGCCTTGTTCAGCTCGACATACTCCAGGACAACCTGCTCCGGGGTCATGAACTCGCTGGCCTTGGCCTCGTAATAGGCCTTGATGTCATCGTCGCTGAGCACCACGGCATCGAGATCCGCCTGCAGCGTCAGGGTGGCGAAATCGCGGGTCTGCTTCTCCAGGCTGGCAAACGCCTGCACCTGCTTATCGGTGACAAAACCGCTATTGGCTAGGCCCGCACGCAGCTGACCGATCAGCATTTCCTGCTCAAGCATCTGGCGGAACTGCAAACGGTTGTAGCCCAGCTGACGAATCACCTGATCGAAGCGCTCGGCACTGAACTGGCCATCCACAAGAAACTCGGGGGTTTGCAGAATCAGCTGGTCGAGGGCTTGCTGAGAAAATGCGAACTTGGCGTCCTTGGCTCCCTGCAGCAACACGGCGCGCTCAATCAGGCCATTCAGGGCCGACTCGCGCAACAGCTTCTCATCCAGCAAGGATGCATCGAAATCACGGCCCAGCTGCTGCAGCAATTGACGACGCTGCATCTCGACAGCTTGATTCAGCTCCACCGTAGTGATTTTCTCGCCGTTGACCACCGCGGCATTCTGGCTATTGCTGGTGCTGGTAAAAATGGCATCCACACCCGTCAGCGCCAGCAGCGCGACAATGATGCCGATAATGGTTTTGGCAATCCAACCCTGTGAATTGTCCCTGATGTTCTGCAGCATGCGTCCCCCAGAACGACTGTACAAAATTAGCAGTCGCGCAGTGTGGGTAAAATCCGGATAGAAGAAAGGCGCATCAGAGGATGCGCCTTCTCGTACTAACGAAGCGGAACGAAATGACAGTATCGATTCGTGATGGCCCGAATATGCTGTCCGTCCGGGCTACCGCTCCGCTGCCAGATCAGGCGTACTGACCTGGTGGGCAAAATCGAAAGCGGCTTAGTTAACAGCGTCTTTCAGAGCTTTGCCGGCTTTGAAGCCTGGAATCTTGGCAGCAGCGATGCTGATCGGGTTACCAGTTTGCGGATTGCGGCCGGTACGAGCAGCGCGCTCTTTGACAGCGAAGGTACCGAAACCAACCAGTACTACGGAGTCACCCGCTTTCAGAGCACCAGTAACGGATTCAATTACTGCGTCCAGCGCACGGCCAGCAACAGCTTTTGGGATATCAGCAGATGCAGCGATGGCATCGATCAGTTCCGACTTGTTCACTCTTAAGTCCCCTTAATTTCTATTTGAGTTTGTTTCTTGCTTTTAAGTGTAAGCAAAGCGGGTGCTGGATGGCCTGCCGACACGATAAGAGCCGCTTTATAACAAGGGCTTCAAAATTATGTCAAGGAAGCCCTCCGGCTAATGCGTGCTAATTCGCTCCTTGGAATCAGACTCGCGCTTGTCATCCTTTGCAACTATCTCGGGAGCCGCATCAGGCAAGGGCTCCGGGGCGTATTGCAGCGCAATTTGCAGGACTTCGTCAATCCATTTAACCGGTTTAATCTGCAAGTCCTGCTTAATATTCTCGGGAATTTCCTTCAAATCGCGCACATTCTCTTCGGGAATGATCACGGTTTTGATTCCGCCGCGGTGCGCCGCCAGCAGCTTTTCCTTAAGCCCTCCAATTGCCAGAACCTGTCCGCGCAAGGTGATTTCACCAGTCATTGCCACATCGGCGCGCACGGGAATCTGGGTCAAGGCTGAAACCAGCGCCGTACACATGCCAACGCCGGCGCTGGGGCCATCTTTGGGGGTAGCCCCCTCCGGCATATGGATATGGATGTCCTGCTTCTCATAGAAGTCCACAGGCACGCCCAGACTCTTGGCACGACTGCGGACTACGGTTTGCGCAGCGGTGATCGATTCGAGCATCACATCACCCAGCGAACCGGTCTTGATCAGCTGGCCCTTGCCTGGCACTACCGCCGCCTCGATGGTCAGCAGCTCGCCACCGACCTGAGTCCAGGCCAGGCCGGTCACCTGACCGATCTGATCCTGCTGCTCGGCCAGACCATAGCGATGCTTGCGCACCCCGAGGAAATGCTCCAGCGAATCGGCCGTCACGCAGACCTGGAAGCGTTTCTCGGTGGAGTGTTCCTTGACCACCTTGCGACATACCTTGGCAATCTGCCGCTCAAGGCCACGCACCCCGGCTTCGCGGGTGTAATAGCGAATGATGTCGCGGATCGCTGCCTCTTCAAAAACCAGCTCGGTTTTCTTCAGGCCGTTGGCCTGAACCTGCTTGGGTGCCAGGTATTTGATGGCGATATTGATTTTTTCGGCTTCGGTGTAGCCCGGCAGGCGAATAACCTCCATGCGGTCCAGCAACGCCGCCGGAATGTTCATGGAGTTGGCCGTGCAGAGGAACATCACGTCCGACAGGTCGTAATCGACCTCCAGATAGTGATCGTTGAAGTTGTGATTTTGCTCCGGATCGAGCACCTCGAGCAGCGCCGACGCAGGATCGCCACGCATGTCCTGGCCCATCTTGTCGATTTCGTCGAGCAGGAATAGCGGGTTGCGCACGCCAACCTTGGTCATCTTCTGAATCAGACGACCTGGCATGGAGCCGATATAGGTACGCCGGTGGCCGCGAATTTCCGCTTCGTCGCGCACACCGCCCAGTGCCATGCGCACGAACTTGCGGTTGGTGGCGCTGGCAATCGACTCGGCCAGCGAGGTCTTGCCCACGCCGGGCGGGCCAACCAGACAGAGCACCGGGCCCTTGATTTTCTTCACTCGTTTTTGCACGGCGAGGTATTCAAGGATGCGCTCCTTGACCTCGTCAAGACCGTAATGGTCGGCATCGAGAATCGCTTCGGCGCGCGCCAGATCCAGGCGCACCTTGCTCTGGGCCTTCCACGGTACATTGACCAGCCAATCGATATAGGAGCGCACCACGGTGGCTTCGGCCGACATCGGCGACATCTGCTTGAGCTTGTTCAGCTCGGCATTGGCCTTGGTGTGGGCCTCGGCAGTCAGCCCGGCATTCTCGATGCGCTTTTTCAGCTCATCGAGTTCGTTATGGCCTTCTTCGCTGTCGCCGAGCTCCTTCTGAATGGCCTTCATCTGCTCATTCAGGTAGTACTCGCGCTGGCTGCGCTCCATCTGCTTCTTGACCCGGCCGCGGATGCGTTTCTCCACCTGCAGCAGGTCGATTTCGGCATCCAGCAACGCCAGCACATGCTCGACCCGCGCCTGCAGGTCGGTGATCTCCAGAATTTCCTGCTTCTGCTCGATCTTCAGCACCATATGCGCAGCCATGGTGTCGACAAGACGCCCCGGCTCATCAATGCCGTTGAGCGAGGCCAGTACCTCGGCCGGGACTTTCTTGCCCAGCTGGACGTACTGTTCGAACTGGCTGAGCAAGCTGCGGGTAAAGACCTCGGACTCGCGCTCGGCAACCTCAACCTCATCGATCAGCTGCACTTCGGCGCGGCAATGACCTTCGACCTCGATAAAGCGCTCGACCTGGCCGCGCTGCTCACCTTCGACCAGCACCTTGACGGTGCCATCCGGCAGTTTCAGCAGCTGCAACACAGTGGCTACGGTACCAACGCGATAGAGACCGGCTTCATCCGGATCATCGTCGGCGGGATTCTTCTGCGCGAGGAGCAGAATCTGCTTCTCGCCCGTCATGGCCGCTTCGAGGGCTTCGATGGATTTTTCGCGCCCGACGAACAATGGGATGACCATGTGCGGATAGACCACAACATCGCGCAGCGGCAGGAGAGGCAATTCGATGGTTGTCTTCATGATATTCGGCTCTACGTCGGCCTTACGGCTGTAAACAGATGGGATGACCCTTAGCCTTAAGATGGGGGCAGCCCCAACAAAAAACAAGCGTTGCCATAGGAAAAGCAAAGGGGCCCGCAGGCCCCTTGCTTTCAACATGTTGCAAGCCTGTTACGCGTCAGGCGCAGCCTTAGCTGGAAGCTCGCTGTTTTCATAAATCAGCAGCGGCTTGGAGGTGCCATCGATCACGCTCTCATCGATAACCACCTTACTGACGTCGGACTGCGACGGGATCTCGTACATGGTATCGAGCAGGACACCTTCGAGAATCGAACGCAGGCCGCGGGCACCGGTCTTACGCTCAAGCGCCTTTTGGGCAACTGACTTCAGCGCATCCGGACGGAACTCCAGCTCTACCCCTTCCATCTCAAACAGCTTGCCGTATTGCTTGGTCAAAGCATTCTTCGGCTCAGTCAGAATCTGCACCAGAGCCGCTTCGTCCAGCTCATCCAACGTGGCGATAACCGGCAAGCGGCCCACGAACTCGGGAATCAGACCAAACTTGACCAGATCATCAGGCTCAACGGCGCGCAGTGACTCGCCAATTTTCTTGCCCTCTTCCTTGCTGCGCACTTCTGCGTTGAAGCCGATACCACCCTTGGTCGAGCGGCCCTGGATGACTTTTTCCAGGCCAGAGAACGCACCACCGCAGATAAACAGAATGTTGCGCGTATCAACCTGCAGAAATTCCTGCTGCGGATGCTTGCGACCACCCTGCGGTGGTACAGAGGCAACCGTGCCCTCGATCAACTTGAGCAGTGCCTGCTGCACGCCCTCGCCCGATACGTCGCGGGTGATCGACGGGTTATCCGATTTGCGCGAAATCTTGTCGATTTCGTCGATGTAGACGATGCCCATCTGGGCTTTTTCCACATCGTAATCGCACTTCTGCAGCAGCTTCTGAATAATGTTCTCGACGTCCTCACCGACATAACCGGCTTCGGTCAGGGTGGTGGCGTCGGCGATGGTGAAGGGTACATTAAGCAAACGTGCCAGGGTTTCGGCCAGCAGGGTTTTACCCGAGCCAGTCGGACCAATCAGCAGGATGTTGCTTTTGCCCAGCTCGACATCATCTTTCTTGTCGCGCTGATTGAGGCGCTTGTAGTGGTTGTACACCGCTACCGCCAAAACCTTCTTCGCACGCTCCTGACCGATCACATACTGATCGAGGATGGTGCTGATTTCTTTGGGAGCAGGCAATTTATGCGCGCTGCTCTCGGCCTGGGCTTCCTGCACCTCCTCGCGGATGATGTCGTTGCACAGGTCGACGCACTCGTCGCAGATAAAGACCGAGGGGCCGGCAATCAATTTGCGCACTTCATGCTGGCTTTTGCCGCAGAAGGAGCAATAAAGCAGCTTGCCGTTGTCCTCGCCGTTGCGGGTGTCAGTCATTCGTTCAATCCAATCCGGTAGGCTTGAAACACAAGATGAGGGCAAATGCGGGCATTTTCAAGCCCGCCGGCGGCCGGACACGCCGACCTGCCCTATTTTGAGCTGCTTATATTAAGCGGGGCGCTTCTCAATCACTGCGTCGATCAACCCGTATTCACGAGCCGCTTCGGCGCTCATGAAATTATCACGATTGGTATCGCGCTCGATTTCTTCCAAGGTGCGTCCACTGTGCTTGGCCATCAGTATGTTGAGACGCTCACGGATGAAGAGGATTTCCTTGGCGTGAATTTCGATGTCCGACGCCTGGCCTTGGAAACCGCCCAGTGGCTGGTGAATCATCACACGCGAGTTCGGCAGGCAGTAACGCTTGCCCTCGGCACCAGCGGTCAGCAGGAAAGCGCCCATGCTGCACGCCTGACCAATACAGGTGGTGGACACGTTAGGCTTGATGAACTGCATGGTGTCGTAGATCGACATACCCGCCGTCACCGAACCACCTGGAGAGTTGATGTAAAGATGAATGTCCTTGTCCGGATTTTCCGCTTCAAGGAATAACAGTTGCGCACAGATCAGGTTGGCCATGTAGTCCTCTACAGGGCCGACAAGAAAGATCACTCGCTCCTTGAGCAGGCGCGAATAGATATCGTAGGCGCGCTCACCGCGAGCCGTCTGCTCGACAACCATGGGTACCAGGCCACCAGCGGCTTGGATATCAGGCATTTGCTGCATAAAAGGATTGCGGGACATGCGTGCACTCGCTCCCTAAATAGTCATGTCACAAATACGCATAAGCCAGCACGGAGGCTGGCTTATGGCGTGTTCGAACGAGGTAAAGAAATCAGGCGGCTTGCGGAGCTTCCACCGGCTTGACAGCTTCTTCGTAAGAGACCGCTTTATCGGTCACATTGGCCTTCTGCAAAACAGTATCTACAACTTGCTCTTCCAGCACAACAGAACGTACTTCGTTCATTTGCTGGTCGTTTTTGTAGTACCAGGCCACAACCTGCTCAGGCTCCTGATAAGCCGAAGCCATTTCTTCGATCATTTCACGGATGCGCGCTTCGTCCGGCTTCAGCTCGGTCTGCTTGACCACTTCAGCGACGACCAGGCCCAGCACGACACGGCGCTTGGCTTGCTCTTCGAACAGCTCGGCCGGCAGTTGATCAGGCTTGAGGTTGCCACCGAACTGCTGAACGGCCTGCACGCGCAGACGGTTTACTTCGTTGCCGATCAGGGCCTTCGGCACTTCGATCGGGTTGGCAGCCAGCAGGCCGTCCATAACCTGGTTCTTGACCTTGGACTTGATGGCCTGGCGCAGCTCACGCTCCATGTTCTTGCGTACTTCGGCACGGAAGCCTTCCAGACCGCCTTCTTTCACGCCAAACAGGGCGAAGAAGTCGTCATTCAGCTCAGGCAGCTGCGGAGCGCTGATGCTGTTGACGGTCACGGTGAACTCGGCAGTTTTGCCGGCCAGATCGAGATTCTGGTAGTCCTCGGGGAAAGTCGGGGTGATGACCCGCTCTTCACCAGCCTTGACACCGACCAGAGCATCTTCGAAGCCCGGGATCATGCGGCCGGAGCCGAGAACCAGCTGAGTGCCCTTGGCCGAACCGCCGGCAAAGGCCTCACCGTCGACCTTGCCGACGAAATCGATATTCAGCTGGTCGCCATTTTCGGCGGCGCGCTCAACGGTTTCGAAACGGGTGTTCTGCTTGCGCAGGATTTCCAGCATGTTGTCGACATCGCTGTCAGCCACGTCGGCCTGCAGGCGCTCGATGGCGATGGACTCGAAACCGGCAACGGTGAATTCCGGGAATACTTCGAAGGTGGCAACGTACTCCAGATCCTTGCCCTTCTCGAAGGACTTCGGCTCAACGGCCGGAGCGCCGGCGGGGTTGAGCTTCTGCTCGACCACGGCCTCATAGAAGGTGGACTGGATCAGGTCGCCCAGGGCTTCCTGGCGCGCAGCATCTTCGTAACGCTGACGGATCACGCTCATCGGCACTTTGCCGGGGCGGAAACCGGGAACCTTGGCGCGACGGGCAGTCTGCTGCAGACGCTTGTTGACTTCAGTCTCGATGCGCTCAACGGGAACGCCAACGGTCATACGGCGCTCAAGAGCAGAAGTGCTTTCAACAGAAACTTGCATGGATATTCCTCGTTGCACAGACATAAGCCGGCCGTTTACCGGCCCCGAATCAAGGGCATGCATTCTAGAGGCTGAATTTGCAGAAGTCACCCTAGATGCAAGCGGCAAACGGGAGGGAGCTAAAGAAAGATGGTGCGGACGGAGAGACTCGAACTCTCACGCCTTGCGGCGCTGGAACCTAAATCCAGTGTGTCTACCAATTCCACCACGTCCGCAGAGGTAAAACCTTGTATACAAAAACGCCAGGCTTTCACCTGGCGTTTTGGAATATGGGGTGGACGATGGGGATCGAACCCACGACAACAGGAGTCACAATCCTGCGCTCTACCAACTGAGCTACGCCCACCATATTGCATGTTGCTTGCGCCAAGACTGCCAAGTGGCACGCCCGGCAGGACTCGAACCTGCGACCATCCGCTTAGAAGGCGGATGCTCTATCCAGCTGAGCTACGGGCGCCTATCCATCTGCAGCGCAGACTTAAAGCTTTCGGCTTCGGCAAAAACCTTGCGATTCTTACCTTTGCCGTCTTACCCAGCGACTGGCTGTGCTCGACAAGCGGGGCGAATGTTATAGAGGTGATTAACGGTCGTCAACAGGGAAGATCAAAAAAATTCAGCTATATAAAGGAGTTACGCGAAAACCACGGCATGCGCCTTTGCCCCACCGCACGGTCATGCGAGAATGCGCGTCCTTTTTCCATCCTTTCTTTATGGTTAACCAAGCGCAATGACCGCAAAACTGATCGACGGCAAAGCGATTGCCACCAGCCTCCGCCAGCAGATCGCGCAACGCGTCGCCGAACGACGCCAGCAGGGCCTGCGCGCACCGGGTCTGGCTGTGATTCTGGTTGGTAGCGACCCGGCCTCCCAGGTCTATGTCTCGCACAAGCGCAAGGACTGCGAGGAAGTCGGCTTTGTTTCCCAGGCCTATGACCTGCCGGCCACCACCAGCCAAGACGAACTGATGGCGCTGATCGACCGCCTCAACGATGAGCCGAGCATCGACGGCATCCTGGTTCAGCTGCCGCTGCCCGAGCACCTCGACTCCTCTTTATTACTGGAGCGCATTCGCCCGGACAAGGATGTGGACGGTTTCCACCCATACAATATCGGCCGCCTGGCCCAGCGCATGCCACTCCTGCGCCCCTGCACCCCCAAGGGCATCATGACCCTGCTCGAAAGCACCGGTGCCGACCTTTATGGCATGCATGCCGTGGTGGTAGGCGCATCCAATATCGTTGGACGCCCCATGGCCATGGAACTGCTGCTGGCCGGCTGCACCGTCACGGTTACGCACCGCTTCACCAAGGACCTGCCAACCCACGTCGGCCAGGCCGATATCGTCGTGGTAGCCGCCGGCAAGCCTGGCCTGGTCAAGGGCGAATGGATCAAGGAAGGGGCCATCGTCATCGACGTGGGCATCAATCGTCAGGCCGATGGCAAGCTGATCGGCGACGTGGTGTATGAAACCGCCCTGCCCCGCGCGGGCTGGATCACCCCGGTACCCGGCGGTGTTGGCCCGATGACGCGCGCCGGCCTGCTGGAGAACACCCTACACGCGGCAGAACACCTGCACAAGTAACCCTTGCCAGGGGCGAAACACGCGCCATGCAGAACAATCCGCCAACGCCCCGACCCGCTCGGGGCGTTTGGTTTTTGTCCTGCGGGCATATATCAGGCGTTTTTTAAGCTGTCGCTGCCCATCTTGCCTACTCAGGCCTTATTATTTCGCCAGACGTCCTTGCCGGGTTATCCATGAAATTTGCCATCGCCCTGTTTGCCCCGCCCCACGCGCCCTCCTCGCGCCGCGCCCTGCGCTTCGCCCAGGCGGTACTGGCTGGCGGGCACGAGATCGTCAGGCTGTTCTTCTATCAGGACGGCGTGCACAGCGCCTCGAGCAACGTGATCAGCCCCCAGGATGAGCTGGATTTGACCGGCGAATGGCGCGACTTCGTCCGCACCCAGCGACTCGACGGCGTGGTGTGCATTGCCGCCGCCCTGCGCCGCGGCGTTCTCGACACCCAGGAAGCCCAGCGTTATGCAGCCGGCAGCGCCAACCTGCAGGCCCCCTGGGAGCTGTCGGGGCTTGGCCAACTGCATGAGGCGACGCAGCAGGCCGACCGCCTGGTGTGCTTCGGAGGCTCTTGAAATGAGCAAATCCCTGCTGATCATCAGCCGCCAGCCGCCCTGGTCCGGGCCGACAGCCCGCGAAGCCTTGGATATCGCCCTGGCCGGCGGAGCCTTTGACCTGCCCATCGGCATGCTGTTTCTCGATGATGGGGTGTTTCAACTGAGCACGGCCCAGCAGCCCGCGACCCTGCAACAGAAGGATCTCGGTGCCAATCTGCAGGCGCTGCCGATGTTCGGCGTGGAAGCGCTCTACGCCTCGACCCGCAGCCTCCAGGAACGCGGCCTTGAGCGACAGAAGCTGAATCTGGCCGTCGAGCTGCTGGATGACGCCGGCCTGACTGCACTTGTCGCCCGCTACGACCAGGTGATAACCCTCTGATGACGACCCTGCACATGCTTTCCCATTCGCCGTTCAGCGACAGCCGCCTGAGCAGCTGCCTGCGCCTGCTTGGCCCTGGCGACGGCCTGCTGCTGTGTGGCGATGCCGTGTACGCCCTGCAACCCGGCAGCGCCCAGTGCCAGGCCCTGGAACTGATGCCCGAGAGCATCGGTCTGTTTGCCCTGGACGAGGACCTTAGCGCGCGCGCCATCGCAGGCCCGCAGCGCCTGCAGGCCGTCGACTACCCAGGCATGGTCGAACTCAGCTGTCGCTTCGACAAGGTCAATAGCTGGCTATGAGCACCCTGGAGATCGACAACCGAAGCATCGCCCTGGACAAGGACGGCTACCTGCTCGACCTGGCCGACTGGTCGCCGGCGGTGGCCGAAGCCCTGGCCCGCCAGGAACAGCTCAGCCTGAGCGCCGAACACTGGGAAATACTGCACCTGCTGCGCGACTTCTACGCCGAGTTCCAGCTGGCCCCGGCCAATCGCCCACTGATCAAATACGCCGCCCTCAAACTCGGCCTGAGCAAGGGCAACAGCCTGCACCTCAATCAGTTATTCAAAGGCACTCCCGCCAAACTTGCCGCCAAGCTGGCGGGCCTGCCCAAGCCGACCAATTGCCTATGAACCTCAGCACTCCAGCAGAACACCCCTTCGCCCAGTTCGTGCGCATCCTCGGCAAGGGCAAGCGCGGCGCGCGCAACCTGACCCGCGAAGAAGCCCGCGAAGCCATGGGCATGCTGCTCGATGACAAAGCCGAAGACAGCCAGCTGGGAGCCTTTCTGATGCTGCTGCGGCACAAGGAAGAAAGCGCCGAGGAAATGGCCGGTTTTGCCGAAGCAGTGCGCGAGCGCCTGCAGGTACCGCGCCTGCAGATCGACCTGGACTGGCCCAGCTATGCCGGCAAGAAGCGCCATCTGCCCTGGTTTCTGCTCGCCGCCAAGGCCCTGGCCAATAGCGGGATCAAGATCCTTCTGCATGGCGGCGGTGCCCATACCGCTGGGCGCATGTACAGCGAACAGCTGCTCGAACCACTGCAGATCCCGCTATGCCGCAACTGGCACGACGTGGAGCAGGCGATAAACACCCAGCGCCTGGCCTTTATCCCCCTGGGCGACTGGATGCCACAGCTGCAGAAGATGATCGACCTGCGCAATATCCTCGGCCTGCGTTCGCCGATTCACTCGCTGACCCGCATCCTCAACCCGCTGAGCGCGCGCTGCGGCCTGCAGAGCATCTTCCACCCCGGCTATCAGGCGGTGCATCGCGAAGCCAGCCAGTTGCTCGGCGATAGCGCCATAGTGATCAAGGGCGAAGGCGGTGAGATCGAAATCAACCCGGATGCCATCAGCCACCTCTATGGCACGGCCAATGGCCAGAACTGGGATGAAGACTGGCCGGCACTGGCTGCCCAGCGCCACGTCAAGCCGCAGTCGCTGGACCCCGCCCATCTGGCGGCCTTCTGGCGCGGCGAAGTCGCCGATGACTACGGTCAGTTGGCCGTGCTAAGCACCATGGCCCTGGCCCTGCGTGGCCTTGGGCTCACTCGCGAGGACGCCCTGCAACAGGCGCAGCAGCGCTGGGATGCGCGCCTTATATCGAATTAGCGGATATAGAAGGGCAGTTTTTTCCGCCTTTCTATCGATTCAAGCCGGTTAGACTGATTACCTCAGTACACGCCAGAGGAATCGACTATGGGCTTGTTGATCGAAGGACGCTGGCATGACCAGTGGTACGACACCGCCGCAGACGGCCGCTTCAAGCGCGAAAATGCCCAACGCCGTCACTGGGTCACGACCGATGGCAGCCCCGGCCCCAGCGGCGAAGGCAACTTCAAGGCCGAGGCTGGGCGCTACCACCTGTATGTCTCCCTCGCCTGCCCCTGGGCCCACCGCACCCTGATTCTGCGTCAACTCAAAGGCCTGGAAAGATTGATCGATGTATCGGCCGTCAGCTGGCTAATGGGCGAGCACGGCTGGACATTCGACCCAGACCACGGCTCCACCGGCGACGCCCTGGATGGTTTCGAGTACCTGCATCAGCGCTACACCGCCGATGACGCCCAGTACAGCGGGCGGGTAACCGTACCCCTGCTGTGGGACAAGCAGCATAAGCGCATCGTCAATAATGAGTCCGCGGAAATCATCCGCATGTTCAACTCGGCCTTCGACGACCTGACCGGCAATAACCTGGACTTCTACCCGCCCGCCCTGCGCGGCGAGATCGAAGCGCTCAACCAGCGCATCTATCCCGCTATCAATAACGGGGTGTACCGCGCCGGTTTCGCCACCACCCAGGCGGCCTACGAGGAAGCCTTTAGCGAGCTGTTCGCCGAATTGGATGCACTGGAAACACGGCTCAGCGAACAACGCTATCTGACCGGCGAATACCTGACCGAAGCTGACTGGCGGCTGTTTACCAGCCTGATCCGCTTCGATGCCGTGTATTACGGCCACTTCAAGTGCAACCTGCGGCGCATTGAGGATTACCCGCAGCTCTCCAACTGGCTACGCGAGCTGTATCAATGGCCTGGCGTGGCGCAGACGGTAAACCTGCAACAGATCAAGCAGCATTACTACGGCAGCCACCGCAACCTCAACCCGAGCGGCATAGTGCCAAGCGGCCCGGCCCTGGACTTCGGCCGCCCGCATGATCGCGCCCGCCTGCCGGGCAAAGGCGTTGCACGACGCTAAACGGCACTAGGTAGATAGACAGAATCAGAGGCCGGCTTGAGCACCTTCGAACCAGGCCAGTTTTTCCCGCAACTGCACCACCTCGCCGACTATCACCAGGGTTGGCGCATGCACCTCATGCTCGGCCACCAGTTGCGGCAGATTCGCCAGGGTGCCGGTAAACACCCGCTGGTTCTGCGTGGTGCCCTGCTGGATCAGCGCGGCCGGGGTCTCGGCGGCGCGACCATGGGCAATCAGCTGCTGGCAAATCATCGGCAAGCCGACCAGGCCCATGTAGAACACCAGGGTCTGGCTGGCGGCGGTGAGTTCCGCCCAGGGTAAATCGCAGCTGCCGTCCTTGAGGTGACCGGTGACGAAGCGCACCGACTGGGCATGGTCACGGTGCGTCAGCGGAATCCCTGCATAAGCCGCGCAGCCGCTGGCCGCGGTGATGCCCGGCACCACCTGGAAGGGAATGCCGTGAGCCGCCAGCTCTTCGATTTCCTCGCCGCCGCGGCCGAAGATAAAGGGGTCGCCGCCCTTCAGGCGCAGCACCCGCTTGCCTTCCTTGGCCAGGCTGACCAGGCGCTGATTGATCTGTTCCTGGGGCAGCGCATGCGCCGAGCGCTGCTTGCCGACATAGATGCGTTCGGCATCGCGACGGCACAGCTCGATAATGGCCGGAGCCACTAGGCGGTCATAGAGCACCACGTCGGCCTGCTGCATCAGGCGCAGGGCGCGGAAGGTCAGTAGATCGGGATCGCCCGGGCCAGCCCCCACCAGATACACCTCGCCCAGGGCGCGCGGTGCAATGCCGGCGATCTTTTCCTCGAGCAGGCGCTCGCCCTCCTGCTGCTTGCCGGCGAACACGCTTTCGGCGATCTGCCCCTGGAACACGTCCTCCCAGAACACCCGGCGCTGCTGCACATCGGGAAACAGGCCCTTGACCTGAGCGCGAAAGCGCTTGGCCAGGCCGGCCAGCTGGCCGTAGGTGGCGGGAATCCAGGTCTCGATCTTCGCCCGGATCAGCCGCGCCAGCACCGGCGCATCCCCGCCACTGGTGACGGCGATGATCAGCGGCGAGCGATCGACGATGGCGGGGAAGATCACACTGCACAGCTTCGGCGCATCCACCACATTGACCGGCAGCCCCAGAGCCTGGGCCTGACGAGAAATCTCGGCATTCAGCGGCTCGTCGTCGGTGGCGGCGATGATCAGCGCCACCCCCTGCAAGTCCTCCGGCTGGTAACCACGCAGGAAAAACCCGCCGTCGCCGGCCAGGCTTTGCAGCTCGGCGCGAACCTCGGGAGCGACCACGCGCAGGCGTGCGCCGGCATCGGCGAGCAGACGCGCCTTGCGCAACGCCACTTCGCCACCGCCGACCACCAGCACCAGGCGATCCTGCAATTTGTGGAACAGGGGAAGGAAGTCCATGGATCAATCTCGCCAGAGGTAAAAAAACGGGGCGGCCATCGCCACCCCGTATTGTGCAGCCGAATTGCCTGTTAACCGATTACTTCGATGCCGCCCATGTAGGGTTTCAGAACGTCCGGCACGCGGATACTGCCATCGGCCTGCTGGTAGTTCTCCAGCACCGCCACAAGGGTGCGACCCACCGCCAGGCCGGAACCGTTGAGGGTGTGCAGCAGCTCGGGCTTGCCGGTTTCCGGGTTGCGATAGCGCGCCTGCATGCGGCGTGCCTGGAAGTCGCCGCAGTTGGAGCAGGAAGAAATCTCGCGGTACTTGTCCTGGCTCGGCACCCAGACTTCCAGGTCATAGGTTTTCACTGCACTGAAGCCCATATCGCCGGTACACAGTGCCAGTTTGCGGTACGGCAGCTCGAGCAGCTGCAATACGCGCTCGGCGTTGGCGGTCAGGCTTTCCAGAGCTTCGAAGGACTTGCTCGGCTCGACGATCTGGACCATTTCGACCTTGTCGAACTGGTGCTGACGGATCATGCCGCGGGTGTCGCGCCCGGAAGCGCCGGCTTCGCTGCGGAAACACGGGGTGTGGGCCACGAGTTTCAGCGGCAATTGCTTGGGATCGAGAATTTCGCCCGCGACGATATTGGTCAGCGACACCTCGGCGGTCGGGATCAGGTACAGATCCGCTTCACCTTCACGGCTGATCTTGAACAGGTCTTCCTCGAATTTCGGCAGCTGACCGGTGCCTTGCAGCGCCGGAGCCTGCACCAGATAGGGCGTATAGGCCTCTTCGTAACCGTGCTCGCTGGTGTGCAGATTGATCATGAACTGCGCCAGGGCACGATGCATGCGGGCAATGGGGCCACGCAGCAGGGCGAAACGCGCACCGGAGAGCTTGGCGGCGGTTTCGAAATCCAGCCAGCCGTGCTGCTCGCCCAAGGCGACATGATCCTGAATGGGGAAATCAAAGCTGCGGGGCGTGCCCCAGCGCGAGACCTCGACGTTGCCCTCTTCGTCGTTACCAACCGGCACCGACTCGTGCGGCAGGTTGGGGATATTCAGCAGCAGGTTGTCGAGTTCGCTCTGAATGGCGTCCAGCTCGCGCTTGCCCTCCTCCAGATCGCTGCCCATCTTGTCCACTTCTGCCAGCAGCGGGGCAATGTCTTCACCCCGCGCCTTGGCCTGACCAATGGCCTTGGAGCGGCTGTTGCGCTCGGCCTGCAGTTGTTCGGTACGGGTCTGGACCGCCTTGCGTTGCGTTTCGAGCGCCTCGAAGCGCACTACATCCAGCTGAAAACCGCGGCTAGCAAGGCGCTGGGCCACATCGTGAAGTTGGCTGCGAACCAGTTTGGAGTCGAGCATGTTCAGGTCTCAATACAGGTACAAAAGATTGCATGGCAGGGCCATGTCGCGCGATGGCGCGCAGTTTAAGGCTTTAGGTCGCTACAGCGCCAATCCGCAAGCCGGCCGGCCGCAAACGGACGCGCACTCACTGGCACAATCGCGCCAGGGTCAGGCCCAGCCAGGCGGCCAGCAAGCCGCCGACCATGCTGCACAACAGGTACCCCATGGCCTCGGCTGTACGACCGCCTTCAAGCAGACTGAGCATCTCCAGGCTGAAGGAGGAAAAGGTGGTCAGGCCGCCGAGCAGCCCAACCGTCAGGCCGGTGCGCAACTCCAGCGGCAGGTCGCTGCGCAGCAGAAACAGCCCCGATAGCAGCCCGATCAACAGACAGCCGAGCATATTCACCGTCAAGGTGGCCAGGTAGTAGTGCCGCGGCCAGCTCGCCACCACCCAGCTGGTCGCGAGAAAACGCAATACGCAGCCCATCGCCCCGCCGGCAGCCACCGCCAGAAGCACGCGGGTCATGGCCTCCTCCGCTGCCTGGGGCTGGCCAGGTCCTGACTCTTCAGGTGCTGCAGCTTGTCGCCGATCTTCAATTCCAGGCCACGAGGTACCGGCTGGTAATACTCGCGCGGCTCGAACGCCTCCGGGAAGTAATCCTCGCCGGCGGCATAGGCCTCGGGCTCATCGTGGGCGTAACGGTATTCGTCGCCGTAGCCCAACTCTTTCATAAGTTTGGTCGGCGCGTTGCGCAGGTGCAGCGGCACCTCCAGGGAACCGTGCTCGGCGGCATCGCGCATGGCCGCCTTGAAGGCCATATAGACCGCATTGCTCTTGGGCGCGCAGGCCAGGTAAACGATGGCCTGCGCCACCGCCAGCTCACCCTCCGGACTGCCCAGGCGCTCCTGCACATCCCAGGCATTCAGGCACAGGGTCAGCGCCCGCGGGTCGGCATTGCCGATATCCTCGCTGGCCATGCGCACCACACGGCGCGCGATATACAGAGGGTCACAGCCACCATCGAGCATGCGGGCGAACCAGTAGAGCGCGCCATTCGGGCTGGAGCCGCGTACCGACTTGTGCAGCGCGGAAATCTGATCGTAGAAGGCCTCGCCGCCCTTGTCGAAGCGCCGGCGACTGTCGCCGAGCAGATCCAGCAGCAGTTCGGTGCTGATCGCACCGCCATCCTCGGCCAGGTCGGCGGCGTTCTCGAGAAAATTGAGCAGGCGTCGACCATCGCCATCGGCCGCGCCCAGAAGGATCTTGAAACTCTCCTCTGGCAGGCTCAGCTTGCGCTCACCCAAGCCCTTGGGGTCGCTGAGGGCGCGCTTGACCAGCTTGCGCAGGGCGGCCTCGTCCAGGCTTTTCAGCACATAGACCCGGGCCCGCGACAACAGCGCGTTGTTCAGCTCGAAGGAGGGATTTTCCGTGGTGGCCCCGATAAAGATCAGGGTGCCGTCTTCCACATAGGGCAGGAAGGCGTCCTGCTGCGACTTGTTGAAACGGTGCACTTCGTCGACGAACAGGATGGTCTGGCGACCATACTGCGCGGCATGCTGCTGGGCGATTTCCACCGCCTGGCGGATTTCCTTGACCCCGGAGAGCACCGCGGAAATGGTCTCGAAGTGGGCATCGGAGACCTGCGCCAGCAAACGTGCCAGGGTGGTCTTGCCCACCCCCGGCGGGCCCCAGAAGATCATCGAGTGCAGCGCGCCCTGCTCCAGAGCTTCGCGCAACGGCTTGCCGCGCGCCAGCAAGTGCTCCTGACCGACATACTCGTCCAGGCTGGCAGCGCGCAGGCGGGCGGCCAGCGGCTGGGCAACGGGAGCCTTGCGAAACAGATCCATGACGGGGTTAAAGCCTCTTGCTGTGGGGCGCTCTACTCTTGAATCACGTCCGCACCTTCGGGGATATCGAAGGTGAACAGGCCGTCATCCAGCGCCTCATTCATCTTCACCCCAAGGAACAGGATATTGGTGCGCTGACCAATGCTGTCGATCAGCTGCATATCATTGAGCACCTTGTTGCGAAACGACAGGCGCAGGCTGTCGAACAGGCTGTCCTTGGATTTTGGCTTGAGAATAAAGTCGACCACATTGCCGCTTTCGCTGTGGCTGATCTCAAAGTTCTCGCTGATCTTCGACACATCGCCGGACAACAGCAGAGCCGGGGTGTGGGTCAGGCGCTGATCCAGGGTCTGGATGGTGACCTGCTCAAGGTCCGGGTCATACAGCCAGACTTTCTCGCCATTGGAGACCAGCAGCTGCTCCATCGGCGCATCGGTGTGCCAGCGGAACAGCCCGGGGCGCTTGAGCGCCAGCTGGCCGGCAGTTTCCTGCAGCTGGGTACCGCTGCCGTCCAGGGTCAGTTGGGAAAAGCGCGCACTGATGGTCTGGGCCTGGTTGAGCAGCTCGGTCAGGCGCTGCACGGCAAGCGAATCGTCGGCCACGGCGGCCACACTGGAAAAACTCAAAACGGTCAGCAACAACATGCGAATCAGGCGCATGGGACTCCTTATGAACAGGGACTGAAGCATTAATCGCGATTGGGGCCTGGTGCTATGACCTCACGGGAGCCATTAGTGTTCATCGAGGTCACCACACCGGCCATCTCCATGGCCTCGATCATCCGCGCGGCGCGGTTGTAGCCGATTTTCAGCTTGCGCTGCACCGAGGAAATCGAGGCGCGGCGGCTTTCCAGCACGAAATTGACCGCCTCGTCGTAGAGCGGATCAGCCTCGCTGCCTTCACCGCCACCCTCACCGCTGCTGCCATCGAAGCCGCTGCCGGCTTCTTCGACACCGGCCAGGATATCTTCGATGTAATCCGGCGTGCCGCGCTGTTTCCAGGCCTCGACCACGCGATGCACTTCCTCGTCGGAGACGAAGGCACCGTGTACGCGAATCGGCAAGCCGGTGCCAGGCGGCATATAGAGCATGTCACCGTGGCCCAGCAGTTGTTCGGCACCGCCCTGGTCGAGAATGGTGCGCGAGTCGATCTTGCTCGACACCTGGAACGCCATACGGGTCGGGATATTGGCCTTGATCAAGCCGGTAATCACATCCACCGAAGGACGCTGTGTGGCGAGGATCAGGTGGATGCCCGCCGCGCGGGCCTTCTGCGCGATACGCGCGATCAGCTCTTCGACCTTCTTGCCGACGATCATCATCATGTCGGCGAACTCGTCGACCACCACCACGATGGTCGGCAGGGTTTTCAGCAGCGGCGCTTCGTCGTGCATGCTTTCGCGCTTGTACAGCGGGTCGGACAGCGGCTCGCCGGCTTCCTCGGCGTCCTTGACCTTGCGGTTGAAGCCAGCCAGGTTACGCACGCCCATCTTCGACATCAGCTTGTAGCGCCGCTCCATCTCGGCCACCGACCAGCGCAGGGCGTTGGCGGCCTCCTTCATATCGGTCACCACCGGGCACAGCAGGTGCGGAATGCCTTCGTAGATCGACAGTTCGAGCATCTTCGGGTCGATCATGATCAAGCGCGCCTCTTCCGGCGTGGATTTGAACAGGATCGACAGGATCATCGCGTTGACCCCCACCGACTTACCGGAACCGGTGGTACCAGCCACCAGCAGGTGCGGCATGCGCGCCAGGTCGGTAATCACCGGCTTGCCGCCAATATCATGGCCGAGGGCCAGGGTCACCGGCGACTTGGCATCATCATACTCGGGCGACGACAGCACCTCGGAGAAGCGCACGATCTGGCGGTCTTCGTTGGGGATTTCGATACCCACGGTGGTCTTGCCCGGAATCACTTCCACCACCCGCACGCTGATCACCGCCAGCGAGCGTGCCAGATCCTTGGCCAGGTTGGAAATACGGCTGACCTTGACCCCGGCGGCCGGCTGAATCTCGAAGCGGGTGATCACCGGCCCCGGATGCACTGATTCGACTATGACCTCGACACCAAACTCCTTGAGTTTGATCTCCACCAGCCGCGACATGGCCTCAAGGGACTCGGGGGAATACTTCTTCTGGATCTTTTCCGCCACATCGAGGATCGAGATAGGCGGCAGACTGCCGGCCAGGGCACTGTCCTCGAACAGATTGACCTGCTTCTCTTTCAGCACCCGCTTGCTCGGCTCGGCCGCCTTGGGCGCGGCCGGCGGGGTGATCTGCGGAGCCGGACGATTGACCCGCTCGCTCATATGCTTGTTCAGCGACTCTTCGCGCTCGATCAGGCGTTCCTTGACCCTGGCCTGCTCGCGGCGATCGAGAACGATGGGGGCGGACACCTCGGTGACGCGCTCGTCGACCTCGCGCAGCTGGGCAACCAGCTGCTTGCGCTCGACCCGGGCATTCCACCAGCGGTTGCTCAGGCCCTGAATCAACTCGAACAAGTCCAGGGTGATCTTGCCGGTCAGGTCCATCACCTTGAACCAGGACAGGTCGGTAAACACGGTCAGACCGAAGAGAAACATGGCGATAAACAGCAGGGTACTGCCCTGCACGTTCAGCGCATTGACGGCCAGCTGACCGAGGCTTTCCCCCAGGGCACCACCGGCAGAGGCCGGCATAGAGGTGTTTGCATCAAAATGGATATAGGCCAGCGCAGCGCCCGATAGCACCAGAAACACCAGGCCGATCAGGCGCCAGGAAAACAGCCAGCCACTCCACTGCCAGGGTTGATGGCGGGCGCGGAACACCTGCAGGGTCTTGACCCCCAGCAGCAGCGGGAACAGGTAAGCGAAGTAACCCAGGGCCATAAACAGGATATCGGCGAACCAGGCACCGGCACGCCCGGCGGCATTTTGCACCTGCTCGACATTGCTGGTATGGGTCCAGCCCGGGTCGGCCGCATCGTAGGTCAGCAGCGCCATCCACAGATAAAGACAGAGTGCACCCAGGCCGATCAGCGCCCCCTCCTTGAGTCGGTAAGGCAATTGCTGACGCCAGACGGGGGCTTGTGCGGTAGGGCTAGAGTTCTTCAAAACGCATCTGTTCCTGCGCCGGGGCGCCGAATAATTGGTTAAAGGCGGATCAAGCGCCGATTGTACGGGTTTAGCCGCGCCGTGCCACGCAATCGCCCGCGGCCATCGGGCAACGGCGCTCGACTCCCGCTCGCCACCTGCTTCGGTGTAGCATATCCGCCAACATCTTCCGTGCGGCTCAATTGGAGCATGCATTCTCTTTTGTGACAAAGGCTTATGAGGTGTTTTTATGAGCGAAGTCAAGCATTCACGCCTGATCATCCTGGGCTCTGGCCCCGCCGGTTATAGCGCCGCCGTCTATGCCGCCCGAGCCAATCTCAAGCCCGTGGTGATCACCGGCATTCAGCCTGGCGGTCAGCTCACCACCACCACCGAAGTGGACAACTGGCCGGGCGACGTCGAAGGTCTGACCGGTCCGGCCCTGATGGAGCGCATGCAGAAGCATGCCGAGCGCTTTGAAACCGAGATCGTCTACGACCACATCCATACCGCCGAGTTGCAGTCGCGCCCCTTTACCCTCAAGGGCGACAGCGGCACCTATACCTGCGATGCCCTGATTATTGCCACTGGCGCATCCGCCCAGTACCTGGGCCTGCCGTCGGAAGAAGCATTTTCCGGCAAGGGCGTGTCGGCTTGTGCCACCTGCGATGGCTTCTTCTATCGCAACCAGGTGGTCGCCGTGATCGGCGGCGGCAACACCGCTGTTGAAGAGGCACTGTATCTGGCCAATATCGCCAAGGAAGTGCATCTGGTACACCGTCGCGACAAACTGCGTTCTGAGAAGATCCTTCAGGACAAGCTGTTCGACAAGGCGGCCAACGGCAACGTGGTACTGCACTGGAACCATGCACTGGAAGAAGTACTGGGCGACAACACAGGGGTGACCGGTGCACGCCTGAAAGACACCCAGACCGGTGTGACCAAGGATCTACCACTGGCCGGCGTGTTTATCGCCATCGGCCACAAGCCCAATACCGAGCTGTTCCAGGGCCAGCTGGAAATGCGTGACGGCTACCTGCTGATCAAGGGCGGCAGCGAAGGCAATGCCACTGCCACCAGCATCGAAGGCGTCTTCGCCGCCGGCGATGTGGCCGACCACGTCTATCGCCAGGCCATCACCTCGGCCGGCGCAGGCTGCATGGCCGCACTCGACGTCGAGAAGTTCCTCGACGACAACTGATAGCCCTCAGGGCGGTTCCTTAGCGACCGCCCTGCCCTCCTCCGGCCGCGCCTCATGCTGACCTGGCTACAACGCGATTCACTGGATTTTCCGCCCCTCGACAAGGCGCTGCGCGATCCCAACGGATTGCTCGCTGCCGGCGGCGACCTGAGCCCCGAACGCCTGATCCAGGCTTACCGCCACGGCTGCTTTCCCTGGTTTCAGGACGGCCAGCCGATTCTCTGGTGGTCGCCCGACCCGCGAACCGTATTATTCCCCGAGGAACTGCACGTCTCCCGCAGCCTCGCCAAGCTATTGCGCCAGGGCCGCTACCGGGTCACCTTCGACCAGGCCTTCGCCGAGGTCATCCAGGCCTGCGCCGCGCCGCGCAGTTACGCCGCGGACACTTGGATCACCACACCTATGCAGGCCGCCTACCTGGAGCTGCATAAGCGCGGCATCGCCCATTCGGTCGAAGTCTGGCAGGGCGAGGAAATGGTCGGCGGCCTCTACGGCCTGGCCATGGGCCAGCTGTTTTTCGGCGAATCGATGTTCAGTCGCGCCGACAATGCCTCCAAAGTGGGCTTTGCCACCCTGGTGCAGCACCTCAAAGCCTGGGGCTTCGTACTGATTGACTGCCAGATGCCGACACAACACCTGCACAACTTCGGCGCCAGAGCCATCTCCCGCCAGCAGTTTGCCGCTTATCTGAGTCGCCATCTCGACCAGGTCAATCAAGCCGACTGGGTTGCCTAGGCGAGTTTGCCTGCCTGGCATACACTTGAATAAGACTGATCCCGAGAGTCGATCATGACCGAGCTGGCCCGCCTGAAGTTTTATGCCACTCAGCCGCACCCATGCAGCTACCTGCCCGATGAACAAGCCACCACCCTGTTCCTCGACCCCAGCCAGCCCATGGACGCGGAGGTTTACGCCGAGCTTTCGGAAATGGGCTTTCGGCGCAGCGGCGAGCACCTCTATCGACCGCACTGCCAGCGCTGTACCGCCTGCATGCCGGCACGTATCCCTGCCGCGCAGTTCAGCCCCAATCGCCAGCAACGGCGCATTCTCAAGCGAAACCAGGACCTTCAGGTACGCCCGGTGCGTCCGACCTTCACCGAAGAGTATTACAGCCTCTACGTCCGCTATATCGAGCAGCGCCATGCCGATGGCGACATGTACCCGCCCAGCCGCGAACAATTCTCCACCTTTCTCGTCCGTGATCTGGCATTTTCCCGCTTCTACGAGTTCCGCCAGCAAGGCCGCCTGCTCGCCATCGCCGTCACCGACGTGCTGCCCAATGGGCTTTCCGCGGTTTACACCTTCTACGACCCCAACGAGGAGCGACGCAGCCTGGGCCGCTTCGCCATCCTCTGGCAAATCGCCGAAACCACCCGCCTGGGCCTGCACGCCGTCTACCTCGGCTACTGGATCAAGAACTGCCGCAAGATGAACTACAAGACCCAATATCGGCCGATTGAGCTCTTCGTCAATCAACGCTGGGTCAGCCTTATCTGAAGCCCTTGGCGCAAACCCCAATTTTCGGGCACAATGCACGCCGCTTTTGCCTGGCGCCAGTTGCACCGGGCCATTCATTGGATACCGAGGGCTTTACTGCATGTCGAAAGAAGACAGCTTCGAAATGGAAGGCACTGTCGTCGACACCCTGCCCAACACCATGTTCCGTGTGGAGTTGGAAAATGGGCACGTCGTTACCGCGCACATCTCCGGAAAGATGCGCAAGAACTACATCCGCATTCTGACTGGTGACAAGGTTCGCGTTGAGCTGACACCTTACGACCTGAGCAAGGGTCGTATCACCTACCGCGCCCGTTAATCACGCAGGTCAACCGCCAGGAGCCCGATCGGGGCAAAACGGCAGTTGACGGCAAGTTAACCCAGGCTGCAAATGAAAACGCCCGGCATTGCCGGGCGTTTTTGTTGCTTGGCGTTGTGGATCAGGCCATTTCCGCCGTGGTTTCAAAGTCGAAGGTCAGCTCGCCATCGCTGATATCGACATGCACCACGCCACCATGCTCGGACAACTCGCCGAACAGAATCTCTTCTGCCAGCGGACGCTTGATCTTGTCCTGAATCAGGCGCGCCATCGGCCGGGCACCCATCTGCACGTCGTAGCCCTGCTCCGCCAACCAGTTACGCGCCGCATCGCTGACCTCAAGCATGACCCGCTTGTCCTCCAGCTGCGCCTGCAGCTCGGTGAGGAACTTGTCGACGATGCTCTTGATCACCTCGTGGCTCAGACGGCCGAACTGGATAATGGTGTCCAGACGGTTACGGAACTCCGGCGTGAAGCTCTTCTTGATCACTTCCATGGCATCGGATGAATGATCCTGGTGAGTGAAACCAATAGAAGCCCGCGCGGCAGTCTCGGCACCGGCGTTGGTGGTCATGATCACGATCACATTGCGGAAATCCGCCTTGCGTCCGTTGTTGTCGGTCAGGGTGCCGTGGTCCATCACCTGCAGCAGCAGGTTGAAGACTTCCGGGTGAGCCTTCTCGATTTCATCGAGCAGCAGCACGCAATGCGGGGTCTTGGTGATGGCCTCGGTGAGCAGGCCACCCTGGTCGAAACCGACATAACCGGGCGGCGCACCGATCAGGCGCGACACCGTGTGGCGCTCCATATACTCGGACATGTCGAAGCGGATCAACTCCACCCCCAGCGCCTTGGCCAACTGGCGCGCGGCCTCGGTCTTGCCCACCCCGGTAGGGCCGGCAAACAGGAAGGAACCCACGGGCTTGTCCGGTGCCTTGAGCCCAGCCCGCGACAGCTTGATCGCGGTCGACAGCGAGTCGATCGCCGCATCCTGACCAAAGACCGTCAGCTTCAGGTCGCGCTCAAGGTTGCGCAGCAGTTCTTTATCCGAGCTGCTGACATGCTTCGGCGGAATCCGGGCAATTTTCGCCACGATATCCTCGACCTGCGCCACATCAATGCGTGCCAGGCGTTTTTCCACCGGCTGCAGGCGCTGGTAGGCACCCGCTTCATCGATCACGTCGATGGCCTTGTCCGGCATATGCCGGTCATTGATATAACGCGAAGCCAGCTCGGCAGCTGCACGCAGCGCCTCGTCGCTGTACTCGATGCTGTGGTGCTGCTCGAAGCGCCCTTTCAGGCCCCGCAGAATGCCAATGGTGTCTTCCACCGAGGGCTCGACCACATCGACCTTCTGGAAGCGCCGCGCCAGGGCGCGATCCTTCTCGAAAATGCCGCGAAACTCCTGGAAGGTAGTGGAGCCGATGCAGCGAATCTCACCCGAGGAAAGCATCGGCTTGAGCAGATTAGAGGCGTCCATCACCCCACCGGATGCCGCGCCGGCCCCGATAATGGTGTGGATCTCGTCGATAAACAGAATGGCGTGCGGCCGCTTGCGCAGCTCATTAAGCAACGCCTTGAGGCGTTTCTCGAAGTCGCCGCGGTATTTGGTACCGGCCAGCAACGCCCCCAGATCCAGGGAGTAGACCACGCTGTCAGCCAGCAGGTCGGGTACCTGATTGTCGACGATGCGCTTGGCCAGACCTTCGGCAATTGCGGTTTTACCCACACCGGCCTCACCGACCAGCAGCGGGTTGTTCTTGCGCCGGCGTGCGAGGATCTGCGCGACCCGCTCGACCTCCAGCTCACGACCGACCAGCGGGTCGATACGTCCCTGGCGCGCCAGTTCGTTGAGGTTACTAGCATAGGCATCCAGCGGATTGCTGGAGCTGGAAGACTCACCGCCCTCTTCGTCCTGCATTTCCTGATCGGTTTCGGAATGGCCACCATGACCCGGCACCTTGGAGATGCCATGGGCAATAAAGTTGACCACATCGATACGCGCAACACTCTGCTGCTTGAGCAGGAACACCGCCTGGCTTTCCTGTTCGCTGAAGATGGCCACCAGCACATTGGCCCCGGTCACTTCACGCTTGCCCGAGCTTTGCACGTGGAATACCGCGCGCTGCAATACCCGCTGAAAACCCAGGGTTGGCTGGGTTTCGCGCTCTTCATCATGCTGAGGAATCAGTGGCGTGGTGGAGTCGATAAATTCTTGCAGGTCATGCCGCAATTTATCCAGATTGGCACCGCAGGCGCGCAACACGCTTGCCGCGGCCTCATTATCCAGAAGCGCTAGCAGGAGGTGCTCAACCGTCATGAATTCATGACGCTTGGTGCGAGCCTCCTTGAAAGCCAGATTGAGGGTGACTTCGAGCTCTCGATTTAACATAGCTTCACCTCATGCCCAAGCGGCCGGTGTTAACCGTCCTTCTCTATTTCACAGAGTAGCGGATGCTGGCTCTCTCTCGCATATTGATTCACCTGCGTAGCCTTGGTTTCAGCAATATCGCGGGTAAACACTCCACACACTGCTCGCCCTTCGGTATGAACGGTCAGCATGAGCTTGGTCGCCAGCTCTCGATTGAGGTTGAAGAAAACCTCGAGAACCTCGACCACAAAATCCATGGGCGTGTAGTCATCGTTGAATATGACCACTTTATACATAGGAGGTGCCTGCAATGCCGGCTTGGACTCCTGGACGGCGATACCGAAGGAATCGTCCTCATGCGCTGCCGGGCGATCCTGATTTAATGTTAGTCGAATCTGGCTACGTGCATGCATGGTGAATAGGGTTCGTTGAAGGGCGAATAGGAGATGCCAGGCAGAGTTTGAACGGCTTCGCAGCCAGTTGCAGCATTGCCTTGACTATCGGCAAAACAGTGTTACAAACAACAAATACCCTGTCAGGGGTATAAGGGGTTCCACACCACCAGCGCTCGGCCAGTCTATGTGTGGAATTTAAGTGGATGATACTCCAGTGATGGAGTCCTTTGCAGAGGGATGTCAGCATGGTTAGCGGTAAGGTCAAGTGGTTCAACAACGCCAAAGGCTATGGATTCATCGTCGCCGACGGTCGAGATGAGGACCTGTTCGCCCATTACTCGGCTATCCAGATGGACGGCTATAAAACGCTGAAAGCTGGCCAGCCAGTAAGCTTCGATATTATTCAAGGTCCTAAAGGGCTCCACGCCGTCAATATCAGCGCGGCGACTGCCGCCACTGACACCCCGACTGCGGTCAAGCAGCCCCAGGGCGCAACGGTAGAAGTCTGACTTACCGGGTTTATTGCTTACCCACAAAAAGGCCGGTCGATTGACCGGCCTTTCTTTTTGGTCTGCCATCCCTGGCGACCACCCTACGGGCCGTCGCTCGCGCGACGTTAAAAATTGCTCCCTGCAATTTTTTATGGTCTACCGCCCCGTGGCGACCACCCTGGAGGTCGCCACCACGGGGAGTTAAAGCAGCTCGCTTACATATGCGAGATCAACGCATCGCCGAATTCCGAGCAGGACAGCAGCTTGGCACCGTCCATCAGACGCTCGAAGTCATAGGTCACGGTCTTGGCAGAGATAGCGCCATTGGTGCCCTTGATGATCAGATCGGCCGCCTCAATCCAGCCCATGTGACGCAGCATCATTTCCGCGGAGAGGATCAACGAACCCGGGTTCACCTGGTCCTTGCCAGCGTACTTGGGCGCAGTGCCGTGGGTAGCCTCGAACATGGCCACGGTGTCGGACAGGTTGGCACCCGGCGCGATACCGATACCGCCCACTTCTGCCGCCAGGGCGTCAGACAGGTAGTCACCGTTGAGGTTGAGGGTGGCGATCACATCATATTCAGCCGGACGCAGCAGAATCTGCTGCAACATGGCATCGGCGATGGCGTCCTTGACGATGACGTTCTTGCCGGTGCGCGGATTCTTGAACTGCATCCAGGGGCCGCCATCAAGCAGGGTTGCGCCGAACTCATCGGCAGCAATCTCGTAAGCCCACTCCTTGAAGGCACCCTCGGTGAACTTCATGATGTTGCCTTTGTGCACGATGGTCAGCGAGTCGCGGTCGTTATCGACCACATACTGCAGCGCCTTGCGCGCCAGGCGCTTGGTGCCTTCCTTGGAAACCGGCTTGACGCCGATACCGCAATCCTGATCAAAACGGATCTTGGTGACGCCCATTTCCTCTTTAAGGAACTTGATCACCTTGTTCGCTTCCGGCGAGCCGGCCTTCCACTCGATACCGGCATAGATGTCTTCCGAGTTCTCGCGGAAGATGGTCATGTCGACATCGCCGGGCTTCTTCACCGGGCTCGGCACGCCTTCAAACCAGCGCACAGGGCGCAGGCAGACATACAGGTCGAGTTGCTGGCGCAAGGCCACGTTCAGCGAGCGGATACCGCCGCCGACAGGTGTGGTCAGTGGGCCCTTGATGGACACGACGTAATCCTTGACCGCGTCCAGGGTTTCCTGCGGCAGCCAGGTGTCCTGGTCATAGACCTGAGTGGCCTTCTCGCCGGCATAGACCTCCATCCAGGAAATCTTGCGCTCGCCGCCGTAGGCCTTCTCGACCGCGGCATCAACAACTTTGATCATGACCGGGCTGATATCGACGCCGATGCCATCACCTTCGATATACGGGATGATCGGGTTGTTCGGTACGTTCAGGGATGTATCGGCATTAACGGTGATTTTGTCACCGGTTGCTGGCACCTGGATCTTTTGGTATCCCATGCTGGACTCCGTCTCGTGGTTAAAACAGTCATATCACCCGAGAGTAACTCACTTGAATCGGGCGAAACCATATGTTCGTTGGTCTTATGTGGCTGAGCATTCTGCGACGCGCTGCCGCAGTGGTATACTGCCGCGATGACTAACAAGTCATAAGGCGCAGGCTACTTCTGCGAGGTATCTGCCTCTTGAAACCGCCGAATTGCCACCACGATTCGCGCGGCTCGAAATGCTCGACACTCTACTGGTGCATCCAACATCACCGCGGCAAGACCTCGACTGCTGGTTCGTTCACACGAACCTCGGCGCCTACCTGCGCATGTCGGGCGTTTGTGCACGCTCAGCGAAGAAGAGAGTTAATTCCACATGTCCACCCCTTCGAAGATCATCTATACCTTCACCGACGAAGCCCCAGCCCTTGCGACCTATTCGCTTCTTCCTATTGTAGAAGCCTTCGCAGCCTCTGCTGGCATTGCCGTCGAAACCCGCGACATCTCTCTTGCAGGGCGCATCCTTGCAAGCTTTGCCGACCAGTTGGATGCCGACAAGCAGATCGACGACGACCTCGCCAAGCTGGCCGTGCTGGCCACCTCGCCAGACGCCAACATCATCAAGTTGCCGAACATCAGCGCCTCGGTGCCGCAGCTCAAAGGCGCAATCGCCGAGCTGCAGGCCCAAGGCTATAACATCCCGAACTTCCCTGAAGACCCGCAAACTGAAGCCGAGAAAGAAGCCAGCGCCCGCTACAGCAAGGTGCTTGGCAGCGCGGTAAACCCGGTGTTGCGTGAAGGCAACTCCGACCGCCGCGCACCTGCAGCGGTCAAGGCATTCGTGCGCAAGCATCCGCACTCCATGGGCAAGTGGAGCATGGCGTCGCAATCCCACGCCGACTACATGCGCGGCGGCGATTTCTTCTCCAGCGAACAGTCGATCACCATGGCCAAGGCTGGTGACGTGCGCATCGAATTCGTCGGCAAGAATGGTCAGGTCGTGGTCAAGAAGCAGCTCGCCCTGCAGGAAGGCGAAGTGTTCGACAGCATGTTTATGAGCTGCCGCAAGCTGCGCGATTTCTTCGAGAAGACCCTGCAGGACTGCAAGGAAAACGGCGTGATGTGGTCCCTGCACGTCAAGGCGACCATGATGAAGGTCTCCCACCCGATCGTCTTCGGTCACGCCGTCAGCGTCTACTACAAGGACGTATTCGACAAATACGGCGAGCTGTTCAAGGAACTGGGCGTCAACCCGAACAACGGCATCAGCAGCGTCTACGACAAGATCAAGTCCCTGCCCGCCTCACGTCAGGAAGAAATCCTCGACGACATCCACGCCTGCTACAGCCATCGCCCGGAAATGGCCATGGTCGACTCGGTCAAGGGCATCACCAACCTGCACATCCCCAGCGACGTGATCGTCGACGCTTCGATGCCGGCGATGATTCGCAGCTCCGGGCAGATGTGGGGCAAGGACGGCAAGCTCAAGGACACCAAGGCGGTGATGCCGGAAAGCACCTACGCCCGTATCTACCAGGAAATGATCAATTTCTGCAAAACCAACGGCGCGTTCGACCCGACCACCATGGGCAGCGTACCGAACGTCGGCCTGATGGCGCAGAAGGCCGAAGAATACGGCTCCCACGACAAGACCTTCGAATTGACCGAAAACGGCATCATGCGCGTCGTCGCAGCCGACGGCACTGTGCTGATGCAGCATGAAGTCGAAGCAGGCGACATCTGGCGCGCCTGCCAGACCAAGGACGCGCCGATCCGCGACTGGGTCAAGCTGGCCGTCACCCGCGCGCGCCAGTCCGCCACCCCGGCGATCTTCTGGCTCGACCCGGAGCGCGCCCACGACCGCGAACTGCAGAAGAAGGTTGAAGCCTACCTGCGGGAACACGACCTGACCGGTCTGGACATCCGCATCATGGACTACAACCAGGCCATCCGCGTAAGCATGGAGCGTCTGATCCGCGGCCAGGACACCATTTCGGTGACCGGCAACGTACTGCGCGACTACCTGACCGACCTGTTCCCGATCATGGAACTGGGCACCTCGGCCAAGATGCTGTCCATCGTTCCATTGATGGCCGGCGGCGGCATGTACGAAACCGGTGCCGGCGGCTCGGCTCCCAAGCATGTGCAGCAGTTGCTCGAAGAAAACCACCTGCGCTGGGACTCGCTGGGCGAATTCCTGGCCCTGGCGGTTTCCCTGGAAGAGACCGGAATCAAGACCAACAACCCGAAAGCCAAGCTCCTGGGCACCACCCTCGACGCGGCCACCGGCAAGTTGCTGGACAACAACAAGTCGCCATCGCGCAAGACCGGCGAACTGGACAACCGCGGTAGCCACTTCTACCTGGCCCTGTACTGGGCTCAGGAACTGGCCGCACAGCAGGAAGATCCAGAGCTGCAGGCGCAGTTCGCGCCACTGGCAAAACTCCTTAGCGAGAACGAAGCAACCATCGTTGCCGAACTCAGCGCGGTACAGGGCAAGCCAGTGGACATCGGCGGCTACTACCGCTCCAACCCACAGCTGACCAGCCAGGCCATGCGTCCAAGCGCGACCTTCAACGCCGCGCTTTCCGCCCTGGTCTAAACACCCAGCGCCCCTGGGCGTTGCAACATCACAAACCCCGGCCTCCGCGCCGGGGTTTGTGCATTCAGAGCAGCAAGAATCAGGCTATGATCGCCTTTTTTCCTAACAGGTAGCATGTCCATGCAGTGGCAGCCGCATATCACCGTGGCCACGGTCATCGAAGACCAGGGCCGCTTTCTGCTGGTCGAAGAAATGGCCGAAGGCCGGGCCGTGTTCAACCAGCCTGCCGGGCACCTGGAGGCCAACGAAAGCCTGCTCCAGGCCGCCCTGCGCGAAACCCTCGAGGAAACCGGCTGGGATGTCGAATTGACCGGCGTTACCGGCATCTATCTATACACCGCGCCGAGCAATGGCATCACCTACCAGCGCGTGTGCTTTGCCGCCAAAGCGCTGCAACAACGGCCTGACTATCCGCTGGATGACGGCATTATCGGCCCGCGCTGGCTAAGCCGCGACGAACTGGCCGCACAACCCGAGCGCTGGCGCAGCGAGCTGGTATTGCGCTGCATTGACGATTACCTGAGCGACCAGTGTTTTCCCCTGAGCCTGATCCGCGATTAACGGCCGCACCTCTGCGCCTGCTAGAATCGCCCTCTTTTCAACCCTGTGCCCAGTATCCCCATGCCAGATCCAACTACTCAGCGCGTAATCGTCGGTATGTCCGGCGGCGTCGACTCCTCCGTTTCCGCCCTGCTGCTGCTCGAACAGGGCTATCAGGTCGAAGGCCTGTTTATGAAGAACTGGGACGAAGACGACGGCACCGAATACTGCACCGCCATGGACGACCTGGCCGATGCCCAGGCGGTGTGCGACAAGATCGGCATCAAGTTGCATACCGCCAACTTCGCCGCCGAGTACTGGGACAACGTGTTCGAGCACTTCCTCGCCGAATACAAGGCCGGGCGCACGCCGAACCCGGACATCCTGTGCAACCGCGAGATCAAGTTCAAAGCCTTCCTCGACTACGCGCTGATGCTCGGTGCCGACCTGATCGCCACGGGTCACTACGTACGCCGACGGGATATCGACGGGCGCACCGAGCTGCTCAAGGGCCTGGATCCGAACAAGGACCAGAGCTACTTCCTGCATGCCGTCGGCGGTGAACAGATCGCCAAGACCCTGTTCCCGGTCGGTGAGCTGGAAAAGCCGGCGGTGCGCGCCATTGCCGAGAAATATGAGCTGGCCACCGCGAAGAAGAAGGACTCCACCGGCATCTGCTTTATCGGCGAGCGGCGTTTCAGCGACTTCCTCAAGCAGTACCTGCCGGCTCAACCGGGCAATATCGAGACCACCGAAGGCGAAGTCATCGGCCGCCACCACGGCCTGATGTACCACACCATCGGCCAGCGCCAGGGTCTGGGCATCGGCGGCCTGAAAGACGCCAGCGACGAGCCCTGGTATGTGCTGCACAAGGACCTCGAGCGCAATGTGCTGGTGGTCGGCCAGGGCAACGAACACCCTTGGCTGTTCAGCCGCGCCCTGCTCGCCTCGGAGATCTACTGGGTCAACCCCATCGACCTGAGCAGCCCACGCCAACTGACCGCCAAGGTGCGCTATCGCCAGGGCGACCAGGCCTGCACCCTGGAAAAGACCGCCAGCGGCTATCGCGCGGTCTTCGCCATGCCGCAGCGCGCGGTCACCCCTGGGCAGTCCGTGGTGTTCTATGAGGGCGAGGTGTGCCTGGGTGGCGGCGTGATCGAAGTCGCCGAGCCCTGGAGCAGCAAGGAGCTGCAACAATGAGCCCGACCCAGGAGCAACTGGTCGCGCTGGGCGCGGTATTCGAGTCCGCCGTACTGGTCGACAAGCTCGCCCGCACCGGCCAGGTGAGTGAGCCCGCAGTGGCCTGCCTGATTGGCAGCCTGCTGGTGCGCAACCCGCCAAGTACCCTGGATGTGTACGGCGGCAGCGACCTCAATCTGCGCGACGGCTACCGCGCCCTGGTCAGTGCCTTGGAACGCGACCCGGCCAGCCTGCAACGCGACCCGTTGCGCTATGCCCTGGCGCTGCTGGCACTGGAACGCCAACTGAACAAGCGCGACGACATGCTGCAGGTAATGGGCAGCCGCCTGGACCAGGTCCAGCAGCAGGTCGAGCACTTCGGCCCGACCCACGAGAATGTCATCGCCAACTGCGGCAGCCTGTACCAGGACACCATCAGCACCTTCCGCCAACGCATCCAGGTTCAGGGCGACTCGCGCCACCTGCAGCAGGCCAACAATGCGGCGAAGATCCGCGCCCTGCTGCTGGCCGGCATTCGCTCGGCGCGCCTGTGGCGACAACTGGGCGGGCACCGCTGGCAGCTGGTGTTCAGCCGCAGCAAGCTGCTCAAGGAACTCTACCCGCTGTTGCGCGGGTGACCAGTCGTTCGGTAAAACCACTGCAGGGAGCCGCATTGCTGGCCCTTTCGGCCCTGCTGTTCGCTCTGATGGGCGCGGCTATCCGCGAGGTGTCCGTCAGCGTCAACACCGAGTCGGTGGTGTTCTTCCGCAGCCTGGTGGGCGTGCTGTTCTTTCTGCCGCTGCTCCTGCTCAGGGGCGTCCGACCGCTTAAAACCACTCGCCTCAAGTCACACCTGTGGCGTACCGGCTACGGCCTGGCGGCGATGTACTGCTTCTTCTACGCCATCGCCCACCTGCCGCTGGCCGACGCCATGCTGTTCACCTATTCCGCGCCGCTGTTTACCCCGCTGATTGCCTGGTGCTGGCTCAAGGAGCCCCTGACCCGGCGCATACTGCTGACCACCAGCGTCGGCCTGCTTGGCGTGCTGCTGGTGGCCAAACCCTCCGCCGCCCTGCTCGACAGCCAGACCCTGATCGGCATGGCGGCGAGCATCCTGGCGGCTTTCGCCTTCGTGTCGATCCGCGAGATGAGCGACACCGAGCCGGCCTTTCGCATCGTTTTCTATTTCTCGCTGTTCAGCGCGCTGATTGCCGCCATTCCCCTGGCCTGGGCCTGGCAACCGCTGGGAATCACCGAACTCAAGCTGCTGCTGTTTATCGGCCTGCTGGCCACCGCCAGCCAGATCATCATGTCCAAGGCCTACGGCCTGGCACCGCCGGGCCTGATCGGCCCCGTCGCCTACCTGGCAATCGTCTTTGCCGGGGTGCTCGCCTGGCTGCGCTGGGGCGAGACGCCGGATGTGACTTCATTGATTGGCGCGGCGCTGATTTTCAGCGCCAGCCTGCTGTCGATTGCGCGAAGCAAGCGCGGCTGAACGGTCGCAGCCAATCGCGATCAGCTGGCTGATTTCATGTATGATATGCGCCCTTTTCAATGCCCGACTGTCCGAGAACGCCTCCCATGCAGCTCTCCTCGCTCACCGCGGTTTCCCCCGTTGATGGCCGCTATGCCGGCAAAACCAGCGCCCTGCGCCCGATCTTCAGCGAATACGGCCTGATCCGTTTCCGCGTCCTGGTTGAAGTGCGCTGGCTGCAGCGCCTGGCCGCCCATGAAGGCGTTGCCGAAGTCGCGCCCTTCTCCGCCGAAGCCCAGGCCGTGCTCAATGAGCTGGCGGACAACTTCGCCGTCGAGCACGCCGAGCGGGTCAAGGAAATCGAACGCACCACCAACCACGACGTCAAAGCCGTGGAGTACCTGCTCAAGGAACAGGCGGCCAAACTGCCGGAGCTGGACAAGGTCAGCGAATTTATCCACTTCGCCTGCACCAGCGAGGACATCAACAACCTGTCCCACGCCCTGATGCTGCGTGAAGGCCGCGATACCGTACTGCTGCCGCTGATGCGTCAGACGGCCGAAGCGATCCGTGAACTGGCGATCAAGTTCGCCGACGTGCCGATGCTCTCGCGCACCCATGGCCAGCCGGCGTCGCCGACTACCCTGGGCAAGGAACTGGCCAACGTGGTCTACCGCCTGGAGCGGCAGATCGCCCAGGTTGCAGCTGTGCCACTGCTGGGCAAAATCAACGGCGCAGTGGGCAACTACAACGCCCACCTGTCGGCCTATCCGCAGATCGACTGGGAAGCCAACGCCAAGCAGTTCATCGAAGGCGATCTGGGTCTGCAGTTCAACCCCTACACCACCCAGATCGAGCCGCACGACTATATCGCCGAGCTGTTCGATGCCATCGCCCGCTTCAACACCATCCTGATCGACTTCGATCGCGATATCTGGGGCTATATCTCCCTGGGCTACTTCAAGCAGCGCACCATCGCTGGCGAAATCGGCTCCTCGACCATGCCGCACAAGGTCAACCCGATCGACTTCGAAAACTCCGAAGGCAACTTGGGGATTGCCAACGCGCTGTTCCAGCACCTGGCCAGCAAGCTGCCGATCTCGCGCTGGCAGCGCGACCTGACCGATTCCACGGTGCTGCGCAACCTCGGTGTCGGCTTCGCCCATAGCGTTATCGCCTATGAAGCCAGCCTCAAGGGCATCGGCAAGCTGGAGCTGAACGAAGCCCGCATCGCTGCCGACCTGGACGCCTGCTGGGAAGTCCTCGCCGAGCCGATCCAGACCGTGATGCGCCGCTACGCCATCGAAAACCCCTACGAGAAGCTCAAAGAGTTGACCCGCGGCAAGGGCATCAGCCCCGAAGCCTTGCAGACTTTTATCGACGGTCTGGATATGCCAGCCGCCGCCAAGGCCGAGCTCAAGCTGCTGACCCCGGCCAGCTACATTGGTAACGCAGTGGCCCAGGCCAAGCGCATCTAAACGGCAGTAGCCCTCTGACGCCCGGCTATGCCGGGCGTTTTCTTTTCCAGGCTTTTATTTATTTCAAGGGCTTAGCAATGAATCCTGATACTCCGCTGCAACTGCTGGGCGGCATTACTGCCCGCGAGTTCATGCGTGACTACTGGCAGAAGAAACCCCTGCTGGTACGCCAGGCCATCCCCGGCTTCGAAAGCCCGATTTCCCCGGACGAGCTGGCCGGCCTGGCGCTGGAAGAAGAAATCGAGTCGCGCCTGGTCATCGAGCACGGCGAACGCCCCTGGGAACTGCGCCGCGGCCCCTTCGCCGAAGACGCCTTTGCCGAACTGCCCGAGCGTGACTGGACCCTGCTGGTGCAGGCGGTCGACCAGTTCGTCCCGGAAGTGGCCGAACTGCTCGAACAGTTCAAGTTTCTGCCCAAGTGGCGCATCGATGACGTGATGATCAGCTTCGCCGCACCCGGCGGCGGTGTCGGCCCGCACTTTGACAACTACGACGTGTTCCTCCTGCAGGGGCACGGCAAGCGCCTCTGGCAGGTCGGCCAGATGTGCAACTCGGACAGCCCGCTGCTGCCCCACGCGGATCTGAGGATCCTCGCCGAATTCGTTAAAACTGAAGAATGGGTCCTGGAGCCCGGCGACATGCTGTATCTGCCGCCGCTTCTGGCCCACTGTGGTACCGCTGAGGATGACTGTATGACGTATTCCGTAGGCTTCCGTGCGCCGAGCGCCGCCGAAGTTCTCACCCATTTCACCGATTTTCTCGGCCAGTTCCTCCCCGACGAGGAGCGCTACAGCGACGCCGACGCGCAGCCGACCGATGACCCCACGCAGATCCAGCGCGACGCCCTGGACCGCCTCAAGGCCCTGCTCACCGAGCATATGAGCGACGAGCGCCTGCTGATGACCTGGTTCGGCCAGTTTATGACCGAGCCCAAGTATCCGGAGCTGATTACCGGCATCGAAATCGACGAAGAAACCTTCCTCGCCGGCCTGGAAGATGGCGCGGTGCTGGTGCGCAATCCCAGCGCGCGCATGGCCTGGTCGGAAGTCGGCGAGGATCTGGTGCTGTTCGCCAGCGGCCAGAGCCGCCTGCTCTCGGCCAGCCTGCGTGAGCTGCTGAAACTGGTGTGCTCGGCCGATGCCCTGCATATCGACAATCTCGGCGCGTGGCTTGCCGATGACGAAGGGCGTAATCTGTTGGTGGAACTGGTCATACAAGGCAGCCTGGAGTTTGCTGATGAGTGAGATTCACGTCCGCCTGGCCGACTGGCAGAAGGACAATGCCGATCTGCGGCGCATTCGCGAGACCGTGTTTATCGCTGAACAAGCGGTGCCGCCGGAACTCGAATGGGACGCCGAAGACGCCGAGGCCGTGCATTTCCTTGCCTGCGAGGGCGACTATCCGATCGGCACCGCGCGCCTGCTGCCCGACGGCCATATCGGCCGGGTCTCGGTGCTCAAGGACTGGCGCGGCCTGAATGTCGGTGCCGCACTGATCAATGCGGTAGTCGCGGAAGCGGAAAAACGCGGCCTGACGCAACAAATGCTCAGCGCCCAGGTGCAGGCCACCGCCTTCTATGAAAAGCTCGGGTTTGCCATCGTCAGCGGAGAATACCTGGACGCCGGCATCCCCCACGTGGATATGGTGCGTCATAGCGCCTAGAGGCCGAGATGAACGACGAAAACGCCCCGAGTGACGCAACCGAAAGCCAGGAGTCCCTAGAGCTTCCCGCCATCGAGTTTCAGTCTCCGGGGCGTTTTGCCGTGCACAACCCTCCCAGCCAATCAGGCGAAAGACCCCGCGCGGAACCTGCACCCTTTATCCTCGGTGCCCATCCGAACCTGGAACGCTTCAGCCAGCCCGAACAGGCCCGCGCCCATGCCCTTGCCCTGCTCCAGCAGGCCCAGCGCAGCCTGTGCATCTACAGCCATGACCTGGAGCCCTGGCTCTATCACCACAGCAGCGTGCAGGAGGCCTGCACCCGGTTTCTCCTGGCCAGCCCGCGCAACCAGCTGCGCATCCTGCTCAGGGACACCAGCCGCGCGACCCGGGAAGGCCATCGCCTGCTCGGCCTGTCCCGCCGCCTGTCCTCCAACTTGCAGATCCGCAAGCTCAACCCGGACCATCCCAGCGAGGAACTAGGGTTTCTGCTGGCCGATGACTGCGGCTTGCTGCTGCTCCCGGAAATCAGCCAATTCAGTGGCTACGCCCTTTACCAGGACCCGGCCCGGGTCCGCCTGCGCCGCACTCAGTTCGACCAAGCCTGGGATATCAGCACCACCGATGCCGACTTACGGAGTTTTCTGCTATGACGCTGCGTACCCTGCTTGCCGCGACCCTGCTGAGCTGCAGCCTGTCGCTCAGCGCCGCTACCGAAGTGATTCCGCTGAATTTCCGCACGGCTGATGAAGTGCTCAGCGTGGTGCAATCGGTACTCGGCAACGAGGGCAAGGTCAACGCCTATGGCAACCAGCTGATCGTCAATGCCGCGCCGGCGAAGATCGAGGAAGTTCGCAGCCTGTTGCAACAGATCGACACCCAGCCGCGCCGCCTGCTGATCAGCGTCGACAGCAGCGAATCCAGCCAGCAGAACGACCAGGGCTACCGTGTGGACGGCAGCATCAGCGCCGGCGATGTTCAGGCGCAGATCGGCCGGGGCGAGATACAGGGCCGCGACCAGGTGCGCATCATCCGCCGCAGCACCGACAGCCGTGGCGGCGGCACCCAGCAGGTGCAGGCCACCGAAGGCTACCCGGCGCTGATCCAGGTCGGCCAGAGCGTGCCCCTGACCAGCTACGGTCACGACGCCTATGGCCAGCCCTACCACAACACCCAGTACCGCGATGTGACCCGCGGCTTCTATGTCACCGCCAGCCTTAGCGGCGAGCGGGTGCATATCAGCATCAGCAGCAACCGCGACCGCTTGAGCCAGTCCCAGCCGGGTGCCATCGACGTGCAAAACACCGACACCCGGGTCAGCGGCCGCCTTGGCGAATGGATCAGCATCGGCGGCGTCAGCGAACAGAGCCAGGTCGATCGCGACGGTTTCCTGCAGCGCCGCTCGACCCAGGGCCGCGAGGACATGAGCCTGCGGGTGAAGGTTGAAGTCGTCGACTGAAGCAGCTGCAGCCTGACTTGCCGGTCGCTATAGGACTTATGTAGTAGTACGTAAAAAGCACTACAAAATAATTGACGAACACTTTTGGCGGAGGCATGATGGCCCCGCTCCCGCTAATCAGAGGTACCGAAAGGACCTCCGAATCGCGCTCCAACTTACCGTCCGAGCCGATTTGCGTTGTAAAGCCCACAAGGCGGTTCGATGAGATTGCGACTGGAACGAAGTTGTCCTGAGGGACGGGGAAGCGTTTGAATCAGCCAGCATGAGTCGCAGCATCTGAGTCGCCCGCCGGCATCCTTGATCCGGTAAGCGCCAAATGACCCAGTCATTTGCAGCAGCTGACCATCAGCAGACTGTTTAGCTCGTCACCCTCCTCCCGGATCAATTCCGTCTTAGTCGACCTCTCGACGTTCTGCAGTGCGCCACAACACCCTCCGGCAACACAGGTGTTCAGTGGGGAAGCCGGTGCTCAACCAAACACATACTTTGAAGGATTGACCATGTCAGCTTATCAAAACGACATCAAGGCAGTCGCCGCTCTGAAAGAGACCTACGGCAGCAGCTGGAGCGCTATCAACCCGGAATCCGTGGCTCGCATGCGCGCTCAGAACCGCTTCAAGACCGGTCTGGAAATCGCACAGTACACCGCCGATATCATGCGTAAAGACATGGCCGAGTACGATGCCGACTCCTCCGTCTACACCCAGTCCCTGGGCTGCTGGCATGGTTTCATCGGGCAGCAGAAGCTGATCTCGATCAAGAAGCACCTGAAGACCACCAACAAGCGCTACCTCTACCTGTCCGGCTGGATGGTTGCTGCTCTGCGTTCCGACTTCGGCCCGCTGCCGGACCAGTCGATGCACGAGAAGACTGCAGTCTCCGACCTGATCGAAGAGCTGTACACCTTCCTGCGTCAGGCCGATAGCCGCGAACTGGACCTGCTGTTCACCGCTCTGGACGCCGCTCGCGAAGCCGGCGACAGCGCCAAGGCCGCCGATATCCAGAACCAGATCGACAACTACGAGACCCACATCGTACCGATCATCGCCGACATCGACGCTGGCTTCGGTAACCCGGAAGCCACCTACCTGCTGGCCAAGCGCATGATCGAAGCAGGCGCTTGCTGCATCCAGATCGAAAACCAGGTTTCCGACGAGAAGCAGTGCGGTCACCAGGACGGTAAAGTAACCGTTCCTCACGCCGACTTCCTCGCCAAGATCGCCGCCGTTCGCTACGCATTCCTCGAGCTGGGCATCGACAACGGCGTGATCGTTGCGCGTACCGACTCCCTGGGTGCTGGCCTGACCAAGCAGATCGCCGTGACCAACGCCCCTGGCGACCTGGGCGACCAGTACAACTCCTTCCTCGACTGCGAAGAAGTGTCCGCTGCCAACCTGAACAACGGTGACGTGGTTCTGAACCGCGAAGGCAAACTGCTGCGTCCCAAGCGTCTGCCGTCCAACCTGTTCCAGTTCCGTGCTGGCACCGGTGAAGCGCGCTGCGTACTGGACTGCATCACCTCGCTGCAGAACGGTGCCGACCTGCTGTGGATCGAAACCGAGAAGCCGCACGTTGGTCAGATCGCGGCCATGGTTGACGAAATCCGCAAGACCATCCCGAACGCCAAGCTGGTTTACAACAACAGCCCATCGTTCAACTGGACCCTGAACTTCCGCCAGCAGGTCTACGATGCCTTCGTAGCCGAAGGCAAGGATGTTTCCGCCTACGACCGCGCCAAGCTGATGAGCATCGATTACGACGCCACCGAACTGGCTCAGGTTGCCGACGAGAAGATCCGCACCTTCCAGCGCGACGGTTCGGCTCACGCCGGTATCTTCCACCACCTGATCACTCTGCCGACCTACCACACCGCCGCGCTGTCCACCGACAACCTGGCCAAGGGTTACTTCGCAGACCAGGGCATGCTGGCCTACGTGAAAGGCGTGCAGCGTGAAGAACTGCGTCAGGGCATCGCCTGCGTCAAGCACCAGAACATGGCTGGCTCCGACATCGGCGACAACCATAAAGAGTACTTCGCTGGCGAAGCGGCTCTGAAGGCAAGCGGCAAAGACAACACCATGAACCAGTTCGGCTAAGAACAGGCTCACTCAACCGAGGCCACGATCAAGGTTGAGGGTGTTGAAAGAAGAACCCCGGCAGAAATGCTGGGGTTTTTTTTGCATTTTATTTAGCCGCTGGTTTTGTGCACCGCGACACAGGGGGTGTCATGGTTTCGTCGTATTCCTTGGTTAGCGTCAAGGCCCCGTCGATTAACCTGAAGGAGCCTTGCATGAGCCCCCATGATGACCAGAGCACCACGCTGTTCGGCAACGGTGATGAACTCCCCAGCAACCATTCCGGCAACCCCCATATCAACCAGCTAATCAACCCTGGTCTGGCACGCCGCCAGGTCGTCGCTGGCGGGGCCGCCATCGGTGCCATGGCATTTCTCGGCATTGGCCTGTCGACCCGCGTCGAAGCCGACGAGCCACTGGATGCGTTGCAAGAACGCCTCAAGGGCCAGCCGTTCAAGCGTAATCGTCTGCCCTTCGCGCCCGTGGCGGTAACCCGCGCCGACACCATCACGGTGCCCGCAGGCTTCAAGGCCAAGCCCTTTATCCCTTGGGGCACACCGCTCACCGGCAGCTACCCGGCATTCGCCGAGGACGCCGGCAACAGCGCCCAGGATCAGGCAGAGCAGCTCGGCATGCACCACGACGGCATGCACTTCTTCCCCATCGATAGCCAGTCGGGCAAAGGCAAGCGCTCCGATCATGGCTTGCTGGTACTCAATCACGAGTACATCGATGCACAACTGCTGCACCCCAACGGCCCTACTACGGTCGCCGGCAAACGCACCATTGCCGATGAAGTGCGCAAGGAAATCAACGCCCACGGCGTGTCCGTGGTGGAGATCCGTCGCGACAAACGCGGCGATTGGGCCGTTGTGCCGAGCCCGCGTAACCGCCGCATCACCGCAGCCACGCCAATGACCATCGCCGGCCCAGCCCGCGGCAACGCGCTGATGAAAACCCGCCACAGCAAGAGCGGCACCCGGGCGCGCGGCACCCAGAACAACTGCTCAAATGGCCATACGCCCTGGGGTACGTACCTTACCTGCGAGGAAAACTGGGCCGGCTATTTTGCCAGCCAGGACAGCGAGCAACCGCGCGAACACAGCCGCTACGGTATCCGCAAAACCAGCCGCTACGGTTGGGAAACCCTGGCCGGTGATGAGTTCCAGCGCTTCGACGCCAGCCGCCACGGCACCGATGCCAGCGAAGACTATCGCAACGAGCCGAACCAGTTCGGCTGGATTGTCGAGATCGACCCCTTCGACCCGCAATCGGTGCCTGTCAAACGTACCGCCCTGGGCCGCTTCGCCCATGAGGGCCTGGTGTTCGCCCCGGTCAAGCCCGGCAAACGTCTGGTCTGCTATTCCGGCGACGATGCGCAGAACGAATACATCTACAAATACGTCAGCCGTGACAAGTACCAGCGCGGCAAAGCGAAAAACTACCTATTGGACAAGGGCACCCTCTACGTCGCTCGCTTCGATGCCGACGGCACTGGCACCTGGCTGGCATTGGACTTCGCCGACCCGGCCTTCCAGGCCGCCTGCGCAGTCGCTGGCGTGAGCTTTGCCGACCAGGGTGAGGTGCTGATCAACACTCGCCTGGCCGCCGATATCGTCGGCGCGACCAAGATGGACCGCCCGGAATGGGGTGCGGTCAACCCGGACACTGGCGACGTCTACTTCACCCTGACCAACAACAGCAGCCGCACCACCAGCGACGCCGCCAACCCGCGCAGCCCAAACCCCTACGGGCATATCATTCGTTGGCGCGAAGCCAGCAAGGATTTCGCCGGCAACCGCTTTGCCTGGGATATCTTCCTGCTCGGCGGCACCCAGGACGACAGCCGCGACCCGCGCGGCCGAACCCTGAACGACAGCAACATCTTCGCCAGCCCGGATGGCCTGTGGTTCGACGATGAAGGGCGGTTGTGGATTCAAACCGACATGAGCGGCGGCCAGCTTGGCAGCGGCCCGTTCGGCAACAACCAGATGCTCGTAGCCGACCCGAAAAGCGGCGAGGTCAAACGCTTCCTGGTCGGGCCAGTTGGCTGCGAAGTCACCGGTATCAGCCAGACACCGGACTTCAAGACGCTGTTCGTCAATATCCAGCATCCGGACGATGGCAGCACCTGGCCCGATGGCCCAGGCAAACGGCCACGCTCAGCGACGGTGATCATCAGCCGTGAAGATGGCCGGAGACTGCTCTAGCAGGCTGTTGAACGAGTAACCAGCGGGTCATGGTCCTTCGGGGCCATGACCCGCTTTTTGCTCGCAGCCGCCGGCCACGGCCTAAGCAGCACACCTCTTGCCACTAGATACGGAACTGCCGCACCAGCGCGCCCAAGCGTTCGCCCAGGGCATCGAGGTTGCGCACGGTTTGCGCGCCCTGCTGGGTTTCGTCGGCCACGCTGTCCACCGCCACGGCGATCTTGTGCACGCTGCGGTTGATTTCCTCGGCCACCGCGGTCTGCTCCTCGGCGGCGCTGGCAATCTGCGCGTTCATCGCATTGATGGTGGCAATCAGCTGGGCAATGGCGTCCAGCGACTGGCCAGCCTTGTTGGCCTGTTCGCTGGTCACATCGCCGGCATCACTGGAGCGACGCATCGAGGTCACCGCATCCTCAGTGCCCTTCTGCAGACGGTCGATCATGCCCTGGATTTCCTGGGTGCTTTGCTGAGTCCGACTGGCCAACGCGCGCACCTCGTCGGCGACCACCGCAAAACCGCGCCCCGCCTCACCGGCACGGGCCGCTTCGATGGCGGCATTGAGCGCCAGCAGGTTGGTCTGTTCGGCAATCGAGCGAATCACGTCGAGGACGCTGACAATCGAAGCGACATCCTTCTGCAGGTTGTCGAGGGACACCCCGCTACCGCGAATATCATCCACCAGGGTGTGAATGCGCGTGATGCTGCCATCGACCACCAGTTTTGCCGCCTGGCCTTCGGTGTCGGTCTTCTGCGCCGCCTCCGCTGCACCCTGGGCGCTTTGCGCCACCTCATGGGCGGCGGCGGACATTTCATTGATGGCGGTGGCCACCTGGTCGGTCTCATGGCGCTGACGCTCCATGGCCTCTTCCGAGCGCTGCGCCTGGGCCGATACCTGGCCGACCAGCTCGGTCAGCTGACCGGTCATATCGACGATCTGCCGCACCAGGCCGTGAATCTTCTCCACGAAGCGGTTGAAGGAGCCCGCCAGCTGGCCCAGTTCGTCATCGCCATTGATCGGCAGACGCCGGGTCAGATCGCCCTCGCCTGCGGCAATGTCATCGAGGTTGTTCTTGATCTGCTGCAGCGGGCGCAGGAAGGTGTTGCTCAGCACCACCCCGACTATGCCGAACACCACCAGCAACACCGCGGCAATCACCAGGATGCTGGTGATCAGGGTGCCGATGCGCTGGTCGATCTCGGTCTGCACCTTGGCTATTTGCGCCTCCACGCCATCCAGGTTGATGGCGGTGCCCAGGGCCATGTCCCATTTCGGCAGGTAGTAGCTGTAGGCCATTTTCGGCACCAGCACCGAATCATCGGTCGGCAGCGGCGAACTGTAATTGACGTAGTAAGTGTTGTTCTTGGCGACATTCACCAGCTCACGGTTGATGTACACGCCATTGGGATCGCGCCGATCAGCCAGGCTCTTGCCGACATCCACCGGGCTGTCGCCACGGAACAGGCGCACCACGTTGGAGTCATGGCCGAAGAAGTAGCCATCCTTGCCAAACTTGATCTTCGACAGCACGGCGATGGCCTGCTCGCGGCTGGCCATATCGCCTTGCGCGGCACCGTCATACAGCGCCTGCACCGAGCCCAGGGCGATCTGCACATAGTGCTGCAGCTCGCTGCGGCTTTCCTCCAGCAGGCGCTCGCGGGTTTCCTCGACCTCCCGGGCGGCCAGGTTCTGCAGGACCTTGGCTGCCGCGCCACTGAGCACCAGGGCAAACAACACCACGGGAACCAGGGCAAGCAACACCACTTTCATCTTCAATGTCAGGCGCATCGGACTGATCCTTACTTAGCAAGCCAAATAAAAACGGGGCTACCGGTTTATCGGTAGCCCCGCTGAAAGGTTGAGTCGTCCGCCACCATCACGGCAGCGGACAAGCAATGCCCCGGTCAGATCACCATAGCCGCTGCCCATCCAAACACCAGCAGCGGCAGGTTGTAGTGCAGGAAGGTTGGTACCACGCTGTCCCAGATATGGTTGTGCTGACCATCGACGTTCAGCCCCGAGGTGGGCCCCAGGGTCGAGTCCGAAGCCGGCGAGCCGGCATCGCCCAGCGCCCCTGCGGTGCCAACGATGCACAGAATGGCCAGCGGGCTGAAGCCCAGCGTCAGGCCCAGAGGCACGAAGATCGCCGCAATGATCGGCACCGTGGAAAAAGACGAGCCGATGCCCATGGTCACCAGCAGGCCGACCAGCAGCATCAGCAGTGCGCCCAGGGCCTTGTTATGGCCAATCAGCTCGGCCGAACTGTCGACCAGGGTCTGCACCTGGCCCGTGGCCTTCATCACCTCGGCGAAACCGGCGGCGGCGATCATGATAAAGCCGATCATCGCCATCATCTTCATGCCTTCGGTGAACAGGTCGTCTGCCTCTTTCCAGCGCACCACGCCGGACACCGAGAACACCACGAAGCCCACCAGGGCCCCGATGATCATCGAATCCAGCCAAAGCTGCACGACAAAGGCGGCGACTATTGCCACGCCCGCCGCCAGCAGGCTCCAGGGGTTGTAGGCCACCTCGACCCGCTCGACCTGCTCGATCTTCTGCAGGTCATAGACGCGTTTTTTTCGGTAGCTGAACAGCACCGCCACCAGCAGCCCGCAAAGCATGCCCAGGGCCGGGATCGCCATGGCCCGGGTGACGCTCAGCCCCGTGGTATCGACCCCGGCCTTGGCCACATTGGCCAGCAGGATTTCATTGAGGAAGATACCGCCGAAGCCCACCGGCAGAAACATATAGGGGGTGATCAGGCCGAACGTCAGCACGCAGGCAATCAGCCGCCGATCCAGTTGCAGCTTGCTCAGCACATAGAGCAGCGGCGGCACCAGCAGCGGAATAAAGGCGATATGGATCGGCAGAACGTTCTGCGACGAGATGGCCACCGCCAGCAGCAACAGGATCAGCAGCCACTTGAGCAGGCCCGCACCCTGCCCCTCCTGCCGGCCCACCATGGCCAACGCCTTGTCCGCCAGGGCATGGGCCAGGCCGGACTTGGCAATCGCCACGGCAAAGGCCCCAAGCAAGGCATAGGACAGCGCCACGGTGGCCCCGCCCCCCAGGCCCTTGTTGAAGGCCGCCAACGCGCCATCAACCCCCAGGCCGCCGAGCAGACCACCGGCCAGCGCGCCGACGATCAGGGCCACCACAACGTGCACACGGCACAAGCTGAGGATCAGCATGATCCCCACTGCCGCAACGACTGCGTTCATCTGTTTACTCCCGCAATTAGGTAGGTCCGCGAAGGCCGATGCCCTCTATGGATACAGCGCCTGTTCGGCGAAGGGCGCGTACTCTGCCCAATGCTGACCAAACTGTCAAAACACCCGTAAATTATTTTATACAGGTCGATCGGAATTTCGTTTACCCTCGCCCGTACGCTTCCTGCTGGCCTGCATCTTGCTGACCTCGCACCTAAAGAAATCCGTAGCCGCGCCGATAGGCGCTTCAAGCCTCGCCAATAAAAAGGTCCTGAAAATGCTGTTCAGCCGCCTCTCCATCCAGCTCAAAATCACCCTGCTCGCCGGCCTCTGCCTGCTGGCCATCGTCGCCGTCCTGGTCGGTGCCTCCGTGGTCCAGGCCTCGCGCAGCGCCGAGCTGGTCAAGAAGGCCAGCAGCAGCATGCTCGAGGAATCGGCGCAATTGCGCATGGAAGCCCGCGGCCAGGCCCAGGCTCTGCAGATCCAGCGCTACTTTATGGATGCCTATCAATACGGCCGGGGGGCCGCTACCCAGGTGCTGTTTATCCGCGAGCAGGCCGCAAAACGCTTTCTCGACGCCTTCGACCTGCGCGAAGACCTCACCCGCCAGGTACGCAGCGCCTTGCAAGCCAACCGCAGCCTGCTGGGTATCTATGTCGCCTTCGAAGCCAATGCTCTGGATGGCAAGGACGAGCTGTTTACCGACCAGGAGAACCTGAGCAGCAACGATAAGGGCCGCTTCGCCCTGTACTGGTCACAGGACGCCAGTGGCGAGCTGAGTGCCGAAACAATGAGCGAGGCAATGCTGAGTGACAGTACGCCGGGCATCAGCGGCGCGCCCTATAACGCCTGGTACACCTGCCCGCTGCAGAGCAAAGAGGCCTGCCTGCTCGACCCCTATACCGACGATATTGACGGGGTGAACACCCTGATGACCAGTATCGCCTTCCCCCTCGAACAAGACGGCAAGATCATCGGTGTACTGGGCGTCGACATCAGCCTGGCCAGCCTCCAGGAGCTGAGCAGCAGCGCCAGCAAAGGCCTGTTCGACGGAGCCGGCCACGTCAGCATCATCAGTCCCGCCGGCCTGCTTGCCGGCCACAGCCGCGACAGCAGCCTGCTCGGCGGCAAGCTGGAAAAGGCCTTTAGCGACCAGCACAGCGAAATACTGAGCCTGCTGCAGAGCAATCGCCCCGAAGTGCTGCACCATAACGGCACCATGCAGGTGCTGCAGCCGTTACTGCCGATCCCTACGTCCAAACCCTGGGGCGTGCTGATGGAAGTACCCGAGCAGGTGCTGCTCGAGCCGGCCACCCGCCTGGAAGCCCAGATGGACGCCATGGGCAGCCGCAGCACCGCGGTATCCCTGGGCCTGGGGCTGGCCGCCGGAGTGGTCGGCATCCTGCTGATCTGGCTCACCGCCCTGGGCGTGACCCGGCCGATTCTCGGCGTGGCGGCCATGCTCAAGGATATCGCCAGTGGCGAGGGCGACCTGACCCGCCGCCTGGACTACGCCAGGCAGGATGAGCTGGGCGAACTGGCCAGCTGGTTCAACCGCTTCCTCGACAAGCTGCAGCCGATCATCGCCGACGTCAAACTCAGCGTGCAGGACGCCCGCAGCACCGCCGACCAGTCGGCCATGATCGCCAGCCAGACCAGCAGCGGCATGCAGCAGCAGTACCGTGAAGTCGATCAGGTGGCCACTGCCTTCCAGGAAATGAGCGCCACCGCCCAGGATGTGGCGCACAACGCCGCCCAGGCCGCGGAAGCGGCGCGCACCGCCGACCAGGCCAGCCGCGAAGGCATGAGCGTGATCGGCAAGACCACCGCGACCATCGAACTGCTGGCGGGCGAAATGAACGTGGCCATGCAGGAGGTTGAAGGCCTGGCCAACAGCAGCGAGAAGATCGGCTCGGTACTGGAAGTGATCCGCTCGATCGCCGAACAGACCAACCTGCTGGCGCTCAACGCAGCCATCGAGGCCGCCCGCGCCGGGGAAGCCGGGCGCGGTTTTGCGGTGGTCGCCGACGAAGTGCGCAACCTGGCCAAACGCACCCAGGACTCGGTGGAGGAAATCCGTCAGGTGATCGAGGGCCTGCAGAACGGCACCAAGGAAGTGGTCAGCACCATGCACAGCAGCCATCGCCAGGCCCAGGGCAGCGTCGAACAGGTCGAACTGGCGGTGGCGGTGCTGCAGCGCATCAGCCAGGCGGTCAGCGTGATCACCGACATGAACCTGCAGATCGCCAGTGCAGCCGAAGAACAGAGTTCGGTGGCCGAGGAGATCAACCGCAACGTCGCCTCGATCCGCGATGTCACCGAGTCGATCTCAGGCCAGGCCGACGAGTCGGCGCAGATCAGCCAGAACCTCAACAAGCTGGCCAACCACCAGCAGAGCCTGATGGATCAGTTCCGCGTCTAAACGCCGGGCGTGGCATCATCGGACCGTCACTCTGACGGCTGTTTACTTGTGACGCAGGCTAGCAATCGTTAGCCTGCGTTTTTCATTTATGGGGGTTACACATGCTCAATATCGCCCTGGTTGCCGGCTCCGGCCGCAACAACAGCCAGTCAGGCAAGGTCGCGCGCTTTATTCGCCAACGCCTGATCCAGCTGGAGCACAGCACTGACGCCCAGAGCAGCCTGATCGACTTGGGTCTGGCTCCGCTGCCGCTCTGGCCGGCCGAAGATGCCGGGCCCTGGGAGCTGTACCGCAAACAGCTGCAGGCCGCCGATGCCGTGGTGATTGTCGCCCCCGAGTGGAATGGCATGGCCTGCCCGGCGATCAAGAACTTCTTTATCTATGCCAGCAAGGCCGAGTTGGCGCACAAGCCGGCCCTGCTGGTGGGGGTTTCCTCCGGCATCGGCGGAGCCTACCCGATCAGCGAGCTGCGCGCGTCCAGCTACAAGAATTGCCGCCTCTGCTACCTGCCCGAGCACCTGATCGTGCGTCGGGTCGAGCAGGTGATGAACGGCGTGGAGCCGAGCAGCGAGGACGACCAGCGCCTGCACGCGCGCCTCGATTACGATCTGGATATCCTGGCCAGATACGCCCATGCCCTGCGCCCCGTGCGCGAGGCCATCGACATGAGCCTCCCGGCATTTGCCAACGGCATGTGAGAGGGTGTTTACAAACTACTGCGCTCGGCCATGCTGCGTTGAAGTCAACCTCAAAATGCTCATGTACTACTCGTACACTCCGCTTTCTCGGCTGATTGACCAACGAAGCTGTTACTGCGTTTCGCCTTGCCTGGCCATCGCTCGCTACTTTTGTAAACACCCTCTGATCCGGCCCGCCCTTGAGTACCAGCACCGGCCGTGGCTCAAGGGCTGCGGGCGGGCAGCTCGATCGATACCGCCAGGCCGCCCAGGGCGCTCTCGCCCAACTGCAGCTGCCCACCCCAGGCATCGACGATATCGCGCACTATGCCCAGACCCAGGCCATGTCCTGCGACCTGCTCGTCCAGGCGGCTGCCGCGGTCGAGCACCTCCTCACGCTGCTCCGCGTCGATGCCTGGGCCGTCGTCCTCGATGCGGATCAGATAGCCCGCCGCCACTCGCTCGAGCTCTAGGCGCACCTGGCTGTCGGCCCATTTGCAGGCGTTATCCAGCAGATTGCCGAGCAGCTCCAGCAGGTCCTCGCGGTCCCAGGGCAAACGCAAGCCGGCAGCAGCCTGCCAGTCCAGCTGCAGATGATGGCCGTGGATCATGCGCAGGGTGGCGAACAACTCGGGCAGCTCCACGGCGCAGTCGAAATGCGCCCCCGGCAAGGCTTCGCCGGCCAGGCGTGCGCGCCCCAGCTCGCGCGCCACGCGCTGCTCAATCTGCTGTAACTGGCTGTGCAAACTGGCCTGCAACTCCGGCAATTGCCGCAGCTCTTCGCGCGAAGCCAGGCTGACCAGCACCGCCAGCGGCGTTTTCAGGGCGTGGCCAAGGTTGCCCAAGGCGTTGCGCGAGCGCTTGAGGGTGGCTTCGGTATGGGTCAGCAGATGGTTGATCTGCGCCACCAGCGGCTCCAGCTCCTGCGGCACCTGCTGATCGAGCTGGCTGCGCTGGCCCTGCTGCAGCTGCATGATCTGCTGACGCACCCGCTCCAGCGGGCGCAACGAGCGGCTGACGATCAGGCGCTGGAACAGCAGGATCAGCACCAGGGCGGCCAGGCCAAGCCCCAGAACGATACGTTGCACGCGCCTGAAACTGTCCAGCACCGGGGTGTAATCGCGGGCCACATGAATCGTGATCTGCTGGCCAAAGCGTTGGTAATCCGCCCGATAGATCAGCCATAGCTGGCCCTGCGGGCCTTCACCCAGGGCCTGTTGCAGGCCGGGCTCGGCCATCGGCGACAGCTCGCGGTCCCACAAGGAGCGCGAGCGCCAGGTCTGCCCGGCAAAGTCGATACGGAAATACAACCCCGAATAGGGCCGCTGGAAGGCCGCACTCAGGCGCTGCTCGTCCAGCTGCACGCCGACCGGGCCGCGCACCAGGGCGCTCAACAGGGTCTGTGTTTCATCCTGCAGGCCGTCCTGCAAATAGCTCCGCAGGCTGCGGTCAAACAACCATAGGCTGCCCTGCGCCAGCACCAGACCGATGGCCAGCAGAACGCCGGCGAGGCCGAGACTCAAGCGGCGCTGGATAGACTTCAAGCAACTGCCCCACTGAAGCGATAACCCTGGCCGCGGCGGGTTTCTATCACCTCGCGGCCAAGCTTGCGCCGCAGGTGGTTGACGTGCACTTCGATAACGTTGGAGTCACGCTCGCTTTCACCGTCATACAGGTGCTCGGCAAGGTGACTCTTGGACAGTATCTGGCCGACATGCAGCATGAAATAACGCAACAGCCGAAATTCCGCGGCCGTCAGCTCGATCTTCTGGTTGCCGCGGCTGACGCACTGCTGACGCTCGTCCAGCTGCCAGCCCGCCGCGTGCAGCTGCGGCTGGTTGGCCAGGCCATGGGCACGGCGCAGCAGCGCCTGGATACGCAGGTGCAGCTCTTCGGGGTGAAAGGGTTTGCTCAGATAGTCGTCGGCCCCGGCCTTGAGCCCTTCGATACGCTCCGCCCAGGAACCGCGGGCGGTGAGGATCAGCACCGGGGTGGTCACGCCCCCTGCTCGCCACTCCTGCAACACCTGCAGGCCCGGCTTACCAGGCAGGCCGAGGTCGAGGATGATCAGGTCATAGGGCTCGCTCGCCCCCTGATAGGCCGCATCGCGGCCATCGGCCAGCCAGTCGATTGCATAGCCCTGGCGAGTCAGGTCGGCGACTAATTCGTCGGCCAGCGGTACATGGTCTTCAACCAGCAACAGGCGCATTCAGTCATCCACCTCGTCCTTGAGCACTTCAGCGGTGCCGGCATGCAGCTCCAGCTCGCGCACCACACCCTGCTGGGTCACCAGCTCCACCTCATATACCAGCACACCCTCTTCCTCTTCCAGCTCGACTTCGAGCAGCACGGCACCAGGGTAACGCTGCATCGCCACCTGCATCAGCTGATCGAGGGGCAGAATCGCCCCCTCGCGGCGCAGACGCAGGGCCTCATCCTGATTCAGGTCGCGGGCACTGCTGAAGGTCGGCACCACCAGCAGCGCAGCCAACAGCGTGCGGTAAAGGACCGCTCGAATAGTCATCAATCGTCCTGTTGGTTCTTCAGAAGTTGCCCGTTGGTGGCGTCCAGTTCGACGTCCCATTGCACGCCCTGGGCGTCGCGAACTTCGACCTGGTAGATATAGCGACCGTATTCTTCTTCCAGCTCGGTCTCCTCGATCGTGCCGCCGGGATGCTGGGTCAGAATTGCCGCATTGAGTTTTTCGAAGGTCTGGATGATACCGGCGTCACGCAGTTTGAGCGCCTCGTCCGGACCGAGATCGCGAGCCTGGGCCAGGCCCGCAGTCAGGGCCAGGGCAGCGGCGGTGAATAAAGCGGTCAATCGGTTCATCGTGAATATCCTTACGCAATAGCTTTCTACGCAACCCAAGGTACTGCAACGGACTTAATCCAAGCTTAAAACCCAGACGGCCGCCAATTACCCGCCTGCATGCTTGCATCATTCATGCGCTGAAGTGGCTTGGTCTGGGAAAACAGCGCTCTATAATCGCTGCCTTGCGCAACGGAGGCCAGCATGAGTGCGATCTTGATCAAGTCCCCAGCCCTGACTATCAAAGCCGGCAAACGGGCACTTGCGCGTATTCGCGAGCAGGGCCTGCAACCGGCGGATGTGGGCATTCTGCCCGGTGCTGCCGGCGGCCCCAAGGCCCTGGGCATCCAGGGACTGGACCTGGCCCTGTTCGGCGACTGGCTATTGCGCGCGCCACGCGAGCGCGCCCTGATCGGCGCGTCCATCGGTTCCTGGCGCTTTGCCAGCGCTTGCCTGCCAGATGCCGCGGCCGGTATTCGCCGCCTGGGCGAACTCTATACCGCCCAGCGCTTTGCCAAGGGTGTGAGCATGGCCGAGGTGTCGCAAAGCTGCAGCCTGATGCTCGAACAGCTGCTGCAGGCCCAGGATGCCAGCATCCTCAGCAATGCCCATTACCGCCTGAACATCGTGGTGGTGAAGAGCCACGGCCTGCTCCAGCACGACCATCGCGGGGCCCTCGGCCTGGGCCTGTCCTCGGTGATCGGCAACAACCTGCTCGGCCGCGCGCGCCTGGCCCGCCACTTCGAGCGGGTAATCCTGCACGATGCCCGGCAGGCACCGCCGCTGACTGCGCTGCACGACTTCCCCTCGCGCTACCTGCAACTCGATAGCGCCAACCTGCGCCATGCCCTGCTCGCCTCCGGCTCCATCCCCATGGTCATGCAGGGCGTACGCGATATTCCCGGGGCCGGCCCTGGCACCTACCGCGATGGCGGCCTGCTCGACTATCACCTGGACCTGCCCTACAGCGGCAACGACATCGTGCTCTACCCGCATTTCACCGACAAGGTGATCCCCGGCTGGTTCGACAAGGGCATGCCCTGGCGTCGTGGCGACAGCAACCGTTTGCAGGATGTCGTGCTGCTGGCCCCATCACGCGACTACCTGGCCCGCCTGCCTCATGGCAAACTGCCAGACCGCAAGGACTTCAGCCGCTACCTGGGCGACGATGCCGGCCGTCAGCGTTACTGGCAGCAGGCCATGGCCGAAAGCCAGCGCCTGGGCGACGAGTTTCTCGAACTGGTCGACAGCGGCCGTCTGGACGAACGCCTGCAAGCGCTATAGCCGCCCTCACCGATCAAGCAGTAATCGAGGCATGACCACGGATGGCCAGAATAAAACTCGCAGTCGCCATTATTCATGGCATCGGCACCCAGCCCGACCAGCGTAATGACGAGGGCCAGCACGTTTTCGCCGAGGGCCTGATTGCCGGCCTGCGCCAGCAACTCGGTATCGAAGCCAGCGACGTGGCCTTCCAGAGCCTCTACTGGGCCAGCGTGCTGGACAACCGCCAGTACGCCTACCTGCAGAGCCTGCGCGACCAACCGGTGCGCTGGCGTTGGCTCAGACGCATCGTCACCCTGTTTCTCGGCGACGCCAGCGGCTACCGCAAGGTCAGCCAGGCCTACGACACCACCTACGAAGAAGTCCATCAGTGCCTGCGCAACGGCCTACTGGCCCTGCGCGCCAAGGTGGATGCCGACACCCCGCTGGTGGTGCTGGCGCATTCGTTGGGCGGGCATATCTTTTCCAACTTCGCCTGGGACCAACAACGCATCAACCAGGCCGAAAGCTGTCCGCTCGATCCCTTTCTGGCCCTGGAAACCCTCAGCGGCCTGATCACCTTCGGCTGCAATATCCCGCTGTTTACCTTCGCCTGTGACCCGGTGATACCGATCCGCTTTCCCGGCAACTGCCTGCCCAACGCAGTACGTGAGCAGGCGCGCTGGCTCAATCTCTATGCCCCGGCCGACCCGCTCGGCTACCCGCTACGGCCCTTGCCCAGCTACGCCGCGGTGGTCGCCGAGGACCGCGCCATGCCGGTCGGCCCCTGGTACGCCCGGCACACACCCCTGAGCCACCTGACCTACTGGCACGACAAGCGTTTTCAGCGCTATATCGGCCGTTACCTGCGCCAACTGCTAAGCGCCTGCTAAGCCTGCGGACTCAGCCGGCAGATCGCTCACAGGTCACGCCAACCGCGGCGTTGCCCATGAAAATGTGATTAATCGGACAATTTCTTGCATTTTTCATCAACTATGTGACTTGAGGGTCAGGGTCGGTCATCAACATCTATGACTGGCAAGCGTGAATTGACCGCCTGCCCTTGTAGATTTGGGATCAACTCGGAGAAACCGACCCCATGAACGCCCCGTTGCGTTTTAACGAAGCACTGCTGATTGCCGACCGCGCCTTTAAACCTTTCCAGTGTGTCGCCTGGGCTCCCCAGGATGGCACCGGCAACCTCAGCCTGAGCGTGATTGACCGCACCAGCACCCGCCTGCTCGGTCGCACCCAGCTGTCGAGCACGGTCTACAGCGACCCGGTGCAGTTCGCCAACCTGCTGCAACAGTCCCGCGAACAGCTCAGCCAGCAAGGTTTTGCCCTGGAACCCTGGAGCATGCCGGAGTAATCCGCCCCTTCGCTCGCGCCCAACCGGCGCGAGCGGAAATGGCAATATCTGTGGGCTTAATGTCATTGTTGCCATTTACTCGATCGGCGCACACTGCATCCATCGCCGCTCGAGAACCCCTCCATGGATGCCCTGAAGACCATCGCCTGCCTGCTCTACCCCAATGTCATGAGCCTGGATCTGAGCGGTCCGTTGCAGGTCTTCGCCTCGGCCAATGACGAGCGTCAACGTCAGGGCCTGCCGCCTTTCTATCGCCTGCTGGTACTCGCTCAACAGCCCGGAGCCGTTGCCACCTCGGCCGGCTTTCAGCTGGTGGCCGAGCAGGCCTGGGGCGAGACCGATCCGGCGCAGATCGACACCCTGCTTATTCCTGGCGGCCTGGGTGAACAGGCGCAATGTCATAACGAGCCACTGCTGGCCTGGCTGGGCGCTGCCGCCCCCCAGGTGCGCCGCCTCGGTTCGGTGTGTTCCGGCGCGCTGATCCTCGCCGCCGCGGGCCTGCTCGATGGCCGCCGTGCCACCACCCACTGGGCCGATGTCGAGCAGCTGCGTACACGCCATCCGCAGGTCAAGATCGCCGACGATTGTCTGCACACCTATGATCCCCAGGACCCCGCCGGCAACGGCCATATCTTCACTTCAGCCGGGGTCACGGCCGGCATCGACCTGGCACTGGCCCTGGTCGAAGCCGACCTGGGTCGGCCCATCGCCCTGGCGGTGGCCAGACGCCTGGTGATGTTTCTGCGCCGCCCCGGTGGGCAGGCCCAGTTCAGCGCCCTGCTGACCCCGGAGCCCAGCCGCGTGCCGCGCCTGAGCGCCCTGCTCGAATGGATCCCCCTGCACCTGAGCGACGACCTGTCCCTGGCGGCCCTGGCCGAACAGGCTCATATGACCCCGCGCACGCTGTCGCGGGTGTTTGTCCAGGAGCTGGGCATGGGGCCTGGCCGCTATGTCGAACGTATTCGCCTGGAAACCGCGCGCACCCTGCTGCAGAGCGCCCAGGCCTCGATCGGCACCGTGGCGCGCCTGAGTGGTTTCGCCCATGCGGAAAACCTGCGGCGCAGCTTTCACAAACACCTGGGTATCAGCCCCCAGGAATACAGCGAACGCTTCGCCTGACCGCCTCAAACCCAGGGAGCCCACCATGCTGCAACTACGCCCCAACTGCGAATGCTGCGACCGCGACCTGCCTGGCGATTCGCCAGATGCGCTGATCTGCTCGTTCGAGTGCACCTTCTGCCGCACCTGCGCCAGCGACCGTCTGCAAGGCGTTTGCCCGAACTGCGGCGGCGAACTGCTGAGCCGCCCGCCCCGCCCGGCCGCCAAGCTGGAACACTTCCCCGCCTCCACTGAGCGGGTACTCAAGCCTGCTGGCTGTAAGGCCAAGGTTTAACCATCGCTTAGCCAAACTCGTCCCGGGAGCCCACCGATGCTGCTGTTACGCAATTCCTCTATCCGTTTGCTGTTTGCCGGCCAGGCGTTGTACTGGTCGTGCTCGATGATCGGCATCACCCTGACCGCCCTGGTGGGGCTGCAACTGGCCCCGTTCAATAGCCTGGCCACCCTGCCGCTGGGCTTGTGGATGCTGGGCAACCTGTTCACCGTACAGCCCCTGTCGCTGTTTATGCAGCGCCATGGCCGGCGTCCCGGCTTGATGCTCGGAGCCGGTGCCGGGGTGCTGGGCGGCCTGCTGAGCGCGCTGGGCGTGTGGCTGGGCGACTTTTTGCTGTTTTGTCTGGGAGCCCTGCCCATCGGCGCTTATCAGGCGTCGGCGATGTACTACCGCTTTGCCGCGCTGGAAGCCGTCAGTGCGACTGAGAAAGGTCGCGCCAGCGCCTACGTCATTGGCGGCGGCGTGCTGGCAGCCCTGCTGGTGCCAAGCCTGCTGCTGGGGGCAGGGAAGCTGCTGGACCGGCCCTTTGTCGGTGCCTACCTGTTGATCGCCTCCCTCGCCCTGCTGGCCCTGCTCCTGCTGAGCAGATTGCGCGAAGGCGCTGCCCCGCCCAGGGCCAAGGCCGGACTCAAAGAGTTACGCCAGCTTCTGGGCAACCCGGTGATACGCGCAGCCATCGCCACCACCGCGGTGGGCAATGGTCTGATGGTCCTGGTGATGAATGCCACGCCCCTGGCCATGAACTTCTGCGGCTTTGCCCTGGAAAGCAGCGCCCAGGTGATCCAGTGGCATATGCTCGGCATGTTTCTCCCCGCCTTCCTTGCCGGCCCTCTGGTCGACCGCCTCGGCAGCCGCCGAGTGGCCCTGCTGGGCGGGCTGATACTGCTGGGCAGCGCCACTGTCGCCCTCAGTGGCCTGCAACAGCTGCACTTTCTATTCAGCTCCTTGCTGCTCGGGCTGGGCTGGAACCTGATGCTGGTCGCCGGCACCACGCTGCTTGCCGAAGGCCATGACGACACCCAGCGCGGCCAGGCCCAGGGTCTAATGGAGCTGATCAATGGCGTGCTGGCCGCGGGAGCCGCATTCAGCGCCGGCGTGTTGATCAGCGGCCTCGGCTGGAGCGCGCTCAACCTGGTGATCCTGCCCCTGGTCGGCCTGGCCATGCTGATGCTGCTGCCGGCTAGGCGTAGCGCGCCACAAGCCTCGTTTTAACTTCAATCCGTAAATCACAGGCAGCAAAAAGGCGACCCACTGGGTCGCCTTTTTATTTGGCCCGCACCTTAGTAGTAGGCGTTTTCCTTGTTGCTATGGTCGGTGACGTCACGCACGCCTTTCAGCTCCGGGATGCGCTCAAGCAGGGTCTTCTCGATGCCTTCCTTGAGGGTCAGGTCGACCTGGCCGCAGCCCTGGCAGCCACCGCCGAACTTCAATACCGCGATACCGTCGTCGACCACATCGATCAGGCTGACTTCACCGCCGTGGCTGGCCAGACCGGGATTGATCTCGGTCTGCAGGTAGTAGCTGATGCGTTCGTTGATCGGGCTGTCTTCGTTGACCATCGGCACCTTGGCGTTCGGTGCCTTGATGGTCAGCTGGCCGCCCATGCGGTCAGTGGCGTAGTCGACCACGGCGTCTTCCAGGAAGGGCTCGCTGACCGCGTCGATCCAGGCGGTAAAGCTGGCCAGGCCCAGGGCGGTGTCTTCAGCCTTCTGTTCGCCCGGCTTGCAGTAGGCGATGCAGGTTTCGGCGTACTGGGTGCCCGGCTGGGTGATAAATACGCGAATGCCGATGCCCGGGGTGTTCTGCTTGCTCAGCAGATCAGCCAGATAGTCGTGGGCAGCGTCGGTAATGGTAATGGTGCTCATGGCAACTCCTCGCAAACATGGGCGCAGTGTACGCCAGTCGGCCATGCCGGCAAAGTCCTAGTAAATTGGTAGGGATAGTAGCGCAGTAATAATCCCGTTTATTTCAAAGGTTCTGATAGCGATTCATATCCAGCACCCCGGCTTCGATCGGTTCGGTTTGCTGGATATACGCCGACATATCGTGGAAATAGCGCCAGAACTCGGGATGCGTGCGGCGAATGCCCCAGCGTTCGACGACTTTCTCGAAGGCCGCGGCGTCACGGGCCTGCTCCAGCGCCGCAACAAACTCAGCCGTCTGCTCCGCCTGAACATTGAAGATAAAGTTCGGGTAACTGCTGAGCACGCCTGGATACACCGTCAGGGTATCCAGCGCCGGCTGATAGCGCAGTTCCTCCCCGAGCATAAAGGCCACATTGCTGTGCGCGCGGTTGCGCAGCAGGCTGTAAACCTCGCGCCGGCCATCGGCCATTTCCAGCCGTAACAAGGTTGCCTCGGGCAGTTGATCGATCACCTTGAGCGTGCCCGCAGGTTTGGCTGCCAGCAGGCTCAGGGACTGCTCGACGCGCTGCAACTCGGCGTCCAGCCCTGGGCGATGACAATGCGCGCCGGTGCAGCGGTTGATCGGATCCGGCCGCGCATTCAGGCTGCCGTAGCGTTCCAGCAGAGTCTCGACAAAGCTGCGTTTGGGGTCGTTGCCAGGCAGGCGCAGGGCGCTCGGACTTTTCCTATCGATGGCCTGGTAATGCAGCCAGATCTTCAGCTTGCCGCTGCTCTGGTACCAGTCATTCAGATAGCCCTGGCGCGACTCGGCCGGCATCAGGCGGAGGAAGTTGACCTCGGCACTATTGCGGATCAGATCAAAATACAGCCGCGTCTGCGCCTGGTGCGACACGTTGCCGAACACATCGAAATTCACCACCAGCTGGTAATAGGTGCGCTCCAGCAGCGGAAAATCCAGCCACCAGAGGGTCTGCGGCACCTCGCCGATCAGGCCTTTACGCACCGAGGCGCTGTCATGCTGGCGGAAGATCGACAGCAACGCATTGTCATTACCGGCCCAGATATGCGACCAGCTCGGCCCGGGCGCATCGGCATAGCGCTGCATGCGCAGCGCTTCATAGTCATTGCGCTTGTCGCGGTAGGAGCGCCACAGGCCGAGAAAGTCACTGAGGCTATCCCGCAGCCCGGGCACGGCCAGCAACGCCTTGGCCTGCTCACGGTACTCGGGGTCGGTGATATAGAGGTCGTGCTGCGGGTCCTGGAAAAGGGTCCAGAAATTATCGCGAATCACATCCGTGGCGATCTGCCCACGACACACCGGGCCGCGGATAAAGGTGCGCACAAAGTATTCGGCGTTATCCAGCATAAATTGGTAACGCGCCTGGGCCGGAATCGCCGCGAAGGTCTCGAACGGGTTGGCGCGGCGCTGCAGGCTATAGCCCGGCACCGCATCCGCCTGCCAGTCGCTGGCGAAGAACAGCTCCTTGACCCGCGCCAGCTTAGCCGCGCTGAGCCCATAGGTGATATGAGTCTTGTGCACTATCACCCCCTGCACCGGCGTCAGACGGTAATAGAACTCGCTGCCGGGGTCCTCGTTGGGCAGGCGCGTGGCGATGACGTCCACCGGCTCACCGCTGGGGGTACGCGAACGCACCATCTGAAAGAAATGCCCAGGCTCACCGCCGGCAAAATGCAGATGGGCGAGAAACAGGTGCTCATACAGCCAACGCGAAACCAGCGCCTCGCGGGCACCGGGGGCGTTCATAAAGCTTTCCCAGCTGGCGATCTGCTGGGCCTCGGCTGCACTGGCCTGCAGCGCCTGCTGATCGACCGGCGCGCCCTGTTCTATCCAAGCCTGCAGCGTCTGGTAGTCGGCCTCAGTCAAACCTGTGACCGCGAACGGCATGCCGGCTTGCGGATTGTTCCGGGCAAACTCGTCGAACTCCTGCGGCAGCGGGCATTGGTTGACCCGCTTGATGCCGATATCCAGCGTCGCCGGCAGCTTGCTATTGGCAGCAAACGGCTGCCGATGGCCCAGTTCCAGCATCCTCGCCATTAACGCTGCCTGACTGCCCTGCGCATCCAGCACCGAGGTAAAACCCTTGCGCTGCCAGGCCGCCGGGCCATGGGCATCGACAAACAGGCGCGTGGTGGCCTGCGCCTGGGTGCGCGTGCCGTTGTACACCGCAGCCTTGCTGGCACCGCGCTGCACGCCTTCGCCGCTGCCCAGGTTGAGCTGACAGGCGGCGTCGTAACAGGCGTGGCAGGCCACACAATGCTGGGTAAATATCGGCTGGATATCGCGGCTGTAGGAGATGGGTTCAGCCGCCTGCAATGAGCCGATGAACAAACAACACACGCCAAGCAGTAAGCGGCAGACCATGGAGGCGTCTCTAAAATGGCTCAGGACCCGATTCTAGCCGGCACGGGCTCAACAAGGCCAATCGGCGAACATGAGCGAAATTCATGTAAAAGCGCAGACCACTGCAAAAGCGTGCAGCTTTGTTATCATCGCGCATCTTTTTTCACGCGTCCCAGGTAGTTCTCTCCATGTCTCTGTCCGATCGCAGCGCCCGCCTCCAAGCTCTCCAGCAAGCCCTGAAGGAACGCATCCTGATCCTCGACGGCGGTATGGGCACCATGATCCAGAGCTACAAGCTGGAGGAAGAGGACTACCGCGGCGCGCGCTTCGCCGATTGGCCGCAGGATGTAAAAGGCAACAACGACCTGCTGATCTTGAGCCGCCCGGACGTGATTGGCGCGATCGAGAAGGCCTACCTGGATGCCGGTGCCGACATTCTCGAAACCAACACCTTTAACGCCACCCAGGTGTCCCAGGCCGATTACGGCATGGAGAGCCTGGTGTATGAGCTGAACGTCGAAGGCGCACGCCTGGCCCGAAGTGTGGCCGATGCAAAGACCCTGGAAACCCCGGATCGCCCGCGCTTCGTCGCCGGCGTCCTGGGCCCAACCAGCCGCACCTGCTCGATCTCCCCAGACGTGAACAACCCCGGCTACCGCAATGTCACCTTCGACGAGCTGGTGGAAAACTACGTGGAAGCCACCCGCGGCCTGATCGAAGGCGGCGCGGACATGATCCTGATCGAAACCATCTTCGACACCCTCAACGCCAAGGCGGCGATCTTCGCCGTGCAGCAGGTATTCGAGGACGACGGCGTCGAACTGCCAATCATGATTTCCGGCACCATCACCGACGCCTCCGGCCGCACCCTGTCCGGGCAGACCACCGAAGCTTTCTGGAACTCGGTGCGCCACGCCAACCCGATCTCCGTGGGCCTGAACTGCGCCCTCGGTGCCAGGGACCTGCGTCCGTACCTGGAAGAACTGGCGGCCAAGGCGGAAACCAACGTCTCCGCCCACCCCAACGCCGGCCTGCCGAACGCCTTCGGTGAATACGACGAAACCCCGGCGGAAATGGCCGTGGTAGTGGAAGAATTCGCTGCCTCGGGCTTCTTGAACATAGTCGGCGGCTGCTGCGGCACCACGCCCGCGCATATCCAGGCGATTGCCGAAGCGGTGAGCAAATACCCGCCGCGCGCCATTCCGGATATTCCCAAGGCCTGCCGCCTGTCCGGTCTTGAGCCCTTCACCATCGACCGCAACTCGCTGTTTATCAACGTCGGCGAGCGCACCAATATCACCGGCAGCGCCAAGTTCGCCCGCCTGATCCGCGAGGACAACTACACCGAAGCCCTGGAAGTCGCCCTGCAGCAGGTGGAAGCCGGTGCCCAGGTGATCGACATCAACATGGACGAGGGCATGCTCGATTCACAGAAGGCCATGGTCACCTTCTTGAATCTGATCGCTGGCGAGCCAGACATTTCTCGCGTGCCGATCATGATCGACTCCTCCAAGTGGGAAGTGATCGAAGCCGGCCTCAAGTGCATCCAGGGCAAGGGCATCGTCAACTCGATCTCGATGAAGGAAGGCGTCGAGCAGTTCAAACACCACGCCAAGCTGTGCAAGCGCTACGGCGCGGCCGTGGTGGTAATGGCCTTCGACGAAGCCGGCCAGGCTGACACCGCCGCGCGCAAGCGCGAGATCTGCCAGCGCAGCTACGACATTCTGGTCAATGAAGTGGGCTTTCCGCCGGAAGACATCATCTTCGACCCGAACATCTTCGCCGTGGCGACCGGCATCGAGGAACACAACAACTACGCGGTCGACTTTATCGAGGCCTGCGCCTATATCCGCGACCACCTGCCCCACGCCCTGTCTTCGGGCGGGGTGTCCAACGTGTCGTTCTCCTTCCGTGGCAACAACCCGGTGCGGGAAGCCATTCACTCGGTGTTCCTCTACTACGCGATCCAGAACGGCCTGACCATGGGCATCGTCAACGCCGGCCAGCTGGAAATCTACGACGAGATTCCCAAGGAACTGCGCGACGCGGTGGAAGACGTGGTGCTCAACCGCACGCCGAACGGCACCGAGGCCTTGCTGGCGATTGCCGACAACTACAAGGGCGACGGCAGCGTCAAGGAAGTCGAGACCGAGGAATGGCGCACCTGGAGTGTGGTCGATCGCCTCAAGCACGCGCTGGTCAAGGGCATCACCAGCCATATCATCGAAGACACCGAAGAATGCCGCCAGCAGTGCGCGCGCCCCATCGAAGTGATCGAAGGCCCGCTGATGGCCGGGATGAACGTGGTTGGCGACCTCTTCGGCGCGGGCAAGATGTTCCTGCCGCAGGTGGTTAAATCCGCCCGAGTGATGAAGCAGGCGGTCGGTCACCTGATCCCCTTTATCGAGCTGGAAAAAGGCGACAAGCCGGAAGCCAAGGGCAAGATCCTGATGGCGACCGTGAAAGGCGATGTGCACGATATCGGCAAGAATATCGTCGGTGTGGTCTTGGGCTGTAACGGCTACGACATCGTCGACCTCGGCGTGATGGTGCCGGCGGAGAAGATCCTGCAAACGGCGATCGCCGAGAAGTGCGACATCATCGGCCTGTCTGGCCTGATCACCCCATCGCTGGACGAGATGGTGCATGTCGCCCGCGAGATGCAGCGCCAGGGCTTTAGCCTGCCGCTGATGATCGGCGGCGCGACCACCTCGAAAGCCCACACCGCGGTGAAGATCGAGCCCAAGTACCAGAACGATGCCGTGGTTTACGTCACCGACGCCTCACGCGCTGTGGGCGTGGCCACCCAGTTGCTGTCCAAAGAACTCAAGGCCGACTTTGTCGAGCGCACCCGCCTCGACTACATCGAAGTGCGCGAGCGCACCGCCAACCGCAGCGCCCGCACCGAACGTCTGAGCTACGCCGCCTCGGTCGCCAACAAACCCAAATTCGACTGGGCGACCTATCAGCCGACCGTGCCGAGCTTTACCGGCGTCAAGGTGCTGGAAAATATCGACCTCAAGGTGCTGGCCGAATATATCGACTGGACGCCGTTCTTTATCTCCTGGGACCTGGCCGGCAAATACCCGCGCATCCTGACCGATGAAGTGGTTGGCGAAGCCGCTACCGCACTGTTCGCAGATGCCCAGGCGATGCTGAACAAGCTGATCGACGAAAAACTGATCAGCGCCCGCGCCGTACTCGGTTTCTGGCCGGCCAACCAGGTGAATGACGACGATCTGGAGCTGTACGGCGACGACGGCAAGCCCCTGGCCAAGCTGCATCACCTTCGTCAGCAGACCATCAAGCCGGACGGCAAACCGAACTTCTCTCTGGCCGACTTCGTCGCGCCGAAAGACAGCGGCATCACCGATTACGTCGGCGGCTTTATCACCACCGCCGGCATCGGTGCCGAAGAAGTGGCCAAGGCCTACCAGGAGGCCGGCGACGACTACAACTCGATCATGGTCAAGGCCCTGGCCGACCGCCTGGCCGAAGCCTGCGCCGAATGGCTGCACAAAGAAGTACGTACCCACTACTGGGGGTACGATCCGGAAGAGCAGCTTTCCAACGACGAGCTGATCAAGGAAGCCTACAAGGGCATCCGCCCAGCTCCCGGCTACCCGGCCTGCCCGGACCATACCGAGAAGAAGACCCTGTTCAATCTGCTCGACCCCATCGCCGAATTCGACAAGGCCGGCCGCAGCGGCGTGTTCCTCACCGAGCACTACGCCATGTTCCCCGCCGCCTCGGTCAGTGGCTGGTACTTCGCCCACCCGCAGGCGCAGTACTTCGCCGTGGGCAAGATCGACAAGGACCAGGTGCAAAGCTACACCGAGCGCAAGAAGCAGGATCTCAACGTCAGTGAACGCTGGCTGGCACCCAATCTGGGATATGACAACTAACGAATGAGCGCAGGCATAATGCCTGCGCTACTTCCCTGTTCACTCAGGGAACTCAAGCCACCTTGCGACGCGGAAGTGCATGTTCCTAATCATCTTCGCCCTCGCCGCCACCCTGCTGCTCCTGGCCCTGCTGGTCAGACTGATCCGTCGTGAGCGTCGGGCCCGGCAACGGCTGGAAATCCACGGTCAGCTGTTCGACAAACTGGCCGATGGCGTACTGCTGATTGACCGCGCCGGAATTATTCGCCAGCACAACCTGGCGGCATCCCAATTGCTAGATAAAGCCGGCGACGAGCTGCTTGGCTTACGCCTGACCGACTGCTTGCCGGAACTCAATGCAGTCGAGCCCCTTGGCACGACACCAGGCCGGCAGATAGTCAGCGTTAGCGGCAGTCGATTGCCACTTGAAGTCTCGTGCCTGGGGGCTGGCCACGCAGACCGGCTTATCCTGCTGCAGCCGGGCAGCGAGCCTGGACGGTCACTGGAAGATGTCGAGCGATTCAAACGCAGCCAGTACTTCGCCCGGATTGGCACCTGGGATTGGGATATCGACACCAACCGTCTGTATTGGTCTGAGGCAATTTACGCCATGTTCGGCCATGCAGTGGGCGCGGTAACGCCGAGCTACGAACTGTTTTGCGCCAGCGTGCACCCTGATGATCGTGAGCGTGTGCGTGCAGGCGAGTTGCGCTGTATTGAGTCCGGCGAGAACCACGACGAGGAATACCGTGTGGTCTGGGCGGACGGCAGCGTGCGCTGGCTACGCGAAACCGGCAACGTGGTGAAAAACTCGCAGGGTGTGGCTGTAAAAATGATGGGCGTGGTACGCGACATCACCGAAGAGAAAACCTGGACTCAGCAGCTACACCAGTTGGCGCATCACGATGTGCTGACCGGCTTGCCCAACCGACTGGTGTTCGAAGATCGCCTGGGCAATGCCATGGAGCGCGCGCGGCGCAATGCGACGCGCGTGGCCCTGGTGTTTATCGACCTCAATGGTTTCAAGGCGATCAACGATGCTCACGGCCATGCGGCCGGTGATCAGGTGCTGGTCGCCACGGCGCAACGACTCAAGGGCGCACTACGCGAATCCGACAGCGTGGCACGCATCGGCGGCGATGAATTCGTGGTCATCCTCGAAGGTCTGGCCTTGAACGGCAGCCTAGAGGAGGAAGCCCGCGCTATCGGCGAGAAGATCTTCGCGGCGCTAGCCGCCCCACTCGATCTCGCCAACAGCCCACAGCGCATCAGTGCCAGCCTGGGTATCGCTATATTCCCGGACCACACGCCGAGCATGGACCGGCTGATTCACATCGCCGACCTGGCGATGTATGAAGCCAAGCGCAGCGGCGAGAACCAGTACCGCCTGGGCAACGACAGCTCGCAACACGCCAGCACCGAGTAGCGCCCGCGCACTCAGCTCAGGCGCGAAGTGGACTTGCGCACGATCTTGATCGAATGCTTGAGCGTCGGCTTGCGCGTCACGCTGATGGCCTTGCGACTCACTGTATCGATGGTGATATTCCAGAAGCCGCTGCTGGGTACGGTGATCTTCGCCGGGAAGGTATCGAATGCGCCGCCGTGATAGGTGTGCCGGCCACCATTCTTGAAGCTGCGGAAGTTGGCATCGCTCATCAGGCGAATATTGCAGGTCTGCGAGCACTCGATCACGACGACATCGTCTTCGTTGAGGTGTTCGCGCTGGTGTATAAATTTCATCTACCGCTCCGCACAGCTAGGTCAGGCCAATCAAGGCGCTAGTATGAGTGTCCCGAGCGGCTTGAGCAAAGCCATACGCGCTTTTCCGCTCCCCAACCGACGTCCGCCCCTGCCGACGGATACCACCGCAATCGACCCGGTGGTAGCATGCGCGCCCCATGCATATTCACGATTTTCACCAGCGCCTCACCGACCTCGGTGCCAAGCCCCTGCACATCGGGCGGATCACCCGTGCCTGGCTGCAAGGCAAGCCGCTGGATACCGGCACGCGCAACCAGAAGACCGAGAACTTTCTGCCACTGACGGTGCGTAATGCCCTGCCGCAGTTGAGCCGCGAGCTCGACGGCCTGGCCCGCTTGAGCGCCGAACACCCGGCCGGCGATGGCTCGGCGCGCCTGCTGGTGGAGCTGGCGGACAAGCAGATGGTGGAAAGCGTGCTGCTGCCGCGCGACGGCCTATGCGTCTCCAGCCAGGTCGGTTGCGCGGTGGGCTGCGTGTTCTGCATGACCGGCAAGAGCGGCCTGCTGCGCCAGCTGAGCACCGCCGAGATCGTCGCCCAGGTTGCTCTGGCGCGGCGCTTTCGCCCAGTGAAGAAAGTGGTCTTCATGGGCATGGGCGAACCGGCGCATAACCTCGACAACGTGCTCGAAGCCATCGACCTGCTCGGCACCGAAGGCGGTATTGGCCAGCGCAACCTGGTGTTTTCCACCGTCGGCGACCCGCGGGTCTTCGAGCGCCTGCCACAGCAGCAGATCAAACCGGCCCTGGCGCTTTCGCTGCACACCACCGATGCCGAACTGCGCCAGACACTGCTGCCGCGTGCGCCGCGGATCGATCCTGAAGAGCTAGTCGAGCTGGGCGAAACCTACGCGCGACAGATTGATTACCCGATCCAGTACCAGTGGACGCTGCTCAAGGGGATCAACGACAGCCAGGAGGAAATGGACGGCATCCTGCGCCTGCTCAAGGGCAAGTACGCGATCATGAACCTGATCCCCTACAACAGCCTGGAAGCCGATGAGTTCCAGCGCCCCGATGGCGAGCGTATCGTGCAGATCGTGCGCTATCTGCACAGCCGCGGCGTGCTGACCAAGGTGCGCAACTCGGCGGGCCAGGATATCGATGGCGGCTGCGGGCAATTACGCGCCCGCGCCAGCCACCTGCTCGACAGCCGCACGCGGCGTAGGCTAACGCCACAGAACTGAGTCGAGCAGGTGGCGTACTCAGGGACCCGGCGGAAACTGCACATAGGCGGTTTTCGGCTCTTGCCCTGGCGGCACATAAGCCGGCCCCGCCTCGCCTGCCGCGCCTAGATGGCGAATATAACGATAGATTGCGCTCAGGTCGGCATCGCTCATATCGCGCAGGTTGAACCAGGGCATGGGCGGCCGCCAGGCAGTCCGCGCATGGCTGAGCCAACGCTGTTCATCCATGTGCTGTACAACCTGACGCAGATTGCCCGCGTAAGTCGTACCCCAGGGGCCCCGCCAGCCCAGGTCACTGCCCGTCAGCCAGTCTTGCTCATCAACCTGGCCGGCCGACTCCGGATAGCCCGGGGTGTGGCAGTCGTTACAACCGCTGGTCCGCACCAGGTAACGCCCGCGTTCAATCTGCGAGGTCGACACCTGGTCTTGCGCCAGGGCGCTGTCGAAACCCGCGATACCGGTCACCAGCAGAATCAGCCATAGGCTGATCCAGCGTTTGTCAGCTGGCGGATAGTGCACCTCGCTCATACTAAATGCTGCCATGGCTAAACTCCCCCGCTCAGGCCTGACTGACGTACATATTGATCTGTGCACGGAACACCAGTTTGTCACCGACATAGGCCGTGACCGGCACCATCAGATCGCCCAGGCTGCTCCAGTCCACCCCGCTGCCATCGGCCACGGCGCGGATATCGCCATCGGCCTTGGCCAGGTACTCCACCGTCATGCCCTTGGGAATCCAGCGATAACCTTTGCCGATGGATGCATCGGTCATGGTTCCCGCCGCCAGCTCCGCCGCATTGCACAGGGCAATGGCGTGTACGGTGCCAATATGGTTAAGCACCTCGCGGCGCTTGGCGAAGGTGACTTCGGCATAGCCGGCCCGCAGCTCGACGAACTGCGGATCGATGCTGGCGAAGTACGGTGCGACCTCGCGGATCATGGCGCTGAACTGTTTGGCACCAACGCTCTGGTACAGCTGGAGGGTCTGACTCATGGGATATTCCTGTAGGTATAGGGGCTGATAGAGGTTGCGCGCCGAGCCAGTATACAAATACAAGAACATCTTTCTAGAATTATTTTCTAATAAGCTTTTGCCTTGCCATAACCGTCTTACGTCACTCTGGAGCGGAGTTGCCCAGTACGACTAAGCTTAAGCAACCATCGCGGTTGATCTTCAATGACGAGGAGGTGTGCATGGATGACGAGAACGACAAGCCCCTGACATTCTGGGAAGTGCTGCAGAGCGTGCTGTCTGCGGCCCTGGGCGTACAAAGTGGGAAAAACCGTAGCCGCGACTTCAGCCGAGGCAAACCGAGCCACTTCATCATCATGGGCGTACTGTTTACCTTTGTCTTCGTACTGCTGATCTTCGCCGCGGTCAAACTGGTGCTGCATCTGGCCGGGGTCTGAATCACTCCAGCAGAGGCTGGCTGGAGAAGCCGTAGTCTTTCAGCTGCGGTCGATAGAGGGCACTGAACTGGTGAAAGTCGAGTCCGTAGCCCTTGCGCCGGATGCGCTGCTGCAAGCGCGCGGCCTGCCCTGCATCGAGAAGGCTGAATAGCTGGTCGACCCGGTTCTTGCCGCCACGCTCGGCGAAATCGATGCCGGCATGGTAATCGTGCAGCATCACCATGGCCCAACCGCCAAGGGTAAAGTGACCACCGACCAGGACGCAGATCTTGCCGTCGATTCGGGCCTGCAGCACCTCATCGGAAGTATTCAGCGCCGACAAGTGGATATCCTTGCCGGGCTGGCGTCCTAGCTCCTGCGCCGCCTGCATGACGCCAAAGGCCATCTCGTCATTGGCCGACCAGACCAGACGCACATCCGGATAACGCTGCAGCAACATCTGCGCCTGCTCGTAAGCACGCTGGCGCTTCCATTCGCCATGCACCAGTTGCTGCAAGCGCACTTCGGGATGTTCCGTCAGGGCTCGCTGCAGGCCCTGTTCACGCAGACTGGATGAGGGTGTATGGCGAACGCCGGCAAACGCCAGCAGGCTGCCTGAGCGCCCCCGCAACTTGCCGATCAGCGCCTTGGCCATCCAGTAACCGGCCTCTTCATCATTGGGTATCAGGCTGCCGATCCAGTTGCGGTACTGCTCGCGCGGACCGCCGATGATGCTCTGCTGCTCAGGCGTCAGGGTACTATGCAGGGAGAAGGTCTTGATCGGGCTTGCAGCAAACAGGCGCAGCAGTTCCGGACCGACATACATCTCGTTGACAAAGACCAGATAGTCCGGCTGATCGCTGTCGGCCAGCACGCTGCGGGCATCCCGCAGAATGCGCTGGGGATCGCGCTCGCCATAGAGGATACGCAGGCGTATGCCCAGACTGTCGGCGGCCGCCTGCATAAAATCGCTGTAACCCACCCAGAAGGGTTCATTGGAAAAGCCCGGGTTGAGGAACACCACCGAGGCGCTCGACGACACCTCGCGGGCCGGCACCGCTGGGGCAGCCTGCGCCACAAGGCCGAGGGCTGCCAGATAGACCATCACGATAAGACTCACAACCGACCTGACCACGCCAACCCTCCGCTAAGTGCCGTGCAGTATATCGCCAAACCCACGCACAGCCCGGTCAAACCCAGAAGGGATAAGCAAAGACGAACCACACAGCAATGGCTACAATCGCCGGCCATCCGAGCTTATACCTGCCCCTGGCGACTGGAGTCCCATGTCCAACCTGGAAATCATTGCCTCTGCCATTGGTGTCCTGGCGGTCTGGCTGACCGTAAGACAGAACCGCTGGTGCTGGCCAATCGGCCTGGTGATGGTGCTGATGTATGCCTGGATCTTCTTTGAAGGCAAACTCTATTCGAACATGCTCCTGCAAGGCGTGTACGCCGCTTTACAGCTTTATGGCTGGTGGCAATGGACCCTCGGCGGTGCCAGCCACCAGGGCGTCCAGGTCAGCCGTCTGACCAGCCAGGGCCTGATGTTCAGCCTGACCCTGGGGGCAACGGGAGCCCTCGTGCTGGGCTTTCTGATGGCCAGCTACACCGACGCGACGGCCCCCTGGCAGGATGCCGCGCTCAGTGCGTTCAGCCTGGTGGCCCAGGTGTGGATGGCGCAGAAAAGGGTCGAATGCTGGCCCCTGTGGATTGTCCTGGACCTGCTGTTTGTCGCCCTGTTCCTCACCCATGGCCTGCTCCTGACCGCCGGGCTATATGCTCTCTTCACCCTGCTGGCCATCAGCGGCTGGCTGACCTGGCAGCGTGATCGCGCCCTGGTTGAAGCATGAAGGTACTGGTCCTGACCGGCCCGGAGTCCAGCGGCAAGAGCTGGCTGGCGCAGGAAATCCACAGCGCCTTCGGCGGGCTGGTGGTCGGTGAGTTTGTTCGGCATTTTATCGAGCGAGAACAGCGCGATACCTGTTACGCCGATATCAGCAGCATCGCCCAGGGTCAGCTGGACTGGGAAGACGCCGCACGCTTGCGCCGCCCGGAGTTGCTGATACTCGACACCCATCTGTTGAGCAACCTGCTCTGGAGCCAGGCACTGTTTGGCGACTGCCCGGACTGGATCGAGCAGGCCTTGCTGCAACGCGACTACCATTTGCACCTGCTGCTCGACCCTGTCGCCGTACCCTGGGTCGAAGATGGTCAGCGCTGTCAGCCCCAGCTGCAACAGCGCCTCGACTTCTATCGCGACTGCGAGCGCTGGCTACGCCAGCATCAACAACCGCTGCAATGCATTCATGGTGACTGGTCGCAGCGCCAGGCCCAGACCCTGCGCTGCGTCGAGCAATGGCTGAACTCAGCGCACCCAGACACTGGCCCAGGCCAGCAGTAGGCTAAGGCACACCACCCAGGTCAGCGGCTTGCGCAAACTCGGATACCAGCCGGGCGCAAGCCCCAGCTTGACGGCTCTCAAGTCGGCAAAATAAAGCCCCAGAAACGCCAGCAGACAGAGCGGCAAAGCCAGGCTCATCGGCAGCCCGGCACTGATGGCCAACCAGCCCAGCAATGGCGGTATCACCGAAAGACCAAGCTGCACCTGTGCATGTTCGCCCGCATCCTCTCCACGTATCGCCAGCCCCCAGTGAATCGCTCCCATAAAAGCCAGGATCACAGCCGCGTAATCAAGCAGCGCCTCGAGAACGAAAGGCCGCCAGCCTTCCGGCGTCACCCAGATGCCCAGCGCCCCACTGACAAAAGGCACCAACCCCGCATAACCCAGCAATAGCGCCAACTGCGGTGGTTTTTCCGCGTCAAAGGGATGCATCGCCTACTCCTTTCTCAATTCAGAAAACGCCCTAACCATTGCACAGACTATGCAATGAAGTTGCATCGGCCAATCATCCATAGACACTGGCCACTTGCCATAAACAGATTTGCTTGGCATAAACCTTAAAATAAAAACACTACAAGGATGTACCGATGCGCATCATCCGCAGGGTTCTCTCTGGCGTACTCGTACTGCTGATTATCGCTCTCAGCGTTAGCCTCTATTTCATCGCCAAGCCGAATCTGCCGGTGTACCAGAAGCCGGACAAGCTTCACTACCTCGACCAGTGGAGCATGGACGAGCGCCAGACCTATTACTACACGCCACAGGGCACCCAGGTTAAAGGCCTGCGCTATGAGTGGTTCGGCGCACTTGAGCTGCCCCTCAGCCGCGCAAAATTCGCCGCACCCGACTATCTGGCGCGCTTCGGCTTTCTGGTCGACCCGGAACAACAGCCTAGTCCACAGAACCCCGGTAATCTGCCTGTGGGTTTTGCCCGCCATGCGGACGATGAAAGCGGCGAACACTATCTGGATATCAGCTGCGCCGCCTGCCACACCGGCGAGTTGCGCTACAAGGGCCAGTCGGTACGCATCGATGGCGGGGCGGCACTGCATTCGCTGGCGTCGACCGTGCCGACCATTCGCGGCGGTAGTTTCGGACAGTCGCTCGGCATGAGCATGGCCTTTACCTACTACAACCCGCTGAAGTTTCGCCGTTTCGCCAAGCAAGTGCTCGGCGATGAATACGCGGCCAAGCACGCGCAACTACGCCGCGACTTCAAAGTTGTACTCGACAGGCTGCTCGGCACCGCCTTTAACGACTGGCACCGCGGCCTCTACCCCACCGAAGAGGGTTTTGGCCGCACCGACGCCTTCGGCCGCATCGCCAACAGCGTCTTCGGCGATGCCATCGACCCCAGCAACTACCGCATCGCCAATGCACCGGTAAGCTATCCGCAGGTCTGGGACATCTGGAAATTCGACTGGGTTCAATGGAACGGCTCAGCCATGCAGCCCATGGCGCGCAACGTCGGCGAAGCGCTTGGCGTGGGGGCAACCCTGCACCTGCTCGGGGCTGACGGGCACCCAGCGGCCGAGTCCGAGCGCTATTCCTCCAGCGTACGCCTGCGCGATCTGCACACGCTGGAAGAGACCCTCAAGCAACTCAAACCACCGGCCTGGCCAGAGCAGGTCTTCGGCAAGATCGATCTGCCCCTCGCAAGCCAGGGACGTGCGCTCTATAGCGAAAATTGCGCCTACTGCCATGCCCCCGACCCGAAAAAGCCAGCGGAGCGCTTTGCCCCCTCCCGTGACCCCGAATGGCGCATGCGAGTGGTGCCCACCGCAATCGTAGGCACCGACCCGACCACCGCCGACAATATTGCCGATCACCGCTTCGATATCAGCAAGCTCGGCTGGACCAAGGCCGAACTCGGCAAGCTGGATGTCCGACTTTTTGGCGCAACCCTGGATGATATCGACCTGAACAACATTTCCAGCGCCAAGGCCCTGGCCTATGTCACCGCTTACGTGGAAAACCGCGCCTATCAGGATGCCGGTATTTCCGACCGCGAGCGCTGGCGCATGGACGGCTTCGGCCTGCCTATCGGTGTCCAGGAAAAACGCGGCTACAAGGCCAGGCCACTAGACGGTATCTGGGCCACTCCGCCATTTCTGCATAACGGCTCAGTACCCAACCTGTTCCAACTGCTCTCCCCCGTCTCGGAGCGCGACAGCCAGTTCTGGGTGGGCAACTTCGAGTTCAACCCCAAGCATGTCGGCTTTGACAGCGAGAAGTTCGCAGGGGGCTTCCTCTTCGATACCCGTATCACCGGAAACAGCAATCAGGGCCATGAATTCCGCGCAGGTTGCCGCCAGGATGGCGTGATCGGGCGCGCCCTGCAGCCGGAAGAGCGCTGGGCGCTGGTCGAGTACCTCAAAGTGCTGGGCAACCCAAGCCTTGAACAACAGCTCCAGCCCGTTGCCGCCAAGGAGTGGAGCCCGGGGCCGGAGTGCCAGAACTAGAAAGGATCGACTACCGGTTGCGAAACCACTAACCACTCACAGGGACTTACGCGATGCTTAAACGACTCTGGCTCTGGCTAGGCAGTCTCCTGGGCAAACTACTCCTCTTGGTCGTCATCATTGGCCTGGGCGGTTGGGGTATCGGCAGCGCTTATTACCACTGGAAGTTTTCCGGGCCGGTGTCCAGCGAAGAACAGATCCCAGCCAATGAGGCGGCATTGACTCGCAGCATTATCGAAGATGCCATCCGCGTCGTCGAACAGCATCGCGACAACACCCGGGTGCTGCGCGATGCCCATGCCAAGGCCCATGGTTGCGTAAAAGCCCAGTTCACCGTCAGCCCTTCCCTCGCTCCCGAGTTGCAGCACGGCGTCTTCAGTGAACCCGGGAAAACCTGGCAAGCCTGGATGCGACTTTCCAACGGCAACGCCTACCCACAGTTCGACCGCGCCCGTGATGCCCGCGGGATGGCCATCAAACTGCTCGGCGTACCCGGAGAGAAACTCAGCAAGAGCCCACAGCACGCCGCCGAACAGGACTTCGTGATGTTCAATCACCCCGCCTTCTTCGTCCGTGATGTAGCCGAATACAAGAGCAACTTTGCCGCCCAGGCCGATGGCAAGAAAGCCCTGGCGTTCTTTCCCAGCTGGAACCCTGAAAGCTGGGAGATCAGGCACCTGGTTATCGCCCTGAAAACCCTCGCGCCCGCCCCAGAAAGCCCCGTGGCGACCACTTACAACTCCATCGCCCCCTTCAAGCTGGGACCGCTCAATATCAAATACCGGGTCATACCTGACCCGCAGGCCTGCCCAGGCTATACCTTGCCCGCGCAAAACCAGGACCTACCCAACTTCCTGCGCAATGCGCTCTATCAACAGCTCTCTCTCGACCGCGTACCCGCCTGCTTTGCCCTGCAGGTGCAGCGACAGGACCCCGAGTACTACATGCCGATAGAGGATCCCAGCGTCGAGTGGGATGAGTCCATCTCACCTTTCGAGACAGTCGCGAGCATTCGGCTTCCCGCACAGGACTTCGATAGCCGCGAACAGAACCTGTTCTGTGACAACCTGTCCTTCAATCCATGGCACGCATTGCCCGAGCATCGTCCGATTGGCGGCATCAATCGCCTGAGAAAGGCCGTCTACGAGGCCGTAAGCACCTATCGCCTTGAGCGTAATCAGCAATAATCCGTACGGATTGGATACACGCGAGCGGGCCAAACCCGGTAAATCAGCGCCTGAACTGGTAAGATTCGCACCTTAGCTAAGCGTGCTGATAGCCGCGTACGACCAGAGAGAAATGCCCGTGGAACTGTTCAAAGAGTTTATGTTCGAGGCCGCCCACCGACTGCCTCACGTCCCCGAAGGCCACAAATGCGGCCGCCTGCACGGCCATTCGTTTCGGGTTGCAGTCTATATCGAGGGGGAAGTCGACCCCTATACCGGCTGGATTCGTGACTTCTCCGAGATCAAGGCGATCTTCAAGCCACTCTATGAGCAGCTGGATCACAACTACCTCAACGATATCCCTGGACTGGAAAACCCGACCAGCGAAGTGCTCGCCAAGTGGATCTGGCAAGAACTCAAACCCCTTCTTCCCGAACTGTCGCGCATACGCATTCATGAAACCTGCACCAGTGGCTGCGAATACCGCGGCGACTGAACCCAGACGAACAGATAGAAGCCACCGGAAGGTGGCTTTTTTTATGCGCTATATATGCCTGAGACAGCTAGATTGCCTACCAAAGAGCTATGAGCCGGAGATAAACCCAAACCGAGCAGTACCCGGGGTCAGTGCATAACGCTTTATTTTCACGCGCGCAAAGTAAAACCCCCGACCAGTTTCCTGATCGGGGGTTTTGGTATAGGTGCTTGACGATGACCTACTCTCACATGGGGAAACCCCACACTACCATCGGCGATGCATCGTTTCACTACTGAGTTCGGGATGGGATCAGGTGGTTCCAATGCTCTATGGTCGTCAAGCGATTCAGCTGGAGTACCGTCGTTAGACGTTGCTCCGAATTGGGTATGTGATATCAGGTATTTTGCAGTTCTTGCAGATTTTCGGCTGTTGCAGTCTTCATCTAGACACACAAACATCAAATTGTTTGGGTGTTATATGGTCAAGCCTCACGGGCAATTAGTATTGGTTAGCTCAACGCCTCACAGCGCTTACACACCCAACCTATCAACGTCGTAGTCTTCGACGGCCCTTTAGGGAACTCAAGGTTCCAGTGAGATCTCATCTCGAGGCAAGTTTCCCGCTTAGATGCTTTCAGCGGTTATCTTTTCCGAACATAGCTACCCGGCAATGCCACTGGCGTGACAACCGGAACACCAGAGGTTCGTCCACTCCGGTCCTCTCGTACTAGGAGCAGCCCCTCTCAAATCTCAAACGTCCACGGCAGATAGGGACCGAACTGTCTCACGACGTTCTAAACCCAGCTCGCGTACCACTTTAAATGGCGAACAGCCATACCCTTGGGACCGGCTTCAGCCCCAGGATGTGATGAGCCGACATCGAGGTGCCAAACACCGCCGTCGATATGAACTCTTGGGCGGTATCAGCCTGTTATCCCCGGAGTACCTTTTATCCGTTGAGCGATGGCCCTTCCATACAGAACCACCGGATCACTAAGACCTACTTTCGTACCTGCTCGACGTGTCTGTCTCGCAGTCAAGCGCGCTTTTGCCTTTATACTCTACGACCGATTTCCGACCGGTCTGAGCGCACCTTCGTACTCCTCCGTTACTCTTTAGGAGGAGACCGCCCCAGTCAAACTACCCACCATACACTGTCCTCGATCCGGATAACGGACCAGAGTTAGAACCTCAAGGTTACCAGGGTGGTATTTCAAGGTTGGCTCCACGCGAACTGGCGTCCACGCTTCAAAGCCTCCCACCTATCCTACACAAGTAAACTCAAAGTCCAGTGCAAAGCTATAGTAAAGGTTCACGGGGTCTTTCCGTCTAGCCGCGGATACACTGCATCTTCACAGCGATTTCAATTTCACTGAGTCTCGGGTGGAGACAGCGCCGCCATCGTTACGCCATTCGTGCAGGTCGGAACTTACCCGACAAGGAATTTCGCTACCTTAGGACCGTTATAGTTACGGCCGCCGTTTACCGGGGCTTCGATCAAGAGCTTCGCGTTAGCTAACCCCATCAATTAACCTTCCGGCACCGGGCAGGCGTCACACCCTATACGTCCACTTTCGTGTTTGCAGAGTGCTGTGTTTTTAATAAACAGTCGCAGCGGCCTGGTATCTTCGACCGGCATGGGCTTACGTAGTAAATACTTCACCCTCACCGGCGCACCTTCTCCCGAAGTTACGGTGCCATTTTGCCTAGTTCCTTCACCCGAGTTCTCTCAAGCGCCTTGGTATTCTCTACCTAACCACCTGTGTCGGTTTGGGGTACGGTTCCTAGTTACCTGAAGCTTAGAAGCTTTTCCTGGAAGCATGGCATCAACCACTTCGTCATCTAAAAGATAACTCGTCATCAGTTCTCGGCCTTGAACGCCCGGATTTACCTAAGCATTCAGCCTACCACCTTAAACACGGACAACCAACGCCGTGCTGGCCTAGCCTTCTCCGTCCCTCCATCGCAGTAACTAGAAGTACGGGAATATTAACCCGTTTCCCATCGACTACGCATTTCTGCCTCGCCTTAGGGGCCGACTAACCCTGCGTCGATTAACGTTGCGCAGGAAACCTTGGTCTTTCGGCGTGGGAGTTTTTCACTCCCATTGTCGTTACTCATGTCAGCATTCGCACTTCTGATACCTCCAGCAAGCTTCTCAACTCACCTTCACAGGCTTACAGAACGCTCCTCTACCGCTCATCCTAAGATGAACCCGTAGCTTCGGTGTATGGTTTGAGCCCCGTTACATCTTCCGCGCAGGCCGACTCGACTAGTGAGCTATTACGCTTTCTTTAAAGGGTGGCTGCTTCTAAGCCAACCTCCTAGCTGTCTAAGCCTTCCCACATCGTTTCCCACTTAACCATAACTTTGGGACCTTAGCTGACGGTCTGGGTTGTTTCCCTTTTCACGACGGACGTTAGCACCCGCCGTGTGTCTCCCGTGCTGACACTTGCTGGTATTCGGAGTTTGCATCGGTTTGGTAAGTCGGGATGACCCCCTAGCCGAAACAGTGCTCTACCCCCAGCAGTGATACACGAGGCGCTACCTAAATAGCTTTCGAGGAGAACCAGCTATCTCCGAGCTTGATTAGCCTTTCACTCCGATCCACAGGTCATCCGCTAACTTTTCAACGGTAGTCGGTTCGGTCCTCCAGTTAGTGTTACCCAACCTTCAACCTGCCCATGGATAGATCGCCCGGTTTCGGGTCTATACCCAGCGACTAAACGCCCTATTAAGACTCGCTTTCGCTACGCCTCCCCTATTCGGTTAAGCTCGCCACTGAATATAAGTCGCTGACCCATTATACAAAAGGTACGCAGTCACCCAACAAAGTGGGCTCCCACTGCTTGTACGCATACGGTTTCAGGATCTATTTCACTCCCCTCTCCGGGGTTCTTTTCGCCTTTCCCTCACGGTACTAGTTCACTATCGGTCAGTCAGTAGTATTTAGCCTTGGAGGATGGTCCCCCCATATTCAGACAAAGTTTCTCGTGCTCCGTCCTACTCGATTTCATGACTAAGAGATTTTCGTGTACGGGGCTATCACCCACTACGGCGGCACTTTCCAGAGCCTTCCACTAATCTCAAAGCCACTTAAGGGCTAGTCCCCGTTCGCTCGCCACTACTAAGGGAATCTCGGTTGATTTCTATTCCTCAGGGTACTTAGATGTTTCAGTTCCCCTGGTTCGCCTTACACACCTATGTATTCAGTGTGTAATAACCAGCTTATGCTGGCTGGGTTCCCCCATTCAGAGATCTCCGGATCAAAGTCTGTTTGCCGACTCCCCGGAGCTTATCGCAGGCTACAACGTCTTTCATCGCCTCTGACTGCCAAGGCATCCACCGTATGCGCTTCTTCACTTGACCATATAACCCCAAGCAATCTGGTTACTGTCTCTAACGTGAAGACGACATTCGCCGAAAATTTGCAATTGAGAACACGCAAATTTTACCTTGACCAAATTAATTACCAGTGAAAGTAATTAATCAGTCACTTCTATCACATACCCAAATTTTTAAAGAACGATATTCGTACTGGTCAAAGACCAGAAATCAACATTCATCTACTCGTCGTAGGAACGCTCATTTCTGAACTCTCAACACGTGCTGTAAGTGGTGGAGCCAAGCGGGATCGAACCGCTGACCTCCTGCGTGCAAGGCAGGCGCTCTCCCAGCTGAGCTATGGCCCCATATTCGTACAAGGCCAAACCCCACAACAATTGGTGGGTCTGGGCAGATTCGAACTGCCGACCTCACCCTTATCAGGGGTGCGCTCTAACCAACTGAGCTACAGACCCAATCGTCTTTTTCAATGAATCAAGCAATTCGTGTGGGAACTTATGAAGAAGCTGAAGTCTTCGATTAAGGAGGTGATCCAGCCGCAGGTTCCCCTACGGCTACCTTGTTACGACTTCACCCCAGTCATGAATCACACCGTGGTAACCGTCCCCCTTGCGGTTAGACTAGCTACTTCTGGTGCAACCCACTCCCATGGTGTGACGGGCGGTGTGTACAAGGCCCGGGAACGTATTCACCGTGACATTCTGATTCACGATTACTAGCGATTCCGACTTCACGCAGTCGAGTTGCAGACTGCGATCCGGACTACGATCGGTTTTATGGGATTAGCTCCACCTCGCGGCTTGGCAACCCTTTGTACCGACCATTGTAGCACGTGTGTAGCCCTGGCCGTAAGGGCCATGATGACTTGACGTCATCCCCACCTTCCTCCGGTTTGTCACCGGCAGTCTCCTTAGAGTTCCCACCATAACGTGCTGGTAACTAAGGACAAGGGTTGCGCTCGTTACGGGACTTAACCCAACATCTCACGACACGAGCTGACGACAGCCATGCAGCACCTGTGTCTGAGTTCCCGAAGGCACCAATCCATCTCTGGAAAGTTCTCAGCATGTCAAGGCCAGGTAAGGTTCTTCGCGTTGCTTCGAATTAAACCACATGCTCCACCGCTTGTGCGGGCCCCCGTCAATTCATTTGAGTTTTAACCTTGCGGCCGTACTCCCCAGGCGGTCAACTTAATGCGTTAGCTGCGCCACTAAGAGTTCAAGACTCCCAACGGCTAGTTGACATCGTTTACGGCGTGGACTACCAGGGTATCTAATCCTGTTTGCTCCCCACGCTTTCGCACCTCAGTGTCAGTATCAGTCCAGGTGGTCGCCTTCGCCACTGGTGTTCCTTCCTATATCTACGCATTTCACCGCTACACAGGAAATTCCACCACCCTCTACCGTACTCTAGTTCAGCAGTTTTGGATGCAGTTCCCAGGTTGAGCCCGGGGATTTCACATCCAACTTACTGAACCACCTACGCGCGCTTTACGCCCAGTAATTCCGATTAACGCTTGCACCCTTCGTATTACCGCGGCTGCTGGCACGAAGTTAGCCGGTGCTTATTCTGTCGGTAACGTCAAAATAGCAACGTATTAAGTTACTACCCTTCCTCCCAACTTAAAGTGCTTTACAATCCGAAGACCTTCTTCACACACGCGGCATGGCTGGATCAGGCTTTCGCCCATTGTCCAATATTCCCCACTGCTGCCTCCCGTAGGAGTCTGGACCGTGTCTCAGTTCCAGTGTGACTGATCATCCTCTCAGACCAGTTACGGATCGTCGCCTTGGTGAGCCTTTACCTCACCAACTAGCTAATCCGACCTAGGCTCATCTAATGGCGCGAGGCCCGAAGGTCCCCCGCTTTCTCCCGTAGGACGTATGCGGTATTAGCGTCCGTTTCCGAACGTTATCCCCCACCACTAGGCAGATTCCTAGGCATTACTCACCCGTCCGCCGCTCTCAAGAGAAGCAAGCTTCTCTCTACCGCTCGACTTGCATGTGTTAGGCCTGCCGCCAGCGTTCAATCTGAGCCATGATCAAACTCTTCAGTTCAATACTGCTTGGGTTTTGTGAAAACCCTAAACTTAGCTCAGCAATCGACAAAAAACTCTCAAATTAACGAGTGTTACTTGTGATGCTGATAATCTTGCGACTAGCAGTCTTACCTCACAAGCACCCACACGAATTGCTTGATTCAGTTGTTAAAGAGCGGTTGGTTAAGTCTTTCGTCTCAACCGAGGCGCGCATTCTACAGCAGCCTCATCTTGCGTCAAGCTGTTTTTCGAAGTTCTTTCCGAAGAAGTTCTTTCTACTCAACTACTTGCATCCCCGACCAACATCCAGCTTCTCGTTAGCGGGAGGCGAATTCTACAGCGTTTCAAACCGCTGTCAACCACCTCTTCAACCGCTACCGATCTACCTGATCGAAGCCACCAACAGGATCAAACCACCACCCTGTCAGCCCGGCGCATTCTACACAGCTTTCGCTGCTTTGCAACCTCTCTTTTAAAGCTAACTTATTGTTTTAAAATAAGTTTTCCGAGAGA
>NZ_JBBPES010000007.1:0-313604 GCF_038069885.1 Pseudomonas sp. XK-1 | reverse complement strand
GATGGTCTACCGTGTGCTGGTAGTGGCTCTGGTACTCTGGGGTTCGGTGCAGGATCTGGGCACGGTGTTCGCCTTCGCCGACGTGACCATGGGTCTGCTGGCCATCTGCAACCTGATCGCCCTGGTACTGCTGTTCAAGGTCGGCCTGCGTCTGATGCGCGACTACGACAGCCAGATCAAGGCTGGCGTGGAGTCGCCGGTACTGGACGCGAAGAACTTCGCCGACCTGGACCTGGACCCAGGCGTCTGGTCGAATCCAGCACCAGCTACCAAGCCGGTGACCAGCAACCATGCGGAAATCGGCAACACGGTGCATCAGCGCTAAGTCGCCAACTTGATCTGACAAACAGGGGGCTTAGCCCCCTGTTTGCTTATAAGAACAATGAAAAGACGGAGAACCCCTATGGGTTGTAAAAAACTCCTGGTGCTCTATACCGGCGGCACCATCGGCATGCAGATGAGCGCCGAGGGCCTGGCCCCGGCGTCCGGTTTCGAAGCACGCCTGCGCGCCCAGCAGGTGCGCGAAGCCCAGCCACTGCCTGAGTGGATCTTCCGCGAGCTGCTGCCGCCCATCGACAGCGCCAATATGAACCAGCACAACTGGCTGGCCATGGTCGCGGCAATTCGCGCAGGCGTCGAACAGGACGGCTGCGACGGCGTGCTGCTGCTGCACGGTACCGACACCCTGGCCTACAGCGCCGCGGCCCTGAGCTTTCTGCTGCTCGGCCTGCCCGCCCCGGTGATCCTCAGCGGCTCCATGCTGCCCGCCGGTGCCGAGGGCAGCGATGCCTGGGGCAATCTGTTCGGAGCCATGGCCGCGCTGCAGGCTGGCGTCGCCCCAGGCGTACAGCTGTATTTCAACGGCACACTGATGCATGGTGCGCGGGTCAGCAAACTGCGCAGCGATGCCTTCGACGCCTTCAGCGTACTGCCGCGCCAGCGCCAGAGCCCGCGGGCCGAGAGCATCCCGGCCAGCATCGACTATCGCCAGCCGCGTCAGCCAGTCAATCTGGCGGTGCTGCCGTTTTACCCGGGCGTCCAGGCCAGCCATCTGCGCGCTCTGCTGGACAGCGGCGTGCAGGGCCTGCTGCTGGAGTGCTACGGCAGCGGCACCGGCCCGGCGGACGATGCCGAGCTGCTCGACGTACTCAAGGCTGCGCATGAGCGCGGCGTGGTGCTGGCCGCCATCAGCCAGTGCCCCCATGGCCATGTCGAATTTGGCGTCTATGCTGCTGGCAGCCAGCTGGCCGCCACTGGGCTGGTTTCCGCCGGTGGCATGACCCGCGAAGCCGCCCTGGGCAAACTCTTCGCCCTGCTCGGCGCGGGCCTTGCGCAGGCCGAAGTGGAACACTGGTTCGGCCTGGATCTGTGCGGCGAGCGGGCGCAATAAACGCCCCTCTTGCAGCCTGGGGCCAAGCGTTCCAGGATGGTCAGTCAGACCCGGCGGCCTGCGCGCAGGCCCGCCAAGGAGGTTAGTCTCATGTCCTTACGTATACCCGTCGAGATCCGCCCGATCAGCGCCGCCGATCACCCCGCCTGGCTGCCCCTGTGGCAGGGCTATCAGCGCTTCTATATGACCGAGATCGCCGCGGCCACCATTGACATGACCTGGCAGCGCTTTCTCGACCCGGCCGAACCGATGCACGCCGCCCTGGCCTGGCACGAAGGCCAGGCAATCGGCCTGGTGCACTGGGTCTACCACCGCTCGACCTGGACCATCGGTGACTACTGCTACCTGCAGGACCTGTTTATCGCCAAGGATCTACGCAGCAGCGGTGCCGGCCGCCAGCTGATCGAGCATGTCTATCGCGAAGCCCAGGCCCATGGCTGTTCGCGCACCTACTGGCTGACCCACGAGAGCAACAGCCGCGCCATGCTGCTGTACGAACGCATCGCCGAGCGCTCCGGGTTTGTGCAGTACCGCAAGGTGTTTTAAGGCCATGTCCCAGACTGTGTTGCGCTCAGACGTCGGCGCTTAAGTCTGAGGTGGCCGGGCTTCGTAGGGTGACGCGGAGCCATTGCAGCCGCGCAAGCAGTTCACTCTTGCCAAGCACCCCATGCAGTACGCAATGAGTACATCGCCTATTTTCAGCCGCCCGCCATACTGACCAGATGGTCAGAAAAATGGCCTAAGGCTCTTGCCGCCAGCACCCCGCGCGGCTATCTTCTGCGCCACGCCCGGCCACTTGCGCCGACGCGCACCTGGATCAGCAGACAGGGTCAACACTGAGCTGGCTAACCTGAACTCACCCTCAGAGGAGCCTGCTCATGGCAGCTACCCGTATCTGGATCAAGAACCCCCTCGCCATCTTCACCGCCAACAACCTCGACGCCGCTGGCGGCCTGGTCATCGAAGATGGCGCGATCAGCGAACTGCTCAAGGCCGGTCAACAACCGGCCCTGCCCTGCGACCAGAGCTTCGATGCCCGCGAGCACGTGGTGCTGCCGGGGCTGATCAACACCCACCACCACTTCTACCAGACCCTCACCCGCGCCTGGGCTCCGGTGGTCAACCAGCCACTGTTTCCCTGGCTGCAGACCCTCTATCCGGTATGGGCACGCCTGACCCCCGAGAAGCTCGCCCTGGCCAGCAAGGTGGCCCTGGCCGAACTGCTGCTGTCCGGCTGCAGCACCGCGGCGGACCATCATTATTTGTTCCCCGGCGGCCTGGAAAACGCCATCGACGTGCAGGTCGAGGCGGTGCGCGAACTGGGCATGCGCGCCATGCTCACCCGCGGCTCCATGAGCCTGGGCCAGGCCGATGGTGGCCTGCCACCGCAGCAGACGGTGCAGCAGGGCGAGGTGATCCTGGCCGACAGCCAGCGGCTGATTCAGAGCTATCACCAGCGCGGCGACGGCGCGCAGATCCAGATCGCCCTCGCGCCCTGCTCGCCGTTCTCGGTGACCCAGGACATCATGCGCCAGAGCGCCGAGCTGGCCGAGGAGCTGGACGTGCGCCTGCACACCCACCTGGCCGAGACCCTCGACGAGGAGGACTTCTGCCTGCAGCGCTTCGGCCTGCGCACCGTGGATTATCTGGACAGCGTCGGCTGGCTCGGCCCGCGCACCTGGCTGGCCCACGGCATCCACTTCAACCCGGAGGAAATCACCCGCCTGGGCGCGGCCGGCACCGGCATCTGCCACTGCCCCAGCTCGAATATGCGCCTGGCCTCGGGCATCTGCCCGACCCTTGATCTGGAAGCCGCCGGCGCGCCCATCGGCCTAGGCGTGGATGGCTCGGCGTCCAACGATGCCTCCAATATGATCCTCGAAGCGCGCCAGGCCCTGTATATCCAGCGCCTGCGCTACGGTGCGGAGAAGATCACCCCGCAGCTGGTGCTGGGCTGGGCCAGCAAGGGTTCGGCCAAGCTGCTGGGGCGCAGCGATATCGGCGAACTGGCGGTGGGCAAACAGGCCGACCTGGCCTTGTTCAAACTGGATGAGCTGCGCTTCTCCGGCAGCCACGACCCGCTTTCCGCGCTGCTGCTGTGCGGAGCCGACAAGGCCGACCGAATGATGATCGGCGGCCAGTGGCGAGTGATCGACGGGCAGATCGAAGGCCTGGATGTAGCCCAGCTGATTGCCGACCACCGCCAGGCGGCGAAGGAGCTGATTGCCGGGTGATGCACCACACCTCGTACATGCCCGCGATCGCGTTTCGCGGGCATGGCCCGCTCCTACGGCGCTCATCAGAACACCGGCCAGCTAATCCACGGGTTATAAATGAGCATGACTCGTTTCACTCGCCCTTCGGGTCGCGCTAAAGCGCGTTAGCCGCAAGCGGCTTCCGACCGGGCTGGCGCTCCAGGCTGTTTTTAACGCAGTATCACCGACGCGCAGCAGATCGTGGCGCGCTAGAACACCGACCAGCCGATCCGCTCGCTAAGCAACTCCAGGGCCTTGATCCCGGCCAGGGAGTTGCCGGCAGCATTCAGTTCCGGCGACCACACGCAGACGCTGAAACGCCCCGGCACCACCGCGACGATGCCGCCGCCAACGCCGCTCTTGCCCGGCAGGCCGACCCGGTAGGCGAAGTTGCCGGCTTCGTCGTACAGACCGCTGGTGGCCATGATCGCGTTGACCTGCTTGGTCTGGCGCGGCGTGAGGATCTGCACACCGCTGTGCTTGCAGAAGCCCTGGTTGGCCAGGAAACCGAAGGCCCGCGCCAGGTCGACGCAGTTCATGCGCAGCGCGCAGTAGCTGAAATAGCTGCGCAGCACCGTCTCCACATCGTTATGGAAATTGCCGAAGGACTGCATCAGGTAAGCCGCCGCCGCATTGCGCGAACGGTGCTGGTATTCCGAGTCGGCCACCCGGTTGTCCACCGCCACCAGCGGATTGCCGGCCAGGCGGCGGACGAAATCGCGCAGCGACGGCACCGGCGCGGCGAAGCGCGACTGGTTGATATCGCAGATCACCAGGGCCCCGGCATTGATAAAGGGATTGCGCGGCCGGCCACGTTCGAACTCCAGCTGCACCAGGGAATTGAACGGCTGCCCGGACGGCTCATGGCCCAGGCGCTGCCAGATCGTCTCACCGGAATGCTCGATAGCCTGCACCAGGCTGAACACCTTGGAAATGCTCTGCACGGAAAACGCCGTTTCGGCATCGCCGGCGCAGAACAGCTCGCCGTCATTGCTGTACACCGCAATGCCCAGCTGGTTGGCCGGCACATCGGCCAGAGCCGGGATGTAATCGGCCACCTTGCCCTGGCCGATCAGTGGGCGAACTTCATCGAGAATCTCATTCAACAGCGCTTGCATGCTCGGGCTCGCAGCAGGGCCCGGGGCCACCCCGGACGATGGCTGATAGACGCCCACGCGGCGCAACGGATCACACTGCAATGGCGTCCCGAAAGCTGGATTCTCTGTCTACGACCCGTAGGGTGGATGACGCTTTATCCATCCACCAGACCGCGATGGTGGATGAGCAAGGCGTCATCCACCCTACACAGCCCCGGCGCACGGGAGCGCGCTTGCTAGAACTTCTCCGCGCGCAGCACTTCCACCTGGGCCAGATAGCAGACCATGGCGAAGTTGGCGTAGTACCTGTCCTGCAGGTGGGTGGCGATGCGTTCGGCGACGTCCCGGGCGCAGATGATTTCCACGCGGATATTGCCTTCGGCCTCCCAACCGGCACTGCGTACGCCACGACCACCGCGGCCACGGGCGTCGGAGAGGGTCCAGCCGGGTGCGCCCAGGGTCTCCAGGTCGGCCAGCAGTTTCTTCTCCAGGGCCGCTTCGCAGATCACGGTCAGCAGGGTGCGGGTGTGTGCGTTCATCTCAGAGCCCCCAGGCGATCAGTCGTTCGGCCAGCGCCAGGTACAGCGGGATGCCGATCAGGATATTGAAGGGAAAGGTAATCCCCAGCGAGGCGGTCAGCGACAGCGACGGGTTGGCCTCCGGCAATGCCAGGCGCATGGCCGCCGGCACGGCGATATAGGATGCCGATGCGGCCAGGGTGGCGAGCATCGCCGTGCCGCCCAGGCTCAGCCCCATCATGCGCGCCAACAGTGCGCCGACCAGCGCCCCGAGCAGCGGCATCAGCAGGGCGAAGCCGAGCAGGCGCAGGCCGAACTGTTTCAGCGCGCCCAGCTGGCCGGAGGCGATCAGGCCCATCTCCAGCAGAAAGAACGCCAGCACCGGCTTGAACATACTGGTGTACAGCGGCTCCAGCGGCTTGATGCCCTCCTTGCCGGCAATCGCGCCGATGATCAGGCCGCCGAGCAGCAGCATGATGCTCTTGCCGAGGAAGATCTCCCGGCCCAGCTCGCCCCAGTCGGTGTCGCGGGCAATGCCTTTGGCCAGCAGGATGCCGACCAGGATCGCCGGGATTTCGAGGATGGCGACAAACAGCGGCATATAGCTTTCGAACTCGATGCCCTTGGCCAGCATATAGGCCACCACCACGGCGAAGGTACCGGCGCTGACCGAGCCATAGTGGGCCGCCACCGCCGCCGCATTGACCCGGTCGAAGCGCAACCCGCGCAGCACGGCAAAGGCCAGCAGCGGCAAGGCCACGCCCAACCCCAGTACCAACCCCGCCTGGCCGAGCAACTGCCAGCTGGCTTGCTCGGCCAGTTCCACCCCGCCGTGCAGACCGATGGCCAGCAGCAGAATGATCGACAGCGTCTCGTACAGCGCCGGCGGCAGCTTCAGCTCGCTTTTCAGCAGGCCAGCTGTGAGGCCGAAGACGAAAAACAGCACCACCGGATCCAGACCCACTGCACAACCCTCCCGTTATTTACCTGACCATAGACGCTTGCCGCGTCACATGGCCCGCCCGCATAAAAGGTTATGCCCCAGCGCAAGCTGTGCTGATACCCGCACCGTAGTACCCGGCCCGTCGACGGGGACGCAGACGAACCGGACACAGCGGGGCATAACCGGAAAAAGACCAAAGCGCCGTTAAGCCCGGACACCCTCTACCGCCATACACCGTCCACCCCCTCGCCCCCTTGGGGAGAGGGTTGGGGTGAGGGGACGAGGCTGAACAACGCATTTCTGTCGGCATCCGCAGCCCCTCACCCTGCCCTCTCCCCAGTGGGGAGAGGGTTCTATCCGCGCAAGTTTCGCTAATCGGCGAAAAACCCTAAGGCCCTTCCTGCCCAAGGGACCTAACCCTGTTACAGCGCGCCCATACGCGCCGCCCTTGAATAAAAAAGAAGCCCCGGCAATCTGCTTAAATGCCTGTTCAACCAGCCCGGGGCTTCGAGGTTAACCTTCGATTTCGATCAGTACATCGCCCGGATTGACCCGGTCGCCCTTGGCCACATGCACCGCTTTCACGGTACCGGCAATCGGGGCCTGCACTTCGGTTTCCATCTTCATCGCTTCGCTGATCAGCACCGCCTGGCCGGCCTTGACCGAGTCGCCGACCTTGACCAGCACCTCGACGATATTGCCCGGCATGCTGGTGCTGACATCGCCCGGGCCACTGGCCTGCTGGCGCTTGCGGCCTGAGCCCGCGACGAAGTCGTTGAGCGGCTCGAACACGACCTCTTCCGGCATGCCGTCGATGGACAGGTAGAAGTGGCGCTTGCCGTCGGTTTTCACCCCGACGCCGGTGATATCCACCCGGTAGCTTTCGCCGTGCACATCGATGACGAACTCGGTCGGTACGCCACCACCACCCGCCGCGGTCACACCGCCGGCTTCGGGAATCGGCAGCAGGGCTTCGGCGCTCAGGCTGCCGGCGGCACGCTCTTCGAGGAACTTGCGCCCGATATCGGGGAACATGGCGTAGGTCAGCACGTCCTCTTCGGATTTCGCCAGGCTGCCGATTTCGCCGCGCAGCTTGGCCATCTCCGGCGCGATCAGGTCGGCCGGGCGCACCTCGATCACGTCTTCGCTGCCAATTGCCTGCTTGCGCAACTGCTCGTCGATCTTGCCCGGAGCCAGACCGTAACGGCCCTGCAGATAGAGCTTCACCTCGTTGGTGATGGTCTTGTAGCGCTCGCCGGCAAGCACGTTGAACACCGCCTGGGTGCCGACGATCTGCGAGGTCGGCGTCACCAGTGGCGGGAAGCCAAGGTCCTCACGCACCCGCGGGATCTCGGCGAACACCTCGTTGATGCGGTGCAGCGCGCCCTGCTCTTTCAGCTGGTTGGCCAGGTTGGACATCATCCCACCCGGCACCTGGTTGACCTGCACGCGGGTGTCCACCGCGGTGAACTCGCTTTCGAACTGGTGGTACTTCTTGCGCACGGCATAGAAATAGAGGCCGATCTCCTGAATCAGCGCCAGGTCCAGACCGGTGTCGTACTCGCTGCCCTTGAGCGCCGCGACCATAGACTCGGTACCTGGGTGGCTGGTGCCCCAGGCAAAGCTGGAGATGGCCGTGTCGATATGCTCGGCACCGGCTTCGATGCCCTTGAGCTGACACATCGCGCCCATGCCGGCGGTGTCGTGGCTGTGGATAAACACCGGCAGATCGACCTCGGCCTTGAGCGCCGTGACCAGCTCGAAAGTGGCGTAGGGGGTGAGCAGCCCGGCCATGTCCTTGACCGCCACCGAGTCGATGCCCATGGCCTGCATGGCCTTGGCCTGCTCGACGAACGCCGCAACCGTATGCACCGGGCTGGTGGTGTAGGCCAGGGTGCCCTGAGCATGCTTGCCGGCGGCCTTCACCGCCTCGATCGACACACGCAGGTTTCGCACATCGTTCATCGCGTCGAAGATGCGGAACACGTCGATGCCGTTGACCGCCGCCTTGGCCACGAAAGCGCGCACCACGTCGTCGCTGTAGTGGCGATAGCCGAGCAGGTTCTGCCCGCGCAGCAGCATCTGCAGGCGGGTATTGGGCAGCGCGGCCTTGAGCTGACGCAGGCGCTCCCAGGGGTCTTCCTTGAGGAAGCGGATACAGGCGTCGAAGGTCGCCCCGCCCCAGACTTCCAGCGACCAATAACCGACCTGATCGAGCTTGCCGCAGATCGGCAGCATGTCATCCAGGCGCATGCGCGTGGCGATGATCGACTGGTGGGCGTCACGCAGGATGGTGTCGGTGACAGCGATTCGTTTGGCTTGCACAGTCTTGCTCATGGGTCGATTCCTCACAGGCCGGCGTGGGCGGCAATGGCAGCGGCGATGGCCAGGGCCAGCTCTTCGGGTTTGCGCTTGACCGAGTACTGGGTCAGTTCGGGGTGGCTTTCGACAAAGCTGGTATTGAACTGACCGCTGCGAAATTCGGGGTTACGCAGAATTTCCTGGTAATAGGCCGCGGTGGTCTTCACCCCCTGCAGGCGCATGTCGTCGAGGGCACGCAGACCGCGGTCCAGCGCCTCTTCCCAGGTCAGCGCCCAGACCACCAGCTTCAGGCACAGCGAGTCGTAATAAGGCGGGATGGTGTAGCCGGTGTAGATCGCCGTGTCGGTGCGCACGCCCGGGCCGCCGGGGGCGTAGTAGCGGGTGATCTTGCCGAAGCTGGGGAGGAAGTTGTTCTTCGGGTCCTCGGCGTTGATGCGGAACTGCAGGGCGAAGCCGCGGTGCTGGATATCAGCCTGCTGGATCGACAACGGCAGGCCGGCGGCGATACGGATCTGCTCGCGGACGATATCGATGCCGGTGATTTCCTCGGTGATGGTGTGTTCGACCTGCACCCGGGTGTTCATCTCCATGAAGTACACCTCGCCCTCGGCCAGGAGGAACTCCACGGTGCCGGCGTTCTCGTAGCCCACCGCCTGCGCCGCGCGCACCGCCAGGTCGCCGATATAGGCGCGCTGTTCGGGGGTCAGCTGGGGGCTGGGGGCGATTTCGATCAGCTTCTGGTTGCGCCGCTGGATCGAGCAGTCACGCTCGAACAGGTGCACGGTATTGCCGAAGCTGTCGGCGAGAATCTGCGCCTCGATGTGCTTGGGATTGACGATGCACTTTTCCAGAAAGACTTCCGCGCTGCCGAAGGCCTTGGTCGCCTCTGAGATCACCCGCGGGTAGGCCTGCTCCAGTTCCTCGCGCGAGTTGCAACGGCGGATGCCGCGGCCGCCGCCACCGCTGGTGGCCTTGAGCATCACCGGGTAGCCGATGCGCTCGCCTTCGCGCAGAGCATCGGCCAGGTCGCTGACATTGCCCTCGGTGCCCGGGGTGACCGGCACGCCGGCCTTGATCATGCTGCGCCGCGCCTCGGTCTTGTCGCCCATGCGGCGAATCACTTCCGCCGATGGACCGATAAACTTGATCCCACGTTCGGCGCAGATCTCTGCCAGTTCGGCGTTTTCAGAGAGAAAACCATAGCCCGGGTGCAGGGCGTCGCAACCAGTTTCCACCGCCAGATTGACCAGCTTGCGCGGGTTCAGATAACCGGCCAGGGGATCGGCACCGATGCCGTGGGCCTCGTCGGCGCGCTTGACGTGCAGGGCATGGCGATCGGCATCGGAATAGATGGCCACCGAGCGGATGCCCATCTCGGCGCAGGCGCGCACGATACGCACGGCAATCTCGCCGCGGTTGGCTATGAGGATTTTCTTGATCACGGGCCTGGGTCCTCGATCGCGTCAGCAGACGACCGCGGAAAGCGGTCGACGGATGACCGCAGCACAGTTTGCGGTCATGCAATTAAGCTACGCCCCGCCAGCGATTAACAAAAATCAGTATTTATTGGGTTACACATTAGTAAAGACTTATAGTCAGCCCAGCACGGCTTTCAGCCGCACCTCCGCAGCCCCTGCCTCGCCCAGAGCGCAGCCATTCGCGAGCCCAGAACAATGCGTAAGTCACTGTTGCGTATGACCTTTCGTCAACTGCAGGTATTCCGCGCGGTGTGCGCCCAGCGCTCCTACAGCCGCGCGGCCGAGGAAATGGCCCTGACCCAGCCGGCGGTCAGCCTGCAGATTCGCCAGCTGGAAGAATTGCTCGGCCAGCCGCTGTTCGACTATGTCGGCAAGAAGCTCTACCTGACCGACGCCGCCGAAGCCTTGCAGCGGGCCAGCGCGGATATTTTCGGTCGCCTGGAGAGTCTCGATATGCAGTTGGGCGACCTGCGCGGCTCGCTGCAGGGGCAACTGAGCCTGGCGGTGGAGTCCAGCGCAAAATACTTCGTTCCCCACCTGTTCGCCGCTTTTCGCCGCCAATACCCCGAAGTCAGCCTGCAGATGGTGGTCACCAATCACACCCAGGCACTCCGGCGCCTAAGCGCCAACCGCGACGACCTGCTGATCATGTCTCAGGTGCCGACCGATCTGAATCTGGAGTTTCTGCCCTTTCTCAACAACCCGATCATCGCCGTGGCCCCGGCCGATCATCCGCTGTGCAGCCAGGGCGCGCTGACCCTGCACGACCTCAGCCCCTGGCCATTGCTGGTCCGCGAGGCCGGCTCCGGCACGCGTCAGGCCTGCGAGGCTTACTGCCACCAGAAGCGCGCGCACTTCGCCCAGACCCTGGAAGTCGGCTCCATGGAAGGCCAGTGTGAAGGGGTGATCGCCGGCCTCGGCCTGGCCCTGCTGCCCCGTCACGCCGTACGCCGTGAGCTGGACTGCGGCGTATTGCGCGAACTGCCGGTGGCCGAGCTGCCGCTGCTACACAGCTGGTGCCTGGTACACCCGCGGAGCAAATACCTGTCGCCGGTGGCCCAGGCGTTTTTCGCCTTTGTGCGCGATCAGCGCAGCCAGATCAACGCCCTGGCTGAGCGTTTCGCCGCCCCACGGCCTGAGCAGTCGTCAGGTAATTAGCGGCGATCAGTTCGGGGAAATCGGACAGTTGCTGCTGCAATTGCCGCTGCTCGGCATAGCTTTCGATGGCGCGACGGTATTCCATGCGGCGCTGGTCAATCACCTTGCGCCGGGCACGGGCCTCAATGTTGGCGTGATTCTGGGCTTTATCCAAGTAAGCAGACATAGGGTGCAACTCCCAAGCTGAATAACGGGAGTCACAGCATCGGCCAGGGATATGACGCTTTGATGGCCGCGCAACAGGTTATGTAGCAATGACCTTGCTGCAAGGACCGCTTGGGGAAAAAGGGCACCGCTTGCAGAGGCCGCAATGAGTAGGGTGCGCCGTGCGCACCGAGCATCTGCAGCCGACGCTGGTGCGCATGACCTAGGCGGCCCCGCGTCACCCTATAAAGTCAGCGCCTAGACCTTCAGTCTTCGACGTTCTTATGCGCCTTCGGCGACAGACGCAGGCTGCGCAGACTGCGCTTGACGCTCTTGAGGTGGTTGACCAGGCCCGGGCCGCGGGCCATGGCCACGCCCATGGCGAGCACGTCGATCACCACCAGGTGGGCGATACGCGAGGTCAGCGGCGTGTAGATCTCGGTGTCTTCCTGCACGTCGATGGCCAGATTGACCGTGGCCAGGTCGGCCAGCGGCGTCTGACTCGGGCACAGGGTAATCAGGGTCGCGCCGGTCTCGCGCACCAGGTTGGCGGTGATCAGCAGATCCTTGGAGCGTCCGGACTGGGAGATGCAGATGGCCACGTCGCTGGGCTTCAGGGTCACCGCGCTCATCGCCTGCATATGCGGGTCGGAATAGGCCGCTGCCGTCAGCAGCAGACGGAAGAACTTGTGTTGGGCGTCCGCCGCCACCGCACCGGAAGCACCGAAACCGTAGAACTCCACGCGCTGGGCATTGGCGATGGCGGCGATGGCGCGCTGCAGGGCCTGGGTGTCGAGCTTCTCGCGCACCTCGATCAGGGTGTGCAGGGTGGTGTCGAAGATCTTCAGGCTGAAGTCGGCCACCGAGTCGTCTTCATGGATGGCGAACTGGCCGAAGCTGGCACCGGCGGCCAGGCTCTGCGCCAGCTTCAGCTTGAGGTCCTGGAAGCCGGTGCAGCCGATGGCCCGGCAGAAACGCACGATGGTCGGCTCGCTGATACCGACGCTGTGGGCCAGCTCGGCCATGGAGCTGTGCATCACCGAAGCCGGGTCGAGCAGCACGTGGTCGGCGACCTTGAGTTCGGATTTGCGTAACAGATGACGCGACTGGGCAATGTGCTGCAACAGGTTCACAGAAATAGGCTCGATTTTGGCTAGCGAATCCATCAAGCACGCCTCATGGGAGTATTGACTCGGTTATGATCGACGCACGACGGGTTGTAGTGGCCTTGTAGTTATACTACATGGGCACCGCCCCCGCACTTATAAACCGAGTCGGAGTTCCCACCTTGAGCATTCCCTGCGACATGCTGGTGTTTGGCGGCACCGGCGACCTGGCCCTGCATAAACTGCTGCCGGCGCTCTACCACCTGCATCGTGCGCGCCGCCTGCACAACGACACGCGCATCCTCGCCCTGGCCCGCAGCGCCAACAGCCGTGAGGCCTATCAAGCCCTGGCCGAACGCCATTGCCGCGCCCAGGTGGCCCGCGCCGACTTCGACAACGACACCTGGGCCAGCTTCGCCGCCCGCCTCGACTACTTCGCCATGGACGCCAGCCAGAGCGCCGATTTCGGTCGCCTGGGCAAGCGTCTGGGCAGCGACCCCGAGCGGGTGCGCATCTACTACCTGGCCACCGCCCCGGATCTGTTCGAGGACATCGCCACCCACCTGAAAGTGGCCAACCTGGCCGGGCCCAAGACCCGCATCGTGCTGGAAAAACCCATCGGCCACTCGCTGGAATCGGCCCAGGCGATCAACGCCGCCATCGGCGCGGTATTCGACGAGTCACGGGTGTTCCGCATCGACCACTACCTGGGCAAGGAAACCGTGCAGAACCTGATGGCCCTGCGCTTCGCCAATGCCCTGTTCGAGCCGATCTGGCGCGCCGGGCATATCGACCATGTGCAGATCAGCGTGTGCGAAACCCTCGGTGTGGAAAACCGCGGCGCGTACTACGACAACGCCGGGGCCATGCGCGACATGATCCAGAACCACCTGCTGCAGCTGCTCTGCCTGGTGGCCATGGAAGCCCCGGTGCGCTTCGACGCCGAGGCGGTGCGCAACGAGAAGGTGAAGATCCTCGAAGCGCTCAAACCCATCTCCGGCCTGGATGTGCGCGACAAGACCGTGCGCGGCCAGTACACCGCCGGCAAGATCGGCGGCCAGGAAGTCCCGGCCTACTACTTCGAAAAGAACGTCGACAACGACAGCGACACCGAAACCTTCGTCGCCGTGCAGGCCGAGATCGATAACTGGCGCTGGGCCGGCGTGCCCTTCTACCTGCGCACTGGCAAGCGCCTGGGGCACAAGAGCTCGGAAATCCTCATCCAGTTCAAGCCGGTGCCGCACCAGCTGTTCGGCGAAGGCGAAGCCAATCGCCTGCTGATCCGCCTGCAGCCGGAAGAGCGCATCAGCCTGCAACTGATGGGCAAGAGCCCGGGCAAGGGCATGCACCTGCAGCCGGTGGAACTCGACCTCAACCTGGCCGACGCCTTCAACAAACAGCGCCGCTGGGACGCCTACGAGCGCCTGCTGCTGGACGTGATCGAAGGCGACTCAACGCTGTTTATGCGCCGCGACGAAGTGGAAGCGGCCTGGGCCTGGATCGACCCGATCATCAAGGGCTGGCACCAGCACCACCAAAGCCCGCGCCCCTACCCGGCCGGCAGCAACGGCCCGGAACAGCTGCAGAACCTGCTGGAACGCCACGGCCGGCAGTGGATGGAATAACACTCCGGCTCGACTATTCGGTAGGGCGCACCGCGCCCACCGAAAATACCGCCGGCCCTGCGCCCTAACTCAACTGCGCCTCAAACAACTGCAACACCGCCTCTGGCAACTGCTCGCGCAGGCCCTCGCCGCTGATCAACAGCAACATCGGTAACAGCTTATGCAGGGTGGCCGGCTCCAGGCCGGCACAAACATCCGCCTGCCTGACCAACGACAGCCCCCCGAGCACCTGAGCCGCCACCGGCAGATTGCGGTCGGCCGCCGCCGCCTCGGTCAGCTTGCACAGATAACCGGTGGAGAAGCTGCGCAGGCTCTCGCTGATCAGCGGCATATCGACGATATGCCGGGCGATCTGCAACACATGATCGACATCGTGAATACCAAAAATCAGCACCTTGATCTGCTTGGGTGACAAGCACTCGGCATAACGGGCCGCCGTGGCGAAGGCCCCGTCAACACAGAGCTGACGCGCCACCTCCAGATGCAAGGTGTCGGGCAGGCTGAGGTACGTCTCCAGCACCAGCAGCGGATCGAGGTGAGTGACCACCTTAGCGACAAAGGGCACCGGCAACCCCTGAATCAGCTCGCGCAACCGCTCGGCCGGCAGGTGGGGGGCCAATAGTGCGGCCCTCTTCGGCCCCAACTGCTGCACCAGGCTCAGCTTTACCGCCAGCGGAGCCATGCCCTGGGACGCCAGCAATAAACGCAGACCGACACTCAGACTCACGGGCTTGGCCATACGCACCTCCTTCACTCCATAAAGGCCGTGAGGATTGCGCCAATAACTGCGGAAGGCAGCCATCTTTGATTGGGTACAGCCCGCACCGACAGAGCCGCACTGATACCGACGGGCCGAGCGGATCAACAGATGGGAATGGAAGAAACGCCAGCCCCGAAACCGGGGCGAATGGACAGCCTCAGTCCGAATGGACTAGCGTTGCCCCAAGCCTGCCAGTAGTTCGCCAGCAGCCTGGGCTTGCCGTCTTCCCTGTCGCGTTTCGCCTTAAGCACAGCCGTATTTTCACCGTCCGAGCTTAGAAAGAACAGGGACATAGTCGATGACAAGGAAGTTTATGCGACATGCAGCGCGACCGACTGCAACATAGGTGTCGCCTAATTAATAGTTAGAGAAAGTCATGGCCACCCTAGACTGCGGAACATACGAGTCAACAATTAATAGTATTTGTCACGTCTACGGCATAGAGCGAAGTACAGCAGAGCAATTCTTGTCTGGTATTGATCTTGATGCTGCATATGAAAGTAACGCTATTTATAGTGACTGTGACGACTATCTGCGCGAACTATTTGAGGGTGAATTCGGACAACCTAAATTGCAGCTGAACGACGTTATTTGGTTCCATCTCACAAGAACGGCCAGGAGTTCTAATTTTTCAGAAGGTATTTTGCCGCTAGGGCAGGTCTTGGACAGGGTCTGGAAAATGCTCAACTCACTATTAGAAACCCCTGAACAGAAAGCAAATCTAGCAACAATGCAAGAAAATGGAGTTAAAGACTATCAGTTTGGACTGAAAACAAAAAACAAAATTCACCACGGCCCTTATGCAATGCTCGTACGTGAAGCTGCTTTTAACTCAGATAAAATCTGCAATCACGACTATCTCGAAGTCCCTGAAATAATCGAGGACATTTGCAATGGTTACCGAAAGCAGTTTGGTCGCTGCATATATGACACCGTGACCTCAAAACTAGAAAAATGCATTGTAAAGTTTAAATCCAATAAGTACACAGGCTTGCACTTGCTTGCCCCCGCCCTCCTATACTGCTGGTGCATTGTAAGAAACGAAGAATTTAGCTCATTCGCCAATACTTGCTTTGACTCTGAAGGCGCGCCAATTTCTAGGGGACAGATAATATCCGTGGAATTTCTCTAAAAGTGGTTCAAGTCGTTCGCTTCGCTCACTCGGGACGGACTAAAGCCCGCCCCTTGAACAAACGCTATGCACTCGTTCAAGAACTTACAAACCAAGCAGGTAAATATGAATCGCCGTAAAAAGATAAAACAACTACTAAAGGCTCACGCCAAAAAGGCCAGCGCTAAATTGGCACCCAAGAAAAAGTCTACATACATCAGTAAAGCTGACCGATTGAAACTAGCGGCTGAGCATACGCAAGACCCAGTCATTTCGGCTGAGAGCTGAGCCATAAAGGGGCGGAGTAAATAAAGATAGTACGGGAAGTGGACGGATTTATTTTAAGCCGCACCATCAACAAATAAACCTTCCTGTTATTACAACTAACCAAACATTAGGCACCACAAGGAAGTTATGCGCAACTCCACCGGCATAGCAATCATAGTCGCAATCTCGATAATTCATTACTCAGCCATGGGTTATTTGGGTTATGACCCTGCGCCTGAGTACGAGAATTTAATGTCTTGGTCTTTCGCACTCATGGTTGCATTGTGGTGCTTGGATGATGCAAAGAAATACAATTTCCATCGCCCTTATGAGTTCGGGGCTTTTATTTTCTTCCTCTGGCCCATCATATTACTGGTGTATCTCATTCACACGCGAGGCTGGCGAGGCGTACTCACATTTTTGGCTTTCCTATTTATAGCGCTATTGCCTTACCTTTTCGGCTGGATTTCTTACTACGCAAGTCCTGCTTACAGCGAATATGGCGTTTAATCATATAGCCCAATCGTGGCTAGCTAAAGCCAACCGTCATGAACCGTCGATAACTGGAGTAATTTTATGCACACTGGAAGTTGTCTTTGTGGTGGTATCCGATTTGAAATACGCCAAGAAATTGAACCGATTCAAATTTGCCACTGCATTCAATGCAGAAAGGCTCAGGGCAGTGCGTTTGTAACGAATACGCCAGTTCAGGAAGAAAATCTCAGATTTATCTCCGGCAAGGATTTGCTTGGGGCCTTTGAGTCATCGCCTGATAAGCAAAGGTGCTTTTGTAAGAGCTGTGGGTCTCCGATTTATAGTAAAACTGCAAAACTGCCTGGCGTGGTGCGTATCAGGGTTGGTACGCTAGATAATGATGTAAATACAGAACCCCATGCTCATTTTTATGTTGCACATAAAGCAAACTGGTTTCAAATTACGGATAACTTGCCTCAATTTCCAGAGGGATATGTGCCAGAAGGCACAAACACATAACAACCTTAAAACTGTTTGCCTCGCTCACTGTACCGGCTAAAGCCGCCCTTTAACTTAACTTTAGAGCTCATTCGCTTATGCATATACCAGCCCTTATCATCATTGATATGCAGCGTGGCATGCTTGAGCCTGCAGCAGGTACTCGCAACAACCCGCAAGCAGAGCAAGCCATCGCAACAATACTGAAAGCCTGGCGAGAGGCGAAAGCCCCGGTTGTTCATGTGCGTCATATTTCAAGAACACCCGGCTCTCCATTCTGGCCAGGCCAACCGGGTGTTGAGTTCCAAGAAGAACTACAGCCATTAACTACAGAGCATATAGTTGAAAAAAACGTCCCGGACGCATTTATTAACTCCGGGCTTGAGCGCTGGCTTCGAGTCAGAGGCATCGACGCCATCGCAATCGTAGGCGTCAGCACTAATAACTCTGTCGAAGCGACAGCTCGCACAGCCGGCAATCTTGGCTTTGAAACCTATGTAGCCGCTGATGCAACATTTGCCTTCGCAAAGGCCGACTTCAACGGTGTTATGCGCAGTGCCGAAGACGTGCATGCGATGGCATTAGCCAACCTTCATGGAGAGTACGCCACTGTGGTTACAACCACTGAACTGCTAAATGCCCTCTAACAAATGGTGCTTGATCTCTCTCCCACAAGCAGTGGGGCATAGCCTTTTCAACCCTACCCTGCCCTTGCACCCCGCCAGAAGTACAGCCCCACCAGCGGCAGCGCCAGCAGGCCCAGCACCCCGGCGCTGACAAACAGCGCCTGATAGCCCAGCTGTTCGGCCAACCAGCCGCTGCTGGCTCCCACCAGGCCGGCCAGCAGCAGTTGCACGCTGGCCTGCAGGGTAAAGTCGGCCCCTTCATGCTCGGGGCGGCACTGGCGCATCATCACGGCGAACAGGGCCACGGTGGACATGCCGTCGGCGGCCTGTTCGAACAGGGCCACGGCGTATACCAGAACTGGCTGCCCGCCGGCCCCGACCAGCCAGGCCATGGCGGCGATACCCGCCGCCTGCAGCAGGCCGAACAGCAGCAGCGCGCGCAGGGCCCCGATACGCGCATAGAGCAGACCGCCGAGCAGCGCGCCGGCAATGCCGACCAGGCTGCTGATCAGGGTCAGCTGGCCCAGGTCGGCGTTGCTCCAACCCTGGTCGACCAGCATCGGCTTGATCATTGGCGAACCCAGGGCGTCGCCCAGCTTGAAGCTGAGCAATACCACCAGCCACAGCAGCATCCCCGGCTGCAGCAGCAGGCCGCGGTAATGCCGCAGCAGCAGGCCGGGCCCGGCGGGTTCGGCCAAAGCTGGCTGGAACGGCAGCTGGCGGTTTTCCGCGAAGCGCCAGATCGGCACGGTCATCAGCACCAGCAGCGCGGCCACCAGGCCCAGGCTGAGGTGCCAGCCGAGCCAGTCCATGGCCAGCAGCAGGCCGCTGCCGCTGACCAGCATGCCGACCTTGTAGCCACCCACCTGCAGGCTGTTGCCCAGGCCGCGCCAGCGCTCCGGCAGCAGGCGCACGGTGAGTCCGTCGGTGGCGATGTCCTGGGTGGCGGCGGCCAGGTTGACCAGCAGCAACAGGCCGATCAGCAGCAGAAAATAGCGGTCGAACAGCAGCTGCGGGGTCAACAGGGCCAGGGTCGTGACGATGGCGATCACCGTCAGTTGCAGCGGCAGTATCCAGCCGCGGTGATGACCCAGCCGCCGCAATGCCAGGCGGTCGACCCAGGGGGCCCAGAACACCTTGAGCAACCAGGGCAGCGCCAGCAGCTTGAGCAGACCGATCAGCGCCAGGTCGACGCCGTGCTGACGCAGCAGCACCGGCAGCGCATGGGCCAGCAGCCCGGAGGGCAGGCCCTGGGCGCAATACAGCGAGGCCAGCAGAATCAGGGTGGCAGTGGCCGGGCGGCGATCAGGCGGCAACATCGGGGTATCTCGCGGCGAACAGGCCGCGACAGTAGCCGCAAGCGCGCCGGAGCCACAAGCCCCGGTGCGGGGCGAATGCAGACGGCACCGACCCAGCGGGCAGGCACCGTGCGAGAGAGGCGGGTTACCCCGCAGCGAGGGAATCCAGCGGCTGCTGGCTTATTTCAATGAACGCAGGAAGCTGATCAGGTAATCCTGTTCGGCAGGATCACTGATGGCGACGTGACGCATGCGGGTGCCCGGAACCAGCGCTTCGTTATCGGCAATCCACTTGCGCAGGTTGTCTTCGGTCCAGGTGATCCCCGAGGCCTGCATGGCGTTGGAGTAGGCAAACCGCGGCACGGAAGCCGCCGGGCGACCGACCACACCGAACAGGCTGGGGCCGAAGGCGTTCTCGCTGGTATCCAGCGAGTGACAGGCCGTGCAGTGGTGCGTAAACAACTGACGGCCAGCCGCTTCCATCCCGTCCTCTGCCGCCTGAACGAACGGAGCCGCAGCCAATGCCGTGCAGAACAGCGCTGATGCTGATGACAGACGTATTTTCATTCTGTAATTCCCTCTCTGATGACTAGGCAAAAACAGTATATTTTGTAGGCCTTTTGTTCGGCTCTTGTACAAAAGCAGCAATTGCATGCCACCAAAGTACTTTTCTGCAGAGTGCAGGGCGCGTCGAAGCCATGGCCCGAAGGGCGGCAGACAAAGGGATTAGTGGGGTTGTGCGTCAGCTACAGGAGCCAGCAGGCTGGCACCCCGGTCACCTCAACGCCCACTGTCTAAAACAACCGAGCCTGCTCACGCAGCAACTGGGCGAATTCCTCCGCCGGCACCGGCTTGCTGATCAGATAGCCCTGGATCTCGTCGCAGCGCTGGCTCTTGAGGAAGTCCATCTGGCTCTGGGTTTCCACGCCCTCGGCCACCACCTTGAGTTCCAGGCTGTGGGCCATGGCGATGATGGCGCGGGTGATGGCGGCGTCTTCGCTGCCCGGGGTGAGGTCGCGGATAAAGGTCTGGTCGATCTTTACGTAGTCCACCGGGAAGCGCTTGAGGTAGCTGAGCGAGGAATAGCCGGTGCCGAAGTCGTCGATGGCCAACTTGACCCCCATCTCGCGCAATTGGCGGAAGGTGGCGATGACGTTCTCGACGTTATCCAGCAGCTGGCTTTCGGTCAGCTCAAGTTCGAGGAATTGCGAGGCCAGGCCGGTTTCATCCAGCACCTGGCGCACCAGGCTGACCAGGTTGCCCTGACGCAGCTGATGCACCGACAGGTTCACCGACACGCGGATCTGCGCCAGGCCCTGCAGCTGCCAGGCGCGCACCTGCTGGCAGGTCTGGCGCAGAACGAACTCGCCGATAGCGCCGATCAGCCCGGTTTCCTCGGCCAGGCCGATAAACTCACCCGGCGGCACCAGCCCCAGCTCGGGGTGACGCCAGCGCACCAGGGCCTCGGCGGCGTTGAGGCTGTCGGCGGCCAGGCACAGTTTGGGCTGGTAGAACACCTCCAGCTGGCCTTCGTCGATGGCCTTGCGCAGCTGGTTTTCCAGCTGCAGGCGTTCCAGGGTGCAGGCCTGCAGGTTGTCGGTGAAGAACTGGAAGGTGTTGCCGCCCAGGTGCTTGGCATGCTGCATGGCCATGTTGGCCTGGCTGACCAGGGCGGAAATCTCCCGAGCGTTATCCGGCAGCAGGCTGATGCCCAGAGAGGCGCTGACCACCAGCTCGTGGCCGCCGACGGTCATCGGCATGCGCAGCTTGCTGAGCAGACGGCTGGCCAGCCGTGCCAGGCTGGACAGACTGCCGTAGGAGTCGAGCAGCACGGCGAATTCGTCGCCGGACAGCCGCGCGATGGTGTCGGCCTCGGACACGGTCTGGGTCAGGCGACGGCTGATCTGGCGCAGCAGCTGGTCGGCCACTTCATGGCCGAGGCTGTCGTTGAGCAGCTTGAAGCGGTCCAGGTCGATATGCAGCAGGGCGATGCTGCGCCCGCCCTGGCGCGCGCGCTGGCTGGCTTCGTGCAGACGCGCGCGGAACAGGCTGCGGTTGGCCAGGCCGGTCAGTTCATCGTAGTGCGACAGGTAGCGCAGGCGCTCCTCGGCCTCACGGCGCGACGACAGGTCGGCGAAGAAGCCGACGATATGGCTGGCCTGGCCGCGGGAATCGCGCACCACGTTGAGTTGCAGCCACTGCGGGTAAAGCTCGCCGTTCTTGCGCGTCTCGATCAGCTCGCCCTGCCAGCTGCCACGGCTTTCCAGCTCCAGGCGGATCAGCTGGTACTGGCGACGGCTCTCGCGGCTGCTGATCAGCACGCCCACGTTGCGCCCCAGCACGTCCTCGCGGCGGTAACCGGTAACCTGGGTAAAGGCCTGGTTGACCGCCAGCAGGCGGTAATCCGGGTCGAGGATGACGATACCCTCGCTGGCCGCCTCGAACACCGTGGCGGACAGCCGTTGCTGTTCTTCCTGCAGCTTGCGCGCGCTGATATCGCGGCGCGTACCGAGCATGCGCAGCACCCGGCCGGCGGCATCGCGCTCCACCGCGCGGCCGCGGTCCTCGATCCACACCCAGCGCCCTTCGGCGTGCTTGATCCGGTATTCCACCTGGTAGCCGTCGCTGCGGCCCTTCATGTGTTCGACCAGGGCACGACGCAGCACCGGCAGATCGTCCGGGTGCAGGCGCGGCTTGAGGTCGCGCAGCATCACCTGCACCTCGCCCGGCTCCAGGCCGAAGATCTCCTTGAGCTGGGAGTGGTGCACCTCGTCGCTTTGCAAATCCCAGTCCCACAGGCCCAGCTCGCTGGCGTCGATGGCCAGGCTCAGGCGCGCCTGGCTCTTGCTCAGGGCGTGGGTGGCGGCATCCAGCTCCAGGGTGCGTTCGGCCACGCGCATTTCCAGCTCGTCATGGGCGGCACGCAGTTCGCGCTCGGCGCGGCGGCGCTGCTCCACCTCATGGGCCAGTTCGCCGTTGAGCGCCTCGGCCTGCAGCTTGGCCTGTTCCAGGTTGCCGATCAGCGCCTGGTTCTGGAAACGCTGCAGCAGGCTGCGCTGCACCAGGCGGTTGACCTGCCAGGCCACCACCAGCAGCGACACCAGCAGGATCACCCCGAGCACGCCCCAGCCGCGCAGCTGGGTGCTGCCGCTGAGCAACAGATAACCCACCGCCGGCAGCAGGCAAGGCAAGGCGAAGGAGAGAAAGGCCGACAGGCTGACCGCATAGGCCACGCTGGCGGAGAGGATGGCCGCGGCGATCAGGCCATAGACCAGGGCCTGCAGATAGAACACATCGGCCGGCACCAGAAATACCGCGGCGAAGGCCAAGGTCAGCCCGGAAATCCCCGCGCCCAGCAGAAAGCGTCTGCGCCAGTGTGGTTCGGCCTGAGCGCTGGGTGATGCCGCATCGAAGGCGCGCACCTGAACCAGGCGCAATACCGCCAGCAGCACCAGCCAGACCAGCCAGCCGCCGAGCAACCAGTGGGCCTGGGAACTCCAGAGCAATAGCGCACAGGCCACGCCGTTGAGCAGCATAAATAGCGTCGGCAACCGCGAGCCCTGATAGAGCAGACGGGTGCGTTCAGCCGCTATATCGGTAGCAAATGCCTGGGCGACCTCACGAACGGGGGTCGGTTTCAGGTCATGTACGCCGGCAAAAAAAATCGGTGCAGTCACAGGCGATATTCTTGTAATGGTTGCCTTGGTGTCGACGGAGCATACGCGAGCTAGACGCGTCGCCCAAGATGGATCTGGGCTAATTCGTCGCCTCGGGCCCCAACTTTTGAACAGTACGCCAAGCGACCGCCAAGGCCTGAGCGGGACCGGCCGGTCGTCGCAAATCGCACAGCTCGGCAGTGCGGTTTGCCCTGCCTGACGCAGCCCCCTAGAATGCCGCGATGCAAAATGACCCCGAACTCCTGATTGCCTCTCTTAACGATGCCCAGCGCCAGGCCGTCGCCGCGCGCGTGGGCCGCCAACTGGTGCTGGCCGGTGCCGGCTCCGGTAAAACCCGCGTGCTGGTGCACCGCATCGCCTGGTTGATCCAGATCGAGCACGCCTCGCCGCACAGCATTCTGTCGGTGACCTTCACCAACAAGGCTGCCGCCGAAATGCGCCACCGCATCGAGCAGATGCTCGGGCAGAGTCCGGCAGGCATGTGGGTGGGTACCTTCCACGGTCTGGCCCATCGCCTGTTGCGCGCGCACTGGCAGGAGGCCGGCCTGGCCGAGAACTTCCAGATTCTGGATTCCGACGACCAGCAACGCATCGTCAAACGGGTGATCCGCGACCTCGGCCTGGATGAACAACGCTGGCCGCCGAAACAGGCGCAGTGGTTTATCAACGGGCAGAAGGACGAGGGCCTGCGGCCGAAGAATATCCAGCCCGGCGGCGACCTGTTCCTCGCCACCATGCTGAAGATCTACGAAGCCTATGAAGCCGCCTGTGCCCGCGCCGGGGTGATCGACTTCTCCGAACTGCTGCTGCGTGCCCTCGACCTGTGGCGCGACAAGCCGGGGTTGCTTGAGCATTACCAGCGGCGCTTCCGGCATATCCTGGTCGACGAGTTCCAGGACACCAACGCCGTGCAGTACGCCTGGCTACGCCTGCTGGCGAAGGGTGGCGACAGCCTGATGGTGGTCGGCGATGACGACCAGTCGATCTACGGCTGGCGCGGGGCGAAGATCGAGAACATCCAGCAATTCTCCGACGACTTCGCCGATGCCGAAGTGATCCGCCTGGAGCAGAACTACCGATCCACCGCCGGCATTCTCAAGGCCGCCAACGCACTGATCGCCAATAACCAGGGCCGCCTGGGCAAGGAACTGTGGACCGAAGACGGCGACGGCGAGCCGATCAACCTGTATTCGGCGTTCAACGAGCACGACGAAGCGCGCTACGTGGTCGAGACGATCGAGGACGCCCTGCGCAAGGACGGCCTCAAACGCAGCGAAATCGCCATCCTCTACCGCTCCAACGCCCAGTCGCGGGTGCTCGAAGAAGCCCTGCTGCGCGAGAAGATTCCCTATCGCATCTACGGCGGCCAGCGCTTCTTCGAACGTGCCGAGATCAAGAACGCCATGGCCTACCTGCGCCTGCTCGACGGCCGCGGCAACGACGCGGCACTTGAGCGAGTGATCAACGTGCCGGCGCGCGGCATCGGCGAGAAGAGCGTCGAGACCATCCGCGAATACGCCCGCGCCCATGACGTGTCGATGTGGGAAGCCATTCGCCTGATGGTCGCCGCCAAGGCCCTACCGGCCCGCGCTTCGAGCGCGCTGGCCGGGTTTATCGAACTGATCGAAAACCTCGCCGCCAAGGCGCTGAGCATGCCGCTGCACCTGATGACCCAGACGGTGATCGAGCAGAGCGGGCTGATCGCCTACCACAAGGCCGAGAAAGGCGAAAAAGCCCAGGCGCGTATCGAAAACCTTGAGGAACTGGTCAGCGCCGCGCGCACCTTCGATAACGACGAAGACGAGGAGCTGAGCCCGTTGCAGGCCTTCCTCAGCCACGCCTCGCTGGAAGCCGGCGACACCCAGGCCGCCGAGAACGAAGACAGCATCCAGCTGATGACCCTGCACAGCGCCAAGGGCCTGGAATTCCCCCAGGTGTTCCTGGTGGGCATGGAAGAAGGCCTGTTCCCGCACAAGATGAGCCTGGAAGAGCCCGGCCGTCTGGAAGAAGAGCGCCGTCTGGCCTACGTCGGCATCACCCGCGCCATGAGCAAGCTGGTGATCACCTATGCCGAGACACGTCGCCTGTACGGCAGCGAGACCTACAACAAGGTGTCGCGCTTTGTCCGCGAGATTCCGCCGCAGCTGATCCAGGAAGTGCGCCTGTCCAATAGCGTCAGCCGACCGTTCGGCGCGGTCAGCCGCAATATAGGCGGCAACAGCATGAGCGGCGACAGTATGTTCGCTGGCAGCGCCGTACCGGACACCGGTTTCAACCTCGGCCAGCGCGTGCAGCACTCGCTGTTCGGCGAAGGCACCATCCTCAACTTTGAAGGCTCCGGCGCGCAGGCGCGGGTGCAGGTGAATTTCGAGAGCGAAGGCAGCAAGTGGCTGATGCTCAGCTATGCCAAGCTGCAGGCGCTGTAACGTTTACTGACCGGTAGAGCTGCAAACAATCTGTAGGAGCGGCGGGGACGCCTAGTCCATGCCCGCGATGCTTTTTCGGGTGCCTGCTGTCGCGGCCATGGGCCGCTCCTACAAAGGCTCCCCAGCGTGATTGATCGTCTGTTCAAACAACAAGGAGCCTCAATGATCCGCCGCCCTCTGCTGCTCGCCAGCGCCCTGCTCGCCGCCCTCGGCCTGAGCGGTTGCAAGGAAGAACCTGCCGCGCCGCAAGCCACCGCCACGCCGGCCGTGGAGCATTTCCAGTGGAAGATGGTCACCGCCTGGCCGAAGAACTACCCCGGCCTGGGCACCGCCGCCGAGCGTCTGGCCGAGCGAGTCAGCGCCATGAGCAACGGCCGCTTGACCATCAAGGTGTATGCCGGTGGCGAGCTGGTACCGCCACTGGAGGTGTTCGACGCGGTGTCGCGTGGCACCGCCGAACTGGGTCATGGCGCGGCCTATTACTGGAAGGGCAAGGTGCCGGCGGCGCAGTTCTTCACCGCCGTGCCGTTCGGCCTGTCCACCAGCGAAATGAACGCCTGGCTGAGCAAGGGCGGTGGTCAGGCGCTGTGGGACGAGGCCTATGCCCCCTATGGCGTAAAACCCATGGTGGTGGGCAATACCGGCATGCAGATGGGCGGCTGGTACAACAAGGAAATCAATTCCCTGGATGACCTCAAGGGCCTGAAGATCCGTATGCCGGGCCTGGGCGGCGAAGTGCTGAGTCGGCTCGGTGCGACCACCGTCAACCTGCCCGGAGGCGAAGTATTCACCGCCCTGCAGACCAACGCCATCGACGCCACCGACTGGGTCAGCCCTTACAACGACCTGGCCTTCGGCCTGCACAAGGCGGCCAAGTTCTACTACTACCCGGGCTGGCAGGAACCGCAGGCGGTGCTGGAGCTGCTGATCAACCAGAAGGCCCTGGACAGCCTGCCGGCCGACCTGCAGGCGATCCTCACCGAGGCCGCCCGCGCCGCCAGCCAGGACATGCTCGACGACTACGTCTACCACAACGCCCTGGCCCTGGATGAACTGAAGCAGCAAGGCACCCTGCTCAAGCGCTTCCCCGACGAAGTGCTGGCCGCCATGCAGCACGAGTCCACCCTGGTGCTCGGCGAGCTGGCCGCCCAGAGCGAGCTGAACGGCCGCATCTGGGCCTCGATGCAGGCCTTCCAGGCCCAGGTCAGCCAGATGCACAAGGTCTCGGAAAAAGAGTTGTACGACTGGCGTTAAGCACATTCACCGCTCCCTGTAGGAGCCAGGGGGACGCCTAGTTCTTGCTGGCGACCCTGGCGACGTTATCGCCAGCAAGCTGGCTCCTACAGCACATCCCCCCGGCCTCCGTTGGTCGACTCCACAGCGCCTCCAGCGCACCTCGGCCCATACTGCTTGGCGAGGTGAGCCGATGAAAAAACCGACAATCACAGCAGCGCAGATCCTTGATAGCGCCCTCAAGTTGGCCGATGCCTGCGGCTGGGAGCGTCTGCGCCTGTTCGATGTGGCCGCCGACCTGGGCACCGGCCTGGATAGCATCGCCAGCCATTACCGCGAGAAGGACCAACTGGTGGAAGCCTGGTTCGACCGCGCCGACCAGGCCATGCTGGCCCGCGCCAAGGCCGCCGACCTGCTGCCCCTGACACCGGCCAAGCGCCTGGAAGAGCTGCTGCTGGCCTGGCTCGCCAGTCTGGCGACGCACCGAGCAGTCACCGGGCAGATGCTGCTGTACAAGCTCGAACCTGGGCATATCCACCTGCAGATCGGCGGCCTGCTGCGCATCAGCCGCACCGTGCAGTGGTGGCGCGAAGCGGCCCAGCGGGAAACCCTGCACCTGCGCCGCATCGCCGAGGAAAGCCTGCTGACCGGCGTCTACCTGCGCTGCTTTATCCACTGGCTGCGTCACCCCGAACAGGACCCCGCCGAGTTCCGCGCCCTGCTGCGCAGCCAGTTGCGCTGCGGCCCGCTGCTGGCACTGCTGCGCCAGTAGCGCTCCCGTAGGGCGCGCCGCGCGCATCAGGGCACTCGCCCGCCCTAAGCTGCAGCTCGGGCAAAAGCCGGAAACATTCTATGGCTAGCCAGCGGCGGCCATGCCGGGCAAGATGCCGCGCGTAGTCCCAATCACCAAGAGACAGCCAAACATGCAGCGTTTTCTCAGTGTCGCCCTGGCCATGTGCCTCAGCCTGGGCCTTACCATGAGTTTCGAAGCCGAAGCCAAGCGTTTTGGCGGGGCCAAATCCTTCGGCTCTGCGCCGAGCCATCAGACCCGTCAAACCACGTCGCCAACCTCGACCAGCACCGCCGCGCCGACCACCGCTCGTCAGCCTGCTGCCACCAGCGGTGCCTCGCGCTGGTTGGGCCCATTGGCCGGCCTGGCCGCCGGTGGCCTGCTCGCCTCGATGTTTATGGGTGACGGCTTCGAAGGTCTGCAGATCATGGACATGCTGATCTTCGGTCTGATCGCCTTCCTGCTGTTCCGCTTCCTCGCTGCCCGTCGCAAGCAGGCCGGTCCGGTAACCGCCAATGGCGCGCCAATGCAGCGCGAAATGCCCGACCAGGCAGCTCCGGCCTCGATCTTCGGCGCTGGTAGCGCGGCTGCAGCCATCAAGCCGGTGATCAACGCCCCGGCCTGGTTCAATGAGCAGAGCTTCGTGGCGGCCGGTCGCGAGCACTTCCTCAGCCTGCAGCAGCACTGGGACGCCAACGAGATGGAGAAGATCGGCGAATTCGTCACCCCGCAGTTGCTGGAGTTCCTCAGCCGCGAGCGTGCCGACCTGGGCGAAGGCTTCCAGTCCACCTATATCGATGACCTCGATGCCCAGCTCGACGGCGTCGACGACCTCAGCGACAAGACCGTCGCCACCCTGACCTTTACCGGTGTGGCCAAGACCTCGCGCTTCGACCAGGGCGAAGCCTTCAGCGAAAGCTGGCGTCTGGAGCGTGCAGTCGGCGACAACCAGCCGTGGCTGGTGGCCGGTATCCGCCAGAACGGCTGATTGCCCCACGCGACACAGAAACCCGGGCTTGCCCGGGTTTTCTTTGCGCCTTATTCAGCAGGTGCATTTGCCAGGCCGAGGTAGACTCAGGTACACAACACAGACAACCCGCTACACCACCTGAGGACGCGACGATGATCGGATACACAACGGTTGGCACCAGTGACATGGAAAAAGCCAAGGCTTTCTACACCCCCTTGCTGGCTGAAATGGGTGCCAAGGTGGTCATGGATATGGGCCGCATCACCTTCTACGGCGTCGCCAAGGGTCAGCCGATGTTTGCCGTCTGCCTGCCCTATGACAAGCAAGCGCCCAATCCAGGGAACGGCAACATGGTGGCCTTACCAGCAGGTTCTCGCGAGGGCGTGGACAAACTGTACGCCAAGGCCATCGAGCTCGGCGCTAGCTGCGAAGGCGAACCCGGCGAGCGTATACCGGGCTTCTACGGTGCCTATTTTCGCGATCGGGATGGTAACAAGCTGGCCTTTTTCCATATGGGCTAAGAGGCATCGCCCCCAGTGCTGTGCGGCCCCGCACAGCACCGCCCGCGCGGAGTAATGCGATGCGCACCCTTTATCTCGATACCGAATTCACCCGCCTCGACCTCGACCGTCGGCTGATCAGTCTGGCCCTGGTCGAACCCTCCGGCGCGGAGTTCTATGTCGAACTGCTGGATGGCTGGACTCTCGCCGACTGTTCCGAGTTCGTCGTCGACATCGTGCTGCCGCAGCTCGACAAGCCTCGCCATGGTCACAGCCGGGCAGCGGCCGGTACGGCCTTGCGGACCTTTCTTGCCGGGCTGGGTGAGCTGGAGATTGTCAGCGATGCGCTGGCCTGGGACTGGCCACTGCTGCTGGAACTGCTGGGTCGCCCCGGCCTGCCGCCGACGACCCTGGGCTGCCGCGAACAGAGCGACCTGCTCGACGATCTGGAGCCAGCGGAAATACCCCACCACGCTCTGCTGGATGCACGACTGATGGCCCGCGCAGGCTGATCAGGGCTGGGCCTGCGCCGCCTGCTCGGCCCAGGCCTGGATCTCCTCGCTGCGCTGGCGACTGTTGAGCAGGGCGCGGTCGATCGGCTCGTTATACAGGTTCAACCAGCTGCGCGAGCCCGGCAGCATATTGGCCAGATCGGCCATGCCCACCTTCAGCCCCTGCAGCACTGCCTGATAGTCCGCCTCCTGGGCCTGCAGCACCTTGCTCACTTGAGCGATGCTGTCGGGATGCTCGGCCCGCTCGAACAGGCCGGTCAGTTGCCGACTCTGCTGGCTGGCCAGCAGCTCCTCCTGGTTGCTCAGCGCCACCTGCTGCACGGCCAACTGCTTCTCCAGCCGAGCCACCTGCCGCTCCAGGGCGACCACCCGGGAATCGTCCCCCCCACCCAGCACGCCGTACAGATTGAGCCCCGCCGACAGCAGCATCAGGCTGCCAAGCACACCGGCCAGGACAAAAATCACCAGACGATTGCGCTGGCCGGCACGGGTCAGCAATTGCAGGCGCTGCTCCTCGCTGAGGGCGTCGTCGCTTGTTTCTTCGCTTTGCTTGTTCATGACTGGACCGTTTAATGGCGTTCAATAAATGACGCACCGCTCAAACTGCACAATAGCACCCGCCCGACTGTTTGCCTGTACTCGGCTAGGGTATAAGACGCACCCATATCCACCGCTACCCAGGAGGCTTACCCCGTGGAAGAAGTCATCGAACAACTGCGCGAACTCAACGAACCGGTGCCGGTGCCGCTGGAGCTGCCGGAAGAGGAGCTGCTGGTGGAGATCGAGGAGCAGTTGCTGATCAACCTGCCGTTCGAGCTGCGCGAATTCCTGCTCAAGGTCAGCGACGTGGTCTACGGCCGCCTGGAGCCGGTGACCGTCACCGACCCGCACTCGCACACCTACCTCCCGGAAGTGGCCTCGGTGGCCTGGTCCCTGGGGGTTTCCCGCGAGCTGGTGCCGATCTGCGAAGACCACGGCAACTACTACTGCGTCGAGCTGGACGGCACCGTGGTGCTCTGGGAAAGCGATACCGGCGAAGTCAGCGAGGAAGAAACCTGGGAATCGGTCTGGCACTGGGTGCGCGATGTCTGGCTGGAAAGCTAAGCCGCGCGCAAGGCAGTCCTGCGCCTGTAGGGCGTTTTTAACGCCCCCGTCTTTTCAACAAGAGGGCCAACGCAGGTAGTTTTCCAACGGCCTGCTAGCCCTGCTCCAACTCCAGCAGCTTAAGCAGATACTCACCGAAGAAGCTCAGGTCCTGCTCCATGGCCGCCCGCGCTGCCTTGCCATCCCCTGCTTCCAGGGCCGCGAAGGCCTGCTCGTGGAAGTCGTTGAGCCGCAGCGACAGGTCCGCCTCGGTAAACAGGCGATTGAAGAAAGGCCCGACCTGCAACCACAGCGACTCGATCATGCGCAGCAGAATGGGGTTGGCGCAGGCGCGGTAGAGGGTCAGGTGAAACAGGCTGTTGTCGTCCAGATAGGCCGGCACATTGCGCTGCTCCAGGGCTGTTTCCATGCGCGCGATACACCCGCGCAGCAGTTCGATCTCGGCCGCGCCGATGCGCGCGGCCGCCAACTCCACGGCCAGGCCTTCCAGGCTCAGGCGTACCTGAAACAACTGCTGAAAGCGCTCACGAGTCATCGCCGGCACGCGCACCGAACGCTGCGGTTCGCTCTCCAGCGCGCCTTCGGCGACCAGGCGTTGCAGCGCGGCGCGTACCGGCATCGGACTGGTCCCCCAGGCGGCGGCCAGGTCGCGGATCTTCAGCCGCTCGCCGGGGCGGAAGCGACCGGCCAGCAGAGCGTCGCGCAGTTGTTGGTACAGCTGGTCCTGCAGATTGTCGGCCATGCTTCTAGCATCCTTGCGGCGGGGCGGGCAGTTGAGCCAGGGTCAGTAGGCAGTTGCGCATGTTGATTTCCTTAGTTGGGTTGCACGGCTCCGTAGGGTGCGCCGTGCGCACCAGCACCCCCATAAATGAAGGTGCTGCGCGCGGCGCACCCTAGGGGGCTTTGTTCTCGATCAGGCAGTTACCACCATCCACAACCAGGACCTCGCCGGTGATATAGCTGGCCTCGCGGGATGCCAGAAAGGCCACCGCCGCCGCCACTTCCTCGGGCCGGCCGGCGCGGCGCATCGGCGTGTACTCGGCGGCGCGCTGTTCTTCTTCCGTGCTTGAGCCGGTGGCGATCCAGCCCGGGGCCACGCTGTTTACCGTAATACCCTGCCTGGCCACTTCCAGCGCCAGGCCCATGGACAGGCCGAGCATACCGGCCTTGGCTGCGCTGTATGCCGACTCGCCGGGGTTGCTGCCGCGGGTGCCTGTGGTCGAGCTGATATTGACGATGCGCCCGTAGCCACGCGCCCGCATTCCCGGCAGCACGCCACGGGTGAGCAGAAAGGCGGTGCCCAGGTTGCGCGCGATGGACAGGTTCCAGGTCGCCAGGTCCATATCGGCCAGCTCGGCGAAAGGTTCCGGGCTGCCCTGCATGGCCATGCCCGCGTTGTTCACCAGAATATCGATCTGCCCCCACTGCGCCTGGGCCCATTCGACCAGCTCGGCCACCTGCTGCTCATCGGTCAGGTCGGCGACGCAAGCACGTGCTTGAATACCTTCAGCGCACAACTCGGCGGCGCGCTGTTCGACCCGCGCACTGCTGGCGGTAAGCAGCACGTGCACGCCCTGCTGGCCCAGACGACGGGCGATGGCCATACCGATGCCGCTCTCGCTACCCGCCCCGCTGATCAGGGCCACCTGCTGTATATTTTCCATTTACACCCAGCCTGTGATCACAAATTCAGGATTAATCTACCTTAATACCGCTTATAAGGCATCTATTGACTTATTTGTGATCACAAAAGACTATGTTCGGAAATTCGAACGAGGTGTTCAACATGACTGCCAGTGGCATCAGCCCATCCGCCGTAGAAGCCTTCGCCCAGCGCGAGCGCCAGCGCTTTATCGAGCGCAACCCCAAGTCCGTGGCCCTCGCCGAACGCGCGCGCAATTCGCTGTACGGCGGCGTACCGATGCACTGGATGGCCGACTGGTCCACCCCGGTACCGCTGTTCGTCGAGCGGGCCAAGGGCGCGCGCTTCTATGATGTCGACGGCCACGAATATATCGACTTCTGCCTGGGCGACACCGGCACCATGTTCGGCCACTCGCCGGACCCGATCGCCCGAGCCATCGCCGAACAAGGCAACAACGGCCTGACCACCATGCTCCCGGGCGAAGACGCGGTGGTCTGCGGCGAGCTGCTGGCCGCGCGCTTCGGCCTGCCGTTCTGGCAGGTCACCGCCACCGCAACAGATTCGAATCGCTATGTGCTGCGCTGGGCTCGCGAGATCACCCAGCGCAAGACACTGCTGGTGTTCGACGGCTGCTACCACGGCACGGTGGACGATGTGATGGTGCGCTACCGCGACGGCGAGACCGTGCCGCGCTCCGGCCTGGTCGGCCAGGCCTACGACCTGACCCAGTACAGCCGCTCGATCCCGTTCAACGACGTGGCGGCACTGGAAGCCGCGCTGGCCCAGGGCGACGTCTGCGCCCTGCTCTGTGAGCCGGCGATGACCAATATCGGCATGGTCCTGCCCGAGCCTGGCTTTATGCAGAAATGCCGCGAGCTGACCCGCAAATATGGCGCACTGCTGATCATCGACGAGACCCACACCATCTCCACCGATATGGGTGGCTGCACCAAACTGTGGAACCTCGATCCGGACTTCTTTGTGGTCGGCAAACCTATTGCCGGCGGTGTGCCGTGCGGCATTTTCGGCTGCAGCGCGGCGATGGCCGAGGCCATGACCGCAGCGCGCAAGCGTGCCAGCGAGGGCAGCCATGGCCATGGTCACAGCGGCATGGGCACCACGCTGTCGGCCAACGCCCTGGCCATGCACTGCATGCGCGCCAACCTGGAACAGGTAATGACCGAGGCGGCCTATGCCCATATGTTGCCGCTGGCCAAGCGCCTGGCCGACGGCTTCCGTTCGCTGATCGGCAAGCACGATCTCAAGTGGTCGGTGACCGAGTTGGGCGCGCGCAGCGAGTTCCAGTTCTGCCCGGTGTCGCCGAAGACCGGTGCCGAGGCCGAAGCCGCGTTCCACGACGAACTGCAGATGGCCCTGCACCTGTACCTGATCAACCGCGGCATCCTGATCACCCCGTTCCACAACATGACCCTGTGCTGCCCGAGCACCACGGCGGACGATGTGGATAAGCTGATCGGCATGCTCGACCAGGCCCTTACCGAGCTGCTGGCCATCCCAGGTGCCCGCGAATAAGCCAACCGACCCTAATCCGTAGGATGGGTTGAGCCCGCGATACCCATCGGCCGTCACCGCATGGGTATCGCTAAGCTCAACCCATCCTACCCAGGCACCACCACGAGATCCGACCATGCAATTCGCCAATCCCCAGGAAGCCCGTGACTTCCTCGCCGCCCACCCTGAAGTGCGCAGCATCGAGCTGATGCTGATCGACGCCAACGGCATCCCGCGCGGCAAGCTGCTGCACCGCGACGAGCTGCTGGCCATCTACGAGAACGGCCGGCCGCTACCCAGCTCGATCCTGGCGCTGACCATCCAGGGCGAGGACGTCGAAGAAAGCGGCCTGGTCTGGGAAGTCGCCGATGCCGACTGCTGGACCTACCCACTGCCCGGCAGTCTGACCCTGCAACCCTGGCGCACCACGCCCACCGGCCAGCTGCAGGTCAGCATGCACCCAACCCAGGGCCTGCCGGCTGCCCCGGCCGATCCACGGCATGTGCTGGTACGCGCCATCGACCGACTGAAGGCCGACGGCTACCACCCGGTAATGGCGGTGGAGCTGGAGTTCTACCTGCTGGACAAGCAGCGCGACGCCAACGGCCGCCCGCAGCCGGCGCTGCAAGCCAATGGCGTGCGCCCGCAGGCACCGCAGGTGTATGGCGTGTACGAGCTGGAGCAGCTGCAGCCGTTCCTCGATGACCTCTACGCCGCCTGCGAAGCGCAGGGCCTGCCGGTGCGCACGGCGATTTCCGAATACGCCCCGGGCCAGCTCGAGCTGACCCTGGAGCACCGCTTCGACGCCCTGCAGGCCATCGACGAAGGCGTGCGCTACAAGCGCCTGGTCAAGGGCGTGGCGGGCAAGCACGGGCTGCAGGCCTGCTTTATGGCCAAGCCGTTCGGCGACCAGGCCGGCAGCGGCCTGCATATGCACGTGAGTTTGGCGGATGAAAACGGCAACAACCTGATGGCCAGCGAAGACCCACATGGCACGCCGCTGCTGAAACATGCGATTGGCGGCATGATGGCCACGCTCAACGACACCCTGGCGATCTTCTGCCCCAACGCCAACTCGTTCCGCCGCTTCCAGGCCAACAGCTACGCGCCGCTGGCCAAGAGCTGGGGGGTGAATAACCGCACCGTGTCGTTCCGTGTGCCGGGCGGCCCGGCCAAGAGCCGACATGTGGAGCACCGTATCTGCGGTGCCGACGCCAACCCCTACCTGGCGGCGGCAGCGATCCTCTCCGGCATTCACCACGGCATCAAAAACCAGATTGATCCGGGGGAAGAAATTATCGGCAACGGCTACGAGCAAGCCCGCGAAACCCTGCCCACCGACTGGCTGACCGCCCTGCGCGCCCTGGAACACTCCAGCTGGGCCAAAGAAGCGCTGGGCGAGGAGTTCCTCAAGGTGTTTCTGGCGATCAAGTGGGCCGAGTTCCGCCAATTCATGGGCGAAGTCGGCGAGCAGGACTGGCGCTGGTACCTGACTCACGCCTGAGTGGTGCACGGCGCGCTGGATAAGCGGGGCGATATCCAGCGCTGCCCGGCGCAGCACACTCGCTACATACCGTTGCCGAACTGCGGCCGGCTCCAGTCGATTCGCTGGGGCAGGCCGCGCAGGGCTTCGCGGTAGTGCAGCAGCACGTCCAGGGCCCAGTCGGCACGTTCGCGGATGCGCTGGTCGTCGGCATCGGCCGCCGGCCCGTGATTCATCACGGCTTCGACCTGACGCACAATCAGCTGCTCGGGAATAAAGCAGATGCGGCAGTTCTTGTAGCTGGAGGCGCGCAGCTCGCTGAGCGGGTAAGCCCCACCCAGGCCCGACGACACCCCCACCAATAGCGCCGGTTTGTGCGCCAGCTCGGCGCGCCCGGCATAGAGGAAGAAATTCTTCAGCGCCGGGCAGGCCATTCCATTCCATTCCGGGCTGAGCAGCACCAGGGCGTCGGCCTCCTCCAGCTGTGCGGCCATGGCCGGCCAGGCAGCCACCTTCTCCGCGCTCGGCCACAGCGGCAGCGCGGCGTGCCCCAGATCCAGCACCTGACACTGCGCACCACGTGCCCGCAAACGCTCCGCCAGGTAGTGGGCGACCTTGGCGCTCTGGCTGTCGACGCGGCTGGAGCCGGCGACCAGTACAATCTTCGCGCTCATTGCGCCACCTCGTCCGCCAGACGCTCGGCGCGTGGCGCGGGCCGGCGCACCAGCGGCCAGAACAGTTCCTGCTGCCAACTCACCGGAGCCATGTCCTCGATGCCGTAGTGCTCGGGGCGACGCCGGGTGATCTTGGCGCTACCGAACAGCACGTCCCAGAAGAACAGCAGGTTGCCGTAGTTGCCCTTGTAATGGGTCACGCCATCGTCGGCATCCAGGCCATGGTGGGCGGAGTGGGTCGATGGCGTGGAGATGGTGCGCTCCAACAGCCACATCAGCGGACGCAGGGCGCGAATCTTGTACAGCTTCTCGTCCCAGGCCACGCTGCTATGGGCACCGAAGATCACCAGCATCTTGACGATCAGGTAGACGTAATACTCCGGGGCCAGGCCCAGGTAGATCAGCGCGGCGGAAAACCAGATTCCCGGCATCAGCAGGTAGTAGAAGCTGTTGTTGCGGTAGACGATGCGCACGCTCATGTAGGGTGCCGAATGGTGCGCGCGGTGCAGGTTGTAGAGCACCGGCACCTTGTGGCTGAGGCGATGCCACCAGTACTGGGTCATGTCGTCGAACAGCAGAAACAGCGCAATACCGGCCATCCACGGCAGGTCGGCAAGCGCCCCGCGCCACTCCGGCACCAGCTCACCCAGCCCGGTTCCGGCCAGAAACATGATCAACGGAAAGGTCAGGCCCAGCAGCAGGCTGGAGCCGATGATCTCCTGCAGCACATCGCGCCGCTGCCCGCGCGGCTGGAAGAAACAACCCAGCACCAGCTCGAGGAGGATAAAGCCGAGGAAGATCAGACTGACCACGGCGATGGGATTATTGGTAATGGCGCTCAGGTTCATGGCAACCTCATCAGACAGGTTCCGGGTGTCCCCGGGTTGCCTCCATCAGACGCCAAGCGACCCACTGCCGACCATGCGCGAAACGGACAACAATCGGCCAGAAGTGGCCAACCTGGCCAAACCGGCCACCCAGCGTTTCCATCGCGGAGCCATGGGCCAGGTGCTGCAACGCTACCTCAGTCAGCACCGGCCACAGCAGGAGTACAGCCTGGTGCGCCTGGAACAACTGTGGCAACAGGCCGCCGAACTTGACCCGGCCATCGGCTTGCACCTGTTCAGTCTGTTCACCCCGGCCGACTGGCACCCGCTGGCTCACCTCAGCCAGTTCTGCCGCAACATCGGCGAGTCGCTGCACTGCTGGCAGCGTTACGTGCGCCTGGGTTCGGACATGGACCAGGTACGTCTGAGCGAATGCGACGACGGCATCGTCCTCGAACTGCTGATCGACGCACCGGCCGAACTGGAGCGCTTCCTGATCGAGCATTACACGGTGATGGCCCTGACCCTGATGCGCCAAGGCAGCGGCCAGGCACTGGCGAATATCCGCAGCGAGTTCCGCCATGCGCCGCCGAGTTATCAGGCGGACTATCTGCAGCTCCTCGGCCACATGCCGCGCTTCAACGCATCGCGCAATGGCCTGTATCTGCAGCGCAGCGACCTGGCCATACCCATGCGCCAGCATCACCCGGTGCTGGCCGAACTCATATGCGAGGGCCTGGATCGCCGCCTGGCGCGGCTGCAGCACCTCAGCGGCTGGGCGGCCCGAGTCGCCGAACAGGTGCGCAGCGACCTGCAGCATGAACGCCCTCCCAGCCTGGAAAGTGCCGCCAGCGCCATGGCTCAGAGCCCGCGCACTCTGCGCCGGCGCTTGCAGGAACAGGGCATGGGCTTTCGTGAGGTGCTCGACGCGGTGCGCGCCGAACTGGAACAGGGCCTGGAACTGCAAGGCCTGAACAGCAGCCAGATCGCCGCCCAACTCGGCTATGCCGACAGCCCCGCCTACCTGCATGCGCGCAAGCGCTGGCGCGAGCCGAAGCAACCCTAACCGCCCAGCCACCCCGCTGCAGGCTGGGCCAGGATGGGGGAGCAGAACGAGTGCGGTACCTGAGCCACGCACAGGGCGCATTTGAACTAAACTCCGTTGGATATAGTGCGAGACGGATTCGCAATGACACGATGGCTGTTGCTGGCAGTTTTGCTGCTTGCCACCCTGGCCCAGGGGGAGCCCGTGCGCGTAGGCATCGAGGCCCACGACTATTACCCCTATTACCGAGCCGAGGCCGAAGGTACGCCCCAAGGCTATGCCGTGGAGCTGCTGCAGGCCTTCGCCAAGTACGAGGGATTCACGCTGGAACTGCGCGCCCAGCCGATCAACCGCCTGTACCACAACCTGCTCGAGGCGCAGAGCCTGGACCTGCTGTTCCCCGACAACCCGTCCTGGTCGCGCCAGGCCAAGAACGGCAAACGCCTCTACTACAGCGATGCCGCCGTGCAGATAGTCGACGGTACCCTGGTCCTCCGCGAATACCGCGGCCAGGGCCTGGCGCGCATCCGCAAACTGGGCACGGTGCGCGGCTTCACCGCCGAGGCCTGGTTGCCGCTGCTCAACCGCGGCCGGGTAACGCTAGTCGAAGCCCAGGATATCCAGAGCCTGATTCGCATGCTCGAACGTGGGCGCATCGATGCGCTGTATGCCAACCCCGAGGTAGTGCGCTACCACCTGGTGGAAATGGGCCAGAGCGCAGAGCGCATGCAACTGGATCAGCAACTGCCGCAGAGCTACACCAGCTTTCACCTCAGCAGCCCCAGCCAGCCCGTACTGATCCAGCACTTCGACCGTTTTCTGGTCGAGCGACACAACGAGCTGGCCGAGTTGCGCGGCCGTTTCGGCTTGCACTAAGTACATCGCGCCGCGGTTGCTCGCCTGCAACGGCTGCAAAAACAGCGCATCCATGTCACCCTGACGGTACGGCAAGCAGGTCGTCCTGCTCGCTCAATACCTGCGGAGTGCACCATGGAACACGGCAATACCCAGCTGTCGATGACCGTACTGATGACCCCGGACATGGCCAACTTCTCCGGCAATGTGCACGGCGGCACCCTGCTCAAATACCTCGATGAAGTGGCCTATGCCTGCGCCAGCCGCTATGCCGGCTGCTACGTGGTAACCCTGTCGGTGGACCAGGTGATTTTCCGCGAGCCCGTCCATGTCGGCGAGCTGGTGACCTTTCTCGCCTCGGTCAATTACAGCGGCCGCACGTCCATGGAGGTCGGCATCAAGGTGATCACCGAAAATATCCGCGAGCGCTCGGTGCGCCATACCAACAGCTGCTTCTTCACCATGGTGGCGGTGGACCCGCAGGGTCGCCCGGTCGCCATTCCGGCGCTGCAACCGCAAACACCCGACGGCCACCGTCGCCAGCGCCAGGCCCTGCAACGCCGCGAGATCCGCCACGAGCTGCAGCAGCGCTACCAGGCCCTGAGTGAAGAAAAGAGCTGAGTCCTTCCCAGCCGTGCCCGCGCAGGCCAGCGGCAGGGGCTAAGCAGGCACGGGTAGATGGGTTAAGCTCGGCGTCCCGCTGTCGGAGCCACCATGATCGAGCTGTTTGATGTATTCCTGCTGATGCTGTTCGCCAGCGCCTGTGCCTGGCTCTGGCGTGGCCACGGCATCCGCGAGCGCGCCCTGCTGCTGACCCAGCAGCACTGCAGCAAAGTCGATGTTGAACTGCTCGACGGCAACGTCGCCCTGCGCCGGCTCGCCCTGCTGCCCGACGCCCGCGGGCGCAAGCGCCTGGCCCGGGTCTATGGCTTCGAGTTCACCGTCACCGGCGAACAGCGCCATGAGGGCAGCATCACCATGTTCGGCCAGCAGCTGGGGCGCATCGAACTGGCACCCCACCCCTTTCGCACGCCACCGCCCGACAGCGCGCCGGTTATCGACCTGCAGCGCTGGCGCTCCGCTCGCGACAACCCTCCCGGCGAATAATCGGCCGTTGGAAAGGCTCTGCCCAAAGCCCGGCTGGAGCATCAACCGCGCAGCGGGTGCGTCAGCCGCCTGCCAAGCCTAGTGGTTCCGCAGCGGCTCTGTAGGAGCGGGCTTGCCCGCGATCAGCCCCTTCGCGGTCCAGGCAAAGTGTCGTTTTTATCCATCCACCGCATAAACGGTGGATGGATAAAGCGCCATCCACCCTACAAAAGCCGTCTGCCACACATAACGACCGGCTAGCCGCGCTGCAGCAGAAAATCCCCCACCCGCGTCGCCGTATCCTCCGGCTGCTCCTGCATAAAGCAGTGCCCGCCGGCCACCACATGGGCGCTGATATGGCCATTGCCGGCGCACCAGCGGGCCACCGACTTGGCGACGAAGGGGTAGCTGCGCTGACCGTAGAGCACCTGGGTCGGCGTCGTCACCTTGGCCAGCGACGGCCACAGGCGCTTGGGGAAGGAGCTGAATATATCGGCCTCGCGGCTGGGCCGGCATTTCAGCTCGACGCCCTTGTCGCTGTCCTTCAGGGCATGCTGGATATAGGCGGCAAACGCCTCCTCGGTCCAGCCGCGAAACATCCCGCGGCCATGCAGGGCGGCATGCGCGCTGGCGCGATCGGGCCAGCTGCTGCGGCGCTTGTGTGCCTTGCTGGCGAGGGTGTTGCGCCGGCTCAGGCCGACCACATCGGACAGCGCCATCACCCCGATCATGGCCGGGGTGAACAGCACCGGGTCGAGCAGCACCGCACGGCTAAACAGCTGCGGTTGCTGGGCCAGCATCAGGCTGGTCAGCACCCCGCCGAAGCTGTGGCCCAAGGCAAACACCGGCACCTCGGCAAAGCCCTTGCGTCCCTCGGCAAAGGCCTCCAGGGCCAGTTCGGCGCTGCGGTTCCAGCCGTGGAAGCGGCCGCCATGGTCCGTGTCGCCATGGCCCTGGACATCGCACAGCCACAGGTCGAAATCCTCGGCCAGGCGTTGCAGCAAGGGCGTATAGACCCGCCCGCAGTAACCGTTGCCATGGAGAAAATGCAGCAGCGGCTTGCCCGAAGGCGGCGAGTGCCAGCCACGCAGGGTAAAGCCGGCGCTGCAGGCGTGGGACCAGGGAAGCAATTGCATGGGCGCTATCCAGAAAAAAGTGACCGCAGTTTATCAATACCAGGGGCCCTTGAGCTTCAGGGTAAACGGCACTGCGCAAAACCAGCCTGCAAGTGAGCAACGTCTTGCGCCTCGGCGAAGATCAGCTCCAGGCGCGAATCCTTGCGCCACTCGCTGTTCTGCCAGTGCAAGGGCTGGCCATCCAGGGCATTGGCCGAGAGCCAGCCGGCGTTGGTCTGCAGCACCAGCTTGGCCCGTCGCCAGGACAGCGTATGCAGCCACTGCTGCACCTGCATCAACTCGAACTGCTGGCTCGGGTGCCAGCGCCAGCCGATGCTCCAGCCCTCGGCTTGCGCCTGCACCTGGCAGATCGGCTCCGCCGGGCTGCGCCACAGTTGCGGCAATGTCGCGGCACCTGCGGGCAGATCATCCAGCGTGCCGCCACTATCGGCCCGAGCAGCAAAACCGGGTAGCTGAGGCAATGGCAAAGCACCCTGGGTCGTCCACAACAGCGGCCGCGCGGGCAGCAGCGCCTGAAGCCGCTCCCTGGTCGCCTGGTCGAGGTTTTCGGCCTTGTTCAGCAGCAGCAAACCGGCACTGCTCAGGGTGACCTGCTGGCTCTCGGGCAGGGCCTCACCGGCGGCCAGGGCCATGGCATCCAGCACCAGCACCGGCTCCTGCACCGCCAGTACGTCCAGCCAGGGCGGCTCGCGCAATTGCTCCAGCAGTTGCAGCGGATGGCCCAGGCCCGAGGGCTCGATCAGCAGGCGATCCGGTTTGGCCTTGCGCAACAGGCGGCTCAAGCCGACCTGAAAGGGCACGCCGTTGACGCAGCACAGACAGCCGCCGGCCACTTCGCCCATGGCGATGCCATCGTCATCGGTTGTCAGCAGAGCGGCATCCAGGCCGACCAGACCGAACTCGTTGATCAACACCGCCCAGCGCTCGCCGGCCGGGCGCTGGGCCAGCAGGTTGCGGATCAGGCTGGTCTTGCCCGCGCCCAGGGGGCCGGCAATCAGATGAGTGGGGATATTTTTCAGCATGCCCCTATGGTGCGGCTTTGCCGGCCGGGAGAGAACCCCGCCCAGGGCGCAGACTGAATAAAAGCCGCATGCTAGAGTCGGCAGACTGTTTTATTGGTCACCCACCGCCGCACTGTAGGAGCGGGGGGACGCCTAGTTGCCATGCCCGCGAAACGCTATCGCGGCCATGGGCCGCTCCTACAGAATCCACCTGCTGTGTTTAACGAGGTCTTTAACAATGCGTGCCGTTCTACTGCTTGGCTTATCCCTGTTATCCGGCCTGGCCTGGGGTGAAGCCTGTGTGGTGCATAGCCAGGCCGAGCGCCTGGATGTGAAGGTCTGCCAGCAGAACCGCAGCATCCCGCCCAACCTGTTTCGCAGCGGCTTCTGCCAGCCGCAACTGAAGGGCCAGAAGGTCGAGGTTGCCTTTGTCGAGCAATGCCCCATCGGGGCCTTCGGCGTGTGCCGCAACTCCACGGTGGGCGGCACTCCATACAAGCAGGACGTGCATTATTACGGCGTCGCCACGGACGCCGCCTACCTCAAGCCCTTCTGCGAGCAGCAGAGCAAGGGTGTGTGGATGGCGCGTTAAGCCAACCGCCGCAATCACTCAAGCCAGCCAATCCAGGGTCAGCAGCAAGCGCCGCTCACCCGCCGGTGGTTGCGGCGAACGGTGGATCAAACCGCCGCCCTCATTGCCTATCCATTTCTCGCCCTTGGCCAGCAGCACATGGCCGGCCTCGGCACGCTCGATCAGCGCGGCATCGCTGGGTTCGGCGGCCGGGTCGCCGAGACGACGGCGGGCCATCACACCTTCCTGCAGCCACTCAGTGCCGACCCCGGCGTAGCTGGTAATCAACCGCACCGGTACCTGGTCGACGTGAAAGCGCGGACACATGGCCTTGTCGAGAATGCGCAGGCGCAGGCCGATGCGTCTGGCGTCGAGCAGGCAGGCAAAGGCACCGACCAGCCAGCTCAGATCCTGCACAAAGGCCGCCTGGCCCGGCAGATCGCTGTAACCATCGACCAGGCCACTGAGGTTCGGTGTGCTCTCCGGGCTGGCCAGCTCAAGCACCATGGATTGCCCCAGCGGCTCGCCCCGGGCCAGCAGAGCACTGGCGAAATCGCTGATCTGCGCCGGCAACTGGCGTTGCCAGACGGCCAGATTGACCTCATCGCGCAGCACCTCGCCGAGCACCTCGATCTGCTCGCTGCTGACCTGCTGCAACGGCTGCCTCAGAACAGGTGCAAGCATCAGGCGGCCTCCTCATGCCAGGGACCAAATGGGTCGGGCAGCGCCTGCCAGGCCTCTGGGCCATCGGCCATCTCGGCATCGGTCAGCAGGCAGGCATCCAGCTCGCGGGTCAGCTGGGCGAAGTCGATGTTCTGGCCGATAAACACCAGCTCCTGGCGGCAGTCGCCGCTCTGCGCCTGCCAGTTTTTCTTGATCGTCTGCAGGCCTTCCTCGTCCGTGGGCCATTGCGCCTTGGGCACGAAACGCCACCAGCGCCCGGCAAAACCATGGCGCATCAGGCCGCCGGCCTGGGACCAGCTGCCGGCCTCCTGATACTTGCTGGCCAGCCAGAAGAAACCCTTGCTGCGCAGCAGGCGGCCGTTGCTCCACTCGCGGTTGATGAAGTTGAAGAAGCGCTCGGGATGCAGCGGCTTGCGCGCCCGATAGGCGCTGGAGGCGATGCCATATTCCTCGGTTTCCGGGATGTGCTCGCCGCGCAGCTCCTTGAGCCAGCCAGGCGCTTCGGCCGCGCGCGCGAAGTCGAAGCGGCCGGTGTTGAGAATCTTGGAAAGCGGCACCGCGCCCATGGCCATCGGCAGGATCTCGGCATGGGTGTTGAGGCCACGGAGGATGGCCATCAGCTCTTCGCGCTCGGCACTGCTGATCAGGTCGATCTTGCTGATCAGCAGCACATCGGCGAATTCCACCTGCTCGATCAGCAGGTCGGTGATCGAACGCTCGTCCTCCTCACCCAGGGTTTCGCCACGGCTGGCCAGGCTCTCGGCCGCGTGGAAATCACGCAGAAAGTTCACCCCGTCAACCACCGTCACCATGCAATCCAGGCGCGCCAGGTCGGCCAGGCTCTGGCCGTCTTCGCCACGGAAGGTAAAGGTTTCGGCCACCGGCAGCGGTTCGGAAATGCCGGTGGACTCGATCAGCAGATAGTCGAAGCGACCGTCCCGGGCCAGGCGGCCGACTTCTTCCAGCAAGTCCTCGCGCAGGGTGCAACAGATGCAGCCGTTGCTCATTTCCACCAGCTTTTCTTCGGCGCGGTTGAGGCTGACATCGCGCTGAACTTCGCTGCCATCGATATTGATCTCGCTCATATCGTTGACGATCACCGCCACTTTCAGGCCCTGACGGTTTTTCAGGATGGCGTTGAGCAGGGTGCTTTTTCCGGCCCCGAGAAAGCCGGACAGCACGGTTACGGGAAGGCGATTGGTCATGGTTTCAGGCTCCATCAGTGTGACGCAGGTGTTTTTCCCGCTGTTCCTGGCGTTCCTTGGCTTCGACGCAGAGGCTCGCGGTGGGCCGCAGCAGCAAACGCTTGAGGCCGATCGGCTCGCCGGTCTCGACGCACCAGCCGTACTCACCGCGGGCCAGGCGGTCGAGGGCTTCGTCGATCTTGTCGAGCAGCTTCTTTTCCCGCTCCAGCAGGCGCAGCTGCCACTGCCGTTGCTCCTCGGCGCTGCCGATATCGGCGGGATCGCTGCTGGTTTCGCGCTCGCGCAGGCCTGCGAACTCTTCGGCGATTCGCGTTTGCAGCTCGCTGCGCTGGCTGAGCAACAAGCTGCGGAAAAACTGCTGCTGGAAGGCATTCATATAGTCATCCGCCGGCTGGGCGAGCAGCTCGGCGTGGGTCAGTGGGGTTGCGCTCATCGTCAGGATTCGCTGGCTTTGTGATTTACTTGTTATAACATAACATTTAAATCCACAACCGAGCGGAAGATTTCTGATGAACGCACTGACCTTGCCGGATATAGCCGCGCAAACGCCGGCCCACCCACAAGCCCTGGACTGGGTCGGCATGCAAGACATCGCGCTGCCGGTCAACCTGGCCGGGCAGCGCATCAATGCCCGCGTCGATGTCGGGGTCAGCCTGGATGATGGCAATGCCCGTGGCATTCATATGTCACGCCTGTACCTGGCCCTGCATGCCCTGGAGCACAACGAGCTGAGCCCGGCGACGCTGCAGCAATTACTGGGGGAGTTTCTCGACAGCCATCAGGACCTGTCGCGACAGGCGTCCATCACCCTGCGTGGAGAGGCGCTACTGAACCGCCCGGCCCTGGTCAGCCCACTGTCCGGCTGGAAGTCCTACTCCTTCGAAGTGCGTGCACGCCAGTATTTATGGGGGTTTCACGTGGAACTGCAGGTGAAAGTGGCCTATTCCTCGACCTGCCCCTGCTCCGCCGCACTGGCGCGCCAGCTGATCCAGCAGCGCTTTATCGAGGACTTCGCCGGCCAGCCGCTGGAACATGCCCAGCTGCTGGCCTGGCTCGGCTCGCCCCAGGGCATCGTCGCCACGCCGCATAGCCAGCGCAGCTACGCCACCCTGCAAGCACGCTTGCAACCACAGGCCACCGAACTGCCGCTGGTGGAACTGATCGATGCCGCCGAACAGGCCCTCGGTACTGCCGTGCAGACCGCCGTGAAGCGCGCCGACGAACAGGCCTTCGCCCTGGCCAACGGACAGAACCTGATGTTCTGCGAAGACGCCGCCCGCCTTCTGCACAGCGCGCTGTTGCAACAGGGCGAACTCAGCGCCTTTCAGCTGCAGGTGGTGCATGCAGAAAGCCTGCACGCCCACGATGCGGTGGCGGCCAGTAGCTGGAACTGGGACTGAGGCGATTTACCTGGCCCGCACGCAGCGCTAACCTGCCGGGCAGCCCCTTGCAGGTAACCCCGATGACAGCCCCCCTGCCCGCCCCCTTCAGCCTGCGGTCCTACCAAACTCAGGACCTACCCGCCCTGGTCGCGCTGTTTCAGGCTTCGGTCAGCCAGCTGACCACCCAGCACTACGATGCAGCGCAGCGCCAGGCCTGGGCTCCGGCGACTGCGGATATGCCTGCCTGGCAAGCCCGTTTGGCATCACTTGAGCTGCTTATCGCCGAAGATGACCAAGCTATTGCCGGTTTTATCGGCTTTAGCCTCGATGGTCATATCGATCTGCTGTTCACCGCCCCCGGCCATGCCTGCCAGGGCGTGGCCGCGACCCTGTATGCGGCAGCCGAACAACGCCTGCGGGCAGCAGGTGCCCGCGAGCTGTTTACCGAGGCCAGCCTGACGGCGCGGCCATTCTTTGCCCGCCAGGGCTTTTCTGAGGAACAGGCACAGACGGTGACGCGCGGCGCTGTTACCTTGCAGCGCTTCGCCATGCGCAAAATCCTGGAGCCGCGATGAACACCCTGACGATGATTGTGCTGGCTGCGGTTGTGCTGGCGGCCTGCGCCCTGGCCCTATGGAGCTGGCACAACCAGCGCAAGCTGGAGAAGCTGGATGAACGCATCCGCCGGCAGAGCGAGCTGATCGAACAGCTCGACAGCGTGCTGGAAAACCCCCAGCTCAGCGAGGCCGAGCAGCTGGAGAAAAGCGAAGCCCTGCTGGCCAAGCTGCAGGAAACCCGCAAGCCGTAGCCCCCTGGGATCAGTCGCGATCAGACGACGCGACCCCCATCCCCGGTAGGAGCCAGCTTGCTGGCGATCTGGCGACATTTGCAGATCAAAAGCATCGCGGGCAAGCCCGCTCCTACAAAAGCACGCAGCACGATCTAGATATCGTAAGCCGCGCCCTACCAGCCGCCGCCTCCTCCGCCACCGCCGCCGCCGCCCGACGAACCACCCCCGGATGAGCCGCCACCGCCTGACGAGCTGCTCGAGGGTGGCGATGAGGCCAGGGCCGTGGCGCTGCTCAGGCCGGCGGCCAGGGCGGCGCTCATGGCCAGCGGGGTGCTGAAGTCGCTGCGGCTGTGGTACCAGTCGGGTCGATAGTCGCGCTGCGCCGGGTCGATCAGGCCGTTGGCTAGGGCCGCGCTGAAGCGCGCGCTCCACTTGTCTTCCACGCCCAGGGCCATGGCGTAGGGCAGGTGCTTTTCGTACAGCGCGATGCTCATCGCAGGGGCATTGCCGGCCAGGGCCAGTGCGTCGCTTTCCGCCAGTTGCAGGTAGTCGCGATAGCCTTCCAGCTGATCAAGCAAGCGCCGCCCTTCGACAGAGGGTGCCGGCAGCAGGTAATAGAACAGCACCACCACCAGCACATAGACGCAGAGCAGCACCAAGGCCGGCACCGACGCCGCTTCACTGAGCATCCACAGGCCAACCGGCACCGGCCAGACAAACAGCAGAGCCGCCAGGCTCAGACCGATCCGCCGACCCCGAGTGGGTTGTTGCCAGGCCATGCGCAGGACAAACAGCGACGGCACGCCAAAACCCAGGGTAAAGATCACGCCGCCCAGGCCGACGCCCCATTCGTCCTCGCCCTGAGCCCCGGCAAACACCAACACCAGGCACGCGACCACCGCCCAGACCAGACCCCAGGCCCAGATGCCAAGGTTGTGGCTGAACCAGCCCTTGCCTTGCTCTTGCAGCTGGCTTTTAAGCCCGGCCACGGCTTCGGCCAGACGCGGCTCATAGCCGCCGCCGATCTTCAGCGCGACGCCTTCCTTGCCGGCCGGAAACAGGCGGTTGCGCAGTTCGCGATCAGGCTCGCTGAGGTCGCTGCCCTCACCAGTGGCCAGACTAAAACCGCTGCCACGGGCGTCGTCTTCAATATGCAGGTGCTTGCGGATGGCCATATCGGTGAGCCACACACTGAACGCCCGCGCATCTTGATAAGCCCCTTTGAAACCGCGATGCCAGAGGTAGCCGGCCTGCACCGCGCTCATGCCTCGCGGAGCTTCGAACAGTGGAATGATCAGACCTTTTGCAGGGTCACGGCCGACCCGATCCCAGGCGCGCAGATAAAAAATCACCAGGCCAACCAGCAGCAGCGCGCCCAGGCACAGACCAAGGTTATCCAGCAACACCGAGCCCAGGCGCTGCATTACACCCGGCCGCGCCACCAGGCCGGCAGGCCAATCCACGGCTACCGTCAGGCCATGGTAGGCCGGCAAGGCCTCGGTGGTGGCCAGGCGCAGATAGTCGTCGCGCTGTTCGAGCACCTCATAGGCCTTGCCCTGCTCACCGCCTGCCCCGGTATAGGCGGCCAGCTCACCAATTCGCGCACCCGGCGGCAGCTTGACCTCGACCGAGGCCTGGAGAATCGGAAACACCCACTGATTACCGGTGACGTTCCAATACAGCTCGTCGCTATTGAGGTGGTGCAACAGCTGGCGCTCAACCCGGTAACGCAGTTCGTACTGATAGCGCCCCGGCTGCAGCAGATGGTCGGCCGAGCCAAGGTAATAGCGCACCCAGCTGCCGTTCTGCTCGCCCCGCGCACGCTCCGCCTGGCCATCGCGGCTTACCCCTAGCAGAGTGATCGGGCTGCTCTGCAACAGGCCCAGGGGCAAGCTGTAGCTGACCGGCAGATCGCGGTAGATACCGCGCTTGATCTGCTCGCCCTCGGCCTGCACGGTAATCCGCTCGGTCACCAGCAGGTTGCCATCCGCCTGCACCTGCAGAGTCACGGCGAAGTCTTCGATCACCTCTTCCGCCGCGGCCCATAGCGGCAGCAGGCACAGGCTCAACAGGGCAAAACGCAGCACTCGCAGCATGTCAAAACTCCATTTTTGGCGACTGGGCGTCACGCGGGTCATCCAGGCTGAAATACTCGGCCTGGGTAAAGGCAAAGGGCCGCGCCACCAGGTTGCTCGGCACCGACTCGACCAGCACATTCAACTCGCGCACCGCGCCGTTGTAGTAACGCCGGGCCATCTGGATATGCTCCTCGACCTCGCTGATATTGCGTTGCAGGTCGAGAAACTGGCTGTCGGCCTTGAGCGTCGGGTAGTCCTCGACCAGGGCGAACAGCTGGCGCAGCTGGGTACCCAGGTGCGCCTCCACCGGTGCCCGCTGGCCCAGCGGCGAATCGGCCAACTGCACCGCGCGCGCACGCTCCTGTACCAGCGCCTGCAGGGTGCCTTGCTCGTAACTCATGTACTGGCGCACGCACTCCACCAGCGCTGGAATCAGGCTGGAACGGCGCTTGAGCTGCACGTCGATACCGCTCCAGGCCTCGGCCACCCGCGCGCGGTTGAACACCAGGCGGTTGTAGTAATAAATCCCCAGGCCGCCCAGCCCCAGCAACAGCGACAGCACCACCCACAATCCCGCCCCTTGCATAGCCACTCCTTGATCAGCAGGCCGTTGAAAACGCTCTGTTCGCCATCGTGCTAACACCATAGTCGGCACCGGCCGCCCGTGCGGTAAAGCCCATAACGCGAGCCGCGCGACGCGCCATCTATACCTTAAGAGATATGGTCAGGGTCGGCACCCCATGGCAGTGTGGCTTATCGCAGCGCTTATTTTTTCGTACGGATGGACTGTCATGGATATTGCCGAATTCGCCGACCTGCTGGCCGCCGCCAAGGCCCAGCCGGAGCCACAACGCTTACTGCTGGTGTTCGTTTGCGCCGAGCTGCCGGAAGATGCCACCGCAGAGGAACGCCAGCGCCACGCCGAGAACCAGGGCGGCTCGCTCAAGCCGGTGCTGTGCGTCGACAAGCTGCCGGACGAACTGCTGGATTTTGCCGGGCTGCTGGCCGAGTCCAGCCGCACCGGGGTGGCCTGGGACCTGGTGTTCGCCGCCGGTCTGGCCGGGCGCGCCGGCATGGTGCCGAGCAGCGACGAGGCCGAGCAACCCCTGAAGATGATGGTCGGGGCCATCGAGGCCGGCAGCATCGGCAACTTTATCGCCTTCGACCGTACGGGGCAGGCGGTGAGCTTTTACTAGGGTCTGTTGCCGTACTAGTGCGCAAGTCGCAACGACTTAGTGCCAAGGTTCCCTGGCCCGCTAAGCACCCCCATGTGAAGGTCCCTGGACTGGTAAACCACAACAGGGAGTTCCGGGTGAAAGACGCAGAATTGTGCCACTGGCTACTGGAAGTGAACGAGCCCTGGGAAGTCAGCCGGGTGCGTGTCGATACCCACAGCCGCGAGCTGCATGCCTACCTGAGCAGCGGCAAGAGCTGGTTCGGCCGCTACCTCGGCGAACAACCGCGCTCACGCTGGCGGCATCTCAATATCGGGGCCTACAAGACCTATATCCATGCCAGCCTGCCGGAGCAGCACGAGCAAGCCGCGCAAGCCTTCCTCGGCAAAAGCACCAGCGACTTCACCCATGGCCTTGCCAGGCGGGTGATCCAGTGCCTGCAGGATGGTCTGCGCTATCGCCAGGTCTGCGCCCTGCTGGATATCGACATCCACCTCGCCTGGCAGATCAAGCACGCCATCGAGTCCGGCCAGTTGGCCACGGCGGATACCGACCTGCGGGCCCGCCTGCAGCTGGACGATCCGGCGGAGCAAAGCGCCAGCAGCATTCCCCCCGGTGACGACCACGCATGGCTGCGCCTGCTGGCCCTGGATTGCCCGTTCGAGATCCGCCTGCTGAGCCTGAAACTGCTGCTGGCCCGCGCCCGCCAGGACTTCGCCAGGGCCCATGACCCGGACATGCGGATCCTCAGGATCAACGAACTGCGGCGCTTCTTTATCAAGCACGAAAAGCATCTGCAGCACGAGATCGCCCAGCTGAACAACGAACCGCAGCAGGCCACCGAGGGCGACCAGCCATGAACGACGCCAGCGCCACAAGCGCCCTGCTGGACCTGCGCCAGGCCAGCGCCCTGATCGAACGCGGCGAAACCCTGGCCATCGCCGGCCACCTCGACTGCCTGACCGCGCTGCCCAGGGGCAACTGGATCGGCGGCACCACGCCCTATTTCATGGCCGACGAGGGTGGCACCTGTCGCCTCGACCAGGTGTTCGTCCAGCCCTTCGGCCCGCAGGTTGGCGAAATCCTCTGCTATGACCGCCAGCGGCTGCCGCACATGCTCGAAGACGCCCCGGAAAACGGCTTCAGCATCGTCATTCTGCCGGCTGCCAGCGCCGTGCTCGAGGACTATGCCCGCGAGGCCCCCAACTACCCCGACATGTACATCAAGCCGATTGTCGGCTGGGTCGCGGGCGTGCACCTGGATCAACTGGGCAGCGCCCAGGCCCAGGTGATCGACGGCCGCAGCGGGCGCTGTTACAGCGACCAGGCCATCGTCCTGCACATTCCCCTGCCGCCCGAGCAGACGGCGCTGGTGCATGCGGTGAACCTGTTCACCCCCGGCACGGGGCCGACCCTGCGCTTCGATGAGACCGGCTTTGCCGCCCGCGAGTGCCTGATCGATGGCGTGCGCGGCAGCCTGCTCGAGCTGATCCGCGCGCGCGACATCGACACCCGCCTGCCGCTGGTGGCCGACTACTGCGGGGCCATGATCAATGTCAGCATCCAGGCGCTGGAGTCCGAGCCGGGGCTGGTGTCCTTCTACGCGCCGGTGTTCGCTGGGGTCGACTACCGCTTCGCCGACGCGGTCGAGGACTACAGTGCGCGCTTTCTGCAAGCCATGCCCAGCGACGGAGGGCCCATCCTGTTCGGTTGCAACTGCATCCTCAACTACCTCTATTCGCAGCTGCAGGGCCGCCAGACGGCGCGCCTCACCGGCCCCATCACCTTCGGCGAAGTCGCCTACCAACTGCTCAACCAGACCGCCGTCTACCTGACGCTCGAGCACAGCTGAAGCCCTGGCCGCGAGCTGCCGGGGCACCGCCCCGGTAGCGAAACAGTCGCGTGCCCGCGCCGGGGCGGGTTATGGTTAGCCCATACCGCTCATCCGCCACCCTGCTGCCGCTGCTCGAACCGCCGGCAGTCATGTCCAAAAAGCGGCGAGTCTTTTCGCCACCCCGCGCGGCCATCATCGGGGTGAACCCGCCCAGGCGTAACCGGCGGCGGTCGGCCCGCCCCACCTTCAAGAGGCCCCCATGCAGATCGAGTTACTGGAGATCCGCGACCACCTGCAGCGCTTCCCGCCCTTCGATGCCTTGCCCGAGGACAGCCTCGACGCCATCGCCCGCCAGGTCGAGGTGGCCTACTTCAAGGCCGGCAGCGACATCCTCCTGTACGGCGCGGAGATTCACGAACTGCACTATGTACGCAGCGGCGCGGTGGAGATCTACCGGCGCAACGGCGAGCTGTACAACCGCCTGAGCGAGGGCGACATCTTCGGCCAGGCCGGCCTCCTGCGCAGCAACAAGGTGCGCTTCCCGGCGCGGGCCATCGAAGACAGCCTGGTCTACTTTATCCCCGGCAAACTGTTCGGCCAGCTGTGCGAAGCCCACGACAGCTTTGCCGACTTTGTCGAGGCCGAAGGCCAGTCGCGGCTCAAATCCGCGGTGGAAAGCCAGGGCCAGGCCAGCGAGCTGATGCAGCTCAAGGTGCGCAAGCTGATCTCCCGCCAGCCGGTCTGCGTACCCCTGCACACCTCGGTGCAGCAGGCCGCCCAGGTGATGACCGAGCAGAGCGTATCGTCCCTGGTGATCGTCGACGGCGAGGCGGCCAGCGCCGTGATGGTCGGTATCCTCACCGACCGCGACCTGCGCACCCGGGTGCTGGCGGTCGGGCTCGACAGCGCGGCACCGGTGAGCGCGGTGATGTCGCCCGATCCCATCACCATCCAGGCCGATGACAGCGTTTTCGAAGCCATGTTGCGTATGCTGCGCCACAACATCCATCACCTGCCGGTGGTGCAGCGGCGTCGCCCCCTGGGCCTGATCAACCTGTCCGACATCATCCGCTACGAGTCCCACAGCAGCCTCTACCTGGTCAACAGCATCTTCAACCAGCCGAATGTCGCCGGCCTGCAGAACCTCCTGGCGGACCTGCGCGGCACCTACGTGCGCATGGTCAACGACCAGGCCACTGCGCAGATGATCGGCAGCGCCATGAGCGGCATCGGCCGCGCCTTTACCCAGCGCCTGCTGGAACTAGCCGAACAGAAACTCGGCCCGCCGCCGGTGCCCTACTGCTTTATGGTCGCCGGCTCCATGGCCCGCGACGAGCAGCTGCTGGTCACCGACCAGGACAACGCCCTGGTGCTCGACGACCGCTTCGACCCCGCCCAGCACGACGCCTACTTCGCCGCCCTCGCCCAGTTTGTCAGCGACGGCCTGGCGGCCTGCGGCTACAGCTACTGCAAGGGCGGCATCATGGCCAGCAACGCCCAGTGGCGGCAGCCGCTGCGGGTATGGCGCGACTACTTCCAGCAGTGGATCGATAAACCCAACCCGCAGACCCTGCTCAACAGCTGCATCTTCTTCGACCTCGACGGCGTGCATGGCGAAAGTGAACTGGTGGAAAACCTCCAGGAACTGCTCGCACAGAAAGCCAGCAGCAACCCGGCCTTCCTCGCCGCCCTGGCGCGCAACGCCCTCAACCGCACGCCGCCGCTGGGCTTCTTCCGCACCTTCGTGATGGAGAGCGACGGCCAGCACAAGAACATCATCAACCTCAAAGGCCGCGGCAGCGCGCCGCTCACCGACCTGATCCGCGTGCACGCCCTGGCCTGCGGCAGCAAGGCGCAGAACTCCCTGGAGCGCCTCGACGCCATCGCCCAGACCAAACTGCTGCAGCCCGAGGCCATCAGCCAGCTGCGCTACGCCCTGGAGTTTCTCAGCCTGGTGCGCATCCGCCATCAGGCCCGCGCCATCGAAGAAGGCCGCGAGCCGAACAACTACATCGAGCCGGAAAAGGTCTCCGCCAGCGAGCGACACAACCTCAAGGAAGCCTTTCAGGTACTCAGCAACGCGCAGAAATTCCTCCGCTTCCGCTACCCGGCGCAAGCCGGTCAGGCGCTATGAGCGGCCCGGCCAAGGCCAGCACTGCCGAGCTGTTCGACTGGGCCGGGCACCTCGCCAAGCTCGCCGCAAGCGCCAGCGACCCGCGCCTGCAAGCCTTCTACCGCGCCGGTACGGTAAGCGCCGACACCCCGCTGGAACAGGTGCCGCTGCTGGCCCTGGACGTGGAAACCACCGGCCTGGACGCCAACCAGCACGCCATCGTCAGCCTCGGCCTGCTGCCCTTCAACCTGCGCCGCATCCGCTGCGGCGAAGCGCTGTACTGGGTGGTCAAACCGGCCAGCGAGCTGAGCGGCGAGTCGGTGACCTTCCACCACATCACCCACTCGGACATCCGCCATGCCCCGCGCATGGGTCAGATACTCGACGAGCTGCTGACGGCCATGGCCGGCAAGGTGATGGTGGTGCACTACCGCAATATCGAGCGCAGCTTCCTCGACCAGGCGCTGCGCCAGCAGCTGGGCGAAGGTTTGCAGTTCCCGGTGATCGACACCATGCAGCTGGAAGCGCGCCTCTACCCCAAACGCCAACCCGGCTGGCTGGCCCGCCTGCTCGGCCGCCAACCAGTCTCCATCCGCCTGGCCGACAGCCGCCTGCGCTACAACCTACCGCAGTACCAGGCCCACCATGCCCTGACCGACGCCCTCGCCACCGCCGAACTGCTGCAGGCCCAGGTCGCCGCGCGCTACTCAGCGGATACCCCGGTGGGCGAGTTATGGAGTTAAGGGCGCGACGCTAGCGCTCATGTAGGAGCGGTGGGGACGCCTAGGCCTTGGCCGCAATGCTTAGCCCCAAACGGATCACCGCAGCGCCCTGTGGGAGGGGCTTTAGCCGCGACGCTTTTCCTCTCGAAGCACCGTAGGATGGGTTGAGCATCGCGATACCCATCATTACCCGGCTATTACATAGGCGTTCGGCACACCACCGTATGTGCTGATGGCTTGTGTTGCGCCCCCTCGGGCACCTGATATCTGGGCCGCTGACAGAAAAAGAGCAAAGCCGGCTCTCCGTCATCGTCCACCGTAATGGACGCCTCAGCCCGAATGAACTAGCGTTGCCCTATGCCTGCCAGTAGTTCGCCAGCAGCCCGGGCTTGCCGTCCTCCCTGTCGCGTTTCTCTTCAGGTGCTGTCGCTTTTACCGCGATCACCTTCAAGAAAGACAAGGACTTAGCTGACGACAAGGAAGTTTATGCGACACATATTGCGACCGACTGCGACATATGTGCCGCCTAATTAATAGTTAGGGTCATCATGCAAAGCGCAATAGTGTTCATCATCGTTTCAGTCGCAGTATTATTAGCGCCTATTTTACTAATCTTTGCCATTGTAAAGCTTACTACAATCAAAATCCCAAGCCGACCAAAAGGCTACTATAGAAGCTATGCACTTCTAATTATTGCAGCAATGTTTTCCGCATCAGCAACCCAATACGCATTGGGTCAAATAATAGCCGGCACTATTTCGTTTAAACCAATAAGCTCTAGCACTGCTCAGGTTTTCTCAATCGAAAGCCAGCCAGTACAATTTGCAGTCTTCTCATTTCTTTATATCGCTTTTTGCGCTTTCTGCATTATTACTTTAATAAAAACACATCATGCAATAAAACATCACTTTAGCAACAAGCTCTAACTAGTGGTTCAAATCGCTCGCTTCGCTCACAGGGCCGGGCTAAAGCCCGTCCCTTAACCAAACGTTATGCACAGCAAAATCGGAATATATTTATGGAAAAGGACATTCAAACTGCATGCATTATTTCGGCAGCAGCTCCAATCATCGTCATATTGAAAGGCGACTATCTCTATATAGGCCTTTGGTATTATCTCCTACTACCTGCAATCATAATAGGTGCAAATTATTCCCTCAAAATAGCCACCGGTATTTGTAGCTGAATGGCTTTGGCCTTGCAGCTATCATTTTTCTTGTTTTTTTACTGGCAACAACAGACAAAAAAAGAAAAAAAAGGGGACAGATTTATTTAAATCTCGCATGCAAAGAAAAGTTAGCCTCCGAAGGCATGCGCAATACAAAACATCGGCGCATACGATGCAATGCCTAACGCATCGGTGACATGGCCCGCTCCTACAGCTGCCCGGCACCAGCCCACCCAAACCCCAAGCCCCACGCATAAAAAAGCGCGCCCGAAGGCGCGCTCTTGTACTACTCAACAGCGGTCAGCGCGGTTCGCTCATCAGGCCTTTGACGATCGACACGCAGCCCACCAGCAGCACGATGGTGAACGGCAAGCCGGTCGATACCGCCATGGCTTGCAGGGCCACCAGGCCGCCGCCGAGCAGCAGGGCGATGGCGATTACGCCTTCGGTAATCACCCAGAACACGCGCTGCGGTACCGGGGCGTTGACCTTGCCGCCGGCGGTGATGGTGTCGATCACCAGGGAGCCTGAGTCCGACGAGGTGACGAAGAACACGATCACCAGCACGATGCCGATAAAGGAGCTGATCTCCGCCAACGGCAGTTCCGCCAGCATGGCGAACAGCTTCAGCTCCAGCGCGGCGTCCTGCACGCCGGTAAAGCCGTCGCCCACCAGTTGGCTGATACCTGTGCCACCGAAGGCGGTCATCCACAGCACCGACACCAGGGACGGCACCAGCAGCACGGCGATCAGGAACTCGCGCACGGTGCGGCCACGGCTGACCCGGGCGATAAACATGCCCACGAATGGCGACCAACTGATCCACCAGGCCCAGTAGAAGGCGGTCCAGCCCTGGCTGAAGTTGGCGTCTTCACGGCCGATCGGGTTGGACAGCGCCGGCAGGTGTTGCAGGTAGGCCCCCAGGTTGTCGAAGAAGCCGGTGAGAATGGCCAGGGTCGGGCCGGCGATGATGACGAACAGCAGCAGCAGGATGGCCAGGACCATATTCAGCTCGGACAGGCGCTTGACGCCCTTGTCCAGGCCGGCCAGCACCGACAGCAGGGCGATACCGGTGATGCCGATAATCAGCAGCACCTTGCTCAGGTCGGTGGCGGCGACGCCGAACAGGTGGTCCATGCCGGCGGCGGCCTGCTCGGCACCCAGGCCGAGGGAGGTGGCCAGGCCGAACAGGGTGGCGAACACCGCGAGGATGTCGATCACATGGCCCGGCCAACCCCACACCCGCTCACCGAGTAGCGGATAGAAGATCGAGCGGATCGACAGCGGCAGGCCCTTGTTGAAGGAGAACAGCGCCAGCGCCAGGGCGACGATGGCGTAGATCGCCCAGGGGTGCAGGCCCCAGTGGAAGATGGTGGCGGCCATGCCCAGGCGCGCAGCGCCCTCGGCATCACCGGCGGCACCCGCGAGCGGCGACCAGTCGGTACGCAGGCCATCTTCGCCGACACTGACCCCGCCCATCGCGGCGGAAAAATGCCCCATGGGTTCGGCCACGCCGTAGAACATCAGGCCGATGCCCATACCGGCGGCGAACAGCATGGAGAACCAGCCCAGGTAGGAGTGGTCGGGGGTGGCGTCCATACCGCCCAGGCGCACCTTGCCCAGCGGCGAGACGATCAGGCCCAGGCACAACAGTACGAAGATATTTGCCGCACCGAGGAAGAACCAGGCCAGGTTGCTGGTGAGCCAGCCGCGGATGGCGCTGAACAGCGGTTCCACTTCGTTCTGCAGGGCCAGGGTCAGCACCACGAACAGCACCACGGTGAGTGCGGAAATGCTGAAGACCTTGCCGTGAATGTCGAGGGCGAACAGGAACTGCCCTTTGATATTGTCCTGACCGACCACGTAGTCGGTGTCGATCAGATTGGCGGCCCCACTCGGGGCCGGTATGCCATCCAGATTTGCCGCATCTGGTTGCGGGGTCGTGTCAGACGAAGGGTCTTTTCCCATATGGAATGCTCCTTAGGCGTGTGGCACGCATTACGCGCACGAGGACGGATTGCCCTACTCGTACAGCCGCCAAACCGGCAACTGAGCCGGACAGGGTAACAGCCATAGCCCATCGCTGCAGGCACAAAGCCAGGATTGGCGGCCATTGCAGCCCATTTAGCGCCCGTTTTGCTGGCCAAAACGTCAGATTTTTCCGGCACGGGCTCCCTCTGAGGCATGCAATTGGCTATGGTTGCTGTAGCCCCTATGCCGTTATGTCGAGAGCCCGTGCCATGACAGTCCTTCTTCCACTGCTGGTCTGTCTGACGCTTGCCTTCAGCCCTGCCCTGCGCGCGCAGACCTTCACCGTGGGGGTCGAGCTGCAGCCCTATATGCCCTATTCGAATGTGCAGGATGGCCAGTACCTGGGCTATGGCCGCGAGCTGCTGGACGCCTTCGCCGCCCACCAGGGCCATGAGTTCATTTATCGGCCGCTGCCGGTACGGCGCTTGCTCAGCGACTTTATCGGTGGCCGGGTGGATTTGAAGTACCCCGACAACCCGCGCTGGAACGCCGATATCAAGCGCGGCCATCAGGTGCACTTCAGCCGCGCGGCGGCTCCGGCCATCGACGGCATACTGGTCAAACCGCAGCACCTCAACCAGGGCAAGGCGCGCCTGCGCCGCCTCGGCACCCAGCGCGGTTTTACTCCCTGGCCCTATCTGGAGGATATCGAGGCGGGGCGGATCATCCTGATCCAGGCCAACCAGATCGACTCGCTGCTGGCCATGGCCATGAGTGACCGGGTCGATGGCGTCTACCTCAACCCGCAGGTGGTGGCGTACCACCTGCGCAGCAACGGCATGGACAGCAATGCCCTGGTATTCGACCGCAACCTGGCTTACCAGGATGACCACTACTTTCTCTCGAGCATCCAGCACCCCGAGCTGATCGAGCAGTTCGATGCCTTTCTCAGCAGCCAGGCCGAACAGGTACAGGCCCTGAAGGCGCGCCACGGCATTGTCGAGCCATAGCGCCAGACGCAAAGCCTGTGGCGTGGGGAAGAGTGGCCTGCTTGCACAGGCCGCATTGGGTAAGGTGACGCGCAGGCCTCGTAGGGTGCGCTATGCGCACCGAGAATTTGCAGCCGTCTCTGGTACACGCGGCGCACCCGACGAGAGACCCGCCGACGCTGACGCCGGAGCAGCGCCCTAACGCAATGCGCCCTGCACCAGCAGCTCGCTGTGCCGGCTGCGTTGTTCACTGCGCACCCGCGAGCGGCGCTTCTTGGCCCAGATAACAATGCCGGTCAGCGACAGCATGGCCACCGCCAGCCCCAGCAGCGACACCAGGATGCGCCCCGGCAGGCCGAGGATACGCCCGGAGTGCAGGGGGAACTGCGCCTGCATAAAGATATCCCCGGCGCTGCCGCTGCCCGGTATCAGGGTGCCCGCCAGTGCGCCGCTCTGGCCGTCCAGGTACAGCCAGGGGTTGCCCAGGCCGCCGTCGCCGTGGTCGTTCTCCGCGGTGTAGAAACCCACGCCGTAGACATCGAACTCCGGCGAATAGAACACCCCGCCAGGCGGTTTCTCCAGGCCCAGGCGCGTCGCTTCGGCGGCCGCCAGGCTGACCGCCTCGGCGCGGCTGATGCCCGGTTGCGGCTGCTCGTCGAGGCTGACCGGGGTGCGGCTGGCGAAGGGGCTGGGGGTCAGCGGCGAGAACAGCTCGACCAGTGGCCGGGTCACCTGCACGTTGAGGTTCATCGACACCGAGGTCACCGCCAGGATCAGCAGCAGGCCCCAGATCCAAACGCCGCCGGAACGGTGCAGGTCGAAGTTGAGCTTGTAGCCGCCCTGCTGCCAGCGGAAGGCGAACGACTTGCGCCAGGCGCGCCAGCTGGGAAACGACAGCCACAGGGCGATAAAGGCGTCCAGGCTCCAGACGATGGCGACGATGCCGAACAGCAGAATGCCCAGCTCGAGGCCGAAGCCGTCGGGGATATGCAGGCTGTAGTGCAGCTTATAGAGGAACGGCATAAGGTTTTCGCGGCTCAGCGATACCGCGCCCCACATGCGCCGCCCCTGTTCCTCGCCGGTCACCGGGTCGAGGGCCACCTGGTTGAAATCCAGCTCATAAGCCTTGCCGGTGGCCGGGTCGATGCGCGGATTGACGCTGAGGCCGAAGGCATGACCCGGCTCGGTGTACAGCGGCATAAAGCCGACCTGCAGCCTTGGGTCGCGGGCTTCCAGCTGGGCGGCAAGGGCCTGCGGCGTTTGCACCGGGCCTTCACTACGGGCCTCGAACAGCTGCGGGTTAAGCCACTCGTCGACTTCGTGATCCCAGGAGATCACCGCCCCGGTCAGGCCGGAGACAAACAGGAACACGGCGATAAACAGGCCGAACCAGCGATGCAGAACAACAAAGGCGGAACGCATGGGCTATCTCGTTACGGTAAGTGGCGGCGCGCCGCCAGCCTGCTCGGGCCACGGCGCAGCGGCGTTCTAGTAGTTCCAGCTGACCGTCATGCTGGCGTTGCGCGGGGCACCGTAATAGGCCTGGGTCCAGTACAGGCTGGTCAGGTACTTCTCGTCGGTGAGGTTGTTGAGGTTGGCCGACACCGTCCAGTTGCGGTCGATCTCGTAGCTGGCCATCAGGTTGACCAGGGCGTAGGCGTCCTGCTCGGCGATGCCGTTACGGATATCGTCCTGCCAGCTCATGCTGGCCCCGACCTTGAGCTGCTCCAGCCCCGGGATGCGATAGGTGCTGGAGGCGCGCAGCATATGCTTGGGCGAGTAGGTGACGGCGTGCTGGTCCTCGGCATCGCGGATATCGACAAAGGTGTAGCCGGCGGTGGCCTGCAGGCCTTGCAGCAGTTCGCCGGAGACTTCCACTTCGTAGCCTTCGCTGGTGATGCCTTGCTCGCCTTTATAGAAGACGGTGCCACCGTTCATCCCGGCCACCGCGGCGACGTTGTCCTGCTCGGTGCGGAACACCGCCAGGCTCAGGTTGACCTTGTCGTCGAGCAGCTCGGCCTTGATCCCGGCTTCGTAGTTGACCCCTTCGACCGGGGCCAGGCGATTACCGCTGCTGTCCTGCTTGGTCTGCGGGTCGAAGATCTCGGTGTAGCTGGCGTAGACCGAGTACTGCTCGTTGAGGTCGTAAATCAACCCGGCATAGGGCACCACTTCGTTGTTGTACGAGGTGGACTTGCTCGATCCGTAGCTTGTGCCCTCACTGTCGACATCAACCACGCGCACGCCGGTGATCAGACTCAGGCTGTCGCTCAGGCTCCAGCGCGCGGCGGAGTATACGCTCTGCATGCGGTCGGTGAAGTCGCTGCCATTGGTGCCGTTATCGTTCAGCGGTCGCGGGAAGCTGCCGGTCCAGTCTTCCAGCGGCGGCAGGGCGGTGCCGGTGGTGGAGTCGTACCAGGACATATCCTCCAGCTCGGATTTCGACCAGCTGCCGCCCACTACCAGCTCATGCTCGCGCCCGGCCAGGGCGAAGGGGCCGCTGGCGTAGAGGTCGGCGATCAGCTGCTTGTTCGTCTCCTGGTATTCGGAGGGGTAGCTGAACAGGCCCAGACCGGTGTCGCGGTCCGGGGTGCCGTACACATAGAACAGCGAGCTGTCGCCCTTCTTCTCGACATGGGTGAGTACGGCCTTGGCCTGCCAGCCGTTGGCGAAGTTGTGCGCCAGCTCGGCGAAGCTGCGGTTTTCCTGCATGTCCCAGTAGGCCCAGTCGGTCGAGGTGCTGGTGGAACGCGAATAGTCGGTGGCCGAGCCATCGCTGAAGTTGAGCGGCAGCGCGCCCCACATAGGGCTATTGGCGTCGCTCTTCTGCAGGGTGTGGCCGAGGGTGAACAGGGTGCTGTCGTCCAGGTCCACCTCGATCACGCCGTGGAAGATGTTCTTCTCGCGGGAATAGCGATCCAGGTAGGAGTCCTTGTTTTCGTTGGCGTAGACCGCGCGGCCACGCACATTGCCGGACTCTGTCAGCGCGCCGGAAACGTCGACATCGATGCGGCGCTTGTCCCACGAGCCGGCGGTCAGGTCGACGCGCGCCTGGGGGGCCAGGGTCGGCCGCTTGCGCACGAAGTTGATGGTCGCCGAGGGGTTGCCGGTGCCGGACATCAGGCCGTTGGCCCCGCGAATGACCTCAACCCGCTCGAAGATCGCGGTATCCAGATCGCCCTCGACGTTGCCGTAAACGAAGGGGATGCCGATGCCGTCGTACTGGAAGTTGGTGATGTCGAAGCCGCGAGCGCTGTAGTAGGTGCGGTCGGTTTCGACCTCCTGGACCTGAATCCCGGTGGTGTACTTGAGCGCATCGTTGACGCTGCTCAGCTTGAAGTCCTGCAGCTGCGCGCCGGTGATGGTGGAGATCGATTGCGGGGTCTGCCGCGGCGTCAGCTCCAGCTTGGTGGCGGCGCTGCTGGGCGCGGCCTTGTAGCTGTCGGGCTGGGCGGCATCACTGCTGCCGACGACGGTCTGGGCATCGAGTTGCACTGCAGCGTCTTCAGCGGCCAGGGCATGGTTGAAACTGCAGGCGGCGGCGACGGCCACGGCTAGACGGGTCTTTCTACAAAACACAAGGACTCTCCCCAATGCGAATATCGAATGCCCTGCAGGGTCGTCCTTGCTTGCAGGAGGTACTCACCAGCACGCGCGCATCGGCTGCCCAGGCACGCCAATTCAAATGCTAATAATTATCGATTTGATTTTCGCAGCAGTTCGTCACCCTCGTCAACGCAATTGAGGTTTATTATCTTTTAGCATCAATTATCGAATGCACCCTTGGCCAAGGGGCTGACGGGCACCCTCAATCAGCGCGGTTGCAGGCCGCCGCAATCGGCCGAAACCCAGCGCGCATGGCTTTGCATGCTGCTGTTCTGGCCGCCATAGGTGCCCTGCACCTGGGTGGTGAATTCCTTGTCGCTGAGAAAGCGCGTCTCGCCTTCGCCCTGCCCGTCCGGGCAGCTGAAACGGAATTTCCACAGCTCGGCGCTGCGCTCGGTGACTTCATGGCTACAGCCTGATTCGGGGTCCTGCAGGGGAATCTGCTGGGCCTTGATCTGCGCCTCGCTCATGCACACGCGCACGCCCTTGTCGCCCAGTTGCACGCCCTGCTGCGCCATCATCTGTTCCATCATCTGGCGCTGCTCGGGGGGCAGGTTTTTCATCTGCGCGAGCATCGTCTCCATGCCCGGCACGGCCTGGCCGTCGACCTGCATATTGTTCGAGCTGATTTCCCACAGGCCGGGCTGGATCTCCATGGCGCTGGCCAGGGCGGGCAACAGGCAGAGGCTGAGTAGCAGGGGGTTGATAAGGACGCGGCGCATGATCGGCTCCTGAGGTGGGTTCGCGACCCTGCAAGCGTAGACCGCTGTGTAGACCTGTGCGCCTGATGGGCTACGCCGCGCAGCAGAACGCCTGAATCTACCGCGCAGCTAAGCCCATCCGGCTTTCGAAGGCCTGAATGTAGCCCGGATAAGCGCAGCGTAATCCGGGGCACCGCGATCCCGGATTGCGCCAAGGCTTATCCGGGCTACAAAGGTTCTGTCGTAGCAGCAGCGGGGGCACCCAGGCCCATCGCCGCGAATGGACATATTTATCAGCCTCAAAGCCCCTACCGAAGATCTGCAAGAGCTGGGGACATAGCTGGAGGGTGCTAAGCCATCAATTGGCTGACGGGTTAGACCCCTCTACGGGGTCACTTCCTCGCGGTAGATCTGCAGGCCGCGGGCCTGGTAGTTGGCCAGGGCGCTGGGGTGATCGAGGCTGCAGGTATGCACCCAGACCCGCGTGGTGCCGGGCCAGGCCCAGGCGGATTGCAGGGCGTGGGTCAGCAGCGGACCGCCAAAGCCCTGGCCGAAGAAGGCCTCGGCCAGGCCGAAATAGAGAATCTCCACCGCGCCGTCAGCATCGCGCAGCAGCTCGTAATACCCGGCGATGGCCCCCTGGTGATAGGCCACCCAGGTGCGGTGATTGGGCTGCTCGATCAGCGCGCGCCACTGCGCGTCCGTCCAGCTGAGTTTGTCGGTCCACTGCCAGGGCTCACCGACCAGTTGGTAGAGAAAGCGGTTGAGCTGGAACTGCTTATGTTGGCATTCGACAACGCTCAAATCGACCGGCAGGGCCTTGGCGCGGATCTGTTCGGGGTGCTGCATTTCCAGGTAATAGGTGATGGTGCTCATAACATCCTGCTGGTGGGGCGAGCCGCTACTGGTTGGGCTGTCATCGGAATTGTGGGGTGCGCTGTGCGCACCAACCCAGGTTGCAAAATGCTGGTGCGCACAGCGCACCCTACGGGCAAGAATACGAGCTGAGCCATAATGAACAAAACCCCCACCGGCTGCGCCAAATGGGGGTTCTCCTCTACAACAGCCAGGGCTTGTGGCCCGGGAGCGAACGCAGCCTTAGCCGTCGTTCTGGCCTGCCGCCGAGGCGGCCGGGGAGCTTTGCTCACAGCTCCAGAGTTCCAACGCCGGCTGGGTCGCTTGTGGCGGGCCGAGCCATTCACTCATCGAGTGGCAACGCTGGTTGAAACACAGTTGATAATCCCCTGCCTCGGGGGTTCGCCCCAAACGCAGTGGCTGCAAGGGTGGTAGCTGACGCTGGTAATGCCAGCTGCCCTCGCGCAGTTCGGCACCGTCTGGAATCTCCATACCGGCCCCGGAACCCTTGACCCGCGCCTCGCCGAGCAACAGCCCCTGCGGCGTAACGCGGTAATCCTCTTCCCAACGTATTTTCTCGATCGTATGCGTCCAGGCCAGGGTAAAGGCCGGCACGGGCAACTCGGCCCATACCGCCCCGGCCAGGCCCAGACACAGGCCGATCACGCCGCCGCCATCTGGCCGCGATGGGCGCGCCAGAAGTGCTGAGCGATAAAGATCGCCGCCAGGGCGAAGCCGATCTCATCGCTCATCGGCGTGGCCAGGATCAGACTGGCACCGGCGGCGAAACCGAGCGCGCGTTCCCACCAGGGCATCTTGGCCTGCAGAAAGCCGGTAAAGATCGCGCCCCAGATGCCAATCGCCAGGGCCGCCTTGAGCACCACATAGACGGTCGCCAGCAGGCTGTCGCCCTGCAGCATCAGCGCCGGCTCGTACACCGCCATAAAGGGCACGATAAATCCGGCCACGGCGATGCGAATCGCCCACAGGCTGATCTTCAGCCCGCTCTCCTTGGCAATCGGCGCTGCGGCGAAGCAGGCCAGCGCCACCGGCGGGGTGAGGTCAGCCATGATGCCGAAATAGAACACGAACATATGCGAGACGATCAGCGGCACGCCCAGCTCCAGCAGCGCCGGCGCGGCGATCGAGCTGGTGATGATGTAGTTGGGAATGGTCGGAATACCCATGCCCAGCACCAGGCAGGTGAGCATGGTAAGGATCAGCGAGAGGAACAGGTTGTCCTGGCCGATGGCGAGGATATAGCCGGCGAAGGTCGAGGCCACCCCGGTCAGCGAGACCACGCCGATGATCACCCCGACCAGGGCGCAGGCGATGCCCACCGGCACCGCATGACGGGCACCTTCCACCAGCGCGTGCAGGCAGATCACCAGAGTGTCGCGCCCGCCTTTGACGAACCAGCAGATCGCCACCAGCAGCGCCACCACGCCGAACACCACGCCGATGCCGAGCTGGAAGAAGCCGGCGCAGAGCACGCCCAGAGCAATCCAGAAAGCGAAGCGCATGACCTTGGACGACACCCGCAGGATGATCGCCGAGCCGAGAATCACGATGGCGGTCAGGGCCAGGCCGACCATCCCGGAGAACAGCGGCGTGCGCCCGGAGAACAGCAGGTAGATCAGCACGAACAGCGGGATCAGCAGGTACCAGCGCTGCTTCACCGCGGCCCAGGGGTTGGGGCACTGGTCCTTGGGCAGGCCGCGCAGGTTGGCACGCTTGGCCTCCAGGTGAACCATCCAGAACACCGAGCCGAAGTACAGCAGGGCCGGAATCAACGCGGCCTTGGCCACCTCGAAGAACGGCACGTTGATCGTCTCGGCCATGATAAAGGCCACCGCACCCATGATCGGCGGCATGATCTGGCTGCCCATCGAGGAGGTCGCCTCGACGCCGCCGGCAAACGCCGGCTTGTAGCCGAAGCGCTTCATCAGCGGGATGGTGAACTGGCCGGTGGTGACCACGTTGGCCACACCCGAACCGGTGATGGTGCCCATCAGCGCCGACGACACCACCGATACCTTGGCCGGGCCGCCGAGCTTGTGGCCGAACAGGCCCATGGCGAAGTCGGTGAACAGCTTGATCATGCCGGCCTGTTCGAGGAACGCGCCGAACAGGATAAACAGGAAGATATAGGTGGCCGAGACATAGGTCGGCGTGCCGTACAGACCCTCGGTGCCGAAGGCCAGCTGGTTGACGATCTGGTCCAGGGCATAGCCGCGGTGCATCAGATCACCGGGCAGGTACTGGCCGAACAGGCCGTAGACCAGAAACAGCGCGCAGATAAAGGGCAGAGCGATGCCCATCACCCGCCGCGCGGCCTCGAACACCAGCACGATTAGCATCAGGCCAATCACCATATCGGCCTGGGTCAAATCGCCGGAGCGCTGGATCAGATCGGCTTCGAAATACCACTGGTAGAACGCCGTGGCCATGCCGGCCAGGCCGAGCAGCCAGGCCATGGGCTGCCAGGGCTGACCGCGGCCGCGCAGCGGGAAGCAGAGAAACACCACCATCAGCAGAAAGCCGACGTGCACGGCACGGAGGATCTGGCTGGACACCGGGTGAAAGGCCGCGGTGATGATCTGGAAAATGGAAAACAGCAGCGCGACATAGAACAGCGCTTTCGGCCAGTCGCCAGGATTGGCGGCGAGGCCTTGGTTGTGGTCGCTCATGGAGCTAATGCCCTCGTTACAGCATAGGAAGCACAAGAGTCGCCAACAAAACCTGCCGTGCCCTGCACGCCGGTTTTATTTGCAGCTCTAGAAATAAGGAGGCTTGGGTAGGATGGGTTGAGCGCAGCGATACCCATGCTGCATGGGCACTCGCCTTCGACATCGCTTGATGGGTTACGCCGCTGCGCGGCTAACCCATCCTACGAACGTCTGTGCTCAAACTATCCTACCCGGCCAACCCTTCGGCAGCCTTACAGTGCGCCAACTTCCTTGTAGAAGCGCTCGGCACCCGGATGCAGCGGAATCGGCAGGCCCTTGGCCGCGCCTTCCAGCTTGATGTCCTTGGCCGCCGAGTGGGCATTGCCCAGGCGCTCGAGGTTGTCGAACATCAGTTTGGTCATCTGGTAGGCCACTTCCTCGGACACGCCGTCATGGCTGACCAGGATGTTCTGAATGGCCACGGTCGGTACATCGCTGTCCTGGCCGTCATAGGTACCGGCAGGAATCGAGGCGGCCTGGTAGGCGGCGTTGTCGATCTTGGCGGTGATTTCGGCCGGGATGGCGACGAAGTTGATCGGCAGGGTGGCGGCCAGATCGCGGATCGCCGCCATGCCCAGCCCCGAGGATTGCAGGGTGGCATCCAGCTGACGGTTCTTGATCAGCTCGACCGACTCGGCGTACGGCAGGAACTCGACCTTGCCCATGTCTTCATAGCTCAGGCCGGCGGCCTTGAAGATGGCACGGGCATTCAGCTCGGTACCGGACTTCGGCGCGCCGACGGAAATGCGCTTGCCCTTGAGGTCCGCCAGGGTGTTGATGCCGGACTCCTTGTTGGCGACGATCTGGATGTAGTTGGGGTAGGTGCCGGCGATGGCGCGCAGCTTTTTCAGCGGCGTCTTGAAGCCGGCATCTTCCACGCCATTCCAGGCGTCGGCCACCGAATCACCGAGGGCCAGGGCCAGCTCGCCGCGGCCGCTCTGCAGCAGGTTGAGGTTTTCCACCGAAGCCTTGGTCGCCTGCACCGAGGTCTTCGAATCGGCGATGCCATTGCTGTACAGCTGCGACAGGCCGACGCCGATCGGGTAGTACACGCCGCTGGTGCCGCCGGTGAGGATATTGATAAAGGTCGGCGCGGCGAGTACCGCGGTGCTGGCAGTAAAGGCCGCAGCAGCGGCAAACAGGCTGAGTCGTTTGGTCATTCGCATGGATCAATCTCCGTTGTTGTTATGGCTTTAATGCAGAGGTTTCACTGTAGACGCTGTGCGCCGCCCAAGTGGCGGAGCCGTGCCTTGGCTAGCTGAATGGCTGAAAGAGACAAGTGCCCGCACCCGGCCGAAACCGTGCGCGCAAGAGGTGGCGTTGTGCAGCTGGGCGAGCGTGGCTCGCTGGGGATGCTTGGCAGTTCATAGGCTAACCTCTTGTCTTTCTTATGCTGCCCGCGGCAATTAAGCGCGTGGCTGACAAGAGCTATAGCAGAAGCCGTGCCAGACGTCGAAAAGCCCGTCCTAGAGCCTTTACCCTGATCAGTACGGCCAGCCTGGCGGCTGTAGCGAGCGGAAATCCGCCAGTGAAAAAACTTAGATAAGCGAAATTCCGCCGACTAGATCACCTGTAGCCCTGATAAGCGCAGCGCACGGTCCCTGATTGCGCCAAGGCTTATTCGGGCTACAGGCTGGGCGCGGGCTTTCAATCCTCGTCGCTGCTACCGGCGGTGCGATAGCTGCTGCGCTGCAGGCCGTGGCGCTGCATCTTCTCGTTGAGGGTGCGCCGCGGCAGCTGCAGCAGCGCCATGACCTCGGCGATATTGCCCTGACAATGCTGCAGGGCGCGGTGCAGGCACTGCGCCTCGAAGGCTTCCATCTGCTCGGCCAACGATTGCAGCGGCGCACCCGCGGCGCTCTCCACCCCGCCACTCAAGCCCAGGGCATGGCGCTCGGCGGCATTGATCAGCTCGCGCACATTGCCCGGCCAGTCGTGCCCGAGCAGGCGCGCCAGCTCGCTGGGCGACAGGGCCGGCATCTCCCGCTGGTTACGCTGCGCAGCCTGCTGGGCGAAGTGCTCGAACAGCAGGGGAATGTCCTCGCGGCGCTCGCACAGCGGCGGAATACGCAGGCTGGCGACATTCAGGCGGTAGTACAGGTCTTCGCGAAAACGCCCGGCCTTGACCTCGTCGAGCAGGTCCGGCTTGACCGCACTGATGACCCGCAGATCGACCCGGATGCTCTTGTTCGAGCCCAGGCGCTCCAGGGTTTTCTCCTGCAGCACGCGCAGCAGTTTGACCTGCTGGGCCAGGGGCAGGCTTTCCACCTCGTCGAGAAACAGGGTGCCGCCATCGGCGTGTTCGATGCGCCCGATGCGCTTGCCCTGAGCGCCGGTAAAGGCCCCGCTTTCATGGCCGAACAGCTCGCTTTCGAACAGGTGCTCGGGAATCGCCGCGCAGTTCAGCGCGACGAAGGGCTTGCCGGCGCGGGCGCTGAAATCGTGCAGGCAGCGCGCGACCCGCTCCTTGCCACTGCCGGTGTCACCGCGCAGAAGGATGTTCACCGAGGTGCCGGCCAGCTCGAGGATCTGCCGGCGCAGGTTTTCCATCGGCTTCGATACGCCAAGCAGTTGCGCCTCGATCTGGTCCTTGCGGGAAAACTGCTCGCGCAGCTGGCGGTTCTCGCAAACCAGGCGGCGCTTGTCCAGGGCGCGGCGCACGCTGTCGAGCAGACGCTCGGGGGTGAAGGGCTTTTCGATAAAGTCGTAGGCACCCTGACGCAGTGCCTGTACCGCCATGGGCACATCGCCGTGACCGGTAACCAGGATCACCGGCAGGTCGCGATCCAGCTCCAGCAGCTTGTCCAGCAGCTGCAGGCCGTCGGTGCCAGGCATACGCACATCGCTGACCACCACCCCGGCAAAGTCGCGGTCGATGAGCGCCAGGGCCTGGGCCGCGCTGGCGCAGCTGCGCACATGCAGACCGGACAGCTCCAGCCACTGCTGCACGGCCTCACGGATTGCCGCTTCATCGTCGACGACTATCACTTGCCCGGTCATATCACCTCCTGATCAATCGGCGGCAGTGTAACTGCCTTGGAATTTTGTAGGGTGCGCTGTGCGCACCAGCAGGCGGGTGGCATGCATTGGTGCGCAGACCGAGTACGCCTACGCCGCCGGCAGACGCAGGGTAAATACCGCACCCTGCTCGCCATTGGTCGCCTCCAGGCTGCCGCCCAGTTCGCGCACGATGCCGTAGGACACCGCCAGGCCCAGGCCCAACCCCGCGCCTACCGGCTTGGTAGTGAAGAAGGGTTCGAAGACATGGTCCAGCGCCTCGGCGGCGATGCCGCCGCCGCTGTCGGCGACGCTGAGCAGGCAGGTGTCGGCCTGGCGCTGGATACGGATATGCAACTGCCGCGTTTCGGCAGACGCCATGGCATCCAGGGCGTTGTGCAGCAGGTTGAGCAGCACCTGTTCGAGGCGGATGGCATCGCCAAGGACCATGGCCTCGCCCTCGATCTCGCAGTGCAGTTCGACATTTTCGCTGCGTATGCGCGGGGCCAGCAGTTGCAGGGCCTGGTCCAGCACATCACTCAGGCGCAAGCGCTCGCTGAGGCCCGCCGGGCTCTTGCGGGCGAAGGTTTTCAGGTGCCCGGTCAGCCCGGCCATGCGCTGCAACAGGCCGTCGATACGCTGCAGGCCCTCGCGCACATCGGCCTGGCGGCCGCTGTCGAGGAGCAGGCGCAGGCTGCCCAGCTGCATCTGCATGGCGGTCAGCGGCTGGTTGATTTCATGGGCCATGGCCGCCGACATCTGCCCCAGGGCGGCCATCTTCGCCGCATGCACCAGGCCTTCCTGGGCCTCGCGCAATTCCGCGGTGCGCAGCGCCACTTCGCGCTCCAGGCGCTCGCGGATACCGGCCTGCAGGCGCTGGTTCTTGCGCCGCTGGGCGAGAAACAGCAGGAGAAAGGCCAGGGTCATCCACACCCCGGCGGCGGCCAGGCGATAGCTGCGCACGCTGTCAACCAGAGCCTGCGGCTCGAGCAGCAAATGCAGGGTCCAGCCTTCGCCCTCCAGGGCCAGGCGTTGCCAGAGGTAATCGCGCGGACCATCCGGGCCCTCGACCCGCCGCCACTGGCTGTCGCTATCGATCTGCCGGCGCAACGTGCTGGGCAGCGGCTGCAGGGCCTGCTCGGCATACTTGCGCACCTCCACCAGCTCGGCGCGGGCCTGCTCGCTCAGCTCACTGAGCACGCGAAAACGCCAGGCCGGCTTGTTGCTGAGGATCACCACCGAGTAGCTGTCGGCCACCAGCAACACCCCGGACTGGCTGGCCCATTCGCGCTGCAGCTCCTCCAGTTCGAGCTTGACCACCAGCACGCCGAGCACCACGCCGGCTTCATCGAGCACCGCGTGGGATAGGAAATAACCCGGTATCCCGGTGGTCACCCCCACCGCGAAATAACGCCCGGCAGACTGGCGCACGGCATCCTGAAAATAGGGGCGAAAGGCGTAGTTGTTGCCAACGAAACTGCTCCAGTCGCGCCAGTTGCTCGCCACCAGGGTTTCGCCCTGGCTGTCGAGCAGGTATAGCACGGTGGAGCCCGCTGCGGCGTTGAGTTGCTCCAGGCGCTGATTGAGCTTTTTGCGCAGCAGGCGATCATCCGGAGCACGCAGCAGCGAGCGGATATCGCTGTCCAGAGCCAGCACCTCGGGCACCGAGCGGAAGCGCTCGACCAGGGTATGCAACGACTGCGCGTAGAGCTGCAGCTGACCCTGAGCCTCCTGGCTGCGCAGCTCCCAGGCACGCTGCTCGGCATAACGCCCGGCCAGCCAGATGCTGGCAAACAGGCCGAGGCCGATCAGCAGCACGATCAGCAACACCCGGTAGCGGCCCTGAGGTTCGGACATGACGAGAATCCCGAAAAAGATGCGCCATGGTAAGCCATGGTCGCCCGACAGGTCGCGGGCTTCAGCGTCGTCTCAGCCAACCCGATGAAGACGGCGGCACTGACCCCGGGCGATACGCAGCCGATTTATCCACAGCAGTTACCAGGCATCACTCTGTGATCTCGCCCGGCAAAAAAATGCTCAATCGACAACCTGGGCCAGGCAAAACTTGTCTCGCTCGACAACAAGTCACTAAGGTACTTATCTCTATCTGCCGCTCCACCCGAGCAAGCCGGCTCGGGTTACCGCCATCAAGGATGATCGACATGTTTCCTGCCCACAGGCTTACCGCCCCGCTGCTCGCCAGCGCCCTGTTGCTCTGCACCGCCACCAGCCAGGCGGCCAGCACCCATTGCCCAGTGACGCTTGATCAGTCGGATCAGCACAGCCTGCCAGCGCTTCTGCAACAGGCAATTGCGGGGGATGCCTGCGCCCAGTTCAATATCGGTTATCACTTCTATACCCAGCAGGACTACCCCGAGAGTGAACGCTGGTACGCCGAAGCCGCCGACCAGGGGGTTGCCCGTGCCGCCTTTGAAATTGCCATGCTTTATCGCGACAAGCTCCTGCCTGGCGACGATTCCGAGCGCAAGCGCTGGTTGAACCAGGCCGCCGAACAGGGCCTGGCCCTGGCTCAGGTTGAACTGGGCATCGACTACCTGGAAAACCCGGGCGACCAGGATGAACGCTTCCAGGCCATGCACTGGTTTGAACAGGCCGCGCTACAAGGCGACATCCAGAGCCAATATCTGCTGGGCGAGCTGTACTGGAGCCGTGACAGCGGTGTGGAATTTGCCGCCAGCGGCGATGAGCGCGCGATCCATTTCAGCAGCAGCGACAGCAAAGCGCTGTACTGGATCTGCAAAGCGGCACAGAGCAACCATGCACCCGCGCAATTCAGCCTGAGCCAGGCCTACGGCACCGGCAGTGGCATGCCGCTCAATCGTGACCAACAGCAACTGTGGCTGGAAGTGGCCGCCCGCAACGGCAGTGAAAAAGCCAAGGCGCAGCTGGATGACAGTGACCTGGCCTGGTACACCCGCCTGGAAAAGTGGGGAAAGCGGCAGATGATCGACGAAACCGCTAAGTGTCCAGACTCAGCCCTGGAAAATGACGCGTAACAGCCAGGCCACCACGAAAGGAATCAGCATGCGCCTCTCATATATCGCTTCTCTGCTCGTACTCGGCCTGACGGCATTTCACGCCAGCGCACGCGACAGCAATGAAGTGGTCAGCGCCGAGCGCCAGGACCCAGCCGTCTCAACTGCCGTACGCCAGGCCCAGGCCGGCCTGACAGAGTTCCTGGCCCTGGCCGCCAAGCCGCCAGCCAATACCAGTGGCTTCAAGGTTCAGGTCATGGTCGAGGACAGCAACGGTATTGAAACCTTCTGGATCACGCGCTTCCGGCCGCTTGAACAAGGCTTTATCGGTGAAGTGGCCAACCAGCCGCGCGTCGTCAAGAGCGTGACCTGGGGCCAGCAGCTGCGCTTTACCCGCGAACAGATCACCGACTGGGGCTACCTGAAACACGGCCGTCAGGTCGGCAGCTTCACCATCTGCGCGCTGTTCAAGGAGATGCCCGCTGAACAGGTGGAGTACTACCGCAGCCAGCACGGCTTCGACTGCTGATAGCGGCGAAACCTTGCGGGCTTCGGTAATAGGCTCTGGTCAGACCTGCCGCTCTGCGCGGGCCGATGGAGGGGTGCGGGGTATCGGCTGAGGCGTTATCCACAACCGTAGGATGTGGTTGAGCCTGCGATACCCATCAGGGGTTTTGCCAATCCACAGATTGGAGTGGCCACGGCATGGGTAGCGCTACGCTCAACCCATCCTACGCGCTACTGCCGAGCGCCCGCTAAACCAGACGCGCAGTGACCCCTCACTCGGGCTGGTGACAGACCACGCAGAGCTTGTTGCCGTCCGGGTCGCGAAAGTAGGCAGCGTAGTAGTCCGGGTGGTACTCGGTGCGCAGCCCCGGCGCGCCCTCACAGTGCCCGCCATGGGCAAGCGCCAGCCGATAGGCCTGCTCGACCTGGGCCCGGCTCTGCGCCAACAGCGCCACCATCTGCCCGTTGCCTGGGTGATGCGGGGCACCATCATGGGGTTTTCCGATCAGCAGCAGCGGCCGGGGCTCCGGCTTCGATTGCCAGGCCACCCAGGGTTTGTGCTCGTCGAGAAAACGCAACTTGATACCCAGCAGCGCCATGATCGGCTGGTAGAAGGCCAGCGCGCGCGGAAAGTCGCTCGCACCGATGCAGATATGGGAAAACATGGGCTTGCTCCCCGGAGATAAATCAGGATCTGCCGAGGATACTCCGCCATCGGCGTCGTCTGCGGCAATACCGCCTCGCCGCCCTGTTCTTCCCCAGGGCCATCCCACGCTGGCCCAACCCGAGTCATCGAAGCACGCGTTGAACGGCCAACCGGCGTAAGCACCCATCCGCGGGACGCGAACGTCCGTCCCGCGGCGGAAATTCGACTGTGCCGCGCGAGGCTGATGGTTGAGGCGCTCTAGCCCGAGCTGCTCAGCCTGGTCGATAGAGATCGGCGCGGGTCCAGGGCAGCGAATGGCTGCCGTCGTCCAGGGGTTTGACCGCGAGAATCTGGTGCAGGTTGATCCAGCCATGGGCAAAGCCATAGGCGCACCCGGCCAGGTACAGCCGCCAGATGCGCAGGGCCTGTTCCGGCACCAGTCGGGCGGCCTTGTCCAGCTGCGCCTCCAGGCGCTCGCTCCATTGCTGCAGGGTGCGCGCATAGTGCAAGCGCAGGCTTTCCACATCGACCACTTCCAGGCCCGCATCGCTGAGGCAGGCGGTCATGGTCGCCAGGTGCGGCAGCTCGCCCTGGGGAAACACATAGCGTTCGATAAACTCGCCGGCACCGCGGCCAACGGGGCGGCCATCGCTGTGCTTGGCGGTGATGCCGTGGTTCATCACCAGGCCGCCGGGCCTGACCGCGGCGAACAGGCGCTGGCAGTAGAGCGCCAGATTTGCATGGCCGACATGCTCGAACATGCCGACGCTGACCACCTTGTCGAAACGCTCGTCCTGCGGCAGGTCGCGGTAATCCAGCAGTTCCAGGCGCACCTGATCGCCCAGGCCCTCCTCCGCCACCCGCCGCCGACCCAGTTCCAGCTGCGCCCGGCTGAGGGTGATGCCGAGCACCTCGACGGCGAACTCCCGCGCGGCGAAACGCGCCAGGCCGCCCCAGCCGCAACCGACATCCAGCAGGCGCTCGCCAGGCTGCAGGCGTAGCTTGCGGCACAGGTGGCGCAGTTTGGCTCGCTGGGCCTGGTCGAGGTCTTCATCGCCGTTTTCATAATAGGCGCAGGAGTAGATCAGCTCTCGGTCGAGCCACAGTCCGTAGAAGTCGTTGGACAGGTCGTAGTGGTAGCTGATGGCCTGCGCATCGCTGGTCTTGTCATGCCGAGCACGCAGCGGTTCGGCGCTGACGGCGTCATCCAGCAGGGTCCGACTGAGCGCATCGCCCACCTCGATCACCGTCTCGATCGGCCCTTCCAGATCCAGCCGCCCTTCGACATAGGCACCGCCCAGCACGTCCAGGCTGGGGTGAGCCAGTTGCGTCACCAGACTGGGATCTTTCACCACCATGGTCAGGCGCGGATTGGGCCCGAGGTCCAGCTGTTTGCCATCCCACAGGCGCAGGCGCAGGGGCAGCTGCAGTTCATGCAGGCGCGGCGGCAGATAGGCGAGCATCACATATCCCTCCGTACAGTCATCACTGAAAGCTTAGTTCAGATGACTGCTGCGCTCGGGCATGGGTTCCGTTGCGCACGGCTATTGGCCAGCCTAGTTAACCGCGCTGCAGACGCCGCAACAGCGAACGCAGGTCATCCAGCGCCGGTACGCTGGCCAGAGCAACCAGCAACAGGGCCAGAGGGAGGGTAGCGATATAGCCGAGACGGTTGAAGCCGAAGGCCCCGGCCAGCCCGCCGAGAAAGAAATACAGGCCCAACAGGGCGAGCACCCGCAGCCGTTGCCGGTCGGCCACAACGCCAATCTGGTGGCCGACCTTGCGCCGGTTCCAGTAGAACAGCTTGCCCAGTTCGATGCCGATATCGGTAACGATGCCGGTGATATGGGTGGTGCGGATTTCCGCCCGTGACAACTTGGTGATCAGGGCATTCTGCAGGCCCATGATGAAGCACAGCAGCATTACCGTCAGCGGCACGAACAGGCCCTCGATGCTCGCCAGGGTCGCGCCGAGAAAGCCGAAACACAGCAGCAGGAAAGCCTCGAACAACAGCGGCAGGGCGTTCACGCTGTGCATCCGCCGCCGCCGGGCATAGCTGACCATCATGGTCGAGCAGATGGCCCCGAGAAGAAACGACAGCACCCCGCCCAGGCCACTCAGCACCGGGGAATAAGCCCCCATGGCGATATTGTCGGCCATCGCCGAGACGATCCCGGTCATATGCGAGGTGTACTGCTGCACCGCGAGAAAACCGCCGGCATTGATCGCCCCGGCGACAAAGGCCAGGGCAAAACCCAGATGACGGTTGGCAATGGCAGTGCGCCTGCGCCCGGTCAGGCGGCGGGCATAGCGGATGGGCATAGGATACCTGCGTGGCGAAGTGGCGCGAGAGACTCAGAAATGAATCTCTGCACCTTTGATGCCGAGTTGCCGCAACTCCTCGATGAGCATGTTCAGGTCGGCGAAGGACTCCACCTGCTCCTGGCCATCGACCAGAAAGAAGCTGGTGCCCGCGCCCTTCTTGAACAGCACGATCCACTCCTGGGTATTGGCCGGGTTGACGATGACATGGGTATCGAAGAACACCCCGGCAGCCTGCTTGCTCTTGACTTCTTCTCGCTGCATCAGCGCACCTCCTTACTCAACCGTTACGCTCTTGGCCAGGTTACGCGGCTGGTCAACATCGGTCCCCTTGAGCACGGCGACGTAGTAGGACAGCAGCTGCAGTGGAATGGTGTAGAGGATTGGTGCCAGCAGGTCGTGGATATGCGGCATGTTCACCACGTGGGTGCCCTCGCCGTTGCTCATGCCGGCCTGCTCGTCGGCAAACACCAGCAGCTCGCCACCACGGGCACGAACTTCCTGCAGGTTGGATTTGAGCTTTTCCAGCAGCTCGTTGTTGGGTGCCACGGTGACCACCGGCATATCGCTGTCCACCAGCGCCAATGGCCCGTGCTTGAGCTCGCCAGCCGGGTAGGCTTCGGCGTGGATATAGGAGATCTCCTTGAGCTTGAGCGCCCCTTCCATAGCCACCGGGTACTGCGCGCCACGCCCGAGGAACAGCGCATGGTGTTTCTCCGCGAACAGCTCGGAAACCTTCTCCACCACCCCGTCCATGGCCAGGGCTTCGCCCAGGCGGGTGGGCAGGCGGCGCAGTTCATCCACCAGCTCGGCTTCCAGCGCCTTGTCCAAAGTGCCGCGCACCTGGCCGAGGGACAGGGTCAGCAGCATCAGGGCGACCAGCTGGGTGGTGAAGGCCTTGGTCGAGGCCACACCGATCTCCGGGCCGGCATGGGTCAGCAGACACAGGTCGGATTCGCGCACCAGGGAGCTGATGCCGACGTTGCAGATCGCCAGGCTGGCCAGGTAGCCGCCCTGCTCATGGGGCAGCGCCTTGGCGTTGCGCAGGGCGGCCAGGGTGTCGGCGGTTTCCCCGGACTGGGAGATGCTGACAAACAGCGTGTCCGCCTGAACCACCACCTTGCGGTAGCGGAACTCGCTGGCCACTTCGATCTGACAGGGAATCCCGGCCAGCTCTTCCAGCCAGTAACGGGCGACCATGCCGGCATGGTAACTGGTGCCGCAGGCGACTATCTGCACGTTGCGCACCTTGGCGAACAACTCGGCAGCTTGCGGGCCGAAGGCCTGGACCAGCACCTGGTTGCTGCCCAGACGGCCCTCCAGGGTGCGCTGCACCACCTTGGGCTGCTCATGGATTTCCTTGAGCATAAAGTGGCGGTACTCACCCTTGTCGGCGGCTTCCGCGCCTTCGTGGTACTGCACGCTTTCGCGCACCACCGGCTGGCCGCAGACATCCCAGATCTGCACGCTGTCGCGCTGGATCTCGGCGATATCACCCTCTTCCAGGTACATAAAGCGGTCGGTAACCTGACGCAGGGCCAGCTGGTCGGAGGCGAGGAAGTTCTCGCCCAGGCCCAGGCCGATCACCAGCGGGCTGCCGCTGCGGGCGGCGAGCAGGCGGTCCGGCTGCTTGGCGCTGATCACCGCCAGGCCGTAGGCACCGTGCAGCTGCTTGACCGCTTCTTTCAGAGCATCGGCCAGATCGGCGTGGCTCCTGAGGGTGTATTCGAGCAGGTGGACGATGGTTTCGGTGTCAGTATCCGAGCTGAACACATAACCCAGGCCCTTGAGGCGCTCACGCAGTTCTTCGTGGTTTTCGATAATGCCGTTGTGCACCACCGCCAGCTCTTGACCCGAGAAGTGTGGGTGAGCATTGCGCTCGCTCGGTGCGCCATGGGTGGCCCAGCGGGTGTGGGCAATGCCCAGACGGCCAGCCAGGGGCTGCTCGTTCAGGGCACCCTGCAGCTCGGCGACCTTGCCCACCCGACGGCTGCGCTGCAGCTCGCCCTGCTCATTCAACAACGCCACACCGGCACTGTCGTAACCGCGGTATTCCAGGCGCTTGAGGCCTTCAACCAGCACGGCGGTGATATTGCGTTCGGCGACTGCGCCTACGATTCCACACATAATCTTCTCCTTAAGAGGCTTCGAGCGGCGCGAGAATCAGCTGGATACCTCGCGCGCTTAATTGTTCGGCCGCCTGGTCATCCAGGCGCTCGTCGGTTATCAGGGTATGGATGCCGCTCCAGGGCAGCTCCAGGTTGGGAATCTTGCGGCCGATCTTGTCACTCTCGACCATCACCACCACTTCACGGGCCACATCTGCCATCACCCGGCTAAGCCCGAGCAATTCATTGAAGGTGGTAGTGCCACGGCTCAGGTCGATGCCATCGGCACCGATAAACAGCTGGTCGAAATCGTAGGAACGCAGTACCTGCTCGGCAACCTGCCCCTGGAAGGATTCCGAATGCGGGTCCCAGGTACCGCCAGTCATCAGCAACACCGGTTCATGTTCCAGCTCGCTGATGGCGCGGGCCACGTTCAACGAGTTGGTCATCACCACCAGACCGGGCTTGTGGCCGAGCTGCGGAATCATCGCCGCGGTGGTGGTGCCGCTGTCGATAATGATCCGCGCGTGTTCGCGAATACGCGCCACCCCGGCGCGGGCGATGGCCTGCTTGTAGGCCGATACCGGTTGCGCGGCCTCGCCGATCAGTTCCTGGGGCATGGGCACCGCGCCGCCATAACGGCGCAGCAACAGGCCGCTCTTTTCCAGGGCAGCAAGGTCTTTGCGAATGGTCACTTCGGAGGTGGCGAAGGCTTTCGACAACTCATCCACGCTCACTTCCCCTTGCTCGGCGAGCAGGGCAAGAATGGTGTGGCGACGTTGCGGTGTATTGCGCTTCGACATGCTTAAGTTTCGATTCGAAAGATAATGGCGCGAATCAAAACCTAATGAAGCTTTTTCGTCAAGCGGGAATCGACATCTGGCGGGTGTACCCAAGCCAATTCAGCGCGTTTTCAGAAGCTGGTTGGGGTCCAGATAGAACATCTTCTTCCAGCCTTGGGTCGACTCGTCCGCCCGCCAAGGCAACGGCAGCAGGCTGACAATCGAATAATGCAAGTGCGCCGGTTTGCCTTGCGCGTTACCTGTATCGCCAACCGTACCCAGCAGGCTGCCGGCCAGCAGCGGTTGGCCTGGGTAGGCGTCGATGGTTTGCAAATGGGCGTAATAATGAATGCGCCATTTCGGCCCCAGGGCGACCACCACCTTGCCGCCCTGCGCGATTTCACCGCGAAACAGCACCACCCCATAGCTGCTGGAGCGCACCGGCGTGCCGAATTTGGCGAAGATGTCGATGCCCTTGTGCACGCCGGAGCGGCCCCAGGGTTCAAACCAGAAGGTGCGCGGATTCCAGTCCCGGGCACTCGCGCCCTGCACCGGAATCTGCGGCCACTCAGGCAGCGAGGCCCAGATGAGAAACAGCGCCGGTATTATCCAGCGTTTGCGTAAAGGCATCCTTGCCAACTCCATCAGGTCTTCTTGGTCGGCCGCTTCCAGCCTTCGATATTGCGCTGCTTGGCGCGGCCGACCGCCAGGGTGTTGGCCGGCACATCGGCGGTAATCACCGAACCGGCACCGGTGGTGGCACCATCCCCCAGGATCACCGGTGCCACCAGTGCACTGTTGGAGCCGATAAACACGTCTTCGCCCAGTATGGTCTTGAACTTGTTAGCACCATCGTAATTGCAGGTGATGGTGCCGGCCCCGATATTGGTTCGCGCGCCGATCTCGGCATCGCCCAGGTAGCTCAGGTGGCCGGCCTTGGCACCCTCGCCCAGCACGGCGTTCTTCAGCTCGACGAAGTTACCCACATGGGCGCGGGCTCCCAGCACCGAACCCGGACGCAAACGGGCAAACGGGCCGCAATCGGCACCCTCTCCCACTTCAGCACCTTCCAGATGGCTGTTGGCTTTGACGATGGCACCTTTGCGCAGGGTGCTGTTCTTGATCACGCAGTTCGGGCCGATCTGCACACCATCTTCGATCACCACCCGGCCTTCGAGGATCACATTGATATCGATCGATACGTCGCGGCCCACAGTCACTTCGCCGCGCAGGTCGAAACGCGCGGGGTCGATCAGGGTCACGCCCTGCACCATCAACCGGCGCGCGGCGCGGTACTGGTAATGACGCTCCAGCTGCGAAAGCTGGATGCGGTCGTTGGCACCCAGCACTTCCATCTCGTCAGCCGCCTGCTCAGTAGCGACGACCAGGCCATCGGCCACGGCCATGGCGATCACGTCAGTCAGGTAGTACTCGCCCTGGGCGTTGCTGTTGGACAGTCGACCTAGCCAGTCCCCCAGTTTTTGCCCCGGTACGGCGAGGATGCCGGTGTTGCCTTCACTGATCAGACGCTGCTCGGCGCTGGCGTCCTTGTGTTCGACGATGGCGTTAACCACGCCCTGCTCATCGCGCACGATACGGCCGTAGCCGGTTGGGTCTTTCAGGTTAACAGTCAGCAGGCCAAGCTGTTGCTCGCTGACCTGTTGCAGCAGACGCTGCAGGGTCTCCACTTCGATCAGCGGCACGTCGCCATAGAGAATGAGCACGCGCTCGGCGCTCAAGGCCGGCAGCGCCTGGGCCACGGCATGACCCGTGCCCAGCTGCTCGCTCTGCAGTACGAAATTCAGGTCATCCGCCGCCAGTCGCTCGCGCACCAGTTCCGCACCATGGCCAATCACCACATGGATGCCCTGGGGTTTAAGCAGGCGGGCGGTGTCGATCACATGGCCAAGCATGGATTTGCCGGCAACCGGGTGCAGCACCTTGGGCAGGGCCGAACGCATGCGGGTGCCTTGGCCGGCGGCGAGGATAACGATATCGAGAGACATGTAGGGCAGATCCTATTGAGTAGCCTGGATGCAATCCGGGCTACCTGCTAAATAACAGGCAAAGAAAAAGGGTAGCCAAGGCTACCCTTTTACTTATGCACAATGAAGCAGGTGGCTTATTAGCCGCCGAACTTCTTGCGCAACTGCTGAACGGTACGCAGCTGGGCTGCAACCTCAGCCAGGTGAGCGGCCGCGGAGCCGTAATCGAATTCCGCGCCTTTCTCATGCAGGGCCTTCTCAGCAGCCTTAACGGCTTCCTGAGCAGCAGCTTCATCGATATCGGCAGCACGCTGCACGGTATCAGCCAGCACTTTCACCACACTCGGCTGAACTTCCAGAAAACCGCCGGAGATGTAGAACACCTCGCTAGCGCCGCCCTGTTTGACCAGACGAATCGGACCCGGCTTGAGGTCGGTGATCAGCGGCGCGTGGCCTGGAGCGATACCGATATCACCCAGGTTGCCGTGCGCAATCACCATCTCGACCAGACCGGAGAAGATCTCGCCTTCTGCGCTGACGATGTCGCAATGGACTGTCATAGCCATGTCTAACCTCACGTATCGATCTGTTTACACACTACTACGCAAATAAACAGACCGTAAGCGCCCGTTGCCGGGCGCACGGGTGATTACAGTTTCTTCGCTTTCTCAACAGCTTCTTCGATGCTGCCAACCATGTAGAACGCCTGCTCTGGCAGGTGATCGTAGTCACCTTTCAGAATGCCGCTGAAGCCGGCAATGGTGTCCTTCAGGGAAACGTACTTGCCTGGCGAACCGGTGAAGACTTCGGCCACGAAGAACGGCTGGGACAGGAAGCGCTGGATCTTACGAGCACGGGATACCAGCTGCTTGTCTGCTTCGGACAGTTCGTCCATACCCAGAATCGCGATGATGTCCTTCAGCTCTTTGTAGCGCTGCAGTACGTACTGCACGCCGCGAGCGGTGTCGTAGTGCTCCTGGCCGATAACCATCGGGTCCAGCTGGCGCGAGGTCGAGTCGAGTGGATCGACCGCTGGGTAGATACCCAGGGAGGCGATGTCACGGGACAGTACAACGGTGGCGTCCAAGTGGGCGAAAGTGGTCGCCGGGCTTGGGTCGGTCAGGTCGTCCGCAGGTACGTATACGGCCTGGATCGAGGTGATCGAACCGGTCTTGGTCGAAGTAATACGCTCTTGCAGAACGCCCATTTCTTCGGCCAGGGTCGGCTGATAACCCACTGCCGACGGCATACGGCCGAGCAGTGCGGATACTTCAGTACCGGCCAGGGTGTAACGGTAGATGTTGTCCACGAAGAACAGAACATCACGGCCTTCGTCACGGAACTTCTCGGCCATGGTCAGGCCGGTCAGTGCTACGCGCAGACGGTTGCCTGGTGGCTCGTTCATCTGACCGTAAACCAGGGCTACCTTGTCGAGAACGTTGGAGTCCTTCATCTCGTGGTAGAAGTCGTTACCCTCACGAGTACGCTCACCCACACCGGCGAACACGGAATAACCGCTGTGCTCGATGGCGATGTTACGGATCAGTTCCATCATGTTTACGGTTTTGCCTACACCGGCACCACCGAACAGACCGACTTTACCACCCTTGGCGAACGGGCAAACCAGGTCGATAACCTTGATGCCGGTTTCCAGCAGCTCGTTGGAGCCAGCTTGTTCGGCGTAGGAAGGTGCAGGACGGTGAATGCCCCAGCGCTCTTCTTCGCCAATCGGGCCAGCTTCGTCGATCGGGTTGCCCAGCACGTCCATGATCCGGCCCAGGGTTTTCACCCCAACCGGTACCTGGATACCTGCGCCAGTGCTGCCGACGTTCAGGCCACGCTTGAGGCCTTCGGTCGAACCCATCGCAATGGTACGTACCACGCCGTCGCCCAGCTGCTGCTGAACTTCCAGGGTGGTTTCGGCGCCGACTACTTTCAGCGCTTCATAAACACTCGGCACTTGATCACGCGGGAATTCCACGTCGATAACGGCACCGATGATTTGAACGATACGTCCGCTACTCATCTTTGGTTCCTCTGAATATTTGAACCGTGCTTAAACCGCGGCAGCGCCGCCGACGATTTCCGAAATTTCCTGGGTGATCGCTGCCTGACGTGCCTTGTTGTAAACCAACTGCAGGTCTTTGATGATATCGCCAGCGTTGTCGGTGGCGTTCTTCATCGCGATCATCCGGGCCGCTTGTTCAGCCGCGTTGTTCTCAACCACTGCCTGGTACACCTGCGACTCCACATAACGCACCATCAAGCCGTCGAGCAGCTCCTTGGCGTCGGGTTCGTACAGGTAGTCCCAGTGGTGCTTGAGTTCTTTATCCGGATCGGCCACCAGCGGAATCAACTGCTCCACTGTCGGCTTTTGCGTCATGGTATTGATGAACTTGTTCGAGACCACGGACAAACGATCGATGCGACCATCGAGGTAAGCATCGAGCATTACCTTGACGCTACCAATCAGATCATTGATCGACGGTTCTTCGCCCAGGTGGCTGATCACAGCAACGATGTTGCCACCAAAGTTGCGGAAGAATGCCGCACCCTTGCTGCCAACCACGCAGAGATCGATCTCCACGCCTTGCTCGCGATTGCTCACCATGTCCTTGACCAGAGCCTTGAACAGGTTGGTGTTCAGACCACCACACAGACCACGGTCCGAACTCACCACGACATAACCGACGCGCTTAACTTCGCGCTCGATCATGAACGGATGACGGTATTCCGGGTTGGCGTTGGCCAGATGACCAATAACCTGGCGGATACGCTCCGCGTAGGGACGGCTAGCCACCATGCGCATTTGTGCTCTGCGCATTTTGCTGACCGCCACCTTTTCCATGGCGCTGGTGATCTTCTGCGTGCTTTTGATGCTCGCAATCTTGCTGCGAATCTCTTTTGCGCCTGCCATTTGACACCTATCGGGTTAGCAAGCGGGGACCTCGCGGTCCCCGCTGCGGCTTACCAGGTTTGGGTGGCCTTGAACTTCTCGATACCGGCTTTCAGCTGGCCATCGATGTCGTCATTGAAGTCACCCTTCTCGTTGATCTTCGCCAGCAGTGCGGCGTGATCCCGGTTGAAGTAAGCAATCAGGGCCTGCTCGAATGCACCAACTTTGGCGACTTCGATATCGACCAGGAAACCACGCTCGGCGGCATACAGCGACAGCGACATGTCGGCGATCGACATGGGCGCATATTGCTTCTGCTTCATCAGCTCGGTAACGCGCTGACCGTGCTCAAGCTGCTTACGGGTGGCTTCGTCCAGGTCAGAAGCGAACTGGGCGAATGCCGCCAGTTCACGGTACTGAGCCAGAGCGGTACGGATACCACCGGAGAGCTTCTTGATGATCTTGGTCTGTGCAGCACCACCCACGCGAGATACCGAAATACCGGCGTTGACCGCAGGACGGATACCCGAGTTGAACATGGCCGATTCCAGGAAGATCTGACCGTCGGTGATGGAAATCACGTTGGTCGGAACGAACGCGGAAACGTCGCCCGCCTGGGTTTCGATGATCGGCAGAGCGGTCAGGGAACCAGTTTTGCCGGTCACAGCGCCATTGGTGAACTTCTCAACGTACTCTTCGGATACGCGCGATGCACGCTCCAGCAGACGGCTGTGGAGATAGAACACGTCGCCTGGGTAGGCTTCACGGCCTGGTGGACGGCGCAGCAGCAGGGAAATCTGGCGGTAAGCCACTGCTTGCTTGGACAGATCGTCATAAACGATCAGCGCGTCTTCACCACGGTCGCGGAAGAATTCGCCCATGGTGCAACCGGCGTACGGTGCAATGAATTGCAGTGCAGCGGATTCGGAAGCGGAAGCCGCGACAACGATGGTGTTAGCCAGCGCGCCGTTTTCTTCCAGCTTGCGCACCACGTTGGCGATGGTCGATTGCTTCTGACCGATGGCTACGTAGACGCACTTAATGCCGCTGTTTTTCTGGTTGATGATGGCGTCGATGGCCAGAGCGGTTTTACCGATCTGACGGTCACCGATGATCAGCTCACGCTGGCCACGGCCAACCGGGATCATGGCATCGACCGACTTGTAACCGGTTTGCACCGGCTGGTCGACCGACTTACGCCAGATCACGCCCGGCGCAACCTTTTCAACAGCGTCGGTAGCGACGTTGTTCAGCGGGCCTTTGCCGTCAATTGGGTTACCCAGTGCGTCGACAACGCGACCCAGCAGTTCCGGACCAACCGGAACTTCGAGGATGCGGCCAGTGCACTTGGCGCTCATGCCTTCGGCCAGGCTGGTGTAAGCACCCAGCACAACAGCACCGACGGAGTCTTGCTCCAGGTTCAGTGCCATACCGTAGACACCGCCCGGGAACTCGATCATTTCGCCGTACATCACATCGGCGAGACCATGAATGCGCACGATACCGTCGGAGACGGACACGATGGTGCCTTCGTTACGGGCTTGAGAGGCGACATCGAGTTTCTCGATACGCCCCTTGATGATTTCACTTATTTCGGAAGGATTGAGTTGCTGCATAGCTCTGCTGCCCCTTCAAACTCAAGATTTCAATGCTTCGGCCAGCTTCGCGAGTTTGCCGCGAACTGAGCCATCGATAACCAGGTCGCCGGCGCGGATTACGACACCACCGATCAGGGTGGCATCCTCCGCGGCGTGCAGACGCACTTCTCGGCCGAGCCGTGCACTGAGAACCTTGGCGAGTTTGTCTTGCTGTTCATCGCTCAATGCGAAGGCACTGGTAACGTCCACGTCGATCGACTTTTCCTGCTCGGCCTTATACAGCTCGAACAGTTCAACGATCTGCGGCAACAGGGCCAGACGATCGTTTTCAGCGACGATGTGAATGAAATTGCGTACCTGGGCGTCGAACTTGTCACCACACACCTCGACAAAGGTGGTGGCCTTATCTGTACTCGTCAAACGCGGAGCCTTGAGCATGCTCTGCATGGTGTCGTCTTGCGACACCGCTGCAGCCAGGCCGAGCATGGCTGACCAATTGGCCAGCTGCTGGTGGGCCTGGGCATACTCAAAGGCAGCCTTAGCGTAAGGTCGGGCCAGCGTGGTCAGTTCTGCCATGATCGCGCCCTCGCTTAAATTTCGGCTGCCAGTTTGTTAACCAGCTCCGCATGCGCGTTTTGGTCGATAGATACGCCCAGAATCTTCTCGGCACCGCTAACGGCCAGGCTACCCAATTGGGCGCGCAGCGCGTCTTTGACACCATTCAGTTCCTGCTCGATCTCGGCCAGAGCCTGGGCCTTCACACGGTCAGCTTCGACACGGGCCTGATCACGGGCTTCGTCGACGATCTGAGTTCCGCGCTTCTTGGCTTGCTCAATGATTTCAGCAGCTTGGCCTTTGGCTTCGCGCAGTTGTTGACCCGCTTTCTCTTGGGCCAACTCCAGGTCACGAGCCGCACGGCTAGCAGCGTCCAAACCATCTGCGATCTTCTTCTGGCGCTCTTGCAAAGCCGTAATGACCGGAGGCCATACGAACTTCATGCAGAACAGCACGAAGATGAAGAAGGCAACGGATTGGCCAATCAGGGTTGCATTAATGTTCACGCCAACACCTCGCTCGTTCGTTGTCCGTTCATAACCTCAAGAAATCTTGAGAATTACTGAACTTGGGCCAGGAACGGGTTAGCGAAGGTGAAGAACAGTGCGATACCAACACCGATCATGGTCACGGCGTCGAGCAGGCCGGCGACGATGAACATTTTCACTTGAAGCATCGGGACCATTTCCGGCTGACGCGCAGCGCCTTCCAGGAACTTGCCGCCCAGCAGGCCGAAACCAATGGCGGTACCCAGGGCACCCAAGCCAATCAACAGTGCAACAGCGATCGCGGTCAGACCAACTACAGTTTCCATCTTTCCTCCCGACTTTTACGTCGTATTGGTTAAGGTTTTTCTAAGGGTAAAGCGGTAAAACAAAATCGGTACTTCTGTTGCCCTTGCGGGCGTCCACTAAAAAGCCAAGGCCCCCTCATCCGCCCTTCGGGCACCTTCTCCCGAGGGAGAAGGTCATCAGGTGCGCTGCGCGTCTTTAATGGTTGTCTTCGTGCGCCATCGACAGGTAGACGATGGTCAACATCATGAAGATAAACGCTTGCAGGGTGATGATCAGGATGTGGAATACCGCCCACGCCCACTGCAGTACCACACCCAGGCCACTGAGCCAGAGCAGGCCACTGCCGAACATCACAGCAATCAGGATAAATACCAGTTCGCCGGCGTACATGTTGCCGAACAGACGCAGAGCCAGAGAAATCGGCTTGGCGATCAGGGTGACGAATTCGAGCAGGAAGTTCACCGGAATCAGCAGCGCCTGAACGAACAGGTTCTTGCTGCCGAACGGGTGCAGGGTCAGCTCGCCGATAAAGCCGCCGATGCCCTTGACCTTGATGCTGTAGAAAATGATCAGGGCAAAGACCGAGAAGGCCATGGCCAGGGTGGCGTTAGGATCGGTGGTGGAAACGGCACGGAATGGGATGTGCTCATTACCGCTGATCAGAATGGCCAACTGCGGAATCCAGTCAACCGGGATCAGGTCGATGGCGTTCATCAGAAACACCCAGACGAAAATGGTCAGGGCCAGCGGGGCAATTACCGGGTTACGACCATGGAAGCTGTCTTTCACGCTGCCATCGACGAATTCGACCAGCACTTCGACGAAGTTCTGCAGGCCGCCAGGTTGTCCGGAGGTCGCCTTCTTCGCCGCCATGCGGAACAGCAAGACGAAAAGCAGGCCGAGGGCAACGGACCAGCCGAGAGTATCGACGTGGAACGCCCAGAAACCCATTTCTTTGGCTTCTTGTGCGGTGTGGGCAAAGCCCCAATCACCATTAGGCAGCTGCCCGTAAGTCAGGTTCTGCAGGTGGTGCTGGATATAGCCCGAAGCGGTTTGTTCTGCCATGTTTGCCTCAAACGCCTTAAGGTCTCGGAAGTCTTTTTTTCATCAGCAGGGGCGAAAACCAATTGACCAACTGGGTCAGGAAGAACACGCCAAATACCGCCAGCGGTTCCAGAGGTTTCACACCTGCAAAGGTCAGTGCAAACAGCACTGCCGTTAAAACCAGTTTGCCCGCCTCACCGGCATAAAAAGACCGGACGATGGCTTGAGCAGCCCGCGCTCCACTGAAACGGAACGCCTTGTGGGCGAAATACACATTGGGTAGCCAGGCAATCAGGCCACCACACAACCCGGAGTAACCTGCCACTGCGCCTTGCCACTGCAACAACACCAGGGCCAGCAACAGCAGTACCAGCAGTTGCACCAGCAGCACCGGGAAAACAGCCAGACGATGGAAGGGCAGGCGATTCGGCGTGCGAACGTCCATCTTGTTTTCCTGAAAGCTGAACTCGGGCGTCGGCACCTGAAAGTAAATAAATTGGCATAGTTTGTGCCGACGAAATGCGCGCAGAGTATAGGGGTGCTTCCCCCCCCATTCAACTGTCGGGTAGTGATTTCCGACTACTCGCTACATGTGCAATTGTTTCAGCGGATGTGGGCCAACACACCCTGCAACTCGTCCAGCGAACTGTAGCGAATCACCAACTGGCCTTTTCCCTTCTGCCCATGCTTGATCTGCACTGGAGAGCCCAGGCGCTCGGCCAGGCGCTGTTCCAGGCGGCTGATATCCGGGTCGGTCTTGACCACCATTGCAGGCTTCTCTTTGCTGTTCAGCCACTGACGTACCAGTGCTTCGGTTTGGCGCACGGTGAGGCCTCGTGCGACAACGTGTCGCGCACCCTCGGTCTGCTGTTCCGCTGGTAAACCGAGCAGAGCGCGGGCGTGGCCCATTTCCAGATCGCCGTGGGATAGCAGGATCTTGATCTCTTCCGGCAGGGCGATCAGGCGCAGCAGGTTGGTGATGGTCACCCGGGATTTGCCCACGGCATCGGCGACCTGTTGCTGGGTCAGCTGAAATTCCTGCTGCAGGCGCTGCAGGGCCATGGCTTCTTCGATGGGGTTGAGGTCTTCGCGCTGGATGTTCTCGATCAGCGCCATGGCGATGGCGGCTTCGTCCGGCAGTTCGCGCACCATGGCCGGGATCTTGTCCAGTCCGGCCTGCTGGCTGGCACGCCAGCGGCGTTCGCCGGCAACGATTTCGAAGCGACCTTCGGCAATCGGCCGCACTACGATCGGCTGCATCACCCCGTGGGCCTTGATCGACTGCGCCAGTTCTTCCAGAGCGGTGGCGTCCATATCCCGGCGGGGCTGGTATTTGCCGCGCTGGATCAGGTCCAGGGGCAGGTACTGCAGTTCGCGGCTGTCGACCTGGGCGGCTTCTTCCTGCAAGGCGCTGACACTGGTGCCACCAAGCAGGGCGTCCAGACCGCGTCCCAGTCCTCGTTTCTTCACAGCCATGGGAATTTCCTTATGCGGTTGCCGTGTGGGCACTGGCGCGCTGACGACGGACCAGTTCGCCGGCCAAGGCCAGGTAGGCGATGGCACCACGGGATTGCTTGTCATACACCAGCGCCGGCATGCCGAAGCTGGGAGCCTCGGCCAGACGCACGTTACGCGGAATTACCACGTCGTAGAGCTGGTCAGGGAAGTGTTGCTTAAGCTGGGCCGATACGTCGTTGGTCAGGCTGATGCGCGGGTCGTACATGGTGCGCAGCAGGCCTTCGATCTTCAGCTTGGGATTCAACAGTTCGGCGATGCGCTGGATGCTGTTGACCAGGTCGCTCAGGCCTTCGAGGGCGTAGTACTCGCACTGCATGGGGATGATCACCCCATCGGCGGCCACCAGGGCGTTGATGGTCAGCATCGACAGCGCCGGCGGGCAGTCGATCAGGATGTAATCGTAATTCTCGCGGATCGGTGCCAACGCATAACGCAGGCGACTCTCCTTCATTTTCATTTCCAGCAGCGAGACTTCCGCGGCGGTGAGGTCGCGGTTGGCCGGCAGCAGCTGGTAGCCACCGTGCTCGGAGAACTGCATGGCCTCGACCAGGTTGCATTCGCCGATCAGCACGTCGTAGATCGAATGCTCCAGGGCATGCTTATCCACACCGCTGCCCATGGTGGCGTTGCCCTGGGGGTCCAGATCGATCAGCAGCACGCGGCGCTTGGTCGCAACCAGCGAAGCCGCCAGATTGATGCAGGTGGTGGTCTTGCCCACCCCGCCTTTCTGGTTGGCGATTGCGAATACCTTAGCCATGTTGCGTTCCCCCTAGACCGAGCGACGCAGTATCAGCAGATGACGCTGACCTTGGCAACCGGGAACCTTGAGCACGTGGGTGGCGCTGAGGCGGAAGTCCGCCGGCAGGGCCTGTAGTTCGTCATCCGGGTGCACGCCTTTCATCGCCAGCCACTGGCTGTGCTCACTGCCGAGATGGCGGGTCCAGTTGCTGAAATCTTCCAGCGAACTGAAGGCCCGGGAGCAAATACCATCGAATGGCTGCTCGGGCTTAAATTCTTCGACCCGGCTGTGGATAACTTGCAGATTGGCCAGTTTCAACTCCAGCTTCACCTGGGTCAGGAAGCGGGTCTTCTTGCCGTTGGAGTCGAGCAGGGTGAACTGCCGCTCGGGAAACAGGATGGCCAGGGGAATACCCGGCATGCCGCCACCGCTGCCGACGTCCAGCCAGTTATCCCCAGCCTCTGCGACAAAGGGCACCACGGACAGGCTGTCGAGCAGATGACGCGAGACCATTTCGTCCGGGTCGCGCACCGCGGTGAGGTTGTAGGCCTTGTTCCACTTGATCAGCAGGGCCAGGTAGGCGAGCAGTTGTTCGTGCTGTTGCGCGCTGAGTTCGACGCCCAGCTCGCGGGCACCCTGGCTCAGTTCTTCGGCGTGACGGGGGCTAACGGACATCAGGCACTGTGCTCCAACTGCTGACCGGCAGTGCGCTTTTTCAGGTGGATCAGCAGCAGGGAAATCGCCGCCGGGGTCACTCCGGGAATCCGCGAAGCCTGGCCCAGGGTCTCGGGGCGAGCGTTGCCGAGCTTGTGCTGGATTTCCTTGGACAGCCCGGAAATCCCGTTGTAATCGATATCGGCCGGCAGCTGGGTGTCTTCACTGGCGCGCAGACGGGCGATCTCGTCCTGCTGACGGTCGATATAGCCGGCGTACTTGGTCTTGATCTCGACCTGCTCGGCCACCTGCGGGTCCTGTGCGCCGCCGCCAGTGATGGCCACCAGGCCGGCGTAATCGATTTCCGGGCGCGACAGCAGGTTGAGCAGATTGTATTCGTGGGTCAGCGGCGTGCCGAAGCGTTCGGCAATCGCATCGCCCAGGGGTGTTGCCGGGCGGACCCAGGTGCTCTTCAGACGCTGTTCTTCCAGGGCGATGGCTTCGCGTTTGGCTTCGAAAGCCGCCCAGCGCACATCATCGACCAGCCCCAGCTCGCGGCCTTTGGCGGTCAGGCGCAGATCGGCGTTGTCCTCGCGGAGGATCAGCCGGTATTCGGCCCGCGAAGTGAACATGCGATAGGGCTCCTGGGTACCCAGGGTGATCAGGTCGTCGACCAGCACGCCGATGTAGGCCTCATCGCGGCGCGGGCACCAGCTGTCCTTGCCCTGGGCACGCAGCGCGGCGTTGCAACCGGCGAGCAGACCCTGCGCACCGGCTTCTTCGTAACCGGTGGTGCCGTTGATCTGCCCGGCGAAGAACAGCCCGCCGATCACTTTGGTTTCCAGGCTGTATTTCAGGTCGCGCGGATCGAAATAGTCGTATTCGATGGCGTAGCCGGGCCGCACGATATGGGCGTTTTCCATGCCGCGGATGCTGCGCACCAGCTGCAGCTGCACATCGAAGGGCAGCGAGGTGGAGATGCCGTTGGGGTACAGCTCATGGGTGGTCAGGCCTTCCGGCTCGATAAATACCTGATGGCTGTCCTTGTCGGCGAAGCGATGGATCTTGTCTTCGATCGACGGGCAGTAGCGCGGACCCACGCCCTCGATCACCCCGGAATACATCGGCGAACGATCCAGATTGGCCGCGATGATCTCGTGGGTGCGGACGTTGGTATGGGTGATCCAGCAGCTGATCTGCCGCGGCTGCTGTTCGGCGCGACCGAGGAAGGACATCAGCGGCGTCGGCGTATCGCCAGGCTGCTCGGTCATCAGCGAGAAATCCACCGAGCGGCCATCGATGCGCGGTGGCGTACCGGTTTTCAGCCGACCGACGCGCAGCGGCAATTCGCGCAGACGTTGGGCCAGGGCAATAGAGGGCGGATCACCGGCGCGACCGCCCGAGTAGTTCTGCATGCCGATGTGGATAAGTCCACCGAGGAAGGTACCGGTGGTCAACACCACGGAATCCGCGAGGAAGCGCAGACCCATCTGGGTGACTACGCCTTTGACCTGGTCGTTTTCGACGATCAGATCATCGGCGGCCTGTTGAAATATCCACAGGTTGGTCTGGTTTTCCAGGGTTTCGCGAATCGCGGCTTTGTACAGCACCCGGTCGGCCTGGGCGCGAGTGGCTCGTACGGCAGGGCCCTTGCGGCTGTTCAACACACGGAACTGGATGCCGCCACGGTCGGTGGCTTCAGCCATTGCCCCACCAAGGGCGTCGATTTCCTTGACCAGATGGCTCTTGCCGATGCCGCCAATGGCCGGGTTGCAACTCATCTGCCCGAGGGTTTCCACGTTGTGGGTCAGCAGCAGGGTCTTTACCCCCATGCGTGCCGCCGCCAGTGCGGCTTCGGTACCGGCATGACCGCCGCCGATGACGATCACCTGAAAACGGGAAGGGAAATCCACCACGCACCTCGTGCCTGTTGAGAATTTTGGGGGGCTTTTGGGTTGAAAAGCTGGAAAGGCGGCAAGTATAGGGATTTAGCCGGTGTGAAAGAAGCCTTTTGCACAAAAAATAGCCAGCTGCTCGGGGGGCTCGAACAGGTCGATCGGTTAATAAAGAATAAAAGAATGAATTTTTATAAAGCCTTGTTTATATGTTTATTACTTAGCAACGGCTTTTCTGTGGATAGATTGCTACAGGCCAATGGCATCAGGGCATACAGCGATTGAAAAGTCTGTGCTGATCCTGCCATCTGCCTGTTCAGTTGCCGTACGCAAGCTGTGGATGGAATGCATGGTTATCCACAGGGGCGGTTATCCTCCGTTTTATCACCGGGTTATAGCCAGGGCTTAGGCCGGGTTTTCCACAGGGCTTAGGTGGATAAATAAGTGCGTGGACACCCATATTTCGCCCAGGCGAAGGCCTGCCTGGAGGGCATAAATGAGGTTTTGAGAGAGACGCTACGTTGGATGGGTTAGGCGCAGGCGGGCAATAGTGAAGACGACAGGAAGTTCGATGTGCCGTAATCCATCAAGAATATGGTGCAGATGATGGGTTGCGCAGCGCGTGGGATTGGCGGTGATTACAGCTTCAATGCTCTCGCCGCTAACCCATCCTACCTGTCTAGACGATGTTATTTACCGATACAGAAGCTGGAAAAGATCCGCCCCAGCAGGTCATCGGAGCTGAACGCACCGGTGATTTCGCCCAGGGCCTGCTGGGCCATGCGCAGGTCTTCTGCCAGCAGTTCACCGGCCCCGGCCAGGGTCAGCTGAGCATGCCCGTGTTCCAGATGTGTGGCGGCCTGGCGTAGCGCCTCCAGGTGGCGCCTGCGGGCGCTGAAGCTGCTCTCGGCGGTTTGCTCGTAGCCCATGCAGGCCTTGAGGTGTTCGCGCAGCAGGTCCAGCCCCTCGGTCGACCTGGCCGACAGGCTGATGGTGATATGACCGTCATTGCAGGCTTCCAGGGCTATGGCCTCGCCCGACAGATCTGCCTTGTTGCGAATCAGGGTGACCTTGGCCGGGTCCGGGCGCTGGTCGAGAAACTCGGGCCACAGGGCAAAGGGATCGTCCGCTTCGGGGGCCGTGGCATCCACCACCAGGAGGATGCGGTCGGCCTCGCCAATGGCCTTGAGCGCACGCTCGACGCCGATGCGTTCAACCTGATCCTCGGTAGCGCGCAGGCCGGCAGTATCCACTACATGCAGGGGCATACCGTCGATATGGATATGTTCGCGCAGCACGTCGCGGGTGGTGCCGGCGATCTCGGTGACGATGGCCGCCTCGCGACCGGCCAGGGCATTGAGCAGGCTGGACTTGCCGGCATTCGGCCGGCCGGCGATCACCACCGTCATACCGTCGCGCAGCAAGGCACCCTGGCCGGCCTCGCGCAGCACACCATCGAGGTCGGCACGCACGCCATCAAGCAGACCGAGTACATGGCCATCGGCGAGAAAGTCGATTTCCTCTTCGGGGAAATCGATGGCCGCCTCGACATAGATACGCAGGCTGATCAGGCGCTCGGTGAGGCCATGCACGCGCCTCGAGAACTCGCCCTGCAGCGAGCGCAAGGCATTGCGTGCGGCCTGCTCGGAGCTGGCCTCGATCAGGTCAGCAATCGCTTCGGCCTGGGCCAGGTCGAGCTTGTCGTTGAGAAAGGCCCGTTCGCTGAACTCCCCCGGGCGCGCCAGGCGCGCGCCGAGCTGGACACAGCGGCGCAGCAGCAGGTCGAGCACCACCGGGCCGCCATGGCCCTGCAACTCCAGCACATCCTCGCCGGTAAAGGAGTTGGGCCCAGGGAAATACAGGGCCAGGCCTTCATCCAGCACCTGCTGGGCATCGGCGAAGAACGGCCCGTAATGGGCATAGCGCGGTTGCAGCTGACGTTGGCAGATGGCCTGGGCCAGTTGCCCCGCCAGAGGACCGGAGACACGGACGATGCCGACCCCACCACGGCCTTGAGCGGTGGCAACGGCGGCTATGGTTTCGCGGGCTAGTTGCATGGGGTTCTCCAAACGGGGCATAGCAAAACGCCCCTGAAGAGGGGCGTTTTGTTCAAGCTTAGAAGCAACCTGACTTTAGGCTTCGGCAGCCTTCGTCGCTGCTTCGATCTTGCGGGTAATGTACCACTGCTGTGCGATCGACAGCATGTTGTTGACCACCCAGTACAGCACCAGGCCGGCGGGGAACCAGAGGAAGAAGAAGGTGAAGATGATCGGCATCAGCTTCAGTACCTTGGCCTGCATCGGGTCCGGCGGCGTCGGGTTCAGCTGCTGCTGGATAAACATGGTCGCGCCCATGATGATCGGCAGGATAAAGAACGGATCCTTGATCGCCAGGTCGGTTATCCACAGCAGCCAGGGGGCCTGGCGCATTTCCACGCTTTCCAGCAATACCCAGTAGAGCGCAAGGAAGACCGGCATCTGCACCAGGATCGGCAGACAACCGCCCAGCGGGTTGATCTTCTCTTTCTTGTACAGCTCCATCATCGCCTGGGACATCTTCTGCCGGTCGTCGCCATGCTGCTCTTTCAACTGAGCCAGCTTGGGTGCAACGGCCCGCATGCGCGCCATGGACTTGTAGCTGGCGGCCGACAGTGGGAAGAAGATCAGCTTGATGATCAGGGTGAGGAAGATGATCGACCAGCCCCAGTTACCCAGCAGGTTGTGGATAACTTCCAGCAACCAGAAGATCGGCTGAGCCAGGAACCAGAGAATGCCGTAGTCGACGGTCAGCTCGAGGCCGGGCGACAGGGTCTTCAGATGACCTTGTAGTTTCGGGCCGGCATATAGAACGGCACTGGTTTCGCCCTGAGCGCCGGCAGCAACCTGAATGGCCGGGCCGGTAAAGCCGACAATGTAGTTGCCTTGGCTGTCTTTGCGGGTCTGGATTTGGTTGGTGCTGTCTTTGCTTGGAATCCAGGCAGTGACGAAGTAATGCTGTAGCCAGGCAACCCAGCCTCCTTGAACGGTTTCTTTGAAGGCTTGTTTGTCGATGTCTTTCATCGACACTTTCTTGTACGGCTCTTCGGTGGTCCACAGCGCACCACCGAGGTAGGTCGCAGTGCCGGTGGCAGTGGTGGAGGACGGATCATCGCTGCCATCACGCTTGAGCTGGGCGAACATGTTGCCGCTCCAGGCCTTACCACTCTGGTTGTCGATCAGGTAGCTGACAGTCAACTGATAGGCGGCAGGGTCGACGCAACCCGGTTTTTTCTGCTGCTGCTCTTTTTCCGAGCACTGCGGATTCAGGCCGCGGATGAAGGTGAAGCGCTTGATGTAGTTGACACCGTCTTCGCTGAGCTTGAGATCGACCTGCAATTGGTCCTGGCCTTCGGCCATTTCATAGCTCTGCTTGTCGCTGCTCCACAGGGCACGGCCGCTGGACTTGTCCGGGGCATTGCTGCCAATCAGGCCGCTCTGGGCCAGATAGACCCGCTCGCCACCGTTGTCGAACAGCTGGAAAGGCACGTCGGGACGGTCCTGACGGCGTGGGTACTGCGGCAAGCGCAGTTGCACCACATCACCACCGCGGGGGTCGATGGCCAGTTCCAGCACATCGGTTTTTACCCTAATCAGTTGATCACTGACGGCCTTCGGGGCAACGCTGATGGACCCTGGCTCGACTGCAGTCGCTGCACTCGGAATATCGTCACTGCTGACAGCAGTGGAAGCAGTGCCGGTAGTATCCGGCAAGCCCGGAACACTGCTGCTGACCGCGGCGGTTTCAGTCGGCAGGGCAGCTTGACCGTAGTCCTGGTTCCACTGGAGAACCATCATATAGGACACGATTGCCAGGGCGACGATCAGGATCGAGCGTTGAATATCCATGATTATTCGGCCATCGAAGAGGAACGGGAGGTTTTCGCGGGGGGAACCGGGTCGTAGCCACCGGGATTCCACGGGTGACAGCGGCCAAGCCGACGCAGGGTCAGCCAGCCACCACGCGTGATGCCATGGTGTTCAATGGCTTCAAGCGCGTAGCAGGAACAGCTTGGGTAAAAACGACAGTGACTGGCCATCAAGGGGCTGATGGCGTAGCGGTAGAACTGGATTGGAAGCAAGGCCAGTTTACGCATGGGTACTGTCGGTTACCCCGGTTTGAGCAGGTGCTTGCGGGCTGGGTTTGCTGCGTTCCAGGCGTTTCCAGAGTTTGCCGAACTGGCGGGCCAGTTCAACATTCTCCAGATCGCCGAGACCCTTGCGCGCCACCACGACAATGTCCCAGCCAACCAGGTTGTCCTGGTTGAGGCGGAACGATTCACGTATCTGGCGTTTCAGGCGATTGCGCTCAACCGAGAGCTTGACGCTCTTTTTCCCGATCACCAGACCCAGACGGGGATGATCGAGATCGTTGTTGCGCGCAAGCAGCAGGACATTTTTGCCCGGAGCTTTGCCGCTAGGGGAGTCGAAGACTGCCTTGAATTGCCGGGGGGTTAGCAGGCGCTTTTCCCGACTGAAGTCTCGACTCACCACAATACCGAAATTTAGACGGCGAGACGCTTACGGCCCTTGGCGCGGCGACGCGACAGGACAGCACGGCCGTTCTTGGTGGCCATACGAGCACGGAAACCGTGGGTGCGAGCGCGTTTGATAGTGCTGGGTTGGAAAGTACGTTTCATGGTGCGGTACCTGGGTGGTCGACTACGGGCCGGAATGGCCCCCGTTTTAAGAGACCGGCAATTCTAGAGAAAGCGGAGGGTCAGGTCAATTTCCAACCAGGCTTTTCCTGCATAAAGAAATATAAAGAAGAGATTATTTAAAGATCTTTTGTAGTGTTAGTAGCTATTAGCACCTTGCTGATCTGTGCATAAGTGCCTGCAGGCCACAGACTTAGCTGCTCTCAGCTCAGGGTAAGTCTGTCGAAAAGCCGTGTGGCGGCTGTGCGGCGCATGGGCACAAGCTGAGGATGGAATGCGCTTTTACCCACAGGCGAGTTTTCCACCGGGTTTAGCCCTGGTTTATCCCATGAGCTTGGGTGGGGTTATCCACAGAGCTTGGGGCAGTTGTCGAGCAGTAGGTATAAGCCAATAACACCTTGATTTTCCTTGCCTGCCACCCGGTTTACGTGTGGATAACTCAGGCCTCGCCGGCTACAATGACGGCTGTTTTTTGCCTCGCCGCCTTTCGATTTAGGGGATATCCGTGTCTGTGGAACTTTGGCAGCAGTGCGTCGAGCTTCTGCGCGATGAGCTGCCTGCTCAGCAATTCAACACCTGGATCCGTCCACTGCAGGTCGAAGCCGAAGGCGACGAGCTACGCGTCTATGCGCCGAACCGTTTTGTACTCGACTGGGTCAATGAAAAGTACCTGACCCGCCTGCTCGAGCTGTTGTCCGAGCGCACCAATGGTCTGATGCCGGCTCTTTCCTTATTAATAGGCAGCAAGCGCAGTTCCGCTCCTCGCGCTGCTGCCAGTGTTGCACCACCTGCACCCGCCCCGGTAGCCACCCCTGCCGTGCAAACGACGCAGGCGCAGGCCAGTGCCCAGAGCGAGCCCTCGCGTTCGAGTTTCGACCCTATGGCCGGTGCCGCCAGCCAGCAGGCTCCGGCGCGTACCGAGCGCACGGTACAGGTCGAAGGCGGTTTGAAGCACACCAGTTACCTCAACCGTACCTTTACCTTCGACAACTTTGTCGAGGGCAAGTCCAACCAGCTGGCCCGCGCAGCGGCCTGGCAGGTGGCGGACAATCCCAAGCACGGTTACAACCCACTGTTCCTATACGGCGGCGTCGGCCTGGGTAAAACCCACTTGATGCATGCGGTGGGTAATCACCTGCTGGCGAAGAATCCGAATGCCAAGGTGGTCTACCTGCATTCCGAGCGCTTTGTCGCCGACATGGTCAAGGCCCTGCAGCTGAATGCGATCAACGAATTCAAACGCTTCTACCGCTCGGTGGATGCACTGCTGATCGACGACATTCAATTCTTTGCCAAGAAAGAGCGTTCCCAGGAAGAGTTCTTCCACACCTTCAACGCCCTGCTCGAAGGCGGCCAGCAGGTGATTCTTACCAGCGACCGTTACCCGAAAGAGATCGAAGGGCTGGAAGAGCGCCTGAAGTCGCGTTTCGGCTGGGGGCTGACGGTGGCGGTCGAGCCGCCGGAACTGGAAACCCGGGTGGCGATCCTGATGAAGAAGGCCGACCAGGCCAAAGTCGACCTGCCCCATGATGCCGCCTTCTTTATTGCTCAGCGCATTCGTTCCAACGTGCGTGAGCTGGAAGGTGCCCTGAAGCGGGTGATTGCCCACTCGCACTTTATGGGGCGTGACATTACCATCGAGTTGATCCGTGAGTCGCTCAAGGACCTGCTGGCCCTGCAGGACAAGCTGGTCAGCATCGACAATATCCAGCGTACGGTGGCCGAGTACTACAAGATCAAGATTTCCGATCTGCTCTCCAAGCGTCGCTCCCGTTCGGTGGCGCGCCCGCGGCAGGTGGCCATGGCTTTGTCGAAAGAGCTGACCAACCACAGCCTGCCGGAAATTGGTGACGCCTTCGGCGGCCGTGATCACACAACGGTATTGCATGCATGCCGTAAGATTGCTGAACTTAAGGAATCCGACGCGGACATCCGCGAGGACTATAAGAATTTGCTGCGTACGCTGACAACCTAATACGCAACTCCACTAGGCAAGGGACTAGACCATGCATTTCACAATTCAACGCGAAGCCTTGTTGAAACCTCTGCAACTGGTCGCTGGCGTCGTGGAACGTCGCCAGACCCTGCCAGTGCTCTCCAATGTGCTGCTGGTGGTCGAAGGCCAGCAGCTGTCGCTGACCGGTACCGATCTGGAAGTCGAACTGGTCGGCCGCGTCACCCTGGAAGAACCTGCCGAGCCAGGCGAGATCACCGTACCGGCGCGCAAGCTGATGGACATCTGCAAGAGTCTGCCGGCGGACGCCTTGATCGATATCCGTATCGACGAGCAGAAGCTGCTGGTCAAGGCCGGGCGTAGCCGCTTCAGCCTGTCCACCCTGCCCGCCAATGATTTTCCGACCGTTGAAGAAGGTCCGGGTTCGCTGACTTTCAGCCTGGTGCAGAGCAAACTGCGCCGTCTGATCGAGCGCACCAGCTTCGCCATGGCCCAGCAGGACGTGCGCTATTACCTCAACGGCATGTTGCTGGAAGTGCAGACCGGTATCCTCCGCGCCGTTGCCACCGACGGTCACCGTCTGGCCATGTGCTCCATGGACGCCGCCATCGAGCAGGTTGAACGCCACCAGGTCATCGTGCCGCGCAAGGGTATTCTCGAACTGGCGCGCTTGCTCACGGAGCAGGACGGCAGCGTCAGCATCGTTCTCGGCCAGCACCATATTCGCGCCACCACCGGCGAGTTCACCTTCACCTCGAAACTGGTCGACGGCAAATTCCCAGATTACGAGCGTGTGTTGCCACGCGGTGGCGACAAGCTGGTGGTTGCCGATCGTCAGGGCTTGCGTGAAGCGTTCAGCCGTACCGCGATTCTGTCCAACGAGAAGTACCGCGGTATTCGCCTGCAACTGGAATCCGGTCTGCTGAAAATTCAGGCCAATAACCCGGAGCAGGAAGAAGCCGAAGAAGAGATCGCTGTTGACTACAACGGCAGTGCGCTGGAAATCGGCTTCAACGTCAGCTACCTGCTCGACGTACTGAGCGTGATGACCACCGAGCAGGTGCGTCTGATTCTCTCCGATGCCAACAGCAGTGCACTGGTGCAGGAAGCCGACAACGATGATTCTTCCTATGTGGTTATGCCGATGCGCCTGTAACCGACAGACCGTTGTATAACTACTACGCTCGGCCATGCCGCGTTGTGGTCAGTTTTTGGAAGCCGCTTGCGGCAACGCGCTTAGCGCGACCCGAAGGGCGAGTGAAGCGAGTCATGCTCATGTACTACCCGTACACTCCGCTTCCTCAACTGATCCCGCCTTGCCTGACCTTCGCTCGCTACGTTCTACAACGGTCTGTTAGTTAAATGTCCCTGACTCGCTTTACCGTCACCGCGGTGCGTAATCTGCACCCGGTGACCCTCTCCCCCTCCCCGCGTATCAATATCCTTTCCGGCGACAACGGCAGCGGCAAAACCAGTTTGCTTGAAGCCATTCATCTGCTGGGTCTGGCCCGCTCCTTTCGCAGTACCCGTCTGCTGCCGGTTATCCAATACGAGCAACCGGCCTGCACCATCTTTGGCCAGGTGCAACTGGCCGATGGTCGGCAGAGCAATCTGGGTGTTTCCCGCGATCGTCAGGGGGAGTTCCAGATCCGTATCGACGGGCAGAATGCGCGCAGCGCCGCACAGCTTGCCGAAACCCTGCCGCTGCAGTTAATCAATCCGGACAGTTTCCGTCTGCTTGAAGGCGCGCCGAAGATCCGCAGGCAGTTTCTCGATTGGGGTGTGTTCCACGTGGAACCACGCTTTCTCTCGGCCTGGCAGCGCCTGCAGAAGGCCCTGCGTCAGCGGAACTCATGGCTGCGGCATGGTACACTTGACGCCGCTTCGCAGGCGGCCTGGGACCGAGAGTTATGCCTGGCCAGCGACGAAATCGACGGTTATCGACGGGCTTATATCCAGGCCCTGAAACCGGTTTTCGAGCGCACCCTGGGTGAGCTGGTGGAGCTGCATGGCTTGACCCTCAGTTACTACCGCGGCTGGGATAAGGAACGCGAGCTGAATACCGTGCTCGCCTCTACCCTGTCCCGCGACCAGCAATTGGGCCATACCCAGGCTGGCCCCCAGCGGGCCGATCTGAGGTTGCGTCTGGGAGCGCATAACGCCGCCGAGATTCTTTCCCGGGGGCAACAGAAATTAGTTGTGTGTGCCTTGCGCATTGCGCAGGGCCACTTAGTGAATCAGGCCAAGCGCGGCCAATGCATTTATCTGGTGGATGACTTGCCGTCAGAACTGGATGAGCAGCACCGCCGCGCGCTGTGCCGATTGTTGGAAGACTTGCACTGCCAGGTATTTATTACCTGTGTAGACCATGAATTGTTGAGGGAAGGCTGGCGCACGGATACGCCAGTTGCCATGTTCCACGTGGAACATGGTGGCATCACCCAGACCCACGACCACCGGGAGTGAAGGCATGAGCGAAAACCAAACGTACGACTCCAATAACATTAAGGTCCTCAAGGGCCTGGATGCCGTACGCAAGCGGCCTGGTATGTACATCGGCGATACCGACGATGGCAGCGGTCTGCACCACATGGTGTTCGAGGTGGTCGACAACTCGATTGACGAAGCCCTGGCCGGGCACTGCAGCGAAATCACCATCACCATTCACCCTGATGAGTCGATCAGTGTGCGTGACAACGGCCGTGGCATTCCGGTGGATATCCACAAGGAAGAAGGCGTCTCCGCCGCTGAAGTGATCATGACCGTGCTGCACGCCGGCGGTAAGTTCGACGACAACAGCTACAAGGTCTCCGGCGGCCTGCACGGTGTGGGTGTGTCAGTGGTTAACGCCCTGTCCAAGGAGCTGATTCTGACCATCCGCCGTAGCGGCAAGGTCTGGGAACAGACCTACGTGCATGGCGTACCTCAGGCCCCGATCGCGGCGGTTGGCGATAGCGATGTCACCGGCACGCAGATCCACTTCAAACCGTCCGAAGATACCTTCGCCAATATCCATTTCAGCTGGGACATCCTGGCCAAGCGTCTGCGTGAGTTGTCGTTCCTCAACTCTGGCGTCGGCATTTATCTCAAGGATGAACGCACTGGCAAGGAAGAGCTGTTCAAGTACGAAGGCGGTCTGCGTGCCTTCGTTGAATACCTCAACCACAACAAGACTGCGGTCAACCAGGTGTTCCACTTCACCGTCCAGCGCGATGATGGCGTGGGCGTGGAAGTCGCCCTGCAGTGGAACGACAGCTTCAACGAGAACCTGTTGTGCTTCACCAACAACATCCCGCAACGCGACGGCGGTACTCACCTGGCCGGATTCCGCTCGGCGCTGACGCGCAACCTGAACGCCTATATCGAACAGGAAGGTCTGGCCAAGAAGCACAAGATCGCCACCACCGGTGACGATGCCCGCGAAGGCCTGACCGCAATCATTTCGGTCAAAGTGCCGGACCCGAAGTTCAGTTCGCAGACCAAAGACAAGCTGGTTTCCAGCGAAGTGAAAACTGCAGTCGAGCAGGAAATGGGCAAGTACTTCTCCGACTTCCTGCTGGAGAACCCCAACGAAGCCAAAGCCGTGGTCGGCAAGATGATCGATGCTGCCCGTGCCCGTGAAGCGGCGCGCAAGGCTCGGGAAATGACCCGCCGTAAAGGCGCACTGGATATCGCCGGGCTGCCGGGCAAACTGGCCGACTGCCAGGAAAAAGACCCTGCCCTTTCCGAACTCTACATAGTGGAAGGGGACTCCGCGGGCGGCTCTGCTAAGCAGGGCCGTAACCGCAAGACCCAGGCCATCCTGCCGCTCAAGGGCAAGATCCTCAACGTCGAGAAAGCCCGTTTCGACAAGATGATTTCTTCCCAAGAAGTCGGCACCCTGATCACCGCCTTGGGCTGTGGTATTGGCCGCGATGAATACAACATCGACAAGCTGCGCTACCACAACATCATCATCATGACCGACGCCGACGTCGACGGTTCGCACATCCGCACCCTGCTGCTGACCTTCTTCTTCCGTCAGCTGCCGGAGCTGGTCGAACGCGGCTACATCTATATCGCCCAGCCGCCGCTGTACAAGGTCAAGAAGGGCAAGCAGGAGCAGTACATCAAGGACGACGAGGCCATGGATGAATACATGACCCAGTCGGCCCTGGAAGACGCCAGCCTGCACGTCAATGAGAGCGCCCCTGGCCTCTCGGGTGGCGCGCTGGAGCGCCTGGTTAACGATTACCGCCTGGTGATGAAGACCCTCAACCGCTTGTCCCGTGTGTACCCGCTGGAGCTTACCGAGCACTTCGTCTACATCCCGCGCGTGGAAGCCGAGCAGTTGGCCGATAAAGAGGCCATGGAGCAATGGCTGGGCCTGCTCGATGGCCGCCTCAAGGGCATGGAGAAATCCGGTCTGGTGTACAAAACCAGCCTGCACGAAGACCAGGAGCGTCACCTCTGGTTGCCGCAGGTGGAACTGGTATCCCATGGGGTTTCCAGCTACATCATCTTCAACCGCGACTTCTTCGCCAGTAACGACTACAAGACCGTTACCACCCTGGGCGATCAGCTCAACAGCCTGCTGGAAGAAGGGGCCTATGTGCAGCGTGGCGAGCGCAAGAAGGCTGTAACCACCTTCAAGGATGCCCTGGCCTGGCTGATGGCGGAAAGCACCAAGCGCCACAGCATTCAGCGCTATAAGGGTCTCGGCGAAATGAACCCGGATCAGCTCTGGGAAACCACCATGGACCCGGAAGTACGCCGCATGCTCAAGGTGCGTATCGAAGACGCGATCGCTGCCGATCAGATCTTCAACACCCTGATGGGCGATGCCGTAGAGCCGCGTAGGGACTTTATCGAGACCAACGCCCTGGCGGTGTCCAACCTGGACTTCTAACGTTAGCGTTAAACGGCCATGCTTCTCTGACCAAACCCCGATTGATCGAAAGATCTGTCGGGGTTTTTTCTTTTGGCCATGTTTTTCTTGGCGACTCTGTTGTGCTTGGTCCGGCGGATAATTTGCACACAAGCCCCAAGCCGCGGCCAAGATCCTGCCAAAAATGACCGATGTTCCACATGGAACATCGCTAAGCATTGAGCCGTTTCAATTGAAAAAGAACAGCGGGAGCGGTGTACGGGAAGCAAAAAGCCGGTCCTTTTCGAGGACCGGCTTTTCTCTGGGGCTGGAAACTTATGCACTTAATGGCTGCAGTCGATACTTCAAAAAAACACCTTATTAATCATTAGATTGGTTGATCAGCTAGGTCGATACGGGGATTTGATACACAGCTTATCCACAATTTTCCTAGACGGTTACATTGCACTCGCCAGGCACATCACGGCCATCTATACCCTGGTCGATAGAGCCAGCTCCGCGCCGCCCTATCGGAGGGGATGTTTCCAGGCTCAAGCCACCGGCACCCACCAGTACCTGACGAAGTGGAAGAAGATCGGCGCGGCGAAACACACCGAGTCCAGGCGGTCGAGCATGCCGCCGTGGCCTTCGATCATATGGCCCCAGTCCTTTACCCCGCGGTCGCGTTTGATCGCCGACATCACCAGGCCGCCGGCGAAGCCCAGCAGGTTGACGGTCAGGGCCATCAGGGCGGCCTGCCAGAAATTGAACGGGGTGATCCAGCACAGTAGCGCGCCTATCAGGCAGGACAGGCTGACGCCGCCGATAAAACCTTCGACGGTTTTCGATGGCGACAGGCGCGGTGCAATCTTGTGTTTGCCGAACAGTTTGCCGCAGACGTACTGCAGCACATCGGACAGTTGCACCACGATGATCAGCCAGGCGATCAGCAGCAGGTTGCGTCCTTCATAGCCAGGAATGTCCAGGGTCAGCAGCGCCGGCACCGAGGAGATGCAGTACACCGCAATCATCAGGCCCCACTGCACCTTTGACGCGCGTTCGAGAAAGCGCGTGGTGTCGCCGCCCAAGGACGCCAGGATCGGCAGCAGCAGGAACAGGTAGACCGGGATAAAGATGGCGAACAGGCCGTACCAGTCGAGGGCGATCAGCAGGTACTGCATGGGCAGGGCGAAGTAGAAGGCCGCCACCAGTGCCGGGTAGTCGCTGCGCCGGGTCGGCGTCAGGGTCATAAACTCGCGCAGGGCGTAGAACGAGACGAAGTAGAACAGCAGAATCACGCCCAGGTTGCCGAACAGGAAGGCGATGCCGATCACCAGCACCATGACCCACCAGGCGTTGATCCGCGCATTGAGGTTGTCGATCACCGGGTTGGGGCTGTCGCCACTGCGCCACTTGAGGAAATAGCCGATGGCCGAGGCGAGCAGTAACAGCGCGCCGATACCGGCGAACAGCTGCAGGGTGTTGTTTTCCATCTCAGGCCTCCTCGGGGGCTAGGGCCAGCAGGGCGTTACGGGCGCGTTCGAGGAACGCCTGCTTGTTTTCATCTTGCAGATGCTCCAGCGGCGTGCCGAAACTCAGGGTGCACAACAGCGGCAAGGGCAGCGCCCTGCCCTTGGGCATGACCCGGTTGAGGTTGGCGATCCACACCGGCACCAGTTCGACTTCTGGACGCAAACGGGTCAGGTGGTACAGGCCGCTCTTGAACGGCAGCAGACCGTCCTCCAGATTGCGCGTGCCCTCGGGAAAGAGGATCAATGAATCACCCTGGTCCAGGGCATCGAGCATCGGCTGTAATGGGTTGTGCTCAGGCGTGGCACGCTCGCGGTCGATCAGCACGCCGTTGAAGACCTTGTTGATCAGGTAGCGCCGCAGGCCGTCGCGCTGCCAGTAATCGGCACCGGCCACCGGCCGGGTACGGCGGCGTAGTTCATCGGGCAGCGAGGCCCAGAGCAGGACGAAATCGCCGTGGCTACTGTGGTTGGCGTAGTACAGCCGTTGCACGGGTTGTGGCGTGCAACCGAGCCACAGCGCGCGGGCACCAGTTAGCAGGCGCGCAGCCGAGGTGATGACGAAGGCGGTGAGGGACGCGAGCATGGACGACTCCTTATCCAGTGAATGCAAGCCAGGGCAGGCTCAGCACGATCAAGATGGCCAGCAGCAGTTGTGCCACTAGCCAGAGCACTTGTTGGCGCAACAGGCGCAACGCACCGAGGCTGCGTTCCTCCCAGCTGCGTACAGGTTGATTAGCCGCTTGCAGCTTGAGCTGGCCAAGGGTCCGGTCGAGATCGGCGGTGTGGGTGGCCAGGTGCTCAACCCGGTCGGCGAGTTGCTGGAACAGTTCGGCATCCAGGGCCACGCGCAGCGCCCAGTATTTTTGCCCAAGACCCAGTACCAGCAGCAGCGCGCAGAACAGTGCGGTCAGCGGCTGTGCTGTGATGCCGAGCAGCGGTGCCAGGCCGATCAGCAGGGCAACCAGGCCGAGGGCGTTGGACAGCTGATCCAGCGCCCTACCCCGACGCAGCAGACTGGCCACAGTGAACAGCTGCATCTCAGTAGCCATGGGCGGCTCCCACTGGCATGGAGTTATTGCTGAGTTCCAGCATGCCCTGCAGCGCCTGTTGATGAGTGTCGCTCAAGACCACCTGAGGCCGCGCCCGGCGCAGATGCGCCAGGGCTTCGGGCACATCCTTGCAGCGCCCGCTGTACAGCAGCCAGGCGGCTACCGTCGTGGCGCTGCGTGAATAGCCCAGAGCGCAGTAGACCAGCAGGTTGCCGTGGCTGCGCAGCGCCTCGATAGCCTGCGCGGCCTCCAGGCAGTCAGCCGGGCTGGGCGCGCAGAGGTCGAGCAGCGGCAGCGCGCGATAGGCCTTGGCTTGAGCTCTGGCTGGCAGCTCGGCGCATAGATCGAGCTGAGCCTGGAACTGCTCGGCTTGCCCGGGCGCGGGAATACGCCCCAGCCAAATGCCTGGTTCGACTTCATCGGCGTGTGGCTGGCCGCGGGTCCAGAGTCGCGAGTTGATCCAGGCGGCAGCCAGATAGGGCGCGAGCAACCAGCTCGCGGCGCTGCTCAGTCGACCATCGGCCGCCTTCTGAAAGCCCGCAGCGCCGAACAGCAGGTAGTTAAACGCGACCAGCAGCAGGGAGAATGCCGGCCAGAGCAGCCATAACCAGGCCCCACTGAGGTTGACTGCCAGGGCGCTGAGCAGCGCCGCACCCAGGCTATAGCGCAACGCCAGGCGCAGCCGTTGCGGCTCGCCTGTCAGTTGCCAGGCCAGCAGCGGGCTGCTGCCGTGCAGCGGCCATAGCCAGACGCACAGCCAACCGGCCAGTATCCCGGTGGGCACATCGATAAAGTGATGCTGCCAGGTGGTCAGTACCGACAGGCCGATCAGGGCCATCCAGCCATGCAGCAGGCCGCGCCGCCATAGGCCATGGGTATGCCGGGCGAACATCGCCCAGATCACCACCAGCAGGGCGATGTGCAGCGAAGGTGCCTGGTTGAAGGGCTTGTCGAAGCCCATCAGCACATCGAACATGCCGCCGAACAGGCCATCCAGTTCGGGCCGCTCGAAGGTGAAACGCAGCGGCCAGAGCAGAAAGCAGGCAATGCACAGCACCTGCACGCTAAGCAGGCGCAGGCCGTGGCGATCCATTTCCTGCCGCGTGGCCGGCAGCAGAAAAGACAACCCATAAAGCAGGTCAATTGACCAGTACGGCACGATAGTCCACGGCCATAGTGGTATCTGGTTTTCCCAGGCAAACACCAAGGTGCCGACGTCGTCGCGCTGGCCGCTCAGCCAGTTGGCGAAACCGTAGCTGGCGAAGAACAGCGGTGCCAATAGCAAAAGCCAGAGCACGCCGCGCTTCCATAAGCCGGCTTCGCGGCTAAGGCTAACCTCCGCCATCAGGACACCCGCTGCGCCAGGGAGACGCTGAAGATGCCCCACTCGTCGATACGCTGGGTGATCTTGCGAAAACCTGCCGCCTCGACCAGTTGATCCATCTCCGCCTGGCTACGCCGACGCATCACCCAGGCTTCGCCGCCGCGGTGGCTGGTCAGGGCGCGGGCGATCAGCTCCAGCTGCGGGTGCCAGGGTTGCCCGGTGTACACCAGATAACCGCCCTCTTCCACCGCTGCCGCCAGCCCGGAAAGTGAGTCGCCGACCATCTGGTTGCTGCCGAACAGCTCATAGAGGCCGGAGACCACCGCCAGAGTCGGTTTGGACTCAAGCGCCGCGAGATCGGCGCGGTCGAAGGCATCGCCTTTGACGAAGCGGGCGATATCGCTCAGGCCCTTCTGTTCGATCAGTGCGCCGCCGTCGCGCACGTTGATATCACTGTAATCACGCAACAGGATTGAATCCGGCTTCTGTTCCATCCCCTCCAGGGCTTCGAGGATGTAGCGGCCATGGCCGGCAGCGATATCGACGATGCGCACGCCACGGCTCTGCTCGCGCAGCTTACCCATAGCCAGGCGCAGTAACTCTTCGGCGTGCAGCTTGCGCTGGCGAATACCGCGCCAGCCGATGGAGTTGAGGTAGTTCTGATCGATCAGCCGGCCGATAGGCGATTTGCCGCTGGGCTGGTTGCGGTAGACGTAATCCAGGGTACTGCCGGAATCGAAGCCGGTGTCGAACCCCAGTTTCACCCCGTCGGCCAGACTGCTGCCGAGCCGCAGGCCGGCACGGGTGGCGCGCCAGTAAAGGTCGCCGAGGGAGTTGTGCGGCAGCGGTGCGGCCAGGCTTTCCGATTCGGCGCAGGTTACGCCGAGGCGGTCTGCATCGAGCAAGGAGGGACGTGCTACCGGCTCTTCGAAACAGCGCAGCAGAAAGCGCTGGGCGCGTTTCAGGGCATGGCTGCGGTCGAGCTCGCCGAGGGTGTCGTGGAAGAAGCCGGGAAGGATGTGCATCTCCTTGCGCAGGCTGCCCAGGCGTTCAAAAAACTGCTGCTGAGGTTTGCGGTGCACCACGAAGTCGGCACCGGAGATCAGCAACTGAGTGGGAATCTGGATCGCCTGGGCGTCGGCGACCACGCGCTCGGCGGCGTCATACAGGCCCAGCAGCATATTTACCGAGATCGGCCGGGCGATCAGCGGGTCGTTATTGAAGGAGGCTATCCGCTCCGGGTCATGGCTGAGGTACTTGGCCTTCACATAGCTGTTGACGAAAAAATTGCCGCGAATCGCCCGCATCAACTTGAGGCCGGGCCGGGCAAAGGGCACGTAGAGCTTGACCTTGAACGCCGGTGAGGCGAGCACCAGGGCACGGATCTTCGGTGCATAGTCATGGGCCCAGGTGGCGACCACCAGCGCGCCGACGCTCTGCGCCAGTACGGCAATATCCTCCACCGCCATGCCGTGGTGGCTGACGATATGGTCGATAAAGGTCTGCACATCGCGCACGCTGGTGGCGAAGCTCGGGCTGTCGCCGCGCTCGCCTGGCGACAGGCCATGGCCGCGGGCGTCCCAGGCGAAGAAGTCGAAATCCGCCATCTCCAGCTCATCGACCAGATGGGCCATGCGCCCGCCGTGTTCGTGGCCGCGGTGGAACATCACCACCGCTCGCTTTGGCGCGGCGCTATCAGCATTGCTGGCCGGCCAATGGCGGTAGAACAGCTCTACGCCATCGTGGGTGGTAAAGCTGAGTTCTTCGGCTTCGCGCATCGAGACATCCTTATTTCGAGTCAGTTGGCTGCGCCGCTTCGGCCAGGCCTTGGCGTACGCGGTTGTAGAGGGTGTAGAGCAACAGGGCGAGAATCACCGCGAGCAGGCCATTTAGCCAGGCTGCAGGCAGCAACCCGCTGGCCACGCCGGCCCCCAGCACGCCGAAACAGAAGGCGCGGTCGCTCTTGCCCATGGGGCCGTCGTAACGGCGCGAGGCACCAACCATGGGCCCGAGTACGCCGGCGTATTCGCTGATCAGGGCCAACAGCACGACGAGCACGACCAGCAGCGGCGAGACCCCGGGGAGCAAGGCAAAGGGCAGAAACAGCGCGCTATCGGCAATCAGGTCGCTGAGTTCATTGAGGTAGGCACCGAGCCGCGACTGTTGGCCGAACTCGCGGGCGAGCATGCCGTCGACGGCATTCAGCGCCATGCGCAGAATCATCCACAGCGGGATCAGGGCGAACAGCCAGGTGTGCTGAGGCAAGGCCATTAAGATAATGCCGAGCAGCACGGAAACCACGGCGGCGAACAGGGTGACCTGATTGGCCGTGACGCCTCTGTCGTAGAGGCGCTTGACCCCCGGGCGCAGGAGGTTCTGAAAGGCCGGCTTGAGCTGGTAAATGGAGAGCATGACGAAGAATTCCTTTTCTCTGCTTGGGCACGTCGATCCAGCTTAGCTGCTTTACCGGGCGCACAGCTTGCCAAGACTGTGCGCAAGCGCCCGGATTTGCCGGTTGGGCGTTACGGGAAAACTTATCTCCGTCGCCTGGTATTCCCTTCCAGGCGGCAACGTTGTTCAGATCCGTTGTTTGTGCTGCCTGATAGCAATTTGACGCTATTTGCGCCGCAGCTTACCCACAATTGCTCAGGCCGGGGCCCGGGTTTCCAGCGGCTGGCTCTGCGCATCCAGCGAGCCGATCTCCCGTTGCGCCTGGCTGACCCATTCGAAGGCACGGTCATTGAGTTCTGCGATGGCGCGCGGACCCGTGCCTTCGGCGTACATCGGTGGGCCGATAATCACCTGAACAGTGCCCGGGGTCTTGCGCCAGCCCTGCTTGGGCCAGAACTCGCCGGCGTTGTGGGCGATCGGCAGCACCGGCAGGTTGGCATTCACCGCAAGAGAGGCACCGCCGCGGCTGAACTTGCCGATCTGGCCTGGCGGGATACGCGTGCCTTCCGGGAACACCAGCACCCAGGCACCCTGCCCCAGGCGTTCGTGGCCCAGTTTGGCCAGCTGCTTGAGCGCCGCCTTGGGGTTGCTGCGGTCGATGGCGATGGGCTTGAGCATGGCCATGGCCCAGCCGAAGAATGGCACATACAGCAGCTCGCGCTTGACCACCTGGCTCAGCGGTTCGAAGAAGCCACAGAGGAAGAAGGTTTCCCAGGTGCTCTGGTGCTTGGCCAGAATCACGCAGGGCTGTTCGGGGATATTCTCCAGGCCCTTGATCTCGTAACGGATGCCGACCACTACCTTGGCCAGCCAGGTGGCGCAGCGGCACCAGTTCTGCACGACAAAACGGTAGCGCGCGCGAAACGGCAGAAAGGGCGCGACGAAGACGCTGAGGGTGCACCAGAGGAAGGCGCTGGAAGACAACAACAGATAGAAGAGAAAGGTTCTAAGGGTCTGCACTGTCGACATGGGAGCTTTTACCGTCGCAGGCCAGGCCTGCGCTTATAAGTGAAGAAGCCGAGCGGCAACCGCCGCCAGATCATCGAATACCAGGGTACCCGCTGGCAATGTTTTGCCCAGGGTCCGTTCGCCTTTGCCGGTCTTTACCAGAACCGGCTGACAGTCGACGGCCTGGGCGGCGGCCAGGTCACTGCTGCTGTCGCCGACAAACCAGATACCCGGCAGGTCCACGTCATAGTACGCAGCAATCTGCTCGAGCATCCCGGGTTTCGGTTTGCGGCAGGCGCAGCCTTCGTCCGGGCCGTGGGGGCAATGCACGATCAGCCCCAGTTCGCCGCCCTGCGCCGCCACCAGTTCGCGCAGGCGCGCGTGCATGGCCTCCAGGGTGGCCAGGTCGTAATAGCCACGGCCAATCCCCGATTGGTTGGTGGCCACGGCCACCGTCCAGCCGGCCTGCGACAGGCGCGCGATAGCCTCGATGGCCCCAGGCAAGGGGATCCATTCGTCGACGGTTTTGATATAGGCGTCGGAGTCGTGATTGATCACGCCGTCGCGGTCGAGAATCAGCAGTTTCATAGCGGCAAGCTCAAAATCCGTAGGATGGGTTAGCCGCAAAGCGGCGTAACCCATGCTGTTGTGATGGGTATCGCCGCGCTCAACCTGCGCGGCCCGACCCATCCTACGATCGACTTAGCCGAGTACCGAAATGTCGGCAACACCGAGGAACAGACCGCGCAGCTTGGCCAGCAGCGCATAGCGGTTGGCCCGCACGCTGGGGTCTTCGGCGTTGACCAGAACGGTCTCGAAGAAGGCGTCCACCGGCTCGCGCAGGTTGGCCAGCTGGGCCAGGGCCAGGTTGTACTGGCGCGCCTGGGCCAGCGGCTGTACCGCTTGTTCGGCCTGCTGGATGGCGGCGTTGAGGGCGAACTCGCTGGGGCTGTCGAAGTAATGCGCCTCGACGCTGGCCGCGACCTGGCCTTCGGCCTTGCCCAGCAGATTCGACACGCGCTTGTTCGCCGCCGCCAGGGCTGCGGCCTGGGGCAACGCCCGGAACACCTGCACGGCCTGCACACGCTGATCGAAGTCCAGCGGCGAGGTCGGCCCGACCGCACGCACGGCCTGATACACGGCGACGTCGACGCCTTCGTCCTCGTAACGGGCGCGCAGGCGGTCGAAGATAAAGTCCTGCACCTGGGGGGCCAGGCCGTCGGTCTTGATCTTGTCGCCGAACTGCTGGATGGCGAAGGCGATGGTCTCGGCCAGGTCCAGATCCAGCTGTTTCTCGATCAGAATACGCAGCACGCCGAGGGCCGCACGACGCAGGGCGTAGGGGTCCTTGCTGCCGGTGGGCAGCATGCCGATGCCGAAGATGCCGACCAGGGTATCCAGTTTGTCGGCCAGAGCCACGGCGGCACCGGTGAGGGTGCTTGGCAGCTCAGCACCGGCACCGCGCGGCATGTACTGCTCGTTCAGCGCCAGGGCCACGTCTTCCGGTTCGCCGTCATGCTTGGCGTAGTAGTAACCGGCGATGCCCTGCATTTCCGGGAACTCGCCGACCATCTCGCTGGCCAGGTCGCACTTGCAGAGGATGCCGGCACGCGCGGCGCGGATGGCGTCGCCACCGATACGCTGGGCGATAAAGGCGGCCAGAATCGAGACGCGCCGGGCCTTGTCGTAGACCGAACCGAGCTGGGCCTGGAACACTACATTGGCCAGGCGCTCGTTAAAGGTCTCGAGCTTGTGCTTCTTGTCCTGCTTGAAGAAGAACTCGGCGTCGGTCAGGCGCGGACGCACCACCTTCTCGTTGCCGGAAATGATCTGCGCCGGGTCTTTGCTCTCGACGTTGGCCACGGTGATAAAGCGCGGCAGCAGCTTGCCGTGGGCGTCCAGCAGGCAGAAGTACTTCTGGTTGTCCTGCATGGTGGTGATCAGTGCTTCCTGCGGCACTTCGAGGAAGCGCTCCTCGAAGGAGCAGACCAGCGGCACGGGCCATTCGACCAGGGCGCTGACTTCATCGAGCAGCGCGGGCGGCACGATGGCGCTGCCCTGCTCTGCTGCAGCCAGTTCATTGACCCGGGCGATGATCTGCGCGCGACGCTCGGCGAAGTCGGCAATCACATAGGCGCTGCGCAGGTCTTCGGCGTAGTTGGCCGGCGCGCTGATGCGCACTTCATGGTTGGCGTGGAAGCGGTGGCCACGGGACACCCGGCCGGCTTGCTGGGCGAGGATTTCGCAGTCGATCACCTCGTCGCCGAACAGCATCACCAGCCACTGGCTCGGGCGGACGAATTCGGTCTTGCGCGCGCCCCAGCGCATGCGCTTGGGAATCGGCAGCTCGTTCAGCGAGGTTTCGACTATGGCGGGCAACAGGCCGGCCGCAGCCTGGCCGGGAATGCTCTGGCTGAATTTCAGCTTGGGGCCGCTACGGTCGATATCGGCCAGGTCGACGCCGCATTTCTTGGCGAAGCCCAGCGCTGCCTGAGTCGGGTTGCCATCCTTGTCGAACGCCGCCTGCACGGGCGGGCCGTCGAGGTTCTGGGTGCGATCGGCTTGTTGCTCTTCAAGCTGCTCGATCAGCACGGCCAGGCGGCGCGGCGCGGCGTAATAGCGCACTGGGCCATAGCTCAGGCCGGCGGCTTTCAGACCTTTTTCGATACCGCTTAGAAAGGCTTCGCCGAGGGTTTTCAGGGCTTTCGGTGGCAGCTCTTCGGTGCCCAGTTCTACCAGGAAATCACGGGTACTCATTCTGCTGCCTCCAGCTTGGCCAATACTTCATCACGCAGGTCGGGGGCGGCGAGCGGGAAGCCGAGTTTGCGCCGCGCTTGCAGGTAGCTCTGCGCCACCGAACGGGCCAGGGCGCGCACACGCAGGATGTACTGCTGACGCGCGGTCACCGAGATGGCCCGGCGCGCATCCAGCAGGTTGAAGGTGTGCGAGGCCTTGAGCACCATCTCGTAGGTTGGCAGCGGCAGCTCCAGCTCGATCAGGCGGTTGGCTTCGCTTTCATAGAAGTCGAACAGCTCGAAGAGTTTTTCGACGTTGGCGTGTTCGAAGTTGTAGGTCGACTGTTCCACCTCGTTCTGGTGGAACACATCGCCGTAGGTGACCTTGCCGAACTGGCCGTCGGTCCACACCAGGTCGTACACCGAGTCGACGCCCTGCAGGTACATGGCCAGGCGTTCCAGGCCGTAGGTGATCTCGCCGGTCACCGGGTAGCACTCGATGCCGCCGACCTGCTGGAAGTAGGTGAACTGGGTGACTTCCATGCCGTTCAGCCAGATTTCCCAGCCCAGACCCCAGGCACCAAGCGTCGGCGATTCCCAGTTGTCTTCGACGAAGCGGATATCGTGCACCAGCGGGTCGATGCCGATGGCCTTCAGCGAGCCCAGGTACAGCTCCTGAAAGTTTTCCGGGTTCGGCTTGAGCACCACCTGGAACTGGTAGTAGTGCTGCAGACGGTTGGGGTTTTCGCCGTAGCGGCCGTCGGCCGGACGACGGGAAGGCTGCACATAGGCGGCGTTCCAGGTCTCTGGACCAATGGCACGGAGAAAGGTGGCGGTGTGGAAGGTGCCCGCGCCCACTTCCATATCGTAGGGCTGCAACACCACACAACCCTGCTCGGCCCAGTATTGCTGCAGGGCGAGGATCAAGTCTTGGAAGGTGCGCACGGCAGGCGTAGTCTGGCTCACGAAAAATTCACCTGTTGGCTGCGACAGAAAGGCCGGGAGTATACCCCAATCCGCGCCGCCTCCACTGCCCTGGAAGGCCCTATGCCACGCTGCTCTTGGTGCTCCGACGACCCGCTGTATATCACCTACCACGATCAGGAATGGGGCGTGCCGCAACGCGACCCCCAGGTGCTGTTCGAATTGCTGCTGCTCGAAGCCTTCCAGGCCGGCCTGTCGTGGATCACCGTGCTGAAGAAGCGCGAGCGTTACCGCGAGGTGTTGTTCGGCTTCGATGTGCAGCGCCTGGCGGAACTCACCGACGAGTACATCGAAGAAACCCTGATGCAGGACCCCGGCATCATCCGCAACCGCCTCAAGCTTCAGGCCGTGCGCAAGAACGCCCAGGCCTGGCTTGCGCTTGAGGACCCGGTGACGCTGCTCTGGTCCTTTGTTGGCGGCGCGCCGAAGATCAATCACTTCAGCGAGCGCGACCAGGTGCCAGCGGTAACCGCCGAGGCCGAGGCGATGAGCAAGACGCTGAAGAAGGCCGGCTTTACCTTTGTCGGTCCGACCATCTGCTACGCCTATATGCAGGCCACCGGCATGGTCATGGATCACACCGTCGATTGTGACCGCTACGCGCAACTGACCACTCGCTAGCTCGGGTGGTTACAATAAGCGCCTTTTGATCGGCTGGAGTTGCCTGTGGAAAAGCTCAAAGGTGCCCTGGTGGTGGGCTTTCTGCGTTTGTTTGCCTTGCTGCCGTGGCGCGCCGTGCAAGCCGTGGGCGCTGCAATTGGCTGGTTGATGTGGAAGCTGCCGAACGGCTCACGCGAAGTGGCCAGCATCAACCTGCGTAAATGCTTTCCCGAGTTGGACGAAGCCGGGCACCAGCGTCTGCTGGGCCAATCGCTGATGGATATCGGCAGAACCCTGACCGAAAGTGCCTGTGCCTGGATCTGGCCGGCGCAGAAATCCATCGGCCTGGTGCGTGAAGTCGAAGGCCTGGAAATCCTGCAGCAGGCATTGGCCAGCGGCAAGGGCGTGGTCGGCATCACCAGCCACCTGGGTAACTGGGAAGTGCTCAACCACTTTTATTGCGCGCAGTGCAAACCGATCATCTTCTACCGCCCGCCCAAGCTCCAAGCCGTCGACGACCTGCTGCGCAAGCAGCGTGCGCAGATGGGCAATCGCGTCGCGCCGTCGACCAAGGAAGGTATCCTCAGCGTGATCAAGGAAGTGCGCAAAGGCGGTACGGTGGGCATTCCGGCCGACCCTGAGCCGAGCCGGTCGGCGGGAGTGTTCGTGCCCTTCCTGGCGACCGAGGCGCTAACCAGCAAGTTCGTTGCCGGCATGTTGAGTGGCGGCAAGGCCTGTGGCGTATTTCTGCATGCCCTGCGCCTGCCGGATGGCTCGGGCTTCAAGGTCATCTTTGAGGCTGCCCCGGAGGAGATGTACAGCACCGATACCGCAACCGCCGTGGCGGCGATGAGCAAGGTTATCGAGCGTTATGTACGCACCTACCCGAGCCAGTACATGTGGAGTATGAAGCGCTTCAAGAAGCGCCCGCCGGGCGAGGCCAAGTGGTACTGACAGCGCCGTCCCGGTTGCGGCTTTCGGCCGCTCTCGGCTAGTCTGCATGGACCCATACTGATGGATGCAGCATGAGCAATCATCGAAGCAATGTCCGCACGCCGCTCAAGGTTCGCCTGCGCATCGAGCATCCGCTGCATGGCGAACTTATCCTCACCACCCGGGATATTTCCGATTGCGGCGTCTATGTGCTGATGGATCAGGCGCAGGACAAGCTCAGCATCGGCGAGCGAGTCAGGGGCCAGGTGCAGGGGCTGCCGATGGAGGCACCTATCCTGCAGCTGGAAGTGGTGCGGGTCGAGGCCATGGGGGTTGGCCTGCGTTTTGTCCGCGAGTAGCTCCCGCCAGTTAGCTGGGGCGGTTTGCAGCAGCCTTATCCAGACGCTTGAGAAATACCCCTATTTCCTTTTCCGCCTGTTTATCGCCTTTCGCCTGGGCGGCTTGTAGCCCTTCTGTCCAGGCGCGGCGGGCGTCGTTGGGCAAGCCCTGCTTGTTCAAGGCCTGGCCGAGCAGCTTCCAGGCCGCCGAATAGTGCGGGTCGAAGGCCACGCAGCGTTGCAGGTGCTCGGCGGCGCGAGGAAAGTCGCCGGCATCCAGATAACCCTTGCCCAGACCGAAGCGCAGCAGGGCGTTATCCATGCCCTTGGCCAGCATTTTTTCCAGGGCTTCAGTGCTCATGGATGATTCCTAAAAGAACGTCAGGCCGACCTGGAACAAACGTTCGGCATCGCGAATATATTTCTTGTCGACCAGGAACAGGATCACGTGGTCGCCGGTTTCGATCACTGTCTTGTCGTGGGCGATCAGCACCTCGTCGTTGCGAATGATCGCGCCGATGGTGGTGCCCGGCGGCAGGGCGATATCTTCGATGGCGCGGCCGACCACCTTGCTCGATTTGGCGTCACCATGGGCGATGGCCTCGATGGCCTCGGCGGCCCCGCGCCGCAGGCTGTGCACGCTTTCGATATCGCCGCGGCGCACATGGGTCAGCAGGGTGCCGATGGTGGCCTGCTGCGGACTGATGGCGATATCGATTTCGCCGCCCTGGACCAGGTCGACATAGGCCGGGTTGTTGATCAGGGTCATTACCTTGCGTGCCCCCAGGCGCTTGGCCAAAAGCGACGACATGATATTGGCCTCGTCGTCGTTGGTCAGGGCCAGGAAGATATCGGCGTCGCTGATATTCTCTTCCACCAGCAGGTCGCGGTCCGAGGCGCTGCCCTGCAACACGATGGTGCTGTCCAGGGTTTCCGAGAGGTAGCGGCAGCGCGCCGGGTTCATCTCGATGATCTTCACCTGGTAGCGGCTCTCGATGGCCTCGGCCAGGCGTTCACCGATATGCCCGCCACCGGCGATCACCACCTTCTTGTAGCTGTCTTCCATGCGCCGCATTTCGCTCATCACCGCACGGATATGCGCCTTGGCGGCGATAAAGAACACCTCGTCATCGGCCTCGATCACCGTGTCGCCCTGGGGCATGATCGCCCGGTTGCGACGGAAGATCGCCGCCACCCGGGTGTCCACATTCGGCATATGCTCGCGCAGCTGGCGCAGCTGCTGGCCGACCAGGGGGCCGCCGTAATAGGCCTTGACCGCCACCAGCTGGGCCTTGCCTTCGGCGAAGTCGATCACCTGCAGGGCACCGGGGTATTCGATCAGGCGTTTGATGTAGTTGGTCACCACCTGCTCGGGGCTGATCAGCACGTCGACCGGGATCGACTCGTTGCTGAACAGGCCGCTACGGGTCAGGTAGGCCGCCTCGCGCACCCGGGCAATCTTGGTCGGGGTGTGGAACAGGCTGTAGGCCACCTGGCAGGCGATCATGTTGATTTCATCGCTGTTGGTCACTGCCACCAGCATGTCGGCATCGTCCGCGCCGGCCTGGCGCAGCACCGTGGGGAAGGAGCCGCGGCCCTGCACGGTGCGGATATCCAGGCGGTCACCGAGGTCGCGCAGGCGGTCGCCGTCGGTGTCGACCACGGTGATATCGTTGGCTTCGCTGGCCAGGTGTTCGGCCAGGGTGCCGCCAACCTGGCCGGCCCCGAGAATGATGATCTTCATGCAGTCTGTTCCTTAGCCGCGGGTGGCAGCGATTTTGATCAGCTTGGCATAGTAAAAGCCATCGTGGCCGTCGATTTGCGGCAATAACTGGCGACCATGGGCTGGCTTGAGGCCGAACGCGCCGGCGATATCCAGCTCGCGGGCACCGGGGGTGCGGGCGAGAAAGGCGGCGATGGTGTCGCTATTTTCGGCAGGTAGCACCGAACAGGTGGCGTACAGCAGGATGCCGCCGACCTCCAGGGTCTGCCACAGGCTATCCAGCAGTTCACCCTGCAGCTTGGCCAGTGCGGGAATGTCTTCAGCCTGGCGGGTCAGCTTGATATCCGGGTGACGGCGGATCACCCCGGTGGCCGAGCAGGGGGCGTCGAGCAGAATGCGCTGGAACGGCGTGCCATCCCACCAGGCCGCCAGGTCGCGACCGTCGGCGGCGAACAGCTCGGCTTCCAGGCCCAGACGCTTGAGGTTCTCGCGCACGCGCACCAGGCGTTTTTCTTCCAGATCCACCGCCACCACGCCGGCCAGCGCCGGTTCGGCCTCCAGCAGATGGCAGGTCTTGCCGCCAGGCGCGGCGCAGGCGTCCAGCACGCGCTGGCCGGGGGCCAGGTCGAGCAGTTCGGCCGCCAGCTGCGCTGCTTCGTCCTGCACGCTGACGCGGCCTTCGGCAAAGCCCGGCAGGGTGGTGACATCGCAGGCCTGGAGCAGGCGGATGCCGTCATGGCTGAAGGTACAGGGTTCGGCCTCGAAGCCGACGCGGCGCAGTTCCGCCAGGTAGTCATCACGGCTGCCGAGGCGGCGATTGACCCGCAGAATCAGTGGCGGGTGGGCATTATTGGCGGCGCAGATGGCCTGCCACTGCTCGGGCCATTCGGCCTTCAGGCGTTTCTGCAGCCAGCGCGGATGGGCGCTATGCAGCACCGGGTCGCGGTCCAGCTCGGCCAGCAGCGCCTCATGCTCGCGCTGGGCATTGCGCAGCACGGCATTGAGCAGGCCCTTGAGCGAGGGCTTCTTCAGCTTGTCGACACAGGCCACCGTCTCGCCGATGGCCGCATGCGCCGGGATGCGTGTGTAGAACAGCTGATACAGGCCGATCAGCAGCAGCGCCTCGACGTCGCGGTCGGCGGCTTTGAAGGGTTTTTGCAGCAGCTTCTCGGCGATCAGGGCCAGGCGCGGCTGCCAGCGCGCGGTGCCGAAGGCCAGGTCCTGGGCCAGGCCGCGGTCACGCTGCTCAACCTTGTCCAGCAGCGGCGGCAGGCTGCTGCCTAGCGAGGCCTTGCCATTGAGCACCACGGCCAGGGCGCGAGCGGCGGCCAGACGTGGGTTCATGCGCCTAGCACCAGGCCAACGGCGAACTGCTCGCGGCGGCTGTTGTACAGATCGCTGAAGTTCAGCGCCCTGCCGCCGGGCAGCTGCAGGCGGGTCAGGCGCAGCGCGCCTGCGCCGCAGGCCACCGTCAGCCCGGATTTATCGGCGGCGAGAATAGTGCCTGGGGCACCACTGCCCTCGCCCAGCTCAGCGGCATGTACCTTGATGGCTTCGCCACTTAGCGTGCTATGGCAGATCGGCCAGGGGTGAAAGGCCCGCACCAGGCGCTCCAGTTCAATGGCCGGGCGGCTCCAGTCCAGGCGCGCTTCATCCTTGTTCAGCTTGTGCGCATAGGTGGCCAGGCTGTCGTCCTGAACTTCACCGACCAGGTTGCCGGCGGCCAGGCCGTCTATGGCTTGAATCACCTCCTGTGGGCCGAGTGTGGCGAGGCGGTCGTGCAGGCTGCCACCAGTATCTTCGGCAGAAATTGGCGTGCTGATCTTGAGCAGCATCGGCCCGGTATCCAGGCCGGCTTCCATCAGCATCACGGTAACGCCCGACTCGGCGTCGCCGGCTTCGACCGCGCGCTGGATAGGCGCTGCACCGCGCCAGCGTGGCAGCAGGGAGGCGTGACTGTTGATGCAACCCAGGCGCGGGATATCCAGCACCACCTGCGGCAGGATCAGGCCGTAGGCCACCACCACCATCAGGTCGGGCTTGAGTGCGGCCAGTTCGGCCTGGGCGTCGGGATCGCGCAGGGTTTGCGGCTGGTACACGGGAATTTCATGCTGTACGGCAAGTTGCTTGACCGGGCTGGGCGTGAGCTTTTGCCCGCGGCCGGCGGGGCGATCCGGCTGGCTGTACACGGCAATGATCTGGTGGGGCGTGTCGAGCAAGGCCTTGAGGTGCTCGGCGGCGAATTCCGGGGTGCCGGCAAAGACAATACGCAGTGCTTCAGTCATGGGGGCTCGCTAAAGAAAAAGGCTTGCCGTAGCAAGCCTTTGAAAGTTGTGGCTCAAGCCTGCTGGCGATGCTGCTTTTCCAGCTTCTTCTTGATCCGGTCGCGCTTGAGATTGGACAGGTAGTCGACAAACAGCTTGCCGTTGAGGTGGTCGCACTCGTGCTGGATGCACACCGCCAGCAGGCCCTCGGCGATCAGTTCATAGGGCTGGCCGTCGCGGTCCAGCGCCTTGATCTTGACCTTCTGCGGGCGGTCGACGTTTTCGTAGAAACCCGGTACCGACAGGCAGCCTTCCTGATACTGCTCCATCTCCTCGGTCAGCGGCTCGAACTCGGGGTTGATAAACACCCGCGGTTCGGACTTGTCTTCGGACAGGTCCATCACCACCAGGCGTTTATGCACGTTCACCTGGGTTGCGGCCAGACCGATTCCGGGAGCGTCGTACATGGTTTCAAACATGTCGTCGATCAACTGGCGCAGGGCATCATCGACCACGGTCACCGGTTTGGCGATGGTGCGCAGACGTGGATCGGGAAATTCGAGGATATTCAGGATCGCCATATGCGTTTGTGATGCACTTGTGGAATAAAGTCAAAATCCGCTGCTAAGATGATGAGCAGCATTGGAAAAACGGTTTAAAGCCGCGTTTCCACTGGGTTCAGTCGCGGCGCTAGGGCGCTCTACGTGAAGACATATAATAAAGGGATTCACCGCATGAGGAAATCACTACTCGCCCTGCTGCTGCTTGCCGCAGGCGGCTTGGCCCAGGCCGATGTGCAACTCAAGGACGGTCACCCGGACCGTTACACCGTGGTCAAGGGCGATACCCTGTGGGATATCTCCGGGCGTTTTCTCCGCCAGCCGTGGAAGTGGCCGGAAATCTGGCACGCCAATCCCCAGGTGGAAAACCCCCATCTGATCTATCCCGGCGACCAGCTGAGCCTGGTGTATATCGACGGTCAGCCGCGTCTGATGCTCAACCGTGGTGAGTCCCGCGGCACCATCAAGCTGTCGCCGCAGGTGCGCAGCACGCCGATGGCCGAAGCCATTCCGACCATTCCGCTGGAGGCGATCAACAGCTTCCTGCTTTCCAACCGCATCATCGATACCCCGGACGAATTCGAGCTGGCCCCCTATATCGTCGCCGGCAATGCCGAGCGCGTGGTCAGCGGTGCCGGTGACCGTGTCTATGCCCGTGGCAGCTTCGACGAGACCGCTCCGGCCTATGGCATTTTCCGCCAGGGCAAGACCTATATCGACCCGGATACCCAGGAGTTCCTCGGCATCAATGCCGACGATATCGGCGGTGGCGAGATCGTTGCCGAAGAAGGCGATATCGGCACCATGATGCTGACCCGCTCCACCCAGGAGGTGCGCCTGGGCGACCGCCTGTTCGCCACCGAAGAACGGGCGATCAATTCGACCTTTATGCCCAGCGAGCCGACCAGTGAAATCAATGGCCTGATCCTCGACGTGCCGCGCGGCGTGACCCAGATCGGTCAGTTCGATGTGGTGACCCTGAACAAGGGCGCGCGCGATGGCCTGACCGAAGGCAGCGTGCTGGCCATCTACAAGACCGGTGAAACCGTGCGCGACCGCGTCACCGGCGAATCGGTGAAGATCCCCGACGAGCGGGCTGGCCTGCTGATGGTGTTCCGCGCCTACGACAAGCTCAGCTATGGCCTGGTGCTTGGGGCCACCCGCTCGCTGGCGGTGATGGACAAGGTACGTAACCCCTAATAACCAGAAGCCCCGCAATTGCGGGGCTTCTGCGTTAAGCAGCCTGCCCAGCCGCCCAGCGGCGCGACCGATCAAGGATGATCCCGATGTCGCAACTCTCTCCTACCGTTTCTCCTGCCGAACTTGAAGCCCGCCTGCGCCTGCATTGCCTGCCGGAGCTGGGCCCGCGGCGTTTTCGCAAACTGCTTAGCGCCTTCGACAGTGCCTCGGCGGCGTTAAGCGCCCCGGCCAGTGCCTGGCGCGCCCTGGGCTTGCCGGCGGCCTGCGCCGAGCCCCGCCGCAGCGCCGAAATCCGCCAACGCGCGGCTGCCGCCCTGGCCTGGCTGGAGGTCGATAAACAGCACCTGCTGATGTGGGATGACCCGATCTATCCCGGGCTGCTCGCCGAGCTTAACGATGCCCCGCCGCTGCTGTTCGTCGCCGGTGACCCGACGCTGCTGGAGCTGCCGCAGCTGGCCATGGTCGGCAGCCGCCGGGCCTCGCGCCCGGGGCTGGACACGGCGCACAGCTTCGCCCGCAGTCTTGCGGGTGGTGGTTTTGTGATCACCAGCGGCCTGGCCCTGGGTATAGACGGTGCCGCCCATCGGGGTGCCCTGGATGCCGGCGGCAAGACCCTGGCCGTGTTGGGTACCGGTCTGCAGTGCCTGTATCCGGCGCGGCACAAGAGCCTGGCCGGCGAAATCGTCGAGGGCGGCGGTGCGCTGGTCTCCGAGTTGCCGCTGGACTGCCCGCCGCAGGCGAGCAACTTCCCGCGGCGTAATCGCATCATCAGTGGCCTGTCCCTCGGCGTGCTGGTTGTCGAAGCCAGCCCCTCCAGCGGTTCGCTGATCACCGCGCGTCTGGCGGCCGAGCAGGGCCGCGAGGTCTATGCGATTCCCGGTTCGATCCATCATCCCGGAGCCCGCGGCTGCCATCAGCTGATCCGCGACGGGGCGACGCTGGTGCAGAGCGTCGAACATATTCTCGAGGCGTTGCGCGGTTGGCAGCTGGCGGAGCCCGGTCAGGCGACCGCGCCAGCTCCGGCGGACAACCATCCCCTGCTGGATTTGCTGCATGCCGCGCCGCACAGCAGCGAAGCCCTGGCCGCCGCCAGCGGCTGGCCTCTGGCGCAGGTGCTGGCGGCCCTGACCGAGCTGGAACTGGAAGGCCTGGTGGCCAACGAAGGCGGGCGCTGGCTGGGCCGCACCGGTTAGCTTGGATACACTGCGCAGCAGCCTTTAGCGGAGAGTTATCGATGGTCAGCAGTTTTCAGGTGCAGCAGGCAGCGCGGGTGGTGCGCCAGGGCGGAGTGATCGCCTACCCGACCGAGGCGGTATGGGGCCTGGGTTGTGACCCCTGGAATGATATGGCGGTGGAACGCCTGCTGGCGCTCAAGGAGCGGCCGGTGCACAAGGGCCTGATTCTGGTGGCCGAGTGCATCGAGCAGTTCGACTTTCTCCTCGAGGACCTGCCGGAGATCTGGCAGGAACGCCTGGCCGGCAGCTGGCCTGGCCCCAATACCTGGCTGGTGCCTCATCAGGATCGCCTGCCGCAGTGGATTACTGGCGAACACAGCAGTGTCGCCCTGCGGGTCAGCGACCACCCCGGGGTGCGGGCGCTATGCCGCCTGACCGGGCCACTGGTGTCGACCTCGGCCAACCCGGCCGGTCGGCCGGCGGCGCGTTCGCGGCTGCGGGTCGAGCAATACTTCCCGCGGCAGCTGGACAAGGTCCTCGGCGGAGCCCTGGGCGGACGCAAGAACCCTAGCCTGATCCGCGATCTGGTCACGGGCGATGTGATTCGCCCGTCCTGATCTGAACAAAGCCCAAAAGCTCGTGGCTAAAGCCCCTCCCACCCTACGGTTTACGGCAATAGGATGGTCGAGCCAGTGGTCTGCCGGGCGCTGAGGGCGGTTTGCGCGGTGGCGGCATCCTTGAGCGCGTAGCGGTTGCTGATCTCGACCTTGAGCCGGCCGCTTTCGATCATGCCGAACAAGTCATCGGCCATCCACTGCAGGCGCTCGGGGGTGTCGGCGTAGCCGGCCAGGGTCGGGCGGGTAACGAACAGCGAACCCTTCTGCGCGAGAATGCCCAGGTTGACCCCGGTCACCGCCCCGGAGGCGTTGCCGAAGCTGACCAGCAGGCCGCGCGGGGCCACGCAGTCCAGCGAGGTTTCCCAGGTGTCCTTGCCGACGCCGTCGTAGACCACCGGGCACTTCTTGCCGTCGGTCAGCTCCAGCACCCGCTGGGCGACGTTTTCATGGCTGTAATCGATGGTCGCCCAGGCCCCCTGCTCTTTGGCCCGTGCGGCTTTTTCTGCGGAGCTGACGGTGCCGATCAACTTGACCCCAAGTGCCCTGGCCCACTGGCAGGCCAGGGAACCGACGCCACCGGCGGCGGCGTGGAACAGAATGGTTTCGCCACCTTGCAGGGGGAAGGTCTGGCGCAACAGGTAGTGCACCGTCAGGCCCTTGAGCATGACGGCGGCCGCCTGCTCGAAGCTGATCGCATCCGGCAATTTCACCAGCTTCTCGGCTGGCAGTACGTGCAGCTCGCTGTAGGCACCCAGTGGGCCGGTGGCATAGGCGACGCGGTCGCCCACCTGAAAGCCACTCACTGCAGAGCCCACCGCCTCGACGATCCCCGCACCCTCGGTGCCCAGGCTGGACGGCAGCGCCGGTGGCGCATACAGGCCGCTGCGGAAATAGGTGTCGATAAAATTCAGGCCGATCGCCTGGTTCTGCACCCGCACTTCATTTGGACCTGGGGCAGCGGGTGTGTAGTCGCTGTATTCGAGAACGTCCGGGCCGCCGTGACGGTTGAACTGGATACGCATGGCCATTTTCAGAGTCTTCCGCAATTGAATGCCTGGATGATGCCCGCACGGGCAGAAACTTACCGTTATCCAATCGTCTGCTTTGACCGCCGTCAACTGCGGATGCCGGGTAGCAAAAAAATGGTCGGGAGCCATTTTTAACGTCGCGCAGCGCCGGCCCGAGGGGTGGCCGCCATGGATGCAGGCCATAAGAAATCGTCAGGAACGATTTTTAACGTCGCGCAGCGCCGGCCCGAAGGGTGGCCGCCATGGATGCAGGCCATAAGAAATCGTCAGGAACGATTTTTAACGTCGCGCAGCGACGGCCCGAAGGGTGGCCGCCATGGATGGCAGGCCATAATGTTATGCTTGCCGCCGATTTCGCCGCTCGGCTACCTCGTTGCCGAGCGGCCTTACCCGCTTTCAAGGTGCCGCCGTGAGTGACCGTACTGAGGCCGTCAAAGCCTACCTGCTGGATCTGCAAGACCGTATCTGCTCTGCCCTGCAAGCCGAAGATGGCGGTGCTGAATTCTTCGAGGATGCCTGGCAGCGTCCGGCCGGTGGCGGCGGTCGTACGCGGGTGATGGAGAACGGTGCGCTGATCGAAAAGGGCGGAGTGAACTTCTCCCATGTGTTTGGCGACAGCCTGCCGCCGTCGGCCAGCGCTCATCGCCCGGAACTGGCCGGGCGCGGTTTCGAGGCACTCGGCGTGTCCCTGGTGATCCACCCGGAAAACCCCTATGTGCCGACCTCCCACGCCAACGTGCGCTTCTTCAGCGCCGAGAAAGAGGGCGAGGAGCCGGTCTGGTGGTTCGGCGGTGGCTTCGACCTGACCCCCTACTACGCCAATGAAGAAGACTGCGTGCACTGGCACCGGGTCGCCTTCGACGCCTGCGCGCCCTTCGGTGCCGAGGTCTACCCGAAGTTCAAGGCCTGGTGCGACCGCTACTTCCACCTCAAGCACCGCGGCGAGCCGCGCGGCATCGGCGGGCTGTTCTTCGACGACCTCAACCAGTGGGATTTCGACACCAGCTTCGCCTTTATGCGCGCCATCGGCGATGCCTATATCGAGGCCTATCTGCCCATCGTCCAGCGGCGCAAGCTGACCCCTTATGGCGAGCGCGAGCGCGAGTTCCAGGCTTTCCGCCGGGGCCGTTATGTGGAGTTCAATCTGGTGTTCGACCGTGGCACCCTGTTCGGCCTGCAGTCCGGTGGGCGAACCGAGTCGATCCTGATGTCGCTGCCGCCCCATGTGCGCTGGGGTTACGACTGGAAGCCCGAGCCGGGCAGCGAAGAGGCGCGGCTGACCGAATATTTCCTCACCGACCGCGACTGGCTTAACGAGGCGGGCCGCTGATGGACCGCTACGGCGTATTCGGCAACCCCATTGGCCACAGCAAGTCGCCGCTGATCCACGGCCTGTTCGCCGCGCAGACCGGCGAGCAGCTGAGCTATGAGGCCCTGCTCGCGCCGCTGGAGGATTTCCCCGGGTTTGCCCGCCGCTTCTTCGCGGCGGGTCTGGGAGCCAATGTCACCGTGCCGTTCAAGGAGCAGGCCTTCGCCCTGGCCGATAACCTGACCCCACGGGCGCGGCGCGCCGGGGCGGTAAATACCCTGAAGAAACTCGACGACGGCAGCCTGCTCGGCGACAACACCGACGGTGCCGGCCTGGTGCGTGATCTGACCGCCAATGCCGGTGTAAGCCTCAAGGGCAAACGCATTCTTCTGCTGGGGGCCGGCGGTGCCGTGCGTGGGGTGCTGGAGCCCTTGCTGGCCGAACAGCCGGCGGCTCTGGTAATTGCCAACCGCACTGTGGCCAAGGCCGAGCAGCTGGTGCATGAGTTCGCTGACCTGGGGCCGGTGGTAGCCAGCGGTTTCGACTGGATCGATGCGCCGGTGGACCTGATCATCAACGGTACCTCGGCCAGCCTGGCCGGCGAGTTGCCGCCGATTGCGCCGAGCCTGATCCAGCCCGGCCACACAGTCTGTTACGACATGATGTACGCCAAGGAGCCCACCGCCTTTAACCGCTGGGCCGCCGAGCGCGGCGCGGCGCGCTGCCTGGATGGCCTGGGCATGCTGGTGGAGCAGGCCGCGGAAGCCTTCCAGCTGTGGCGCGGCGTGCGCCCCGACAGTGCGCCGGTGCTGGCCGAACTGCGCCGCCGCCTGGCCGAGGGCTGAACGCCAGTGTCCTTGAACGCGGCTGAACTGGCGCAGATCAGTGCTCTGACCCTGGCCCATTATCAGGACTGCGCCGAAGACTTCCGCGCCGGCACCCGTGATCACGATGTCAGCCAGAATATCGCCGCCCTGCTCGCGTCTATCCAGGCGACTGCGCCCTACCAGATTCTCGATTTCGGCTGCGGCCCGGGCCGCGACCTGCGCACCTTTAGCGCCCTGGGCCATGTGGCCACCGGCCTGGATGGCTGCCCGCGGTTCGTCGAGATGGCCCGCGCTGACAGCGGTTGCGAGGTCTGGCTACAGGACTTCCTCGCCCTCGATCTGCCGGATCAGCACTTCGACGGCATCTTCGCCAACGCCGTGCTGTTCCATATCCCCAGCCAGGAACTGCCGCGGGTGCTGCGCCAACTGCATGCCAGCCTGAAGCCGGGCGGCGCGCTGTTCAGCTCAAACCCCCGCGGTGACAACCAGGAGGGCTGGAACGGCGAGCGCTACGGTGCCTATTACGACCTGGTCAACTGGCGCACCCTGCTCACCGCCGCCGGCTTTGTCGAGCTGCAGCACTACTACCGCCCGCCCGGCCTGCCTCGCGACCAGCAACCCTGGCTGGCCAGCGTCTGGCGCAGGCCATAGCCCGCTTCGGTTCCGCGTACTGGCGCTAATCCTCGAACTGCACGGGGCAGTGTTCGGCCCCTTCGAGCTTGTGGATTTCCTCGATCACATGCGGTCGCGCCCGGCGCAGGGTCAGGCTGCGTTGCTGCGCCTGCAGGCGGCGGGCCTCCTGGTGGAGCATGGCGACCCCGGCGTAATCGATGAAGTTGATGTGCTGGGCATCGATGATCACCCGTTCACCGCGGCTGCGCTGGATAACCTGCTGCAGGTAATGGCAGGCCCCGAAGAAGATCGAGCCTTCGATCCGCAGCAGCTCCTGGCCGTCCTCCTGCCAGCAGCGGATGCGCGGCTGCGAGGTGCGCTTGAGGTAGAAGAACAGCGACGCCAGCACCCCGGCGTAGATCGCCGTCTGCAGCTCCAGCAGCAGGGTGGCGAGCAGGGTCAGCAGCATCACCACGAATTCCGCCCGGCTGACCCGCAGCAGCGCACGCACGCCGGCGATATCCACCAGCCCCCAGCAGATCAGCAGGATTCCTGCGGCCATGCCGGGCAGCGGCACATGGGCGATCAGGCGGCTGCCGAACAGGGCGAACAGCGCCACCAGCAGCGCGGAAAACACCCCGGCCATGGGCGAGCAGGCCCCGGCCTGCAGGTTCAGCGCCGAACGGGTGAAGGAGCCGGCCGACAGCGAGCCGCCGAACCAGGGGCCGATCAGGTTCGACAGGCCCTGGGCGCGCACCTCTTGATTGGCATCGAGCAGCTGCTGGGACTTGCTGGCCAGTGCGCGGGCGATCGACAGGCTGGTGACCAGGCCGAGCATGCCGCAGGCCACCGCCGCCGGCAGCAGCTCAAGGACGTTTGCCAGCTCCAACCGCAGCAGGTTGAACGGCGGCAGCTTGCCCTCGAAGCTGCTGACTAGGGCAATATTGCCGAGCTGCGCGGGCCAGGCCAGCACCAGCAGGCTGGCGGCGACTATGCCCAGCAGCAGGGCCGGCGAGCGCGGCCACAGGCGTCTGCTGAGCAGGCTCACGGTGAGGGTGAACAGCGCCACCGCCAGGCTGCGCCAGTCGCTTTCCAGCAGGTGTTCACCGATATTCAGCAGGCTCGCCAGGGCCGTGGCCTGGCTGGCCACGCTGATGCCGAGCAGGTTGGGCAGTTGTCCCAGGGCAATCACCAGGGCTGCGCCGAGGGTGAAGCCGAGCACCACCGAATGGGAGACGAAGTTCACCAGCGCGCCGAAGCGCAGCAGGCCGAGCAGCCACTGGAACAGCCCGGCGAGAAAGCTCAGCAGCAGGATCAGGGCGATAAAGTCGTCGCTGCCCGGGGCCGCCATGGGGCTGACGCTGCTGAACAGGACGATGGAGATGGCTGCGGTCGGGCCGCAGATCAGGTGCCAGGATGAGCCCCACAGGCTGGCGATGATCACCGGCACTATGGCCGCATACAGGCCGTATTCCGGTGGCAGGCCGGCGATCAGGGCGTAGGCGATGGATTGCGGCAGGGCCAGGATGGCCCCGCTCAGGCCCACCAGCAGGTCCTGGCCGAGGCTGCGTCTGCTGCAGTTGGGCAGCCAGCGCAGAAACGGCAACAGGGTCTGAAGGCGGGGTAGCGGCATAAGTCGGCTTCTTGTGTGGGCGATGGACGGCACCGCGGCAGTGCCGCGGCCCGTCTACTTTAGGGAATCAAGCCGGGCGCTTCAAAGTTTGGCGTTGACCGCAGCCAGGCCATCACCCCCCGTGCGGCTGCTGACCCCCTCGAGCCAGGCGGCGACTACCGCCGGGTTGGCTTGCAGCCAGGCCTTGACCGCCGCGTCGTTGCTCGCCTGCTTGCTCAGCACCTGGTCCATGATGGCGTTCTCCATCTCCTGGGTGAAGGTCAGGTTGCTCAGCAGCTTGCCGACGTTCGGGCACTGCGCGGCATAGCCCTTGCGGGCCAGGGTGTTGACCTGGCCACTGGCACCGAAATACTGCTCGCCGCCCTTGAGATAGCGCATGTCGTACTGCACGTTCATCGGGTGCGGGGTCCAGCCGAGAAACACCACGAACTGCTCGCGCTTCACCGCCCGGCCGACCTGTACCAGCATGGCCTGCTCGCTGGATTCCACCAGCCGCCAGTCGCCCAGGCCGAACTCGTCGGCGGTGATCATCTGCTTGATCGACTCGTTGGCCGGTGCGCCGGAGGCGATGCCGTAGAGTTTGCGTTCGAACTGGTCGGCATGTGCGTCGAGGTCGGCGAAGGTCTTCACCCCGGCGTCATAGGCGTAGGCCGGTACGGCCAGGGTGTATTCGGTGCCGCCGAGGTTTTCCACCAGCTGGTCGACCTCGCCCGTGGCGACGAACTTGTCGTAGTTGCTCTGCTGCGCCGGCATCCAGTTGCCGAGAAACGCATCGACCTGGCCTTTCTGCAGACCGGCGAAGATGATCGGCACCGCCAGGGTCTGAGTCTGCACCTTGTAGCCCAGACCGTCGAGCAGGAAGCTGGCGATGCCATTGGTCACGGCGATATCGCTCCAGCCCGGATCACCCAGCTTGACCGTGGCGCAGGCGGCGTCCTCGGCCAGCGCATTAGCGGCGCTGGTCAGGGCTCCGGCGAGTAGTAGCACGCTGAATCTGTTCATGGCATTTCTCCTTTGTTCTGATAGTAGTGGGAGGCAGTGCGTTTCAAACCTGTGGGTAACGGGCGCGACGTTCCAGGTCGTCGAGGTCGATATGATTGCGCATGTACTGTTGGCTGGCGTCGACCCAGGGCTGGTGATCCCAGCTGCTCAGCTTGCCCAGGCTCAGGGCCTCGGCGACCAGGCGGCGGCGGCGCTGGCTGGCCAGGGTGGCGGCATGGATCGCCGGCATATCCCAGCGCGCCCGCGCTTCGGCGAGGAATTCGCCGAGTACGCCCTGGTGCTCGGCCGAGTCGGCCAGGTTTTCGCGCTCCTGCGGATCGTGGCGCAGGTTGAATAGCAGCAGCGGGTCCTGCTCGGAGTAGATGAACTTCCACTCGCCGCGGCGGATCATCATCAGCGGGCTGGTGCTGCCCTCGGCCATATACTCGCCAAGCACCTGGTCATGCCCGCCGTCGCCCTGCAGATGGTTCAGCAGCGAATGGCCATCGAGCGCCAGGCCGGGTTCGACCTGACCACCGGCCAGCTCCACCAGGGTCGGCAGCAGGTCCATGGTCGACACCGACTGGCTGACCCGGTGCGCGGCGAAGCGCTGCGGTGCGTGCACCAGCAGTGGCACCCGGGCAGCCATCTCGAACCAGTGCATCTTGTACCAGAGGCAACGCTCGCCGAGCATGTCGCCGTGGTCGCCGGAGAACACGATGATGGTGTCCTCGCTCAGGCCGCACTCCTCCAGGGTCTTCAGCAGCTTGCCGATATTGTCGTCGATATAGCTGCAGGCCCCGAAGTAGGCGCGGCGCGCGTCGCGGACCTTGGCCTCGGGCAGCGGCTTGTCCCACAGGTCGATGACCTTGAGCAGGCGCTGCGAGTGCGGGTCCTGCTGGGCCTGGTCGAGGGTCTGGCGCGGCAGGGGGATCTCCACGCCCTCGTAGCGCTCCCAGTATTCGGCCGGGATGGTGTAGGGGTCATGCGGGTGGGTCATCGACACGGTCAGGCAGAACGGCTGGTCCGGGGTCATGCGCACATGGTCGTAGAGGTACTGCCGAGCCTTGAACACCACCTCCTCGTCGAAATCCAGCTGGTTGCTGCGCACGCAGGGCCCGGCCTGCAGCACCGAGGACATGTTGTGGTACCAGCTGGCGCGCACTTCGGGCTCGTCCCAGTTCACCGCCCAGCCGTAGTCGGCCGGGTAGATGTCGCTGGTCAGGCGCTCCTCATAGCCGTGCAGCTGATCCGGGCCACAGAAGTGCATCTTTCCCGACAGCGCGGTGCGATAGCCGAGGCGGCGCAGGTAGTGGGCGTAGGTCGGCACGTCGGCGGGAAAGTCGGCGGCATTGTCGTAGGCCCCGATCTTCGACGGCAGCTGGCCGCTGACCAGGGTAAAGCGCGACGGTGCACACAGCGGGCTGTTGCAGTAGGCCGAGTCGAACACCACGGCCTGTTCGGCCAGCTTCATCAGATTGGGCATCTGCACCGGCGAGGTGGCATCGTGCAGTGGCAGGATCGGCGCAGCCATCTGGTCGGCCATGATAAAGAGGATGTTCGGGCGTTTCATGGCAGCCGGTATTCCATATAAAAGATTTATGCGAAAGTGCTGCACTGATCATCAGGCCAAGTACCGGAGCGGTAAACCCGCGACGAATACATGACTCGGATAACCACAGCTTATGTTTGAGCATATCGATGGACTGTCCCTGGACAGCTTGCGGGTGTTCGAATCCGCGGCCCGCCAGCTGAGCTTTACCGCAGCCGCCCATGAGCTGGGCAGCAGCCAGCCGGCCATCAGTCAGCAGATCAAGCGCCTGGAGCAACAGCTGGCGACCCGCCTGTTCGACCGGGTTTATCGCGGCATTGCTCTCACCGAGGCCGGCGAGTTGCTGCTGGGTTATGTGCAGGACGGTCTGCACAGCCTGAACGCCGGCCTGGCGGCGGTTACCGCGCAGCAACAGCATGAGGTGCTGCAGGTGGCCACCGACTTCGCCTTCGCGGCTTACTGGCTGATGCCGCGTCTGCCGCGCTTTCACCGGCTGCACCCTGAGGTGGACGTCAGCCTGATCACCAGCGAGCGCGACCACGGCGCGCTACCGGCGGAAATCGATGTGGCGATCAACTTCGGCGATGGCCGCTTCAAGCATGCCGAAGCGCAGCTGCTGTTTCGCGAAGAAGTCTTTCCGGTGTGCAGCCCTGGGCTGCTCGAGGGGCAGGCGCTGCCCCTGCCTCCAGCGGCGCTGGCCGGTTTGCCGCTGCTGCACCTGCGCCCGGAAAACCGTTCGCGCTGGTACGACTGGGCCGGCCTGTTCCGTGCCTTTGGCCTTGCCGAAACGCCCAGCCCGGGCAGCCTGCGTTTCGACAATTACACCCTGCTGATCCAGGCGGCGATTGCCGGTCAGGGCGTGGCGATCGGCTGGCGGCATCTGGTCGACGAGCTGTTGGCGCAGCGTCTGCTCTGTCGCCTAGGCAGCGAGGTCGCCCACTCCGAGTTCGGCTATTACCTGGTGCTGCCCGAACGCAAGCGTCGCCAGCGTCTGACCCAGGCCTTTGTCGTCTGGCTGCAGGCCGAGCTGGGCGAGGCCCCTGCTCCGCGTTGAAATCCGCCCCTGCAGACCCGGAACAGGGCCCGGGCTGAAATCACTCTTAAGGCTACTGTCACGGGGAGGCTGGCGTAGTACCCTAGGCTTGCGTTATAGATGGACAAAGGCTCCATCAGCACTGCTCAAAAAAATAATAAGGAGCACCCCGGGAATGCGTCTTAAGTCGTTGTTTCGCAATCTGTTTGTCTGGTCCATTGGGCTCTTTGCCGGGCTTGCGCCGCTGGCCTACGCCGAGGCCGTCAGCCCTCAGGAACAGGTGCAGGTGCAGGCCAGCCGGGTAACCAGTAGCCTGATGCTGTTACGTGGCGAGGGTTTCCAAAAGAAACACCAGGAGGCGCTCGAACTCGATCTGCAGGCCCTGGCGGCCGCAGTGCAGCGTCTGCCGCAAGACTCCGACGCCTTGCGTAGTGCCCATCAGGAACTGGTGGTGCAGATTCGCCGTGGGGTGTCCTTCGGCCCGGGCGAGGATGATATGCCCTGGCGCTACCCGGAAGAGTTGAGCAAGGCCCTGCTCGGGGTGCTGGATGAAACCCGCAAGCTGGCCCCCGCCGATGATAGCGAGGTGGCTGCCAAGCTCGAATACCTCTCGGTGCAGTACCTCAGCCGCTCCTACTTCGGCAACTTCGAGATTGCCCGCGAGCAGACCGATACCTACCTCGGCCAGGACGAACGCAAGCTGGTGCCCGCCGTGGACAGCCAGTTGGCGGCCCTCGATCCGAAAAGCAACGCCGGGGTGGTCAAGCTGAAGACCCGCTGGGAATACCTCAAGGCCGCGCTAAACGACCTGAACAGCCAGAGCAGCGCCCTGCAAAGCGCCTCCGGCCGCCCCTTCGCGCCCATCACCGTGTATCGCCATACCCGTTCCTTTACCGAGCAATGGATGGCGATGTACTAACAGGCCGTTGAAAAACTACCTGCGTTGGCAATACTGCGTTAAAAACGGCCTCGGAATGCTCATTTACAGCCAGTAAACTCCGCTTCCTCGGCCGTTTTTGCCTTGTCTTGCCTGCCTCGCCTACGTTTTTTCAACGGCCTGCTAACCCATTTACGATCTGCTGCGCGTCGGCCCTGCTGGGTTACTAACGTAGCGCCTTGCAGGACTCTAGCTCGCGAGAGCTTGAATAGGTTCTAGGCGTAAAGCGTCGGGCGACGGACTAACCGGTCCTGGCCGCGTCAGGCAGTGGTTCTCTTCTCGCGGATACAGGTCGGCCCGGCGCGCTGGACGATGGCCTGCTCGACTTCCTTGCGCAGGCCCAGCAGGAAAGCCGCTTCGGCGGCGACGAACAGCGGACCGATCACCAGGCCCATGACGTCATCGACAAAGGCCGGTTTGCGCCCCTCGTAGTAATGACCGACAAACTGGATGATCCAGCCGATCACAAACAGGCCGATACCGCTGCTCAACCACACCGTTGTCGACTGCACGGCCAGGCCCGCTGCCGCCCACAGGCTGAGCACCAGCAGCAGCGCCATCAGCAGGCCGAAGCGCAGGTCCAGGCGCAGGTAGAAGGCCCCCGCCGCCACGGCCACCAACAGCGCTGGGGACAACCACAGGCCGAGAAGCTCGAAGCCTGGGCGTGAAAGCAGCACGGCCACCGCCACAACGATCAGTGGAATACCGATAAAGTGGCTGAGAATATTGCGTTGGTCGCGGTGATAGGCCGCGTATTGAGCCAGATGGTCGACCAGGGTTTTCATTATTATTTTCCTTATGCAAGACAGGTGGCCAGCATGAACCTTCATGCGTACGCCGCTCTGTCAGCTAGCCGACAAAGCCGGAGCCGCCGATGAACGCCGCCCACAGCTATCAGGCGTGTTTGCGTCAGGGGCATTGGTTCAATGCGCTGCCCGCAGCCTTGCAGGAGGCGCTGCTGGCCGCCGCCCAAGTGCAACAGCTGGCGGCGGGGCAGGTGCTGTTTCGCCGGGGCGACAAACCCTGCGGCCTGTATGCGGTGGTCGAGGGTGGCATGCGCATCGGCGCGGTCAGCGCCACCGGCAAGGAGGCGCTGCTGACCCTGGTCGAGCCGCCCTACTGGTTTGGCGAGATCTCTCTGTTCGACGGTCAGCCGCGCACCCACGATGCCTTTGCAGAAGGTGCTACCACTCTGTTGCTGGTGCCGCAGGCGCGGCTGCTGGCGCTGCTCGAACAGCAGCCGCAGTACTGGCGCGACTTCGCCCTGCTGATGAGCCACAAGCTGCGTCTGGCGTTTATCGCCCTGGAAGAAATGAGCCTGCTGCCCGCGGCTCCGCGCCTGGCACGGCGGCTGCTGCTGATTGCCGAGAACTACGGCGAGGGCGAGCCGCGCCGGGTCCTGCATCTGCCCCAGGAGCAGCTGGCGCTGATGCTGGCGATCTCCCGGCAGACCACCAACCAGATCCTCAAGGAGCTGGAAGGCCGGGGCATCCTGCGCCTGACCTATGGCGAGATCGAGATTCTCGACCTGCCGCGCCTGCGTCAGGCGGCGCAGTAACGTTTTGCTACATGGCGGTCTGCATGCGGGGAATCTACGAGGTCACCTGGCACTCTATGATTGACCCCTACCTTTACTAGAGCTGCTGTCCGGATGCCGAAGCCCGCCCCTGTTACCCACGCTGACTTGCCCCCGGTGCTGGCCGGCCCGCTGCTGCGCCGCATGGAGCCGCAGCGCCTGGTGCTCTGGCTGGTCGGCAGTCAGCCGTTGTCGCTCAGCCTGCTGCTGAGCCATGGCGATGCGCCGGAGCCACAGCGCTACCCGCTGCAAGGCGACAGCTGCCAGGTGATTCAGATCGGCGAGCAGGCGTTTATCCACCTGATCGATCTGGCGTTCGACACCCCGCTGCCCTGCGATGTGCAGATCGACTACGACCTGCTGATCGAACAGCCCGGCCAGGCCGCACTGGGCATCGTCGACTGGGCCCCGCACCTGCTGTATGACGGCGCGACTCGGGCCAACTTCGTGCTGCGTGCGCAGCTCGACCATCTGCTCCATGGTTCCTGCCGCAAGCCGCATCATCCGGCGGCCGATGGCCTGCTTTGTGCCGACCGTCTGCTGGCCGAAGCGCATGCCCCCGAGCAGCGTCCGGCGCTGCTGCTGATGAGCGGCGACCAGATCTACGCCGACGACGTCAGCGGGCCGATGTTGCGGGCGATTCATCAGGTGATCGAGCGTCTTGGCCTGTTTGGCGAGCACCTGCAAGGCGCGGTGGTGGATGACAGCACGGCGCTTTACCAGCACCCGGCCAGCTACTATCAGCGCGCCGAGCTGCTGCCGGCGCTGAAGAGCAATGACACCCTGCGCGAGCGGTTTTTCGGCGGCGTGGAGAAGCCGGTGTTCACCACCAGCAGCGCCGACAACCACCTGGTGACCTGCGCCGAAGTGCTGGCCATGTACCTGCTGGTCTGGTCGCCGACGCCCTGGACGTTGCTGGAAGCCGAAATGCCGGCACTGAGCGCCGAGGAAGTGCCGCGTTATCAGGCCGAGCGGGGCCATATCGAGGCGTTTCGCGGCGGCCTTGGCCGGGTCGCGCGGGCCCTCGCCCACCTGCCGACGCTGATGATCTTCGATGACCACGACATCACCGACGACTGGAACCTCTCCGCGCAGTGGGAGGAAACCGCCTACGGCCACCCGTTTTCCAAACGCATCATCGGCAACGCGCTGATTGCCTACCTGCTATGCCAGGGCTGGGGCAATAACCCGGATGTGTTTGCCAAGCCGCTGCAGATGATCCGCGCGATGACCGAGGGCCGCGACGCCGCCAACCATATGGATTGTCAGCCGCAGGACGCGCTGATCGACGAACTGCTGAGCTTTCACCAATGGCAATTCGTGCTGCCGAGCACCCCGGCCCTGTTGGTGCTGGACACCCGCACGCGGCGCTGGCGCAGCGAGCGCAACCTCAAGCGGCCCTCCGGCCTGCTGGATTGGGAAGCGCTGTGCGAGTTTCAGCAGGAGCTGCTCGATCATCCGTCGGCGATCATCGTCTCCCCAGCGCCGATATTCGGCGTCAAGCTGATCGAGACCATCCAGAAAGTCTTCAGCTGGGCCGGTCATCCGCTGATGGTCGATGCGGAAAACTGGATGGCCCACCGTGGCGCGGCGCAGGTGATGCTGAATATCTTCCGCCACTCACGTACGCCGGGTAACTACGTGATCCTTTCCGGCGACGTGCATTACTCGTTTGTCTACGAGGTGCTGATCCGCCAGCGCAAGCGCGGCCCGCAGCTCTGGCAGATCACCAGCAGCGGCCTGAAAAACGAATTCCCGGCGCGCCTGCTCGACTGGTTCGACCGCCTCAACCGCTGGCTCTACGCGCCCTGGTCACCGCTCAACTGGCTGACCACCCGCCGGCGCATGCAGGTCACCCCGCGTATTCCCTCGCGCAGCAAGGCCGGCGAACGCTTGTGGAATGGCGCGGGGCTGGGCCAGGTGTTCTTCAATGAGCAAGGCCAGCCGAGCGCGATCTACCAGCTGAATGCCGATGGCTCGCCAGCGGTGGCTTTTGTCGATGATCGCGACGAGGTGCCGGCCAGCCCAGCGACGCTCAGCACTGCCGGCAAAAGCTAAAGGCTCGCAGGCATGGCGGAGTGCCGCCCAGCCGCGCCTAAAGGTTTAAGCGCTTTTGTAGGAGCGGCCTTGGCCGCGATGGTCTGCTGTACGCGAAAGGCTTAGCGCAATTTTTCCAGCATCTGGTAGTACCACATGCCGGCCGCCAGCATCGGGTTGCCGAACACGTCGCCCAGCGGCACCTTGATGTGCTTGCAGGCGGCGAAGGTGTCGTAGTGGCCCAGGGTGCCGGTCAGGGCGTTGGCCATGATCTCGCCCATGATGTGGGTGGTGGCGATGCCGTGGCCGGAGTAGCCCTGGCAGTACCAGACGTTATCCGACAGCTTGCCCAGCTGCGGGATGCGGTTGATCACGATGCCCATGGCGCAGCTCCACTGGAAGTCGATGGCGACGCCCTTGAGCTGTGGGAAAGTCTGTTCGATGCCGGGGCGCAGTTCGGCGGCGATATCCCGCGAATCACGCCCGGAGTAGTTGCAGCCGCCGCCGAACAGCAGGCGACCATCGGCGGTCAGGCGGTAGTAGTCGAGGACGAAGCGGCAGTCGTACACGGCCAGGTCCTGCGGGTTGATTTCCTTCGCCAGTTCACCCAGCGGCGCGGTGGTGACGATGCCGCCCATGGCCGGGAAGATCATGCCCTTGAGCTTTTTCGGCTCCAGCTTGTGGTACACGTCGCCGGCCAGCAGCACCTGCTTGGCCTTGATCCGTCCGCCTGCGGTGACCACCGCCGGGTTGGCACCGTGGATGATCTCCAAAACCGGCGAGTGTTCGAAGATCAGCGCGCCCAGGCTGGCCGCCGCCTTGGCTTCGCCGATGCACAGATTCAGCGGGTGCAGGTGCATGTTGCGGGTGTTCTTCAGCGCGCCGTTGTACAGGTCGCTGGCCAGGTGGCTCTGCACCCCGGCGCGGTCGAGCAGGGTCACGTCATTCGCCATGCCGCGGCGCACCGCTTCGGCGTAGGTGGCCTCCAGCTCCTGCATATGCACGGGCTTCATCGCCGCGTGCAGGTGACCGTGCTTGAGGTCGCACTGGATGGCGTACTTCTCCACGCGGTTCTTGATGATTTCGTGGCCACGCCAGCGCAGGTGCCAGATAAAGTCTTCAACCTCCTCGCCGAGGGTGTTGCGCATCTGCTTGGTCATCGCCGCATCGCCCGACAGGCTACCGGTGACCTGGCCGCCATTGCGCCCGGTGGCCCCCCAGCCGATCTTGTGCGCCTCGACTATGGCCACCTTGAGCCCGCGTTCGGCCAGCTCCACGGCGCTGGCCACGCCGGTAAAGCCGCCGCCGATGATCACCACATCGACGCTGACCTCGCCCTGCAGGGTCGGGTAGGCGGTTTCCTCATTGAGGCTGGCGCTGTAGTAGGACGGGCAGCGTTCGGCGGCGGGCGTTACGGGTTTGATGGCGGCGTTCATAAGGCGGTTCCTGGGTACGACTGGCGGGTGCTGGGCCCGAACCGGGCACAGGGTCGGCAGCCAGGGTTGCTGGCTGCGGGGCGATCAGTGGCCTGTGCTCAGGGCATCCGGCGGGCGCGCGTGGCGGCAATGCCACAGGGCCCAGAAGGCGAGGATCTGTGGCAGCAGGGCGGGGGGCACAAAGCTGCGCCGCTCGCACCGATGCGCAGCCAATAGGGGGGTGAGGAACAGCTGTACGGAAGGACACATGGCCAGCAGGTTCACACAGGGCCAAGAGTGCGTTAAATCCTGTTTTTCACATGCTTGGTTATTGCTTGGCTAAACATTGAGCCTGGCCGCTGTCGGCCTGAGTCAACTGCCGCGCAGATTGGCCAGCACCCGCTCGGCGTTTTCCGTGCAGGGCATGCCTTCCGGTTTGCTCTCGATGGTGGCGATGATGTTCAGCAGTTGCGCCTTGTTCTGCGCCAGGCGCTGCTGCATGGCCTCGATTTCGCCGACCTTGCGCTGCAGGCTGCCGAGCATCTCCTCGTGAGCCCAGCCCTGGGGGCTGGCGTCGGGCAGCAGGCGGCGAATCTCCTCCAGGCTGAAACCGGCCTGCTGCGCGCAGCTGATAATCCCGAGGGTCTGCACCGCCTGTTCCGGATAACTGCGATAACCGTTGGCCTGGCGCTGGGCACTGATCAGCCCGCTGGCCTCGTAGAAGCGAATGCGCGAGGCGGCCAGACCGCTGCGCGTGGCCAGTTCACCAATTTTCATCATCTGTGCTCCGGGCTATTGACCTTGAAGTTGACTTTAACCTTAACCTTGCTCCACCTGCTACCCCGGAGTACGCCATGACTGCCTTCCAAGCGCTGCAACTGCCCAACGGTACAAGCATCACCAACCGCATCGCCAAGGCGGCGATGGAAGAGAACCTGGCCGACGCCAGCCAGGGCCCGTCCGCCGAATTGCTGCGGCTTTACCAGGCCTGGGCCGAGGGCGGTGCCGGGCTGCTGCTGACCGGCAACGTGATGGTCGACCGCCGCGCCATGACCGGCCCCGGCGGCGTGGTGCTGGAAGATGAGCGGCAGCTGGACAAGTTCCGCGACTGGGCGCGGATCGGCCGTGCCCAGGGGGCGCAGTTCTGGATGCAGATCAACCACCCCGGCCGGCAGATGCAGGCCAACCTCGGCCAGCAGACCGTCGCGCCCTCGGCCGTGGCCCTGGAGCTGGGCGGCCTGTCGAAGATGTTTCCTATGCCCAAGGCTTTGGATGAGGCCGAAATCCACGGGCTGATCCAGCGGTTTGCGCGCACCGCGCAGCTGGCCGAACAGGCCGGTTTTACCGGGGTGCAGATCCACGCGGCGCACGGTTATCTGCTCAGCCAGTTTCTTTCACCCATCAGCAACAAGCGCACGGACAGCTGGGGCGGCTCGCTGGAAAACCGTGCGCGCTTATTGCTTGAAGTCGTCAAGGCGGTGCGTGCCCTGGTGGCCCCGCGCTTCTGTGTGGCGGTAAAGCTCAACTCGGCGGATTTCCAGCGTGGCGGCTTCGATGCGGCGGACGCCAAGCGCGTGGTGCAGCTGCTGAACCCGCTGGATGTCGACCTGGTCGAGCTGTCCGGCGGCAGTTACGAGGCCCCGGCCATGCAGGGCGATGCCCGCGACGGCCGCACCCTGGCGCGCGAAGCCTACTTCCTCGAATTTGCCGGCGAGATCGCCGCAGCGGCGACCATGCCGGTGATGGTCACAGGTGGTATTCGCCGCCTACCGGTGGTCGAGCAGGTATTGGCCAGCGGTGTGGCCATGGCCGGTATCGGTACGGCGTTGGCCATTGAGCCAGCATTGCCCAAACAGTGGCAGGCGGGGCAGCACGAGGCCCGCGCCGAACTGCCGCCGATTCGCTGGAAGAACAAGGCGTTTGCCTCGCTGGCCTATATGGCCACGGTGAAGTTCCAACTGCGTCAGCTCAGCCGAGGCAAGCGCACCAATGCGCAGGTTTCACCCTTGCGCGCCTTGCTGCTGGAGCAGTTCAAGACCGCGCGGCGTACGCGCGTCTATAAGCGCTTGATGGCCAGCCTGGGTTAATCGGGCAGGTGCCCGGTTTTTACCCAGATCAGGCAGCCCGCTGCACTGAACGGTTGGTGCTCGGACAGGTGCGGGCTGCGCAGCCAGCTGCCCGCCGGGTAGTCGCCGAACTCATCCTGGAAAACGCCCTCCAGCACCAGAATCTCCTCACCGCCCCAATGCCGATGGCGGTTGAAGCGCGTGCCCGGTGCCCAACGCACCAGGGCCACCTGCTCGGTGCCGTGCTGATGCAGCGGTAGCACACTCAGCCCGGGAGCCATGCCGGGTAGCCATTCGGCGCGGCGGCTGTCGATGACCACGTGCTGGTCATCCGCCTGCTCAAACTGCATAAGTTTTACGAAGATGGTGCAGCCTTCTCGGCTGAAAGGCGCATGTTGGCTGCCGATCGGGTTGCGCACATAGGTGCCGGCCGGGTAATCGCCGCGCTCGTCGGAGAACACGCCCTCCAGTACCAGAAACTCCTCGCCACCGGGGTGCTGATGCGCACTGAAGTGTGAGCCCGCCGCGTAGCGCACGATCGAAGTGGCTCGCGCCACCTCATCGCCAATCCGGTCGAGCATGCGCCGCTCTACGCCCGGCATGGGTGATGCGATCCAGGGGCTGTCGTCTGGGCGGACCAGCGCCCGTTGGCTGAAATCGGCATTGAGTTGCATGGGCGAGATGACCCCTGGCTGGCGTTCGGATTGCGTGTCGCTCTGTGATACCCCAAGTGCAGCCTGCACGCCAGCCGATTCACGCTTAGCGCTTTGTCAGCTGTTCGAGCAGTGCTTCGGCGGTGGCATCCGAGGAACCGGGGTTTTGCCCGGTGATCAGCAGCCCATCGACTACCACATGGCTCTGCCAGTCGTTTGTGCTGGAGTAACGGCCGCCGTTGGCGATGAGCATGTCCTGTACCAGGAATGGCACCACCTCGGTCAGTTGCACCGCGGCTTCTTCGCTATTGCTGAAACCGGTAACCTTTTTGCCGTTAACCAGCGGCAGACCGTTTGCCGCTTTTACGTGGCGCAGCACGCCCGGGGCGTGGCAGACCGCTGCCACGGGTTTGTTTTGCGCCTGGAAGCGTTCAATCAGGGCGATGGAGGTGCGGTCCTCGGCCAGATCCCATAGCGGGCCATGGCCACCGGGATAGAACACGGCCTCGAAATCATCGGCCTGCACCTGGCTTAACGGCAGGGTATTGGCCAGCGCCTGTTGCGCTGCAACATCGGCTTTGAAGCGTTCGGTGGCAGGCGTTTGCGCGTCAGCTACGTCACTTTTCGGGTCGAGCGGCGGCTGGCCGCCCTTGGGCGAGGCCAGGGTCAGCTGCGCCCCGGCATCCTTGAACACGTAATAGGGCGAGGCGAACTCTTCCAGCCAGAAACCGGTCTTGTGCCCGGTGTCGCCCAGTTGGTCGTGGGAGGTCAGTACCAGCAGGATCTTCATAGGATGTCCTTGGAAGCGGATGGCCGATAAATGGCCTACAGCGTAAGAACCCCAGCCTGGCTCGATAATTCAAAATATTGTTGCGCCAGGGGCGAGCGCCCTGAACTGTGGGCGGCAACGCTTCGGCTGCTGGCCGAGGCGTTGCGTGCGATCAGGGCTCCGGCTTGTAACCCAGGCGCAAACCGCCCCAGTGGCGGCCCTGGACCATGATCGGCACCGACAGGTCATGCATCAGCTCGCCGGTGTCGCGCATATAGGTCTGCAGCAGCAGCGGTTGCTGGTGGCTGCCGCAGCGGATGCCGGTGCGGTCGTTGAACAGGCGCTTGCTGCGGCTTTTCAGGGTGTCCACGGCGCGGTCGCCAGTGGGGGCGTGGTTGAAGGCCTTGTTGTGGGTCGGTACATAGCCTTCGGCGGTGCAGGCTATGGCGAATACCAGGCCTTCGTGCTGACTCAGCAGAGGCTCCTGAATGGTCGGCAATACCTGGTCGGCGTAGCTGTCGAAGCGGGTTTTGAACTTGGCCGGGAAGCTGTTGGCGATTGGCTGGTATTGCCGGTCGAACAGGTCGTTGGCGCTGATGCGGCCGGCCTGGATATCCGCTTCGAACTGCGCGGCGATCTGCGCCGCACCGCTGCGGGCCAGGTCGTAGACGCGCTGGTGGTAGTCGTCCAGGCCGACGGCGGCGAGCTGCTCACTGACGGTTTCCGCCTGCCCCACCAGTTGTTCGGAGGCGCGGCTGAGCTGGCGGGTCTGGCCTTCGCTGTCGCACACGTCGCCGCGCAGCTGGCTGACCGCGACCGACAGCTCGGCCAGGCGCTGATGGTTTTCCGCGGTGCCGTGGTTGATCTGTTCGACCTGCTGTTCGACGTCCACGGCCAGGCCGGCGATGCCTTCCAGCTGCTCGCCGGTGTGGGCGATCTGCTGCGCAGCCTGATCCAGCTGATCGGCCTGCTGCTGAATATGGGTGACCACCGCCAGGCTCTGCTGACGGATATCGGCGACCATCTGGCCGACCTCTTCGGTGGCGCTGCTGGTGCGCCCGGCAAGGTTGCGCACCTCGTCGGCGACCACGGCGAAACCGCGGCCCATCTCGCCGGCACGGGCCGCTTCGATGGCGGCATTGAGCGCCAGCAGGTTGGTCTGGCTGGCAATCGACTGGATCACCTGGGTGACCTTTTCGATCTGTTCGGTGCGGCTGCTGAGGCCGTCAATCAGCTGGCGGCTGGCGGCGGTCTGGGTGCTGAGTTGCTGCATGGCGGCGATGGCCTGGTGCAGCTCATGTTGCCCGTTGGCGCTGTTTTGGCGCACCGATTGCGCCGCAGTCAGGGTCTGCTCGGCGCGGCGGGCATTGTCCTGCTCGGTCTGGGTGATGGCCTCGGCAGCCTGGTTGATCTGCTCGACTGCGCCCAGCTGCGATTGCAGCTTGCTGGCCAGTTGTTGCACCGCGTGGGAGACCTGGGCGGCGGACAGGGCGTTATGACAGGTGTGGCGGGACAGCGTGCGGCTCAGTTCGTTGAACTGCACGCCCTCTTCGGCGGCGTGCGCCGGGCCATCGTCCTTGCGCTGCCAGGGCCCGAGCCAGGGCCACAGCGCCAGCAGCATAAAGGAGGCCATGCTCAGGTATAGCGGCATCTGGACCTGCTGGTAGAGCACCATCAGCCCGGCCAGGCCCAGAGCATGCAGTGCGCAGGTCTTGGGGTAGCTAATAAAAGCAGAGCGCATAACCAACCTCGTTATTTTTATGCCGATTCCGGCGTTGCCAGGCACGGGTACCGGCGCATAGCTGTGCAGCCGGCCGGGAGTTGTATGCAGCGCGCTGGAGGCGCGTTGTGCGTGCACAGTTGATCGGCCGTTGTCAGCGAATCTGTAGACCATAGTGGGGGCGACTCCTTACGGCCAGCATTCACGAGGTTCTTGATTCGATCACCCCTGGCGGCGCAAGGCCATGGCACTTTGGTAGCACAAGGCCTAGCCGTAAAGACGATGGCGCTGGATAAAGCCGCGGTCCAGATAGTCTTTCCAGCGCCCGTAAAACCGACCGCCGGCACTGTAGCCATGCCAGTCGAGCAGTGCGCCGCCGTCGCCGGTGGCCAGCAGCGCCAGGCTTTGTCGTTGCGGGCGGTAGCGTTGCAGCGGCAGGCCGCGCAGCGCAGCGTTGAGGTTGGCGGCCAGCACCGGGGCCTGGCGCACCGAGTAGACCCCGCTCTTGCGCGCGCCAGGCAGGCTGGCACAGTCGCCCACGGCGAAAATCGTTGGATGGGTATAGCTCTGCAGCGTTGGTGCGATCAGCACGAAACCCTGCTCATCGCAGCCCAGGCCGCTGTGCGCCGGCCAGGCAAAGGCTTTGGCACCGCTGGCCAGTAACAGGCGTTGGCCGCGCCAGACCGGTTCGTCGCCGCTGAGCAGGCAGTCGTTCTTGATCTGGCTGATCGGACAATCCTCGCGCACCCAGACGCCGCGCTGGCGCAGATGGCCGAGGGCGCGCAGGCGCACCCCGGCAGACAGACCATCGAGCAGATGGCCGGCGCAGAACAGCGCCAGCCTTGGCACCTGGCCGGCGAGCGCCAGGGCCAGTTCGACCCCCGCCGCGCCGCCACCGAGAATCGCCATGGGCTGCGGCGCGGCCTGCCACTGCTGCCAGCCCTCGAGAAACTCCGCGAAGGGTTTGACCGCCAGCAGCTGCATGGCGTCGCCCTGCTGCGGCGGTGCAGAAACTTGCGCGCCGACATTGAGCGACAGCCAGCTGGCATCCAGGGTGCGGCCATCGACCAGCTGCACCTGCTGCTGGGCGGCGGACAGGCTTGCCACCGGACTGACGATCAGCTCGACCTTGGCCGCCCGACACAGCGGCTGCAGCTCGACCTGACAATCCTCCGGCCGATGCCGCCCGGCCAGCAGCCCCGGCAGCATCCCCGAATACCAGGCCGCCGGCCCTGCACTGAGCAGGGCAATGCGCCCCGGCGGGCGCTCCAGAAGGGCCCAGCGCCGCAGTACGCCAAGGTGCGCGTGGCCGGCACCGATCAACAGCAGGTCATAGTGATGCGTCACGCCGAGCTTCCATGGTTGCACGTGCAGGGGTGCAACCATGGTAAAGCCATGTCGTCGTGATGTGTTGCTGGAATGTGAGGGTGTGCAGTGCGCACCAGGATTGCGCTCCCGACGACTTCGTTAGCTGTCTGCGCCGGGCAGGGTAATATGTTTGACCTGCTGAAAGGCTGACAAGCCCCAGGGCCCCAGCTCGCGGCCGATGCCGCTGGCTTTGCCGCCGCCCCAGGAGGTGTGCGGGTAGATCACCTGCGCCGAGTTGATCCATACATGCCCGGCTTCCAGTGCAGCCGCCACACGCAGGGCGCGGTTGCGCTCGGCGCTGACCACGGTGGCGGCCAAGGCGAAGTCGCAGTCGTTGGCCTGGCGCAGGGCATCGGCCTCGTCGCTAAAGCGTCGGCTGCAGAGCACCGGGCCGAAGATTTCCTCGCGCCACAGGCGGCTGTTTTCCGGCACATCAGCGTACAGCGTGGGCGCGACAAACCAGCCGGGCCCCGGCAGCTGCCGCGCGCCGCTCAGGCACTGCAACCCTTCGCGCTCGGCGATGGCGAAATACTCCAGCACCTTGTGCAGCTGCGCCTGGCTGGTCATCGGCCCCATTTCACAGCCTTCGCTGTACGGATCGCTGACCCTGAGCACATTGAGGGCGGCGCTCAGCTTGTCCAGCAGGGCGTCGGCGATGCTCTCTTCGACCAGCAGGCGCGAGGTGGCCGAGCACATCTGCCCGGCGTTCCAGCAGATACCGGCGATGATCCATTGCACCGCCTGGTCCAGATCGCTGTCGGCGAACACCAGGATCGGCGACTTGCCGCCCAGCTCCAGGGCCACCGGCAGGGTGCGGGCGCTCGCGGCCTGCATCACCTTGCGCCCTACCGCATTGCTGCCGGTAAAGGACAGCTTGGCGATCTGTGGATGAGCGACCAGCGCCGCGCCGGTGGCAGCATCGCCCGGCAGCAGGTTGAACACCCCCGCCGGCAAGCCGATGGCGTTGGCGATCTCGCCCAGTTGCAGCTCGATCAGCGGGGTCAGCTCGGAGGGTTTGAGCACCACGCAGCAACCCGCCGCCAGGGCCGGGGCGAGCTTCCAGGCGCTGGTGACCAGGGGGAAGTTCCACGGCACGATCAGGCCGACCACGCCGAGCGGCTCCAGGCGGGTAAAGGACTGGTAGCTGTCGTCCGGCAGGGCCACGGCGGCGTTCTGGCGGGCATCCAGGCCGTCGGCCAGTTCGGCGTAATAGGCGAAGGTGGCGATGGCATCGCTGATATCCAGTTCGGCCTCATGCCGCGGCTTGCCGTTGTTGCGCATCTGCAACTCGATCAGCTGCGGGCTGCGCGCCTCGATCTCTGCGGCGAAGGCGCGCAGGTAGTCGGCGCGTTCACGTGATGGGCGCAGGCTCCAGGCCGGCAAGGCGCGTCGCGCCGCCTGTACCGCCAGCTCGACATCCGCCGCCGACGCGCAGGCCACGCTGGCGATCCGCTCGCCGGTGCTGGGGTTGAATACCGGCAGTTGGCTGGCGCTGCCGGCGGCTTGCCAGGTGCCATCGATAAACAGTTGTGCTGTCATGCATCACCTTGAACGGCGTCTGAGGACGCAAGGGCTTAGGGCTGTAAATGCGGGTGGTCGGCAAACCAGGCGTCGATCAATAGACGCATGCGTTCGCCGGAGAAGCTCGGGAAGTGGCCGCCATGCACCACGCGTACCGGCAGCGCACGCAGGCGCGCCAGGCTGCTGGCGTAGTGATCCAGGTTGGAGTGATAGGCGTCTTCGATCAGCGGGCCGTCGTAGAGAATGTCGCCGGAAAACAGCGTCTGGGTTGCCGCTTCCCACAGGCTGATGCCGCCCGGCGAATGGCCGGGAGTATGCAGTACCTGCAACACCCGGTTGCCCAGATCGAGCACATCGCCCTCCTCGATCAGCCGCGTGGCCGGCGCAGCATGCACGCGGTATTCGGCGTAGCACAGTGGGCAATCCGGGTGCGCCTCGAACATCTCATCGCCGACAAAGGCCGTGGCCAGGGTATTGGCCCCGGTTGGCGCGGCGAGAATATCGGCTTCGGCTGGATGCACCAGGCGCTCACTAAATTCATGGTGGCCGGCGATATGGTCGAAGTGGCAATGGCTGGCCACCGCCAGCAGCGGTTTCTCGGTGAGCCAGGGCAACTGCTCACGCAGGCTGACCAGGCCAGAGCCGGAGTCGATCAGCACATCGCGCTCGCGGCCTTGCACATGCCACATATTGCAGCGGTAGAAGGGCCGTACATAGGGTTCGTGGATCAGCTGTACGCCGTCATCCAGACGGTGCACTGCAAACCATTGTTCGCGTGTGACGATTTTCATGTCGTGCTCTCAACCGGGTGGCGGGGCAGCCCCGCCACGCAGGTTCAAACTAGGCCAGTTGCGCCTTGGGCACCAGCACCCAGCGGCGCAGGATGGCATAGCTGGCGGCGGTGATCAGAAACACCGGGAGCGAGGCACCAAAGGCCAGTGGTGCAACCCAGCCCCAGTAGTAGGCCAGCACTGCGCCCAGGCCGTAGGCAGCGAAGGCAGCGGGGTTGAAGCCGCCGACATAGCGGTAACGACCGCCATCCTCGCTGAGCAGATCGCCAACGTCGTACTGACCCCGATGAATCAGGAAATAGTCGGCGATCAGCACGGCAAAGGCCGGGATAAATACGCTGCCGATGATCAGCAGGAAGTTCTGGAAGTTGTCGAGGATACCGGGAATCTGTGAGCCGAGAATCGACAGCACGCCGATGCACAGTGCCGGTTTCCAGAAGCGGGTCTTCGGGCTGATATTCAGGTACGACAGCGAGGCGCTGTAGACGCACATCACGTTGGTGGTCATCACCGAGAGGAACACCACGATGGCCGCCGGCAAGCCAAAGCCAAAACCGGCCAGCAGTACCGCCGGGTCGTAGGTCTGTTCCATGCCGCCGAGTACCGAGAACCCCGATACCGCGGCACCCAGGCCCATGGCCAGCAGGGTGGCGGCCACATAGCCGACCCAGGTGCCGACGGCGGCTATGCCCTGGCTGCGGCAGTTGCGGTTGTAGTCGGCAGCCAGGGGAATCCAGGAAAACGCCGTGGCGATAACGATATCGAAGGCGATGCCTGGGCTGATCTCGTTACGTGGCTCCACCGGCATGCTCAGCAGACTGGTGAATTCGAACTTCTGCCCCATCACATAGAAGACTGCGCCAGCCAGCAGCAACATGCCGACAGCAGCCCAGCGTTCGACCCGCTCAATGCCCAGGTGGCCGCGCAGGGCGATGAGCAGCACCAGGGTTTCGCAGAGGATGGTGAACAGCGGCAGGTTGGAGTAGCCGGTCAGATGCTCGACTGCGTAGTTCAGGCTCATGCCGGCCAGCAGTGCCTGAATCCAGCTCCAGGCCAACAGGGTCAGCAGGTTGACCAGCGACGGCAGTTTCGCGCCCTGAGAGCCATAGCTGCCGCGCGCCAGCACCATAGTGGTCAGCCCCGAGCGCTGCCCCATCAGGCCGACCAGTACCAGCGGCAGTATGCCGATGGCCGAACCGGCCAGCACGATCAGCATGGCCTGCACAAAGGGTAAGTCCGGCACCAGCAGCATCCCGGTGAGGATGGTGGTAACCACCACGTTGGCACCCAGCCACAGGGCGGTGGTACCGCCAAGACCGAGGCTGCGGTGGTCAGAGGCAGTGGGCGCAAGGCCGTCCTGACCGAAGTGTTGAGTTATGTTCTTGAGCACGCGGGTGACTCCCCTGGTTGTTGTGTTTATTCGGTTGGTGCGTGGCAGTTGTTTTGCAGGTCTCTGGCGGTTTTTTGTGGTCTAGCTGGCGAGCAGCGACAGGTGTTCGTGACAGGCGAGCCATCGGTCGCTGTCAGGCTGTCGTCGGAAGACAATGGTCTCGCGTTCCCGGCTATGCAGGTCGTTGCCGGCAATACGCACATGTGTGCTGACATCGTGAATGAAAATTGCGCTGTCGCCGTGCAGGGTCAGCAGTGGGGCGCTGGATGTACAGGCCAGGACGGTAAAGCCCTCGGTCTGCCAGGACGCCCAGCGTTGACGGTAGGCGTCGAGATTGGCTAGCACCTCGTCGCAACTGTGAAAGACGAAGGTGGCGTCCTCGCTGAAGGCGGCGAAGTACCTTGCGCTGTCGTTATTGGCGAAGGCGCTGACCAGTTCAGCGGCCGCCTGCAGTACAGCCTGAGCGTCGTGCGGCGTTGCCGGGTTGTGTGCGGCGTTCATTGTGGCACCCTGTTACTTGTTGTCGTCGGCATCGCATGGCGTGCCCGTCTGCAGCTATTAGGCCTGTTCAGCGGTGCTGAACACCCGGCAGCACGCAGAGCATTTCGTAGAGCAGATTGGCCCCCAGCAACGAGGTGTTGCCGGTGGTGTCGTAGGGTGGCGAGACTTCGACCAGATCGCCGCCAACCAGCTGCAGGCCCTGGCAGCCACGGATGATCTCCATTGCCTGGATGGTGGTCAGGCCGCCGATTTCCGGGGTGCCGGTACCTGGGGCCCAGGCCGGGTCGATACCGTCGATATCGAAGGAGAGGTACACCGGGCCGCCGCCGACCTTGGCGCGCACTTCTTCCATCAGCGGGGTCAGGGACTGGTGCCAGCACTCTTCGGCCTGGACCACACGGAAGCCCTGCTTGCGGCTCCAGTTGAAGTCCTCGGCGGTATAGCCCTGAGCGCGCAGGCCGATCTGTACCACGCGGTCGCAATCGAGCAGGTCTTCCTCCACCGCGCGGCGGAAGGTGGTGCCGTGGGCGATCTTCTCGCCGAACATATGGTCATTCACATCGGCGTGGGCGTCGATATGCACCAGGCCGACCTTGCCGTGCTTTTTCTTGATGGCACGGAGAATCGGCAGGGTGATGGTGTGGTCGCCGCCCAGGGTCAGGGGGATGATGCCCAGTTCGAGGATCTCGTCGTAAGCCTCTTCGATGATGCGGATGGCCTCGGCCATATTGAAGGTGTTGATCGGCACATCGCCGATATCGGCGATATTCAGCGAGTCGAAGGGAGCCGCGCCGGTGGCCATGTTGTAGGGGCGGATCATCACCGACTGGGCGCGAATCTCGCGCGGGCCGAAGCGGGTGCCGGAGCGCAGCGAGGTGCCGATATCCAGCGGTACGCCGACGAAGCCGACATCCAGTTCACGTTTCTCTTCGGCTTTCTGGATATGTGGCAGACGCATCATGGTGGCGATGCCACCGAAGCGCGGCATCTCGTTGCCGCCCAGGGGCTGGTGCAGGATCTTGTCCACGGCTAGGCCTCAGCATTCTTGTGGTTATAGGAGTCGTTGGGCCGGATTGTTGGACAGGCCGTGCCTGCAACAAATCGTTGCAGGCAAAAACTTAGTTCAGGAATTTCTAAACTAATAAGCGCCTCTGTAGGATGGGTTAGCCGCATAGCGGCGTAACCCATCAACTCGACCGCATGGGTATCGCTGCGCTCAACCCATCCTACGAGGAGCCCGCGCCGATGAGCCAAGCCCTGCCCGATCTCAAGCTGCTGCGCATCTTCGTCTCGGTGGTGCGCCACCAGGGCTTTGCCGCGGCGCAGCAGGAGCTGAACCTCTCCACCTCGGCCATCAGCACCTATATGAGCCAGCTGGAAAGCCAGCTGGGTCTCAGCCTCTGCCATCGCGGCCGCGGCGGCTTCAGCCTGACCAGCAAGGGTGAGCTGTTTCATCAGGAGACGCTGCGCCTGCTCGGCGAACTGGAAGGCTTCGAGCGTTACTCGGCGGCGCTCAAGGGCGAGCTGCGCGGCACCCTCAACCTCGGCGTGCTGGACTCCACGGTAAGCGACCCGGCTCTGCCGCTGGCCGAAGTGATCGGTGCCTACAGCCAGGAGCACCCGGCGGTGCATCTGCACCTGTCGGTGGCCAGCCCTTACGAGCTGCAACTGGCGGTACTGGATAACCGCCTGGACCTGGCCATCGGCGCGTTTTCCACGCGGATGAACGGCCTGGTCTACCAGCCGCTGTACCGCGAGCAGCACTGGCTGTATTGCAGCGAGCGCCACTCGCTGTTTGGCGCGCGGCGCATCCCCGAGGAAGTGATCGCCCAACAGCGCATGGTCGGTCGCGGCTACTGGAGCCAGGCCGAGCTGGCCCGGCACGGCTTCAAGCACAGCGCGGCGACGGTGGAGTCGATGGAGGCCCAGCTGATTCTGGTACTGTCCGGTGCCTATATTGGCTACCTGCCGGAGCATTACGCCCAGTCCTGGGTCGACCAGGGGCGGCTCAAGGTGCTGCTGCCGGCGACCTTCGGCTACCAGGCCCCCTTCTCGTTGATTCTGCGCCGTGGCCGCTCGCGGGAAGCGCTGATCCAGACCTTCCGCGACCTGCTCAAAACCCAGCTGAATGCGTGATGCGTATGCCGGTTAGCCGTGTTTCAGTCCTTCGCGGTAATGGCTGGGCGCTTGCCCGGTCCAGCGTTTGAAGGCGCGGCTAAAGCTGCTGGTGTCGGCGAAGCCGAGCAGGTAGGCGATCTCACTGATCGAGCAGTGCGGGTCGCGCATATGCTGCAGAGCCAGGCTGTGGCGGGTGTCGGCGAGCAGGCTCTCATAAGTGCAGCCCTCGTCGGCCAGATGCCGCTGCAGGCTGCGCAGGCTCAGGTGCAGGGTTTGCGCGATACGCTCGGCGGACGGTTCGCCATCCGGTAACTGAACCTCGAGGCAAGCACGCACCCTCTGCCTCAAGGTGGCGCTCTGCAACTGTTCGAGGGTGCGCTTGAGCACCGTCTCATTGTGTTCGGCCAGTTCCGGGTTGCCGTCGTCCAGGCGCTGTTCGAAGGCGGCGCGGGGGAAGCGCAGCAGGTTTTCCGTCGCGGCAAACAACAGCGGTGCGCGGAATACCGCATGCCAGGGCTGGGCATCGGCGGGTTCGGGGCGCTGCAGCTGCACCGCCAGCGGGGCGAAGTCGCGGCCCAGGCGGTTGCGGCAGCTGCGGATATAGATCGCGGCGAAGGCATCCAGCGCCTCGGGGGCCGGCGGCGGGCTGCCGGGCGGTACGCGAAAGCTGAATTCGTAGGCGTCGGCGCATTCGCGCAGTTCCAGCTCGAGGGCATCGCTGACCACCCGGTGGTAGCGCACGATACGCTCGAACATCTCGTGCAGGCTGCTGCTGGCACCCAGGGCGTAACCGAGGGCGTGAAAGGTGGTGGGGCTGACGTACTGCGAGGTTTTCAGGCCCAGCGCCGGGTCGCCGCTGGCCGCGACGGCCAGTTGCCACAGGCGCGTGGTGATGGACAGCGGGCAGCGCGCGTTGGGGTCGTCGAGCAGGCTCGGTTTCAGCCCGGCCTCCAGGCACAGCGCCGCGCTGTCGAGGCCCAGGGCATCGAGCTGCTTGCGCAGGGCGCGGGTCCAGCTGGCCAGGGTGGTGGGTTCGGCAGTCATGCAGATTGGCGGGTCCGGTCAACAGGTTGGCGTTCAGGGTCAGGCGGTCGCCCGTGCTTGGCGGCACAGTAGCCCCTCATCAACATGAGGATGTAGGCATGCCCCACTCCCCTGCAAGCACTGCAGCACTTAATGACGCGCAACGCGCCGCACTGATCCGCCAACAGGTGCTTGCCCATGGGGTCGAACTGCGCCAGCGCTTCCCCCTGCTCAAGCATCAGGATGCCCTGGGTGCCGGCATCCTGACCTTCGCCCTGGCCGGCATGCTCGGCTCGGCGGCGCTGTATATCGGCGGTTACCTGGCCTGGTGGGCCTGCCTGCTGCTGAACGCCTTCTTCGCCTCGCTGACCCACGAGCTGGAGCACGACCTGATCCACTCGATGTACTTCCGCAAGCGCCGGGTACCGCACAACCTGATGATGGCGCTGGTCTGGCTGGCGCGGCCGAGCACCATCAACCCCTGGGTGCGTCGCCATTTGCACCTCAACCACCACAAGGTGTCCGGCAGCGAGCAGGATACGGAGGAGCGCGCCATCACCAACGGCGAGCCCTGGGGCCTGGCTCGCCTGCTGATGGTTGGCGACAACATGATGAGCTCCTTCATCCGCTGGCTACGGGCGAGCAATCCCAAGCACCGCCGATTGATTTTGACCCGCACGCTCAAGGTCTATGCGCCGCTGGGTTTGCTCAACTGGGGCACCTGGTATGTGTTTCTCGGCTTCCATTTGATCGACTTCGCGGCCGCCGCGCTGGGCGCGCCAGTGACCTGGTCGGCGACCACCTTGAGCGTGATGGCGCTGGTGAATATCGCCGTGGTGGTGCTGGTCGGCCCCAACGTGCTGCGCACCTTCTGTCTGCACTTTGTCAGCTCGAACATGCACTACTACGGCGACGTCGAGGCGGGCAACGTGATCCAGCAGACCCAGGTGCTCAACCCCTGGTGGCTGTGGCCGCTGCAGGCGTTCTGCTTCAACTTCGGCAGCAGCCACGCGATCCACCATTTCGTGGTCAAGGAGCCCTTCTATATCCGCCAGCTCAGCGTGCCTTTCGCGCATAAGGTGATGCGTGAGCACGGCGTGCGCTTCAACGATTTCGGCACCTTTGCCCGGGCCAATCGCTGGACGCGTCGCGAGCAGGTTGAGTCCGCCAAGCAGGCTCAGGTTGCCTGATTCCTTAAAGGTAGGAGCGGGCCATGCCCGCGATGTTTTTGCATCGCAGGGGTTCGCGGGCATGGAACTGGGTGTCCCCCCCGCTCCTACGTCGTCAGGGCTTGCCGCGCTGCAACAGTGGCGCGGCGAAATAGCTTTCCACCGACTCGCCGGTATTGTCGCTGTCGGCGGCGAACACCACGCCGAGAACCCTGCGCGGTGCGCTGCCAAAGGCGGCGATAGCATCCGCGCGCAGGTCGCGGGACTCGCTCAGCCATTGCCCCAGTGGCGCTTCCGGGCCGCGCAGTACCTGCATCTCCACGGTCTCGGTATAGGCGCTGCGGGCCTGGCTGCCCGGCGGTTGGCGGTTGTCCCAGACATAGCTGAGGGTTGCCGCTGGCAGATCGGGGTCGAAGAAGGTACGCGCCAGGCGCAGCTTCTGCCGGGTAACAAAGCTCAGCGAATCCAGCGGGTAATCCAGCAGTACATAAACTCGTGCGGCGTAGTCGTCGCCTTCACGGGTGGCGAAGCGCGCCCGCTTCAGTTTCTGCTCGGTGCGCCATTGCCAGCTCAGTTGCCAGGGCTGGTCGCCGGGCAGGTCCAGCGGATGCAGCAGGCCACCGGCAGCGGCATCGGCTTTGATCCGCAGCACCTGCTTACCACCCTGCTCGACCAGGTTGCGCTCTGAGGGCTTGAGCTTGGGGATATCCGCCAGCCGCCAGGGAGCCGACCATTCGCCGTTGGGCGGGCCGGCCGTCCAGGGCGTCAGCTGGTTATCGGCTTGAGCCACCGGCGTCAGTACCAGCAGCGCCAGCAATAACCCGCGCATCAGCTTCTGCGCCAGGTGTGGAAGCGCTCGACCAGGCGCAGCAAGCCTTGCGGGGCATGGGCGCGCTTCCATTCGCCGGCCGCGTATTTGTTGGCCTCGGCCATGGTCGGGTAGGTGTGAATGGTGCCGAGAATCTTGTTCAGGCCCAGGCCGTGTTTCATTGCCAGCACGTATTCGGCGAGCAGTTCACCGGCGTGTTCGCCAACGATGCTGACGCCGAGAATCCGGTCCTTGCCCGGCACGGTCAGCACTTTGACAAAGCCGTGGGCGGCTTCGTCGGCAATCGCCCGGTCGAGATCATCGATGCCGTAGCGGGTCACCTCATAGGCGATGCCCTGAGCATTCGCCTCGCTTTCGTTGAGGCCCACGCGGGCCACTTCGGGGTCGGTAAAGGTGCAGGCGGGAATCACCCGGTAATCCACCTTGAAGCGCTTGAAACCGCTGAACAGTGCATTCACCGCGGCATACCAGGCCTGGTGCGCCGCCACGTGGGTGAACTGGTAGGGGCCAGTGACATCGCCCACCGCGTAGATATTGGGGATGCGTGTGGCCAGGTATTCGTCGACTTCCAGGGTGCCGTTGGGGCGCAGGGTCAGGCCCAGTTCCTCGACGCCATAACCGCTGACATTGGCCACCCGGCCGAGGGCCAGCAGCAGGCCATCGAAGGCGATGGTCACCTCCTCGCCGGTGTCCAGGCGGCGGGCGACCATACGCTGTTCGCCATCCACCACCTCGAAGCGCTCGGCGCGATGCTGCAGGCGCACATCCACGCCGTCGCTACGCAGGCTCTGCAAGACCAGCTCGCTGGCGTCGGCGTCTTCGCGCGGCAACAGGCGCTCGGCCAGCTCCACCTGAATCACCTGGCTGCCGAGGCGCTGGAAGGCCTGGGCCAACTCGCAGCCGATCGGCCCGCCGCCCAGTACCAGCAGCCAGCGCGGCTGCTGGCGCAGGTTCCAGATGGTATCCGAGGTGTAGCCCTGTACCGCCTCTATGCCGGGGATCTTCGGCACCAGCGGCCGCGCGCCGGCGGCAATGATCAGGTTGCGACTGGTCAGGGTCTGGCCATTCACTTCCACCGCCCAGGGCGAGAGGATTTTCGCCTCGCCCTGAATCACTTCGACGCCCAGCCCGCTGTAGCGCGCCACCGAATCATGGGGTTCGATGTCGGCGATCACCCGCTGGATACGTTGCATCACCGCCGGGAAATCCACCGCGCCCTGCACGCCGGTAAAGCCCAGGGCCGGTCCCTTTTTCAGTTCATTGGCCAGCTTGGCCGAGCGCAGCAGCGCCTTGGAGGGTACGCAGCCGGTGTTCAGGCAGTCGCCGCCCATCTGGTGTTTTTCGATCAGGCTGACCTTGGCCTTTACCGCCGCGGCGATATAGGCGCTGACCAGGCCGCCGGCACCGGCACCGATCACCAGCAGGTTGCGATCAAACGTCTTGGGTTTGTGCCAGCCGGCATACACCCGCCGCGCCTGGATCAGGCCGAGCAGCTTGCGCGCGATCAGCGGGAACACCCCGAGCAGGACAAAGGCACCGAGCAGCCCCGGCGAGAGGATGCCGGCCAGGGAGTCCAGCTGGCCCAGTTCGCGCCCGGCATTCACATAAACCAGGGTGCCCGGCAGCATGCCCAGCTGGCTGACCCACCAGTAGGTGCGCACCGGCAGGCGGGTCAGGCCCATGGCCAGGTTGATCAGAAAGAACGGGAAGACCGGCACCAGACGCAGGGCGAACAGGTAAAAAGCCCCTTCCCGTTCGACGCCGTTATTGATGCCACTCAGGCGCTGGCCGAAGCGGCTCTGTACCCAGTCACGCAGCAGAAAGCGGCTGCTGAGCATGGCCAGGGTCGCGCCCAGGGTGGAGGCAAAGGAAATCAGCACGAAGCCTTCGATCAACCCGAACAGCGCCCCGCCAAGCAAGGTCATCAGCGCCGCGCCGGGCAAGGACAGCGCGGTCACCGCGACATAGGCGAGAAAGAACAGCCCCGCCGACTGCCAGGGGTTGCTCGCAACCTGGGCGTTGAGCGCGGCCTGCTGCGCCTTAAGGGCTTCCAAATTGAGGTACTGGCCAATATCGAAGATAAAGAAGCTGCCCAGCAGCGCGAGGATCAGGCCCATCAGGGCGATTTTGCGGCTATTCATCAGTCAGCGCCTCCAGGGCGCACAGGCTTTGGCACAGGCTAAAACCGCCCAGCAGGGCAGTCTCGGGGCGGTCGCTCAGCTGGCCGAGCACCCGTGAACGATAGGACAACGCCGCCGGGCTATGGGCAGGCCACTGGCGGTCGAAGTCGGCGAGAAAGGCATCGTGCGCGTAGTTGAGCGGCAGCGCTTCGATAAACAGGCCATCACGCTGGCAGCGATACAGCGCCGCTGGATGTGGTGTCGTCGCGATGCGGCTCAGCAGGCCATAACGGCCGCCGGCAAAATTTGGCAGCCCGGCTGCACCGTTGTTGATCAGCGCGCCGTGGGGCAGATTCAAGGCTGCTGCCGAGCAGGTATGGCTGGTGGCGAGTACTTGCACATTGTTGGCGGTAAACCAAACATCCAGTTGCTGCTGGCGCTCCGGCTCGCTGAGCGATTCCCGCGAGCAGTTCCAGCCGGCCAGGGACTGCTCGTCGCCATGACTGATGGCCACACGCTGCCCGCCGACCTTGACCAGTGCGGTGGCTGGTCGCGTCGTCAGGCGTTCGGCCATGCCCGGCAAACCCTGCACGGTTTTGTTGAGTTCCTGCTGGATGGCATTGGAGCGTTCGACCACCGCTTCTTCCACCGTCAGCGGGTAGGCACAGCCGCAGCCGGCCCCGCTGTCGTCGGCGCGGCCCAGTTCGGTTTCGACATTGCCGCGCAGGGCCAAATGGCCGCTCAGCCCTTGCTCGATGGCCTGGAAAATCGCCGGATCGCGGTCAAACCAATGGGCGTCGCCGTTAAACACCACCCGCGCATTCGGTTCGGCGGCCAAGCGCCGCTCTAGCGCCGCCAGGGCCTGGCGATTGCCATACAGGCCGCCGACCACATAGAGCACGTCGCAGTCGAACAGCGGCTCACCGCGAAAGGCATCCCGTGCCAGGCGGTAGTCCAGCGGGCAATCACGGCCGGCGCGCATCAGGTTCTAGCCCCCAGCCAAACAGGGGTAGGGTGCGCCGTGCGCACCAATTCCGCAGGCAGATGCCTGGTGCGCACAGCGCACCCTACGAAGCCAAGCCGCATCAGGCAGTCCTCCGTAGCCAGCCGGGCAGTAGATAGCCGAGCACGCACAGCCCCAGTCCATACAGGTTGGTGCCGAGCAGCAATGCATATTTGCCGTCACCGATGGCCCAGCTCTGCGGAATCCAGTTCAGGGTCAGGGCTACGCCCAGGCCCAGGCCGGTCCAGAAGCTCAGGTGAAAGCCCAGGCGGGTGGGCGTGGTCAGGCCGTGGAGGACGAACACCGGTGCCAGGCCGATGACCATGGTGCCGCTGATGGTGGTGGCCTTGAGGATATCGGTGCCGGCGATCATCGGCAGGTTGCCGAGCAGGGCGAACACCACCATTACCGCTATGCCCACGCCAATGGCTTTCTGCCCGAGGTCGCGGCCGGCCAGTTTCGGCAGTTCGCGCCCGGCCAGTTTGGCCAGGCTGGAGAAGGTCGAATCCAGGGTTGAGCCGGCGGCGGAAACCATCACCACGGTCATCACCAGCAGCGCGCCGATACCCAGGCTCTTGGCCAGGGCGGCGGGCACGTTGTCCGACGCGGCCAGGCCACTGAGCTGGGCGTGCACGCCGATCAGGCTAAAGGCCAGGATGGCGATAAAGCCGAGAATGCCGGCGATCAGAAAGGAGCGGCGCATGGCCTTCTCCTCGCTGATAAAGCCGCGGTCGGTCAGCACCGGGTCGTGGAAGCCGTAGCTGAACGCCTGCAGGCCGGCGACCAGCAGCAGGTCGACCCCGGCATTCAGCGCCCAGTTACTGGTGCTGGCCAGCTCGCTGGGCGAATGCTGCGGCAATACGAGACCGAGCACCCAGACCAGCGCGATGACGAAGATCGCCGCCTGCGCCGCATCGGTGAGGATCGAGCTGCGCAGCCCGCCGCGCAGGCTGTAGGCCAGGGTCACGGCGGTAAACAGCAAGGCCGAAGCGATAAATTCGAAGCTGCCGGAATCACCGTAATAGCCGCCGACCACCGCGGTGTTGCTCCACACCTCGTTAAACAGGCGAATCAGAATCGCCGCGGAGAACGCCAGCGCCGCGCCGCGACCGTAGTGGCTGCTCAGGAAGCTGACCAGGCCGGTGGCCGCATAACGCCGACGCAGGCGGTAGATGACAAAGCCGGTCAGCGGAATCGACAGCCAGTACATGGCATAGGCCAGGCCGCCGACCAGGCCGTAAGTCGCCCCCAGATTGGCGGCGTTGGTTACCGACTTGGCGAATATCCAGCTGATAAAGATGCTTGAAGTAATCAGCCAGGGGCTGGCGCTGCGGCCCTGGCTGTCTTCGCCATTAAAGAAACCGCCCAGGGTCACGGCGCGTGGCGAAAGCGCCAGCATCAGCACGCCGTAGACCACGAGAAAACCCCAGAAGAACAGCCCGGTCAGACTGGTTGGTTGCATGGACTGATCCTTAATTGTGGGTTATATCGCCGGCCGTAGGGTGCGCTGTGCGCACCAACCGTGGCCGGTTAATCATTCAGCGCGCCGCCGCAGCTGGAGCCCTGCCCGGCGGTGCAGGCGAAGCAGTGGTCGCGGGTGACGATGGGCTTGCCGTCCAGGCTCGCGTTCAGCAGGTCACGCAGATGCGGCCGCTCGCGGCCGATCAGTCGGCCTTGCAGCTCCAGCGGCAAATCGAGCATCTGGTTGAAGTCGCAGTCGTACAGGTAGCCCTGCCAGTCGACGCTGACCAGGCTGCGGCACATCAGCGGTTCGAGGTTTTCCGGCCGGTAGCTGTCGCGCAATAGCTGCATATAACCGTTGAACTGACCCTTGCTGACCAGGGTGCTGCCAAAGCGCGCAATCGGCTGGTTGGTGATGGTCAGCAGGTGGTTGAAGTGGATGCCGAAGTCCTCGGCCAGGTGGCGTTTGTAATCGGCTTCCAGCGCCGCTTGCGGCGGCGGCAGGCTCGGGCCCTGCGGGTTGTACACCAGATTGAGAATCAGCCCACTGCCCGGCTGGCCATAGCCCAGGGCATTGAGCTGTTGCAGGCCCTTGATGCTGGCATCGAACACGCCATCGCCGCGCTGCTTGTCGACGTTATCGCGCGAGTAACAGGGCAACGAGGCGCTGACTTCGACGCCCTGGTCGGCGAGAAACTGGGCAAGGTCTGCATAACCCGGCTCGCTCAAGATGGTCAGGTTGCAGCGGTCGATCACCCGCAGGCCTTCGCGCCGCGCGTGGCTGACGATCTCGCGAAAGCGCGGGTGCATCTCCGGTGCGCCGCCGGTGAGGTCGAGGGTGTGCACCGGATGGGCGTCGATCACCTGATGCAGCAGCGCCAGGCTTTCGTCGGTCATGGCCTCGGTGCGGGTCGGCCCGGCATTGACGTGGCAATGCAGGCAGCGCTGGTTGCAGCGGTAGGTCAGGTTGATCTGCAGCGCTTCCAGCTGGCCGCGGCGAATCGCCGGAAAGGTCAGTTGGTCGAGCAGGGGCAGCATTGCATGCACGGTTTTGGCTCCTTGATGCTGACGCGCAAGCTGAATATTTCCAGCCTCTAGGTAGCCACTATAGAGAGTGCCTGAGGGGTTTTGTTACGCGCGCAGGCAGAAGAATGTTGTGGAATAAGTTATACACATCTTATACAAATGATGCAGAATCGACCAACTTAAACTCGGGTTACCAGCCCCCAGCGCTTTCGAGGACTCGACCATGCTAGTGCGCCTTACCTATGCCAGCCGTGCCAGCCATTCGGTCTCAGCCGAACTGATCCGCGAAATTCTCGACAGTTCGCAGCGCAACAACCCGGGCAAGGGGCTGACCGGAGTGCTCTGCTGCAACGCCGATATCTTTCTGCAGGCGCTGGAAGGCCCGCGTGATCAGGTCAATGCCCTGTATAACCGCCTGGCCGACGACAGCCGGCACAAGGACCTGTGCATCCTCGACTATGCCGAGATCGACGTGCGCCATTACAGCAACTGGAGCATGGGCTGGGCCGGGGCCAAGCAGGCCAATCGCGAGCTGTTTCTCAAGTACTCGAGTAGTGACCGCTTCGACCCCTTCAACATGAGTGCGGTCCAGGTCGCCGGCCTGTTGCAGGCGCTAAGTGAGACGCTTAGCGCCATCAAGTCGCCGGTTCTCAGCTAGAATTCCCGAGCGTCAACTCGTCAGGCACTGGCGGGCTGTGTTCACCCTGAGCCTTGACGCCCTCGCAGTCTACTGAGGCGTCAGGATGTTCCAGCTGTTCAAGTCCTCTGTGCTCGGCCTGTTGTTCGGCCTCTGCCTGCTCGCCAGTCCGACCTTTGCCGCCCCGCCCATGCTCAGCCTGGACAGCAACACCCTGGTGCGGCCGGTCGCGGTGCCCGCGGTCCTGGTGCTGGAAGACCCGAGCGCCAGCCTGACCGCCGGAGAAGTGCTGGAGCTGATCGAGGCCCAGGGCGTGCTGACCCAGGGCACACCGCTTATAGGGTATTCGGCCAGCGCCTGGTGGCTGGCCTTTCGCCTGGACGCCCCGGCCGCGGCGCGCCTCAACCTGATCATCGCCCACCCTTTTCTCGATGATCTGGAAGTCTGGCTATACGACCGCGAGCGCCTGATTGCGCCCTACTACAGCGGCGACCATCGCCCCTTTCTCGAGCGCGGCGAACCCTACCCGCACTTTATGCTGAGCCTGCCGCGCTTTGGCCAGGGCCCGCACACCCTGCTGTTGCGGGTGCAGAGCGGTTCGTCGATCAGCCTGCCGATGCAGGTGGTCGGTGCCGAGCAGAGCAGCCTGCTGCTGGCCCATGACTGGCTGCAAAGCGGCCTGCTGCTCGGCGCGCTGCTGAGCCTGATGCTGTTCTACATGATCAAGTTCAGCACCCTGCGCGAACCGCAGCTACTGTGGTTCTGCCTGACCCTGTTCGGTGTGGCCCTGTACAACGCCGCGCAGCATGGCCTGGTGGCGCTGTGGCTGCCGCAGTGGCCATGGCTGCCGATGCAGCTGACCAACCTGGCCAATCCGGTGATGATGATCTTCAGCAGCCTGTTTCTGATCAGTGCACTGAGGCTCAAGCTGGGGCGGCTGGTTTATCTGCTCAATGGCTTTTTCGCCCTGATCCTGCTGATCTGCGGCTGGACCATCGTCAGCTACGGCCACCATCGCGCCTACCAGACACTCAATCTACTGATCCTGCTGACCGGTGCGGTGCAGCTCAGCCTGCTCCTGCTTGGCGTGCGCCAGCGCCGGCCCTATGCGATCGGCTACCTGTGGTGCTGGAGCGCGGCGCTTTTGCTGCTGCTGCTGGTGCCCCTGGGGCGAGCCGGGCTGGTGCCGCTGATACCCGGATTCAATTACCTGCATGTGTACCTGCCGGCCATCAGCCTGCTGCTGTTCGGCGGCATGCTCGACAAGCAGCTGGAACAGGTACGGCGCGACCTGCTGCACAGCCGGGCCCAGGCGATCAGCCATCTGCAGCAGTACCAGGCGTTGTTCAGCAACAGCAGCGAGGGGATCTTTCGCTGCAGCGGGGCCGGGCTGCTGCTGGAGGCCAACCCCAGTTTCGTTGCCTTGCTCGGCGGACAGATGGTCGAGGGCCTGAATATGCAGGCGCTGTTCGGCCGCGAGCAGTGGCTCGAACGTCTGGCGCTGCTACGGGGTGAGCAGCCGGCCGCCAGCCAGGAGTGTCGGCTACAGGGGCTCGATGGCCGGGTGCACTGGGTCTACCTCGCCCTGCAGCAGCGGCCGGAGCAGGACAGCATCGAGGGCATAGTGGTCGACCTCAGCGAGCGGCGCGCCCTTGAGGAGCGTCTGCAACACCTGGCGGCCCATGATTCGCTGACCGGCCTGCTCAACCGTCGCGAACTGGAGCGGCTGCTGCAGGAAAGCCTGAAGGAGGTTGCCAGCCGGCCGTTCAGCCATCTGCTGTGCCTGGATCTGGACCAGTTCAAGCAGGTCAACGACCTCTGCGGCCACTCCGCCGGCGACCAGTTGCTGCGCCAGCTGTCTGCGCATCTGCAGCACCAGTTGCCGGCGGATGCCGCGCTGGCGCGTATTGGCGGCGACGAGTTCGCCGTGCTGCTGCGCGCCGCGGATGGGCTGACGGCCCTCGCCCATGCCGAAAACCTGCGCCTGTGCGTCGAGCAGTTCGTCTTCTCCTGGCAGGGCCGGCCGTTCCGCGTGCAGGCCAGCATCGGCCTGCTGGAACTCGACAGCGGAGTCCGCGACTGGGAAACCGCCCTGTACTGGGCCGACAGCGCCAGCCAGCAGGCCAAGCACCAGGGCCGCAACCGGGTACAACAGTTCAATCCGGCCGATGGCGCGCTGCTCGAACACCAGCGTCAGCTGCAATGGATTACCCGCCTGCGCGAAGGCATCGAGCAGAATCACTTCGAGCTGTTCTATCAGCCGGTGATGCCGTTGCAGGGGGCCGACGACGGCCTGCGCTACGAGGTGTTGCTGCGTTACCGCGACCCACACAGCGGCGAGTTGTGCAGCCCCGCGCAGTTTCTCGGTGCGGCCGAGCGCTACGGCTTTCTAGGGGCCATCGACCGCTGGGTGCTGCTCAGCCTGTGCCAGTGGCTGGCCGATAACCCACGCCATGTGCAGCTGCTGGCCCAGGTCAATCTCAACCTGACCGCCAGCTCCCTGCTCAATGCCGAGTTCCACCAGTTGCTGCACAGCCAGTTGCAGCGGCACAAGTTGCCGGCCGACAAGCTGTGCATCGAGGTCACGGAGATGGTCGCCCTCGGCGAGCTGGGGGTGTCGGCGCAATGGATCAGGCAGCTGCGCGAGCAGGGCCTGAAGGTGGCGCTGGACGACTTCGGCAGTGGCTTCGCCTCCTACGCCTACCTGCGCCATCTGCCGCTGGATATCGTCAAGATCGACGGCAGCTTTATCAGCGGCCTGGAGAACGATCCGATCAATCAGGCCATGGTCGGCTCCATGCAGCAGATCGCCCGTCAGCTGGGCCTTAGCACCGTGGCCGAGTTCGTCGAAAACCAGGCGACTCTGGAGTGCGTGCGAGCCTTGGGTATCGATTACGCCCAGGGCTACTTCATTGCGCGCCCGCAGCCCCTGGCCGGGCTGGCCGATGCGCGGCTGAGCGAGTTGGGCTTGAGCCGCTTGCCGGTGGGCTTGACGCCCTGAGGGACCGTTCGCTCGAACTGGGCCCGTAACCCAAAACCGCTGCCGCAGGTCTTGATCGGTTGTTGAGCCGCTCAGATGGCCCCTTGCCACGCCTTCTGTAGAAGCGGGCCATGCCCGCGATGTTTCTCCGGAATACCGCGATCACGGCCATGGGCCTGGGCCCCCCGCCACACCTACGAACCACCTAAACCCAGGGGCTGGATGCGATTCGGGGGGAATTGAACAACCGCTCCCGGATTTCATCCGGGCTACGAAGGCGGCACGACGGTCACGACACGGCGTAAGCCAATAGCGAAAGCCACAATATCCCGAGCAAAAGAAAACCCGCCGAAGCGGGTTTTCCATACAGCCGTTGTGCTTACGCCAGCTCGTCGAAGCACTCGGCGATGATCGCCAGGCCACGATCGAGCAGCGCATCTTCGGCGGTCAGCGGTACCAGCACGCGCAGCACGTTGCCGTAGGTGCCGCAGGACAGCAGGATCAGGCCCTTGTCGCGCGCCTTGGCGACGATCTGCCCGGTCAGGGCGGCGTTGGGTTTGTGCACGTCGCCGTCTTCGCACAGTTCCATGGCGATCATCGCGCCGAGGGCACGCACCTCACCGATGCTCTTGTGCTTGGCCTGGATGGCCTTGAGGCCGGTGACCAGACGCTCGCCGACGGCCTTGCAGCGGTCCAGCAACTTCTCTTCCTCGAACACTTCCATCACCGCCAGGGCCGCGGCGCAGGCAATCGGGCTGCCGGCGTAGGTGCCGCCCAGACCGCCTGGGGCGATGGCATCCATGTATTCGGCCTTGCCGCACACGCCGGCCACCGGGAAACCACCGGCGATCGACTTGGCGAAGGTGGTCAGATCGGCGGCGACGCCCATCTGCTCCATGGCGAAGAAGGTGCCGGTACGGCCGGCACCGGTCTGCACTTCGTCGGCGATCAGCAGGATGCCGTGCTGATCACACAGCGCGCGCAGGCGCTTCATGAAATCTTTCGGCGCGACGTAGAAACCGCCCTCGCCCTGTACCGGCTCGATGATGATCGCGGCGATATCGCGCGGTTCGGCATCGTTCTTGAAGATGCGCTCGATGCTGGCGATCGCGTCATCGGTGCTGACGCCGTGCAGTGCGCAGGGGTACTGGGCGCGGAACACGCCGCCGGGCATCAGGCCCATGCCTGCGGAGTAGGGATTGACCTTGCCGGTCAGCGAGAGGGTCATCATGGTGCGGCCGTGGTAGCCGCCGGTGAAGGCGATCACCCCAGCGCGACCGGTGGCGGCGCGGGCGATCTTCACCGCGTTCTCCACCGCCTCGGAGCCGGTGGTCACCAGCAGGGTCTTCTTGGCAAAGTCGCCCGGTACGCGCGCGTTGATCTTCTCGCACAGTTCGACGTAAGGCTCGTAGGCCAGCACCTGGAAGCAGGTGTGAGTCAGTTTGGTCAGCTGTTCCTGCACCGCGGCCACTACCTTGGGGTGCAGGTGGCCGGTGTTGAGCACCGCGATGCCGCCGGCGAAGTCGATAAACTCGCGGCCTTCAACGTCGGTCACGGTGGCGTTCTTCGCCGACTCGGCGAAGATCGGGTGGATCTGGCCCACGCCACGCGGAACTGCGGCCATGCGGCGTTGCATCAGGGATTCGTTGGTCTTGCTCATAAGGTCCTCATTCGCCGGTTAATCTCGGCGTGGTTCAAGGATGTGTCACCGGCGGCGGCTTGGCAGTATTCGATGATCGACTGTCACAGCACGCCCGGCCACAAGGTATGTCCATATAAAGCCGAAGGCGCAGCGCTCTCGTGCGTCTCCGGCGGGGTTACTGCTACTTCGCCAGGATTAGATACCCAGGCAGAGGTATTTGATTTCCAGGTAATCCTCAATGCCGTACTTCGAGCCTTCGCGGCCCAGGCCCGAGGCTTTCACGCCGCCAAACGGTGCGACTTCGTTGGAGATCAACCCGGTGTTGACGCCGACCATACCGTACTCCAGCGCTTCCGCCACACGGAACACGCGACCCAGGTCACGTGCATAGAAATACGAGGCCAGACCGAACTCGGTGTCGTTGGACATGGCGATCACTTCGGCCTCGTCCTTGAAGCGGAACAGCGGGGCCAGCGGACCGAAGGTTTCTTCCTTGGCCACTGCCGCGTTCTTCGGCACGTCGACCAGGATGGTCGGCTCGAAGAAGCTGCCACCCAGGGCATGCGGCTTGCCGCCAGCGAGCAGGCGCGCGCCTTTGCTCAGGGCGTCGGCGATATGTTCCTGGACCTTGGCCACAGCCTTGTCGTCGATCAGCGGGCCGGTGGTGGTGCCTTCATCCAGACCGTTGCCGATCTGCAGCTTGGCCACGGCGGCGGCCAGTTTTTCGGCGAAGGCGTCGTACACGCCGTCCTGAATGTACAGGCGGTTGGCGCATACGCAGGTCTGGCCGTTGTTGCGGTATTTGGAGATCAGCGCGCCTTCGACGGCTTTATCCAGGTCAGCATCGTCGAACACGATAAAGGGTGCGTTGCCGCCCAGTTCCAGCGAGACCTTCTTGATGTCCTTGGCGCATTCGGCCATCAGCTGGCGACCGATTTCGGTGGAGCCGGTGAAGCTCAGCTTGCGCACGATCGGGTTGCTGGTCAGCTCACCGCCGACTTCGCCGGCGCTGCCGGTAACCACGCTCAGCACGCCTTTCGGAATACCAGCGCGCTCGGCCAGAGCAACCAGGGCCAGGGCGGAGAACGGCGTCTGCGACGCAGGCTTGATCACCATGGTGCAACCAGCGGCCAGGGCCGGGCCGGCTTTACGGGTGATCATTGCCGCCGGGAAGTTCCACGGAGTAATGGCCGCGGTCACGCCGATCGGCTGCTTGATCACGATCAGGCGCTTGTCCGGCTGGTGGCCCGGAATCACGTCGCCATACACGCGCTTGGCTTCTTCGGCGAACCACTCGATAAAGGAAGCGGCGTAGACAATCTCGCCCTTGGCTTCGGCCAGCGGCTTGCCCTGCTCCAGGGTCATTAGGCGGCCGAGGTCGTCCTGGTTCTCGATCAGCAGTTCAAACCAGCGGCGCAGCTTGTTCGAGCGCTCCTTGGCGGTCAGGGCACGCCAGGCCGGCAGCGCACGGTCAGCGGCTTCGATGGCGCGACGGGTTTCCGTTGCGCCCATCTTTGGCACGCTGCCGATGATTTCGCCGGTGGCCGGGTTGTTGACTTTGATGGTCTGGCCGCTGTCGGCGTCCAGCCAGGTGCCGTCGATATAAGCCTGCTGACGGAACAGCTGGGTGTCTTTCAGTTGCATGGCAGTCTCCTAAATTCCGACACCCTGGCATCGGCACTTGAGTGGGGGTACGCCGCTGGGCAGCGCGCGTAGGCTATTGTTTGGCGATTGTTGCCGCTGGTGGGCGGCGGTTCGGCGCAAATGCTCGGTATTACGGGCAGTTTTCGCCAGAACGTTTGAAATCTCAAACGAATCCTAGGGTCAAGAGGGGTAAAGGGCAATAGCCTGTTCGAAAAAATTAACGCAAATTTGCCAGGCTCCGCGCGTTTGAGCCGCTATTTAGCGAGGGTGCGCGCCGTGCAGAATTGCACACAAAGCGCTCTGCACTGCCGGCCAACCCGTGTTGCGAGCGCAGCGCAACGCCCCCTGGCATGGACGCCCGCCAGCGACATGGGTATGATTGCGCCCGCGCTGCACCAGTAGCTCAGCTGGATAGAGTACTGCCCTCCGAAGGCAGGGGTCGTGGGTTCGAATCCCGCCTGGTGCACCAAATAGCTGTTTCAACCTGTCTCAGACAGTCTACGAAACACCCCAAGAAGCCCGCCCTGTGCGGGCTTTCTTGTATCTGGCTGTATCTCCCTGTTTACCCCTATACCTTCCCTTCGTGTATGCCAGCTTGTATGCTGGCCTAAAATTCGAACCGGAGGCATACAGGCATGAAGCGCAGCGAGATAAAACGCCGCCCACTGGCCGACACCACCCTAGCCGGCCTGGAGCCAGAAGGCGCGGCCTACAGGGAACATGACGGCCAGGGCCTGTACTTCCGGGTGAAGCCCAACGGCGGCAAGTCCTGGGAGCTGCGTTATAAGAAGCCGGACGGCAAGTGGTCATGGCTCGGCCTTGGAAGTTACCCCGATGTGAGCGGTGCAGGTGCCAGGCAGAAGGCCGCCGAACTGCGCGCCGATGCCGCCGATGGAGTCAACCCGCTGACCGCCAAGCATGCCCGCAAGGCTTCTGCGCTGGAGGCTGCCAACAGCACCTTTGAGGCGCTGGCCAGGGAGTGGATCGAGATACGTCGCCCTGGCTGGGCTGCCAGCACCGCCACCCGCACTATTGGTGCCCTGGAATTGCATGTCTTCCCAGTGTTCGGCAAGCGCTTGTATGCCGGGATACTGCCCATCGAGTGGATGGAGTTTCTCCAGGGCATGGAGAAGCTGGGCATCATCGAGCAGATGAGCCGGGTGCGCCGATCCTGCAAAGAGATCTACGACCTTGCCCGCGTCACTGGTCGTGCCGTGCATAACCCGCTTGAGGGGTTGAATCGCTTCCTGCAATCCAAGCCTGCCGAGAACTATGCCCACGTCACAGCCAAGGAACTGCCCACCCTGCTGCGGGCTATTAGTGCTTACCCTCACGCCCATGATCTGCGTCTTGGTCTGCGCCTGCTGATGCTGACAGGGGTGCGCCCCAGCGAGCTACGAGAAGCCCGTTGGGATGAGTTCGACCGTAAGGCCGGGCTGTGGCTGATCCCTGCCGAGCGGATGAAGAAGCGCCGCCCCCATACCGTGCCGCTCTCTCGCCAGGTACTCGATGCCCTAGAGCAGCTGCACAAGATGACAGGGGCTTACCCTCTGTTGTTCCCGGGCCGCAATGACCGCACCAAGCCGCGCAGCAATATGGCATTCAATATGGCTCTGCGTCGCATGGGGTATGCCGGCCGGCAGACTGGCCACGGCTTCCGCCATATCGCGTCCACCACCCTGCGTGAGAACGGTTTCGCCAAAGACCATGTAGAGGCTCAGCTCTCCCACGTTGAAGACGGCGTGTCCGGCGTTTACAACAAGGCCACCTACTTGGAGCAACGTCGCACCATGATGCAGTGGTATGCCGATCACTTGGACGAGCTGGAGCGGGATAACGTCGTGGAGTTCAAGCTAGGCCAAAACCGATGAGCAGTGTTGGCCTTCTGAAGCAGTTCATTGCGGGCGTATACGCTGAGCGGGGCCGAACGCAGCTTTGAGTTGCTCCTAAGATGAGCCGACTTTTTCAACAGCATCGGTCGCGAATGGCTGGAACCGGCCAAAAGCAGTCACTGGGAATGGACTTGCTCAGCGCGTATCGAGTAGTGTCTGAAGCGAATGCGTTCGCGCATCTGCATGAGCTACCGTGGCTTTCCGTCCATGGTGCATAACTCCTTATACGGTCACCCGACCGCTGCAACACCCTGACTAGACAGGGAAAGCAAAGAGGACAAGGAATGTTATCCACCAAATGCCACAGGCGTTATCACACCATTTGGTGTCTATTTATAGTTAGGAATTTATCAGTATGCCGGAAGCAATTACGGGAACTTTGCTCGGCTTGGGCGGGGTCATCGGTGCGATTTTCGCGATCCGAAAGGCATGGGGGTGGTTATTCCCAATCAACGTATTAGCGGGAATCCGTGTGCACTTCGATAAGTCAGACCAAGACGAAATTCTTGCAACAATTACAAATCGAAGTTCTGAAGCCATCTATTTAGTCAAGTGCCGTGGGCGTAGCGCGAACTCAATTAGCTACATTATTAAAACTCATCTTCGTCATCCATTTATCAAGCCCCGACTCTACGGTAATGTGCGGTTCGGCGCACCGGTTTACGAAATGATCGGCCCCGAACCTATTTGCCTGGCACCGGGCCAACCTGTAAATCTATCGCATCAACTTTCCTTTGCATTACCTATCTTCGCCTTTACGAACCCTATGGTCCAAGTTGAAGTCGTTTTGTCTAATGGCAGAGTCTTTCGAAGCCAAAGGTTAAAAATTCCAAATAATTGGCACGTCACCAAACAGATCCAGAAAGCGCGTGAAAGCGGAGTAAATTCCTAACAAATGGTTCAAATCGTTCGCTTCGCTCTCTGGGGCCGGCAGAGCCGGCCCCTTAACCAAACGTTAGAAGCCACTACAAGGAGTTCCGCAGTGTCTGAAAAGAATGAAGAAGCCCCAGAAACTATTTCTCTCAAGGCTGTTTATGAAGTAAGTATAAAGGCCCGAGACTTTGAGATTAGCCACCTAATTCAAAGAAATAATTTCTTCATGCTATTTCAAGGTGTATTGCTCGCAAGCGTTATGCAGGCAGAAAACAGCCGGCCATTCGTTGAGTTAGTCGTTTGCATTACGGGGTTTCTTGTATCGATATACCAAATTCAAATGGCAAGCGGAGCAAAATTCTGGCAGGAGTGGTGGGAGAGTCGAGTAGAGCATTTTGAAGTATTACTTTGTGGAAAGCTCAAAACCGAAACCCACGAGCCACACCAACTTTTTTCAGTCCCCCCTGGTAAAGCTAAAGAAATAGTTGCTGCTAAGCTTTCTGCCGGAAAGACGAAATTTTTAACGAATCCTCTAATTCTTAGCTCATTCTCCGTTGGCAGAGCACCAATTAAAGTCGGTATTGTTTTGGCTTTTGCATGGCTAGTACTGCTATGTGCAACACTAAATTTAACAGAAATTTTCTCTTGGTTTCCAAACGTTATTACTGGCTTCCATGTTGTAGCAATTCCAAGCGATTAATGTCTTCTAACAATGTGCTCAAATCGTTCGCTTCGCTCACTGGGCCCGGCTAAAGCCGGCCCCTTAGCTTAATCGTTAGGCTCTTTATACTGGAAGTTATATGAACATACTAAGTATCGGGTTAAGCGGGTACGACGTTGCGCTAATAATCTTATGCCCGCTCGGCGCAATGATCGGGAGCTTTGCTCACGCAATTGTCGAAACCATAGATTTAAAAGGTCCGCCCACAAATGAATCAGACATGCGGATTGCCTCAAAAGAACTACAAGAATTACGCGGAATTTGGCTCGGTCTACGCCTAATGCTTGGAGCAATACTGGGCCTAATAATTGGCCTTTATTTTATTGGTGCCATTCAAGAAACACCATCAACTATTGCCAAAGTCATGGCGCTGTCCATACTCCTAGGGTATGCAGCCCCTAAAATATGGGAAGCCCAAGATAAAATAGTTACAGCAAAAATAAACAAAATAGTTAACTCTGAAATATCTCAAAATAATACAAGCGCCTAACAAGTGGTTCAAACCGTTCGCTTCGCTCACTGGGACGGGCTAAAGCCCGCCCCTTAACCAAACGTTAGATCCAAAGGAGAAATCAGTGCTGCGAATTAAAGGGAAAGCAAGCGTTGATAGTTCGCTAAGCGCAGACACTGTTCTTTGGAGATACCTAGACACTTCAAAATTTGTACATTACGCGACCAGTCAAAATATATTTTTATGTAGAGCTGATAAGTTTGAAGACCAATTTGAAGGTTCCTTTACCCAGTCAATACGCCATGCAATAGAGAAGTCCTACAAAGACAACAAAATAAATTACACCTACGAAAAGTTTAAAGAAAAGCTGAAGCAAAGTGTGTATGTCAATTGCTGGCACAAATCGCCCAACGACAGCATGGCGATGTGGAAACTATATGGGGCAAGCAATTGCGCAGTAGCCGTAACCACCACTGTTAAAAACCTAGAAAAAGTTTTTAACGACGCCAAGATCGACGGACACATAGCAATCAAAAAAGTAACGTATGTAAAGCACTGGCGAGAGCCAAGCTTAACCATAAAGCCGTATTCTAATGTTTTTGCATACAAAGTTACGGCATACGATTATGAGAAAGAGGTAAGAGTAATAATCGACAGATTCGATGAGGGGCATGTCAATAATGAATCAGGCATAATCATAAACGCCCCTGCACAGGAGTTGATTAGAAGCATCGTAGTATCACCCGAAGCGCCTGAGTGGTACAAATCCATGATTGAGAAGGTTGCCAAAGATTATGGCATTAATGCTCCAGTGCGCAGATCAAAACTAGCAACTGGCCCAATATAATTGCAGCCCTTCTCAGCTATCGAGCCAGATCTAACAGCTGGTTCAAACCGTTCGCTTCGCTCACAGGGACGGGCTAAAGCCCGCCCCTTAACCAAACGTTAGGCAATGACCGCACTGGGTCGAAATCGGCCGGTTGCGAGCGGCCGCATTTGGCCGAAAACTGACCGTGCAGAACGATCAATGAGCCGGCTCGGCCGTACGCTTGTATGGTGGGTTGTTCGCAGGGAAGCAATCTTGGAACTCCGTGTAGATGCCTGCCATCGTTCCTGTCTCCGGCGGTACACCACTCAGAATCAAAAGCAGATTGCCTGCGATTCCGAGCAGACCATTCGAGTGCTGGATCTCTGCTAAAACCAGCTCTGGCGGAAACCCTCTTCCGTGACGATTAACTGCATGGATGCCTCCATGCACGTAGGAATTCAAAGGCCTCCAAGAGTAGTGCTTAAACTCCTTTAGGTGTGCTACCGGAGCGTGCGGAGCTTTCACTTCAATCTCTTCCAACATCTGGCTCAGCATAGGGATTTTGCTTGCCTGCTTTGCCGTCTCATGTGTGAGCTCAGCAAGCATCAAATCCGCCTGACCATCCTTGGCTACATAAAGCACCCACAGTGCGCGAACTAGTGATTCGTACTGTACTCGCAGCAATGCAGCCGCAGAGGTGTACAGCCCTGCTGCTACCAGATGCTTCAGGCTCCTGGCGTGCTCAAATCCTAGACTAGCTAGTGCCTGGGTTGCCTGCAGGCGACTGGAAGCATTGACCAAGGGCAGGGCGAAAAAGCCGACAAGCCGGTCCTCAAGCATGGCCGACCGTGCCAGTAATTCATCGAAGTGCATACAGATGCCCAAGTCAGAGAAGAGTCATGTCACCAAGGATTCTATCGGCACCGGGCGATGACCGCATCTGGCCAGTTGTAGCCTGTCGCGATCGACAGCTATGGCGCGATCTCTACCAATTCTATGGGAATCGGCTACTGGTCAACTCCAACCGAATCAGTGAGCAGCACTAATGCCAGAGTCTGGCCACATGGAGCATGGTGCGCATGTATTCTCCACTCTCGGTGCCACAAACACGTTTTCTATGGATACCGGCTTGAATACCTGTCTGGATACCGAGGCATCTGAACTGGCATCGTGTTTTCCAAGGGCTGGGTAACCACCCGGTAACCTTGGTTTGCGACCACATCTCATTACAGGCCGATTCCCTGTTAACCGGCTTGTTAACCTATGTCTGTTAACTGATTTCGGGCTATCCCGTTCATTAACCCGAACTCGCTAACCACCTGTTTTCGTGCGTACCAAGTTGCGTACCGCGCACTGCGTACCATCGGTGTGACGATGCATGAATAGCCTGTTTGGTGGTTTCGCTTGCGGACACATCCAGGCGTTAGAGGGGTGCTACGAGTTCGGCAGGTATGTGCGTATGGACGCTCAGCCATCGTCGCTATGCTCGGAACCCGCAGCTCTAGGAAATCTATTCGCCGATGGAGGGTCGGGGCGAACTGGCGCATCGTATGGGCCTGCTGTTAGAGCTGGGGACGAGGCTCCTGATGAAAGTCAGCGGGTCGTGGTGAGTACTGACTGGCTTATTGCGGATGGCGGTCAATCCGTTGACCTGTAGTCGGTGGTCTTGGCGTCAGATCCAAGGGGTTGCCTCGTAGATGGCGCGCAGTGCGGTGCCAGTCGAGCAGTAGCGGCTTGTTGGCGGGTAGCAGAGGATGCATGCGAAGGCATGGCCGTAGTACTGGTCGCGTGCTGCCAGCCACTCGGGCGTGGCGGTTGCTGCGGTGCAGACGAAGTGCTGCGGCTCGCTGGTCGACTGGGCGTCATTGACGGTGCTCAGTTCGGCCAGCAGCTCGGCGCGGTAGCCACGCACGAACTGGCGCAGGTCTTCAGTGAGGCGATCCGCTGGGGTGACGCGCAGTCGCTTGCCTTCCAGCTCAACGGCCAGGCCAGCTCCGCGCAGGTAGTCCACCAGGGCGGCCATTTCAGAAGTACTCCGATTGACTGGTAGCGGAAGAAATCTTTCGAACCGAAGTCCCAGAAGTCCCAAGTCCCAACTTTTCAGCGGGTACGTTTGGGACTTGGGACATTTGGGACTTGGCAGCGGAAACTTTCTTGCGCACCTCCCAGCGCACAACGCCCCCACTACCCTTGCCGTGACACTTGCACTCGATGCCGAGTTGGCGAAGCGCAGGAGCGGCACGGCGCAGAGCATCTCCCAGGCCCTTGGGAGACTTCGGCCAGGAGTCGCAGCCAGTCGGACGGTACTGCTCCAGGGTTTGCAGGATTTCCTTGGCCGACGCGTTCATGCCCTGCGGCCGGCCCGCAATCATGTCCACCACCGCAGCAGCGACAGGGCTGGCGTCGATGGTGCGCGCCAGACTTTCCTGCCGGCTGGCACCGAACTCGCGGAGAAAGTCCTCCGGTTTCTGGCCAGCAGCCACGGCAACTGCCATACCCAGCAAGGCAAACTCGACCAGGCGCGGGCGGTCATCGGCAGGCAGGCGCATATCGGGGAGGATGGCCAGCGCCTTGGCAGCCAAGTCGAGCAATGCTCCCAGCAAGCGCGCGCGGCCCTCCTCGTACTCGCGCCACAGGTTGGTGACTTCCTGCCGTTCGCTGATGACAGGCGTCTCGATGGTGATGGCGCGATCCACCAAGTCCTGCGCGGTGACGGCGGCGGAAATGCCGTTCAGGATGATGGGGCGTTTCACGCTGATGACGCTTTCCTCCGTGTCGGAATAAAGCTTGCGCTTGGCGAAGCCCCCTCCCGTGGCCAGAACACACAGCGCATCCTGCATCGGGGCCGACAGGTGCGAGATGTTCTCGTAGCTCATCAGGGCGCAGGCTCCAGCAGACACGAAAATATCTTCGACCGACTTGGGGGCACCGCGCAGGTCGCAGGCATTCGGGTCGATCAACCGGCGCAGGGCCATCTGAGTCGTGCTCTTGGCGCTACCCTGCTCGCCCAACAGTTCCGCGACCGGAAAAGGGGTGTCGGGACGCAGGCACTCGACCAGCCAGGCCAGCACCAGCAGGCGGCAGCCATGCGGGACGTTGGCAACCTTCCACAACAAGTCGAGATTGCCGCCAGGGACCGGTACGGGCAACGGCTGCATGGATTCGGGGCGGACGAAAGCGACCTCCAAGGACTCGACGATCTCCCAGCGACCGGGGCGCAGGCGTACGGCACGGCTACTGCCGGGCATCGCCAGATCGATCCAGTAGTCTCCCGCAGCACCAGCGAAACGCAGGCAGACCTCGTGTTGCTCTCCGTGGAACCGACCCAGGCCGGCAAGCGTGCTCAGCGCCTCGCGCACGGATTGTTCGCGCGGCGTCTTTCCCGTCTCGTTGTAGAAGCTGGCCAGTAGGCAGTCGCGGAACTGCCGGGATGCCAGGTTGCGCACCTCGCCGGTCTTAAGGTCACAGGCGTACACCTCCTTGTTGGCGTCGTGAAACAGCTCGAAACGTTGCTCCACGAACTTGACCAGGTGCGATGCCTGGCTCTGCTTCTCCTCCGGTTCTGCTTGGTCTTCGCTCGGCGATTCGTCCAGTGCCGACAGCTCCCGGTCCAATTGGTCAATGCGCTCCTGTGCCTGCGCGAGCCGGGGAATGTCTTCGTCGCGCAGGTCCTGGGGTTTGCCCTTCGCCGCATCGATAATCATGCGCTCGAAACTGCGCTCCTTCTCCAGTGTTGTGCGACGGTACTGCTGGCGCTGCTCATGGCTCAGGTTGCCGGGAAACAGGTCGCGCAGCTTCATGCCGACCGCAGCCAGCACGTCGCGGTTTTCACAGCCGGCGTAGCAGTAAACCAGGGCGCGGCCATCCTCGCCGCGCGACAGGCTCAGGGACGGCGACTTGTCATCGTGCGCCGGGCAGCGGGCGCTGTAGCGGGCTCTGTACTGTTTGACATCATCCAGCCGCGACAGCAGCAGGCCGAGCGGATCGCCACCGGGACGGCGCAGGGGAGTCACGGAATCAGTCATTGCGGCGGGACTCCTGTTGCTCGGAGGGCTTGAGCACTGCAATGGCCAGCGACTCGTTAGCGTCGAGCCAGGCGCGGTGTGCGGGCACCCAGTCCGGATCGTACGAGCCAGCCCCTCCAGTGTGCGTGAGTGTGCAATGGGTCATGCCGATACACTCCCGCCGAACAGGTCGCCTAGGACAACTCCGTAGACCTCCAGCCACGCATCTGCCGGCCAGGACACAGCCTTGCCATAGCGCGGGCACGGCACCTTCGGCGGCGTCACGTCGTGCGTCTTGCACCACTTCTTCAGTGGGCGGAATCCTTGCGTGCCGAACCGGCGACCGGATGCGTTCTCGACAGCGATGATGGTCGCGTGCATCCTGCCTCGGCCCAGCTCTTGAGCGAGGCGCGCGGCTTCGCGCTTGGCAGTCGAGGCGGTGGCCATCGCTGTCGCTTCGCGCTTGCTGCCGATCTGCGCCTTGGCCGCAATGGCCTGGTCACGCTCGGCGATGGCTTGGAGCTTCTCCCGCTCGCTGGTCAAGGCCATCTCCAGAAGCTCCAGGCGCGAAAGCGCGGCAGGGGTTGCCGGGCGGAAGTAGCTCCGCACCAGTTGGCGCTGAACGTCCCAGGCCAGATCGTCGGTCAGGCTCTTAATCAACATCAGGTAGCCCGACTCGGTCAGCAGGGTAAGGCCGTTTGGGGCGTTGGTCCCCATCTGTCGGGCTTCGTACGAATTTCGTACGAAGAAGTCCTCGGACTCGATGAAGCGCAGACGGTGCTCATTGAAGTTACGGCGGGCAGTACCATCCACTCGTTCGTGAACCTTATCGATCATGGCCAGCGTGATAACTCGCTGACCTTGGTACTCGATGATGGGCATCTGGTGGCCGCGGACCGTGATGGTATTCATACGACCTCCGCGCGTTTGGCGATGCGCGAACGCACCCACTGCTGGACTTCGGCCAGCACGAAACCAATTGGAGCGCCGCGAGCAGAGCTGTCACTTAGTGGCACGGGACGTGGAAAAGTCGGGTCATCCTTGAGGCGCTTGTAAATCGTTGGGCGACAAATGCCAGTTATTGTCTCGAGCTCAGGCATACGGATGATGATGAAATCCGGATCAAACTCCGGGATTGTGGCGGCTTGAGGCGTGAAGTGAAGCGGGGGTTTCAGCATTTACGTATCCACACTGATTGAATGGCGGATAGGCGAAGCTATGTGACTGGCGATGGCTGTAAACAAGTAGAGACAAGATTTTCCGTAGACTTTTTTTTGCGCTCTTGGATCTCCTCAACGTTGTTGCAGGGATGGTTGAGCTAGATTTTCAGGTTCAGAGCTGGCGCTTTCACGGGGGCCATGAACACTTAATGGCCAGGTCAGTAAATGGTCAAATCAGGTCCAGCAGCCGGCACCGTGTATGCCAGCCTGTATGCCAGAAAAATCACAATATAAGAAAAGCCTTTAAATACAAATGGATAGGAAGCAGGTTAGAGGCACGCCTGGGCACCACCTTTAAAAAGCCAAAAGCCCCGGATGAAAATCCGGGGCTTTTGCGTTTCAGGGTCTCCTCACTGCAAACCCAGGCGTCGGGCCAGGCGGATCAGGTTGGCGCGGTCGATGCCCAGTTCGCGGGCGGCGGGGGACCATTTGTGTTGGTGGCGGGCGAGGGTCTGGCTGATCAGCTGTTTCTGGTAGGCGTCCAGGGCTTCGCGCAGGGGCAGGCTGTTGTGTGCGGCGGGGGCGCTGGGCGTGGGCTCGGGTGCGGTGGGCTGGCTGTCCGGCAGGTCGAGAGCGCGGGTGTCGATGCTGAGGATGCGCGGACGTTCGCTGCAGGCTGACAGGGCCTTGAGCGCGGCGCGGCCGATCAGGTGTTCCAGTTCGCGCACGTTGCCCGGCCAGTCGTGGGCCAGCAGGGCCTTCTGCGCCTCGCTGCTCAGGCGCAGGCTGCGTAGGCCCAGGCGTGCGCGGTTCTCCTCGAGAAAGTAGCCGGCCAGCAGCAATACGTCGCGGCCGCGCTCGTGCAGCGTCGGCACCTTGAGCGGGTAGACACTGAGGCGGTGGTAGAGGTCGGCGCGAAAACGCCCTGCGCGCACCTCTTCGGCCAGGTCGCGGTTGGTCGCCGCCAGCACCCGCACATTGACCCGTTGCTCGCGGTCGGCCCCGACCCGCTGCAACTGGCCGCTCTGCAATACACGCAGCAGCTTGGCCTGGGCCGCCAGCGGCAGTTCGCCGACCTCGTCGAGAAATAGCGTGCCGCCGTCGGCCAGTTCGAACTTGCCGCGACGTTCGTTGTGGGCCCCGGTAAAGGCCCCGCGCACGTGGCCGAACAGTTCGCTTTCCACCAGGTTGTCCGGCAGCGCCGCGCAGTTGAGGCTGATCAGCGGCCGCGCCGCCCGTGGCGAGGCGGCGTGAATGGCTTCGGCCACCAGTTCCTTGCCGACCCCGGTGGCACCGCTGATCAGCACGCTCAGTTCGCTGTCGCCGACCAGGGCAATTTCCTGCTGCAGCTGTTTATGCACCGCGCTCTGGCCGATCAGCTCACGCGGGCGCTGCTGGCCGGCGGCCTGCTTGTAGATTTCCGCCAGTTGATGCTCGTCCTCGGCCCGGCGCTGCAGCAGGCTGATCCGTTCGTTGGCCATCACGGTGGCGGCGGCCAGGCTGGCGAAGGCCTGCAGGTTGTCCAGGTCGACGCTGCCGAAGCTGGCCGGGTCGAGGGAATCCAGGGTCAGCAGGCCCCAGGGCTGGTCCTGTACATACAGTGGGCAGCCCAGGCAGTCGTGCACCTGGAGATGGCCGCGGTGGCCCTCGACCAGGCCGTCGTAAGGGTCGGGCAGTTCGCAGTCGGTGGCAAAGCGGGTCGGCCCGCGTTGGCTCAGCAGGGCCTGCAGGCGCGGGTGTTCGCTGAGTTTGAAGCGTCGGCCGAGGGTGTCGGCGCTCAGGCCCTCCACCGCCAGGGGTACCAGTTGCTCGCCATCGAGCCTGAGCAGGGCCACGGCATCGCACGGCAGCAGTTGGCGCAGGGCCTGCAGCAGACGGCGATAGCGTTCGGCTTCCGGCAGCTCGCGGGCCAGGTCGGCAACCAGGGGAATCAGGGCGGTAAGCAGTGGGTTTGCTGTCATAAGGACACTTTAGCTGTCATAAAGACTCGCAATTTTTGCTGTCATAAGAACAGCAATATTATTAAGTTGTTGAAATATATGAATAAATTTAGTGGCACGATTTCTGTAGTAATCAGGGTGATATGAACTTAGCACGTCAGCAAGCGCGGCGTGCCAGCCTTCTAGGAGTCACCCCATGCTCAGCCCGCAACAGATCAGCCTGATCAAGGCCACCGTACCGCTGCTGGAAACCGGCGGCGAAGCCCTGACCCGGCACTTCTACCAGCTGATGTTCAGCCAGTACCCCGAGGTGCGCGCGCTGTTCAACCAGGCGCACCAGGCCAGCGGCAGCCAGCAGCGCGCCCTGGCAAATGCGGTGCTGATGTACGCCCGGCATATCGACAAGCTCGACGCGCTGGGCCCGCTGGTTGGGCAGATCGTCAACAAGCATGTGTCGCTGCAGATCCTGCCTGAGCATTACCCGATTGTCGGCAGCTGCCTGTTGCAGGCGATCCGTGAAGTGCTGGGTGCCGAGATCGCCACCGATGAAGTGATCGCCGCCTGGGCCGGGGCCTATGGCCAGCTGGCGGATATCCTGATCGGGGCCGAGGAGGCCGCCTATGCCGCTACGGCCGAGGCTCCCGGCGGCTGGCGCGGGGCGCGCAGTTTTCGCCTGAGCCGCAAGGTGCAGGAGAGCGAGGAAATCGTCTCGCTGTACCTGGCACCTGCCGATGGCGGCAGCCTGCCGCCGTTCCAGGCGGGCCAATATATCGGCCTGCGTCTGCTGCTGGACGGCGAGGAGCAGCGGCGCAACTACTCGCTGTCGGCCCTGGGCGATGGCCGCGAGTACCGCATCAGCGTCAAGCGCGAGGCGGGCGGCAAGGTGTCCAATTACCTGCACGATGAGCTGCAGGTCGGTGCCAGTCTGGAGCTGTTCCCGCCGGCCGGGGATTTCGTTTTGCGCGAGTCGGACAAGCCGCTGGTGCTGATCAGCGCCGGCGTCGGCATTACTCCGGCGCTGAGCATGCTGGAGGCGGCGCGCGACACGGGTCGCGAAATCCACTTTATCCACTGTGCGCGGCACGCCGGGGCGCATGCCTTCCGCGATTGGGTCGACAGCCAGGGTGCTGAGCGTCCGCAACTGCGTCACTACGTGTGCTACAGCGAGCCGCGGGCGGGCGATAAGGCCGATGCCGAGGGCTTTCTCAGCCTGGAGCAGTTGGCCGAATGGCTGCCCGAGCAACGCGATCTGGACGCCTACTTCCTCGGCCCCAAGCCCTTTATGGCGCAGATCAAGCGGCATCTGCAGGCACTCGGCGTGCCGGCGGCGCAGAGCCATTACGAGTTCTTTGGCCCGGCCAGCGCGCTGGACGGCTAATAACCTGGCCTAGGAGGTGATTATGTTGGCGTACCTATCCTGCCCACTGCGGGTGCTGCAACTGGCGAATCGCATGCTGCTGGTTGGTGTGCTGCTGTTACTCAGCGGTCTGCTGGGTGCCTATGGCCTGGAGGCGCAGCTGAGCATGGGCAGCCTGGTGACGGCTCATTCGCTGACGATCATCGGCCCGGGCCTGCTCAAGCTGGGTTATGTGCTGCGCCTGGCCGCGCAGCAGCAATTGCGTAAGCTGCAGCAACCCTGTTGCGTGGCTGCGTGATCGCTGGCGCGTGGCGCTGCTGCTGGGTTATCTGCCCGATTGGCCGCCTGGCCAGTCGGGATAGATAGTGGATCATCCTGTGCGTTCGGCATTGGTAGAGGATGCAGTGTGCGCCAGGGACCGGCGGTGAGGTCTTGGTGCGAGCGGCGCACCCTACGGGGCCTGCTAATGATTTATCGGGAGAACGTCTTCAGTAGAAACGCGAGCTGATCCGCTACGCTCTTCTCCCGATTCGCCCCCTGATAAATGTCGAAATGGCCCATGTCGTAACGGCGCACTTCTGCGTGCTTGATTTTCTTCGCGGCTTTCTCTGCCGCTGCCACCGGAGCCACGGTGTCCTTTTCGCAAATCTGGATCAGCGCCGGGCAAGTGACCTTGTGCGCTTGCGTGACCGGGCGGAAGGTCATCAGGGTGCTGGAGACGCGCGCGGCCACCGTATTCGGTACGCCTTCGGGTACCAGGGCGAGATAGCCGTCATAGCAATCTGCTGCAGTCATTGCTGCCACTTCGCCGGGACGACCGGCGGAAGCAATGTAGTGCGGTGACATGCCGAGCAGGGCGCGGGTGATATCTACAGCACCGTGGGCGCTGAGTTTCAGTACATGGGCAATGCCGGCATAGCGGATCACTTCGAGCGCCGAGGCCAGGCCATCCATCATCGGGCATTGAGCAATGATGGCCTGCACATTACCGTCGAGTGCCGCGGCGACTGTGACGAGCCCGCCACCGAAGGAGGTGCCCCACAGGGCGATGGCGTCGGGCCTGATGCCATCGAGCTGGCGCACGAAGGCGATGGCGCAGAGCCAGTCTTGCACTTCCCGCGATGGTACAAGCAGTTGACGTGGTTGGCCGTCGCTGGCCCCGAAGTGCCGGTAGTCGAACACGAAGGCGGCATAACCGGCGTTGGCGAAAGCCTCGGCAAAGGGTGCGATGCCGCATTCGCGGGTGGCGGCAAAGCCGTGACCCATGATCACGCAGGGCACCGGCCCTTTGGCTTCCGCCGGCCTATACAGGTAGCCCTTGCAGGTAATGCCGTGACTGGTGAATGCGAGATCAGTGCGGGTGAACATGCTGTGTTCCTTGCGGGTGTGGCTGTTTCGCGGTCGGTCGGCCGCGTCTAGGAGTTTCCAGGTGTCGACGCCTGTACCGAGCACAAGGAAATACGGAGTGAGAATGGCCCGTTTGTTGTACTGCAGCGGCTAGAAGGAAGTATTGGCCCCGGTGCCACCGACTGTGCGCGTTACGGCATCTTCAGAATCAGCTTGAGGACGGCAAGGTCAGCGGGGGGACATCCCTTTCTTTACGCGCGCGGGCCTAATAGGCTCACGCCCGTTTTGACCCGCCGAGGGCTGTTGCTAAGGCTGCGCCCTGTCTTGGTGTGGGTGGGTAAAGCTGCAGGCTCGGCATCGGTAGGGTGCGCCGTGCGCACCGGGCTAGACCGCGGGCTCTTGGTCCACGCGGCGTACCCTACATGGCCGATTAGAAACCGAGCGGTTTAAAGCACTCCGGCGGCGCGCAAGGTGGCCAGCTGTTCTGCGCTCAGGCCCAGATGGCGGCTTAGCACCTGCTCTGTGTGTTCGCCGAGCAGTGGTGGTGCGTTGCGGTATTCCACCGGAGTCTGCGACAGGCGCAGCGGGCTGGCCACCAGCGGGGTGGTGCTGCCCAGGCCATTGGGCAGTTCGATGCGCAGGCCGCGGGCCTTGACCTGGGGATCATCGAATACCTGGGCCAGGTCGTTGATCGGCCCACAGGGCACGCCGGCCTGTTCCAGCAGGGCGACCCACTCGGCGGTGCTCTTGAACACCGTGGCCTGGCGCAGCAGCGGAATCAGCTCGGCGCGGTGAGCGACGCGGGCCTTGTTGGTGATAAAACGCGGGTCGTCGGCCAAAGCCGTAAGGCCGGCGACCTCGCAAAGCTTGCGGAACTGTCCGTCGTTGCCCACGGCGATGATGAAGTTGCCATCGGCCGAGGGGAAATCCTGGTAGGGCACGATATTGGGGTGGGCATTGCCCAGGCGCTTGGGCGCGACCCCGGTGTTCAGGTAATTCATCGCCTGGTTGGCCAGGCAGGCCACCTGCACGTCGAGCAGGGCCACATCGATATGCTGGCCGAGGCCAGACTGCTCGCGCTGGTTGAGTGCCGCCAGCACGCCGACCGTGGCGTACAGGCCGGTGAGGATATCGGTCAAGGCAACGCCGACCTTCATCGGGCCGGCCCCCTCCTCGCCTTCTGGTTTGCCGGTCAGGCTCATCAGTCCGCCGAGGCCTTGAATCATAAAGTCGTAACCTGCCCGCTTGGCGTAGGGCCCGTTTTGCCCGAAGCCGGTGATGGAGCAGTAGATCAGGCGCGGGTTGAGCGCCTTCAGGGATTCATAGTCGAGGCCGTAGGCCGCGAGGCCGCCGACCTTGAAGTTCTCCAGCAGCACGTCGCAGTTCTGCACCAGCTCGCGCACCAGGCGCTGACCTTCGGCCTGGGTGAAGTCCAGGGTCACCGACTGCTTGTTGCGGTTGGCGCTCTGGAAATAGGCCGCCTCGCGCGAGTCGTTGCCCTCGCTGTCTTTCACATAGGGCGGGCCCCAGTGGCGGGTGTCATCGCCGCTGCCAGGACGTTCGACCTTGATCACCTCGGCCCCCAGGTCACCGAGAATCTGCCCGGCCCAGGGCCCGGCGAGTACGCGGGACAGGTCGAGAACGCGGATATGCGACAGGGCACCGGACATGCTGAGACCTCGAAAGTGGAAACGTTGGATGGGGCGGGCCGCGCAGGTTGAGCGCAGCGATACCCACCGGGCCGAGTGATGGGTTACGCCGTTGTGCGGATAACCCATCCTACGCAGCAGCGTTAAAAGAACGCCTGGATACCGGTTTGAGCTCGGCCAAGGATCAGCGCATGGACGTCGTGGGTGCCTTCATAGGTGTTCACCACTTCCAGGTTGACCAGGTGGCGGGCTACGCCGAACTCGTCGCTGATGCCGTTGCCGCCGAGCATGTCGCGGGCCAGGCGGGCGACATCCAGGGCCTTGCCGCAGCTGTTGCGCTTCATGATCGAGGTGATTTCCACCGCGGCGGTGCCTTCGTCCTTCATCCGGCCGAGGCGCAGGCAGCCCTGCAGGGCCAGGGTGATCTCGGTCTGCATATCGGCCAGCTTCTTCTGGATCAGCTGGTTGGCGGCCAACGGGCGGCCGAACTGCTTGCGGTCCAGGGTGTACTGGCGCGCGGTGTGCCAGCAGTCTTCGGCGGCACCCAGCGCACCCCAGCTGATGCCGTAGCGGGCGGAGTTGAGGCAGGTGAATGGACCTTTCAGGCCGCGCACATCGGGGAAGGCGTTTTCTTCCGGGCAGAACACGTTATCCATAACGATTTCGCCGGTGATCGAGGCGCGCAGGCCGACCTTGCCGTGAATCGCCGGAGCGCTAAGGCCCTGCCAGCCTTTTTCCAGAACGAAGCCGCGAATCTCACCGGCATCGTCCTTGGCCCAGACCACGAAGACATCGGCGATCGGCGAGTTGGTGATCCACATCTTCGCGCCAGTCAGGCGGTAGCCGCCGTCGACCTTCTTCGCGCGGGTGATCATGCTGCCTGGGTCGGAGCCATGGTCCGGTTCGGTGAGGCCGAAGCAGCCGATATATTCGCCGCTGGCCAGTTTGGGCAGGTACTTCTGCTTGGTCGCCTCGTTGCCGAATTCGAAGATCGGCACCATCACCAGGGACGACTGCACGCTCATCATCGAGCGGTAGCCGGAGTCGATACGCTCTACTTCGCGGGCGATCAGGCCGTAGCACACGTAGTTCAGGCCGCTGCCGCCGTAGGCTTCGGGGATGGTCGCGCCGAGCAGGCCGGTGTCGCCCATCTCGCGGAAGATCTTCGGGTCGGTCTGCTCGTGGCGGAAGGCTTCGATTACCCGCGGGGCCAGCTTGTCGGCGGCGAACTGCTGAGCGCTGTCGCGCACCATGCGCTCTTCTTCGGTCAGTTGCTGGTCGAGCAGCAGCGGGTCGATCCAGTTGAAGCTTGCCTTGGCCATGGTGAAAACCTCGAATCAGATGGTGAAGAAGCACGGCCCGGGCCGCGACTACAGAGTGTGTGAGTGATCCTAGGTGGCATCCGCGCAGCAGGCAAACGAGGATTACGCACGCTATTGTGCGTAAACCGCACTTCGAGATAGTTTTAGCGCGCCGTTTCCGACTTATCAGTGAGGCTGTCGCATAAATGCGTCGCAAGATTCCCAGTACTGCCGCCCTGATCGCCTTCGAGTCGGCGGCGCGGCACCAGAGTTTTACCCGGGCGGCGGAAGAGCTGAGCCTGACCCAGAGCGCCATCTGTCGGCAAATCGCCAGCCTGGAGGAGTTTCTCAACGTCGAACTGTTCCGCCGCTCGCGGCGTGGGGTCAAGCTGACCGAGGCCGGCCTGTCCTATGCTCGCCGGGTGGCGACCCAGCTGGATGCGGTAGAGCGCGACACCCTGGCGGTGATGGGCCAGCAGGGGGCGATGAGCATCGAACTGGCGGTGGTGCCGACCTTTGGCACCCAGTGGTTGCTACCGCGGCTGAAGGACTTCCAGCGTCTGCACCCGGAGGTCACGGTCAACCTGACCAACCGCACCCGGCCCTTTCTGTTTGCCGATACCGAGTTCGATGCTGCGGTGTATTTCGGCGACGGCGACTGGTCAGGCACGGCCTCGCACCTGCTGATGCGCGAAAACCCGATGCCGGTGTGCAGTCCGGCGCTGCTCGCCGGGCAAAGCGGCCTGAGCGCAGAGCGGATCGCCAGCCTGCCGTTGCTGCAGCAGACCACCCGGCCCTATGCCTGGCGGCAGTGGTTCGGCTCGCTGGGCCTGAATGTGCCCCGGGACATGAGCGGGCCGCGCTACGAACTGTTCTCCATGTTGGCCCAGGCCGCCATGCACGAGATGGGCGTGGCCCTGATTCCGCCCTTTCTGATTCAGCGGGAACTGAGGGAAGGCCGCCTGATGCTGGCGCTGAACCACGCCTACAGCAGCGACAAGGCCTATTACCTGATGATTCCCGAGCGCAAAGTGGAATCCGCGGCACTGCAAAGCTTTCGCGACTGGCTGGTTCGGCAAGCGCGGGACTATGCCCGGGACAGTGGCCTGGAATAAACGACAGCAAGCGAAGCAATTGTTCTGACGCCATCCCCCCTGATACTCCGGCTAGCGCTGGCAGACCCTTTTAGCCTGAGCGGCACAGGTGAAGCTGACTCCGTAGTCAGCAATGCTGGTAACTACAGTCTGACGGTTGCTACCCAGCGCTTGCGTCGAATTTATTGCACAGAAAAACCTGCATAAGGCCCGGAATAGCAGGGCTACACGCCCCGTTTGCCTGCGCAGCAGCCATTTGATGGATGGCCATTCATGGCACCCATGCCGAGATTGCTGAAAATACCGCTGATGGTCCTGGAGGCCAGGCGCAGCAGGCCTTTGCCGATATTAATGGCCTTCAAGTCGCTGAATGACTTGTAGTTGTCGCAAGGTTTTACTCCATAACGCCTTGAACGACTTATGCTGCGCCTGCAAAATGCCGCCCCGCCCGCAATATAGCTTTTGCTAGGGTGATTTGTGCTGATCCTCCCTTCGCCGCCGTGCCATCCGCAGTGCGCCGGTTCATTAAAAAAGATCACGCAGGAGATTTGACGTGCACATCGGTGTTCCTCTCGAAACCCATGCCGGCGAAACGCGGGTAGCCGCCACGCCAGAAACCATCAAGAAACTGGTCGGCCAGGGCCATCAGGTCACGGTGCAGACCGGTGCCGGCGTTAGCGCTAGCATTCCGGACAGCGCCTACGCCGCCGTCGGTGCCTCCATCGGCAGCGACGCCGCCGCCTTCGCGGCCGACCTGGTGCTCAAGGTCGTGGCCCCGAGCGATGCCGAGCTGAGCCATATGAAGGCCGGCGCGGTGTTGGTCGGCATGCTCAATCCGTTCAGCAACGAAACCATCGCCCGCCTGAATGCCCGGGGCATCACCGCCTTCGCCCTGGAGGCCGCGCCGCGTACTTCTCGGGCGCAGAGCCTGGACGTGCTGTCGTCGCAAGCCAACATTGCCGGTTACAAGGCCGTGTTGCTGGCGGCGCACCACTACCCGCGCTTTATGCCGATGCTGATGACCGCCGCCGGTACCGTGAAGGCCGCGCGCATTCTGGTCCTCGGTGCCGGTGTCGCCGGCCTGCAGGCCATCGCCACGGCCAAGCGCCTGGGTGCGGTGATCGAGGCTTCGGACGTGCGTCCGGCGGTGAAGGAGCAGATCGAATCCCTGGGAGCCAAGTTCGTCGACGTACCCTGCGAGACCGATGAAGAGCGCGAATGCGCCGAAGGTGTCGGCGGCTATGCGCGGCCGATGCCGGCCTCGTGGATGGCGCGTCAGGCCAAGGCGGTGCACGAACGCGCCAAGCAGGCCGATATCGTCATCACCACCGCACTGATCCCGGGCCGCAAGGCACCGACCCTGCTGCATGAGGCCACTGTGGCGGAAATGAAGCCGGGCTCGGTGATCATCGACCTGGCGGCGGCGCAGGGCGGCAACTGCCCGCTGACCGTGGCCGAACAGGTGATCGTCAGCAACGGCGTGACCATCGTTGGCCACAGCAACCTGGCGGCGCTGGTACCGGCCGACGCTTCGGCCCTGTATGCACGCAACCTGTTGGACTTCCTCAAGCTGGTGATCGACGGCGAAGGCAAGTTCCACCTCAACCTCGAAGACGACATCGTCAAAGCGTGCCTGATGTGCGCCGACGGCCAAGTCGTACGAACCAACGGCTAAGGGGAGAACAACCATGGATATGATTTCCGACGGTATCTACAACCTGATCATCTTCGTGCTGGCGATTTATGTCGGCTACCACGTGGTCTGGAACGTCACCCCGGCCTTGCACACCCCGCTGATGGCGGTGACCAACGCGATTTCCGCGATCGTCATCGTCGGTGCCATGCTCGCCGCGGCGCTGACCGTGACCCCGCTGGGCAAGACCATGGGCACCCTGGCCGTGGCCCTGGCCGCGGTCAACGTGTTCGGTGGCTTCCTGGTAACCCGGCGCATGCTGGAAATGTTCAAGAAGAAAGCGCCTAAGGCAGCACCGGCTGCCGCGCCAGCGGAGAAGCACTGACCATGAGCATGAACCTGATCACTGTTCTCTACCTCGTCGCCTCGATCTGCTTTATCCAGGCGCTCAAGGGCCTGTCGCACCCGACCTCGTCGCGGCGCGGCAACCTGTTCGGCATGCTCGGTATGGGCCTGGCGGTGCTGACCACCGTTGGCCTGATCTACAAGCTCGGTGCTGATATTGCTACTCAGGGCATCGGCTATGTGATTATCGGCCTGCTGGTCGGTGGCAGCGTCGGCACCGTGATGGCCAAGCGCGTGGAAATGACCAAGATGCCCGAACTGGTTGCCTTCATGCACAGCATGATCGGCCTGGCCGCGGTGTTTATCGCCATTGCCGCGGTGGTCGAGCCGCAGTCCCTGGGCATAGTCGCCAGCCTCGGCGATGCGATTCCGGCCGGTAACCGTCTGGAGCTGTTCCTCGGCGCGGCCATCGGTGCCATCACCTTCTCCGGTTCGGTGATCGCCTTCGGCAAGCTCTCGGGCAAGTACAAGTTCCGCCTGTTCCAGGGCGCACCGGTACAGTTCAAGGGCCAGCACTGGCTCAATCTGGCCATCGGCCTGGCCATCCTCGGTCTGGGTCTGGTGTACACCTTCACCGGTGACCTCAGCGCCTTCGCCATTCTCCTGGCCCTGGCCTTCGTCATCGGCGTGCTGATCATCATCCCCATCGGCGGCGCGGACATGCCGGTGGTGGTGTCGATGCTCAACAGCTACTCGGGCTGGGCGGCGGCCGGTATCGGCTTTTCGCTGAACAACTCGATGCTGATCATCGCCGGTTCCCTGGTCGGTTCGAGTGGCGCGATCCTCTCCTACATCATGTGCAAGGCGATGAACCGCTCGTTCTTCAACGTGATCCTTGGTGGTTTCGGTGGCGCGACTGACGCAGCCGGCCCTGCCGGCGCTCAGGAAGCCCGTCCGGTCAAGTCCGGCTCGAGCGACGACGCGGCCTTCCTGCTGACCAACGCCGACACCGTGATCATCGTTCCGGGCTACGGCCTGGCCGTGGCCCGTGCCCAGCACGCGCTGATGGAGCTGGCGGAGAAGCTGACCCACCGTGGTGTGACCGTGAAGTACGCGATCCACCCGGTTGCCGGGCGTATGCCGGGCCATATGAACGTGCTGCTGGCTGAGGCCGAAGTGCCTTACGAGCAGGTGTTCGAGATGGATGACATCAACTCCGAGTTCGGCCAGGCCGACGTGGTGCTGGTGCTGGGTGCCAACGACGTGGTCAACCCGGCCGCGAAGAACGACCCCAAGTCGCCAATCGCCGGCATGCCGATCCTCGAGGCCTACAAAGCCAAGACCGTGATCGTCAACAAGCGCTCCATGGCCAGCGGCTACGCCGGCCTGGATAACGAACTGTTCTATATGGACAAGACCATGATGGTCTTCGGCGACGCGAAGAAGGTGATTGAAGATATGGTCAAGGCTGTGGAGTAACGGCTGCCCGCTGAACCCTAGGCTGGACCTCTAATGCCGCTCACTTGAGTCAAGTGAGCGGCATTTTTGTAAGTGCTGTGCTTACGCGCAAGGCCTGGCTTGTCCGCTATTCGGGCCGTAAGCAGCGCGGCTTGCGAGGAAAGCATCATTTGTAGCCCAGATAAGCCTTGGCGCAATCCGGGACGCCGCGACCCGGATTGCCTTGCTGGCGACAAAGGATAGTCCCTTAAATGAAGCGCATTGGCCCAAGGCCGGGTTAAGTATTCTGGCCCTGCCATCAGGAGTACAGCTGCGGCTCGAAGGCTTTTTTATCAGGCAAAAGCTGAACAACAGGTCAGTTGTGTGAACCAATCAATTTACAACTGTACCTGTGGCTATTCACTGCTAACTGATCAATAAGCGAGATTAATACCTGGTGCAGGCTGCCATATGGGTGAATTCACTAATGGCAGGTACAGTTTGCGCAAAAACAGGCAAAACAGTTACAAAGCAACCTATCTATTAGCTCTGCAATTTAGTTCAGCTGTGACTATTGAGTGTTGTGCGACTGGAGGAATATAGGCACCAAGTTAAAGCAGCCCCCCAGAACCGCCACAAGCGGAAGGATGACCACCATGGAACGTACACTCAGTTCCGACCTGTTTTTCGATCACAGCCAAGCCAATAACGTCAGCGCCCTGCCGCTGCGTATGTTCAGCACCCTGATGCTATGGCAGCGCCGCATTGTTAGCCGCCGCCAGCTTGCCCGCCTGGATGCCCGCCTGCTGGCCGATGCCGGTATCAGCGAAGCGCAGCGCCATGCCGAACTGAGCAAGCCCTTCTGGCGCTGATTGCCGCCAGACACCGATTTCATGCTCCTCCCATTTTTTGGGACTTTTGAAAGCTCCATCGCCCTTGCGCGTTGGGGCTTTCTTTTTATCCGCTGTCATTCGGCAGGTTGTCTTTAGACACCCTGCTGTAGTGCATCAAAAAGCGGTCTCGGGCATCGTTTCTCTGCAACAGCCTGCAGGCAAGGCGACCGGTACAGATTGCCTAAGTGGTCGACTGCACCCTGACAATTTCACATTGCTGTGCCTGCCTCTCGCTCCTGTGTCAGCTCACCCTAGGTTGCCATCCCGGGTTTAAGACAAGGACAGCACCATGGAGCGCCTACTCAAACGCCAACCCTCAGCACAGCGCCGGCCTGCTCACTCGCTCTGGTTAAGGCTTTACGCCACCCTCTTGCACTGGCGGCGTAACCTGCGCACGCGTCACCAATTGGCGCGCCTGGATACCCGGCAGTTGGCCGATGCGGGGATCAGTGAGGCGCAGCGCCAGACTGAATCGAGCAAACCATTCTGGGATTGATCAGCCCTGCGCAAACAGCAGCGCTTAAGGTCAAGTGCGCTTGCTTTCCAGCAGTCCTCGATAAAGGGCGGCGGTCTGCTGGCCCATGCGCTCGGCGGTAAACAGCTGTTCATAGCGCCGCTCGGCCTGTTGGCCCATCTGCTCCGCCAGCGCGGGGTTTTCCCACAGCGTGCGCATGGCCTCGCGGAAGGCCCGCGGGTCGCTCGGAGGTACCACCAGGCCAGTCTGGTTATGGATATTGATATAGCTGGTGCCGGTGCCGATTTCGCTGGAGATCATCGGCTTGCCGTACATCGCGCCTTCCAGCAGGGAGATGCCGAAAGCCTCGGAGCGCAGATGCGAGGGAAAGACGATGGCGCTGCACAGTTGCAGCAAGGCCACCTTGTCCTCATCGCCCACACGCCCAACAAAATGCACATGGTCCAAACCCAAGGCCTGCGCTTGCGCACGCAACTCCAATTCCAAGGGGCCAGCACCGACAATAACCACCGGATACTGAGTGCCTTGTAAGGCCTCGAGCAGAATATGCAGGCCCTTGTAATAGCGCATCACCCCAACGAACAGGAAGAAACGCTCGCCGAAGCGCTGTCGCCACTGCGCACTGCATTCCGCGGAGGGCACCGGGTAGGCTGCCTTATTCAGGCCATAGGGGATAACCCTGGTCTTGTCGCGGTATTGCGTCAACACATCGCTGGTCGCCAGGTAGTTTGGCGAGGCCGCCACGATGCGATCGGCGCTGCTTAGAAAGCAGTTCATCAGCGGACGGTAGAGCTTGAGCAGGTGCTTCTGGCGAATGATGTCCGAGTGATAGGTAACCACCGTCGGTTTCTTGATTCGCGCGGCAAAATGCAGCACGTCCATATAGGGCCAGGGGAAGTGATAGTTGACCACGTCGGCTTCAGCGGCCAACGCCTTCAGGCGGCCCAATACGCTGTAGGAGAAACCGGTGGAAGCCAGTTGCAGATCCAGCTTGGCGCGATGCACATAGTGATCGGCGAGCATCAAGTCACGCGGTTCAGGAGCGGCGCTCAACGTCAGCACATGGCTTTCGATGCCGTGGGCAATACCGCTCTGGCAGATCTGGTAGATCACTTGTTCGATACCGCCCACGGTTTCCGGCAAGTAAGTCTTGAAGACGTGCAGAATCCGCATTCAGTGCTCCAGCGCCTGCCGATAGGCGGCAGTAGTGATAGTTGCACAGCGTTTCCAGGAAAACTGCTGTGCCTGTTGTAAACCCATTGTCCGGTGCCGCTGCCACTCGGCTTCATCCTCGACCAAGCGGATAATCGCCTCGCACCAGCCCCGGTCATCGCCCGCCTCGAGATAGACTCCGGCGGGGCCGGCCACTTCGGGCAAGGCCGATTGCGCTGATAGCAGTACCGGCACGCCACTGGCCATTGCCTCCAGCACAGGCAGGCCAAAGCCTTCGTAGAGTGACGGGAACAACAGCAGGCGTGCGCCGGCCAGCAGCTCAGCTAGCATCTGGTCACTCTGATAGCCAAGCAGGCGAACATGGCCGCTGGCCAACGCCGCTTGCAACTCGGCGGCGAAACAGTCGCTGCGCCAGCCCGCCATGCCGGCGATCAGCAACGGAAAACGCTTTCGCAGCGTCTCGGGAAGCAAGGCATGGGCACGCAGGGCCTGGACCAGGTTCTTGCGCGGCTCCAGAGTGCCGACACACAGCAAATAGCCGCCAGGTTCGAGCCCTAACTCGGCCAAACAGCCGCGCAACTGTTCCGGTTGGCGAGGATGAAAACGCGGCGCATAGCCCAGTGGGGCGACCTTCACACGTTCGGCAGCCACGCCGTAGTACTGGCAAATTTCGTCCGCAATGAACTGAGAATCCGTAAGGATGCACCCGGCCCTTTCAAGCGCCGGCCCGATTCGACGCTCGATCTCGGCCAGGCGGTCGCGCGGTTGGGTCTGCGGATAATGCACGTGGGTCAGGTCATGCAGGGTCATGACCATAGGCCCGGAGAAATCCAGGGGCCACAGACTTGGCTCATGATAGAGGTCGATACGGCGCTGCCCTGCACCACGGTCGAAGCGATGCTGATCCAGGGCGCGACGAATCTGGTAGGCCCAGGGTACGTGTTTGGCGAGCGTCGCCCAGCGGCTATAGCCGGGCAGCGCAGCCTGCGGCACCAGCTGGCTCCAGCCCCAGCCATGGAAAAGCTCCAGCTCAATCTGCGGATCGTCGCGTAGCGCCTCGATCAGCTCGACCAGGTACTGGCCGATCCCGGTGCGGGGTGCCTGCAGAATCCGTGCGTTAAGGGCAATCCGCATGCGCCACCGCTGCGGCTTGCACGGAGGGCTTGGAGGCGCGCCGAATGCCGCTCAGCGTCCCGCTGATCAATTGCCGGGCAGCACCGTTCCAGTCGATCCACTGCCATTCGCTCACCGGGCGCGTTGCCGGGAATTGGCCCGTGGTCTCGAAGGTCCGTATATGCTCGGCCAGGGTTTGCGGGTCGTTCAGGTCGAAATACGCCATAAAGTCGCCGCCGATCTCGCGAAATACCGGGATGTCGCTGGCCATGGCCGGCAAGCCCCGCTGCATCGCCTCCACCAGCGGCAGGCCGAAGCCTTCGGCATAGGAGGGGAAGACCAGCGCGCGGGCATTCGAGTAGGCGTACTCCAGGCTCTTGTCGTTGATGCCGTTGAACATAAACAGGCACTTGTCGTTTAACGGATGCTTATTAATTCGCTCGATCAGCGCCTCGCATTTCCAGCCGACCTTGCCGATGATGCATAAGCGCGCGGTCGAGCCCTGCGCCCACAGCAACTCGAAAGCGTCGAGCAGATAGGCGTGATTCTTGCGCGGCTCGATGGTGCTGACCATCAGGTACACCGGCTCTTTCTGGGCAAACATGCGCCGCAGCTCGGGCTGTAGCGTTGCGTCGGCGCGTACCAGGTCCAGCTCGGAGCCGAGGTGAAAGTGACCGTGCCAGCGCCTGCCGGCTTCATCCGCCCCCAGACGTAGCTGCAGTTCGCGCTCAACCTGCTCGCTGATGGTCTTGGAGATCGCCATAAAGCCATCGGCGGTTCTGGATATCCAGTCGAACCATTGATCGAAGACCTTGACCAGGCCGGCGTCGCAGAACTGTGGATGGGTCAGTGGAATCAGGTCATAGATCACCGAGACGATTCCCACGCCTTGCTGTTTCAGGCGTTCTGCCAAGGCGAAGAAATCGGCGTGCCAGGACGAGTCGAGCAGCAACAGCTGATCGCCCTCTTGCACCTGCAGCGGCACGGCGCGCTCAGGTGCCGGCTGGGCATTGCGGTTGAGCCAGAGCAGGCTGCGCAGCGGCAGGGTGATCGCCAGACTGGCCAGCTTGCACAGCAAGAACAGCGCGCGGCGGGCCGTATGCGATGAGCTGAACGGGCGAAAACGTTCGAGCCGCGAGTGCCACCACCAATAGCGGTTGCGGGCGTGATCCAGGCGAATAATCAGCGCCTGGCGCAGCGGCGTTTCTTTGCGGGGCTTCAGCGGGGCCAGGCTCAACACTTGGTACAGCTGCCCGCCATTCATCATCACCGGAATGCACTCGACATCCCCCGGCAGATGAGCCAATTGCTTGATGATGTTACGCACGACCCGCTGAATACCGGAGTTGTCCTGCGGGTGCTCATAGACATAGGTGCATTCAATCAGGAAGCGCATGATCCCTCAGTCCTTCGATATTGGGCGGTGTTGCCGCAGGCGGCGTTCGCTCGATAGCCACTTGTGAGTCCAGCCAGGCGCAGCCGACAAAGTCCGGCTGGCGAATATTGATGACGTGAAACACCAGCGCGAAATCGCGCCATTCGTAGTTGGTATCCAGGTGTGAATCCAGACGCGACAGCGACAAGGCGATGGAGTAGTTGCCCTTGCCCAGGCGTGCTGGAAACTCGAAGCGGTAAGTCACCTGCTCACCCGCCTTGAGGTTTTCCAGCGGCTGGTTGAGGCGATGGGTGTTGATGCCATAGATGGCCTGTCCCATGCGATCCTTGATCATAAAGCCCAGCACCAGGCGGGGGATATCGATCTTGATATCAACGACCACCTGCAGCGTGACCGTGCTGCCGACCGAGACTACTTCGATGCGCTGGTCCTGTTCGTTGAGCAGGGCGATATCGGCAAAGCTGGCCTCGCCGGTGCCGGAGATGGTGCGAATCTGTCCACCGGCCAAGCGCTCCTGGCGTACCGTTTGCTGTTCTTTCTCGGCCAGCATGGCGCTGTAGAAATCCATCACCTCTTCGGGCGCGCCTTCCAGCGCCAGTCGGCCGCTGGCCAGCAGGATGGCCCGGTCGCAGAGGGACTGAATGGCCTGGCGGTCATGGGACACGATCAGCAAGGTGGTGCCCGCCTTGCGGAACTCGCGGATGCGGTCGAAGCTCTTGTGCTGAAAATAGGCGTCGCCCACCGACAGCGCCTCGTCGACAATCAGTACGTCGGGGCGGCGCGCCGTGGCCACGCTGAAGGCCAGACGCATCTGCATGCCGCTGGAGTAGGTGCGCACGGGATGGTCGATATATTCGCCGATCTCGGCAAAGGCCTCGATCTCGGGCATCAGGGCATGCAGTTCTTCCATGCTCAGGCCCAGCAGTTGACCCGCCATAAAGACGTTCTGCCGGCCGCTGAAGTCCGGGTGAAAGCCCATGCCTAGTTCGAGCAGCGCGGCGACGCGCCCCTCGATCTGGATATGCCCGGCATTGGGCTGGGTGGTGCCGGTGATCATTTTCAGCAGCGTGCTCTTGCCCGCGCCGTTGACCCCGATAATCCCCAGCGCCTCGCCAGGTTTGACCTGGAAGGAGACGTCCTGCAGCACCCAGGTCAGCTGATGCCGCGGTGCCGAGAAAGGGATCAGCCACTCCGCCAGACGCGACCAGCGGGTGGGGTATTGTTTGTAGGCCTTGCCCAGTTGGCTAACGCGAATACTGCCCATCAGAGTTCATCCACCATTTCACCGGAGCGCTTGCGGAACAGGCGCATGCCCAGCAGACAGAGTACTGCCGCGAGCAGCGCGGTCGGCCAGAGCGCAAGCCAGTCGGGCCATTGGCCATAGACGAAAATGCCCTGGTAGGCAGAAATCAGCGGCACCATCGGATTCATCGCGATCCACGGCTGGATTTCTTCGGGGAGGATCGACAATGGATAGACGATGGGGGTGAACCAGAACCAGAACTGCAGGAAGATCCCGGTAAATTGCCCGACATCGCGGAAAAATACATTGAGCACGCCGAGGATGATGCCCAGGCCAATAGAGAAGGCGATCTGAATCAGCAGAACGGGAATCACCCCTAGAATGGCCCAGCCGGGAAAGTTCTGGGTCACCAGTAGAAAGCCGAGAAACAGCGCGAAAATGATCGCGAAGTTGACCCCGGCATTCATCACCACAATCAGCGGCAGACAGATACGCGGGAAACTGAGCTTCTTGATCAGGTTGGCGTGCTCGAGAAACACCGACTGGCTACGCCCGATCACCTCGGCGAAAAAGCCCCAGGCGAGAATCCCAGCGCACAGATAAATACCGTAGGCCAGGCTGTTATCCACACCGGGTAGGCGGGCTTTCATCAGCTGGGAAAAGATCACCGTGTAGACGATGATCATCGACAGCGGGTTTAGAATTGTCCAGGTCGCGCCCAGCAAGGAGTTGCGGTAGCGCGTCTGAAACTCGCGCTTGACGCTACCCAGGACAAAGCCGCGGTAATTCCAGACCGCACGTACCATACCGACTGCCACTAGAGAGTCCTGCCGTATTGATCTTCGAAACGGACAATATCGTCCTCGCCCAGGTATTCGCCGCTCTGCACTTCGATCATGACCAGATCGATCACCCCGGGATTCTCCAGGCGATGCTTGTGTCCTGCCGGGATAAAGGTCGATTCGTTGCTGTTGACCAGGCGCTCCCCGTTGCCATTGGTCACCTTGGCCATGCCTTGCACCACCACCCAATGCTCGCTGCGGTGGTGATGCATCTGCAGCGATAGCGCCGCGCCTGGTTTGACCACGATGCGCTTGATCTTGAAGCGCGGCCCTTCCTCCAGCACGGTATAGGTGCCCCAGGGTCGACTCACCGTACGGTGCAGGCGATAGGCATCGTGGTTGCTGTCTTTCAGACGTTTGACCACCTGCCGCACATCCTGGGCGCGGTCGGCGTGGGCCACCAGAATGGCATCGGCCGTATCGATGACGATCAAGTCCTCCACGCCGACTGTCGCCACCAGGCGGCCGTCGCTCTGCACGAAGGTATTGCGGCTGTCGATAAAGATCGCCTCGCCTGTCGCACGATTGTTCTGTGCATCCGCCGAGACCAGCTCGCTCATGGCCCCCCATGAACCAATATCACTCCAGCCGAAGGAGGCGGGTACCACCGCGACCTTGGCTGAGCGCTCCATCAGGGCATAGTCGATGGAAATATCCGGCAGGGCCGCGAAGTGTTCGGCATTCAGCTCCTGTTGCATCACCGTGCCCAGATCCTGGGCAGGACTCGCTGCCACGCAGGCGGCGGCCAATTCGAGCAGCTCGGGGGCATGCGCCTCGAGCTCCCCCAGCAGTGTGCTGGCGGTGAAGCAGAACATCCCTGAATTCCACAGGAACTTGCCACTGGCCAGGTAGTGTTCGGCGGTTGGCTGGTCGGGTTTTTCGACAAAACGCTCGACCAGGGCTGCGCCATGCTGATCCAGGGAGGGGCCGACCTCGATATAACCAAAGCCGGTTTCCGGTGCCGTAGGGCGGATGCCGAAGGTGACCAGATAGCCATCCGCGGCCAGCGCGGCGGCCTGTGCAACCGACGCGACAAAGGCATCTGAATCCTGAATCAGGTGGTCGGCGGGCATTACCACCATCATCACCTCGTCGCCGTAGCGCTCGCGCAACACCAGCGCCGCCGCGGCTATGGCGGGGGCGGTGTTGCGGCCCAGGGGCTCGAGGATAAAGTGGGCATGCTGACGTGGCAGCTTGGCGGCAAGAAAATGATCCTTGCTCTGGAAGTAGTAGTCACGGTTGGTCACCGTAACGATATCGCCACCCTGGGCCAGCAGCTCGGCGGCCCGTCGGTAGGTCTTGGCCAGTAACGACTCGCCATCGGGCAGCAGCATAAAGGGCTTGGGCTGCCCCTCTCGGGAGACCGGCCACAGCCGGGTGCCGGCACCGCCGGAGAGAATCACGGGAACGAGCATCAACCTACTCCTTGGCTACGCGCTTAAGATCGGCATCCACCATCGACTGGATCAGGGTTGCGAGGCTGGTTTTCGGCGTCCAGCCCAGCACCCGCTCGGCCTTGCCCGGATTCCCCAATAGCACTTCCACTTCCGCAGGGCGAAAGAACGCAGGATCGATCACCACATGTTCCTGGTAGTCCAGGCCCACATAGGCAAAGGCAATGCGGCACATCTCCCGCACCGTGGTGGTCACACCGGTCGCCACCACGTAGTCGTCGGCCTTGTCCTGCTGCAGCATCAGCCACATGGCCTCGACATAGTCGCCGGCAAACCCCCAGTCGCGCTTGGCGTCGATATTGCCCAGGCGCAACTCGCGCTGCTTGCCCAGCTTGATCCGCGCCACCGCGTCGCTGACCTTGCGAGTGACGAACTCGATGCCGCGCAGCGGCGACTCATGGTTGAACAGGATGCCGCTGGAGGCATGCAGGTCAAAACTTTCACGGTAATTGACGGTGATCCAGTGGCCATACAGCTTGGCCACGCCATAGGGGCTGCGGGGATAGAACGGGGTGTTCTCGTCCTGACGTTCGGCCTGGATCAGGCCGAACATTTCACTGGTCGATGCCTGATAGAAGCGCGTCTGCGGGCTGAACTGGCGTATCGCCTCAAGCATATGGGTCACGCCCAGGCCATCGACAATGCCGGTAGTGATCGGCTGATCCCAGGAGCTGCCGACAAAGCTCTGCGCGCCCAGGTTATACAACTCGTCGGGTTTGGCCTTGAGCACCGCGCGCTGTACCGAGCAGGCATCGGCCAGATCGCCATCCAGGTAGTTGATCTGCGACTCGATACCCAGCTCGCGCAGCCGCCAGCGGGTATCACTGCTGCGCCGGGCCACCAGGCCGTGAACCTGGTAGCCCTTGTCCAGCAGCAGCTTCGCAAGATAGGCCCCGTCTTGCCCGGTAAGCCCCGTAATCAGTGCACTTTTAGTCATTATTGTCGTTCTCTTTCTTCCCAGTCAGAGAGCACTCTGCATAGGGTTTCCGTGATATTTACGCCAGGTGTCCACCCGGTCTCTTTTTGTAGTTTTTCGGAACTGCCGACAACGCGGCGTTGCTCGCTCCTGCGCATGCGCGCGGGATCCTGCAGCAACTCCACCTCCACCCCAGCCAGTTCGGCCATCTCGCTGATCAGGTCACGTACTCGGCGCTCCTGCCCGGAGCAGACGTTGTAGACCTCGCCATTACGACCCTTCTCCAGCAGCAACAGATAAGCCTCGATGACATCCTGAACATCCAGAAAATCGCGAGTCACATCAATATCACCAACCTCCAGGCGCGGTGGCTGTAACCCCTGGCGAACCCGAACTATTTGTTTGGCCATATTGGCGATAACAAAGGACTCGCCCTGACCCGCGCCGATATGGTTGAACGGGCGTGCCACTATGATGCGCCAGGGCTCTGTATAGCTCCATTGCCGGCACAGCAGTTCAGCTGAAACTTTGCTGACTGCATAGGGATTGCGTGGCTGGGGTGCCAGGGTTTCGACGACTGGTAAGTCAGTTTCTGCGACCTGGCCGTAGACGTCGCCTGAGCTGACGTAAAGGAAGGTGCCGCTGAAGCCTCGCCGCTTGAGTGCCTGTAGCAGGTTAAGCGTACCCAACAGATTGACCTGCAGGGTGTGCGCCGGGTCGCGGAAGGCCTCGGGAACGAAGGTTTGCCCCGCCAGGTGGATCACTGCGTCTGGCTGGTGTTGCTCCAGCATGCGGTTGAGTGCAGCGCTATCGAGCAGATCGTAACTGCCCTCAGGCTGCAGTAACTGCCAGTCGAGTGCGGGCCGTGCGCCGCCAAGAACTCGCTGTAGGTGCTGCCCGACAAACCCGGAAAGCCCGGTGACCAACAGTTTTTTTCTCATGCTTGTTCAACCTGTTTGCAGCGGATCAGGCCAAGTAGACAACGTTACCGAGGTATTAGTTGAGCGAAGGTTATCTGCCCAGATGCCTTGTGCAGCCATCCGCTTTTCAGCTAGCGAGTGGTAATCAATCGCTTCAACGAGGTGATCAGTCTCGCCACCTTCCATAGACGGCTGTTGTAAATCGCGGCCAATTGCGTTTCGGCAAGATCGGCACGTTGCGTCGCTTTTTGCAGGTTCACTTGCAGCGGTTCGATATCCGCAACGGGATGACTGAAGCGGTGCCCGTAACACAGCTGGAATTCATCGAGGAAATTAGGCGGCATGGACAGTGGCACAAGTAACTCGAGCTTCTCCTGGGCTACGTAATAGCGGTTGATACCATCGCACAGGGCAGGTTGATAGCCTGCCTGCAGAATCAACTCCTCCCACTCGGGTGTCTTGTCGAAGGCGGCCTCGATCAAAATGATCCATGGCCGCCAGCGTTGAAAATCCATGCCCTGAAGGACATTGCGCTCAAAGCCTTCGACATCGATCTTGAGGAAATGAAAGGGTGCTGTGGCAGATAGGTATTGATTGCAGATATCGGCAAGTAGTTTCGTTTGCACCGTGCGCTGGACGAAAGGAATTCCCTCGGCCTGTTGCAGTTCTGCCATCTCAAGGCTAAGGGTCGAAAGACCAGTATCAGACGACTCGAAGAAGACCAACTCGCCTTCCTGATCGCCCACCGCCACACAGAGATTGGTGTCTTGCGGGCGCTCGTCGCACAGTGCCTGGTAATAGTGCCGGACCGGTTCGATATTGATGCCACGCCAGCCCCGCTCATACAGTGAGCGAGTCACCGAATCGAGAGTGGGGTGGTTGGCCCCTACGTCGACGTAATTGCCCGGACCGAACAGCTTGAGGGTTCGCCAAAGCATCACGTCCTCAAAGTTCTGGGCGTAGGAAATGAATTGCGGGGATACGGCGTCCTGATTATTCATGGGTTCCACTGCATTATTTAGATCTGACCGAGTCCGACATATCTGCAAAGCCATCGCTTCCATCCCTGATTCTTAGTGCGGCCCGCTTTCCATAGTCGCGCAATGGAGCTTCCAGAAGGCGATAGTTCAGTTCGCTCAACACCACGATTAGCAGGAAAGCCGTAATTACGAACGGATAGAAGAAATCTTCATTAAAACCTTGCGCCGCCGCATCTGTGTGAAACCAGAGTTCTCGAGTGAAGTAAAAAGCCGGTATATGAATCAGGTAGATGGCATAGGACCGTGAGCCGAACCATATCAGCAGGTTCGAAAGAATTTTCGGAAACCCCAGGTAGCCCCTGTCGTAGGAGGCCACCCAGACAAGCGCAGCAGATATCAGTGCGATCATGCCAATTTTGATGTTAACGCTACGTAGCTGGCCAGAACCCAGCACCCAAAGGCAGATCAGCGCGACCAGAAGCACAGCCAGTCCGTATTTGTGTCGTTCAAGAAAGTCGGGTTTGAAAAGCAAGTACGATGAATGCTGCGTCCACAGCGCCAAAAGCACTCCAAGCGCCAATGCATCGGTACGAAAGGCCATTAGTGCAGGCGTACGCACCAAGAAGAACTGCAGCAGTACCAACAAGATCATGGCGTGCAACAAATAGCGGCGCGCTAAGAGGATCACCAGAGGGAACAACAGGTAAAACTGCTCTTCCAGCGAAAGGCTCCAGTAAACGAAGCTCGCTCCATAGGGCCATTGCATAAAGGCCTCGGCGAAGCGGAAGTTGGCCACCTGTAAAAGCCCGGCAACCGTTGCCTCCAAGTTAGTGCGAAACGGGCCGAATGCGCCGGTTTGATTGACGGCTAGCGAGGCAACTAGCATTACCAGCAGCCATAGCCATGCCGATGGCAGCAGCCGCCAAGCCCGACGTACCCAGAAGGCCAGCACCATACGTGTGGTCGCTTCGCCGCGCGGTGCCGCCAACAACCGTGGCACCAGATCGCGCGCAATCACAAACCCAGAGATAGCGAAGAACAGATCCACTCCGACCCAACCACTAAAATAGGCATAGAAGCGCTCCATATTGGGGGTGGTCCAGGTAAACAGGTTGCCGGAGGCGTGGTGGAAGACCACCATCAACACCGCGATTCCACGCAGGATTTCGATATCACCGATGCGGGTTCTCATTGGATAACGGTGACCTCAGGGTTTGCGCGCAACTACAACCTGGCTTTTCGGCATAACAGTATCCAGCGCCGTCTTGATACGCGGCCCGGCGGGCAGCGACAGTAGCGTCGACCAAGTCTCCGACCAATTTTCCAGCAACGGATGCCAAGGCGGGCTGAGCGGTTGGTTCTCGCAGGCCCAGTACAACGACCACCATACGGCGTGATAGAAACCGTACTGCATGGTGCTCTCCACGCTCAGTCCCGCCTCCAGCGCCAATTGTTCCAATTCGCCGCGCTTGAAGATACGAATATGGTTGGGGCGTTCGAAATAGACAGAGGGGGCGATATGTTTCTGCACGCCCTCGATGATTTCGTCCGGGACCGTCAGCAGAAACAGAGCGCCCGGCCTGGCGACGCGCACCAGCTCGGCCATGAACTGGGCGGGGTCGTCGACGTGTTCGAGAACTTCCATGGCGACGACCCGACTGATTACTCCATCGTCCAGCGGTATAGGATTGGCATCGGTAACCAGTGTGCGAACGCTGCGCGCGCCCTCTTTCTCAAGCCGCGCGCGAGCGGTATCGAGCTTATCGGCATCGACGTCGGCGAGAATGATCTCGGCCCCTTGCCGGGCGCTAAAGAGGGCATAACCGCCTTCGCCACAACCGATATCAAGTACTACATCTTCAGCCGATATCGCAAAGCCACGAACCAGCTCGCCTGTGTCGTTCTGCAGCCAGCCGCTCTGATGAATATCGATCAGGCCGATATCGATCTCGGGTTCTGTGGGTGCAAGCATCTTGGGAGCTGGCTCGCGGGTGGGCTGGAGCTCGGAAGATGAAGACAGTAGGCGCTTGAGCCGATTCAGCATGTGCTAATTCTCATAATGGGACGGTGAGTCTGACTGCACGGATCAAAAGGGTTTGCGCGCAACAATGACCTGACTCTTGGGCATCAGGCGATCCAGTTGCTGTTTAACCGGGGAAAACTCGGGCATCTGGATAAGTCGGTGCCACAGGCCCGCCCAGTCATCAAGCAGTGGCGAGTAGGGTGGATGCACAACGTCATGGGTTTCGCCTGCCTGTTGCTCGCCGGAGGCCTTGAGCTGCGACCAGTAGATCATCATCCACATGCTCCAATAAAAGCCGTATGAGGCGCGCCGTTCGATAACGAGGCCGGCGTCTTCCACCAATCGGCCAAAGGCTTCGCGCTCGAAAATGTGAATATGATTGGGTGTTTGGAAATAATGCGCAGGCGCACAACCCTGCTGGATGTGTTCGCCAACTGGATCGGGTACCGCTAACAGGTAGAGAGCCCCCGGACGTCCCACCCGAACCAGCTCACGCAATACGGTTGCCGGATCATCGACGTGCTCAAGCATCTCCAGGGCAATTATCCGACTTGCGTAGTCAGCTGCCAGTGGCAGTGGGTTGCTGTCTGACACCAGTCCTTCTACGACCCGAGCTGGTGTTTGCTCAAGTTTCTGCCGCAGGGCTTCGATTTTCTCTGGTACGACATCACTGAACACCACATGGGCACCACGGTTGGCGCAAAACAGGGTCGCGCCGCCTGCACCGCAGCCGACGTCGAGCACTACGTCCTGCGGTCCGATGGCGAAGCCGGAAAACAGTTCGTCGCTGGCGTTCAGAAACCAGCCGCTCTGCACCGCATCCACCAAGCCACAATCGCGGGCGTCGACATAGTCGGGCGCTGGAGTTGGGGCGGGAGGGGGAGGGCTCTGTAATTTAGGGCCGCCGATCAGCCGATGCCACCAGGCCAATACCCGTCTCATGCGCTCACCCTTTGATCTATCTTAAGAAATGCGGACAGCGCTTCTTGCGCAACATGCCGGGAGCAGTGGCCGCGCATGCGTTCAATCGCATTCTGGGCGAGTTGCTGGTAGCGCTCGGGTTGGTGCTTGGCGCAGTCATAGGCTGCCAGGTAGGCCTCTTTCAGGGAGGCCCAGTCAATCTGGTGGCGCTGCGTGCGATAAGCCAGGCGCGGATCATGAGACCAGGCGGTGGCGTCAAGCCAACTGTCGACAACAAACCCCACGTCTTCGTCCATGTAGTCGACCATTGCCGAGTGGCGGGGCGCAATCGCGGGTTTGCCGCAGGACAGGAACTCCATCAATGGCAGGCACTGGCCTTCGCCATGCGAGGCATTGACTGCGAAGGCGCTCGCTCGGATCAGTGCATCGAACTCGCTGCCGTCGAGGTAGCCGTGAAGCAGGACTACCCGGCATTGGAATTTGGGCATGCGCGCCATCCAGATCAGCATGTCGTGCATGGCGGACAGGTACTCGTTATGCCCAAGCTTGAACACTAACGTGGCATCGGGGGTGTCGCGGAACGCTGCGCAGAATGCGGTCAGCATATCTGCCCAGTTCTTGCGGCCGTCATAAGGATTGAATAGTGCGGTAAAAATCACCCCGGACAATTTCAGCTCAGAATCGCCCGGCAGCCATTCGGGCATCAGCGGTTTGACGCCTGTAGCGAGCGGATGCGGCGGCTCGACGGTGTTACGCGGCTCCAAGCGCTTGTCCGGATCTTCGCGAACCAGTTCGAACCGCGGAAGCGCTTTTTCTTTGGCGTTGGGCAGGAAGGGTATGTTCTGCCGCAGCACCTTCAGGTACCACTCGCCCAGATAACGTCGAGTTACTTGGACGCGTGATTGCTGGCGAGTGGCGGGGGCTGCAACGGTGTTCTCGGCGGGCTGTTGGCGGACCATGGCCTGTTCGTGTTCGCGGATGGCCTGCACCACTCTGGCCGTTGCATGCTCGCCGAAAATATAGGGGCTTAATGCCGGGTCGTGGCTATCGACGACTACTCCCGCGCGGACGCTGATGGCGATAGTGCTGGTCAGAGGCAATTCGGCGGGTTGCGCCCTGATCGTGGCAAATTTGTCCCAGACCGGCGAGGGGATCGCCACGATCGGGAATTGCGGGCCCATTTCCTTGCGCACGGCATCGACGATCATCTGCGAGTGCGTGATACCACTGCCGCAAGTATTCAAGACATATCGCCAGTCCTGCTGTCGCTCATCCAGCCAGCATTCAGTGGGGATACTGTCGAACTCCCAGGCAAACACCGGGGTGGTCGGACAGCGGAGCCCCAGCAGGGTTTTCTGGGGGGGCGAGAATGACAGAAACAGGCAGCGTTCGCCTGCTGCACAGGCTTGATCATAGAGCGCATCGACTTGCTGTTCGGGGTCTTCGACCACCTGCACATCGCCCAAGGCCTTCAGTACAGGCAAGAAGTCACGCAGAACAAAGTAATAGCTGTACTCCGGCAACCCCATGCTGGTGGCAATACGTGCAGCCGAGACTTCCGAGTAAACCAGAAACTTCATGGCAGCATGCCCTCTTCCCGTTGCACGAACGTCTCGCTGTTGCGGTCGTTTACCAGCGCGCGCAGGAACACATCCAGTGGCGTAGTCACTACATCAACCGAGGCGAATGCCTGCATTCTCTTAAAGGCATGTTGCGACATGTTGCGGTAATGCTCAGGTCCCGCTTGGGCAACCTGATAGCTGTCTTGATAAGCCTTCACCAGGGAGTGCCAGTTCAGGCGATGACGATGGGTCATAAACACGCCCGTAGGATCGTGGGGCCAGCAAAAGGGTTCGAGTGAGCACTTGAGGAGAAACGCCAGGTGTTCGTCGACATAGTCGCTCATGGCGCTATGTACGGGCGCTATGCCTGGTTTGCCGGCGGAAAAGAACTCCATAAGAGGCAGGCACAGGCCTTCTCCGGAAGAGGCGTTCACGTAATAGGTCGACGCGTTTATAAGCTCACGGTACTGCTCATCCTCGAGAAAGCCATGCAGCACAATCACCCGGCAGCTGAAGGGGGCCAGCCGCGATAACAAGGTGATCAATACGATGCGGTAATACTCCAGGTCGTGATGGGTCATTTTCACGACCAGGGTGGCATCCTCGCGCTCCTTGAATGCCCAGCAGAAGGCGGTAATCAACTCGACCCAGTTTTTGCGACTGTCTGCGGGGTTCAGCACTGTTGTGTAGACCACGCCGGAGACATGAATCTGATGCAGCGGCGGTGCTGCAGGTGCTGCGTCATCGGCTGGCGCAACGGCAGGTGTCGAGGTCTCTGTCGTGGGGGCGATATGTGAGGTGGGCTGTAGAGGGCGGCGAATTTCTTCCAGCCAGCCATTAAACAGCGCTTTGCTGAGTTGCCAAGCCTGGGTAAGTGCTCCTGATGGCGGTGGAAGCTCTGGTTCTGGTTCTGGTTCTGGTTCAGTGGGCACTTCGCTTGGCTTGCGTACCAGGCCATCGGCGGACAGCCCCAAGAGGGGGCTGTCAATAACGATGCCGGCGAATGGGAATACCCGGTCGCCTAGTTCGACGGGCAATCCGTCGGCGCTACCAAGGCTTTTATAGCGATCCCAGACCGGTGCCGGCAGCGAGATAACCGGAAAGTCCTCAGCCGTGGCCTGTTTAACCAGGTTGGCGGTTTCCTGGCTGGTGCAAATGGCTCCTTGCAGGTTGGCCAGCGTATAGCGCCAATCATTCTGCGGGTTGTCATCCCAGGCGACTGACGGCAGGGTATCGAACTCCCAAGCGAAGACCACCACGGTAGGGCAGCTCAGGCCGAGAGGGACCTGGTGCGGCGGGCTGAAACTGAGAAATACTACCTCTTCGCCGGCCGCCCGGTACTGCTCGGACAGCCGTTCTATCTCATCGGTACTTTTGACCGGCAGCACAGTCCCCAGGCGCTCCAGCGCCGGAAGGAAGTCCTTCATCAGGAAAAAGTAACTGTATTCCGGCTTACCGAGAGAGCCCTGGATGCTGGCCTGATCGATTTTCGACCCAACGAGGATGATCATGTTGCGAGAAGAACTCCTATACGCCGTACCCATGTGCCCCGGTCAGCGCAATTAATTGTTATTTAGTTGCCAATATCCAGAAAGGTTCGCTGCCCTGCAATTGCCTTCTTCCACGCCTCATCCAGTGTCTGCAACTTAGCTTGCAGAGCGTACATGATCTATGACAAATCGCACCATTACGCGGATATTGGCCGCAGTTTACACAAACCTGCACGGCTAATCTTCGCCCAGAACAGCCTCTTGTCCGCTACCTCGTACGCCGTTTCAGCCTTATCTTGCCGGTTGGGATTGGCATCCAGTAATTGACCCGAGCCAGCATGCTTGAGCTAGTCTTGCAATCGCAAGCAGCGACTGTGCTGTTTGCGTTGTCCTCGCTTGTACGGAGCTTCGTCATGACCCTTTTTCGTCTTTTTAGCGCTGCCGCACTGCTGACCCTGGCCAGTGTTGCTTCGGCCAGCAGCTTTGTAGTGACCACCGACTCCCTGGTTTCCGGTCTGGCCGCGTCTTCGGAAGCCACATCCGATATTTCCTCCTCGCTGCGCGATGACAAGGTCGTGCTCGCCGCGCGTGATGATGCCGCCAGTTTCGTCGCCAGCCAGGGCAGCATTCGCGGTGTGCAACTGGAGGCCGCGCTGCTGCATATCCGTCAGCAGGCACCGCAGTTGCAAGCGGATGACCTGCAGCTGGCGCAGGCCATCCTCAGCCTCTAACAGGGGGGGCGTGCCGGCTGCGGATCTGCTCCTAAGCCGGTATTTTGCTGCGCCGCGGCTTGGCGCTCAGGCTGTTGTTCGTACTGCCGGAACCGAGCCGCGGGTTGTGGGTTCCAATCAGTGTCCTTCCTGCTTTTCCCTGCCTTACCGGAGATTGCCATGTACCGTTCCCTGCTTAGCGCTGTAGTCGTTGTTGCCCTATTTGCCGGCAGTGTCCAGGCGCAGACCCTGGTGGCCAGCAGCAATGTGATCATCCGAGCGGTGGATCGCACGTTTGATTTCACCTCGGATACCACCACCTCGATTCGCGATTCGAAAATCGTCCTGGCGGCCCGTGACGATGCCGCCAGTTTCGTCGCCACTCAGGGTGCCATCCGTGGTGTGCAGCTGGAGGCCGCGCTCGGTGCCATCCGTAGCCGTGTGCCCGAAGCCCAGGGTGCCTCCGACCTGGTACTGGCCGAAGCCATTCTGGCGCTGTGAGTTTGCCGCGTGCCTGGCTGTTGATGCTGGCGTTGTTGGTCAGCGTCGGCAGCCAGGCCGAACTGCGCCTGGTACTTAGCGAAAGCGACCTGAGCCCGGCCGAGCGCCAGGCCACTCAGGTGCTGCTCGACGAGGCCCTGCAGGCCCTGCCGCCACGCTTCAAGCAGCAACTGGATCGGCGGGTAAAACTGCGTTGGCGCGACCTGCCGGCCGAGGTCTATGGCCGCGCCGGGCGCTTTAGCGGTATCGAACTCAACGCCCTGCTGCTGCCGGCCCTCACCGATGGCCGCGCCGCCACTGCGCGCACCGAGCGCCCCCACGGCAGCGTGCGCCGCGAGCTGCTGGCCACCGTGCTGCACGAATTGACCCACCTCTATGACCGCGCCCAACTCTGGTCGCCGGCGCAGAAAAGCCTGTTGCAGCATTGTCGCCAGCGCCTCAATAGTTTCGGCCCGGTGGGCTTGCCCGATGACTGTCGCGGCCAGAGCGCGCGGCGCTTTACCCTTAGCGACGACCCGCAGCTGCTTGACCTGGCAGGCTGGCCGCAGCGGGTTGGCAGCCGTGGCCAGCGCGAGGCAGAGAACGGCCAGCTGGCACGCAGCCCCGACAGCTATGAGCTGAGTAACCCGCGGGAGTTCGTTGCGGTGAATATGGAGTACTTCCTCCTCGACCCCGCCTATGCCTGCCGCCGCCCGTCCCTGGCGCGCCATCTGGCCCGGCACTTCGCCTGGACGCCGCCTGACCAGGCGCAGTGCGATGATGGCCATGCCTACCTGAATGCCGGCCGCGACTTTGCCCGTCAGCCCCTGGGCAGGCTGGAGCCGGCGCGGGTCTATGCCGTCGACTATCTACTGGCCGAGGCCAACGATGCCTGGGCCAGCCGCTGGGGCCACAGCATGTTGCGCCTGGTGATCTGCGCGCCCGGTCGGGCGCTGGGGCCGGATTGCCGGCTGGACCTGGATCAGCACCTGGTGCTGTCCTACCGCGCCTTTGTCGGCGACGTGCAGCTGTCCAGCTGGGACGGCCTGACCGGTGCCTACCCCTCGCGGCTGTTCGTCCTGCCGCTGGAGCAGGTGGTCGAGGAATACACCAAGATCGAGCTGCGCAGCCTGGCCTCGATCCCGCTGCAGCTGACCCGCGAGCAGCTGGAAAACCTGGTGACCCGCGCCGCCGAGCAGCACTGGAGCTATGACGGCGACTACTACTTCATCTCCAACAACTGCGCGGTGGAAACCCTCAAGCTGTTGCGCAGCGGCAGTCAGCACCCCGACCTGCATGCCTTGGACAGCATTATGCCCAACGGCCTGCTCGACAGCCTGCTGGCCCGTGGCCTGGCCGATGGCAGCGTGCTGGATGACCCCCGCGAAGCCCTGCGCCTGGGCTATCGTTTCGACTCCTTTCGCGAGCGTTACCAGGCCATGTTCGCGGTGCTGCAGCAGCGTCTGCCGATCGAGCAGAGCAGGGTCGAAGACTGGCTGGAGCAACCCGCCACGGCGCGCCAGCCCTGGTTTGCCAAGGCCGATCTGCGCGCCAGCGCCGCGCTGCTGCTGCTTGAGCAGGCGGCTTTGCGCCGTCAGTTGCTGCTGGCTCAGGAGGAGCTCAAGCAGCGCTACCTCAGTGGTCGCGCCGGCCAGGATGCAAGCCTGGGCAAGGCCGGTGGCGCGCTGGAGCAGATCCTGGCCAACAGTGGCTTTCTCAGTCGCCCGGCGGAGTTGCTCGAAGGTGGCTATGGCCTGCCGCAAAGCAGCGAATGGCAGCGCCTGGAAGCCGAAAGCCGCAACCGTCAGCAGCACTTGCGCCGGCTTAGCGACGACCTCGACCAGGAGGTGCGCAGCCTGCTGGAACCTGAACGTCTGGCCGAGCTGGAGGCCAGCGAGAACAACCTGGCGCAGCTTGGCGCGCACCTGCGCGGGCTGCACAAGGCCAGTGGCGGCCTGACGCTGCCGTAGCTATGACGAGTGCCGAGTAAACCCGCTGGTGAGCGGGATAGCGGTTACAGGGTTCTTTTCGGCAGGTGCGGCGGCAGGTAGAGGCCCAGATAGGCATCGAACACGCGCATGCCTTCCTCGGCCATGCGTGGGGTGATCACCCCGTGCAGTTGCACCGAGCGTGCATACACCCGATCCCCCAGCTCCATGGCCAGGGCGAATACATCCACATCCTCCGGCAGTTGCGGCAGGGGGAAGTGGTGGTCGAACAAGGACTGCATCAGGTGCCCCAGCTCGATGTCGTGCTGACGGTCGGCCTGGGTCACTTCCGCCAGGCCGTGCTGGGCCAGAATCAGCTGGCGCGCCGCGGCGTCGGCGGCGTAGATCGCCAGCATGCGCTGTTCCACCAGTCGCGAAAGATCACGCCAGTCACGCAGCTGATCATGCTCGATCGGCTCCTGCAGGCAGGCGCGAAACGCCCCGTGAATATCTGCCGTCAGCGCTTCCAGCAGGGCCGGTACGCCGGCGAAGAAGTGATACACCGAGGACGGCGGAATCCCCGCGCGCTCGGCCACACTGTAGATCGACAGGCTGGCCACGCCCTGCTCGGCTAGCAACTCGCGGGCAGCGGCCAGGATGCCGGCGATACGGCTCTGGCTGCTGGCGCGGGGTTTGCGGGCGATAGGTAGGCGTGACATGGCGAGACTCGGGGCAGGGAACCAAGGGTGGGTAACGTTTCGCCGCCCACCCTACACCGAACCCGTAGCCCGGATGAAATCCGGGAACGGTTTTACAGACAATTAAGGCTCCCGGATCGCATCCGGGCTACCAGAGCTATGTAGGGTGAACATGGCAGAGCCTTGTCCACTCTACCTGGGCTGATTAACCGCGCGCGCCGCGCACACCTTCAGCCAGCTGGCTGCACAGGCTCAGCACGCCCTCCACCGCCTGCTCGCTGCTGGTGGCGTTAGCGATCTGGTCGATCAGCGCCGAACCCACCACCACACCTTCGGCCAGACGGGCGATGGTCGCGGCATGTTCCGGGGTGCGGATGCCGAAGCCGATGCACAGCGGCAAATCGGTGTGCCGGCGCAGACGGGCAACAGCTTGCTCGACGTGGTCCAGAGTCGCCGAACCGGCACCCGTCACACCGGCTACCGAGACGTAATAGACGAAGCCGGAGCTGCCGTTGAGCACCTTGGGCAGGCGCTTGTCGTCGGTGGTTGGGGTGGTCAGGCGGATAAAGTCCAGGCCCGCGACCTGAGCCGGATCGCAGAGGTCGACGTTATGCTCTGGCGGCAGGTCGACCACGATCAGGCCATCGACGCCCGAGGCCACGGCTTCGGCAATAAAGCGCTCGACGCCGTACTTGTGAATCGGGTTGAAGTAGCCCATCAGCACCAGCGGCGTGGCCTGCTCGCCTTCACGGAATTCGCGGACCATCTGCAGGGTCATGGCCAGGTCCTGACCGCCTTCAAGGGCGCGGATATTCGCCAGCTGAATCGCCGGGCCATCGGCCATGGGGTCGGTAAAGGGCATGCCCAGCTCAATCACATCGGCACCGGCAGCCGGCAGGCCCTTGAGGATCGCCAGGGAGGCGTCGTAGTTCGGGTCGCCGGCGGTGACGAAGGTCACCAGGGCGGCGCGGTTCTGTTCTTTCAGCTCGGCAAAGCGGGTTTGCAGGCGGCTCATCAGTGTTTCTCCTGCGAAGTGTTTTCCATGTGGTGCATAACAGTCTGCATATCCTTGTCGCCACGGCCGGACAGGTTGATCACCATCAGGTGCTCCTTGGGCAGCTTCGGCGCACGCTTGAAGGCTTCAGCCAGGGCGTGGGCGCTTTCCAGGGCGGGGATAATGCCCTCCTGACGGCAGCAGGTGTGGAACGCGGCCAGGGCTTCTTCGTCGGTCACCGAGGTGTATTCAACCCGGCCAACGTCGTGCAACCAGGCGTGCTCAGGGCCAATGCCGGGGTAATCCAGGCCGGCGGAAATCGAGTGAGCGTCGATGATCTGGCCGTCGTCGTTCTGCAGCAGGAAGGTACGGTTGCCGTGCAATACGCCGGGTACGCCACCGTTGAGGCTGGCGGCGTGCTTGCCGGTTTCGATGCCGTAACCGGCCGCTTCGACGCCAACGATCTGTACATCCTTATCGTCGAGGAAGGGGTGGAACAGACCGATGGCATTGGAACCGCCGCCGATGCAGGCCACCAGGCTGTCGGGCAGACGGCCTTCCTGGGCGAGGATCTGCTCGCGGGTTTCCTTACCGATCACCGCCTGGAAGTCGCGCACCATCGCTGGATACGGGTGCGGGCCGGCCACGGTGCCGATCATGTAGAAGGTGTTGTGCACGTTGGTCACCCAGTCGCGCAGCGCTTCGTTCATCGCGTCTTTCAGGGTGCCGGTGCCGGCGACCACCGGGATCACGGTGGCACCCAGCAGCTTCATGCGGAACACGTTGGCCTGCTGGCGGTCGATGTCCGTGGTGCCCATAAAGATCACGCATTCCATGCCGAAACGCGCAGCCACGGTGGCGGTGGCCACGCCGTGCATGCCGGCACCGGTCTCGGCGATGATGCGCTTCTTGCCCATGCGCCGAGCCAGCAGGGCCTGGCCGATGCAGTTATTGATCTTGTGCGCGCCGGTGTGATTGAGCTCTTCGCGCTTGAAGTAGATCTTCGCCCCGCCGCACATCTCGGTCAGGCGCTCGGCGAAATACAGCGGGCTCGGACGGCCGACGAAATCTCGCTGGAAGTAGGCCAGTTCCTTCTGGAACTCGGGATCGAGCTTGGCCTTCTCGTATTCGGCGGCCAGGTCGTGGATCAGCGGCATCAGGGTTTCGGCGACATATTGGCCACCGAACGAGCCGAACAGGCCGTTGGCGTCTGGGCCAGTGCGCAAGGAAGTCATGGCGTTCTCCACAGCAAGATAAAAAGGCGTGGTCGCGGGTAGGGCGACTAGGCGTCCCCCCGCTTCTACGGCGATGGGCACAGGATAAGGCTGTGGCGCGCGCGGTAAAAGCGATAAGATCGCCGCAACCTGTCAGGAAAACTCACATATGAGCCAAGACCTTCCGCCGCTTAATGCCCTGCGCGCCTTCGAGGCCGCCGCCCGCCTGCACAGCGTCAGTCAGGCGGCAGAAGAGCTGCATGTCACCCATGGCGCGGTCAGCCGACAACTCAGAACCCTGGAAGAGCATCTGGGCCTCGCCCTGTTCGCCCGGGAAGGTCGCGGCCTTAAACTCACAGATGCGGGTGTGCGCCTGCGCGATGTCAGCAGCGAGCTGTTTGCCCGCCTGCGCAGCACCTGTGCCGAGCTGCAGCAGGGCCAGGCCGATGCACCCTTTGTCCTGGCCTGCCCGGGCAGCCTGCTGGCGCGCTGGTTTATCCCGCGCCTGGACCGGCTCAACCGCGAGTTGCCAGAACTGCGCCTGCAGCTGTCCGCCAGCGAAGGCGAGCTGGACCCGCGTCGCCCCGGGGTGGACGCCACCCTGTGGTTCGCCGAGCCGCCCTGGCCGGCAGATATGCAGGTTTATGAGCTGGCCGTCGAGCGCATCGGCCCGGTGCTTAGCCCGCGCTACGCACGCTTCGCCGAATTGCATCAGGCACCGCCCGCCGCCTTGCTCGGCGAGCCACTGCTGCACACCAGTTCACGGCCCCAGGCCTGGCCGAGCTGGGCCAGCGGCAATGCCCTGGATAGCGGCGCGCTGCGTTACGGCCAGGGCTTCGAGCACCTCTACTACCTGCTGGAAGCGGCCGCCGCTGGCCTCGGCGTAGCTATCGCGCCGCAGCAACTGGTGGCCGACGATCTGGCCGCTGGTCGCCTGGTCGCGCCCTGGGGCTTTGTCGAAACCGCGGCGCGCCTGGTGCTCTGGCGGCCGCTGCGCAGCCGCGACAACCGCGCCGAACGGCTGGCCCAGTGGCTGGCCAGTGAACTCGGCGAGCCGCATAACAGTCACACGCCGTAGCGCCGATAGCGGCCGGTGTCCTTGTGCTTTCCCCTGGCTTGGCTAGCGTGAAGCTATGGCACTTAAGCCTAACTGCCCGAGGAAATGCGCATGTCCGATCATCATGTCTACAAGAAAATCGAAGTCGTCGGCTCGTCCAAGACCGGTATCGAGGACGCCATCGAAAACGCCCTGGCCGAGTGTGCCAAGTCGGTGCGCAATATGGACTGGTTCGAGGTGGTGGACACCCGCGGCCATATAGTCGACGGCAAGGTTGGCCACTATCAGGTCACCCTGAAGGTCGGTTTTCGCCTGAGCAACAGCTGAACGCCCGGCGCACCGATACCCCCTCAGTTGCAGCACCAGCGGCCTCGTGGGTGGGGTGAGGCCTCATCCATATAGCAACTGCAGGGGTGGATGAAAATCCAACCCACACAGCCGCCGCAGGGCCTTGGCGCAATCCGGGATTGCAACCCCGGATTGCGCTGCGCCTATCCAGGCGATGAGGCCGAATAAATTCCTGTGATTATCCCCGCGTCAGCTCGGTGCCCTTGGAATCCGCAGAATAAGCCCCACTATCTAACTCAGGTATTGGCACATTGCTGCGCCCACGCAAACGGATAACCAACAGGCAGGCCCGATGAGCACACTCGCCCAAACTAAATTCTCCACCCTCGACCTGGCACCGATCCGCGATGACGGCAACGCGGCCCAGGCCCTGCGCAACTCCCTGGCGTTGGCGCAACATGTCGAGCGCCTGGGCTTCGAGCGTTTCTGGGTCGCCGAGCACCATAATATGGACGGCATCGCCAGCTCGGCCACCGCCGTGCTGCTCGGTTATCTGGCCGCCGGCACTTCAACCATTCGCCTGGGCTCCGGTGGGGTGATGCTGCCCAACCATGCGCCGCTGGTGATCGCCGAGCAGTTCGGCACCCTCGCTACGCTCTACCCCGGCCGTATCGAACTGGGCCTGGGCCGCGCCCCTGGCGCAGATCACTTCACCGCCCAGGCGCTACGCCGCGACCGCATCGGCAATGCCGACGACTTCCCGGCGGATGTCGAAGAGCTACAGCGCTACCTCGGCCCGCGCACGCCGGATCAGCGGGTGATCGCCGTACCCGGCACCGACACCAATGTGCCGATCTGGCTGCTCGGTTCCAGCCTGTTCAGCGCCCAGCTGGCCGGGGAAAAAGGACTGCCCTATGCCTTCGCCTCGCACTTCGCGCCGCGCTATATGCACGAGGCGATTCGTGTCTACCGCAATCACTTCAAGCCCTCGGCAGTGCTCGACAAGCCCTATGTGATGCTCGGCGTACCGCTGATTGCCGCCGACAGCGACGAGCAGGCCGAATACCTGGCCACCTCGGCCTACCAGCGCATCCTCGCCCTGATCCGCGGCCAGAGCCTGGTGCAGAAGCCGCCGGTGGCGAGCATGCAGGGCCTGTGGCTGCCCCATGAGAAGGAGGCGGTGGGCAGCTTCCTCGGTATGGCGATGATCGGCGGCCCGGAGAAAATCCGCGCGCGCCTGGAGGTGCTACTGGAGCAGACCGGTGCCGACGAGCTGATCTTCACCTGCGACCTCTACGACTTCGCCGACCGCTTGCACGCCTTCGAAATCCTCGCCCAGGTGCGCGCCGGCTAAATCGCCGCGAACTTGTCGCGCCGATAGCTCTCTGAACTCTGTAGTCCTTAAAGCAATGGAGAGCTCAGATGAAAAAGACAGCATCGGCCCACTGGCAAGGTGGCATCAAAGATGGCAAAGGCACTATCTCGACCCAGAGCGGTGCCTTGTCGAACAGCCCCTACGGCTTCAATACGCGCTTCGAGGATCAGCCCGGCACCAACCCGGAAGAGCTGATCGGCGCGGCCCACGCCGGCTGTTTTTCCATGGCCCTGTCCAAGGAGCTGGGTGACGCCGGCATGACCGCTGAAAGTATCGAGACCACGGCCGAGGTTACTCTCGACAAGTTTGACAACGGGTTCGCCATCACCGCCGTGCACCTGACCTTGCGCGCCAAGATTGCCGGTGCCGACCGCGCGGCCTTCGAACAGGCGGTGGCAGCGGCCAAGAACGGCTGCCCGGTATCCAAGCTGTTGAATGCCGAGATCACCCTGGAAGCGGTGCTCGACGCCTGATCCGCTGGGCGTCGTGAAGGGTTTCGCAGGCCGCTGTGCAACAGCCTGCTAGAACATCCCGCAACGCAGCACCTTGGCTCGCGCCAGCACATTGCGCTGCTCGTCGTAGAGCCAGGCCTGGGCGCTCATCGCCAGCGTCCGGGCTTCGATCCGGTAGCGCTGGCCTGCGGCGAAATCGTCGTAACGCACGCGCAGCTCACAGGTGCGCTCTATCGGCTCGGCCATCAGATCGCCGCCGCCCTGCACTTCGAAGCGAAAACGCGCGATCAGCTCATGGCTGCCGGGGCTTACCTGGAAGTAGCGGCCATCGTTGAGGCGTTTGCCGTCGAGTTCCTCGGCCATCAACAGATCGCTGGCAGGGGTGTACAGATCGACCCAGGCCATCCCCGGGTCGCGGACAGGTAGCGGCGAGGCGCATGCGCCGAGAAGCAACAGACTGACAAGCAGGGCCAGGTAACGCATGGGAGCCTCCGGGGTGTTGGCGTGATGCAGTCAGCTTACGCCTGTTAGTGGCTGTTGCCTTTCGTCGCGAGCCGCGAACGAAACGGCAACAGACCCTAGTGCGGGCAGTAGCAGCAATGCGCTAATTTGGCGGGCATGACCACTCGCCTTGCTCGTTTCCTTATCGACTTCGCCTGCCGCCTCGGGGTTCCATTGGCCGCGGCGCTGCTACTGGGCGGCTGCAGCACGCTGGATTACTACGGCCACCTGGCGAGGGGCCACCTGCAACTGCTGCAGGCCCGTGAACCCATCACCGAACTACTCGCCGATCCGGGCACCGATGCCGGCCTCAAGCAACGCCTGGCCATGGCCCTGCAGGCGCGCCGTTTCGCCAGCACCGCGCTGCACCTGCCCGACAACCGCAGCTATCGCCTGTACGCGGATATCCAGAGGCCTTTTGTGGTGTGGAATGTGTTCGCCACCACCGAGTTTTCCCTGGACCCGCAGCAGCACTGCTTCCCGATTGCCGGCTGCGTGGCCTATCGCGGCTTCTACAGCCAGGGCCGGGCGCGGGGCATGGCCGCCCTGCTCAAGCAGCGCGGGCTGGATACCTACCTGGGCGGCGTGGAGGCCTATTCCACCCTGGGCTGGTTCGACGATCCCATTCTCAACACCATGCTGCGCTGGAGCGATGAACGCCTGGTGGCGGTGATCTTCCATGAACTGGCGCATCAGCAGCTGTATGTCGCCAACGACACCGCCTTCAACGAATCCTTCGCCACCTTTGTCGAGCGCCAGGGCCTGCGCCAATGGCGTGCGGCCCGCGGTCTGGCCCCGGCGGACCATCAGGGCGAACGCCAGCGCGAACAGTTCACCGCCCTGGTGCTGGCAAGTCGCGAGCGCCTGGAGCGGCTCTACGCCAGCGGGTTGGCGGAGGAGCAGATGCGCGCCGGCAAACAGGCCGAATTCGCCCGCCTGCGCGCCGAGTACCAGGCCCTGCGCGAGGGCGAATGGGGCGGCACCGGTCGTTACGATGGCTGGATGGCCGCGCCATTGAACAATGCCAAGCTGCTGCCGTTTGGCCTCTATGATCGCTGGGTGCCGGCTTTCGCCGCCCTGTTCGCGCAAGCCGAAGGCGACTGGCCGCGCTTCTACCAGCGTGTCACGGCTCTCGGTAAACTGCCTGAAAACGAGCGCCAGCAAGCCCTGCAGGCCTGGTCTGACGGGGCGAGAACTTGCCCAGCCGAGCAGCGGTCAAAACCCCACAACTGCCATTCCGGCAAAGGAGCGATGCAATGAACAAATGGACCCTGGCCATGCTGCTTGCTGTGCTCAGCAGCACCGCCCTGGCGGCAGCCAAGCCCTGCGAAGAGCTGAAGCAGGAAATTGAAGTGAAGATCCAGGCCGCCGGCGTTGCCAGCTACACCCTGGAGATCGTGCCCAACGACGAAGCCCAGGACCCCAATATGCTGGTTGGCAGCTGCGACGGCGGCACCAAGAAGATCATCTACCAGCGCAACGACTAGGCCTGCACCTGCGCCCTATGTAGGAGCGGTCTTGACCGCGATGTTCGCCCAGTTGCCGTGCCCTTGGCGGTGAAAGGTTTTTCACCGCCCTGGCTAGCCCATAAAAGCCCGATGCAACTCGGCCAGGGTCGAAAAGTGATAGCGCGGCGCTTCGGCCTGCAGCTCCTCGACACTGCCGAAGCCATAGCCCACCGCTGCCGCGTCCAGGCCATTGTGCCGAGCGCCGATCAGGTCGTGTTTGCGGTCGCCGATCATCAGGGCAGTGTCCGCCGCGAAGCCTTCCTGCTCGAGCAGGTGAGCGATCAGCTCGACCTTGTCGGTGCGCGTGCCATCCAGTTCGCTGCCGTAGATAACCTTGAAGTGCCGAGCAAAATCGAAATGCCGGGCAATCTGCTCGGCAAACACCCGTGGCTTGCTGGTGGCGATATACAGGGTGCGGCCCTGCTCGCCCAGCAGCTGCAGCAGCTCGCCAACGCCAGCAAACAGCTGGTTTTCATACAGCCCGACCTCGGCGAAACGCTCGCGATAGTGCCCCACGGCCCGCCAGGCCGTGGCCTCGTCGAAGCCATAGGTGTGCATAAAACACTGCAGCAGCGGCGGCCCGATAAAGTGCTCCAGCGTCTGCAGGTCGGGCTCGTCGATACCCAACTGCGCCAGTGCATGCTGCACCGAGCGGGTGATGCCCTCGCGCGGGTCGGTCAGGGTGCCGTCGAGGTCGAAGAGGATGTGCCGGTAGTTCAAGTCCCCCTGGATCATCGACTGCTATAGCCTTCCATCAGGTGCTGATCCTTCAGGCGCACATAGTTGTCGGCGCTGTAGCGGAAATAGCTGCGTTCCTTCTCGGTCAGTGCACGGGCCTTCTTGGCTGGGCTGCCGACGTACAGGTAGCCGCTTTCCAGATGGCTGCCGGCGGTGACCAGGCTGCCGGCACCGAGCAGCACTTCCTCTTCGATCACCACGCCGTCCATGATGATGCTGCCCATGCCGATGAGGACCCGGTTGCCGATTTCGCAGCCATGCAGGGTGACGTTATGGCCGATGGTCACATCGTCGCCGATATTCAGCGGGTAGCCACGGGGGTTGAAGGGGCCGGCGTGGGTGATATGCAGCACGCTGCCATCCTGAATGCTGGTACGTTCGCCGATGCGGATGCTGTGCATGTCGCCGCGGATCACCACCAGGGGCCAGATTGAGCTGTCCGCACCGATTTCCACATCGCCCAGAACCACGGCCGAGACGTCGACAAACGCCCGCGCGCCGAGCAATGGAGTGAACTGTTGGTAAGTACGTATCGCCACGATAGAAACCTCTTAAGCTGCGCCTAGCCTTGATTGTAATTAAGATGGCACCCATGTTCAGAACATTGCCGCGATTTTTGCCCCGGCTTTTGTTCACTCAAGCCAGTCACCGGAAGCGCTTTGCGGCCACCGGGGCATGGCTGCCAACCCATTTCGTTACAGGTGACCCGTAGTGACTGCCACTAATCCTCTGCTGCAAGCCTTCGATCTGCCGCCCTATTCCGCTATTCGCCCCGAGCATGTGGAGCCGGCGGTGGACGCAATTCTTGCCGACAATCGCAAGGCAATTACCGAGTTGCTCAAGCAACAGTCTGGCACACTGAGCTGGAAAGGGCTGGTGCTGGTCCTCGACGAGTTGAATGCGCGCCTGGGCCGCGCCTGGAGCCCGGTTAGCCACCTCAATGCGGTGTGCAACAACGCCGAGTTGCGTGCTGCCTACGAGGCCTGTCTGCCCAAGCTGTCGGAATATGCCACCGAACTGGGACAGAACCGCGCGCTGTTCCAGGCCTACGAGGCCCTGGCAAGCAGCCCGGAAGCCGAAGGCTTCGAGGTGGCGCAGAAGACCATCCTGGAACACGCCCTGCGCGATTTCCGCCTGTCCGGTATCGACCTGCCGGAGGCCGAGCAACAGCGTTACGGCGCGGTGCAGATGAAACTCTCGGAGCTGGCCAGCAAGTTTTCCAACCAGTTGCTCGACGCCACCCAGGCCTGGACCAAGCAGGTAACCGATGAAGCGGCCCTGGCCGGGTTGACCGATTCGGCCAAGGCGCAGATGAAGCAGGCCGCCGAGGCCAAAGGCCTGGACGGCTGGCTGATCAGCCTGGAGTTCCCTAGCTACTTCGCGGTGATGACCTACGCTGACGACCGCGCGCTGCGCGAAGAGGTCTACGCCGCCTACTGCACCCGCGCCTCCGATCAGGGGCCGAATGCCGGGAAGTACGATAATGGCCCGCTGATGCTGGAAATCCTCGCCCTGCGTCAGGAGCTGGCCAAGCTGCTGGGCTTCGCCAATTACGCCGAGCTGAGCCTGGCCAGCAAGATGGCCGAGACCACCGATCAGGTACTGCACTTCTTGCGCGACCTTGGGGTGCGCGGCAAGCCGTTTGCCGAGCAGGACCTGCGCGAGCTGCAGGCCTTCGCCGCCGAACAGGGCTGCGCTGATCTGCAAAGCTGGGATGTCGGTTACTACAGCGAGAAGCTGCGCGAGCAGCGCTACAGCATTTCCCAGGAAATCCTTCGTGCCTACTTCCCGGTGGACAAGGTACTCAGCGGCCTGTTCGCCATAGTCGAGCAGCTCTACGGCATCCAGATCGAGGAATTGAGCGGTTTCGACAGCTGGCATCCGGACGTGCGCCTGTTCGAGATCAAGGAGAACGGTGCGCACGTCGGGCGCTTCTTCTTCGACCTCTACGCCCGCGCCAACAAGCGCGGCGGTGCCTGGATGGACGGCGCGCGCGACAAGCGCCGCGACGCCGATGGCAAGCTGATCAGCCCGGTGGCCAACCTGGTGTGCAATTTCACCCCGGCGGTGGGCGACAAGCCGGCACTGCTGACCCACGACGAAGTCACCACCCTGTTCCACGAATTCGGCCACGGCCTGCATCACCTGCTCACCCGCGTCGAGCATGCCGGCGCGTCCGGGATCAACGGCGTGGCCTGGGATGCGGTGGAGCTGCCGAGCCAGTTTATGGAGAACTGGTGCTGGGAACCCGAGGGCCTGGCGCTGATCTCCGGCCACCATGAGACCGGCGAGCCGCTGCCGCAGGACCTGCTGGACAAGATGCTGGCGGCGAAGAATTTCCAGTCCGGCCTGATGATGGTGCGGCAGATCGAATTCAGCCTGTTCGACTTCGAACTGCACGCCACCCACGGCGACGGTCGCAGCGTGCTGGAGGTGCTCGAAGGCATCCGCAACGAGGTCTCGGTGCTGCGCCCGCCGGCCTACAATCGCTTCCCCAACAGCTTTGCGCATATCTTCTCCGGCGGTTACGCGGCCGGTTACTACAGCTACAAATGGGCCGAAGTGCTCTCGGCCGATGCGTTTTCCCGGTTCGAGGAAGAGGGCGTGTTCAACCGCGACACCGGCCGCGCCTTCCGCGAGGCGATCCTCGCTCGCGGCGGTTCGCAGGAGCCGATGCAGCTGTTCGTCGATTTCCGCGGCCGTGAGCCGAGCATTGACCCACTGCTGCGCCACCTCGGCCTGAGCCAGGAGGCGGCATGAGCGACGCGCCCAAGGTGAGCAAGCGACGCTTTATCGCCGGGGCCGTATGCCCGGCGTGCAGCGAGATGGACAAGATCCAGATGTGGGACGAGGCCGGCGTGCCGCACCGCGAATGCGTGGCCTGCGGCTATGCCGACACCCTCGACGAGCGCGGCAACTCGGTGCCCCGTGAGCTGCCGACCCGGGTCAATATCAGCGCCCTGAAACCCAAGGCCGCCGACCCCAAGGTGCAGGCTGTGCAGTTTTTCCCCAATCCCAAGCTGAAAAAATAGCCGGGAGTCATTTTTAACGTCGCACAGCGACGGCCCGTAGGGTGGCCGCCAGGGATGGCGGGCCATAAAAAGCCAAGCGAGTCAGCGCAGCGCTCGCTTCCTGGCTGTCGTCTGGCGCTTAAGTGCACGGGTGGGGGTGGCTGTGGCTGCCTCATCAGCCGTTCGGTGCTGTCGGCTCACCTGCTTACGTTTTAATCGACTAACTCAGCCGACCAGTGACCCGACCTCCGTTCCCCCACCTTCCATACTTAGCAACTGGGATTTGCCACCCGTGTTTCCCCGTATCTGCCGGGTACCTCCATGGTGACGTGGTTGCCAAAACCCGAGCACGGCGCGAGCCATGGAAGCAGCGGCGTGAGTTCAGCTCAACCATGCATTGAAAGATGTTGCATGCGCTCTGGGGTCGGCTAATACAGACGCCCCCACGCTAATGGCCGTATTTGCCAAACGCCAGGGGGCGATTCACTCCACTCGATATGAGCTGGATGAATTTGTAGGGGGCTTTAGCACGAGGGTGCATGCACGCGGTGAGTGTGCCCTAGAGATCGAAGGAGTTAGCTGTATGTTTCGGCCTCCCCGCACGGAGCAACAGGTGCCAACGGCGAACTTCCCTGGCCATGCCCGCAGCTACTTTTCGTGCAGGAGAGCTATCATGCACAACATTCGCAAAACCTTGGTCGTGGTGGACCCCGATCAAGATCAGGAGCCACTCCTTGATAAAGCCAAGATGATCGCAAGCGCCACTCGCTCGCACCTGCATCTACTGATTTGCGATAAACAGCTTAACCATACCTCCCTCCTCGAAACCCTCGAAGCGGAACTAACCGCCCAAGGCTTCAGCATCACGGCTCAGCATGCCTGGCATGGCTGCCCGGCCAACACCACCATCACAGTCGCTGCCGCCGAAGGCTGTGGCCTGGTGATCAAGCAACACCGCCCCGACAACCCGCTGCTCAAGACCATCCTCACTCCGGATGATTGGAAACTGCTGCGCGACTGCGCCTGTCCGGTGCTGATCGTGAAAAACGCAATCCCCTGGCCTGGCGGGATCATCCTGGCTGCAATCGACGTAGGAAATACGGACGTCCAGCACCGTCTGCTCCAGGCCGGCATTGTCAGCCACGGTTACGATATAGCTCGGCTGATGGGTGGCACCTTGCACCTGATGAGTGCCCACCCCTTCCCTACGCTTGCCGCGGCTGACCCTGTCTTTCAGCTCAAGGATAGCCTTGCGGCCTTCTATCGGGCGGAGTGCACCACCTTCCAGAAAGAATTCGGCATCGACGACCCGCAACTGCATATTGAAGAGGGCCCAGCCGAGCTGCTGATTCCAAAGGTGGCACACAAGCTCAGGGCCGTCGTCACCGTAGTGGGTGATGTAGGCCGGCGCGGATTGGCCGGTGCGTTAGTCGGCAATACCGCCGAGATGATTCTGGACAGCCTCGATACCGACTTGCTCGTGATCAAGCCCGGCGATGTGATCGCTCATCTGGAAGAGTTGGCCGCTCCCATGCCCGCCACTGTCGATCCGGCACTGGTGCACTCCTGGCCCTACCATCACCATCATCGGACGTAACCTTGAGGTAGTCGTCAGCAGGCTGCCGAGCCTGCGTGTGGAGCATGATGTGGTCGCAGTCATGGTCGCGGGTACCAGAGGCGGACCGATGTGAACATCTCAGCATGATACTGTATATTCAAACAGTATCATGCTGAGGTTCTCCCATGCCTATTTCCCTGCCTCCACGCGGTCGCGGCACCGCCAGCAACCCGCATAACCGCTTTGCCCCGACTCGCTCGCTAGCGGAGGACGACGGCTGGTTTCAGGACGAGACGCCGCCGTCCCGCGCCACCGAGGTGCGCAGCGAGCTGGCGAAGACGGTGATCAGCCGCAACAGCTCGCCGGATGTCGGTTTCGACCGTTCGGTGAACCCCTATCGGGGTTGCGAGCATGGCTGCATCTACTGCTTCGCTCGGCCCAGTCATGCCTATTGGGATATGTCGCCGGGTATCGACTTTGAAACCAGGCTGATCGCCAAGACCAATCTGGCCAGCCGCCTCGAGGAAGAACTGCAAAAGCCCGGCTATGTGCCGCAGCCGATCGCCCTGGGCATCAACACCGACGCCTATCAACCGATCGAGCGCGAGCAGCGCCTGACCCGCCAGGCTCTGGAAATTCTCCTGCGCCACAAGCATCCGTTGCACATCATCACCAAGGGCTCGCTGATCCTGCGTGACCTCGACCTGCTCGGCGAGCTGGCCAGTCAGCGCCTGGTCAGTGTGGCCTTCAGCCTGACCACCCTCGACGATGAACTGAAACGCATCATGGAGCCGCGCGCCGCATCGCCGGGGGCGCGCTTGCGCGCCATGCGCACGCTGCACGAGGCCGGCGTGCCGGTCAGCGTGATCTGCGCGCCGATGATCCCGATGATCAACGACATGGAGCTGGAACACCTGCTTGAGGCCGCTCGCGATGCCGGTGCGCGCTCCGCCAGTTACGTGCTGCTGCGCCTGCCGCTGGAGATCGCGGAATTATTCGAGGGGTGGCTGCAGGCGCACTTTCCCGAGCGCGCCGAGCATGTCATGAGCCTGATCCGCCAGTCGCGCGGCGGCAAGAACTACGACAGCCGCTTCGGCAGCCGCATGCGGGGCGAAGGCCCGTTCGCCGAGTTGCTGGCCCAGCGCTTTCGCCTGGCCAGCCGTAAGCTCGGCCTGGACCTCCGTGATACCCAGGGCCTGGACTGCTCGCAGTTCTGCCCGCCGGGGGCGCAGCTGAGCCTGCTCTGAGAGCAGTGCTCTGGCTGTAATCAGCGCGGAGCAGACTGTCGACAGCTGTGACTCGGCCGCCTCCTGAGGAGTCCTGTATGAGCCGGTATTAACGCGGTTCGCAATGGGTGCCGAGCCGACAATATTTAGATGCGTGCAGCTTTCGAGGTTGGCCCTATGGATAAGCAACAGCAACAGACCAGCAGCCCGGCGGAGAGCGCGCAAGAGGCACTGCAACATATCGTTGAGGGCTTCCAGCGTTTTCGTCAGGAGGTGTTTCCGCAACAGCAGGCGCTGTTCAAGAAACTCGCCCACCAGCAGACGCCACGGGCCATGTTTATCACCTGCGCCGACTCGCGCATTGTCCCCGAGCTGATCACCCAGAGCGACCCGGGCGATCTGTTCGTCACCCGCAACGTCGGCAATGTGGTGCCGCCCTACGGGCAGATGATGGGGGGGGTGTCCACCGCCATCGAGTACGCGGTGATGGCCCTCGGCGTGCAGCACATCATCATCTGCGGGCATTCCGATTGCGGCGCGATGAAGGCGGTGCTCGATCCGCAAACCCTGGAACGCATGCCCACGGTCAAGGCCTGGCTGCGTCATGCCGAAGTGGCCAAGACGGTGGTGGCGGACAACTGTGGCTGCGCCGATCACACCACCCTCGGCATCCTTACCGAAGAGAATGTGGTGGCCCAGCTCGATCACCTGCGCACCCACCCCTCGGTGGCCTCGCGTCTGGCCTGCGGCCAGCTGTTTATCCACGGCTGGGTTTACGACATCGAGACCAGCGAAATCAAGGCCTACGACGCCGAGCAGGGCGCATTCCGCCAGATCGGTGACGGTCCGCTGCCCATGGCCACGCCGCGCCCACGCTATCTGCCCAGCTAACCTGCGCCCCGCGCAACGACGCCCTCCCTATTAGCCTTCTCCCCCCGGGAGACCAATCGGCAGGATTGCCGATTGGCACGGCGCAAGCCGCCCGCAGGGTGAGGTACAGGGATGTACCGAATGCAGGTGGCGCGAAGCGCCGGATGAGGGAGCGCCACAGTAACCCCAGGATGAGTGGGCCGCTTAGGTGACAACCCATCGCCGCGATTGATGGGTTGCCACCCATGCTACGGCCTTGATCCTTGAGTGCCCCTTTGCTGCGCGACTGCGCGGGGGCTCAGCGCATACTGCGGGCAATCCTGCTTAACCGGCCGCGCGCGACTCATCCAGCTGCAACTCCAGCCCCAGCTGCTGCGACAGGCACGGCCAGCGCTGCCAGGCCGCCTCGGTCTGCGGGTCGCTCAGGCGTTCGCGGTAGGCCTGCACCGAGTCCTGGGCAAAGCTGGCGTCATCGAGCATGCCCTCCACCGCATGCTGCACGGCTTCGTCCAGCTGGTTGGCGAAGGGCTCGCCGATCAGCTGATGGGCGATCAGGTTGGCCACCGTGGTATCCAGCGGAATCAGCGGCTGGCCGAGGTGGGCGATGTAACGATCATTGACCTCCTCGACCAAGCGGTGGGCCAGATAGGCCTCGTCGAGCAAGCCATCGAGACCTTCGTGGCCGGCCATCAGCGCTGGCGGCTGCAGGAAGAACTGTTCGGCGACCTTGAGCACCGGCTTGATCTGCGCCTCGATGCCGGCCTCGCGCGCCACCTGATTGGCCGCCTGCAGAACCTCGGGCACCTGGCCAATATAGGCGCTGACAAAACCCTGTAGCACCCCCGAACTATCGTCGCTTGGTACGCGAATGGAGGGATGCAGACGTTCCAGTTGGGCGTGCATCTGCGCGGCCAGCTGACCGGTACTGGCTTCGTGCTGATGCGCACGTTCGATCAGTTCGTTTAAGGCAGCAATATTCATGACGGCTCCGAAAAAAGGACATGGGCGTGAACCATAGCTGGCTGAGCAGCGTGGCTAAGACTCGATTGTCATAATTATTAAATACTTATGCGAGTCCGCTATATAGCAGGCTCCATTCAAGGGTCCCTGCCGCCGTCGCAGTGGCCGTCTGCCCATGGCGCGGCCAGGCGATTCATTTCTGTTTCCGCGTTGCCAGGTGCGGGTCCGTGTCTATACTCGATCTCGAAAGGCAGTACCTGATAACACCGGATAAACCTCGGCATGGATAGGGCGGGTTGGCGTTCGTACTCTTTTGAACGCCCGAGACCTTGGCCGCTGGCCTATTCGGCGGGATAACAAGAATCATAAGGGGAACCCGCAATGATGCGACATCCACGAGTCTGGATGGGCCTCCTGTTGTGGCTGGTATTCAGCTCGGCTTACGCCGGCTGGGGTGTCAACATGATGCCCGGTGCTACCGAGGTCAGCCGCTCAGTATTCGACTTGCACATGACCATCTTCTGGATCTGCGTCGTTATCGGCGTGATCGTGTTTGGTGCCATGTTCTGGTCGATGCTCGTCCACCGCCGCTCCACCGGCCACAAACCCGCACACTTCCACGAAAGCACCACAGTCGAGATTCTCTGGACCGTGGTCCCCCTGGCCATTCTGGTTGTAATGGCCATACCGGCTACCAAGACCCTGATCGAGATCTACGACAGCTCGGAATCCGAACTGGATATCCAGGTGACCGGCTATCAGTGGAAGTGGCACTACAAGTATTTGGGCCAGGATGTCGAGTTCTTCAGCAACCTGACAACGCCCAGAGAGCAGATCAATAACAAGGCCGAGAAAGGCGAGAACTATCTGCTTGAGGTCGATGAACCTCTGGTGGTGCCGGTCGGTACCAAGGTGCGCTTCCTGATCACCTCCGCCGACGTCATTCACTCCTGGTGGGTGCCCGCGTTGGCGGTGAAGAAAGACGCCATTCCAGGCTTCGTCAACGAATCCTGGACGCGTATCGACGAACCCGGCATCTACCGCGGTCAGTGCACCGAGCTATGCGGCAAGGACCACGGCTTTATGCCGGTGGTGGTCGAGGCCAAGTCGCAAGAGGACTACGTCGCCTGGCTGGCCGAACGCAAGCAGGCCGCGGCCGCCGAGCGCGAGCTGACCAGCAAGCAATGGACGATGGAGGAGCTGATGGCACGCGGCGAGAAGGCCTATGTCACTGCCTGCGCCGCCTGCCACCAGCCCACCGGCGAAGGCCTGCCGCCGATGTTCCCGGCGCTCAAGGGCTCGGCCATCGCCACCGGCCCGGCTGCGGACCATATCAACATTGTGGTCAACGGCAAGCCAGGAACCGCCATGGCCGCCTTCGGCAAGCAACTCTCGGAAGTCGATCTGGCCGCCATCATCACCTACGAACGCAACGCCTGGGGTAACAAGGTCGGTGACATGGTCACTCCACAGGACATCGTTGCCTTCAAACAGGCTCAGGAGTAAGGGACATGAGTGCAGTGATCGATCCGGGCCATGCTGGCCACGGTCATGCCGGACATGACCATCACCACGGCCCGGCCAAGGGCCTGATGCGCTGGGTGTTGACCACCAATCACAAAGACATCGGCACCATGTACCTGTGGTTCAGCTTCGCCATGTTCCTCCTTGGCGGCAGCATGGCCATGGTGATTCGTGCCGAGCTGTTCCAGCCGGGCCTGCAGATCGTGCAGCCCGAGTTCTTCAACCAGATGACCACCATGCACGGCCTGATCATGGTCTTCGGCGCGGTCATGCCGGCCTTCGTCGGCCTGGCCAACTGGATGATCCCGCTGATGATCGGCGCGCCGGACATGGCCCTGCCGCGGATGAACAACTTCAGCTTCTGGCTGCTGCCGGCGGCCTTCAGTCTGCTGGTCAGTACCCTGTTCATGGAAGGCGGCGGGCCCAACTTCGGCTGGACCTTCTACGCGCCGCTGTCCACCACCTACGCACCGGAGTCGGTGACCTTCTTTATCTTCGCCGTGCACCTGATGGGCATCAGTTCGATCATGGGCGCGATCAACGTGGTCGCCACCATCCTCAACCTGCGTGCCCCCGGCATGACCCTGATGAAGATGCCGCTGTTCGTCTGGACCTGGCTGATCACCGCCTTCCTGCTGATCGCGGTGATGCCGGTGCTGGCCGGTTGCGTGACCATGATGCTGATGGACGTGCACTTCGGTACCAGCTTCTTCAGCGCCGCCGGTGGTGGTGACCCGGTGCTGTTCCAGCACGTGTTCTGGTTCTTCGGCCATCCCGAGGTGTACATCATGATCCTGCCGGCCTTCGGCGCGGTCAGTTCGATCATCCCGGCCTTCGCCCGCAAGCCGCTGTTCGGCTACACCTCGATGGTCTACGCCACGGCGTCCATCGCCTTCCTCTCGTTCATCGTCTGGGCGCACCACATGTTCACCGTCGGCATTCCGCTGACCGGCGAGCTGTTCTTCATGTACGCGACCATGCTGATCGCCGTGCCGACCGGGGTGAAGGTTTTCAACTGGGCCAGCACCATGTGGCGCGGATCGATGACCTTCGAGACGCCGATGCTGTTCTCCGTGGCGTTCGTCATCCTGTTCACCATCGGCGGCTTCTCCGGCCTGATGCTGGCCATCGCCCCGGCGGACTTCCAGTACCACGACACCTACTTCGTGGTAGCGCACTTCCACTACGTGCTGGTGCCGGGGGCGATCTTCGGCATCTTCGCCTCGGCCTATTACTGGCTGCCGAAGTGGACCGGGCACATGTACGACGAAACCCTCGGCAAGCTGCATTTCTGGATGAGCTTCGTCGGCATGAACATGGCGTTCTTCCCGATGCACTTCGTCGGCCTGGCCGGCATGCCGCGGCGCATCCCGGACTACAACATGATGTTCGCCAACTTCAACATGGTCTCGAGCATCGGTGCCTTTATGTTCGGCGCGACCCAGTTGTTGTTCCTGTTTATCGTCATCAAGTGCATCCGTGGTGGCAAAGCGGCTGGGAATAAGCCTTGGGATGGTGCCGAAGGGTTGGAGTGGACGGTGCCGTCGCCCGCGCCCTACCACACCTTCCAGACCCCGCCGGACGTGAAGTAAGGAGCCGCGGCCATGAGCGAAACCCTGACGACTCGTCGCCTGGTTATCCGCCTGTCATTGGTGGTGGTGGCGATGTTCGGCTTCGGTTTCGCCCTGGTGCCGATCTACGACGTGATGTGTCAGGCCTTCGGCATCAACGGCAAGACCGCGGGTGCCTACGAGGCAGGGGAACAAGGTGTGGATGCATTGCGCCAGGTACGCGTGCAGTTTCTCGCGACCAACGCCGCCGACATGGTCTGGGAATTCCGCCCGTTGGCCGATGAGGTGACGGTGCACCCCGGCCAGAGCACCGAAATGCTCTATGTGGCCTACAACCCTACCGACAAGCCGATGTCCGCCCAGGCGATCCCCAGCGTTGCGCCGTCCAAGGCCGCCGCCTTCTTCCACAAGACCGAGTGCTTCTGCTTTACCCAGCAGGTTCTGCAGCCAGGCGAACGCATCGAAATGCCGGTACGTTTTATCGTCGATAGAGACTTGCCGGCCGATGTACGCCACCTGACCCTGGCCTACACCTTGTTCGATATCACCGCGCGCAAGCCGCCGGTGGCACAGGCGACCCTTACCCGGGCGACTCCATAAGGAGAACAACAATGTCGAGTCACGAGAGTCACGAAAACTATTATGTTCCGGCGCAGAGCAAGTGGCCGATCATCGCTACCCTCGGCCTGCTGATCTCGCTGTACGGGGTCGGCACCTGGTTCAACGATCTTTCGGCCAATCGCGAGGGCTCCAATGGCCCGCTGATCTTCTTTGTCGGCGGCCTGTTCCTCGCCTATATGCTGTTCGGCTGGTTCGGCAACGTGATCAAGGAAAGCCGCTCCGGCATGTACAGCCCGCAGATGGACCGCTCGTTCCGCTGGGGCATGAGCTGGTTTATCTTCTCCGAGGTGATGTTCTTCGCCGCCTTCTTCGGCGTGCTGTTCTATGTGCGCACCTTCGCCGGGCCCTGGCTCGGCGGCGAGGGCGACAAAGGCGTAAGCAACATGCTCTGGCCAGGCTTCGAATACACCTGGCCGTTGCTCAACACGCCTGATCCGAAGCTCTATCCTGCACCGAGTGGCACCATCAGCGCCTGGGGCCTGCCGCTGCTCAATACCGTGCTGCTGGTCAGCTCCAGCTTTACCCTGACCTTCGCCCACCACGCGCTGCGCAAGAATCACCGCAAGCCGCTGACCCTCTGGCTGGCGCTGACCCTGATTCTCGGTGCGGCGTTCCTGGTGTTCCAGGCCGAGGAATACGTGCATGCCTACACTGAGCTGGGCCTGACCCTTGGCTCCGGGATCTACGGAGCGACCTTCTTTATGCTCACCGGCTTCCATGGGGCCCACGTGACCTTCGGCGCGATCATGCTGACGGTGATGCTGGTGCGGGTAATGCGCGGACACTTCAGCGCCGAGCAGCACTTCGGCTTCGAAGCCGCTGCCTGGTATTGGCATTTTGTCGATGTGGTTTGGCTGGGGCTGTTCGTGTTCGTTTACGTGCTGTGATGCCTGTGCCAGGTTGCGGAGCCGCACTCGCGGCTCCGTGCCTTACCAGGTAACAGTTGTACCCAGTTGGCCCGTGTAAAAGCCCCAGGCAATAAGGGCGATGGTCAAGGCCGTGAGGCTGACGCGCAGCGTCAGTGCGTTAACCACCCTGGAGGTCTGACCTTCATCCTTGACCAGAAAGAACAGGCCACTGAATAAGCTGACCAGAGTAGCCAGTAGTAACAGGATGATCGCGGCCTTGAGCATGCGTAACTCCGGGGGAAGCAAATGGGGTGCAGGTGCAGTATAGCCAGCTTCGGCGGGCCTTCAGGGAGGGCGTTATGAGCGCTTTTCGACCCGGTTTGCTGCCCAGCATTCTGGTCCTGTTGCTGTTGCCCGGGCTGATTGCCCTGGGTTTCTGGCAACTGGCCCGCGCCGAGGAAAAGCGCGAGCTGCTGGCCGCCCATCAGGCCCAGCAAAGCGCCGCACCCGTGAGCCTCAGCGAACTTGAGCGCTATCCCGATCCAGCCTATGTGCGGGTGCAGCTGCAGGGCTTCTTCGATGCACGGCACAGCCTGCTGCTGGACAACCGCACCCGTGGCGGCCAGGCCGGGGTGGAGGTGCTGCAACCTTTCTATGACCAGGCCAGCGGCCTGTGGCTGCTGCTTAATCGCGGCTGGCTGCCCTGGCCGGATCGCCGCATCCCCCCGGCCTTTGCCACGCCCGATACGCCGCTGCATCTGCAGGCCTCGATCTATGTGCCGCTGGGCGAGGCCTGGCATCTGCAGGCCGCCCCGCCCGGCAGTGACTGGCCGCGGCTGGTCAGCACGGTCAGCCCCGACACTCTGTGGCATCAGCTGGGCCGCGGCGGTCTGGCCTACGAGGTGCGCCTGGAGCCCGGGCCCGCCTCATTCCAGGTCGACTGGCCGGTGGTGGCCATGAGCCCGGACAAACACCTTGGATATGCCGTGCAATGGTTCGCCCTGGCGGTGGCATTGCTCTGCCTGTTTATCTATTTAGGTCTATCTAACGCGCGGGAGACTCGCCATGAACCCAGCCACCGCTCTGCCTGACGCCTTGCCTGAAGTGCCGCCCGCACAGCGTCGTCGTGGGCGTTTGCAGTTGATCCTGATCCTCGCCGTGGTGATCGCCCCGATGATCCTCGCCAGCGCCATGTATCAGTGGCGTTTCTGGGTGCCGGAAACCCGCAGCTACCATGGCGAGCTGATCGGCAACGGCCAGAGCCGCGCGGACCTGGGCATCGCTGCCGCCACGGAAACCCGCTGGCAGTTGCTGGTGACGGTGCCGCAAGCCTGCGACAGCGCCTGCAAGGAACTGGTGTTTCTCGCCCGACAGATCCATATCGGCCTGAACCGTGATGTGTCCCGCGCCAGCCATGCTCTGGCCGTCGCCCAGCCCCTGACCGCGGAGTATGACGCCCAGCTGCGGCGCGAATACCCGCAACTGACGCGCTATCCGCTGGAGCTTGATGCCTACGGCAAAACCGCCGGCGAGGCCAAGGGCGCGCAACTCTGGATAGTCGACCCCCACGGCAATCTGGTGCTGCGCTACGACGCTACCAGCAAGGGCAAGGAGATTCTCAACGATCTGCGCCATCTGCTGAAAATTTCGCAGATTGGTTAACCCATCGGCGCGTTGTTGGTGTCCACCCCTGCTAACGCCGCTACAAGGAGTCCATCGATGGCTAGACCCGGTTACCGCTTTGCCCTGTTCGCCACCCTGCTGGCGGTCGTGGTGGTCATGCTCGGGGCCTACACCCGCCTGACCCATGCTGGCCTCGGCTGTCCGGATTGGCCTGGCTGCTACGGCTTTCTCGGCGTGCCCATGAGCGAGCACAAGCAGACGCTGGCCGAGGCGCGCTTCCCCGAGGCTCCGGTGGAAGTGGCCAAGGGCTGGTACGAGATGGTCCATCGTTATTTCGCTGGGGCCCTGGGCCTGGTGATCCTCGGCTTGGCCGTGCAGGCTCTGCGCCGCCGCGGTGAGCCCGGGCAGCCGTTGAAGCTGCCGCTGTTCCTGCTGGCTCTGGTATGCCTGCAGGCGGCCTTCGGTATGTGGACGGTGACCCTGAAACTCTGGCCGCAGGTGGTCACGGCCCATCTGCTCGGCGGTTTTGCCACCCTCAGCATGCTGTTCCTGCTGACCTTGCGCCTATCCGGCAGGGCGGCGCTCATGCCCAATCTGTCCGCGCGGCTGCGCAGCCTGGCGGCGCTGGCGCTGCTGTTGGTGGTCGGCCAGGTGGCTCTCGGCGGCTGGGTCAGCAGCAACTACGCGGCGGTGGCCTGTGTCGATCTGCCGACCTGCCATGGCGAGTGGTGGCCGGCGATGGATTTCGCCAACGGTTTCCACCTGACCCAGCATATCGGCCCCAACTACCTGGGCGGCCAGCTCGACAGCGACGCGCGCACCGCCATCCATATGAGCCACCGCCTGGGCGCATTGCTGCTGACCCTGGTATTGCTGCTGCTGGCCTGGCGACTCAGGGCCAATGGCCTGCCACGCCTGGCCGGCCTGCTGCTGCTGGCTTTGGCGCTGCAGATCGGCCTGGGCATCAGCAACGTGGTCTTCCACCTGCCGCTGCTGGTGGCGGTGGCGCACAACCTCGGCGGGGCGATATTGCTGCTGACCCTGGTGCTGATCAATTACCGGGTGCGCAGTGCCGTAGCGCTGGCATCCCAGGTGACAGGCGCGCAAGCTGGCCTTGCCCTGTTGCCAGGCAAATAACAAGAAAAATCAAGGAGAGACCCGATGGCTACTCTATTGCGTGAACAGCAAGCCCACGCCACCTGGCGCGACTATCTGGAGTTGACCAAGCCCAAGGTGGTGGTGCTGATGCTGATCACCTCCTTGGTCGGCATGTTTCTCGCCACCCGGGCGGGTGTGGCCTGGCAGGTGCTGATCTTTGGCAACCTGGGCATTGGCCTGTGCGCCGGCGCGGCCGCGGCGGTCAATCATGTGGTGGATCGGCGTATCGACTCGATCATGGCGCGCACCCTCAAGCGGCCGGTCACCAGCGGCCGGGTGTCCCCCGTCGCGGCGCTGGGCTTTGCCCTGCTGTTGGCGGTAGTCGGAATGGCGCTGCTGCTGACCTTTACCAACGAACTGGCAGCTTGGCTGACCCTGGCCTCGCTGCTCGGTTACGCGGTCATCTATACCGGCTTTCTCAAGCGCGCCACGCCGCAGAATATCGTCATTGGTGGGCTGGCCGGGGCGGCACCGCCGCTGCTCGGCTGGGTAGCCGTGACCGGGCATATCAGTGCCGAGCCGCTGCTGCTGGTGCTGATCATCTTCGCCTGGACCCCGCCGCACTTCTGGGCCCTGGCCATTCACCGCAAGGACGAGTACGCCAAGGCCGATATCCCCATGCTGCCGGTGACCCATGGCGAGCACTACACCAAGGTGCACATCCTGCTCTACACCTGCGTGATGTTCGCCGTCACCCTGCTGCCCTACGCCATCCATATGAGCGGCCTGCTCTACCTGGTCTGCGCCATCGGCCTGGGCGCGCGCTTCCTGCACTGGTCCTGGGTGCTGTACCGTGACAGCAAACCGCACGCCGCGATCAACACCTTCAAGTACAGTATCTGGTACCTGTTTGCGCTGTTTATCGCCCTGCTGGTCGACCACTACCTGCTGCTCAACCTGTAATTGTTGGTGCCATGACCCGAACCCAGATCACCGTTTTTGTTCTCGTTGCCATTGTGGCGCTCGTCCTCGGCCTGACGGTCAACAAGGTTCTGAACGCTAAAGGCCAGGGCGATCCCACGGTATTGCTCGATGCCGGTATCGTCCTGTTGCCGCAGAGCCGCAAACTGCCGGAGCTGAGCCTGACCAATCAGGACGGTCAGGCCGTGGCGGTCGACCAGCTCAAGGATCAGTGGAGTCTGTTGTTCTTCGGTTACACCTTCTGCCCGGATATCTGCCCGGCGACCCTCGCCCAGCTGCGCCAATTGCAGGGCCAGTTACCGCCGGAAACCCTGAGCAAGCTGCGGATCGTGCTGGTCACGGTCGACCCCAACCGGGACACCCCGGAGCAGCTGAAAAAGTACCTGGATTACTTTGACGCCGGCTTTATCGGCCTGACCGGCGAGGAGGCAACCCTGCAGAAACTCGCCAATGCGGTCAGCATCCCCTATATCCCGGCTGACACCAGCAAGGAAAACTACACCGTCGACCACAGCGGCAACCTGGTGATCATCGGTCCGGATGGTACCCAGCGCGGCTTTATCCGCGCGCCCATCAACAACGCCAAGCTGGCGGCGCAGCTGCCTGGGTTGCTTGAGCGTCCATAGTCCGCTACTTGGCGAATAACTGGCCGATATCCTTGAACGCCTTGAACTCCAGGGCGTTGCCGCAGGGGTCGAGCAGGAACAAGGTGGCCTGCTCGCCGACCTGGCCGGCGAAGCGCACGTAGGGCTCGATCACGAATTGGGTGCCTTTGGCCTTTAGCCGCGTCGCCAGGGCTTGCCAATCGTCCCAGCCCAGCACCACACCGAAATGCGGCACCGGTACGTCGTGGCCGTCCACCGGGTTGCTGTGGGCATCCTGCTGGTAGGCCATTTTCGGGGCCTGGTGGATCACCAGTTGATGGCCGAAGAAGTCGAAGTCCACCCACTGCGCGCTGCTGCGGCCCTCGGCGCAGCCGAACACTTCGCCATAGAAGTGCCGTGCGGCCGCCAGGTCGTATACGGGAATAGCCAGGTGAAACGGGGCGAGTGCCATAGGGTGACTCCTTGGAATTGCGGTCTGTCGATTCTCAGCAGCAGCGATACTGATTAAAAGCGAATATTCTTGCTCGCAAGCACAAATAAAATCGATCAGTCGGGGCCTCGATGCTGCGTGAGTTGAAAACCTTTGTGGCGGTGGCCCGCCATGGCACCTTCGCCGCGGCCGGCCAGCAGGTCGGCCTGACTCAGTCGGCGGTAAGTGCGCAGATGCGCGTGCTGGAGCAGGGCCTGGGTGTGCGGCTGTTCGACCGCAGTGGACGCTCGGCGGTACTCAATGCCGCCGGCCGGCATGCCCTGCCCCTGGCGGAGCAGATGCTCGGGCTCTATGGGCAGATGGCCCTGCCCACCGCGGCAGCCGAGTGGCGGGGCGAGCTGAAGGTCGGCGCGATTGCCACGGTGCAAACCGGCCTATTGCCCGAGGCGCTGCCGCCGTTTCGCACGGCCGCCCCGCGGGTCGAGCTGAAGCTGGTACCGGGGGTGTCGCTGAACCTGCTGAGCCAGATCGATGCCGGTGAGCTGGACCTGGCGCTGCTGATCAAGCCACCCTTCGAGCTGCCCAAGGAGTTGTTGCAGATCAGCCTGGCCCGCGAGCCTTTCGTGCTGATCACCCCGCTCGCGGTGAGCGCGGACGACCCGCTGCAGATCCTCGCCGAGCAACCCTTCGTGCGTTACGACCGGCGCTCCTTCGGCGGCCGGCGGGTCAGCCAGTTTCTCCGCGAGCAGCGCCTGAACGTGCAGGAAGCGCTGGAGCTGGACGAGCTGGAAGCCATCGTGCGCATGGTCGAGTGCGGCCTGGGCGTATCGCTGATTCCCCGGGCCGGCCTGTGGCTGCAGCGGCCGACGCAGTTGCGGGTGATCGAACTGGGCGAGCTGACCTTCCACCGCGAGCTGGTGGCGATACTGCGCCGCGCCCAGCGCCAGCCGGCCCTGGAATGCCTGCTCGACTGCCTGCTGGCAGCGGGTGCGCGTGCCATAAACTCGCCGGCAACAAAAAGCCCGCACGGGGCGGGCTCTCTGTAGCGTAACGCGAGTGTTCGGCTTAGAACGCCGGAACCACGGCACCCTGATACTTCTCGGCGATAAAGGCCTTCACCTCGGCGCTGTTCAGGGCCTTGGCCAGCTTTTGCATGGCGGCGCTGTCCTTGTTGTCCGGGCGCGCCACCAGGATGTTGACGTAGGGCGAGTCGCTGCCTTCGATCACCAGGGCATCCTGGGTCGGGTTGAGCTTGGCTTCCAGGGCGTAGTTGGTGTTGATCAGCGCCAGATCGACCTGGGTCAGCACCCGCGGCAGGGTGGCCGCTTCCAGCTCACGCACCTTGATGGCTTTGGGGTTTTCCACAATGTCCTTGGGCGTGGCGAGGATGCCCGCTTCCGGCTTGAGGGTGATCACCCCGGCCTTCTGCAGCAGCAGCAGGGCACGGCCGCCGTTGGTGGCGTCGTTGGGGATGACCACGTTGGCACCCTGGGGCAGGTCGGCCAGGCTCTTGTGCTGGCTGGAGTAGGCACCGAAGGGCTCGACGTGCACGCCGGCAACGCTGCTCAGCTCGGTGCCGCGGCTCTTGTTGAACTCATCCAGGTACGGCTGGTGCTGGAAGAAGTTGGCATCCAGGCGCTTCTCGGCGACCTGCACGTTGGGCTGCACGTAGTCGGTGAAGACCTTGATGTTCAGCTCAACGCCCTCGGCGGCCAGGGCCGGTTTGACGAACTCGAGGATTTCCGCGTGGGGGACGGCAGTGGCCGCCACGCTCAGGCTTTCGGCCTGGGCGGAGAAGGCTGCCAGGGCAGCGACTGCAGCGATCAGTTTTTTCATCATAAAGCTCCTTGTTGAATAGGGGTTGGGCGGTCGGTAGCCGCACACGTCAAAAAATCTATTTGCGGGAAAAGTGCACCACCAGCCGGTCGCCGACGCTTTGCAGGATCTGCACCAGCACCAGCAGCAGAATCACCGTCACCGCCATCACGTCCGGCTGATAACGCTGATAGCCGTAACGCACCGCCAGATCGCCCAGGCCGCCGCCGCCGATCAGGCCGCTCATGGCGGTGTAGGACACCAGGGTGATGGCGGTGACCGTCACGGCGGCAAAGATGCCCGGCAGCGCCTCGGGCAGCAGGGCGTTGAACACGATCTGGCGGGTGCTCGCCCCCATGGCCTGGGTCGCTTCGATAATGCCGCGGTCCACCTCGCGCAGGGCGGTTTCCACCAGCCGTGCGAAGAACGGCGTGGCCCCCACCACCAGCGGCGGAATGGCCCCGGCGACCCCCAGCGAGGTGCCGGTGACCAGCACGGTGAAGGGGATCATCAGGATCAGCAGGATCACGAAAGGCACCGAACGCAGAATGTTCACCAGCAGCGACAAGCCGCCGTAGAGGGCCTTCTGCTCGAACATCTGCCGTGGGCCGGTAAGGAACAGCAGCACCCCCAGGGGCAGACCGAGGATCACGGTGAACAGCAGCGAGCCGCCGAGCATGCTCAGGGTGTCGAGGCTGGCGTAGCCGATTTCCGCCCAATCGACGTTCGGCAGCAGACGGGTCAGTAGGGCGTCCATCAGCGCAACACCTCCAGGTGCACGTCGGCGGCGGCAAAGCGCGCCTGGGCGGCGTCGAGGTCGCCGCCGGTCAGGGCCAGGGTCAGCTGGCCGTAGGGGGTGTCCTTGATGCGGTCGATACGCCCGGCCAGGATGCTGTAATCCACTCCGGTTTCCCGCGCCACGCTGCCCAGCAGCGGCGCATAGGTGGCCTCGCCCTGGAAGGTCAGGCGCAGGATGCGGCCCTGCACATGGGCGAAATCGTCATGCTGCTCGTTTTCGTCGACCTGCTCGGCCTCCTGGACGAAGCGCTTGGTGGTGGCATGTTGCGGGTGCAGAAAGACCTGGGCCACCGGGCCCAGCTCGACAATGCTGCCGGCATCCATCACCGCCACGCGGTCGCAAACCCGGCGGATCACGTCCATCTCGTGGGTGATCAGCACGATGGTCAGGCCCAGCTCGCGGTTGATCTCGGCCAGCAACTGCAGCACCGAGGCGGTGGTCTGCGGGTCGAGGGCGCTGGTGGCCTCGTCGCACAGCAGGATCTTCGGCTCGGTGGCCAGGGCGCGGGCGATGCCGACGCGCTGTTTCTGCCCGCCGGAGAGCTGTGCGGGGTATTTATTGGCGTGATCCTGCAGGCCAACCCGTGCCAGCAACTCGGCGACGCGGGTGTTGATGGCGCTGCGCGACAGCTCGCCGGCCAGTTTCAGCGGCAGGGCGACGTTGTCGGCGACGGTCTTCGAGGACAGGAGGTTGAAGTGCTGGAAGATCATCCCGACCCGCTGGCGGAAACGGCGCAGGCCGGCCGCGTCGAGGGCGGTGACCTCTTCGCCGTCGATCTCGATACGCCCGCCGGAAGGCGTTTCCAGACGGTTGATCAGGCGCAGCAGGGTGCTCTTGCCGGCACCGGAGTGGCCGATGATGCCGAACACTTCGCCACGGCCGATCTGCAGGTCGGTGGGCCGCAGGGCGGGAATATCCTGGCCACTGACGCGATACGCCTTGTGCACCTGGTGGAAGTTGATCACGGGTTAAACCTTTTGGGTTTGCTTGAACGGCCGGGTAGGCGCAGAGGTTGCGTAGTCTACCCGGCGCTGTTTAGGCCGCAAAAATCTTTGTAGACCTATGGTTATAGCTAAATTGCATTAGTTTCGCGTCTGTCCGAGGCCGTCTGGCCAGCGTCCATGGACGCGATCGGGCAAGCCTGCCGATGCGCTTGTCCCGCGTGGTCAACCCTGTGGGCTGATGAGCGGGCGCGGTCAGCCGGCCGGAACGAGAACCAGGGCGAGCGCCTGGCCCCGCATTGTGCAAAAAACGCGCAAGTTTACACGGCCGAATCGGGCAGAACCAATCTTTCAGGCCGTGCGTCGGGGCAGGGCAAAGCTCAGCAGAAACAGGCTGGCGGCGGACACCACGATGGACGGCCCGGCCGGGGTGTCCTGGAACCACGACAGGCTGAGCCCGCCGCATACCGCGACTATTCCCAGCAGGCTGGCACCGAAGGCCATCTGCTCCGGAGTGCGCGCATGGCGCTGGGCGGCGGCGGCGGGAATGATCAGCAGCGAGGTGATCAGCAGCACCCCGACTATCTTCATGGCCACGGCGATCACCACGGCGATCAGCAGCATCAGGCTCAGGCGAATCGCCGCCACCGGCAGGCCTTCGACCTTGGCCAGCTCCTCATGCACGGTAATCGCCAGCAACGGCCGCCAGAGCAGCGCCAGCAGCACCAGCACCAGGGCGCTGCCGCCGATGATCCAGGCCAGATCAGTGGGGCCGACGGCCAGCAGGTCGCCAAACAGGTAGCCCATCAGGTCGATGCGTACATCGCGCATAAAGCTCAGCACCACCAGGCCGAGGGACAATGTGCTGTGGGCCAGAATCCCGAGCAATGTGTCGGAGGCCAGGGGTTGGCGGCTCTGCAGGGTCACCAGCAGCACCGCCAGCAGCACGCAGCCCACGGTCACCGCCAGGGTCGGGCTGACGTCGAGCATCAGGCCGAGGGCGACGCCGAGCAGGGCGGCGTGGGACAGGGTGTCGCCGAAATAGGCCATGCGCCGCCACACCACGAAGGAGCCCAGGGGGCCTGCGACCAGGGCCAGCGCCAGGCCGGCAAGCAGGGCGTTGAGCAGGAAATCAGCCATGCTTGCAGTCGTCTCCGTGGACATGGGGTTTGACCGGGCCCTTGATGCTCAGGCCGGTGGGTGTTTCCCCGACCACCGCGCCATGCAGGTCGTGTTCGTGGTCGTGATGGTGGGTGTAGATCGCCAGGCTCTTGGCATCCTGGCCGAACAGCTCGACGAAGGCCGGGTCGAAACTGACCTGCTCGGGGTGGCCGGAGCAGCAGACGTGGCGGTTCAGGCAGACCACCTGGTCGGTGGTGCTCATCACCAGATGCAGGTCGTGGGAGACCATCAGCACGCCGCAGCCATGGCGGTCGCGCAGCTGGGTGATAAGTCGGTACAGCTCGGCCTGGCCGCTGACGTCGACGCCCTGCACCGGTTCGTCGAGCACCAGGAGCTCGGGCTCGCGCAGCAGTGCCCGGGCCAGCAGCACGCGCTGCAGTTCCCCGCCGGAGATGCTCTGCAGCGGGCTGTCGATCACCTGTTCGGCCCCCACTTCGGCCAGCGCCGCCAGGGCCTGTTCGCGCTTCACGCTGGGGACCAGGCGGAGAAAACGCAGCACCGAGAGCGGCAGGGTGGCATCCACATGCAGCTTCTGCGGCATATAGCCGATGCGCAGCCTGGGCTTGCGCCAGACGCTGCCGCTATCGGGCTTGAGCAGGCCGAGTACGGCGCGCACCAGGGTGGTCTTGCCGGCCCCGTTGGGGCCGATCAGGGTGACGATTTCCCCCGGCTTGACGCGCAGTTGCACGTCCTGCAGCACCTTCTGCCCGGCGAAGGTCACGCCAATACCGGCGAGACGGATCAACGCATCGCTCATAGCGACTCCCGGCAGCCGGCACACAGACCGACCACTTCCACGGTCTGGCCTTCCACGGCAAAACCCACCGCCGCGGCGCTGGCGACAATCGCCTCGCTGATCGCCGGCTGTTCCAGTTCGATGGCGGCGTGGCAGCTGCGGCAGATCAGGAACTGGCCCTGATGGGCGTGCTCCGGGTGGCTGCAGCCGACAAAGGCGTTGAGCGAGGAAATCCGGTGCACCAGGCCGTTTTCCAGAAGGAAATCCAGGGCGCGGTAGACGGTCGGCGGTGCGGCGCGGCGGCCATCTTCATCGCTCAATACGCCGAGAATATCGTAGGCCCCCAGCGGCTTGTGGCTGGCCCAGACCAGCTCCAGCACGCGCTTGCGCAGAGCGGTCAGGCGCAAACCCTGGCGCGTGCAGAGGCTTTCCGCTTCGGCCAGGGCATGGCTGACGCAGTGGGAATGGTCGTGTGGGCGTGAAGCCAGAGGCGCTTGGGTCATGGGCAACGACGAATAAGGCGAGAGACGTTATTATATTACCCGTTCCTTCCTGCTTGAGTGCTCCCCGTGTCGCGTCTTTTTCCGGCTTTAGGCCTGTTGTTGATCACTTTTCCTCTGAGTTTCGCGGTTCAAGCCGATGTGCGGGTGCTGACCAGCATCAAGCCGCTGCAGTTGATTGCCGCTGCCGTGCAGGATGGCGTCGGCCAGCCCGATGTACTGCTACCGCCGGGCGCTTCGCCGCACCACTATGCGCTGCGCCCCTCCGATGTGCGCAGCGTGCGCAATGCCGGCCTGCTGTACTGGATCGGTCCGGATCTGGAAAGCTTTCTGCCGCGGGTACTGGCTGGTCGCGACAAGCCGAGCGTGGCCGTGCAGGATGTGCCGGGTATGTCCTTGCGCCATTTTGGCGATAGCCAAGGGCAACATGCCGAGCATCAGGATGACCACGCAGATGCCGACCAGCATGACCATGCGCACCGCCCCGGCAGCCTGGACGCTCACCTCTGGTTGCAGCCGGCCAATGCCCGGGTGATCGCCGGCAAGATCGCCGCCGACCTGGCGCTGGCTGACCCCGACAATGCCGCGCGTTACCAGGCCAATGCCGAGGCGTTCGGCAAGCGCCTGGATGCATTGGATCAGCGGCTGAAAACGCGTCTGAACGGCTTGGCCGGCAAGCCTTACTTCGTCTTCCACGAAGCCTACGACTACTTCGAGGCGGCCTATGGCCTCAAGCACGCCGGGGTGCTCAGCGTACTCGGTGAAGTGCAGCCAGGTGCCCAGCACGTCGCCGCCATGCGTAAACGTCTGCAACAAACCGGGCCGACCTGCGTTTTCAGTGAGCCGCCATTTCGCCCACGCCTGGCGCAAACCCTGAGCGCTGGTCTGCCGGTCACCCTGGCCGAACTGGACGCCATGGGCGGCGCATTGCCCGTGGATGCCAACGGCTATGAGGCTCTGCTGGAAAACCTGGCGAATGAGCTGGCGGGCTGTCTGGAGGCGCTGTAATCAGCGCCACTTCCTAGAAGGCGAACGGCAGCGCCAGCTCCACCTGTTGGCGCTCGGCCAGACGCCGCTGGAACTCGTTCGGATCGTGGATCAGCACCTGCTGGCCGGCGAAGGATTGTGCGGCGATCAGGCGTGACAGCCAGAAGCGCACGCAGGCGATGCGCAGCATGGCTGGCCACAACTCGGCCTCTGCCGCGGTAAACGGCCGCAGCGCCGCATAGGCACCCAGCAGCGCCTGAGCGCGTTTGCCGTCGAGACTGCCGTCTGCGCAAGAGCACCAATCGTTCAGGGCAATCGCCAGGTCGTAGAGCATCGGCCCCGAGCAGGCGTTATAGAAGTCGATCACCCCGCTCAGGTGGTTGCCGTCGAACAGCACGTTGTCGCGGAACAGGTCGGCATGCAGGTTGGCCCGTGGCAGAGCCAGAATCCGCGGCTTGAGCGCATGGATTTCCGCCAGGGCATCACGCAGCAGCGGCAGCTGGTTGTCCGGCAACTGCAGGGCCAGGCTCGGCCCCTCGGCCAGCATCCAGTCCAGGCCGCGGTCGCTCTGGCGCTCCAGGACCTGGCCGCGGGTGGCCAGGTGAATGTGCGCCAGCAGCCTGCCCACTTCCTGGCAGTGGTGCGGGTTGGCCTCGTGCACATGCTGGCCGGCCAGGCGTGGCTGCAGCAGTGCCGGCTTTTCCGCCAGGCTGCGCAGGGCCTCCCCGCTGTCGGTGCGCAGGGCGTAGGGCACGGGCAAGCCGGCGTCATGCAGCACGTCGAGCAGTTCGATAAAGAACGGCAGATCGCTGCTGGGGCCGCGTTCGATCAGGGTCAGAACGAATTCGCCACGTTCCAGGCTGACGAAGAAGTTGCTGTTCTCGCTGCCCGCCGCTATGCCCTGGAAGTCGCGCAAGCGACCCAGGCCATAGGGGGCAAGAAAGTCCTCGAGCTCATGGCGCTCAAGCGGGGTAAACACCGACATTGCAGAACTGCCTTCTTACCAGCTGAAAATTTCCCAGGCCGGAATCAACATATCCGGGCTGTCCGAACGGACGAAGTTGCCATCGCTGCCGTCGGCGCGTACCAGGAAGTACGGCTTGCCGCCTTTGGGGATGACCTTGACCGCGTAGAGAAAGCCGTTGACCCGGTATTCATGGATGGTGCGGTCGCCATCCTGGCGGATGGTCACGTCAGGATCGGCGGAGACCGGGTCTTCGGCGTGAGCGGCCAGGGTGGTGAATGCCAGCAGGCTGGCCAGCAACAGGCGATTGAGTGCGCGCATGATAACCTTGTCCCTTTGATTCCAATGGTGTGGCCATTCTACCGCCGCCCCCGCCGAAAAGGTTGATCCTGCTCATGAGCCAAGCCCCTCTCGTTCTGGTTGACGGTTCTTCTTACCTGTACCGCGCCTTTCACGCCCTGCCGCCGCTGACCACTTCCAAGGGTCTGCCCACCGGCGCGGTCAAGGGCGTGCTGAATATGCTCAAGAGCCTGCGCAAGCAGTACCCGGACAGCCCCTTCGCGGTGGTATTCGACGCCAAGGGCGGCACCTTCCGCGACGCGCTGTTTGCCGAGTACAAGGCCAATCGCCCGTCCATGCCGGACGAGCTGCGGGTGCAGATCGAGCCGCTGCACGCCAGCGTCAAGGCCCTGGGTTATCCGCTGCTGTGCGTCGAAGGCGTGGAGGCCGACGACGTGATCGGCACCCTGGCCCGCCAGTGCGCCGGCGAGGGCCGCGACGTGGTGATCTCCACCGGCGACAAGGACATGGCCCAGCTGGTGTGTCCGCACGTTACCCTGGTCAACACCATGACCGGTAGCGTCTACGACATCGATGGCGTGAAAGCGAAATTCGGGGTCGGTCCCGAGCTGATCATCGACTACCTGGCGCTGATGGGCGACAAGGTCGACAACATTCCCGGCGTCCCCGGCGTGGGCGAAAAGACCGCCCTGGGCCTGCTGGTCGGTGTCGGCGGCGGCCTCGATGTGCTCTACGCCAACCTCGACAAGGTGCCGGCGCTGCCGATTCGCGGGGCCAAGACCCTGCCGGCCAAGCTCGAAGAACACCGCGACATGGCCTATCTGTCCTACGAGCTGGCCACCATCAAGCTCGATGTGCCACTGAATATCCAGATCGAGGCGCTGCATCCGGGGCAGATGGATGTGCCGGCACTGGTGGAGCTTTATGCCGAACTGGAATTCAAGAGCTGGCGCGATGAACTGCTGCGCAGCAACCCGGCCGCCGCGGTTAAGCCGCAGGCTCTGCCGGCTGCCGACGATCTGTTCGCCCTGACGTCCAGCGCCAGTGCCGCACCCAAGGTCGCTGCAGCCGTGCCGGCCGCCGACGAGGCCGCCACTGTTGCGCCCGCTGCGCCGCCCCTGGGCGATTATCAGTGCATCCTCGAGCAGGCGCAGTTCGACGTCTGGCTGGAGAAACTGCGCAGCGCCGAACTGATCGCCTTCGACACCGAGACCACCGGCCTGGATGCGCAACAGGCTCAGTTGGTCGGCCTGTCCTTTGCGGTCAAGGCCGGCGAGGCGGCCTATATCCCGGTCGCCCACAGCTATATGGGCGTGCCGACTCAGCTCGATCGCGATGCGGTGCTGCAGGCGCTCAAGCCGATTCTCGAAGACCCGAACAAAGCCAAGGTCGGTCAGCACGCCAAGTACGACATCAATATTCTCGCCAATGCCAGCACGCCCATCGCGGTGCAGGGCGTGGCCTTCGACACCATGCTCGAATCCTACGTGCTGGACTCCACCGCCACCCGTCACGATATGGACAGCCTGGCGCTCAAGTACCTGGATCACAGCAATATCCGTTTCGAGGACATCGCGGGCAAAGGGGCCAAGCAGCTGACCTTCGACCAGATCGATCTGGCCCAGGCCGCGCCCTATGCCGCCGAGGATGCCGACGTGACCCTGCGTCTGCATCAGCACCTGTGGGCCAAGCTTTCGGCGGAGCCGAGCCTGGCCAAGGTGCTGCAGGAGATCGAAATGCCGCTGGTGCCGGTGCTGGCGCGTATCGAGCGCCAGGGTGCGCTGGTGGATGCCAAGCTGCTCGGCCTGCAAAGCAACGAGCTGGGCGAGAAGCTGGTGGCCCTGGAGCGTCAGGCCTTCGAGATCGCCGGCGAGGAGTTCAATCTGGCCTCGCCCAAGCAGCTCGGGGTGATTCTCTACGAGAAACTCGGGTTGCCGATCATCAGCAAGACCGCCAAGGGTCAGGCGTCCACCGCCGAAGCGGTGCTGGCGGAACTGGCCGAGCAGGACTTCGAACTGCCCAAGGTGCTGATGCAGTATCGCACCCTGAGCAAGCTGAAAAGTACCTACACCGACCGTTTGCCGGAGCAGATCAACCCGCGCACCGGGCGCATCCACACCAGCTATCACCAGGCGGTGGCCGCCACCGGGCGCTTGTCGTCAACCGATCCAAATCTGCAGAACATCCCGATCCGCACCGCCGAGGGCCGGCGGATTCGCCAGGCTTTCGTCGCGCCCAAGGGTTACCAGCTGCTGGCGGCGGACTATTCGCAGATCGAGCTGCGCATCATGGCCCACCTGGCCAAGGACGAGAGTCTGCTGGACGCCTTCCGCCATGGCCGCGACGTGCACAAGGCCACCGCAGCCGAGGTGTTCGGCGTACCGCTGGATGAAGTCAGCAGCGATCAGCGGCGCAGCGCCAAGGCGATCAACTTCGGCCTGATCTACGGCATGAGCGCCTTCGGCCTGGCCAAACAGATCGGCTGCGACCGCAAGCAGGCCCAGGCCTATATCGATGTGTATTTCCACCGTTATCCCGGCGTGCTGGCCTATATGGAGCGCACCCGTGAGCAGGCGGCTGAGCAGGGCTATGTGGAAACCCTGTTCGGTCGCCGCCTTTACCTGCCGGATATCCATGCCAAGAACCAGGGGCTGCGCAAGGCGGCCGAGCGCACGGCGATCAACGCGCCGATGCAAGGCACGGCGGCGGACATCATCAAGCGCGCCATGGTCGCGGTGGACAACTGGCTGAGCGAGTCGGCCCTGGACGCCAAGGTGATTCTGCAGGTCCACGACGAACTGGTGCTGGAGGTGCGCGAGGATCTGGTCGAGCAGGTCAGCGAGCGGATCAAGGCACTGATGAGCGCGGCCGCCGAACTGGATGTGCCGCTGCTGGTGGAAGTGGGGGTGGGCAACAACTGGGACGAGGCCCACTAATCGGCGCAGTGGCCGGTGCTGCGGTGCGCGGGCCAGACCCTGCAAGGCTTAAAACCAAAACGAATTAATCGATTGGTTTTTATAGTTAATCGGTTCAAGAAAAAGGCTGAACTTTGCTTCAGACCCGGCAGTCAGAGATTACGAATGGCCCTTAAAGCCTTCAATGCTCCTTGTTGTGTTAAGTGTTGGCAGACATCTGAACCCCCGCCCTAGCGGTTCAGACACTTAAACCCCGAACTTCCCTCCCCCATAAGAAGTTCGGGGTTTTTTTTGGCCCGCCAGCCATGGCTGCCACCCTGCGGGCGCAGCGTTAAAAATTGCTCACGGCAATTTATTCTCTTCGCCGTCCCTGGCGAGCTTAATCAGGCTTCGGCTTGTTCATCGTCCGGCAGGGCGAATTCGCCCAGTTGCAGCCATTCGGCCAGCACCGCCTGGGCGTCTTCGATGCCTATGCGCTTGGGGGCGGAAAACAGCTGGATGCTGACCCGTTCGCCCCAGCCCTTGCGAATGTCCTGCTGGACCTTGAGCAGGGCGGTCTTGGCTGCGCCGAAGGCCAGTTTGTCGGCCTTGGTCAGGAGGATATGCATGGGCATCTCGCTGGCCGTGGCCCAATCCAGCATCAGGATGTCGAATTCGGTCAGCGGGTGACGGATATCCATCATCAGCATCAGTCCGCGCAGACTCTCGCGGCTGCCCAGGTAGGCTTCCAGGTGTTTCTGCCAGTGCAGCTTCAGCGGGATCGGCACCTTGGCGTAGCCATAACCCGGCAGGTCGACCAGGCGACGCTCGTCGTCGAGGCGGAAGAAGTTGAGCAGCTGGGTACGCCCCGGGGTCTTCGAGGTGCGCGCCAGGCTGGCGTGGGTCAGGGTATTCAGGGCGCTGGACTTGCCGGCGTTGGAGCGTCCGGCGAAGGCCACTTCATGGCCGAAATCTTCCGGGCACTGGTCGACCTTGGCGGCGCTGATAAGGAAGCTGGCCTGTTGGCACAGACCGATAATAGGGTTCTTGGCTTGCATCTGGGTATCCGTAAGGGCGTGCGTATAGGGGCGTTGCGGGCGCGCTGCCCTTGCGACATAAGCGCGCAGGCTGCCTTGCAACATGCAGCGCGGCAAGCTGCGTCGTTTCAGTTTCAATGACGCCAGTATATAATGGCGCAGATTTTGTGTGCGCTTTCTCCCATCCGCTGGACAAGTGTTCACGGGAACGCTTTAGATCATCCGCGCAAAGAACGCGGTACGTTCCCCTCCCTGATGAGGTTGGTCTGATGAAAAAATTGCTGATTGTGGCCGGTGTGCTGATGCTCTCGTTCAATGCCCAGGCCGCACAAGACCCGGAAGCCGTATACGCTCGTGCATGTGGTGTTTGCCATAATGGGGCGATTCCGACCGCGCCACAGAAAGGCGACAAGGCCGCTTGGGAGCCACGTTTGGCCAAAGGTATGGATGCATTGGTGCTGAGCGTGACCAATGGCTTGAATGCCATGCCGCCACGCGGTCTGTGCATGGACTGCTCGGCCGAGGATTACCAAGCCGTCATCAAGTTGATGACCGAGTAAGCCCAGCTTATAAACTCTTTCTCTTAGCCGTAAATTGGATTAGCTGATGAACAAAGTAATCGTGAGTCTGCTGTTGACCCTGGGCCTCTCCGGCCTGGCCCACGCCGCAGGTGACGCCGAAGCCGGCCAGGCCAAGGTTGTCGTATGTGGTGCCTGCCATGGTGCTGATGGCAACAGTGCTGCCCCGAACTTCCCCAAGCTGGCTGGGCAAGGCGAACGTTACTTGCTCAAGCAGTTGCAGGACATCAAGTCGGGTGCCCGTCCGATCGTTGAGATGACCGGCTTGCTGGATAACCTCAGCGATCAGGACATGGCGGACATTTCCGCATACTTCGCCAGTCAGCAGATGAGTGTCGGCGCAGCCGATCCGAAGTTGATCGAGCGTGGTGAAGCCCTGTTCCGCGGTGGCAAGCTGGCCGAAGGCATGCCGGCCTGCATCGGTTGCCATTCGCCTAATGGTGCTGGCCTGGCTGCCGCCGGTTACCCGAAACTGGGTGGCCAGCATGCTACCTATTTGGCCAAGCAACTGACCGATTTCCGCGAAGGCAACCGCACCAACGATGGCGACAGCATGATCATGCGCGCCATCGCGGCCAAGCTGAGCAACAAGGATATCGAGGCGGTTTCCAGCTTCGTGCAAGGTCTGCACTGATCGCGCCAGCAGGCAAAATCCTGTAGTAGAAAATGGGTGGCTTAGGCCACCCATTTTCGTTGCATGCATCGCTACAATAGATTGAACCTGCCTGTACCCCGCTGGTCGAACCATGGTTCGTCACTGCGCACCGTTTATAACCAAGGAGTAACGCATGCGTAACCTGATTCTCAGTGCCACCCTGATGGTGGCCAGCCTGTTTGGCGCGACGGCTCATGCCGAATTCGAAGCCGGCAAGCAGTATGTCGAGCTGAACAATCCGGTACAGATTGCCAAGCCGGGCAAGATCGAAGTGGTCGAGCTGTTCTGGTATGGCTGTGGCCATTGCTACCAGTTCGAGTCGACCCTCAACCCCTGGGTCGAGCAGCTGCCGGATGACGTCAATTTCGTGCGCATCCCGGCCATGTTCGGCGGCATGTGGAACGTCCACGGCCAGCTGTTTATCACCCTCGAAGCGATGAAGGCCGGGCCTAAGGTGCACGCCGCCGTATTCGATGGCATCCACAAACAGGGCAAGAAGCTGGCAACCCCGGAAGAGATGGCTGACTTCCTCGCGGGCGAAGGCATCGATAAGGACACCTTCCTCAAGACCTACAATTCCTTCGGGGTGAAAAGCCAGCTGGAAAAGGCCAAGAAACTGGCCATGGCCTACCAGATCAGCGGCGTACCGGTGATGGTGGTCAACGGCAAATACCGCTTCGACATCGGCAGCGCCGGTGGCCCACAGAAGGTACTGCAGGTGGCCGACCACCTGATCGGCAAAGAGCGAGCGGCCCAGTAAGCGGCGGCCGCGCCGATGCTGCGCCGCCGCCCCGCCCGCCGCACCGTTGGTCTGTGCGACCCACAGATCAACGCGGCTTGTGCGCCAGCCGGCGACTGGCCCAGTGACGGTTGCCTGCGCCTGCTCAGCTTCAATATCCAGGTCGGCATCAGCACCCAGCGCTATCACCACTACCTGACCCGCAGCTGGCAGCACTTGCTGCCCCATGCGGGGCGCGCCAGCAACCTGCAACGGATTGGCAACATGCTCGGCGATTTCGACCTGGTGGCCCTGCAGGAGGTCGATGGCGGCAGCCTGCGCTCTGGCTACGTCAATCAGGTCGAACACCTGGCCCATCTGGGGGCCTTCCCCTACTGGTACCAGCAACTCAACCGCAATCTCGGGCGTTTTGCCCAGCACAGCAATGGCGTCCTCAGTCGTCTGCGCCCGACCCTGCTGGAAGATCACCCACTGCCTGGGCCGGCCGGCCGGGGCGCGATTCTGGTGCGTCTCGGCGAAGGGGCCGAGGCCATTGTGGTGGTGATGATGCACCTGGCCCTGGGGGCGCGCACCCGTACCCGTCAGCTGGCCTATATCCGCGAACTGATCGGCGACTATCGGCATCAGGTGCTGATGGGTGATATGAATACCCACGCCAGCGACCTGCTGGAGCATTCACCGCTGCGCGACCTCGGTCTGCTGGCACCGCAGATCGAAGCCACCTTCCCCAGCTGGCAACCGCAACGCTGTCTCGATCACATCCTGCTCAGCTCGGGCTTGCAACTGGAGCGCTGTGAAGTACTGTCACACGCGATCTCCGATCACCTGCCCGTGGCCATGCAGATTCGCTTGCCCAGTTCACTCTGCCGCCCGCCAACGCCTATGCTGATAGAGCCCTAATAGCGAATCGCAACCATGACCGACGATGCCCAGCGCTGGAAAAGCAAATATCTGCAGAGCCTGGAGCAACAGGAACAACTGGAACGGCGCTGGGAAGCCCGGCTCGACCTGCTCAGGCGCGGCCTGGTACGCAGCTCCCTGGCCGCCGAAGGCAGTGACAAGGCCGTCGACCAATGCATGCAGGAACTGCGCGACATCCTGCGCCGCGACGATATCGACAGCGGCCTGGGAGCCCTGATTCCGCGCCTGGAAAAAGCCGTACTGGATTCGGAAAAACGTCGCCAGGAGCGCGCCGCGCAGAATATCTCCGGGGTCACCAACCTGACCTCCCAGCTGCTGGCGCTGGATCCCCCGCGGGAGGTGCGCAAAGCGCTCAAGCAGTTTGCCAAGCGCATCGAGGAACGGGCCAGCCAGCCGCGCGAACTGCCCGCGCTGCTCAGTGAATTAGGTAGCCTGCAACAGCAAGCCCTGGCAGTGCTTGAGGTTGAGCCCGGTGCGGAGCGCCCAGGGTTTCTCCAGCGCCTGTTTGGCGGCAAGGAGGCTGCGCCTGCGAGTCCTGCTGGCAGTCCGGCCGACATGGCGGGCCCCGCTGTCGTTGGCCAGCCTGAAACCCCGCAACCGCCTGTTGAGGCTCCGGTACGCCCGGGCCGCGAACTGTCAGCGCCAGCAGCTGCCCCGGTAGACGCTGAGCCAGAGCCAGAGCCGCCACCTGCGGCCGCAGTCGTGCCGCGCGCCGCACTGCCAGCTGAAACGACTGCGTCAACCGAGGGGGTGGTCGACCCAGCCTATGTCCTGCCTGAGCTTCCCGAGCCCGGTTATAGCGCCGTGGCCCCGCATATCGGCGAGAGCCTGCTCGGCCTGCTCGATGAACTGGAGCTGCCGTCCAATCACCGCCCTCAGGGCGATGCTCTGCGCCAACGGGTGCGTGGCGGCCTGAACTGGTACGAGCTGGTGGCCGTGCTGGATGACCTGGCGGTGCTGGTGCTGGCGGTCACCGACAGCGGTCAGCGCGAGTTCGCCAGCTACCTGAAACAGCTCAATGAACGCCTGGCCTCGTTTCTCGGCACGCTCAACGAAGCCCACGAGGGCTATAGCGAGTCGGTGCATATCGCCCGCAGTTTCAACCTGGAGTTGCGCGAGCAGGTCAACAACCTGCAGGCCAGCGTGCAGGAAGCGGCCGACCTGCCAAGCCTCAAGCAGTCCCTGGAGACGCGTCTCGATGGCCTGCTGCAGACTGTCACCGAACACCAGCGCCATCGTGACGGCCGCGAGGAAGAAGTGGCTCAGCGGCTACAGGCGCTGGGGCAGAAGGTCAGCGAGATGGAGCAGGAGGCGCAGAACTTCCGCGATCATCTGGAGGAGCAGCGGCAGAAAGCCCTGATCGACCCCCTTACCGGCCTGGCCAACCGCGCCGGCTGGAGCGAACGTCTGGAGCTGGAGATGGCGCGCTGGAAGCGCTATGGCGGTGAGCTGCTGCTGGCGGTGCTGGACATCGATCACTTCAAGCGTATCAACGACAACTATGGCCACCTGGCCGGCGACAAGGTGCTGAAAATCATCGCCGGCGAACTGTCCAAGCGCATGCGCAAGACCGACTTTATTGCCCGTTTCGGCGGCGAGGAATTCGTCCTGCTGATTCCCAGTACCCCGCTGGAAGGCGGTCGGCAACTGCTGCAGACCCTGCTCGACGGGGTCGAACAATGCCCATTCCACTTCCGTGGCGAACGGGTGGTGATCACCCTGTCGGCCGGGCTCAGTGCCTTCAACCGTGACGCGGACAGCAGCGACATGGTGTTCGAACGCGCCGACCAGGCCCTCTACCGGGCCAAGAGCGGCGGGCGCAACAGAATCGAACTGGGCTGAGGGCGCGCCGGTGCCGCCGCTGCAACAGTGTCAGGCGACATGGTTCAGATAGGGCTTCCAGCTCTCCGGGATAAGCGTCAGCTGGGGGTAGCCCAGGCTGCGCAGCTGTCCGTCGGCAAGCAGGAACGGCGTATGCCGCAAGGCTGGCGGAAGATTACGCAACTCCGGTAGCCAGAGGCTGACGTAATGCGCTTCGGGGTCGTATTGCCGGGCCTGACGCAGGGCATTGAACACCCGCTGTTGCCGCGGGTCATTGCCGACCCCGGCCAGATAAGCCCAGTTGCCCCAGTTACTGGCCGGGTCGTAGTCGATCAGGTGTTCCTCGAACCAGGCCGCGCCGTAGCGCCAATCCTGCTGCAGATCATGGATCAGGTAGCTGGCGACCACTTGGCGGCCGCGGTTGGAGATAAAGCCGGTCGCCGCCAGCTCGCGCATGTTGGCGTCCACCAGCGGCATGCCGGTACAGCCCTGGCACCAGGCCTGAAAGCGCCGGTCGAGCGGTCGCGCTGCAGTGTCGCCGCCCTTCAGCCCCGCGGCCTGGAACAGGGCCGCACCATGGCGTGCCAACGTCCAGCGGAAGAAGTCGCGCCAGAGCATTTCCACCCACAACCACTGGGTCGACTCATTGCGGGTGAACTGCGCCTCGTGGCGGCGCAATTCGGCCACTACCCGGCGGGCAGAGAGGCTGCCATTGGCCAGCCAGGGCGAGAACTTGGATGAATATTCACTGCCGATCAGGCCGTTACGGGTCTCCTTGTACTGGCGCACGCCCTGGCTTTTCCACAGGTAATCGCGCAGCCGTGCCAGCGCTGCGGGCTCGCCGCCGGCGAAGGGGAAGGCACTGGCGGGGACGCTGAGCGGTTCCCCCAGGCCGAGCCGCGACAGGCTCGGGATGGGCTGCATCAGGGCCTGCGCGCCATCTGGCAGGGGCGGCAGGTGCTCCGGGGCGTGGCGCGGTTGAAACACTTGCAGACGCTCTTCGACCCGCTCGCGGAAACGGCTGAATACCGTTGGCAACTGCGCCAGGTCGCAGGGCAATTCTTCCCGGCGCAGCAGGTTATTGGCCGGGGCCTGCAACAGCGGCACCTCGCCGAGGCGGTCAGCCACCCGGGCAACCTGCGCCTGCTCATCAGGCGCGATCTCCTCCAGGGTCAATACCTGCTGCAGGCCAAGGCTGCTCACCAGCTGCGGAATCAGCTGCTCGGGCTCGCCTTCGAGTACCAGCAGCTGCGAGCCACGCTGGCGCAATTCGCCATCCAGGGCCGCCAGGCTTTCCAGCAGGAAGCGCGCGCGGTGCACGCCCATGCGGCGCATGCCGAAGGCGTTGGCCTGCAATTGCCGCGGCTCCAGCACATAGACGGGCAGCAGGTATTCTGCGCTCAATCCGGCCTGCAGCGCCGGATGATCGTCGAGGCGGAGGTCCTTCTTGAACCACAACAGCGCGCGCATGGGGCGGGCCTCCAAATCCATACAATAGCTATACAGAATCATGGTCTGTGTAGAGTTTTATTCTAGCAGGGCCGATGCATTCCCGCCTGGCCAGTGGACCGACGTTATCAATCTGCCGTGTCAAAGGCGTTTTATCCGCTGACAGGTACGCAGGCACTAGACTGCGACAACCTGTTGAGGAGTTCCACCATGGATATTTTCGGCATCGCCGTACTGCTGTTTCTGGTCACCGATCCCTTCGGCAATATCGCCATCTTTATCGCCGCGCTGAAGAACGTGCCGGCCAAGCGCCGCCTGTGGATTGCCGCGCGCGAATTGCTGTTCGCCCTGGCCCTGCTTCTGCTGTTTCTCACCTTTGGTGACAAAGTGTTGAGTGCCCTTGGCCTGTCGAGGGAGGCAACCGCGATCGCTGGCGGTATCATCCTGTTCGTGATCGCCATGCGCCTGATCTTTCCCGGCCCGCAGGGCGTGCTCGGTGATGTGCCGGATGGCGAGCCCATGCTGGTGCCGCTGGCCACTCCGGCGGTGGCGGGGCCTTCGGCCCTGGCCGTACTGATGACCCTGCGCAACACCCATGAGGGACCGCTCTGGGAACTCTACGCCGCGCTGCTGCTGGCCTGGGCGGCGACCGCATTTATTCTGTTGCAGGCCTCGTGGCTGCAGCGTTTTCTTGGACCCCGCGGGCTGACCGCAGTGGAGCGGCTGATGGGCATGCTGTTGATCATGCTCAGCGTCGACATGCTGCTGGACAACCTGCAAAGCGTATTGCATATCAGCCCATGAGATTTGTCTGTCTTGCCCTATTTCTCGCCCTGCTCGCCGGCTGCGCCAGCGGTCCGCGCATCGACACCCGCTACAACGCCGTCGGCCAGAACAGCCGGGTGCAGTACATCGTCCTGCATTACACCTCCACCGACCTCGCGCGCTCGCTGCAGCTGCTGACCGAGGGCGAGGTGAGCAGCCACTATCTGATCGGCGACAGCCCCGCGACCATCTACCGTCTGGTCGATGAGGACCGCCGCGCCTGGCATGCCGGGGTCAGCCAGTGGCAGGGGCGCACCTGGCTCAACGGCACCACTATCGGTATCGAACTGGTCAACCAGGGCTTTTATCAGGGCCCGAACGGACGTTACTGGCAGCCCTTCGCCCCGGCACAGATCGAGGCGCTGATCCCGCTGCTCAAGGACATCGTGCAGCGTCACCAGTTGCCCCTTGGCAGCATCATTGGCCACAGCGATATCGCCCCACAGCGCAAGGTCGACCCCGGCCCGCTGTTCCCCTGGAAGCAGCTGGCCGACGCCGGGCTGGTGCCCTGGCCGGACGCCACCGCGGTGGCGCGCCAGCAGGCGCTGTTCAGCGTCAGCCTTCCCAGCGTGGCCTGGTTCCAGGCGCAACTGGCGCGCCAGGGCTATGAGGTGGCGGAACATGGCGAGCTGGATACGGCCACGCGCAATGTGCTGGCCGCCTTCCAGATGAAATACCGTCAGGCCAATTACGACGGCGAGCCGGATGCCGAAACCGCCGCCCTGCTGCTGGTGCTTAATCAGCAGATGCAGCCTTGAGGCATTACGCCTGCAGCGGCTGGCTTTTAGCGGCCGAGTCAGGCGAGACCGGCAATAGCAGGTAGAACTGCGCGCCCTGGCCGACCTGGGAGCGCACGCCGATATGACCGCCGTGCAGCTGGACGATTTCCTTGCACAGGGCCAGGCCCAGGCCGGCCCCCCCGCGGCGCTGGCCGAACTGGACGAAGGGCTCGAAGATCCGTGCCTGGCGGTTATGGGCAATGCCCTCGCCGCTGTCTTCCACGCTGATCAGCACCCGTCCGCCCTGGGGGCTGGCGTGCAGGCGGATTTCACCGCCTGGCTGGCTGTGGCGCAGGGCATTGCCGATCAGGTTGTCGAGCACCCGCTCGATCTGCAGCGGGTCGATCTGCAGTGGCGGAAGCTCGGCCAGCAGCTGGGTGCTGATGGCCACTCCCAGTTCCTCGGCCTGGGCGCTGAAGCGCTGCTGCGCCTGGCGCAGCAGGGGCTCCAGAGTCTGGCTCGACAGTTTCAGGCTCTGCAGGCCGTTCTGATAGCGCGAGAAGTCCAGCAGGTCGTTGATCAGCCGCAGCAGTCGGTGCATTTCCTCGTCGAGGGTGCTCAGCAGATCCGCTTCGCGCGAGGCCTGCGGGAAGTCCAGGCGCTCCTGCAACAGTGACAGGGCCATCAGCATGCCGGTGACCGGGGTGCGCAGTTCGTGGGAGGCGCGTAGCACGAACTCGCTGCGCACCCGATCGAACATGCGCTGTTCGGTGACATCGCGCAGCACCATCACCGCGCACATAAAGCCGCCCTCGGCGTGACTGACCGCCGACAGGCTGTAGGCCAGCAGGCGCTTTTCGCCGGCGACCTCGATCTGCAGGTCGTCCAGTTCGCCATCCAGGCTTTCGCCCTGCAAGACCTGCTGCAGTTGCGTGCTCAGCTCGGGACGCTGCAGCGCCTCGCCGAGTTCGCGGCCCAGGTACTGCGCGTCCCAGCACAGCTGCCGTCGCGCCACCGGGTTGAAGTGTTCGATGCGGCCCTGGCAGTCGAAGATCAGCAGGCCATCGTCGATGCTGTCGAGCACCGCCTGCAGGCGGTGCTGTTCGGCCTGCAAAGCCTCGACATCGCTGTTCTTGAATTCGCGCAGGGCCTCGGCCATCAGGCCGAAGCGCTGGCTCAGGGCGGACATCTCCGCCACCGGGGTGACGGGCAGGGTGACCTGAAAGTCGCCCTGGCCAATCTGGTCGGCGGCGCGCGCGAGCACCTCGATCGGCTGGCCGAAGCGCTCGGCCACGCCGTGGGCGCTGGCGAAACCGATCAGCAGCATGGCCAGGCCAATCAGCCCCAGTAGCGCGGCGATCAGCCAGGCGCGCTGGCGCGAACTGGCCTCTGCCTGCTCCACGGCGGCGACATAGCGCAGCTGCACGGCATTGATGCGTTCACTGAGGACATCCATGGCCTGGCCGAACTGATCGTTGTTGAGCAGCTCGCGGCGCACGGTCAGCGGCTTGGCCAGCAGCTCGTCGAACGGGGCGTAGGCGTGCTTGATCTGGGCAATGGCCTGGCGATCGCTGGCATCCATGGCGCTGTCGTCGGCGCGCTGCAGCCATTGGCGGAAGCGCTGGTCGGACGCCTCGAGCGCGACGCGGTCGAGGTCTTCGGCCAGCAGCAGGAGTACCTGCTTGCCCTGTTCCTGACGCAGGCCCAGGCTGGCATCGATGATCTGCAGGTTGCGTTGCATCGCCTGGCTTTGCACCTGAGTCAGCTGCAGCACGCTGAAGATCCCCAGCAACAGGCCGACCAGCGCCACCGTCAGCAGCGCGCCGCTACTCAGCAGCAGGCGATTGCGCAGGGTCACAGGCTCAGCTGCTTGCGCTTGCGGTACAGGGTCGAGGCGTCGATGCCGAGGGTTCTGGCGGCCTGATCGAGGCTCTCGCAATTGGCCAGAATGGCGCTGATATGGGCCTTTTCCAGGGTCTCCAGGCTGAACGGATCGCCGATCTGCGGCTGGCTGTGGTTGTGGGGCACGCTCAGCCCCAGATGGCTGACCTGCACCAGCGCCTCGGTGCAGATAATGCTGGCGCGCTCGATCACATTGCGCAGTTCGCGGATATTGCCCGGCCAGGGGTACTCCAGCAGCGCCGCCCGCGCTTCGTCGCTGAAGTTGCGGGCGGGGCGGGCATACTCGACCACGAAGCGGGCGAGAAACCGCTCGGCCAGGTCGGGGATGTCCTCGCGGCGCTCGCGCAGCGGTGGCAGGGTCAGGGTGATGACGTTCAGACGGTACAGCAGGTCTTCGCGAAAGCGCCCCTCGCGCACCATTTCGTCGAGGTTGAGGTTGGTGGCCGCGAGTATCCGCACGTCGGCCTGGCGGGTCACCGGGTCGCCGACGCGCTCGTAGGCCTTGTCCTGGATAAAGCGCAGCAGCTTGGGCTGCAGGATCAAGGGGAAGTCGCCGATCTCGTCGAGAAACAGGCTGCCGCCATCGGCCTGGCTGACCCGCCCCAGGGTGCTCTCGCTGGCCCCGGTAAAGGCCCCGCGGCTATGGCCGAACAATTCACTCTCGAGCAGTTCGGCGCTCAGCGATGGGCAGTTGATGGTCACGCAGGACTTCTTCGCGCGCTTGCTCCAGCGATGAATGGCCTGGGCCAGCTCGCCCTTGCCGGTGCCGGACTCGCCGAGAATCAGGATATTGGCATCGGTGTCGGCCACCTGCCGGGCGGTCTGTAGCACTGCCATCAGCGCCGGGCTCTGCGAGTCGAGGTCGGTGCCGGGCTTGTGCACATAGCCTTCCAGGCTCTCGAGGCGCTCGACCATCTGCCGCGCTTCCAGCTGCTTGGCGGCGGCCAGGCGCAGCTGCTCGGGGCTGCAGGGCTTGACCAGATAGTCGGCGGCACCGGCCTGGATGGCATCCACCGCGCTGTCCACCGCCGAATGGGCAGTGACGATCACCACCCGCATCCAGGGGGCCTGCAGGCGCATCTGCGCCAGCACTTCAAGGCCATCGTCCGCGCCCAGGCGCAGGTCGAGAAAACACAGGTCGAAGACCTGGCGCAGCAACAGGGCATAGGCCTGGGCCGCGGTGGTGGCCGTGCTGACCCGATAGCCCTGGTCCTCCAGGCAATAACGGAAAGTTCGCAGAATGGCCGACTCGTCATCGACCAGCAGAATGCGCCCGTTGTTCTGTTCCATCGCCGTTGCGTGCATGTCCTTCTCCATAACCCGAGTGCAGAGGGTTAGTCCGCGGGAAGTCGTGCAAGTTGCACGGCGCTGCCTGGGCGATCATGCAAGCTGCATGCAGGAGGTATTTGCATGAATATCTAAGTAATTGAAAATAAAGAATATATTTTGTTTAAAAGGCTGGCACGGGGCTTGCGAAGTATGGGTAACGGCTGCAGTAAGCGGCTGACTGATCGCTACTCATTGGAGCAACTGCCATGCATAAATTGAAAACTCTGGCCCTGGCCACCGCAACCGCCGGCCTGATCGGTCTGGTGCCCTTCAGTGCCTTCGCCGCCGAGGGCGATACCAGTCGTCAGCTAAACGAGGCTCGCCAGGAAGGTTCGATCTGGACCACCTTCGCGCTTAATCGTCACCTCAATCCCTTCACCATCGACGTGGACGTGGAAAACGGCAGCGCCAAGCTCACCGGCAATGTCGAAACCGCCGTCGAGCGCGACCTGGCCGAGCAACTGGCCCTGGGCATCGAAGGCGTGACCAAGGTCGACAACCAGCTCAAGGTCGACCCCAACGTGGAAAGCCAGGTCAGCAGCAAGCCGACCATGGCGCAGCGTTTCGACGACGCCACCACGGTGGCTACGGTGAAATCCAAGCTGCTGTGGAACAGCAATACCGAGGGCCTGGATATCAAGGTGCAGGCCGACAACGGCAACCTCACCCTTAGCGGTGATGCCCAGAGCCAGGCCGCCAAGGACCTGGCCGGCAGCCTGGCGAGCAACACCGATGGCGTGCGCAAGGTCGATAACCAGATCCGCGTCAGCGGCGACGCCACTGCCGCGGCTAAGACCCAGAACGCCGCCGATGATGCCGGTCAGGCCATCAGCGACGTCTGGATCACCAGCAAGGTGAAGTCGAGCTTTATCTACAGCCGCAACCTGGACGGCCTGGACATCTCGGTTACCACCAAGGATGGCCAGGTCAGCCTCGGCGGCAGCGTATCGAGCAGTGCGCAGAAGCAACTGGCCGTCGAAACCGCGCGCAATATCCGCGGCGTTCGCGGGGTCAATGCCGATGCCATGAAGGTTGCCGGCTAACTCATCCGGACAGCGGCCCCCTGGCCGCTACAACCCGCCCAATAGCGTGCAAGCCATGCACGCCCAAGGAGCTACAAGATGACCGACAAGACCGCACAACTGAACGAGCTGATCGAAATCACCCGTGACGGCCAGCAGTTTTATCAACACGCCCACGACGAAGTGAAGGATGTGCGTCTGCAGGTGCTGTTCCGCGACATGTCGCAGAGCAAGACCGAGCTGATTCGTGCGCTTTCGGTAAAGGTCGCCGCCAACCAGGAAACCCCGGCCAGCGGTGGCACTTTTATCGGCAAACTGCGTCAGGTCTATGCTGACACCAAGGCGAGCCTGACCAGCGACAAGGAAGCCACTTACGTGGCTCAGCTGGAAGAAGCCGAAGACCGCATCCTGCATGCCTTCGAGGATGCCCTGGAAAGCGCCGAGCCGGACGTGCACGCACTGCTGACGGTAGAAATGCCCAAGGTCCGTGCCAACCATGACCGCATGCGCGCCCTCAAGCACTCCCTGCAGTAACCTCTGGCGGGGCGGCCCGCCGCCCCGTTCGTCAACAGGCCATCGCGGCCAAGGAGCAAGACCATGTTAAGTTGGGCCATTACCTTTCTGATCATCGCCATCGTTGCCGCCGTATTGGGCTTCGGCGGTATCGCCGGCACGGCTACGGGTATCGCGAAGATTCTCTTCGTGGTGTTTCTGGTGCTGTTTGTCGTGTCCTTTATCATGGGCCGTCGCCCTCGGGGCTAAAGCCACGGGCCGCCAGCGGACCCGCCTATCACCGCCAAGCACGCCCGGTCCGGCCGCGCTATCATCGCGCCCATCGCATTAAGGGGGATGGGGCATGCTTAACGGCTTGTGGCTGGGCTTTTTCGTGGTCGCGGCGTTCGCCGCGCTGACGCGCTGGCTACTGGGCGACGACCCGGCGGTGTTCGCCGCCATGGTCGAAAGCCTGTTCGCCATGGCCAAGCTGTCAGTGGAAATCATGGTGGTGCTGTTCGGCACCCTGACCCTCTGGCTGGGCTTTCTGCGCATCGCTGAAAAGGCCGGCCTGGTCAATCTGCTCGGCCGCGCCCTTGGCCCGCTGTTTGCGCGGCTGATGCCGGAAGTCCCCCGCGGCCATCCGGCGCTAGGCTTTATCACCCTCAACTTCGCTGCCAACGGCCTGGGCCTGGACAATGCCGCCACCCCGATTGGCCTCAAGGCCATGCGCGCCCTGCAGGAACTCAACCCCAGCCCGAGCGTGGCAAGCAACGCGCAAATCCTCTTTCTGGTGCTCAACACCTCATCCCTGACCCTGCTGCCGGTGTCGATCTTTATGTACCGGGTGCAGCAAGGCGCGGACGATCCGACTCTGGTGTTTCTGCCGATTCTGCTGGCCACCTGCGCCTCCACCCTGGCCGGGCTGCTGGCTGTAGCCCTGGTCCAGCGCCTGCGTCTGTGGGATCCGGTGGTGCTGGCCTACCTGATTCCCGGGGCGCTGCTGCTGGGCAGCTTTATGGCGTTGCTGGCGGGGCTGTCGAGCACGGCCCTGGCGGCTCTGTCCTCGCTGCTCGGCAACCTCACCCTGTTCGGCCTGATCCTGCTGTTTCTCGTGGTCGGCGCGTGGCGTCGGGTGCCGGTCTACGAGAGCTTTATCGAAGGGGCCAAGGAAGGCTTCGATGTAGCCAAGAGCCTGCTGCCCTATCTGGTGGCCATGCTCTGCGCCATTGGCGTATTCCGCGCTTCCGGGGCCCTGGATTTCGGCCTGGACGGAGTGCGCAGCCTGGTCCAGTGGCTGGGCTGGGACACCCGCTTTATCGACGCCCTGCCCACCGCGCTGATGAAACCCTTCTCCGGCAGCGGCGCGCGGGCCATGTTGATCGAGACCATGCAGACCTTCGGTGTCGACAGCTTCCCCGCCTTGTTGGCCGCGACGGTACAGGGCAGCACCGAGACCACCTTCTACGTGCTGGCGGTGTATTTCGGCGCGGTCGGCATCCAGCGCGCTCGCCATGCCGTGGGCTGCGCGCTGCTGGCGGACTTTGCCGGGATACTCGCAGCTATTGGCGTGTGCTACTGGTTCTTCGGCTAAGCGGCGCAGCCCCGCCAGGGGCGCGCTCCGGTGCAGGCGAGACACGGGTGGGAGGGGTTTCTGCCGCGATCAAGGGCGCTGCGCGCCAACGCCGCTAAAGCGCCTCCCACGGTCACTTTGCAGTGCTCCACCTACCCGCTACTCCGCCACCTTGAAACGCAGCACGCCGATCATCTGCCCGGCCTCGGTCAGCACCTGCACCTGCCAGTTGCCCGCCGGTTCCCCGGGGAAGTTCTGCTTGTGGGTCCAGGCGCGATAGCCCTCCTTGCGCCCACCCTGGATATCCAGGGCAATCCGTTCGATCTCGCGGCCATTGTGCCGCCAGACGTGGTAGATCCGCTCGCTCAGGCCGCGCGGGGCGTTGATCGCGGTATAGGCATACAGCCCCTCGCTGCGCAGCTGGTCGACGCTGATCAGCTTGAGGCTCTGCCCCGGGGCTCGGTTCTTGTTATCCAGCTGGATGGTCACGGCCACCTCGGTCAGCCACAGGGTCGCTGGCGGCACCCAGACCCGCGCCAGCCAGCCGCCCGCCGCCAGCACCAGGGTCAGGCCGACCAGCAGCAGGCCGCGCCACCAGCGCTGCACGGTGATGATGGCGAACAGCGAGGGGAACGACAGCACCGCCGACGCCGCCAGCGCCAGCTGGTAACTCTGCGGGGTGGTCAGCTGGAAGATGATCGGCAGCGCCGTGAGCAGCACCGCGAACAGCGCCAGGCTGTGATAGGCGAGAAACAGCCAGCGCTTGGGGGCCAGCCAGCGGTAATACAGCGGGTCGATGATCGACAGCAGCGCGGCGATCCCCAGCAGGCCGGTGAACAGGGCCTGGCCGCTGTTCCAGGTGGTGGTGATAAAGAAGAACGGCAGGACGAAGAACAGACTTTCCTGGTGAATCATCTGGGTCGCATAGCGCAGCAGGGGCGGCGGCAGCTCGAAACCGAACCACTGGGCAATGCGCTCGCGCAGGATGTTTTCCAGCATCAGCCACAACCAGCTGACCAGCATCACCGCGGCCAGCACCTGGGCCAGTTCGGCATGGCGTTCGACCAGCAGAAAACTCGCCAGTCCCGAGGCAAAACCGAAGATCGCCACCAGCCCGGGGTGACGCTGAACCAGGGCGATCAGGCTTGGCAGCAGCGCTCTCCAGATCATCAGCGAGCACTCGGCATGGCGTTCGTACGGTCAACGGCTTGCCAGCGGTGCATGGCGCTACTCCTGGAACGGGCAGATAGGATGAGGCGCAAAGCATAGCGCGCTGCACCGGCAAAAGATCCAACCCCTTGGCGCAAATAGTCACGGCCACTGGCCCGGCCTGCCACTGCCGCCTGGCAGCTGTCGTTCTAGGCTGCACGGACACCCCACAAACCCACGATCAAACCAGCGCAGGACAGCGCCCGGAGTATTGCATGCGTGTCTTGATCACCGGCGCGGCCGGCTATATCGGCCAGCAACTGCTTAACCAGCTGGCCATCCAGCAGCCGCACTGGACGCTGATCGCCGCCGATATCCGCGGCCAATCCAGTGCCGCCCTGCCGGCCAATGTCGAACCGGTGCTGCTGGATATCAGCCAGACGCTGGCGGTGCAGCAGTGCGTGGCCCGCCACAAGCCCCAGGCCATCGTCCACCTGGCCTCGGTGATCACCCCGCCGCCGGGCATGAGCGAGACGCAGCTGCACGCCATCGATGTCGGCGGCACCCGGGCGATCGTGCAGGCGGCCGTGGCCCAGGGCGTCGAGCAACTGACTGTCACCAGTTCCGGGGCCGCCTACGGCTATGACCCACGCAATGCCGAATGGCTGGACGAAGACCAGCCCCTGCGCGGTCATGCCCAGTTCGCCTATGCCCGGCACAAGCTCGAAATCGAACAGTTGCTGGCGGAGGCGCGTCTGCACCAGCCGCAGCTCAAGCAGCTGGTGCTGCGGCCGGGCACCATCCTCGGCAAGCAGGTCAACAACCCGATCAGCGACCTGTTCAAGAAGCCCGCGGTGCTGGGCATTCGCGGCAGCGACAGCCGCTTCGTGTTTATCTGGGATCAGGACGTGATCGACATCATCTGCTGCGGCCTGCGCGAGCGCCGTGAGGGGATCTTCAACCTGGCCGGCGATGGTGCACTGTCGCTGCGGGAAATCGCCGCGCTGCTCGGCAAACCCTACCGCGCCCTGCCGGCCTGGCTGGTACGCGCCGCCCTGAGCCTGCTCAAGCCCCTGGGGCTGAGCCAGTACGGCCCGGAACAGCTGGATTTTCTGCGCTATCGCCCGGTGCTGAGCAATAACCGGCTGAAACAGGACTTCGGCTTTAGCCCGCGCTACAGCTCGCGGGAGGCGTTTCTGGCGTTTCTCCAGGCTCAGGGCATGGCCAGCCGCAGCTGATCCTAGTCGGGCTGTTGCCGGCTGCGATATTCCCCCGGCGTTAGCCCGGTCCATTGACGAAATGCGCGGAAAAATACGCTGGGCTCGGAGTAGCCCAGCAGCAGGGCTATTTCCGCGGCTGGCAGTTTGCCGCTGTTCAGGTGGTACTCGGCTAACTGGCGGCGGGTGTCGTTAAGCAGTTGCTGGTAATTGCAGCCCTCATCCGCCAGGCGTCGCTGCAGGGTGCGTTCGCTCAGGTGCAGGTGGCGCGCCAGCTCGGCACGATCCGGTTCGCCGCGGGCCAGCTGTTCGCCGAGCAGGGCCACCACCCGGGCGCTCAGGCCGGCGCTGGGCAGGCGTGCGAGCAGGGCTTCGGCATGCTGGCGCAGCAGGTTCTGCAACGGCGGGTTGGCCTGGATCAGCGGGGCGTCGGCCAGGTATCTGGGCAAAACCAGGCCGTAATCGGTGGCGGCAAATTGCAGCGGGCAGGCGAACACGGCTTGGTAGGCCTGCAGGTCCGCCGGCTGGGCGTGGACGAACTGCGCCCGGAGTAATTGCCACTCATTGAGCAGCGGTTGGAACATTTGCACCCAACAGGCCATCAAAGCCAGAACCCGGGTGCGAGTGGCCGGCAGGTCCGGGTGCAGGGGGCGATACAGCAGCTGCAGCTCATCGCCCTGTTCGCGCAGTTGCACTTCGCCGCCTTCGCCGACCAGACGCTGGTAACGCAGCCCGGCCGCCAGGGCATCGCCCAGGGTTGGGCTACTCTGTAGCAGGTATCCGAGCACGCTGAACGGGCCGGGGGCGAGGTTGCTGCCCAGGGCCAGCCCGGGTTCGCCGTGGGGCATGCGGCTTAAGGCCTGCCACAGGCGCTCCTGGGTGCTGAAGGGTACGCGGGCGTCGGGGTCGCTGAGCTGGTTGTCGCTGAGGCCACATTCGCTCATCAGCTGGCTGCGCACCAGGCCCATGCGGCTGGCGGCATGCAGTACGGCCAGGGTGATGCTGGCGCTGACGGAGGTGTGTTGCGAGTCGAGTGGTGAGTTTGCCATCGCCCGATTCTGCCCAAAGCTGTGGCCTGAGGGTAGTTTTTAGACGTCTAGCTGCACAGGACGTTGCACAAGCCGGCAGCAGGGCCGAGAACGGGCCATGCACGGTAACAGCTGCAGGCCGCTCAGGCGGCCGGTTAATACTCGGTAACCAGCGCGGTGCTATTACGCCGTGCAACTTCTGACCGAGCGGTTAGACTCTCGTCCCTCCGGTTGCGGCCCACAAGGTTCGACCGGTTTTGATAACAAACAGAAAAGGAGAACACCCCATGAAAGGCAAATCCCTGGCATGGGCCCTGTCCGCCGCACTCGCAGGTATCACCCTGAGCAGCGCGGCACAGGCCGAAGAGAAATTCGTGACCATCGGCACCGGCGGTCAGACCGGCGTTTATTACGTCGCTGGGCAGTCGATCTGCCGCTTCCTCAACCGTGGCGCAGCTGACCACGGCATCAAGTGCAACGCCCCCGCCAGCGGCGGCGGTGTGGCCAACGTCAACGGCATCCGCAGTGGTGAATTCAACTTCGGCATCATGCAGTCGGACCACCAGTTCAAGGCCATGAAGGGCGTCGCACCGTTCGAGAAGGAAGGCGCGATGGATGACATCCGCGCGGTGTTCTCGCTGCAGAGTGAGGTGTTCACCATCCTCGCCCGCCGTGACGCCAAGATCACCAGCTTCGATGACCTCAAGGGCAAGCGCGTCAATATCGGCAACCCGGGTTCCGGTCAGCGCGACACCCTGGAAGAGATCATGCAGGTCAAGGGCTGGGACCGTTCCGCCTTCTCCCTGGCCGCCGAGCTGAAGCCGGCCGAGCAGGCTTCTGCCCTGGGCGACAACAATATCGATGCGATGACCTACTTCGTTGGCCACCCTAACGGTGCCATCCAGGAAGCCACCACCACCACCGACGCGGTACTGGTGCCGGTGACCGGTGCGGAAATCGACAAGCTGCTGGCTGAGAAGAGCTACTACACCAAGGCCGATATCCCCGGCGGCGTGTACAAGGGCAACGACGCGCCAACCCCGTCGATCGGCGGCAAGGCGGTGCTTTCCACCTCGGCTTCGGCCAGCCCGGAAGTGGTCTATCAGCTGGTCAAGTCGGTATTCGACAACATCGACCGCTTCAAGCGTCTGCACCCTGCATTTGCCGACCTGAAGGAAGAAGACATGATCAAGGTCGGCCTCAGTGCCGAGCTGCATGAAGGCGCAGTGCGCTACTACAAGGAACGTGGCTGGATGTAAGCCCCGTATGTAGCCGGACAAGTGCCAGCGTAAGCCGGGATCGCGTTACCCGGATTGCGCCTAGGCTTATTCGGGCTACGTGACTGCCCATGCAACGGGCTAGTGTTTCCAGATAAGCAAACCCGCAGCTGCACGGCTGCGGGTTTTGCCGTTTTCCGTACTCTCGAATGCAGGTTCAACCCATGCATGACAAGCAACTGTCCACCGAAGAACTGATTGCCCAGGATGTCGGTGCCCGCCTGCCTGTGGGCCCCATGGCCCAGGCGATTGCCGGCCTGGCCCTGCTCTGGTCGCTGTTCCAGTTGTGGATCGCCTCGCCACTGCCGTTTGTCTTCGGCATCGGTGTGCTCAACGACACCGAAACCCGCTCCATCCACCTGGCGTTTGCCCTGCTGCTGGCCTTTCTCGCCTACCCGGCGTTCAAGCGCTCGCCGCGTGACCGCGTGCCCCTGATGGATATCGCCCTTGGCCTGGTGGCTGCCGCCAGCGCCGCTTACCTGTTTATCTGCTACCAGCAGCTTGCGTTACGTCCGGGCAGCCTGACCACGGCCGACCTGGTGACCGCCTGCATCGGCATCCCCTTGCTGCTGGAAGCCACCCGCCGCGCCCTCGGCCCGCCGCTGGCGATCATCGCCCTGGTGTTTCTTATCTACAGCCTGGCCGGGCCCTATATGCCGGGGATGCTGGCGCACCGTGGGGTCAGCTTCAACGCCATGGCCAACCACCAGTGGATTACCACCGAAGGGGTGTTCGGCATCGCCCTCGGCGTATCCACCAGCTTCGTCTTTCTCTTCGTGCTGTTTGGCGCATTGCTCGAACGGGCCGGCGCAGGGCATTACTTTATCCAGCTGGCGTTCAGCATGCTCGGCCACTTCCGCGGCGGCCCGGCCAAGGCGGCCGTGGTGGCCTCGGGGCTGACCGGGCTGATTTCCGGCTCGTCGATTGCCAACGTGGTGACCACCGGCACCTTCACCATTCCGATGATGAAGCGTACCGGCTTCTCGGCCGAGAAGGCCGGCGCGGTGGAAGTGGCGTCGTCGGTCAATGGCCAGATCATGCCGCCGGTGATGGGCGCTGCCGCCTTTCTGATGGTCGAATACATCGGCATGCCCTATGTCGAGATCATCAAGCACGCCTTCCTGCCAGCGGCGATCTCCTATATCGCCCTGCTGTATATCGTCCATCTTGAATCGCTGAAGCTCGGCCTGCAGCCGGTGCCCGGGCATCAGCCCAAGCCCTGGCTGCGCCGCCTGACCGGTTTCGCCTTTGGTGCGGCGCTGATCAGCGGCCTGTCGCTGGCGGTGTACTACGGCCTGGGCTGGCTCAAGCCGGCGCTGGGTGAATATGCCCTGCCGGGTATTGGCGCACTGCTGGCGCTGGTTTACCTGGGCCTGCTGAAAATTGCTGCCAGTGTGGCGGTGCTACCTGCCGAAGACCCGGACGCGCCGCTCGACAAACTGCCGCAAACCCGCGCCGTGCTGCTCTCCGGCCTGCACTTTCTGCTGCCGGTGGTGGTGCTGGTCTGGTGCCTGATGATAGAGCGTCTGTCCCCAGGCCTGTCGGCCTTCTGGGGCAGCGTGATGCTGGTGATCATCCTGCTCACCCAGCGCCCGTTGTTGAGCTGGCTGCGCACCGATGGCACGCATGCCCACGGCTCGTTTATGGACGGTGTGATCGACCTGCGTGAGGGGCTGATTGCCGGCGCACGCAATATGATCGGCATCGGCATCGCCACCGCGGCGGCCGGGATGATCGTCGGTGCGGTGTCGCAGACCGGGGTCGGTCTGGTGCTGGCCGATCTGGTCGAGCTGCTGTCGATGGGCAACCTGCTGCTGATGCTGGTGCTGACGGCGATTTTCAGCCTGGTACTGGGCATGGGCCTGCCGACCACCGCCAACTACATTGTGGTGTCCAGCCTGCTGGTGCCGGTGATCGTCACGCTTGGTCAGCAGAACGGCCTGATCGTGCCGCTGATTGCGGTGCACCTGTTCGTCTTCTACTTCGGCATCATGGCCGACGTCACCCCGCCGGTAGGCCTGGCCTCGTTCGCGGCGGCGGCGGTATCCAAGGGCGATCCGATCAGTACGGGGATTCAGGCGTTCTACTACAGCCTGCGCACGGCGGTGTTGCCGTTCCTGTTTATCTTCAACACCGACCTGCTGCTGATCGACGTGGATTTCTGGCACGGTGTGCTGATCTTTGCCATCGCCACCGTTGCCATGCTGATCTTCGCGGCCGGTACCCAGGGCTATTTCCTGGTGCGCAGCCGCTGGTACGAGAACCTGCTGCTGTTGCTGGTGGCCTTCACCCTGTTCCGTCCGGGTTTCTGGATGGACATCGTGCACGACCCTTACCGTGACATCCCGCCGGCACAGCTGACCCAGGCTCTGGGTGATGTGGCCGATGGCAGCCAGCTGCGTTTGCGCATCAAAGGTGAAGATGCGGTGGGTGATCCCCGCGAGTTCAGCCTGCTGCTGCCAGTGCCGGAAGGTGCCAGCGGCGAAGAGCGCCTGGAGAAGCTTGGCCTGCTGACCTATGAAGAGGGCGGCAAGGTGCTGGTCGACAGCGTCACCTTCGGCAGCCCGGCGGCCGAGGCGGGTCTGGAGTTCGATCAGGAAATCCTCAACGTCCGCGCCCCGACGGATCGCTGGACCAAGGAGCTGATGTGGATTCCGGGCTTTATGCTGTTTGGCCTGGTGGTCTGGCTGCAACGGCGGCGACGCGAGCCTGAGGTGAAAGCCGTACAGGCCTGAGTGGCGCGCCAGCGCGCTCCGGGGCTTTGTCCCCGGGCGCGCTGGCGGTCGATATCTTGTTTAGGCGCATATGCAGTCGCGCCCGGCCCGCTCGGGCCTCACTCGCCCCCCGTCTCCTCGGCGTTCAGGGCTCCGCTTTCCCCGGCCTCGAGCACCACATAGGCGCTTGAGCAGAACATCGAGTTAAGCCGTTTCATATCGCCGATCAGGTCCAGGTGCAGGGAGCTGGTTTCGATGCTCTGCACCACCTGGCGGTGCAGGCGGCCGACATGGGCGTGGGCCAGGCGGCGTTCCTGGGCGCGGAAGCGGCGCTTCTCGCGCAGCAGCTGGCGGGCGCTTTCCTTGTCGCCGGAGAGAAACACCGTAAGCCCCAGGCGCAGGTTGGCCAGCAACTGCGCATGCAGGCTGTTGAGTTCCTCCAGGCCGCTGTCGGAGAAAGAGTGACGCTGGGCGGTCTTCTGGTCCTGCACCTTGCCGAGCATGCGTTCGATAATGTCGCCGGCCTGCTCCAGGTTCACCGCCAGCTCGATGATCTCGGCCCAGCGCCGGCTGTCGTGTTCGCTCAGGACCTCGCGCGGGACCTGGGCCAGGTACAGCTTGACCGCGCTGTACAGCGCATCGACATCATCGTCCAGGCGACGCAGTTCCTTGCTCAAGGCCGGCTGGTTGCCCTGCAGCACCTGCAGCAGATGGCTGAGCATGGTTTCCACCAGGTCGCCGATGCGCAGCGTCTCGCGCACCGCATTGGCCAGGGCCAGGCTCGGGGTGGTCAGGGCGGTGGGGTCGAGGTGCCGTGGGCGGGCCACGCCGCCGGTCTCGGCACGATCCGGCAGCAGCCAGTTGCAGAAGCGCGCCATCAGTTCCACCGTGGGCAGCATCAGCAGGCAGCGCAGGCTGTTGTAGAGCAGGTGAAAGCCGATCACCAGCCCCTCGGGCCGCCAGTTCAGACTGTCCATCCAGTTGGCCAGTGGGTCCAGGAACGGCATTACCAGGAGCAGGCCGATCAGCTTGTACAGCAGGCTGCCCAGGGCCACACGGCGGCCGGCCGGGCTTTGCAGGCTACTGGTGAGAAAGGCCAGCACGCCGCTGCCGATATTCGCGCCGATCACCAGACCGATGGCCACCGGCAGGCTGATCAAGCCGGCACCGGTGAGCGTTGCGGTGAGCAGTACCGCGGCCAGGCTGGAATAGGAAATCAGGGCGAACAGCGCGCCAACCAGGGCATCCAGCAGCAGGTCGCCTGTCAGTGAGGCGAACAGCACGCGGATGCCCTGCTCCTGGGTGATCGGCGTGGCGGCGGCGACGATCAGCTCCAGTGCCAGCAGCATCAGGCCCAGGCCGATGGCCACCCGGCCGAGCTGGCCGGCGCGGGTCTGCTTGCGCGAGAGGAAGAAGATCACCCCGAGGAAGATCAGCAGCGGGCTCAGCCAGCTCAGGTCGAAGGTCAGCACCCGGGCCATCAGTGCGGTGCCGACATCCGCGCCGAGCATGATCGCCAGGGCCGGAGCCAGCGCCATCAGGCCCTGGGCGACGAAGGAGGTGACCAGCAGGGCGGTGGCGTTGCTGCTCTGCACCAGGGCGGTGACGCCGATGCCGGCGGCAAAGGCCAGCGGCTGCTTGCTGACGTTATGGCTGAGCACCTTGCGCAGGTGCGAGCCATACACCCGCAGGATGCCGCTACGGACGATATGGGTGCCCCAGATCAGCAGGGCAACGGCAGACAGAAGATTAAGCAGGGTGAGCATAACGGCAGCCTCCCTGGCCCGGCGATTATTGGCTGCCGGCAACGGGTGACGTCACCGGCAATATTTCTGCGCCCTTGTATTGAGCTATAGCTGCTAATCGGCGAGCTGTCAGCGCGGTGTGCGCTGAAACGGCAGTGGCCTGCTAAAAATCGCGCATCACCTTGTGCTCGTTGTCTTCCGCGCTGAAGCCGCGTTCCAGTTTGACCTTGAGGCTCAGGTCGGTGCGCGAGTCGGCGAACTTGAGTGCCTCGCTCAGGCTGATCCGCCCACTTTCCAGCAGCCGGTAGAGGTGCTGGTCGAAGGTCTGCAGGCCCTGCTCCAGGGCACGACCGGTAGCCTCGCGCAGGTCGCTGAGCTGGTCGCGCTGGATCAGATCGCGGATATAGGGGGTGCCGAGCATCAGCTCGATGGCGGCCACGCGCTTCTGCTGCAGGCCCGGCACCAGGCGCTGGCCGATCACCGCCAGAAGGTTCTGCGCCAGGTCGGCCAGCACCTGCTTGCGTGCCTCGTCGGGGAAAAAGCGCACGATCCGCTCGATGGCGTGGCTGCTACTGGTGGCGTGCAGGGTGGCCAGGCACAGGTGGCCGGTTTCCGAGTAGTGCAGGGCGTGCTGCATGGTCGCCGCGTCGCGGATTTCGCCGAGCATGATCACGTCCGGGGCCTCGCGCAGCACATTGCGCAGGGCGTCGGCAAAGCTGTGAGTATCCAGGCCCACCTCGCGCTGGTCGATGATCGACTGCTGATGGCTGTGGAGGAACTCGATAGGGTCTTCGATGCAGACGATATGCCCGCCCTTGTGGCGATTGCGAAAATCCAGCATGGCCGCCAGGGTGGTGGATTTGCCCGAACCCGCTGCGCCCACCACCAGGATCAGGCCGCGGTCCTGCATGCTGAGTTTCTCCAGCAGCCGGGGCAGGCCCAGGGCCTCGAAATTGGGGATGCTGCTCTTGATCAGGCGTACCACCATGCTCACTTCGCCGCGCTGGTAGTAGAGGTTGACCCGAAAGCGCCCGGCGTTCTGCACGCTGACCGCCAGGTTCATCTCCAGGTCGCGCTCGAACTCCATGATCTGCTTCTGGTTCATCAGCTGATAGGCCAGCTGTTGCACCTCGCCCTGCTTGAGCACGCGCTGGTCCAGGGCCTGGCTGATGCCCTCAAGCTTCATATGCGCCGGTGCGCCGACACTGAAGAACAGGTCGGAGCCGCCACGCTCGTAAAGCTGCTGCAGATAAGGGAACACATCCACCGCGCCGACTTCCTCTGTATCGCTCATCACACCTCCTGCTGGTATGCACTGAATCCTAGCAGCAAGGGCCTGTTGCCGTTTCATTCGCGGCAACGCGGCTCGCGATGAAGCGGCAACAGACCCTAAGCGCGACACCGGCTGTCGCGCCACACTGCCAGACTGGTTAACCTAGCGCTTCGCAAAGGACGCCATGCTGACCATGCTCAATCTTTATCACGCTCCCGACCTGGAAACCCTCGGCGCACTGGCCACTCGCCTGCTCGCCACGCCGATGCGCGAGCCTTTTGCGCCGGCACTGGTGGTGGTGCCGAGCCAGGGCATGGGGCGCTGGCTGACCCTGGAGCTGGCGCGCAAGCAGGGCATCGCCATGCAGCTGGAGGTGCAGCTGCCGGCCAAGTTCGTCTGGGATATGTCGCGTCTGGCCCTGGGTCAGCTGCCGGAGCAATCGGCCTTCAGCCCCAGCAGCCTGAGCTGGCGGCTGTATGACTGGCTGTGCGAGCCGGCCAACCTGGCCGAGGCATCGCGCCTGGCACATTATCTGGAAGGCGGTGATGAGCGGCGAAGGCTGTCGCTTGCCGTGAAGATCGCCGACGTATTCGACCAATACCTGCTGTATCGCGACGACTGGCTGGCCGCCTGGGAGCGCAACGAGCTGCAGGACCTCGGCCCGGACGAAGCCTGGCAGGCGCTGCTCTGGCGCGAGCTGACCCGCGACGGCCACCCGCACCGCGCCCGCCTGCTGGAGGAGTTGCTGGCCCGTCTGCATCAGCCCGAGCCCATCGCCGGTTTGCCCGAGCGGGTAGTGGTATTCGGTATCAGCTCGCTGCCACCGCACCATATGCGCGTGCTCGAAGGCCTGGCGCGGCACACCGAAGTGATCATTTTCGCCCTTAATCCCTGCCGCGAGGCCTGGGGCGAGATTCGCGACATCCGTGAGTTGGCCAGGCAGCCGCAAAGCGCAGCGGATAATCAAGAGATAAGTCAGGATGACTGGTACCTGGATGTCGGCCATCCGTTATTGGCCAGTCTGGGCAAGCAGGGCCGCGACTTCTTCGACAGCCTGTTCAGCCTGGCCTCCAGCGAAGGCAGCCAGGAAATCGGCCTGTATTCCGAGGATGCCGACCTGCACGATGCCAGCCTGTTGCAGGCACTGCAGAACGATATCCTGCGCCTGCGCACCCGCTCGGCCGATGAGCGTCTGCTGCTGCGTGAGGACGACCGCTCGCTGGAGCTGCATATCGCCCACTCGCCGCTGCGCGAGGTGGAAATCCTGCATGACCAGCTGCTCGCGCGCTTTGCCGCCGACGGGCAGCTGACCCCGGATCAGGTGGTGGTGCTGACCCCGGATATCGAGCGTTATGCGCCCTATATCGAAGCGGTGTTTGCCCCCCGCGAGGGCGTACCGCGGATTCCCTTTAGCCTGGCCGATCGCAGCCTGCGCGCGGAAATTCCCCTGATCGAGGCCTTCCTCAATCTGCTGGCGCTGCCGGACAGCCGCTTCGCCGCCGAGGAAATTCTCGCCTGGCTGGAACAGCCGGCCATCGCCCGCCGCGCTGGTATCGAAGCCGAAGATCTGCCCCTGCTGCGCGACTGGCTGCGCGAAGCCGGGGTGCGCTGGGGCCGCGATGGCGCGCACCGCGAGCAGCTGGGCCTGCCGGCCGATGCCGCCTTTACCTGGCGGCAGGGCCTGGATCGCCTGCTGCTGGGCTTTGCCGCGCCGCCGCAGCTTGCTGGCCTGGACGCACCGCTGCTGGGGGCCAGCTGGCCGCTGGATGCTCTGGAAGGCGGTCGTGCGCAACTGCTCGGTCGCCTGGCCGGCTTTGTCGAACGCCTGGCCACCCTGGCGCTGAGCCTGCAACGGCCACGGCCTTTGCGCGAATGGGCCGAGAGCCTGCAAGTGTTGGTCGACCAGCTGTTCGACGAGCGCGAGGCCGGCGACACCCTGTTGCTGCTGTCCAAGGCCTGCGCCGCGCTCAAGGAGCAGGCCGATGCGTCCGGGGTCGAGCGGCCGATCGAACTGGCGCTGATTCGTCAGCAGCTGACCGCCGCTCTGGAGCAGGGCAGCGCCGCCTCGGGTTTCCTCACCGGTGCGGTGACCTTCTGCACCATGGTGCCGATGCGCAGCCTGCCGTTTCGTCTGGTCTGCCTGCTCGGCCTGGACGACGGCGCACTGCCACGGCGCACCCCGGCCGCCGGCTTCGACCTGATCGGCCAGAAACCCCGGCGCGGCGACCGCGCCCGCCGTCTGGACGACCGCTACCTGCTGCTGGAAACCCTGCTCTCGGCCCGTGGCGGCCTGTACCTCAGCTATGTCGGCCGCGACCCGCGCAGCAACGCCGAGCTGCCGCCCTCGGTGCTGGTCAGCGAGCTGCTGGATGTGGTCGATCTCACCGCCGCGTCCATTGCCGAGCAGCCGGCCAGCGCCCATATCACCCATCACCACCCGCTGCAGCCCTTTGCCCCCGGCAACTTCGCCGGCAACCGCCATGCCGGCTTTGCCGCGCCCTGGTTCCGCGCGGCGCAGCGTTTAAGCCAGGCGGTGCAAGCCCCCGCGCCCTTTGCCAGCGCTCTGGATGCGCCAGATGCGGGCGGGCCGGGCGGCGCTCCGCTCAGCATCGAGCCAAGCCAGCTGATCCACTGCTTCAAGCACCCGGCGCGCTACCTGCTGGAACAGCGTCTCGGCCTGCGCCTGGCGCAGAGCGAGGAAACCCTGGCCGGCGACGAGCCGTTCAGCGTCGAGTGGACCAGCCAGCATGGCCTGCGCCAGCTGGCGCTGCAGGCCATCGAGCAGGGCTGGAGCGAGCGCCAGGAGCGCGCCGTGGCCGCCGCCTCCGGCTGGCTGCCGGTGGGCGAGCTGGGTCAGGCGCACTGGGGGCAGATACGCGGGCCGATCCGCGCCTTCGCCCCGACCCTGTTCGACGAACGCCCGGAGGATGCGCCGCAACCACTGCTGGTGGACCTGGAACTGGCCGGCGTACGCATCCATGGCTGGCTGGATGGCGTGACCAGCGCCGGCCTGTTCGACTATCGCCTGCGTGATCTGGGCGCCTGGGAGCTTGCGCCGTTCTGGCTGCGTCATCTGCTGCTTAACTGCGCCGCCACGCCTGGTATCAATCGCGACAGCCGACTGCTCTCGCCGAAAAGCGAATGGCGACTGGGGCCGCTGGCGGATGCCCGAGGGCTGCTGTTGCCCTGGCTGGAGGCCTACAAAAGCGCGCTGTGCGAGCCGCTGCCGCTGTTCGCCAAATGCAGCCACGGGTTTGCCCGCAAATGGCGCAACCCCGGGCGCAAGGAACCGATTGACGCCGCCCGCAGCGAAGCGCGGCTGATGTGGCAAGGCAACGACCATATGACAGGCGAAGGCCAGGACCCCTGGAATGCCCTGGCTTTCCGCGACCGCGAGGCGCTGGATGAGCGTTTCGAGTCCCTCGCCGAGCAGCTCTACGGCCCGGCCCTGGATGCCCTGCACGGCAGTGAAGAGGACGAAGCATGAGCAGCGCCAGCCTTAACCTGCTGCAGGACAGCTTCAGCGGCCGCTCGCTGATCGAGGCCAGCGCCGGTACCGGCAAGACCTGGACCCTGACCGCGCTGTACGCCCGTCTGTTGCTGGAGAAGCGGCTCAGCGTCAGCCAGATTCTGGTGGTGACCTTTACCACCGCCGCCACCGCCGAGCTGCGCGAGCGCATTCGCAAGCGCCTGGCCGAGCTGCTGGCGGTGTACGACAACGGCCCGGGCGATGATCAGTTGCTGAATGATCTGCGTGCCCAGTATCCGGATGCGGCCAGCCATCGGCGTTTGCTGCTGGCGGTGCATGGCTTCGATGAGGCGGCGATCTTCACCATTCATGGTTTCTGTCAGCGTGCCCTGCAGGATGCCGCGTTCGAGGCCGGTGGTGATTTCGACAACGAGCTGACCCATGACGATCGCGAGATCATTGATGCCCTGCTCGCCGACCTCTGGCGGCATGAGCTGGCGGCGGCCGAGCCGGAATGGGCGGCGTTTCTGGTGCAGCAGAAGATCACCCCGCAGGTTCTGCGCCAGCGTTTGCGCAATCACCTGGGCAAGCCTTATCTGCGTATCGAGCCGCAACCCGGTGCCAGCAGCGAGATGAGCACCCTGCGCGCCGCCTGGCAGCAGGCGCGCGACAGTTGGCTGAGTGAAAGCGCCGCCTGGTTGGCGCAGCTCAAGGCCTTCGACGGCTTCAAGAGCAATATGTGCAACCCGGCCAAGCTGGGCGTCTGGCAGGCTGAGCTGGATGGTTATTTCAGCGATGCGGCGGCACTGTTCAGCAAGACCGAAGCGCATCGTCGCCTGGCCCGCGAAGGCCTGAACAAGGCCAGCAAAAAGGGCTGCGAAGCCCCGGCCAATCCCCTGGCTGCCGCGTTGCAGGAACTCTGCGATGCGCTGGATGCGGCGCAGCCCGAGGCCGAGCAACGCCTGATCGACCTGCAGGTACGCCTGATCGGCCAGCTCAACGAGCAACTGCCGGCACGCAAGGCGGCCCAGCGCCTGCTGGCCTTCGACGACTTGCTCAACAAATTGCAGCAGGCGTTGCAGGGTGAGGGCGGCGAACACCTGGCTGGTACCTTGCGTACGCAGTATCCGGTGGCGCTGATCGACGAGTTTCAGGACACCGATCCGGTGCAATACCGGGTGTTTCACCGTATCTATTCAAACCCTGGCGTAGCGAGCGACTTGCTGGCAAGGAAGGCTCCGAGCGAAGGGCGAGACAGTACTGGCTGTACGGCGAGCCCTGAGCGAGGAACTGACGCAGTCAGCGAGGCGCGCAGTAGCCAGGCTGGTGATCTGTGTTTTGTCGGCGACCCCAAGCAGGCCATCTATGCCTTCCGGGGCGCGGATCTGGCGACCTACCTCAAGGCGCGCAGCGAAGCGGCGCGGCAATACAGCCTGGCCACCAACCACCGCTCCACGCCCGAGCTGATCGCCGCGCTCAACCAGCTGTTCGACCGGCCCATGCCTTTCGCCGAGAAGGGCCTGGCCTATCAGCAGGTCGGGGCCAGTCACAAGGCGCGGGCGAAGTTGGTGCTGCCGGTGGTAGAGGGCGAGGTGGACGCGCCGCTGGCGCTGGTCTGGCTGGATAACGACCATCTGGGCAAGGGTGAAGCGGGCAGCCTGGTGGCGCGAGATACCGCGCGACGTATCGCTGCGGTGCTTAGCGCCAGCACTCAGGGCCAGGCTTATTTTGAAAAAGGAAGCGACGATCAGGGTGAGCAGACTCCGCTTAAGGGCGGCGATATTGCCGTATTGGTCGCCAGTCACCGTCAGGCCAGCGAGGTAGCTGCGGAACTGGCTGCCCGTGGCGTGCCCAGCGTGCGTCGTGGCAAGGAGAATGTCTGGCACAGTGAAGAGGCCGCCGAACTGTCTGCGGTGCTCGCTGCCTATGCCGAGCCCGGCCGCGAAGGCGCGTTGCGCTATGCCCTGGCCAGCCGCCTGCTGGGCCGCAGTGCCCAGGTGCTGGCGGCCTGCGCCGAGGATGCCCAGGCCTGGGACCGCGAGCGCGAAGACGCCGAGCGCTATCACCAACTCTGGCAGCAGCAGGGCTTTATGCGCGCCTTCCGCGCCTGGCTGGATGAGCAGCAGGTTGCCCCACGACTGCTGGCGCTGGTGGATGGCGAACGCCGGTTGACCAACCTGCTGCACCTGGCCGAGCTGCTGCAGACCGAGAGCCTGCAACGCCCCGGTCTGGAACAGTTGCTCGCCTGGTTCAACGCCCAGCGCAGCGCCGAGGCCCATGGCGAGGACGCCCTGTTGCGCCTGGAAAGCGATGCCGAGCGGGTGCAGATCGTCACCATCCACACCTCCAAGGGCCTGGAGTACCCGCTGGTGTTCTGCCCCTACCTGTGGGACGGCGCGCTGCTGCGCCAGAGCGAAGACATCAGCTGCCACGCCGACGACGGCACGCCGTTGCTGGACCTGGGCGGCGAGCAGATCGACACGCACCGCGAGCGCGCCCGCCATGAGCGTTTCGCCGAGAAACTGCGCCTGACCTACGTGGCCCTGACTCGCGCCCGTGATCGTCTGTGGCTGCACTGGGGACCGGTGGACTGCAAACCGAGAAAAGACGGCACCCTCGGCGACAGTGGCCTGCACAGCAGTGCCCTGGCCTGGCTGCTGCACGGCCGCGAGTTGCCCGGTGAGGATGCCCTGGCCGAGCTTGCCGGCCATCTGCAAAGCCTCAGTCCCCAAGGTTTACGTGCAGAAATCGAGCAGCTGATCGCCAGCAGTCAGGGCCAGATGGTTATCCAGCCCCTGCGTGAAACCGAGGCCAGCGCCGCCGGGGAGCAGCGCGCGCCGGCCCCGCAGCAACTCGCCAGCCTGCAGCGCAGCCTGCACAGCGCCTGGCGCATCGGCAGCTTCTCCGGGTTAGCCGCCGGCATGCATATGGAAGCGCCGGACCGCGACGGCCTGGTGCTGCCGGATGCCAGCGAGCCGGGCAGCGGCTTCTTCGCCTTTCCCCGTGGCGCGCGGGCCGGTACCTGCCTGCATGCCATCCTCGAAGACTGGGCCAGAGGCAAGGCCGCCCTGGCCGAACTGATCGAGCCGGGGCTGAGCGGCCATGGCATCAGCAGCGACTGGAGCGCCGTGGCGCTGAGCCAGTTGCAACAGGTGATCGACGCCGATCTGGATGGCAATGGCCTGTGCCTCGCCGGTCTTGAGCCAGCGCGGCGGCTGCCCGAACTGGGCTTTACCTTCCCCCTGGCCGGGCTGGATGTGCAGCGCCTGCGGGCGATTCTCTGCGACCCGGCCCATGGCCTGGCGGCACCGATGCGTGAGGCGGCGGCGCGGCTGGAATTCGACAGCCTCAAGGGTTTTCTCAAGGGCTTTATCGACCTGACCTTCGAGCATGACGGGCGCTGGTACATCGCCGACTACAAGTCCAACTGGCTCGGCCCGGACGCCAGCTACTACGGCGGCGAGCGCCTGCTGCAGGCCCTGGCCGCCGAGCATTACTACCTGCAATACCTGATCTATCTGGTGGCCCTGCGACGCTTCCTGCGTCAGCGTCTGGATGACTTCCACAATGACCAGCTGGGCGGTGCCTATTACCTGTTTCTACGCGGCATGCCGAGCGCCGGGGTGTATTTCTCGCGGCCCAGCGATGGGCTGTTGGATGCGCTGGATAACCTGTTTGAAGGAGAAGGCTGATGGCAGCTGTTGTAGGAGCGGGCCATGCCCGCGAAAATTTGGCGGCGCAAGCGCATCGCGGGCATGGCCCGCTCCTACGGGGGTATCGCTATGCTGCCTGATCTACCCCTCGGCCCGTTGGCGCGCGTGGTGTTCGTAGGGTGCGCCGTGCGCACCATGTCCTTCACCCTTGGTGCGCACGGCGCACCCTACAGGGGTACTGCATGAACTTTGCCGACTTGCCCTTCGGCCCCCTGGAACGCGCCCTGGTCGACAGCCTGCAACGCCTTGATCCGGCGGCCTCACCCGTGGTGCTGGTTTCGGCGGCGCTGCTCTGTATGGCCTTGGACAAGGGCGACGTGTGCCTGCCCTTGGCGCGCCTGGCCGGGCAGCGCCCCTGGCCCGAACACGACTTCCGTCTGCCGCCTCAGGGCGACTGGCAGGTGCAGCTGCAAGCCTCGCCCCTGGTGGGCGGCAACGGTGATTTCACCCCGCTGATTCTCGAACACGGCCGCCTCTATCTGGCGCGCTACCAGGCCTACGAACGCCAGTTGGCCGAACAGTTGCTGCAGCGCGCCGCCGATCTGCCGGTGGTGGATGAGGCGCAGTTGAGCGAAAGCCTGGGCCGGCTATTTTCCTTTAACCAGCAGCAACCGGACTGGCAGCGTCTGGCCGCCGCGCAAGCGGTGCGACGCAAGCTGGCGGTGATCTCCGGTGGCCCCGGCACCGGCAAAACCACCACCGTGGTGCGTCTGCTCGCCGCATTGCTCGAGCAGCCGGGGGCCGCCAACCTGGCCATCGGCCTGGCCGCGCCCACGGGCAAGGCGGCGGCGCGAATGGCCGAGGCAATCCGCAATGCCAAGGCCGCGCTGCCAGTCAGCGAGGCGATCAAGGCGGCGCTGCCGGATGAAGCGCGCACCCTGCACCGTCTGCTTGGCAGCCGTGGCGACAGCCCCCAGGTACGCCATAACGCCGCTAACCCGTTGGCGCTGGATGTGCTGGTGGTGGACGAAGCCTCAATGGTCGACCTGGCGCTGATGGCCAAACTGCTCGACGCCCTGCCGCCCAGCGCACGGCTGATCCTGCTCGGCGACAAGGATCAGCTGTGCGCCGTGGAAGCCGGCGCGGTATTCGCCGAACTCTGCGAGGGCCGTGGTTTCGATGCCCAGGCTGCCCGTGAGCTGCAGCGCATTACCGGTCAGCAGGTGCCAGTCAGCGAACCCAGCTCGCAACTCGGCGATGCCGTGGTGCTGCTGACTCACAGCCACCGCTTTGCCGGCGATAGCGGCATCGGCGAGCTGGCGCGGCGGATCAATGGCGGCGATGTCAGCGGCACGCTTAACCTGCTCAAGGAAGCGCGCAGCGACCTGGCCTGGATTGCCCAGCCAACGCCCAGCGATCTGCTGGAGCGTCTGGATCAGGGCTACGCCCCCTTTATCGATGCCGCAAAAAGCGCCGACCCGGCAGCCGCTTTTGCCGCCTTCAATGCCTTCCGCGCGCTTTGCGCCCAGCGTGAAGGCGTCTGGGGCGTGGCCGGTATCAACGAGGCGCTAGAGGCGCGGATCAAACGCCGCAGCCAGGTGCCCAGCCGCGAGCGCTGGTATGTCGGCCGGCCGGTGATGGTGCGGCAGAACGACTACGCCCTCGGCCTGTTCAACGGCGATATCGGCATCTGCCTCCACACTGAGTACGGCCTGCGGGTGTTCTTTGAAGGTGAAGACGGCTACCGCCCCTTCGCCCCGGCGCGTCTGCCCAGCCACGACAGCGCCTTTGCCATGACTGTGCATAAAAGCCAGGGTTCGGAGTTCAGCGAAGTGCTGCTGGTGCTGCCCGAACAACCCAGCCCGCTGCTCAGCCGCAGCCTGTTCTACACCGGCATCACCCGCGCCAAGCAGCTGGTGGAAATCTGGGCGCTGCCGCCACGTCTGGGCGAGGCGGTGGTGACCCGCGCCGAGCGGGCGGCGGGTTTGGCTGAGCGGCTACAGGCAAAGTCGGCGCAGCCGGAGGTGCGGGCCACGGCGGTTAAAGCCCCCCCGGCCAATCAACTCGATCTATTCTGATGGCTGCAGACGTGATCGACTGGCTATCCCGCAACTCTTGCCTCTGCCTACAATCGCCAGCAGCACTGACCGGCGACGGACGGTTGCATCAATTGCCAGGCTCACCAAGAATGCTCAACGCCTGACCGGCCGTGCCTGACTGGCCGTGCCGTCAGTCATCGATGGATTGCCCGCTTACCGCAAGGAGAAACCATGTTCGCTCGTCTGACCAATATCCTCAAAGGCATGCTGTCGCTGTTTATCAAGGACATCGAGCGGCAGAACCCGGAGGCGTTGCTGGAGCTGGAGCAGGAAAATTTGCGTAAGCAGATCGCCAATTTCAACCAGGGCCTGGCCGCCCATGCGGGCCTGGCCGAGCGTTTGATGAGCCAGGTGCGCAAGCAGGAGACCGAGGAGCGCGAGCTGCATGCGCGCACCACCGCCCACCTGCGTGCCGGCAACAAGTCGGCTGCGGCGCAGAACGCCCTGCGTCTGCAGAACCTGGCCCGTGAGCTGGAAGAGAATCGTCGCCAGCTGGCCCAGGCCGAGGAAACCTACCAGAACCTGACCAAGGCCCGCGAAGTGGCGGTGGCCGCCGCGCGGAGCAAGATCGAGGCGCTCAAGGGCGCGATCAACGACCTGCGGATGAAGACTGCCATGGCCGAGATGAACGAGATGGCCGCCGGCATGGTCAGCACCATCGGCGGTTCCGGCGACACCCTCAGCCGCCTGCACGAGATGGTCGAGGAAGAGCGCACCAAGGCCGCCGGCCGCGCGCGCATGGCCCGCGATTCGATGGACATGAGCGAAGTGAACCTCAAGGAAGCCGAGATGGATGCCCTGGCCGACCAGGCCCTGGCCGATTTCGCCGCCAAGGAAGGCATCAGCCTGCCCGGCCAGGAGGCCAGCGAGGCCCCGGCGGCCAACCGCAGCATGGGCGGTGGCAATCCGCAGTCGGAAAGCCAGTAACTCATGCTCGGGCAATCGCCTGTACCCGCCTGGGTCGCCGAACTGCGCCTGGCCTATGAGAGCGCTGCCCATGGCCAGTTCGTGCTGTACGGCAATGTCGCCGACCGTTTTCCCCTGGACGGCCGCCTGGTCAGCCTGACCCGTTACCTCGACGCCAAGCTGCTCGGCACCTTCGATATCGTCTTTCTCTACGACCCGGGCAACGGCCTGAGCCTGTTGCGCGGCGGCGAGCGTTTCGCCCAGTGGCCGGCCGCGGCGCAGAGCCAGTGGCCGCTGGACCCGCGCGAGGCGGTGCAGCTGATCAGCCGCTACCTGCGTTACCGCGCCAACCTGCAGGCCCTCGGCCGCGGCGACAGCGAGCATGTGGCGGTGATCCTGCGCGGTGCCGAGCTGGTGCTGCCGGCCAGCCGTCAGGGCGATTTTGCCAGCGCAAGCCTGGCCAGCCTGGTACGCGACTGGGCCGCCGAGCCGCCGTTCGCCGATATGGCCTTCGCCAGCCTGCTGATCGCCGATAACCTCAATGACCTGCACCCGCTGGTGGCGAACAACCCGCGCATCGACCGGGTGCAGGTGCCGCTGCCGGACGCCGACAGCCTCGGTCAGTGCCTGGCGCAATTGCGCCTGGACCATCCCGCCGCCTTTGCCGACGAAGACAAGGGTGCGGTGCAGGCCCTGGCCGGGGTCAGCCTGAGCGCCCTGGCCAGCCTGGTCAAACGTCGCGCCCATGAGGGCAAGGTGCTCGGTGCTCAGGACTGGGCCGAAGCGAAGAAGGAGTTGGTGGAAAACGACAGCGCCGGCTTGGTGGAATTTATCGAATCCAAACGCACCCTGGACGACTACCACGCTCAGGAGGCGCTGAAGGTCTGGCTGCGCCAGGACATGGCGCTGTGGCAGGCCAGTGATCTGCGTGCGCTGCCCAAGGGCTATATCTTTTGCGGCCCGGTGGGCACCGGCAAGACCTACCTGGTCGAGTGCCTGGCCGGCGAGGCCGGGGTGCCGGTGGTCAAGCTGAAGAACTTCCGCGACCGCTGGGTCGGCTCCAGCGAGGGCAATCTGGAGAAGATCTTCCGCCTGATCCGCGGCCTGGGCCGTTGCATCGTGTTTATCGACGAGGCCGACCAGAGCCTCGGCAAGCGCGACGGCGGCAGCGGCGACAGCGGCCTGTCCGGACGCCTCTATTCGATGATCGCCCAGGAAATGGGCGACGCCGACAACCGCGGCAAGGTGATCTGGATTCTCGCCTCCTCGCGCCCCGATCTGATCGAAGTCGATCTCAAGCGTCCGGGCCGGGTCGACGTGAAGATCCCGCTGCTGCCGACCACCACGGTCGAGGAAAGCGCGGCGTTGCTCAAGGCCTTGCTGGGGCGCTTCGACCTCAAGCTGGAACTCAAGGCGCTGGTGAAATTGCCGCTGCCCTTGCTGCTTACCCCGGGTGCCGCCGAGGCCCTGGCGGTCAAGGTCTACCGTCAGGTGCGCACCGCGCAGATGCAGCCCCTGGCGGCGCTCAAGCATTGCCTGCTGGGCTACCAGCCGCCGGTGGCCGAGCCGGTGCTGCGCCTGCAGATGAGCATCGCCATCCGCGAGGCCACCGATATGGCCTTCGTGCCCGAATCCCTGCGCCACCTCGGCCAGGAGCCCCCACAACCATGAGCGGCCGTTATCTGTGGGCCGCCTTCAACGCCCGCCCCCTGGGCATGCCGCTGCCGCCGAACTGGTTTGGCCTGGCGGCGTTCGGCCTGCTCGGGGCCTTTGTCAGCCCGGGCTTCTGGGTGCTGGGGGCCGGCCTGGAACTGGGCTATCTGCTGCTGCTGAGCGGTAGCGCGCGCTTTCGCCGCACGGTGGACGCCCGGCAGGCGCAGCCGGCCGATCCCGCCAGCCAGCGCTACGAGGCCACAGTGGCGCTGCTCGATGCCACGCAGCGCAGCCGCCAGCAGGTGATCGAGGCCCGTGCCCGCGAGGTGTTGCAGCTGCTCGCGCGCTCGCCCTTGATGGCCTCCCATGCCGACAGCCTGGAGCAGCTGGTGTGGCTCAACCTGCGTCTGCTGGTGGCCGGCCAGGCCCTGAACGTGGTGGTGGACACCGCGGCCAAGGACAGCGCCGAGTTGCAGCAGCAGGAAGACCAGATCGATGCGCGCCTGGCCAGCAGCGAGCTGAACGACGAGCTGCGACGCAGCCTGGAGCAGCAGAAGCAGGTGATCGACGCGCGCCAGATGGCCCATGTCGAAGGCATGCGGCGCAAGGAACATGTGGATGCCGAGTTGCAGCGCATCGAGCAGCAGATCGCCCTGATCCGCGAGCAGACCCTGCTGGCCACCGACGAAGAGCAGATCGGCGTGGCGCTGAATGCCCTGACCAGCTCGTTCAACGAGGCCAGCCGCTGGCTCAACAGCCAGCGCGACCTGCTCGGGGTACTCGAACTCAACGAACACCAGGCCTTGCCGCGGTATGTCTTGCAGGGCCAGGGCGACAAGCCGACGCAGGACGAATCGCTACGCCAGTGATGGCGCGAAGCGCCGGATAAGGGCAGCGGTTCAGGCTGTGAACACTTTTGATTGGCGAGCCGCTGGCTCGCATCCGACAGGGAGAGGCGTCATGTATCTATCCACATCCGGGCAGCGTCAGCGCGGCAATGCTGCCGGCAAGCTGCTGACCATTTTGCTGGTGATCGGCCTGTTGGGGCTGGGAGCCTGGCTGGTCAGCAAGGATATGCTCGAAGAAGGCAGCGGCAGCGTGCTCAGCGGCCTGCCCGCGAGCCTCGGGGGCAGCACGGGCCCCGAGCCGATCGAGCCGGTCAGCGGCACGCCGACCCTGCAGTCGGCCGCGCCCTACGAGATGAAGAACAACATTATCGACGTCGATATGAGCGAGTACGCCGGTTATGGCGGCCTGATCGTCGCCAACGGCGGTCTCGCGCCCAACCCCGATTCCTTTTTCGCCAAGCAGTACGGCTTCCAGCTGCGCCTGAGCAAGGGCGAGAGTGAGGAATGGTCGGCGCTGAACAACGGCCAGATGGCCGCCGTGGCCACCACCGCCGACGTGCTGGCGGTGCTTGGCCGTCAGTTCGAGGTCACGGTGCCGGCGCAGATCGCCTTCTCCCGCGGGGCCGACCAGGTGGTGGTGGACAGCAGCATCGCCAGCGTCAACCAGCTCAAGGGCAAGGTGCTCGCCGCCACCCAGTTCAACGAAAGCGAGTTCTTTATCCGCTACCTGGCCAGTGAGGCCGGCGTGGCGGTCAAGGTGCTGCGCGACCTCGAGGCGCGTCCGGGGCCCAACGAGCTGGGCCTGGTGTTCTACGAGGATGCCTTTATCGCCTGCGATGCCTATGTCGCCGAACTGGCCGGCAAGCATCGGCTGAACGGCTGCGTCGGCTGGTCGCCGCGCACCGACCAGGCCGTTGCCGAATCCGCCGGGGCGGCGAAGATGCTGGTGTCCAATCGCAACCTGCTGGTGGTGGCCGATATCCTGGTGGTCAACAAGGGCTTCGCCAACGCCCATCCGCAGATCGTCAAAGGTCTGGTGCATGGCCTGCTGGAGGGCAACCGCCTGCTGCGTGACGATCCCCGGACCCATGCCGGCGTGGTCGCCCAGGCGTTCGGCTGGACCCAGGAAGAAACCCTCGACGAGCTGAGCAAGGTGCACCTGAGCAACCTGCCGGAAAACCTGGCGTTCTTCGACGGCAGCATCGATTCGGCCGGCTCCTTCCAGGGCATTTTCCAGTCCTCGGTGCTGGCCTACGGCGCGCTGATCCGCAACCCCGCCGATCCTGAACGTTTCTCCGACCTGAGCCACCTCAAGGCCCTGCAGCAGGACGGCCAGTTCCAGGGCCAGAGCATCGCCATTGCGCCGATCCGCACCAGCGGCAAGGTCGCCCTGGAAGGCGATGCGCTGTTGAGCAAGGACATCCGCTTCTTCTTCGAGGCCAACTCGGCGGCCCTGGATAACGAGGCCAAGGCCAACCAGGACTACCTGGACACCATCAAGAAGTTTCTCCAGGTCAGCCCCGGCTCCATCGTCCTGCTGCGCGGCCATGTGGATAACGCCATGGTCGCCGACTTCGAACGCCAGGGCGGTTCGGCGCTGGTACGCAGCATGGCGCTAAAGGCCATGGAGCTGTCGCGCCAGCGTACCCTGGCGGTCAAGGCGGCCTTGCTGGCCCGCCACCCGGGCATCGCCGACGACCGCATCGAACTGGTCGGGCGCGGCTGGGAAGAGCCCCTGGGCCAGGACAGCGAACAGAACCGCCGGGTCGAGGTGCAGTGGTTTACCCTCGAATAAATAACCTAGAAACCTCTGGATAGTGGCCTGATGCTACAGCGCGTGCTGGTCTGCCTGTTGTCGAGCCTGTGCCTCTGCGCCCAGGCCGATAACCTGCGTCTGGTTACCGGCGACGACTACGCGCCCTTTACCGGCCAGGCCCTGCCGGGCGGTGGCATGCTGACCCAGGTGGTAAAGGCCGTGCTGGATGAACGCAGCATCGTCCATAGCCTGGACTGGCGGCCCTGGAACCGCGGCTACCTGAAGACCCTGCAGGGCGAATACGACGCGACCTTCCCTTATGTACGCACGCCTCAGCGGGAGCAGGAATACCTGTATTCCGCCGCCCTGTTCGTGGCCGAGCAGCATATCTTCAGCCGCGCCGCCGAGCCCATCGAGCTGGATGATCCGGCCAGCCTGCAGGGCCGGCGCTTCTGTTACCCGCTGGGCTGGCAACCGCCGAAGGCTTTGCAGGAGCTGCTCGACCAGGGCGTGCTGACCCGCCATTCGCCCACTGGCCTCAAGGAATGCGCGCGCCTGTTGCTGCTCGGCCGGGATGATTTCTTTATCTCCGACCTGCGTCTGGGGGAAACCGCATTGCGCCTGACCGGTGCCGACCTGAGCCTGTTCCGCCGCTCTGTCAGGGCGATCAGCAACAGCACCCTGCACCTGATAGTGCCGCACAAGCACCCGCAGGGGCCGCAGCTGATCGAACAGTTCAACCTGGGCCTGCGCGCCCTGCAGGACAGCGGCCGCTACCAGCAGATGATCGACAGCTATCTGCAGGCCAGAGACGCGGGATTAACCGAGCAGGCGCAGCAACAGCGGCAGGCTGGCCGCCGCCAGCAGGGTCTGTAGGGTGATCAGGCCCGCCATCAGCTGGCTGTCGCCGCCCAGCTGGCGGGTCAGCACATAGGCGGTGGGGGCCGTCGGCAGGGCGAAGAACAGCACCAGCAGGGTACTTTCCATCGCCGGCAACTGCAGCCCATAGGCCACCGTCCAGGCCAGCAGCGGCATAGCCAGCAAGCGCAGCAGGCTGTTGCTGAGCAGGGCCGGAACTTCGCCGCTCAGCTGCTCGGGCTTCAATGCCGCGCCGACGCAGAGCAGGCCCAGCGGCAGACTGGCGGCGGCCAGCAGGCCGAGCAGACGCTCGCTGCCGCCGGGCAGGCCGATGCCACTGAGGTTGATCAGAGCCCCGGCCAGGCAGGCGAGAATCAGCGGGTTCTTGAGGATCGGCAGCAGCAGGCTGCGCGCACTGACGCCGCGCTCGGCGGTCAGCGACCAGACCGACAGCACGTTGACCGTGGGCACCATCAGAGCCAGCATCAATGCGGCCAGGCTCAGGCCTGGTTGGCCAAACAGGCTGCCCACTGTGGCCAGACCCAGGTAGGTATTGAAGCGCAGGGTGCCCTGGGTAAACGCCCCGAAACGCCCCGCCGGCCAGCCCCGCACCCGGCGCATCAGCAGCAGGGCCAGCCAGGCCAGACCCAAGGCCAGCATGACTGCCAGGGCCAGGCGCGGCAGCGCGGGGTTATCCAGCGGGGCCGTGGCCAGGCTGCTCAACAGCAGGGCGGGAAACAGGATGAAGTAGTTCAGCCGCTCGGCTCCGGGCCAGAACGCCTCGTTGGGAAAGGCCTGGCGGCGCAGCAGATAACCGGCGATTATCAGGGCGAACAAGGGCCATAAGGCCAGCAGCAATTCGAGCACGACAACCCTCGTTTAACAGACCGTTGAAAACTGCCGAGCAAGGCGCAAGCGCCCATCTTGAGCAGCCCGGGCGGGCGACGCAAGCATCGAACGGCGAAGGAGAGCAAGGATGAGTTTATTGCACAGCGGAGGCTGCCACTGTGGTCGCCTGCGTTATTGCTTCGACGCACCCCTGGTGGATATCGCCCACTGTCACTGTTCGGTCTGCCGGCGCAGCAGCGGCGGCATCCTGACCACCTGGATCACGGTGCCGCTGGCGAGCTTTCAGTGGCTGTCCGGCACGCCGACCGAGTACGCCTCGTCGGCTACCTGCACGCGCAGTTTCTGTCCGACCTGCGGCGCGCACCTGACCCTGTTTACCCGCCTCAGCCCGCAGACCCTGGATGTGACCGTCGCCACCCTCGACCACCCGGAGCAGGCCCCAGCGGATCGACATATCTGGGTGCAGAGCGGCTTGCCCTGGCTGCAGGTCGACCCGCAACTACCCGAGGAGCAGCAGGAGCTGATCCCCTAGAGCGGCCTGTTTCCCGGATTGCGCCAGGGCTCTGCGGTAAGGCCTGGCGCATTGCCTGTAGGCGCTTTAAAGCGCCTTTTCAAACACCTGGGAATTGCGCTGGTAGTTGTACAGCGAGGCGCGGGCGGCGGGCAGGCGGTCGACGCTGCTGGGCACGAAGCCGCGCTCGCGGAACCAGTGGGCGGTGCGGGTGGTGAGCACGAACAGGGTCTTCAGGCCCTGGGCGCGGGCGCGTTCCTCGATGCGTTCGAGCAGCTCGTCGCCGCGACCGCCATGGCGGTAGGCCGGATTGACCGCCAGGCACGCCAGCTCGCCGAAATCCGAGTCGGCAATCTGGTACAGCGCGGCGCAGGCGATGATCAGGCCTTCGCGTTCGACGATGCTGAACTGCTCGATTTCACGCTCCAGCACCTCCCGCGAACGGCGCACCAGAATGCCCTGGTCTTCCAGCGGGGTGATCAGCTCCATCAGGCCGCCGACATCTTCGATGGTCGCCTCACGCAGGGATTCGAACTGCTCCTGGGCCACCAGGGTGCCGTTGCCGGTGCGGGTAAACAGCTCGCTGAGCAGTGCACCGTCTTCGGCGTAGCTGACGATATGGCTGCGGCGTACCCCGGCCTTGCAGGCCTCGGCGGCGGCGTCGAGCAGTTCGCCCTGGTAGCTGTTGCCCAGGCGCTGCAGATGCTGCGGCACCTGCTGTGGGCGCAGCTCGCGGACCAGGCGGCCGTTCTCGTCGAGCAGGCCGCTCTCGGCCCCGAACAGCAGCAGCTTGTCGGCGTCCAGGTCGATGGCGGCGCGGGTGGCAACGTCTTCGCAGGCCAGGTTGAAGATTTCCCCGGTGGGCGAATAGCCCAGCGGCGACAGCAACACGATGCTGCGCTCATCCAGCTGACGATTGATGCCCTTGCGGTCGATGCGCCGCACTTCGCCGGTGTGGTGATAGTCGACGCCATCGACCACGCCGATCGGCCGCGCGGTGACGAAGTTGCCGCTGGTGACGCGCAGGCGCGAGCCCTGCATCGGCGAGCGTGCCATGTCCATCGACAGGCGCGCTTCGATGGCGATGCGCAGCTGGCCGACGGCGTCGATCACGCACTCCAGGGTCGGCCCGTCGGTTACCCGCAGGTCGCGGTAGAAGTGTGGGGTCAGGCCCTGATTGGCCAGGCGCGCCTCGATCTGCGGGCGCGACCCATGCACCAGCACCAGGCGCACGCCGAGGCTGTGCAGCAGCACCAGGTCGTGAACGATATTGCCGAAATTCGGGTGGGCGACGCCCTCGCCCGGCAGCATCACCACAAAGGTGCAGTCGCGGTGGGCATTGATATAGGGCGAAGCGTGGCGGAGCCAATTGACGTGGTCGTGCATTGCGGGAGGAACCTGTGGGGCAGATAGGGAACGCATGGATTGGCGCGGGTGCGCCAGACGAGGCAGCCGATAGCAGCGGGTGGTTATCGTCGCAGTTGGTGCAGCTTCACGCGTTCTCTCCTCCAGGTGGCACCGCGGTGGCGGGTTGCAGGCAGTAATGCTCGATCAGTTCGCGCAGCAGTTGCACGGTCGGTTGCAGGCGCGACATCGCCAGGTGTTCGCCGGGCTGGTGGGCGCAATCGATATCGCCGGGGCCAAGCACCAGGGTTTCGCAACCGAGCTGCTGAAGATAAGGCGCTTCGGTGGCAAATGCTACCGCGCAGGCACTGTGCCCGGTGAGGCGTTCGGCGATGCGCACCAGCTCAGTGTCGGCGCTTTGCTCGAACGGCGGCACGCTGGGGAACAGCGGCGCGTAGTCGATCTTGACCTGGTGCTGCTCGGCCAGCGGCTGCAGCTTCTGCCGGATCGCCGCGCGCAGCGCCTGCGGGTCCATGCCAGGCAGCGGGCGCAGGTCGAACTCCAGGGCGCACTGGCCGCAGATGCGGTTGGGGTTGTCGCCGCCATGGATGCAGCCCAGGTTCAGGGTCGGCACTGGCACGCTGAACTGCGGGTTGCTGAATTCGCGCTGCCACTGGCTGCGCAGGCCGCGCAGCTCGGTGATCACGTCCTGCATGGCTTCCAGGGCGCTGTGGCCGAGGCCGGGGTCGGAGGAGTGGCCGCTCTGACCGAGGATGTCGATGCGTTCCATCATGATGCCCTTGTGCAGGCGGATGGGCTTGAGGCCGGTGGGCTCGCCGATCACCGCCGCGCGCCCCAGGGGCCGTCCGGCAGCGGCCAGGGCGCGGGCTCCGGCCATCGAGCTTTCCTCGTCGCAGGTGGCGAGGATCAGCAGTGGCTGTTGAAAGCGCTGCTCCAGCAAGGGTTGCACCGCTTCGATGATCAGGGCGAAGAAGCCCTTCATATCGCAGCTGCCCAGGCCCACCCAGCGGCCGTCGATTTCGGTCAGCTTGAGCGGGTCGCTCTGCCACAGCGCGGCGTCGAACGGCACGGTGTCGCTGTGTCCGGCCAGCACCAGGCCACCGGGCCCGCTGCCATAGCTGGCGAGCAGATTGAATTTGCCGGGGGAGACTTGCTGCACATCGCAGTGGAAGCCGAGGTCGCCGAGCCAGCCCGAGAGCAACTCGATCACGGCGCGGTTGGACTGGTCCCAGTGGGGCTGGGTACAGCTCACCGAAGGCGCTGCGATCAGCGCGGCGAATTGCTCTTTTAGGGAAGGCAGGGGCATCGATGGTCTCCGCGGGCGAGGCCCATCATAGGGCCATCGCCGGCAGAGAGAAAACCGCTAACTCAGAGGAAGATGCCGCGCAGCACGTAGAAGAACACGATGGACAGCGCCGCACCCACTGGCAGGGTGATCAGCCAGGACATAAAGATCTTGCCGATCACGCCCAGGTTCAGTGCGCCGATACCACGGGCCAGGCCTACGCCCAGTACCGCACCGACCAGGGTGTGGGTGGTGGACACTGGCAGGCCGATGGCCGAGGCACCGACCACGGTGGTAGCGGTGGCCAGTTCGGCAGCGAAACCGCGGCTGGGGGTCAGCTCGGTGATTTCCTTGCCGATGGTGGCGATCACCTTGTAGCCGTAGGTAGCCAGGCCGATGACGATACCCACCGCGCCGAGCAGCAGCACCCAGGCCGGCAGCGCCGCCTTGGCCCCGACCGCCTCACCGCCGGACTGGATCACCCCGACAATGGCCGCCAGCGGGCCGACGGCGTTGGCCACGTCGTTGGAACCGTGGGCAAAGGCCATGGAACAGGCGGTGAAGATCATCAGCACGGCGAAGACCTTCTCCACGCTGGCGTAGTGGAAATCCTTGTCCGCCTCGACGTCGATCTTGATCCGGCTGAGCAGGACGATACCCAGCAGCATCACCAGGGTGCCGACGCCCAGCGAGAGCATAAAGCCCTCGGTGCTGGAGAGGTTCAGGCCGATATGCTTGAGGCCCTTGGTCAGGGTCATGATGCTGACCATAAAACCGGTGGCGAACATATACAGCGGCACGAAGCGCTTGGCGTTGAGGAAGGGCTCGTCGGTATCGATGATCAGCCGTTGCACGCTGACGAACAGGCCGAAGGCGACGATCCCGGAGAGCACCGGCGAGATTACCCAGCTGGCCACGATCGGGCCGACGCCGGCCCAGTTGACCGCGTCCATGGACACGCCAACGGCGGCGAAGCCAATTACTGCGCCGACGATGGAGTGGGTGGTGGAGACCGGCCAGCCACGGGTCGAGGCGATCAGCAGCCAGGTACCGGCCGCCAGTAGCGCCGACATCATGCCCAGCACCATCAGGTCCGGGGTGATCATCGAGGCGTCGACGATACCGCTCTTGATGGTTTCAGTGACCTGGCCGCCGGCCAGGTAGGCACCGGCAAACTCAAACACCATGGCGATCAGGATCGCCTGTTTAATGGTCAGTGCGCGCGAGCCCACCGAGGTGCCCATGGCGTTGGCCACGTCGTTGGCACCCACGCCCCAGGCCATGAAAAAGCCGAAGAGACAGGCGAGCAGCAGAAGTACGAGGCCGTAGTCCGCAATCAGAGACATAAATAATTAATCCGTAGATTCCAGAAAGGACACTGGCGCTTAGCGCGCCAGCAGTTGTTCCAGTCGGTTGCCGACGCGTTCGGCACGGTCGGCCACATCGCCGATCCACTCGATGATCTGGTAGAGGAACATCACGTCGACCGGGGGAAGATCCTTTTCCAGTTTGAACAGGGCACGACGCACGTCGATCTGCATCAGATCGGTGTCGCGTTCGATCTGCTCAAGCTCCATGACCATGGACTCGACCAGGGCAGCTTCGCGACCGCCAAAGCCGGTTTCCAGCAGCTCGTCCAGCTCGTTCATGGCCTTCAGGGCCTGGGCGCTGGCATCCACGGTGCGCTGCACAAAGGTCCGCATCAGCGGCTGCAGCGCCTGAGGAATAGACATTTCGCGGCCTAGCATCAGGCCAGCGATGTCCTTGGCGCGGTTGGCGACTTTGTCCTGTACACTCAGCAGCTCCAGCAGATCCGAGCGCGGAACCGGCAGAAACAGGCTCTTGGGCAGGTGCAGGCGCACGCTTTTCTTCAGCTTGTCGGCTTCGTCTTCCAGTCGCGCCATGTCCTGCTGCACTTGCTGCACCTGAGCCCAGTCCTCGACCATCACGGCTTCGAAAAAAGGCACCAGGTTCGCTGCGCACTCGTGAGCTTTGGCGAAATGCTTCTGCATGGGCCCGATAGGCGAGCGACCGAACAGGCTGGCAAAAGGATTGATTGGCATAGGGTGAGCCCCGGCGTTGAGAAGGCCGCAAGTATACGGATCACCTGGGACGCCCGCCAGTTCGTGTCATCGGCTGGTAATAATTTGATTGTATTGCCCCCGGCTGGGGCTGTTACACAGTAAAGGCATCCGAGGTCGCGGCATGACATTCGCCCAATTGAAACGCTACTGGCATATCGAGCTGCTCGGCGGCGCGCACAAGCGCTTTTCCTGGCGGCGCTTGCTGGCCAAGTACCGCCAGCGTTCGCGTTATCGCTACCTGTTCTGGTACCGCTTCGCGCAATTTCTTCACCAGTCCGATTCGAAGTTCTGGCGCAACCGCGCCCGCCGTCTCAGCGACCGGCTCAGTGAACGCTTCGGCATCGAGATCCCGCTGGACACGCAAATCGGCGAAGGTCTGTTTATTCCCCACCCGGTCGGTATCGTGATTACCCGCAAGGCGGTGATCGGCCGGAACTTCAGCATCTTCCAGAACTGCACCATCGGCCAGAAGCATGACGAGGGCGGCCCGATCATGATCGGCGATAACGTCAGCGTGGGGGCCAACGCCTGTATCATTGGCGACAATCTTCGCATCGGCGACGACGTCACCATCGCCGCGGCCTCGTTCGTCAATAAAGACATCCCCGACCGGCACACCCATATCAGCACCTACACGTCGAGACTGATCGAGAATAAAGCCGATTACTCGCCGATTAGTACGCCGCACTCGCGCAAGGCGCGCGACAGTTCGGCCAGCTGAATTCACGTATCCAGACCTAGAGCCCCATGAACAAAGAAACCGAGATCAAGCTGCGAGTCAGCCGTGCCACCCTGACCGCCCTGCGCGACCACCCGTTGCTGAAGAAGCGCAACAAGAGTGGCTGGGAGCAGCACGAACTGTTCAACCAGTATTTCGACACCCCCGAGCGTGACCTGGCCATGGCCAAGGTGGCTCTGCGCCTGCGCCGCGATGGCGACCAGGTGATCCAGACCCTGAAAACCCGCGGGCAGAGCGTGGCCGGTTTGTCCGAGCGTAATGAGTGGGACTGGAACCTGGCCAAGGCCAAGCTGGACCTGAAGAAGCTCGATGACAGCTGCTGGCCGGCGGCCCTGGCCGAACTGGACAAGAAGCAGCTGCAGCCCATCTTCACCACCGACTTCGTCCGCCAGCGCGCGGAAATCGCCTGGGGTCGCGGCAAGGCCCGGGTGGTGATCGAAGCGGCGCTGGACCTGGGCAAGGTGATTGCCGGCGAAGGCGAAGAAGAAATCTGCGAGCTGGAGCTGGAGCTGCGTCAGGGTGAGCCTGAAGCGCTGCTGGAGCTGGCCGCCGAACTGGCCGCCGACCTGGCACTGATGCCCTGCGATATCAGCAAGGCCGAGCGCGGTTACCGCCTGTTCGATGCGGGCAGCTACAGCCTGAGTCTGCCGGCCCCGGTGCTGAGTGGCGAAACCAGCCTGGACGACAGCGTCGCGGCGCTGGGCTGGCACCTGCTGGGCAGCAGCCAGCGCCTGGCCGAGCAGTACCGCTTCAATGGTCACTGGCGTTTGCTGGTCGAGTGGCTGGATCAGTTGATCGGCTTGCGCGCGCTGCTCGGCAGTCTTGGCCAGGCCGCACCGCGGGCCAGCAGTCATGCCCTGCGCGAACTGCTGGATGCCTTGTTGCTGGACTGGCGTCCGCGCCTGCTGGCCGGCCAGGACGATGACAGCCTGCGCAAGAACGCCCCGGCGCTGTTCGCCGCCGAACTGCAGGGCAATCGCTGGGGTCTGTTCTCGCTGAACCTGTCGCGCTGGCTGCTGGCGCGTAGCTGGACGGTGGGGCGCAACAACCGTGGCAACCGCCAGGGCGCGGCACCGCTGGGCAACTGGCTGCCGACCCTGATCGCCGATGAAGGGGCCGCCCTGCAGCTCAAGCGCTATGTGCAACAGCCGGAAGATCTGGCCGAGCAACTGCCGCGTATCGAGCGCCTGCTGGTCTGGCTGCACCTGGCTCGCGAGGTGCTTGAAGTACCGGAAGTCGACCGCCTGTATGGCGAGTTGAACAAGCTGGCGGAGCTGGCCCACCAGGCTATAGATCCCGATGGCCTGGCGGCGCGCAAGGCGCAGTTGCTGGCCATCGGCTCGCTGAAAGCCTGGCGTCAGCTGGTCAAGTAAGCCTGTGACGCCCTAGGGTGCGCCGTGCGCACCAAGGCTCTCGGATAACTATGCACCCTGCGCGGTAATCACAGGCCGTAGCCCGGATCACTTCCGGGCTCCTCTCGCATCACTCAGCTGCCATCACGAAAGCGCGCCCAGACCTCGGCCACGCTGGCGCTGTGTTTCTCCGGCACGGTTTCCAGGGCATGCAGGCGGCGTTTGGTGGCGCGGTCCGGGTACAGTCCCGGCTGATCGCGCAGGGCGGCGTCGAGAAAGTCCCTGGAGTCGGCATTGCCGTTTGGATAAAGCGTCTCGGCGGTGATCAGCGCGGCCACTTCGGGCTGCATCAGGTAGTCGATAAAACGGTGGGCCAGATCGGCGCGCCCGGCGCTTGCGGGGATCACCAGGTTGTCGATAAACAGCGTCGAACCTTCATCCGGTACCAGGAAACGCACCGGCTGCCCGGCATCGGCGGCGGCCAGGGCATCGCCGGCCCAGGCCATGGCCACGCACAGCTTGCCCTGGCTGAGGTCGTCGATATAACGCTCGCTGTCGATATAGCGCAGATGCGGGCGCAGACCGTCCAGCACCTGGCTGGAGCGCTGAATGCGGCTCGGCGCGCTGCGTGCCAGGCTGCGGCCCTGGTAGTTGAACAGCAGGCTCAGGGTTTCCTCGGGGGCGTCCAGCACGCTGATCCCGCATTCGGCCAGGCGCGCGCTCTGCTCGGCATCGAACAGCAGGCTCCAGCTGTCAGGCAGCGGGCCGCCAAAGGCCGCCTCGGCTTGCGGCGTGTTGATCGCCAGACCCACCGCGCCCCACAGGTAGGGCACGGCATGGCGGTTGCCCGGATCGAGGGCGGCCAGGGTGCTGAGCAGCTGCTTGTCGAGGTGCTTGCGGTTGGGCAGCAGGCTGAAATCCAGGGGCTGGATGCTGCCGTTGCCGATCAGGGCCGGCAGGTCGTTGTGCGAGGGCACCGCGATATCGATGGCTTCGCCGCTGGCCAGGGCCGCCGCCAGCTCTTCGGCGGTGCTGAAGGTGCGGTACTCCACGCGGATACCGGTCTCGGCCTCGAAGTCCTTGAGCACCTGGGGGGCGATATAGTCGTTCCAGTTGTACATGCGGATAACCGCATCGGACCGTTCGACTGCCGGCGCGGATTCCTGGGCCACCGTCAGGAGTGGCGTCAGCAACAGCAGTGAGGCGAGTAAGCGAAGCATGGTGGATCTCCCGGTAAGCGCTGCGCCGTCCCTTGGGGTGCGGCTTGTTGATGCGGGCGACAAGACCCGGACCTGCTGAATTTCACCCAGCCGAACGCCTGCCACGGCGCAAGGCGCGCGGCCAGGGATAAGGCTGGTTCGGCAGTTCCGGCTGGATAAAACAACGCCGGCACAAGGCCGGCGTTTGGTGTTGCGTACTTAAACGGTGTGCAGGTACCAGTTGTACTCGAGGTCGGAGATCGAGTTCTCGAACTCGGCCAGCTCGCTTTCCTTGCAGGCGACGAAGATATCGATGTATTTCGGGTCGATATAACGGGCCAGCACTTCGCTGTCGTCCAGCTCGCGCAGGGCATCGCGCAGGTTGTTCGGCAGGCTCTGCTCGTTCTGCTCGTAGGAGTTGCCTTCCACCGGTGCGCTGGGCTCGATCTTGTTGGTCAGGCCGTGGTGCACGCCCGCCAGTACCGCCGAGAGCAGCAGGTAGGGGTTGGCATCCGCGCCGGCGACGCGGTGTTCGATGCGTACGGCATCGGCACTGTCGTTCGGTACGCGCAGGGCCACGGTACGGTTGTCGATACCCCAGCATGGCGAGTTCGGCACGTAGTACTGCGCGCCGAAGCGGCGGTAGGAGTTGACGTTCGGGCAGAGGAAGGCCATCGAAGCCGGCATGGTTTCCAGCACGCCGCCGATGGCATGACGCAGGGCGTCGTTCTGCACCGGGTCTTCGCAGGCGAAGATGTTGTTGCCCTGCTTGTCGAGAATCGAGATATGCACGTGCAAGCCGTTACCCGCCTGGTTGGGGTACGGCTTGGCCATAAAGGTGGTGTCCATCTCGTGGTCGTAGGCGATGTTCTTCACCAGGCGCTTGAGCAACAGCGCGTAGTCGCAGGCCTTGATCGGGTCGGCGACGTGGTGCAGGTTGACCTCGAACTGCGCCGGGGCGCTTTCCTTGACGATGGCGTCGGCCGGGATGCCCTGTTCCTTGGCACCCTCGAGGATGTCCTGCAGACACTCGGCGTATTCGTCGAGGTCGTCGATCAGGTACACCTGGGTCGACTGCGGGCGCTTGCCCGACAGCGGCGACAACGGCGGCTGCGGGCGACCGTTCACGTTGGCCTGGTCGATCAGGTAGAACTCGAGTTCAAAGGCGGCGCAGATGGTAAGGCCCAGTTCGTCGAACTTCGCGACCACCTGGCGCAACACTTCCCGTGGGTCGGCGAAGAACGGCTCGCCTTCCATTTCATGCATGGTCATCAGCAGTTGCGCGGTCGGGCGTTTCTGCCAGGGCTCATTGCACAGGGTGTTGGGGATGGGGTAGCAGATACGGTCGGCGTCGCCGATGTCCAGGCCCAGACCGGTGCTTTCTACCGTCGAGCCATTGATATCCAGGGCGAACAACGAGGCCGGCAGGTTGATGCCACGCTCGTATACCTTGTGAAGACTGGCGCGTTCGATGCGCTTGCCGCGCACCACGCCATTCATATCGGCAATGAGAAGGTCGACGAACAGGACCTCAGGATGTTTCTTAAGGAACGCGTTCGCTTCGTTAAGCTGAACGGCACGCGGGGGTACCGACATGATGCAACACCTTTGTTGTTAAAAATATCAATCATGCAACTGCACAGGGTTGAGTCAATCCCAAACGCCTGATGCTGTCAAGAGAACTACATATTGCCCTAAAAGAGGGCTGCGTGGCCAATTTTAGGGCGTTACAGGGCAGTGCTGTATCGGCGAACCCCAGGTTTGACAGGGTGCTCAGTGGGGTGTGTTCAATTTTTTACATGGCTATTGTGAAAAAAAATGAACAAGGCTAAGCTCGGCTCAAACCCATAACAGCAATAAAACGGGTGTCTCATGTCGCGCCAGCCGATAATCGGCGTTAGTGCCTGTACCAAGCAGATCGGGCACAACATCTACCACACCGCCGGTGACAAATACCTGCAAGCCATTGTGCATGTTGCCGGGGGCATGCCATTGATAGTCCCCGCGCTCGGCGATCAGATCGATCAGACCTACCTGCTGCAACAACTCGATGGCCTGGTGTTCACCGGTTCGCCGTCGAACGTAGAACCCCATCACTATAGCGGCCCAGCCAGCGAGCCGGGCACCGCTCATGATGTTGCCCGCGACAGCACCACTCTACCTTTAATTAAAGCAGCAATTGCCGCCGGCGTTCCCGTGCTCGGCATTTGTCGCGGCTTTCAGGAAATGAACGTGGCCTTTGGCGGCACCCTGCACCAGAAGGTGCATGAGGTCGAGGGCTATATGGACCATCGCGAGCCCGGCGACATGCCGGCCGAGCAACAGTATGGCCTGCGTCATTCGCTGCACGTGCAGCCGGGCGGGCTGCTCGCCGGCATCGGCTTGCCGGACGAGATTCAAGTCAATTCCATTCATGGCCAGGGCGTTGAACGTCTGGCGCCGGGCCTCCGCGTGGAAGCACTGGCACCAGACGGGTTGATCGAAGCCTTCTCCGTCGAAGCGGTGCCAAGCTTCGCACTGGGGGTGCAATGGCACCCCGAGTGGCAGGTAAGATCCAACCCGAATTATCTCGCCATCTTCCAGGCCTTTGGTGAGGCTTGCAGGAAGAGGGCGGGGCAACGCTGAACCGACTATATATAGGTCGGCTCTCACCAACCCTGAGGTCTCTATGAGCACCAAATTAGACCAGCTTTCGAGCTGGCTCAAAGAACGCAAAATCACCGAAGTTGAATGCCTGATCAGCGATCTTACCGGCATTGCCCGTGGCAAGATTTCGCCGACCAACAAGTTTCTCGACGAGAAGGGCATGCGCCTCCCCGAGAGTGTGCTGCTGCAGACCGTAACCGGCGACTACGTCGAGGACGAAATCTATTACGACCTGCTCGACGAGGCGGACATCGACATGTTCTGCCGCCCGGATGAAAACGCCGTGTTCCTGGTGCCCTGGGCCATCGAGCCGACTGCGATGGTGATCCACGACACCTTCGACAAGCAGGGCAACCCGATCGAGCTGTCGCCGCGCAACATCCTCAAGAATGTACTCAAGCTATATGCCGACAAGGGCTGGAAGCCAATCGTCGCGCCGGAAATGGAGTTCTACCTGACCAAACGCAACAGCGACCCGGATTTCCCCCTGGTCGCGCCCATGGGCCGCTCCGGCCGCCCGGAAGTGGGCCGGCAGTCGTTCTCCATCGACGCCGCCAACGAATTCGACCCGCTGTTCGAAGATGTCTACGACTGGTGCGAAATCCAGGGACTGGACCTCGATACGCTGATCCATGAAGACGGCCCGGCGCAGATGGAAATCAACTTCCGTCACGGCGAAGCCCTGCACCTGGCCGACCAGATCACCGTGTTCAAGCGCACCATGCGTGAAGCGGCGCTCAAGCACGATGTGGCCGCCACCTTTATGGCCAAGCCGATCACCGATCAGCCGGGCAGCGCCATGCATATCCACCAGAGTGTGGTGGACATCAAGACCGGGCAGAACCTGTTCTCCAACGCCGATGGCAGCATGAGCGAACTGTTTATGCACCACATCGGCGGCCTGCAGAAATACATCCCCGAGTTGCTGCCGCTGTTCGCCCCCAACGTCAACTCGTTCCGCCGCTTCCTGCCGGATACCTCCGCGCCGGTGAACGTCGAGTGGGGCGAAGAAAACCGCACCGTGGGCCTGCGCGTACCGGAAGCCAGCCCGCAGAACCGCCGGGTGGAAAACCGCCTGGCCGGTGCCGACGCCAACCCGTATCTGGTGCTGGCCGCCTCCCTGCTGTGCGGCTATATGGGCATGGTTGGCGGTATGGAGCCCAGCGTTCCGGTCAAGGGTCGCGGCTACGAGCGGCGCAACTTGCGCCTGCCGATCACCATCGAGCACGCCCTGGAGCGCATGGAAGCATGCAAGGATGCCGAAAAGTACCTGGGCGAGAAGTTCATCCGTGGCTATGTCGCGGTCAAGCGCGCCGAACACGAGAACTACAAGCGGGTAATCAGCTCCTGGGAGCGTGAATTCCTGCTGCTTTCTGTATAACCCGGTGGCCGGTCGCAATGCGGCCGGCTCCACCTATTTCAGCGGGCTGCCAAGGGCAGTCCGGGTATCCAAGGTGTAGTGATGAACCATCCAGTGAGCAATCCGCAGACCCTCGAGTGGCAAGCCATAAGCCGCGAACATCATCTGGCTCCCTTCAGCGATTTCAAACAGCTGGCGGAAAACGGCCCGCGCATCATCACCAAGGCCGATGGTGTGTACCTGTGGGACAGCGAAGGTCACAAGATTCTCGATGGTATGGCCGGGCTCTGGTGCGTGGCCGTCGGTTACGGCCGCAAGGAGCTGGCTGAGGCAGCCTACAAGCAGATGCAGGAGCTGCCCTACTACAACATGTTCTTCCAGACCGCCACGCCGCCGGCGCTGGAGCTGGCCAAGGCGATTGCCGAGCTGGCCCCGCCAGGCATGAACCATGTGTTCTTCACCGGTTCCGGTTCGGAAGGCAACGACACCATGCTGCGCATGGTGCGCCATTACTGGGCGATCAAGGGCCAACCGAACAAGAAGGTGATCATCAGCCGGGTCAACGGCTACCACGGCTCCACCGTGGCCGGCGCGAGCCTGGGTGGCATGAAGTACATGCACGAGCAGGGCGACCTGCCAATTCCGGGCATTGTGCATATCCCGCAGCCGTATTGGTTCGGCGAGGGCGGCGAGATGAGCCCCGAAGCGTTCGGTATCTGGGCCGCCGACCAGTTGGAAGCGAAGATTCTCGAAGTCGGCGAAGAGAATGTCGCCGCCTTTATTGCCGAGCCGATCCAAGGCGCGGGTGGGGTGATCATTCCGCCGGACAGCTACTGGCCGCGCATCCGCGAAATCCTCGCCAAGTACGACATTCTGTTTGTCGCCGATGAAGTGATCTGCGGTTTCGGCCGCACCGGCGAATGGTTCGGCAGCGATTATTACGGCAACGCCCCGGACATGATGACCATCGCCAAGGGCCTGACCAGCGGCTATATCCCCATGGGCGGCCTGATCGTGCGCGACAGCGTGGTCGAGGTGCTCAACCAGGGCGGCGACTTCAACCATGGTTTCACCTACTCCGGGCACCCGGTGGCGGCGGCCGTGGCTCTGGAAAACCTGCGCATTTTGCGCGAGGAAAAGATTGTCGAGCGGGTTAAGGCAGAAACGGCACCGTACTTGCAGAAGCGTCTGCGTGAGTTGGCCGACCACCCCCTGGTGGGTGAAGTGCGTGGCCTTGGCATGCTCGGTGCCATCGAGCTGGTGCAGGACAAGGCCAGCCGCAATCGTTTCGCCGGGGATGTGGGCGTGGGCATGATCTGCCGCGGGCACTGCTTTAATAATGGTCTGATCATGCGCGCCGTGGGCGACACCATGATCATTGCGCCGCCCCTGGTGATCAGCAAGGCCGAGATCGACGAGCTGCTGGAAAAGGCTCGTCTCTGCCTGGACCTGACCGCCGCCGAGGTACTCGGCCAGGCGCAGGGCATTTAACGGTTTCAAGCTGTAATAGCGGAAAGTTGTAAAGAGTGCCGAGACCTTGCCAGACTGCACATGTGCGTTGGCCAGGCTCACCGGAGGGTGATGCGGATAGGCCGCGTCACCTGCTGGAAAAACAATACGACAACAGGAGCTGTACGCATGAACAAATTCGGCAAAACCCTTCTAGCGTTATCCCTGGCGGGCGCCACTCTTGGCGTGGCCCAGGCCGAAGAAAAAGTGCTGCACATTTACAACTGGTCGGATTACATCGCCGAGGACACCCTGGAAAACTTCCAGAAGGAAACCGGCATCAAGGTCGTCTACGACGTGTTCGACAGTAACGAAACCCTGGAAGCCAAGCTGCTCTCCGGCCGTTCCGGCTACGACATCGTGGTGCCGTCCAACCAGTTCCTGGCCAAGCAGATCAAGGCCGGCGTGTTCCAGAAGCTGGACAAATCCAAGCTGCCCAACTGGAAGAACCTCAACCCGGACCTGATGAAGGCTCTGGACAGTTCCGATCCGGGCAACCAGTACGCCTTCCCCTACCTGTGGGGCACCACCGGCATCGGCTACAACTCGGAGAAGGTCAAGGCTGCCCTGGGCACCGACACCATCGATTCCTGGGACGTGGTGTTCAAGCCGGAGAACATGGAAAAACTCAAATCCTGCGGCGTCTCCATGCTCGACGCGCCGGATGAAGTCTATGGCGCGGCGCTGCACTACCTGGGCCTGCCACCCAACCCGAGCAACGTCGAGGACGTGAAAAAGGCCGAAGACCTGCTGATGACGGTGCGCCCTTACATCACCTACTTCCACAGCTCCAAGTACATCTCCGACCTGGCCAATGGCGATATCTGCGTGGCCCTGGGTTGGTCCGGCGATATCTTCCAGGCTCAGGCCCGTGCCGAAGAAGCGAAGAACAACGTACCGGTGGGCTACACCATTCCCAAGGAAGGCGCGGCCTCCTTCTTCGACATGATGGCCATCCCGGCTGACGCCAAGAACGTCGAAGCTGCCCACGTGTTCCTCAACTATATCCTCACCCCGGAAGTGATCGCGCCGATCTCCGACTACGTGGCCTACCCCAACGGCAACAGCGCCGCCACGCCGCTGGTGTCTGAGGAAGTGCGCAACAACCCGGGCATCTACCCGACCGCAGAAGCGAGCAAGAAGCTCTACACCTTCACCGAGTTGAGCCCAAAAGTGCAGCGTGCCATTACCCGCAGCTGGACCAAGGTCAAGTCGGGCCGCTAAGCCCGCGCAGCAGTACCCTTCCGGCGGGTTCGCCCGCCGGAAACCCCCAAAACAATAAGGAAGGCGTTATGCGTCGCATCACTCTCCTGGCTGGCCTGGTTGCAGCAGCCCTGGCCGTGCCGTCCGTGCAAGCCGCGGCGCGCGAGGTCAAGGTCTACAACTGGTCTGACTATATCGGCGAAACCACCCTGGCCGATTTCAAGACGGCCACGGGCATCACCGCCCTGTACGACGTGTTCGACTCCAACGAAACCCTGGAAGGCAAACTGCTGGCCGGCCGTAGCGGCTACGACCTGGTGGTGCCGTCCAACCATTTCCTCGGCAAGCAGATCAAGGCGGGGGCGTTCCAGAAGCTCGACCGCACGCTGCTGCCGAACTGGGACAACCTCGACCCGCTGCTACTCAAGCAGCTGCAGGTCAACGATCCCGGTAACCAGTATGCGGTGCCCTATCTGTGGGGCACCAACGGCATTGGCTACAACGTGGCCAAGGTCAAGGAAGTACTCGGCATCGAGCAGATCGACTCCTGGGCCGTGCTGTTCGAGCCGGAGAACATGCAGAAGCTCGCCAGTTGCGGCGTCAGCTTTCTCGACTCGGCCGACGAGATGATTCCCTCGGTGCTCACCTATATGGGCCTCGACCCCAATAGCCATAGCGCCGAGGACCTCGCCAAGGCCGAGGCCAAGCTGCTGGCGGTGCGTCCCTACGTGACCTACTTCCACAGCTCCAAGTACATCGGCGACCTGGCCAATGGCAATATCTGCGTCGCCGCCGGTTTCTCCGGCGACGTCCTGCAGGCCGCCGACCGCGCCGAAGAGGCCGGTAAAGGCATCGAAATCGCCTACAGCATCCCCAACGAGGGGGCCAACCTGTGGTTCGACATGCTCGCCATCCCGGTGGATGCCGGCAACCCGCAGGAAGCCCATGCCCTTATCAATTTTCTGCTCGACCCCGCGGCCATTGCCGGGGTCAGCGATTACGTCGGTTACGCCAACGCCAATACCCAGGCGGGCGAGCTGATGGACCAGGACGTGCGTAACGACGAGTCGGTGTATCCGCCACAAGCGGTGCTGGACAAATTGTTTATCTCGGCGGAGTTGCCGGTGAAAGTACAACGCTTGATGACGCGCAGCTGGACCAAGGTCAAGTCGGGTCAATAATTTCCAGCGCCGGGCCATTGTGGCCAGGCGCTACTTTTGCGGGAGTTTTGGTAATGGCAGTTGCTTCCAGTGCCTATAAAAAGGTCCTTGAGGGCGATCAGAAACCGAAAGAGGTTCTGGTCAAAATCGAGCGTGTGACCAAGAAGTTCGATGAAACCATCGCGGTCGACGACGTATCCCTGACCATCAACAAGGGTGAGATCTTCGCCCTGCTCGGCGGCTCCGGCTCCGGCAAGTCGACCCTGCTGCGCATGCTCGCCGGCTTCGAACGGCCGACCGAGGGGCGCATCATCCTCGATGGTGTCGATATCACCGACATGCCGCCCTACGAGCGGCCGATCAACATGATGTTCCAGTCCTACGCCCTGTTCCCGCACATGAGCGTGGCCGACAACATCGCCTTCGGCCTCAAGCAGGACAAACTGCCTAAAGCCGAGATCGACGCCCGCGTCGAGGAGATGCTCAAGCTGGTGCACATGACCCAGTACGCCAAGCGCAAGCCGCACCAGCTCTCCGGTGGTCAGCGTCAGCGCGTGGCCCTGGCCCGTTCTCTGGCCAAGCGGCCCAAGCTGCTGCTGCTCGACGAGCCTATGGGTGCTCTGGACAAGAAGCTGCGTTCGCAGATGCAGCTTGAGCTTGTCGAGATCATCGAGCGCGTCGGCGTAACCTGCGTGATGGTGACCCACGACCAGGAAGAGGCCATGACCATGGCCCAGCGCATCGCCATCATGCACCTGGGCTGGATCGCCCAGATCGGCAGCCCGGTGGACATCTACGAAACCCCGACCAGCCGCCTGGTCTGCGAATTTATCGGCAACGTTAATCTGTTCGAAGGCCAGGTGGTGGACGATGCCGAAGGCCACGCGCTGATCGACAGCCCGGACCTGGAACGCAATATCTACGTCGGCCACGGCGTCAGCACCTCGGTGCAGGACAAGAGCATCACCTACGCCATTCGCCCGGAAAAACTGCTGGTCACCACCGAGCAGCCGAGTTTCGAATACAACTGGTCGCGCGGCACCGTGCACGACATCGCCTACCTCGGCGGTCATTCGGTGTTCCACGTCGAGTTGCCGAGCGGCAAGATCGTCCAGTCCTTCGTCGCCAACGCCGAACGGCGCGGCGCACGGCCGACCTGGGACGACGAAGTGTTCGTCTGGTGGGAGGACGATAGCGGGGTGGCATTGCGCTCATGAACATCTCAAGAAGCATTAGCCGCCGCCTGCCAACGGGCCGTCACTTCGTCATCGGGGTGCCCTTCCTCTGGCTGTTCATGTTCTTCCTGCTGCCCTTCATCATTGTGCTGAAGATCAGCTTTGCCGAAGCCGATGTCGCCATCCCGCCCTACACCGAACTCTACAGCTGGGCGGAAAACAAGCTGGCGGTCTTTATCAACCTGGGCAACTACATCTTCCTCAGCGAAGACGACCTGTACCTGGCCGCCTACCTCGGCTCGCTGCAGATGGCCGCGATCAGTACTTTGCTGTGTCTGGTGATCGGTTTTCCCATGGCCTACGCCATCGCCCGCGCCGACAAGGAAAAGCAGCTGGTCTTTCTGCTGCTGATCATGATGCCGACCTGGACCGCGATCCTGATCCGCGTCTACGCCTGGATGGGCATCCTCAGCAACAACGGCCTGCTCAACAGCGTGCTGCAGGGCATCGGCCTGATCAGCGAACCGCTGCAGATCCTCAACACCAACGTCGCGGTGTATATCGGCATCGTCTATTCGTACCTGCCGTTTATGATCCTGCCGCTGTTCGCCAACCTGGTGAAACACGACCAGAGCCTGCTGGAAGCAGCGGCAGACCTGGGTTCCAGCCGCTTCAACAGCTTCTGGAAGATCACCGTGCCGCTGGCCAAGAACGGCATCATCGCCGGTTGCATGCTGGTGTTTATCCCGGTGGTCGGCGAGTTCGTGATCCCAGAACTGCTCGGTGGCCCGGAGACCCTGATGATCGGCAAGGTGCTGTGGCAGGAGTTCTTCAACAACCGCGACTGGCCGGTAGCCTCTGCCCTGGCCGTGGTGATGCTAGCGATCCTGATCATTCCGATCATTCTGTTCAACCGTAACCAGGCCAAAGAAATGGAGGGTCGTCCATGAGTCCGTTCATCCGCATGGAGCCGATCATTCTGTTCAACCGGCTCACCCCGCACTGCCGAGCCAAAGAGATGGAGGGCCGACCATGAAGCGTTTCAGTTTCTCCACCTTTATGTTGTGGGCCGGGCTGATATTCATCTACCTGCCGATGCTGATCCTGGTCATCTACTCGTTCAACGCCTCGCGCCTGGTCACGGTCTGGGGCGGCTGGTCGCTGAAGTGGTACGTCGGCCTGCTCGACAACACCCAGCTGATGAACGCGGTGATGCGCTCCCTGGAAATCGCCACCTACACTGCGATTGCCGCGGTGGCGCTGGGCACCATGGCCGCCTTCGTGCTGACCCGGGTGACCCGCTTCAAGGGCCGCACCCTGTTCGGTGGCCTGGTCACCGCACCGCTGGTAATGCCCGAGGTGATCACCGGTCTGTCGCTGCTGCTGCTGTTCGTGGCCATGGCCCAGCTGATCGGCTGGCCTGCCGAGCGCGGTGTGCTGACCATCTGGATCGCCCACACCACCTTCTGTTCCGCCTATGTGGCGGTGGTGGTGTCGTCGCGCCTGCGTGAGCTGGACATGTCCATCGAGGAAGCGGCCATGGACCTGGGGGCCAAGCCGTGGAAGGTGTTCTTCCTGATCACCATCCCGATGATCGCGCCCTCCCTGGCCGCCGGCGGCATGATGTCCTTCGCCCTGTCGCTGGACGACCTGGTGTTGGCCAGCTTCGTCTCCGGTCCGGGCTCCACCACCCTGCCGATGGAAGTCTTCTCCGCCGTGCGTCTGGGCGTGAAGCCGGAAATCAACGCAGTGGCCAGCCTGATCCTGCTGTCGGTGTCGTTGATGACCTTTATCATCTGGGTCATTGCCCATCGCTCCGAAGAGAAGCGCAAGAAGGCCCTGCAGCAGGCCATGGATGAAAGCACCGGTGCCCACCTGCAGAACGGCCCGGACAGCCGCCGCGACCCGTCGCAGATCCACGCACCCGCGTAAAGGTTGCCTGGGTAAACGGAAAAGGGTCACTGCGGTGACCCTTTTTTCTGGGCGTGTCGGGTAGGGTGCGCCGCGCGCACCGGTCACTGCTGGCCGCCCCGGTGCAATCCGGGGTGACCAGGCTCGCGCGCCGATGCCCCGCGGACAAGTCCCCTCGCCCCCTCGGGGAGAGGGCTAGGGTGAGGGGGCCGACCTACGTCTATCCTCGCGATTGAGCCCGTGCGACTTTCTGCTATCGACTTTTAGCTGTATATCCATACAGATTAAGCTTGCCTGAGCCCGCATCACTGCGCATGCTGTGCAGCATCAGCGACAAGGAATCGATGATGGCGGCCATGCGGCTCTTCCTCTGTGAAAAACCTTCCCAGGCCAAGGACATCGCCAAGGTACTCGGGGCCACCCGGCGCGGCGACGGCTGCTGGCTGGGCAGCAACCTGACCGTGACCTGGTGCATTGGCCACCTGCTGGAAACCGCCCCGCCGGACGCCTACGACGCCCGCTACAAGCGCTGGGTGCTGGCCGACCTGCCGATCATCCCCGAGCGCTGGAAAATGCAGGTAAAGCCCAAGACCGCCGGCCAGTTCAAGGCGGTCAAACGCCTGCTCGGCGAAGCCGACGAACTGGTCATCGCCACCGACGCCGACCGCGAAGGCGAGATGATCGCCCGCGAACTGGTGGAGCATTGCCGCTATCGCGGGCCGATCCAGCGCCTGTGGCTGTCGGCCCTGGACGATGCCTCGATCCGCAAGGCCCTGGCCGCGCTCAAGCCCGGCGGTGAAACCTTCAGCCTCTACCAGTCGGCGCTGGGGCGCTCGCGCGCCGACTGGTTGATCGGCATGAACATGAGCCGGCTGTTCACCCTGCTGGGCCAGCAATCCGGCTATCAGGGCGTGTTGCCGGTGGGCCGGGTGCAGACCCCGACCCTGCGCCTGGTGGTCGATCGCGACCGCAGCATCGGCGCGTTTGTGCCGCAACCCTACTGGGCCATTGAAGTGGCGCTGCTGGTCGCCGACACTGCGTTCAGCGCCCAGTGGCGCGCCGCGCCCGAGGTCTGCGACGAACAGGGCCGCTGCCTCAATCAGGCCCTGGCACAGGAGGCGGCAACGGCCATGGACAACGCCGCCAGCGCGCGGGTGGTGCAACTGCGCACCGAGCGTATGCGTGAGCCCGCACCCCTGCCGTTCGATCTTGGCACCCTGCAGGAAGTCTGCTCGAAGAAGCTCGGCCTCGGAGCCCAGGAAACCCTGGATATCGCCCAGGCGCTCTACGAAACCCACAAGCTGATCACCTACCCGCGCAGCGACTGCGGCTACCTGCCACTCAGCCAGCACGCCGAGGCCCCGGCCATCCTTGCGGCCCTGGACCGTGCCGACCCCACCCTGGCCGGCCTGCGCGAACACCTTGAGCCGCAACGCCGTTCACGGGCCTGGAACGACGCCAAGGTCAGTGCCCACCACGGCATCATCCCTACCGCCGCCGCGCAACAGCTCGAACGCCTGAGCGGCAAGCCGCGGGCCGTCTACAGCCTGATCCGCGCGCGCTACCTGGCGCAGTTTCTGCCCAACCATGAATACGACCGTACCCAGGCCGACTTCGACTGCGCCGGCCAGGCCCTGCGCGCGGTCGGCAAGGTGATAGTCGAACCCGGCTGGCGGCGTGCCTTGCCCGAAGCCCTGACGCCGGCCAAAGGCCGCGAAGCGCCGCCTGCCCAAGCTCTGCCAGCCCTGCGCGAAGGGCAGGACTGCAGAGTGACGGGCGCGACCCTCAAGGACCTCTGGACCCAGCCGCCCAAGCCCTTCACCGAGGGCGACCTGATCAAGGCGATGAAGAACGTCGCCAAGCTGGTCGACGACCCGCGGCTTAAACAGAAACTCAAGGACACCACTGGCATCGGCACCGAGGCGACCCGTGCCGGCATCATCCAGGGCCTGCTCGACCGCGGCTACCTGCTCAAACAGGGCAAGGCCCTGGCCGCCACTCCGGCCGCATTCAGCCTGATCGACGCCGTACCCCGCGCCATCGCCGACCCCGGCACCACGGCGATCTGGGAACAGGCGCTGGACATGGTGCAGAGCGGCGAAATGAGCCTGGACGAGTTCGTCGCCAAGCAGTCGGCCTGGATGAGCAAGCAGGTGCAGCGCTGCGCCGGCCTGAGCCTGGCCATCAGCGGCCCCGCCAGCCCGGCCGGCGCACCCTGGAAGGGCAAGCGCAAACCCGGTAAACGCAAGGCCGCGGCGAGCAAACGCGGCGGCCAGCCAGCTTCAGGTCGCGCGGCCAAGGCCTGAGGGCACCCATAACTCGCACGAGCCAGACGCTTTTGTATGAGCGGGCTTGCCCGCGAGCCTTTACCCGAGCCGCACTCGGATAGACAGCACAAGGAATAGGGCGGAGATACCCATGTAGGCAGGCTGTTACGTCGTCTTCAGCGTCACAGTAGGGATGGCGTCGGTATTCTTGATCACGGGGCGTTGCGGCAGGTAATTAAGCAGCAGCTCGGTTTCCTTCTTGACCACGCTGTAGCATTCACAGCTCAGCGCTTCAAGTTTCGGACGGTCGAGCACCTTGATTAGCCCGCGCGAATAGGAGATCACCCCCAGCTGCTGCAATTTCGACGCCGCATGGGTCACGCCTTCGCGGCGCACGCCGAGCATATTGGCGATAAATTCCTGGGTCATGGTCAAGTGCCCGTGGGACAGGCGATCCATGGACAGCAGCAGCCAGCGGCACAGCTGCTGGTCGATCGAATGGTGGCGGTTGCAGACGGCAGTCTGAGAGACCTGGGTGATCAGGGCCTGGGTGTAGCGCAGCATCAGTATCAGCAACTGACCGTGCCGGTTGAACTCCTCCTTCACCCGCACCCTGGGAAGTCGATAGGCATACCCGGCGCTCTGTACCATCGAGCGGCTATGCGTACTCTCGCCGCCCAGAAACAGCGTAATGCCGAGCAACCCTTCGTTGCCCACCACGGAAATCGCCGTCGATGCGCCGTTTTGCATCACGTACTGCAGCGAGACGATGGAGTCGGTGGGGAAGTAAACGTGACGCATGGGGCGGCGGGACTCATACAGCAGCGCGCGCAACGGCAGTTGTACCAGCTCCAGGTGCGGAAACAAACGGGTTTGCACCTCGGGCGACAGTGCGGCCAGAAGATGATTCTGCTGAGGCTCGGGTTTGGGCGGAGAGTTGGCGGACACTTTGGCGCTCTTGGAGCTGATAAGTAGTCAGAGACTACGCGATCACAGCCCTTTGAGCGCACTTATTATTTCGCCTAGATGCGGCATTCTGAGCTGCAGGCAACCAGCGCTCCGAGCCCCTTTGAGCCCCCAGTGCATCGCGTTCTAGCGGAATCAATCTGAACCAGTAGCGCATGGTCGAGTGCGGACCACCGTTTGGCCAGGGCGGTAAAGCCCACAACAGGCCGGATATACGAATGCAACCGCGCTGACGACAGATGCAAAAGAAAAGCTTTGCTCACTACTTGTGGGGAGAGTCCATATACAGTTGTTAGCGGTGATACCACGTGGCTTTTTTGATTTTTTCTGCCGGGGTATATTTTTTAAAAAATTCAGCCATTTCCGATAAATTTTCATACCCTTCAAAGCGTAGATTGCTGAAAGATTTTGTGGTTAGCAGTAAAGATTTAACATTGCCTTTAATGCTCTGAATCCGGAGGCTTTCTATATCCGATAACGCTATGCTCACAACAGAGCCCTTGTGCGATATTTCAATCTTCTGTTGGGGTTCAAGAATTTCTACATCTGGGTATGAAGTATCTTTGTTCTTGAAGCTTCGATACGCTTGCGGTAAATGTTTAGCGAGAAAGAATATACCGATTGCAGCGATTATCTTGTTCGATAATACGTCGCTGTTAGTTAGCATAAATATAAATCCTGCTATTAAAGCAAGCACAAATATTGCGGCGTAAATCGTCTTCCGCTTTTCTTGTTTATTGTATTTTTCAGATATTATAAATTTCATTTGTTACCGCTAACGTTTGGTTAAGGGGCGGGCTTTAGCCCGTGCCAGTGAGCGAAGCGAACGATTTGAACCACATGTTAGGAGACAACGCTGCGGTTACGTTTGTAGCGAAGTACACAATAGACTAGGCACAAGGATAGCGCTGATAAAGGAAAGTAGAATATCCACGCTAAGCCGGATTCTCTCGGTGGCACAGCAAACCAAACCCATGCTTGGAAGATAAATAGCACTATATTTAGTGCCGCCAGTGAAATAATTAAGGTGTGGCGCTTTAGCGGGATGGCAAAAAAAGATACAAGAGTTAAGTGGTGTGGTGCGGCCATGTACATGAAGTTTCCAACTAGCCATTTTTCTAGATAGGCAAGCGTAAGGTCGCCATGGCGTAAGATGCTTGTGCAGTAAATTAGCGCTGGAAAAAGCATCAGCACTATGGTTTTGATTGTGAAAATAACTGTGCCCATTCCTTGGTTCCTAACGTTTGGTTAAGGGGCGGGCTTTAGCCCGTCCCGAGTGAGTGAAGCGAACGGCTTGAATGCTGTAATGGACTCTCCCCGCGCCACAGTTCTATACCAAGAACGGTGGTGACTGAAATTGGGAGTGTCGTGATGAAGCGAATAGCAGTTGATCTGGCCAAATCCGTTTACCAAGTTGCCGAGAGTGTCCGTTCTGGCCAGGTGGTGCAGCGCAAGCGGCTGAACCGAGAGGCGTTTAGGCGATATATACAGGAGCAAGCCGAGCCGGTCGAGTGGGTGATGGAGGCCTGTGGCACGGCCCACTACTGGGGGCGCGTAGCGCAATCCTTGGGGCATCGGGTGACGCTGATTCATGCGCGCTATGTGCGTCCCTATCGCCGGCGCAACAAGACCGACCGTAACGACTGTGATGCGATGCTGGAAGCGGCGCGCTGCAAGGATATTTATCCGGTGCCGGTGAAAACCCACGAGCAGCAGCTGCTGCAGCAACTGCACGGGCTGCGCGAGACCTGGAAGAAGAGCCGCACCCAGCGCATCAACCTGTTGCGCGGCATCCTGCGCGAGGCGGGTATCGAAGCCCCAGCGTCCACCGCTGCGTTTATCTGCACCGCCCACGAGTTGGTCGATCGAGCAGAACTGGCACCCTTGAGCCATCAACTGCATATCGTTCTGGCAGAAATAAACCTTTACGAACAATGCATGGCCGAGTGCGAACAGCAGCTCAAGCGCTGGCACGCTGACGATGAAGTGGTGCGCAAACTCGATGAAGTCAGTGGTATTGGCCTGCTGACGGCCAGCGACCTGACAACGGCGGTCGGCAAACCTGAGCGCTTTGCCAGCGGCCGCCAGCTGAGCGCCTGGCTGGGCATGACCCCGAACGAATGCAGCAGTGGCGAACGCCGACGGCTTGGGCGGATTAGCTACAAGGGCAATATCTATGTGCGCACGCTATTTATCCACGGTTCGCGAGCGGCCTTGCTGGCGGCTCAGCGCTGCCAGGCACGCACGCCGGAGAAACTGACCCAGTTACAGCGCTGGGCCGTCGAGACAGCTGCGCGAATTGGCCACAACAAAGCGGCTGTGGCGTTGGCCAACAAACTGATACGGATCTGCTGGGCGGTGTGGTGCCACGAGCGGCGGTTCAATGGCAATTGGCAGAGCACAAAGCCCGCCTGACGGCGGGGGTAATCAGGAAGGCGTGATGGTTTTCTTGTGGTTGTGGTGA
>NZ_JBBPES010000006.1:62461-382690 GCF_038069885.1 Pseudomonas sp. XK-1 | reverse complement strand
CAGCCTCATCTTGCGTCAAGCTGTTTTTCGAAGTTCTTTCCGAAGAAGTTCTTTCTACTCAACTACTTGCATCCCCGACCAACATCCAGCTTCTCGTTAGCGGGAGGCGAATTCTACAGCGTTTCAAACCGCTGTCAACCACCTCTTCAACCGCTACCGATCTACCTGATCGAAGCCACCAACAGGATCAAACCACCACCCTGTCAGCCCGGCGCATTCTACACAGCTTTCGCTGCTTTGCAACCTCTCTTTTAAAGCTAACTTATTGTTTTAAAATAAGTTTTCCGAGAGATCTGCGCCGGAAGAGGTGCGCATTATAGGGGCAAGCGAAGCCAGGTCAACCGATTGTTATGCTTTTGTTTCAACAACCACGAAATCAAGGGCTGTAACCACACCAGCACTCGATACGCACCGCCCGCAGAAACGACAAGGCCGTTGAAGCTGACGCTTCAACGGCCTTGTCGCACAAGCACCACGCAAGTTATTCGGCCTTAAGCGTGATACGCGCGAACGCCTTCTTGCCGGCCTGACAGACGTGCACCGCACCGACCTTATATATAAAGGAGCGATCGACCACCTCGCCATCCACACGCACACTGCCGGAGCCCAGCAGATCACGCGCCATGGCGGCATTCTTCACCAGGCCGGCTTTATTAAGCAGTGCTGCAATCGGCATATCCTCGACAGACAGCACCTCGATCTCTGGCAGATCCTCGGGCAGCTCGCCTTCCTTCATGCGGTTGCCTGCCGAGCGATGGGCATTGAGCGCGGCTTCTTCACCATGAAAGCGGGCGACAATCTCTTCGGCCAACTTGATCTTGATATCACGCGGGTTGGCCCCTTGCTCGACATCCCGCTTGAACTGCTCGATCTCTTCCATGGAGCGGAAGCTAAGCAATTCGAAGTAGCGCCACATCAGGGCATCTGGCATGGATACCAGCTTGTTGTACATGACGCCCGGCGCTTCCTGGATACCGATGTAGTTGCCCAGGGATTTGGACATCTTCTTCACGCCATCCAGACCTTCCAGCAACGGCATGGTGACGATGCACTGCGACGGCTGCCCGTAGCCACGCTGCAGCTCGCGCCCCATCAGCAGATTGAATTTCTGGTCAGTGCCGCCCAACTCGACATCCGCATGCAAGGCGACCGAGTCATAACCCTGCACCAGCGGATAGAGGAACTCGTGAATAGCGATTGGCTGGTTGGTCGAATAGCGCTTGCTGAAGTCATCGCGCTCAAGCATGCGTGCGACGGTGTACTGCGAGGTCAGACGAATGAAATCGGCCGGCCCCATCTTATCCATCCAGGTGGAGTTGAAGGCAACCTCGGTTTTCGCCGGGTCGAGAATCTTGAACACCTGGGTTTTATAAGTCTCCGCGTTCTCAAGCACCTGCTCGCGAGTCAGAGGCGGGCGAGTGGCGCTCTTGCCACTGGGATCACCGATCATTCCGGTAAAATCGCCGATCAGGAATATCACCTGATGCCCCAGCTCCTGGAACTGACGCAGCTTGTTAATAAGGACGGTATGCCCCAGGTGCAAATCCGGGGCCGTCGGATCAAAGCCTGCCTTGATACGCAGCGGCTGACCACGCTTGAGCTTCTCAACCAGTTCGGCCTCGACCAGAACCTCTTCCGCACCGCGCTTGATCAGCGCCAACTGCTCTTCAACCGACTTCATGACAGGACTCACGACCACTCAAAAACGAAAGGGAACCAACCATACAAGATCGCAGACAAATCACAAGTTTTGCCAACCGCCCGCACAGTTTAAGAGCACTCAGCGACAACCGGGGTTGCCTAGCACACGATTTGGTTATATTTTATACAGTTAGTGCATATTCATCATTTTCTTTATCTATTTCTTCTCATTTTTAAAAGTCAAAAGCCACCTATGACCCATACGACCAAAGCCCCTCCGCTTTACCCCAAGAGCCATATCCTGGCCGCCAGCGGTGTCGCCGCCTTGCTCAGCCTGGCCCTGCTGGTGTTTCCCTCCCGCGAAGTAGAAGCCAAGAAAACCTTTATCAATCTCGAGCTGGAAACCGGCTCCGAGTTCAGCGAGCAGGCGGACGAGTCCCAATCCAGCGGTAGACTGTCCCTCCAGCAGAACGCATCACCCTTCACCAGCACGGCAGACACCACCACCCGCCAGGCCGAAACGGCGCAGGAACAAGCGCAGCCGATCGAGCCCGTAGCAGAGACAGATCCGCTACAACGCAGTATTCAGGTCAGTCCGGGCGATACCCTGTCCACCATTTTTGCCAAGGTAGGCCTGCCTGCGACCACGTTGCATCAGGTATTGAGCAGCAGCAAAGAGGCCAAGCAATTCACCCGCCTGAAAGTGGGCCAGCAACTGGACTTTCAACTGGATGCCGAAGGGCAGCTTGAACGCCTCAACAGCAAGCTCAGCGACCTGGAAAGCATCGCTCTGGCGAAAACCGAGAAGGGTTACAGCTTCGAGCGCGAACTGGTCAAACCCGAGGTCCAGAGCACCTACACACACGGCGTAATCCGCAGCTCCCTGTTCCTCTCAGCCAAGCGCGCAGGCCTGTCCCACGCCCTGACCATGGAACTGGCCAACGTCTTTGGCTATGACATCGACTTTGCGATGGATATTCGCGAAGGCGACGAATTCGAGTTGATCTACGAAGAGAAAGTGGTCAACGGCAAGCGGGTCGGCACCGGCAATATTCTTTCCGCCCGCTTCACCAACCGCGGCAAGACCTACACCGCCGTGCGCTACACCAGCAAGCAAGGCACCACCAGCTACTACAGCGCCAATGGCGAGAGCATGCGCAAGGCCTTTATCCGCACCCCGGTGGACTTTGCCCGCATCAGCTCACGCTTCTCCACTGGCCGCCGCCACCCCGTACTGAACAAGATCCGCGCGCACAAGGGTGTCGACTATGCCGCACCACGCGGCACGCCAATCAAGGCCGCGGGCGATGGCCGCGTGACCCTGGCTGGCCGTCATGGCGGCTATGGCAATGCCGTGATCATTCAGCATGGCCAACGCTACCGCACCCTGTATGCGCATATGCAAGGCTTCGCCAAAGGTGTTCGCAACGGTTCGAACGTCAAGCAGGGGCAGATCATTGGTTATATCGGCACAACCGGGCTGTCCACCGGGCCGCACCTGCACTATGAATTCCAGATCAATGGCGTTCACGTCGACCCGCTGAGCCAGAAGCTGCCGATGGCCGACCCCATTGCCAGCAGCGAGAAAGCTCGCTTTATGCAGCTGAGCAAACCCTTGATGGCCCAGATGGACAAGGAAAAATCCACAGCGCTCGCCCTCAACCAGCGCTGAACACAATGCCTCTCTACCTCGGTGTGATGTCCGGAACCAGCCTGGACGGCCTGGACATCGCCCTGATCCGACAAGACCATACCACCACCCTGCTTGACACCCGCTATCTGCCGATGCCGACAGCGCTGCGCGGCGAACTGCTGGCCCTGTGCAGCCCCGGGCCCGATGAGCTAGCCCGCGCCGCCATTGCCGAACAGCAGTGGGCACGGCTTGCCGCACAAGGCATCGCCGACCTGCTCCTGCAGCACGAACTTACCCCGCAAGCCATACGCGCGATAGGCAGTCACGGCCAGACCGTTCGCCACGAGCCTGCCCGAGGCTTCACCATTCAGATAAGCAATGCAGCTCTGCTGGCCGAGTTGACGGGCATCTGTGTGGTCAGCGACTTCCGTCGCCGCGATCTGGCTGCCGGCGGGCAAGGCGCACCGCTGGTACCGGCCTTCCATGAGGCCCTGTTCGCCCAGGCGCAGAGTCGCCGGGCAATTCTCAATATCGGCGGTTTCAGCAACCTGAGCCTGCTCGACATCGACAAGCCAGTGCACGGTTTCGATTGCGGCCCTGGCAATGCCCTGCTGGATGCCTGGATTCAACGCCACAAGGGCGCAGACTACGACCAGGACGGTCAATGGGCGGCAACCGGCCAGGTACAGGCGACATTGCTGCAAGCTCTGCTCGGCGATGCCTTTTTCCAGACCCAGGGACCGAAAAGTACCGGGCGCGAGCTATTCAATCTGCCCTGGCTGGACCTGCACCTGGCAGCTCTTCCCCGCTATACCGCCGAAGACGTACAGGCAACCCTGCTCGAGCTGACCGCGCAAAGCATTGTCGCGGCCCTACAAGCCGCCCAGGAGCATACCGACGAGCTTCTGGTATGCGGTGGCGGCGCACGCAACCTGACGCTGATGCAGCGTCTGTCCACCCTGCTGCCGGACAGCCGCGTCAGCAGCACCGACGCCCATGGTGTACCCGCCGACTGGGTCGAAGCCATGGCCTTTGCCTGGCTGGCGCATTGCTGCCTGGAAGGCATCCCGGCCAACCGCCCCAGCGTCACGGGCGCGCAAGGCCTGCGCATTCTCGGTGCCATCTACCCCGCCTGAGGCCATAAACGACAACGCCGTGCATGGGCACGGCGTTGTGTTGAAGAGCGGTCCTGATCAGATCGAAAACGAGGAGCCGCAACCGCAGGTGGTGGCAGCATTCGGATTCTTGATCACGAAACGCGAGCCTTCCAGGCCTTCCTGATAATCGACTTCGGCACCGGCCAGATACTGGAAACTCATCGGGTCAACCACCAGGCTCACGCCTTCGCGCTCGACTATGGTGTCGTCCTCGGCCACTTCTTCATCGAAGGTAAAACCATACTGGAAACCAGAACAGCCGCCCCCCGTGACGAATACGCGCAACTTCAGGCGCGGATTGCCCTCTTCATCGACCAGGTTCTTCACCTTGTTCGCCGCGCCCTGAGTGAAGACCAAGGCCGTAGGGGTGAAGGTTTCGACGCTCATGCTGACTAACTCCCGGCGCTAAGCGCCATACTCATACTGCGTTGTGGCTGGCATTATCCGCTTACCTGAGAAAAGCGGTCAACTATTCTACCAAATCGAGGTTTTCCGGTAACTCCAGCGGTCGCATCTCGTCGCTCAGGTGACAGAGCCGCCCTTCGATCTGCGCGCCCATGGCCATTTCCATCAGACCGTAATAGAGATTGCCGCGCACCCGGGCCCGAGCCCCCAGCTCCAGATGAGCGCTGGCATGGACATCGCCGATCACCTCACCGTCAATCAGTACATGGGGGGCGCGGACCTCGCCTTCAACCTGCCCCTGCACACTGACCCGTACCATGCCTTCGCTGGCCAGCAGGTTGCCGCTGACCTTGCCATCGACCTGCACCGCGCCCTGAAAACGCAGGTTACCCTGCAACTCGGCCCCCACGGCAATCAAACTGGTCTTGCCGTTAAAGCGTTGCAGATCGGTCTTGCTCTTTTCTTTATTCCACATCAGGAAGAATTACTCCTCTTCGCCCCATTTGAATGTACGCAGCAGCGGCTTTTCACCCTGCACTTCGGCCGCCACCTTGACCTCGCGCGGCACAAAACCCTCGGGCAGCCTCAGCTCGGCAAAACGACCCGCTTCGGGAATCGCCTGAAAATGCTTGAATGCGAAAGGGATGGCCTGGCCAGGCAAGGCATCGGCCAGCCCCTCGGTCAAGGCGGCCAGTTCCAAGGCGACCTCCTTGCCGGCACGCTGCCCTGTCACGGTGACCCGCAACTGCCCTTGTAGCGGCTTGTCGCTCTTGCCGACCCGGCTCAGCAGTATCTTGTAGCGGAACAGCCCGGGGCTGTCCGTAGCCTGCACCTCAAAGGTCTTGATACGCAGCCCTTCGCGACGAGTGGCAGGGGCGAGAACGCCCTTATAGAACGCCAGATCCTGCTGTTGCTTGTAGATCTGCTCTTCCAGCAGCTTGATGGTCAGACGACTCTGCTCATTGGCTTGCTGGGCAACCTGTTCTCCGCTGCTGACGACAGCCAGGCGCTGACGCAGCGTGTCCAGCTCCTGATCCTGCTCAAGGATGCGGGCCTGCAAGGGTTGCTGACCGTCGACCAGTCCCTGGGTCGTCCGCGCCTGCCACCAGCCGCCAGCATAGAACGCCAGCGGCACGGCCAGCAGCAACAGCCACAGGGCCAGCCGCACACGCCTGGCCTGCCCAGGATTGCTGGGGCGGACCTCCCACCCCGCCATCAGGGCAACATGGCTGCGTGGGACAGACCGAGGCGCTCATCCACGCCGAAGAGAATGTTCATATTCTGCACTGCCTGCCCCGAAGCGCCCTTGACCAGGTTATCGATCACCGACAGCACCACCACCAGATCGCCGTCCTGGGGACGGTGTACGGCAATCCGGCAAACGTTGGCACCCCGCACACTGCGGGTTTCCGGGTGGCTGCCTGCGGGCATTACATCGACGAAGGGCTCATCGGCGTAACGCTGCTCATACAGGGCCTGCAGATCCACCGAGCGATCCACCACCGCCGCATAGAGGGTGGCGTGGATACCGCGGATCATCGGCGTCAGGTGCGGCACAAAGGTCAAACCCACGTCGCTGCCAGCGGCGCGACGCAAACCCTGGCGAATCTCCGGCAGATGGCGATGACCCTTGACGCCATAGGCCTTCATGCTTTCGCCGGCTTCGCTGAACAGCGAGCCGACGCTGGCACCGCGCCCGGCACCGCTGACCCCGGACTTGCAGTCGGCAATCAGGCTCGAGGCATCGGCCAGACCGGCTTCCAGCAACGGGATCAGGCCCAGCTGCGCAGCGGTCGGGTAGCAACCGGGCACGGCGATCAGGCGCGCCTGCCTGATCGCTTCGCGATTGACTTCCGGCAGGCCGTACACCGCTTCCGGCAGCAGGTCCGGTGCGCCGTGGGGCTGGCCGTACCAGCGGGCCCATTCGTCGGCATCCTGCAGACGGAAGTCGGCGGACAGGTCGATCACCTTGGTCCCCGCCGCCAGCAGTTCACCCGCCAGGGCATGGGCGACGCCATGGGGCGTGGCGAAGAACACCACATCGCACGCGCCCAGGGTCGCCACGTCCGGCACGCTGAAGGCCAGGCCGTCGTAATGACCGCGCAGGTTCGGGTACATCTCGTCGACGCGCATGCCCGCCTCGGAGCGCGAGGTAATCACCTGCACCTGCGCCTGCGGGTGCTGCGCCAGCAAACGCAACAGCTCGACACCGGTATAACCCGTGCCGCCGACGATTCCGACCTTGATCATCACTTGCCCCTTGCAATAACGTCATTGGAAAGCTGCCGATGATAAGGCCGCTTCGGCCAGGGGCCAACCGCCAGGATGACGGATAGTGCGGTGAGCACTACTATCGGGGCACTTTATTTCCCCAGGATCGAACAATGCTCTATCTGTGGCTCAAAGCCCTGCACATTATTGCCATGGTCTGCTGGTTCGCCGGGCTGTTCTATTTGCCACGCCTATTCGTCTACCACGCCATGAGCGAAGACTCCGCCAGCCGCGAACGCTTCTGCATCATGGAGCGCAAGCTGTACCGCGGCATCATGTGGCCCTCGATGATCGCCACCATCGGCCTCGGCCTGTGGCTGCTCAGCCTCAATCCCGCGTATTACTTCAGCCAGGGCTGGATGCACGCCAAGCTCAGCCTGGTGCTCGTGCTGGTGGCTTATCAGCTGATGTGCGGTGCCCAGCTCAAGGCCTTCGCCCGCGGCGAGAACCGTCGCAGCCACGTGTTCTACCGCTGGTTCAACGAGGCCCCGGTCCTGGCGCTGCTGGCCATCGTGATTCTGGTGGTGGTCAAACCCTTCTGACGGCATGCCGTACGCAGCACGCCAACCACTTCCCTGCCCATAGGAAATCTCCATGTCCCTACCTGCCCTGCTCGAACAACGCCTGCGCCTGCCGGTAGTCGCCGCGCCGATGTTTCTGGTCTCCAACCCGCAACTGGTACTTGCCTGTTGCCGCGGCGGCATAGTCGGCAGCTTCCCGGCCCTCAACCAGCGTGAAAGCAGCGGTTTCAAGGCCTGGCTGGAAGAGATCGAGGCCGGTCTGGACGCGCAGTGCGCGCCCTATGCGGTGAACCTGATCGTACATGGCAGCAATCCGCGTCTGCAGGCGGACCTGGCCATCTGCGTCGAGCACCGCGTGCCTATCGTGATTACCAGCCTGGGGGCGGCGAAGGAAGTGGTGGATGCGGTGCACAGCTATGGCGGCCTGGTGTTTCACGACGTCACCACCCGCCGCCACGCCGAGAAGGCCGCCGCCGCGGGGGTCGACGGCCTGATCGCGGTGGCCGCAGGCGCAGGCGGACATGCCGGCACCTGGAGCCCCTTCGCCCTGATCGCGGAAATTCGCCAGTTCTTCGACAAGACACTGCTGCTGGCCGGCTGCCTTAACCGGGGGCACGAAGTACTTGCCGCCCAACTGCTGGGGGCGGATCTGGCCTACCTCGGCACCCGGCTGATCGCCACCCAGGAAAATGCCGCATCAGAGGCCTACAAGCAGATGCTGCTCGACGCCCAGGCCGCCGACATCATTCATACCCCGGCCGTCTCCGGGGTACCGGCGAGCTTTATGCGCCAGAGCCTGGAGCTGGCCGGCTACGACCTCAAGCAGCTGCAGAACAAGGGCGAGATCAATTACGGCGAGAAGCTCAAGCCGATGGATGAGGAAGCCAAGGCCTGGAAAACCGTGTGGTCTGCCGGCCAGGGCGTTGGCGGGATCGGCGACCTGCCGAGCGTCGAGCAGTTGATCGCACGCCTGGACAGCGAATACCGTGCCGCCTGCCAGCAGGCCCAGCAGCTGCAGCAACGCTGGCCACGATAAGGCCCGCCGCCCCTCAGTCGCCTCAGGTGCGAAAGCCGGCCGCGCGTCGGCCGGTTTGAGGCCGCAGGCAGAGTGTGATGGATGCCCATATTTACAGCTCAGGCTGCTTGTTCACTGGGCTGTGGGCCAGCTAGTCTGTAGCGAAACCCTCCCAGGCACCGACAAGGAAGCCGATATGAATCAAGCCCGTTTCAAGATTGTCTTCAGCGGCGAGCTGATGCCCGACGTGGCCCTGGAAACCGTCAAGGACAACCTCTCACGCCTGTTTAAAAGCGACGGCGCGCGTATCAATGCGCTCTTTAGCGGCAGCGCCATCGAGATCAAGCGCAACCTGAGCGAAAGCGAGGCTGATCAGTACCTCAGCGCTCTGCAACGCGCCGGTGCCAAGGTGCGCAAGGAACAGGACCTGGTGGCGGGCCTGAGCCTGGTAGACAACGATAATCACCCGCCTACCAGCAGCACGCCTGCGCCAGCCAACGAGATGACCTGCCCCAAGTGCGGCCACCAGCAGGCCAAGTCGGCCGAATGCAGCGCCTGCGGCATCATCATTGAGAAATTTATCGCCCGTCAGGCCATGTTTGGCGACAGCACAGCGGCCGATGCCGGCCCTGCCACGACGCCCTATGCCACACCCAAGGCGGCAGTTGCCGAGAGCCTGCCGGAGTTCGGCGAGCTGAAGGTGTTTACCACCGACGGGCGAATCGGTCGCCTGCGTTACCTGGCCTGGTCGATGGGCCTGCTGCTCGCCTGCATGCCCGTGTTCGCAGTGGCGGCCGGCTTCTTCGCCGTGTCGGAGATTCTGGGCGGCCTGCTGGTAGCCCTGGCGGGTATCGCCGTAATGGTGGCCGGTATCATGTTTGGCGTGCAGCGCCTGCACGATATCGGCTGGTCCGGCTGGGTGCTGCTGTTGAGCCTGGTGCCGGTGGTGGGCGGGGTGTTCTCCCTGCTGCTGTTTATCATCCCCGGCAGCACCGAGGCCAATCGCTTCGGCCCACCGCCACCGCCTAACAGCACCGCGGTCAAGGTTCTGGCGGCACTCTGGCTGGCCGTTATCCTGATCAGCATCATTGCCGCCATCGCCCTACCGGCCTATATGGGCTATGCCGACGCAGGCCTTTGATCGCCAACCGCATGGGGCCACAACGGCCCCATCGCTCCCCCCTACTACACCCGAACAATCCATCCGCCATCTGCAACGACCGCTGCCATGGCCGGCTAACCGGCACTCACCGTACGACCATCCGCCCAGGTGCGCAGGGCCGCGAGATCCTCGGCCATGATCACCGACAGCGGCGCGGTGCTCTGGATGGCGTGCAGTAGCAATGCCTGATCGACCGGCTGCTGCTGCGCCTGCGCGGCATACAGGGCGCTGACCACCACCTGCTCGATCTCCGCCCCGGAAAACCCGGCGCTGGCCTGCGCCAGTAGCGCCAGATCAAAGCTGTTCGGTTCCAGTTCCCGGCGCACCAGGTGAATGCGGAAGATCTCGGCACGCACCGCGGAATCGGGCAGGTCGACGAAAAACAGCTCATCGAAACGGCCCTTGCGCACCAGCTCGGGCGGCAGCCGCGCGATCACGTTGGCCGTGGCCACCATGAACACCGGAGCCTTGCGCTCGGCCATCCAGGTCAACAGGGTGCCGAGCACCCGCTGGCTGACGCCACCGTCGTGATCGCCGCTGGCCAGGCCCTTCTCGATCTCGTCGATCCACAGCACACAGGGGGCCATCTGCTCGGCCAGCTTGAGGGCGTCACGCAGATTGCGCTCAGTCTCGCCGAAGAACTTGTTGTACAGACAGGCAAAGTCCAGGCGCAACAACGGCAGCCCCCAGAGCCCGGCCACGGCCTTGGCCGCCAGGCTCTTGCCGCCGCCCTGCACGCCGACCAGCAGTACGCCTTTGGGCAGATCGCTGCCCTTGCCCTCGAGGAAGATGCCCTGGCGCTCGGCCAGCCAGCGCTTGAGGTTGCCCAGCCCACCCACCTCGGCGAAGCGTGCGGTGTCGTACTCGAAGCTCAGCACGCCTTCCAGGTCGAGCAGCTGGAACTTGGTCTTGTTGAGCTCGGGAATATCTTCCTGGGTAATGGCACCGTCATCGCAGATTACATTGCGCGCCAGGGCGCGAGCCTCGGCATGGCTGAGGCCGCGCAGGTTCTTCACCACCTGCTGCAGGGTACGGTTATCGGTACGCACCCGAGCATTGCGATTGCGCGCACTCCAGGCGCTGGCCTCGTCACGGACAATCGCCAGCAACTCGTCTTCGCTGGGCAGCGCCAGGCTGAAGCGCGAAGCATAGCGCTGCACCTCCGGCGGCAACTTGCAAGCGTGGGAGACCAGCACCAGGGTCGGGCCGCCGGGCGGCTCGCGCATGGCGACCTCCTTGAGCAGGCGCACCAGCCTGGGGTTGTCCTCCAGAAAGGGATGCAGGTCGCACATGACATAGAGGGTCGGCTGCGAATCCGCCTTGATCAGGCGCAACGCCGCTTCCGGCTCCAGGGTCTCGGCGTCGGTCTGGCTATCGCCGGCAAAACCGAGGCGCTGCAGGCCCTCGGTCACCGACCAGACCTGCAGCCCCAGGCCGCGGCGCAGCGCCAGGCCGGTGAGGGTTTGCAACACCCGCGGCTCGTCCCAGGACTCGATCAGGATCAGCCTGGCCTTGGAATCGAGCACCAGGCCCAGATCATGGATATCGTTCTTCACACACACCCCTTGTCCACTGGTCGGGCAGCACTGGGCCCCGTTAAACTCGGGGCTCTTTCAACAGGCCAGGAGACTGTCCATGGACTGTCTGTTCTGCAGAATCGTCGCCGGGGAAATCCCCGCACGCAAGCTTTATGAAGATGACCAGGTGATCGCCTTCCACGATATCGGCCCACAGGCACCGGTGCACTTTCTGGTTATCCCGAAAAAACATATCAGCACCCTCAATGACCTGAGCGAAGCTGACAAGCTGCTGGCCGGGCATATCCTCTTTACCGCCCAACGCCTGGCCAGGGAGCAAGGCTGCGAGGAAGGCTTTCGCGTGGTGATGAACTGCAATGACCTGGGCGGCCAGACCGTGCACCACATCCATATGCACGTACTTGGTCAGCGCCAGATGACCTGGCCGCCGGGCTGATGCACAACAGCGGGACGCGCAGAGCTGATCCGGGTCAAACCTTATCCAGCGGATTGGAGTAAACTGCCTGGGTTTTCAGCGCCGGAGGTCCCCATGGCCAACGAACGTCATTTCTCACCTGTCGATCGTCTACTGCTGCAGGCCGATGCCGCCCTGCGCACCCTGCTGCCGTTCAGCGGCCAGCCCGGCAGGCCATCGCCGGCCATTGTCCAGCCCGAAGCCGAACTGGATGAACTGCAGGCCCAACATGTCGCCGGCCTGATGCGCATCAACCACACCGGCGAGGTCTGCGCCCAGGCGCTGTACCAGGGCCAGGCCCTGACCGCCAAGTTGCCCCAGGTGCGCAAGGCCATGGAACATGCCGCCGACGAGGAAATCGATCACCTGGCCTGGTGCGAGCAGCGCATCCGCCAGCTCGGCAGCCAGCCAAGCATTCTCAACCCGCTGTTCTATGGTTTGTCCTTTGGCGTGGGCGCAGCTGCCGGCCTGATCAGCGACAAGGTCAGCCTGGGTTTTGTCGCCGCCACCGAAGACCAGGTGGTCAAGCACCTCGACGAACACCTGCAGCAGATCCCCGAGGGGGACCTGAAGTCCCGCGCCATCCTCGAACAGATGCGCACGGACGAAGAGCAGCACGCCACCAGCGCCCTTGAGGCCGGCGGCCTGCGCTTCCCGGCACCGGTGAAGTTCGGCATGAGCCTGCTGGCCAAGGTGATGACCAAAAGCACCTATCGGCTCTGACCCAACAGGGGTTTGTAGACATAAAGAAGGGCACCCGCGGGTGCCCTTCCTTTTAGCGGTTTCGCGCCGGCTTAGGCTTAAGCGCCCAGTTCGACTATCTCGTAATCGTGGCTGATCTCGACGCCGGCACGGCCGAGCATGATCGAGGCCGAGCAGTATTTCTCCGCCGACAGCTCCACCGCCCGCTTGACCTGGGCCTCTTTCAGGCCGCGGCCCTTGACCACGAAGTGCAGGTGGATCTTGGTAAACACCTTGGGCTCTTCAGTGGCGCGCTCGGCCTCGACAAAGGCCTCGCAGCTTTCCACCGCCTGGCGGGATTTTTTCAGGATGCTGACCACATCGAAGTTGCTGCAGCCACCCAGGCCGATCAGCAGCATCTCCATGGGGCGCACACCCAGATTGCGGCCACCGCTCTCCGGCGGGCCATCCATCACCACTGCATGGCCACTGCCCGACTCGCCGATAAACAGGGCTTCACCGGCCCACTGAATGCGCGCTTTCATTACTCAGGCTCCGCTGTTAAAAAGGGAGGCAGCTTAGCACAGCACTTTTCGCAACCCGATACCGGCAAGGGACCCAAGAGTTCCCGGCCAGATGTTAGCTACGTCGCAAAACAAGCCCTGTGCAGACAAGCTCTGTTAAGCTGACGCCGGTTTACTGGCACACTTGAATGGATAACTAAAAAAAAAATCTGCCTGTCGGACAAAGGCTTACCTTATAAATTTCGGGACTCGGGCATGGTCGCAATTACCCTTACACCAAAAATAAAGAATCTCGACAAACTCCTCGCACACTGTCACCGCCGCCGCTATACGGCAAAAAGCACCATCATCTATGCCGGCGATCGTTGCGAAACCCTGTTCTTTATCGTCAAGGGGTCGGTCACCATCCTGATCGAAGACGATGATGGCCGCGAAATGATCATCGCCTACCTCAACTCGGGGGACTTCTTCGGCGAGATGGGCCTGTTCGAAAAGGACGGCACCGAGAAGGAACGCAGCGCCTGGGTACGGGCCAAGACCGAGTGTGAAGTGGCGGAGCTGAGCTACGCCAAGTTCCGCGAACTGACCCAGCAGGATCCGGATATCCTCTACGCCCTCGGCAGCCAGATGGCCGAACGCCTGCGCAACACCACGCGCAAGGTCGGCGACCTGGCCTTCCTCGACGTCACCGGTCGCGTCGCTCGCACCCTGCTCGACCTGTGCAAGCAACCCGATGCCATGACCCACCCGGATGGCATGCAGATCAAGATTACCCGCCAGGAAATCGGCCGCATCGTCGGCTGCTCCCGCGAGATGGTCGGCCGCGTGCTCAAGGCCCTGGAAGAACAGGGCCTGGTCAACGTCAAGGGCAAGACCATGGTGGTGTTTGGCACGCGCTAAGCAGCATGCTAGAGACATAAAAAAGCCGACGCATGCGTCGGCTTTTTTATGTCTGTTGCGTCAGTCCACGTCGGGCGAGGCGACTGCCCGCTTGCGCTCTGGAAAGAACAGTCGCTCCAGCTCCGCCCCTGGGTTATCGGCACGCATAAAGGCTTCGCCGACCAGAAAGGCATACACCTCGCTGATTTCCATCAGCTCGACATCGGCGCGATTGAGGATGCCGCTCTCGGTCACTACCAGGCGATCGCGGGGAATCCTTGGCAGCAGATCCAGGGTGGTCTCCAGATTCAGCTCGAAGGTGTGCAGGTTACGGTTGTTGATGCCCAGCAGCGGCGTGTCGAGGGTCTTCAGCGCCCGTTCCAGTTCGTCGCCATCGTGTACCTCCACCAGTACATCCAGATCGAAGGCCTTGGCGGTCGCTGCCAGCTCGGCCATCTGCCCGTCATCCAGGGCCGAGACGATCAGCAGCACGCAGTCGGCCCCCAGGGCGCGGGCTTCGACTATCTGGTAGGGGTCGATCATAAAGTCCTTGCGGATCACCGGCAGCGAGCAGGCCGAACGGGCTTCCTGCAGGTAGCTGTCAGCGCCCTGGAAGAAATCCACATCGGTCAGCACCGACAGGCAGGTAGCCCCACCGGCGGCATAACTCCGGGCAATCTCGGCGGGCACGAAGTGCTCACGCAGTACGCCTTTGCTCGGCGAGGCCTTCTTGATTTCGGCGATTACCGCCGGCTGTTTGCGCTTGGCCTGGGCCAGCAGGGCATTGGCGAAGCCGCGCGGGGCATCGGCGCTACGGGCCTGCTGCTCGAGTTCGGCCAGGCTGACGGTGGCGCGGCGGGCGGCGACTTCCTCGACCTTGCGCGCCAGGATTTTTTCCAGAACCGTTGGAATACTCACCCTGCATTCTCCTGCTTGTAAACCGCGGTAAAGGACACCAGTTCCTGCAGTTTTTCCCAGGCCAGGCCGGTATGCAGGGCATCATGGGCGCGCTGCACACCCTCCTTGAGGGTAGCAGCCAGATCGGCAGCGTAGATCGCCGCACCGGCATTCAGGGCGATCAGGTCCGCCGCCTTCTGCCCCTGCTCGGTCTTGCGCTTGGTCAGGGCATCGCGGATCAGCGCCAGGGACTCGGCGGCATCCTCCACGGTCAGGCCGATCAGGCTCTGGCTCTTGATGCCGAAGTCCTCCGGCTGAATGCTGTACTCGCTCACCACGCCATCCTTCAGTTCGGCAACGAAGGTCGGTGCGGCCAGGCTGATCTCATCCAGGCCGTCCTGGGCGTGCACCACCAGCACATGCTCGCTGCCCAGACGCTGCAGCACTTCGGCCAGAGGCCGGCACAGCGCCTTGCTGAATACGCCGAGCACCTGATGTTTGACCCCAGCCGGGTTGGTCATCGGCCCGAGCATATTGAAGATGGTGCGCAGACCCAGTTCGCGGCGCGGGCCGATGGCGTACTTCATCGCACCATGGTGAGCAGGGGCGAACATAAAGCCGACGCCGACGCTTTCCACGCAGCGCGCCACCTGCTCGGGGGCCAGGTTGAGATAGACCCCGGCGGTTTCCAGCAGATCGGCGCTACCGCTCTTGCCGGATACCGCGCGATTGCCGTGCTTGGCAACCTGGCCACCGGCGGCGGCAACCACAAAGGCCGCGGCGGTGGAGACGTTGAAGATATTCATGCCATCGCCACCGGTGCCGCAGGTGTCGACCAGATGAGCGGCGTCGATCTGCACCGGCGCGGCCAGTTCACGCATCAGCTGCGCGGCACCGACTATCTCGTCGATGGTCTCGCTCTTCATGCGCAGGCCCATCAGAAAGGCACCGATCTGCGCGTCGGTGCACTGGCCGGTCATGATCTCGCGCATCACGTCCTGCATCTCGGCGGTGTTCAGGTCGAGCTGGTTGACCACCCGGTTAAGGGCTTCCTTGATATTCATTGGCGCACGCCTCCTTGTTGCTTGAGGAAGTTGGCAAAGAGTTCATGACCCTGCTCGGTGAGGATCGACTCGGGGTGAAACTGCACGCCCTCGATATGCAGGATCTTGTGGCGCAGGCCCATAATTTCGTCCACCGAGCCGTCCTCGTGCTGAGTCCATGCGGTGACTTCCAGGCAGGCCGGCAGGGTTTCACGCTTGACCACCAGGGAATGATAGCGGGTCACGGTCAGCGGATTATTCAGGCCGGCGAACATACCCAGATCCTTGTGGAACACCGGGCTGGTCTTGCCGTGCATCACCTGACGGGCGCGCACCACATCGCCACCGAAGGCCTGACCAATGCTCTGGTGGCCGAGGCACACGCCGAGAATCGGCAGCTTGCCGGCAAAGTGCAGGATGGCCTCAATGGACACCCCGGCCTCGGTCGGCGTGCAGGGGCCCGGTGACACCACGATACGTTCGGGCTGCAGAGCCTCAATCTCGGCAATCGACAGTTCGTCATTGCGGATCACATGCACGTCAGCCCCCAGTTCACCCAGGTACTGCACCACGTTGTAGGTAAAGGAGTCGTAGTTATCGATCATCAAAAGCATGGCGGGACTCCTCAGCGCTTGGACAGGTCAGGGACGGTTTGCTCGGCCAGGGCCACAGCACGGAACATGGCGCGACGCTTGTTCAGCGTTTCCTCCCATTCCAGGGCCGGCACCGAGTCGGCAACGATGCCGGCACCGGCCTGCACATGCAGTTCACCGTCCTTGATCACCGCGGTGCGGATGGCGATGGCGGTGTCCATATTGCCGTTCCAGGCCAGATAGCCCACCGCACCGCCATAGACGCCACGCTTGACTGGCTCAAGCTCATCGATGATTTCCATGGCGCGAATCTTCGGCGCGCCCGACAGGGTGCCGGCCGGCAGAATGGCGCGCAGGGCGTCCATCGCCGTCAGGCCTTCCTTCAACTGGCCGGTGACGTTGGAGACGATATGCATGACGTTGGAATAGCGCTCAATCACCATCTTCTCGGTGAGTTTGACGCTGCCAGTGCTGGCAACCCGGCCGACATCGTTGCGGCCCAGATCGATCAGCATCAGGTGCTCGGCGACTTCCTTGGCATCCGACAGCAGATCCTCTTCCAGGGCCAGGTCGGCCTCCTCGGTCGCGCCGCGCGGACGGGTGCCGGCAATCGGCCGCACCGTCACCAGGCCGTCTTCCAGGCGCACCAGCACTTCCGGCGAGCTGCCGACCACGTGGAAATCGCCGAAGTTGAAGAAGTACATATAGGGTGTCGGATTGATGCAGCGCAGCGCGCGGTACAGATCGATGGGCGCGGCCTTGAACGGGATCGACATGCGCTGGGAGATCACCACCTGCATGCAGTCGCCAGCGAGGATGTACTCCTTGATCGCCCTGACCGCATCTTCGTAGTCATCGCGTTTGAAACTGGAAACGAAGTCCGGTTCGGCACCTGCCGGTGCAGCCAGGTCCACGCCCAGGCGCGGGGTAATCGGCTGACGCAGCTTGTGCAGGATCTCCTGCAGGCGCGCCTGGCCCTGTTCCAGCGCGTCGGCCTGGGCCGGGTCGGCGAGGACGATGGCGTGCATCTTGCCCGCCAGGTTGTCGAACACCACCACGGCATCGGACACCATCAGCAGAATATCGGGCGTGCCCAGGGCATCGGGGTTAACGCCCTTGGCCAGCTTGGGCTCGACATAACGCACGCTGTCATAACCGAAGTAACCCACCAGGCCGCCGTTGAAGCGCGGCAGACCCGGCAGGGTTGGCACCTTGTAGCGCGCCTGGAACTGCTCGACGAAGGCCAGCGGGTCCTCACACTGGTGGCGCTCGACCTCGACGCCGTCGACGCTGATCAGCACTTCATGGCCATAAGCCCGCAGCACGGTACGGGCCGGCAGACCGATGATGGAGTAACGCCCCCACTTCTCGCCGCCCTGGACGGATTCGAGCAGGTAGGTGTTGGCCTCGTCGGCCAGTTTCAGGTAGATCGACAGCGGGGTGTCGAAATCCACCAGGGTTTCGCAGGCAACAGGAATGCGGTTATAGCCGGCAGCGGCTAAACGCAGGAATTCTTCGCGGGTCATGATCAGCCTCGTGGCTTGAGGTTTAAACGGTCGTGTGCAAACGCGCCGACTATGCGGCCAAGATCAGGTCAGAGGCGCCAGCGCCAACGGGCCAGGGCCTTGATGATTTTCATACCGGTTCTTGCGGACCAGCGCGTGCAGGTAACCACCACGGAGCTCTCTTAGGCGGGAGTAAAGTCCGGCCACACTAGCGCAGGCCAGAGGCCGAATCAACCCGGCAAGCCCCGCAAAGCAGGGCTTTGCGCCAATCACCCGCCGAGGGCGGCGGCCGGCAACAACTCGCGCAGGTTATCCAGCACCCGCGCCGGGTTTTCCTCGGCAATCGGTCGGCCATGGTTGTAGCCATAGGTCAGCGCCACGCAGGCTACGCCGGCGGCTTTGGCGGCCAGCACATCGCTGCGCGAGTCGCCGATAAACAGCGCCTCTCCGGCCTCGATCCGCGCCAGTTGCAGCACATGGCGCAGCGCCGCCGGGTCGGGCTTCTGCTGCGGCAGGGTGTCGCCGCCGATAATCCAGCGAAAATAACCACCCAGGCCTTTTTCATCCAGCAGCGGTGCGACAAAACGCTCGGGTTTGTTGGTGACGATGGCCAGCTCGACCTTCTGCTCGCGCAGCCAGTCGAGGGCTTCGCGCACCCCGGGATAGACCCGGGTCAGCCCGTGGCTGGTGGCGTAGAGCTGCATAAACAGCTCCAGCGCCTGCTCGGCCCGCGCGTCATCTATATGTTCATGCTGCAGACCGCCGGCCAGGGCGCGGCGCACCAGCACTCGCGCACCATTGCCGACCCAGTCGCGCACCTGCTCGATACCCGCCGCCGGCAGACCGAGCAGCACCAGAGTCTGGTCGATGGCGGCAGCCAGATCCGGCACCGAGTCCACCAGGGTGCCGTCCAGATCGAACATCACCAGGCTTGGCAGTTCACCCTGGAACAGCTCGCGCAGCATGCTCACCCGCGAACCTGGGCCAGTTCGGCGCGCATGGCGTCGATCACGGTCTTGTAGTCCGGCTGGCCGAAGATCGCCGAGCCGGCGACAAAGGTGTCGGCACCGGCCGCGGCGATTTCACGGATGTTCTGCACATTGACCCCGCCGTCGATTTCCAGGCGAATCTCGCGACCGGAAGCGTCGATCAGGGCGCGGGCTTCTTTGAGTTTTTCCAGGGTATGGGGGATAAATTTCTGCCCGCCGAAACCCGGGTTGACGCTCATCAGCAGGATCATGTCGACCTTGTCCATCACGTGCTTGAGCACATCCAGCGGCGTGGCCGGGTTGAACACCAGACCGGCCTTGGCCCCGCCCGCCTTGATCAGCTGCAGGGAGCGGTCGATATGCTCACTGGCCTCGGGGTGGAAGGTGATATAGCTGGCACCGGCCTCGATAAAGTCGCCGATGATGCGGTCCACCGGCTTGACCATCAGGTGCGCGTCGATGGGTGCGGTGATGCCGTACTTGCGCAGCGCCGCGCAGACCATCGGGCCGATGGTCAGGTTGGGCACATAGTGGTTGTCCATCACATCGAAGTGGACGATGTCGGCACCCGCGGCGAGCACCTTGTCCACTTCCTCGCCCAGGCGGGCGAAATCGGCGGAGAGGATCGACGGGGCGATGGCGAAGGGTTGCATGGCGCACCTCGGTGGCGTTCACGAAAGTGGCGCATTGTACCCGAGGGCATTCTCTGTCGTCGCTGGGACGATGGTCGACGGCTGTAGGGTGCGCCGCGCGCACCGAGGCACGCGGCGCAATTCCGGAGTCAGGCCAGCTCGTCGAAGCACTCGGCGATGATCGCCAGGCCCTTGTCCAGCAGCGCATCTTCGGCGGTCAGCGGTACCAGCACGCGCAGCACGTTGCCGTAGGTGCCGCAGGACAGCAGGATCAGGCCCTTGTCGCGGGCCTTGGCGACGATCTGCCCGGTCAGGGCGGCGTTGGGTTTGTGCACGTCGCCGTCTTCGCACAGCTCCATGGCGATCATGGCACCGAGGGCGCGCACCTCACCGATGCTCTTGTGCTTGGCTTGGATGGCCTTGAGACCGGTGACCAGACGCTCGCCGACGGCCTTGCAGCGCTCCAGCAACTTCTCTTCCTCGAACACTTCCATCACCGCCAGGGCGGCGGCGCAGGCAATCGGGCTGCCGGCGTAGGTGCCGCCCAGGCCGCCCGGGGCGATGGCGTCCATGTATTCGGCCTTGCCGCACACGCCAGCCACCGGGAAACCACCGGCGATGGACTTGGCGAAGGTGGTCAGATCGGCGGCGACGCCCATCTGCTCCATGGCGAAGAAGGTGCCGGTACGGCCGGCACCGGTCTGCACTTCGTCGGCGATCAGCAGGATGCCGTGCTGATCACACAGCGCGCGCAGGCGCTTCATAAAATCTTTCGGCGCGACGTAGAAACCGCCCTCGCCCTGCACCGGCTCGATGATGATTGCGGCGATATCGCGCGGCTCGGCATCGTTCTTGAAGATGCGCTCGATACTGGCGATCGCGTCATCCGTGCTGACGCCGTGCAGCTCGCACGGGTACTGGGCGCGGAAGATACCGCCGGGCATCAGACCCATGCCGGCCGAGTAGGGCACGACCTTGCCGGTCAGGCCCAGGGTCATCATGGTGCGACCGTGGTAGCCGCCGGTGAAGGCGATTACACCAGCGCGACCGGTGGCGGCGCGGGCGATCTTCACCGCGTTTTCCACCGCTTCGGAGCCGGTGGTCACCAGCAGGGTCTTCTTGGCGAAGTCGCCCGGTACGCGCGCGGCAACCTTCTCGCACAGCTCAACGTAAGGCTCGTAGGCCAGCACCTGGAAGCAGGTGTGAGTCAGCTTGGTCAGCTGCTCCTGCACCGCGGCAATCACCTTCGGATGCAGGTGGCCGGTGTTGAGCACCGCGATACCGCCGGCGAAGTCGATAAACTCGCGACCTTCGACGTCGGTCACGGTGGCGTTCGCAGCCTTGTCGGCGAAGATCGGGTGGATCTGGCCCACGCCGCGCGGAACGGCGGCCATGCGGCGTTGCATCAGGGATTCGTTGGTCTTGCTCATAGTGTCCTCAGACGAAACGTGAACGGTAGGGTACGCCGTGCGCACCAAGGGGAAACACTAAGGTGCGCACGGCCTAGGCGGCCCCGCGCGCCCTAAGGGGTCCAGCGTGGCGGCGACTAAACGCCCAGGCACAGGTATTTGATTTCCAGGTATTCATCTAATCCGTACTTGGAGCCTTCGCGGCCCAGGCCGGAGGCCTTCATGCCGCCGAACGGTGCCACCTCGGTGGAGATCACCCCGGTGTTGATGCCGACCATGCCGTACTCCAGGGCCTCGGCCACGCGGAACACCCGGCCCAGGTCGCGGGCGTAGAAGTAGGCGGCCAGGCCGAATTCGGTGTCGTTGGCCTGACGAATCACCTCGGCCTCGTCCTCGAAACGGAACAGCGGGGCCAGCGGGCCGAAGGTTTCTTCCCGGGCCACCGCCATATCAGCCGTCACGCCGCTGACGATGGTGGGTTCGAAGAAGTTACCGCCCAGGCTGTTGCCGCCGGTCAGCAGGGTCGCGCCCTTTTCCAGGGCGTCATGCAGGTGGCGCTGGACCTTGGCCACGGCCTCGGCATTGATCAGCGGGCCGGTGGTGATGCCCTCAAGCATGCCGTTGCCGACCTTGAGCTTGGCCACCGCGGCCTGCAGCTTGGCGGCGAAGGCGTCATACACGCCGGCCTGTACATACAGGCGGTTGGCGCACACGCAGGTCTGCCCGGCGTTGCGGTATTTGGAGATGATCGCCCCTTCGACTGCTGCATCCAGGTCGGCGTCGTCAAACACGATAAAGGGCGCGTTGCCGCCCAGCTCCAGGGAGAGCTTCTTCAGGGTCGGCGCGCACTGCTGCATTAGCTTGATGCCGACGCCGGTGGAGCCGGTAAAGGACAGCTTGCGCACGATGGGGTTGTCACACAGCTCGCCGCCCACCTCGCGGCTGGCGTCCACGTCAGCGGGGATCACACTCAGCAGCCCAGCAGGAATGCCGGCGCGCTCGGCCAGCGCAACCAGGGCCAGGGCCGAGAACGGCGTTTGCGGTGCCGGTTTGAGGACCATGGCGCAGCCGGCCGCCAGGGCCGGGCCGGCCTTGCGGGTGATCATCGCGCTGGGGAAATTCCACGGCGTGATGGCGGCGGTGACGCCGACGGCTTCCTTCTGCACCAGGATGCGCTTGTCCGTGGCATGGCCGGGGATCACGTCGCCATAGGCGCGCTTGGCTTCCTCGGCGAACCATTCGATAAAGGAGGCGGCGTAGGCGATCTCGCCACGGGCTTCGGCCAGGGGCTTGCCTTGTTCGGCGGTCATGATCCGCGCCAGGTCTTCCTGGCTGGCCATGATCAGGTTGAACCACTGGCGCAGACGATTTGCCCGCTCCTTGGCGGTCAGCGCGCGCCAGACCGGCTGGGCAGCTTGCGCGGCCGCGATGGCGCGACGGGTTTCCGCGCGGCCCATATTCGGCACGCTGCCGATCAGCTCGCCGTTGGCCGGGTTGAGTATGTCGGTACGCGCGCCGCTGTCGGCGTCGCACCACTGGCCATTCACATAGGCCTGCTGACGCAGCAGGCTGGGGTCGTTGAGTTGCAGGCTCATAGCGCTCTCTGGTTATCCGGCGAATCAGGTGGGTTGCTGGGTGCGCATCTTCTCGCTGCGCCCGCGCAGCCACTCCAGGGTCAGCAGCATGACGATGGAGAAGCCGATCAGCAGGGTCGCCGCGGCGGCGATGGTCGGGCTGAGGTTTTCGCGGATACCACTGAACATCTGCCGTGGCAGGGTGGCCTGCTCGGGGCCGGCGAGAAACAGGGTCACCACCACCTCGTCGAAGGAGGTGGCGAAGGCGAACAGCGCACCGGAAATCACTCCGGGGGCGATCAGCGGCAGGGTCACCCGGCGGAACGCGGTGAGTGGTGAGGCACCCAGGCTGGCGGCGGCGCGCACCAAGTTGTAGTTGAAGCCTTGCAGGGTCGCCGACACGGTGATGATGACGAACGGCACGCCGAGTACCGCATGCACCAGGATCAGCCCCAGGTAGCTGTTACCCAACCCCATGGGGGCGAAGAACAGGTAGCTGGCCACCCCGACTATGACTACCGGTGCCACCATGGGCGAGATCACCAGGCTCATCACCAGGGCCTTGCCGCGGAACTCGCCACGGGTCAGGCCGATGGCCGCCAGGGTGCCGAAGACCATGGCCAGCGCTGTGGCGGCGGGTGCCACGATCATGCTGTTGGTCAACGAGCGCATCCACTCGGCAGAGGTAAAGAAGTCTTCGTACCAGCGCATGGAAAAGCCCTGCAGCGGATAGACCAGAAAACTACCGGAGTTGAACGACAGCGGAATGATCACCAGCACCGGTAGGATCAGGAACAGCAACACCAGCGCGCAAAGGCTGCGGTGGGCCCAGAACCAGGCACGTTCGATCGGCGATTTGTAGGGACTCAGCATCTCGATGTTCTCCTGATCAACCCAGACGCAGGCGGCTAGCGCCCACCAGCCAGCTGTAAACCACATAGAGCAGCATGGTGGCCAGCAGCAGCAGCCCGCCGAGGGCCGTGGCCATGCCCCAGTTGATGGTGGTGTTGGTGTAGAAGGCGACGAAGTAGCTGATCATCTGGTCGCTCGGGCTGCCCAGCAGGGCCGGGGTGATGTAGTAGCCGATGGACAGGATGAACACCAACAGGCAGCCGGCACCGACGCCGGCCAGGGTCTGCGGGAAGTACACTCGCCAGAAGCTGGCGAAGGGATGGCAGCCGAGGGAAATCGCCGCACGCATATAGCTCGGTGAGATGCCCTTCATCACGCTGTAGATCGGCAGAATCATAAACGGCAGCATGATGTGCACCATCGCCACATAGACCCCGGTACGGTTGAACACCAGCTGCAGCGGCTGGTCGATAATGCCCATGGCCATCAGCGCGCTATTGATCAGGCCGCCCGACTGCAGCAACACGATCCACGCCGCCACCCGAACCAGGATCGAGGTCCAGAACGGCAGCAGCACCAGGATCATCAGCAGATTGCTGGTACGGGTCGGCAGGTTGGCCAGCAGGTAGGCCAGCGGATAGGCCAGCACCAGGCAGAGGGCGGTGATCACCAGGCCCATCCAGAAGGTACGGGCGAAGATGTCCAGGTAGATGGCCTGATCCGGGGTGGCCGGTGCCAGCTCGCCGATGTCATCGATGCGGTGGTCGAGGGCCGCCAGCAGGTAGTAGGAGGTGAAGGCGCTGTCGTTGCGGCGGATCACCTGCCAATAGGCCGGGTCGCCCCAGCGTTCGTCGAGGCCCTCCAGGGCATCCTTGTAGGAGGCCGGTTCCTGCTTGAATGGCAGCGCACGTCCGGTCTTGGCCATCAGGCTGCGGTAACCGGCCAACTCCATGTTCAGGCGCTTGGACAGATCGCCTATGGTCTGCTGCTTGCGCGCCTCCGCCAGGTCGAGGCTGAGGGCCTTGTAGGCCGCCTCTTCCGGCAGGCCGCGGCCATCCCAGGTGGCGATCGCCGCCACTGTACGCGGCAGGCTGCGCACCACTTCGGGGTTTTCCACGCTTTTGTAGAGCAGGATGCCGATCGGCAGGATGAACACGACCACGAGGAACACCAGCAGCGGCAGGATCAGGCCCTGCGCCTTAAGGCGGTTGATCCGCTCGGCACGAGCCAACTTCTGCTTCAGGGTGAGCCCGGCGAATTCGCTGAGGGGGACGGTTTCAGCCATTGCTAGCTCCGCTAAATCTGGCCGCGCGAGGCGGCAGGAAAAAAGAGATGAGGGTGCGCCCAAGGTGCCAGCCCCCATCCCCAGACCCTCTCCCGCAGGAGAGGGGGTGTTAGCAACTTACTTGGCGGCCCAGGCGTTGAAGCGCTGTTCCAGCTGTTCGCCGAAATCGGCCCAGAACTCCACGTCCATGGCGACCTGGCCGGCGATGTTTTCCGGGGTGGTCGGCATGTCCGCCAGCAGGCCCTTGTCGAGGAGCGCCACGGCGGTCTTGTTGGCCGGGCCGTAGGCGATATTCGACGAGTAGACTTTCTGCTGCTCAGGCTGCACGGTGAAGGCGGCGAAGGCCTTGGCCGCATCGAGATCCTTGGCACCTTTCGGGATGGCCCAGGAATCGAAGTCGTAGACGCCGCCGTTCCATACCACTTTCAGGTTGCTCTCCTTCTGCACGGCAGCGATGCGGCCGTTGTAGGCGGAGCTCATGACCACGTCGCCGGAGGCGAGGAACTGCGGCGGCTGAGCGCCGGCCTCCCACCACTGAATGTGCGGCTTGATCTGGTCGAGCTTCTTGAACGCACGGTCCTGGCCTTCTTGGGTGGCGAGCACGCCATACACATCTTTCGGTGCCACGCCGTCAGCCATCAGAGCGAACTCCAGGGTGTACTTGGCACCCTTGCGCAGGCCGCGCTTGCCCGGGAACGTGGCTACGTCCCAGAAATCGGCCCAGCCGGTCGGGGCGCTGGCCAGCTTGTCGGCGTTGTAGGCGAGCACCGTCGACCAGACGAAGAAGCCCACGCCGCATGGCTGCACGGCACCGTCGATAAAGTTGGCGGCATCGCCGAACAGGGCCGGGTCGAGTTCCTCGAACAGGCCTTCGTCACAGCCGCGCGCCAGCTCCGGCGACTCCACTTCCACCAGGTTCCACGACACGCTGTTGGTGTCGACCATGGCTTTGACCTTGGCCATCTCACCGTTGTATTCGCCGGCGATGACCTTGCCTTTTCCGGCCGCTTCCCACGGCTGGTAGAAGGCCTTGGCCTGCGCCTCCTTGTTGGCACCACCGAAGGAAATCACCGTCAGGTCGGCGGCGGCCGCCTGGCCGGCGCAGGCCAGGCCGAGTGCCAGGGTGCCGAGACGAAGGTTGCTGTGCAGTTTGCTCATTGTTGTTCTCTCCACTGTGCAGGGTTGGTAAACAGGCTCTAGGGCACTAAAGCACTCACTCCGCCAGCAGCGGATCGAGGGCGCGGACGTGTTCCACATGCCAGCCAAGCGGCACCACATCGCCCACGCCCATGGCGGGATCGAGCTCGGCGATCGGCTGTTTGACGAAGAAATCGGGCTTGCCACACACCTCCATACGGATGCGCACGTGATCGCCCAGGTAGATGAATTCGGCGACCCGCCCGGAAAAGCGGTTGGCGCACTGCTCGCTGGCACCATTGAGGCGCACGCGCTCGGGACGGATCGACAGGGTCACCGGCTCGCCGGGCGCACCGACATTGACTGCCAGCGCCTCGACCTTCTCGCCGCGACTCAAGCCGACCGTGCAGCGCTCACCTTCGCGGCTGAGCAGCTGGCCGCTGATACGATTGTTCTCGCCGATAAAATTGGCCACGAAGGTGTTCTTCGGTGCCTCGTAGAGGTCACGCGGCGGGGCAATCTGCTGGATCTCGCCCTGGTGGAACACCGCCACCCGGTCGGACATGGTCAGCGCCTCACCCTGGTCGTGGGTCACGTAGACCACGGTCACGCCCAGGCGCTGATGGATATGCTTGATCTCCATCTGCATATGCTCGCGCAGCTGCTTGTCCAGCGCGCCGAGCGGTTCGTCCATCAGCACCAGCTGCGGTTCGAACACCAGGGCGCGGGCCAGGGCCACGCGCTGCTGCTGGCCGCCGGAGAGCTGCGCCGGATAGCGATTGCGGAAACTGTCCAGCTGGACCATGGCCAGCGCCTTCTTCACCCGCTCGGTGCTGTCGGTGCGCGACATGCCGCGCACGCTCAGGGGGAAGGCGAGGTTTTCGGCCACGGTCATATGGGGGAACAGGGCGTAGTTCTGGAACACCATGCCGATGTCGCGCTTGTGCGGCGGCAGGTGATTGAGGGAGCGGCCGTCGAGGAGGATTTCGCCGGCGGTGGGGGTTTCGAACCCGGCCAGCATCATCAGGCTGGTGGTCTTGCCCGAACCGGAAGGCCCCAGCAGGGTGAGGAACTCGCCCTTGCGGATATCCAGATTGAGATCCTTGACGATCAGGTTTTCGCCGTCGTAGCTCTTCTGCACGCCACGAAAGCTCACCAACACATCGCTTGCCTGAGACCCGGTCATCGCCACACCCTTTGTTGTTGTCTGCACGCTGTTGAGTACAAGACTAGGGGCGATGCACGGCCGGCAGAATCGGGCGGGATGACAACCTTGTATCAGGCGAGCGGAGAACTTTGCGTAGGGATTGCCCTACAAGCCCGAGGACTTTACTGGGCCATTGCCGCCGCCAGCAGACACCCAGGCAGGTGCCTAGAGAAGCTTGTGCTCCATGGCATAGCGCACCAGATCGGCCACCGAATGGAGGCCGAGCTTCTGCATCAGGCGCGCCTTGTGGGTGCTCACGGTCTTGTTGCTGACCGCCAGGTGCAGGGCGATGTCGTTGACCCCCTCGCCACGCACCAGGCGCTCGAACACCGAGAACTCGCGCTCGGACAGCTGCGCATGGGGCGGCCGCGAATCGGTCAGGCCGACCTCGAAGACCATGCGGTCGGCCAGTTCGGGGTCGATATAGCGCCCGCCGCCGGCCACCTTGCGGATCGCCGCGATCAGCAGCGCCGGGTCGCTGTCCTTGGTGGCGTAGCCGGCGGCCCCGATCTTCAGGGCGCGGGCGGCCATCTGCGCCTCGTCGTGCATGGACAGCACCAGAATCGCCGGCGGCCGGGTCAGGGCGCGGATCCGCGGAATGGCCTCGAGGCCATTGACCCCGGGCATGGAGATATCCAGCAGGACCACGTCGCACTCGACCTTGCGCAGGGTTTCCAGCAGCTGCTCGCCATTGCTCGCCTCCCCCACCACTTCGAGGTCGCGCGCCATACCGATCAGCTGCTTGATGCCCTCACGCACGATGGCGTGGTCCTCTGCCACCAATACCCGAATCACGTCATTACCTCTTCATCCAGGGCCACTCGCGCCAACAGCGTAGTCCCCTCCCCAGGCTGGCTGTCAATCTGCAAACGGCCGCCGAGCATAAAAACCCGCTCCTGCATGCCGACCAGACCGAAGGACTGCCCCGCCTTGCGCTGCTCGGGGGCAAAGCCCTTGCCGTCGTCGATCACGCACAGGCACAACTCGCCCTCCTCGACCCGCAGGTAGACCTGCACGCTATGGGCACCGGCGTGACGCATCACATTGGTCAGGGCCTCCTGAAGAATACGGAACAGGCCGATGGCCTTGGCGTCGCTGAGCGGCGGCAGGTTGTCCGGCACCTCCACCAGGCAAGGGATCTGCGTACGCGCTTCGAAACGCCGCACCTGCCACTCGATAGCGGAGGCGATACCGGCATCGAGAATCGGCGGGCGCAGGGCGGTGGCCACATCGCGCACCAACTGGAACAGCTGGGCGATCAGTTTCTTCATGCTGCCCAGACGCTCATCCAGGCCCTCGACCTGGCCAGCGAAGGCCAGCTCGCACATGGCGGTTTCCAGCTTGAGCACGGTGAGCACCTGGCCCAGCTCGTCGTGCACCTCGCGGGCGATACGCGCCTTTTCCTCCTCACGCACGCTCTCCAGGTGGGCGGCCAGTTCGCGCAGGCGGGCGCGGGAGTCGGCCAGTTCCAGCTCCACCTGCTTGTTCTCGGTGATGTCCCAGACGATCCCGTCCCACACCACCCGCCCGGCACCCAGGCGGCGAGCGGTGGCCTTGATATCGGCCCAGCGCAGTTGCCCGGCGCGAGTGAGGATGCGCCCCTGCCATTGCCAGTCGCTGTCGCCAAGCAGAGCGGCATCCTGGGTGCGGCGATAGCTGGCCTGATCCTCGGGGTGCACCAGGCTGCGAATACCTCGGTCGGCGCGCTGCAGTTCGGCGGCGGGGTAACCCACCAGTTCCTGACTGGCTTCGCTGATATAGGCGAACTCCACCGCCTGTTCGGCGCTGGCCCGCTCCAGGCGAAACACCAGGCCCGGGACATTGCCGGCGATGCCCTTGAGGCGCGCCTCGCTCTCCTGCAGGGCGGCCTGGGTACGCCGCCGTTCGGTGACGTCGGTGAGAAACACCACCAGGTATTCGGACTGGTCGAAGCGTAGAAAACTCAGGGAAATATCCACCGGCAAGCGGCTACCATCGGCGCGCTGACAGTCGATCTCGAACCCCGGCAGAGCCTCACCGCTGCCACGGGCCTGGCGCCACAGGCTGAGCCAGCGGTCCATATCCAGACTGGGTTCCAGGCGCGCCAGCGGCAGGTCTACCAGCGCCCCCACGGCATAACCGAGCATGCGTTCGGCGGCCAGGTTGGCATAGCGCACATGACTGTCCCAGTTGACCCAGAGGATGCCCACGGTGCTGTGGTCGATGGAGAACTGGCTAAGGCGCAGGGCCTGCTCGGCCGTCTCGCGCTGGCTCAGTACGGTACGTGCAGCAAGCAGCTGACGCTCCAGGCTACGGCGCTGCTGACGCAGATGCAGGATGATTGCGCAGGCCGCCAGCCCGCCGATACCGAGCAGCAGGGCCAGGCCCTTCCAGAACGCCAGAGGGTTGCCAAGCTGGCGGGTATTGAGCGGAAACCAGCGCTCCTGCAAACGCTCCAGTTCGCCTCCGGGCAGGGCCTGCAGGGTCTGCTCGACGATCTCGGCAAGGATCGGTGCATCGCGCCGGCTGGCAATACGCAACAGCTGCGGCAGGCCGATATCGCCGACGATGCTCAGGCCGGCGAATTGCGGCTCGCGCAGCAACAGACTCAGGCGCGCCTCATCCACCACCGCATAGCTGACCTCCTGGCGCAGCAGCAGATTCAGCGCGCTGCGCTCGCTACCCACCGCCCGCAACTCCAGATTGCCGTGGGTGTTGCGCAGGTACTCCACCACCGCACTGGGCGAACGCAGGGCGACCTTCTCGTCGCGACCCACCCGGTCCAGGTCCACCGCGCTGCTGCCGCGCCGCTCGCCCACCACCAGGTGCGGCACGCGCATATAGGGGTCCGAATACAGCCAGCGGCGCAAGCCCTTAGGCGTCTGCTGCAGCCCTGGGGCCAGGTCCACCTCGCCGCGCTGCAGAGCCGCCTCCAGCTCATTCTGATCGGTAAAGCGCAGCCATTGCGGCTTTACCCCCATGCCCTGCAGCAGGCGGCTCATCAGCTCGACATTGGCCCCGGACAGACGCTGCTGACGTCGGTCGAACTGAGCCCAGGGGGCCTGCATGATCAGCCCCACGCGCAGCTCGTCATGGGCCTGCAACCAGCTGCGCTGCTCGGCGTTAAAAGCCGGACGCAGCGGCAACACCGAGCTGTCCGCCCAGAGCGCCGCGGGCCACAAAAAGAGAAAAAGCAAAATGCGTGACAACGCCGGGACACTCCTGAAAATTGACCACCAGGGGGCTTGAGCCCCTCTGTGCCCTACATTACTCCAGTCTTCGCCTGCTAAGACCACCCCACACCTGACAAAGACACGCCCAGGGATTAGGCTCTGGTGGCCCAGCCTTATCGAGGAATGCCCGATGCCCCGCCTGATCCCCAGCCTGACGGTTACCTCGACCCTGCTGCTGACGCTGCTCGCCACACCGCTGCTGGCCCAGCAGGCCGCCCCGGACGCAAGCGGCGGCGAGCAGCCGGACCCGACAACCGAGGAGCTGCAGCGCCCGCCCCTGGCCGAGCGCAGCGAGGTCGAGGCCCTGGCCCTCGAACAGCGCCTGCAGACCAAGGAGCAGCAGCACCTGCAGGCGGCAGATGAGCGCTTTCTCACCCTCTGGCTGCCGGCCAATGTCGGCGAGCCCAGTGGCGTGGTGATCCTCCTGCCGGGGGACGATGGCAACCCCGACAGCGCCCAGAGTGTCGGTCCGCTGCGGCGCAAATTGCCCAATGCCAGCTGGCACAGCCTGAGCCTGAGCCTGCCGGACCCCAACAGCGACATGCCTGCGCCGCGCAGCACCGAACTGGTCGCCGAGCCTGCGCCGGTCAGCGTCGATACCGCGCAGGGCGAGGCACCGGACAGCGCGCCAGCCAGCGCCGAAGAGCCCGCTCCGACCCCAGCGGTAGACGCCCCGCCCACGGCGCAAGAGCAGCAAAAAGCCCACACCGAACGGGTGCTGGCACGGATCGAGTCGGCCATCGCCTTTGCCACCCAACAGCAGGCCAGAAGCATCGTTTTGCTCGGCCATGGCAGCGGTGCCTACTGGGCCGCCCGCTACCTGGCCGAGCGCCAGCCGGCCGAAGTGCGCAATCTGCTGGTGGTGGCCGCCAACGTGCCCGCCGGCTATAGCCCGCCGCTGGATGAGCTGATCCCGCAACTGCAACTGGCCACCGGCGACTTCTACTACAAGGACCAACTGCTCGACCGCCAGGCCGCCAGCCGGCGCATGCAGGCGAGCAAGCGGCAGAAGCACCCGAGCTATATCCAGATCGCGATGAAGGCCCTGCCCGGCAATCTCGAGGCGGAACAGGAACAGCTGTACCGCCGCATAAGGGGCTGGCTGACGCTAAAGATTCAGGCCAAGTGAGGGCGCTGCCGGCTAGCGAAAGCCCTGACGCTGGCGAATCAGGTCATAGGCCTGATGCAGTTCACGGGTGCGCTCGGTGGCTTCGCGCACCCGCTCCGGGGTTGCGCCGCTGCCGGCCAGTTTGTCCGGGTGATGGCGGCTTAACAGGCGGCGATAGGCTTTCTTGATCTGCGCCGGTTCTGCGTCGATCGCAACCCCCAGCAATGTCAGGGCCTGTTGGTAACCGCTGCCGAGCGTCGACGCCAGCGGCCCCTGCTGGCGCGGCGCATAGGCATCGCTCAGCACTTGCTGAGCGGCCGCGGGCACGTCCAGCCATTTGCCCCATAGCAGAATCAGCTCGCGCTCGGCCTGGCCGACCCGACCGTCGACCCAGGCCATACGCCAGCAGGCACGCAGTAACGCGTCGCTATGGGCGCGCTGACGCCGCAGCGGCGCACGCAGGTTATCGCGCCCGGTCTTGCCCCGGGCAAAGGCGGCAATGGCCCGACGCTGCGCCTCGGCATCCAGGCCCAGGCGCTGCATTTCCGCACGGGTCTGCTGGATATGCACCTGCAACACCCGCCCCTCGCACTTGGCCAGGCGGCCGAGAAGGATAAACAGCAGCTCGTCATCACGCGGTGCGGCCTTGCCACCGAGACGCTCGCGCAGGGCCGCCCAATTGCTCAGGCGCATGCGCCGGTCCAGCACCTGGCCGAGCAAACCGCCCAGCAGAGCCCCGGGAATGCTGGCTAGCGCCAGGCCCGCGACAGCCCCCAGCACGGTGACCGGCCAGAGCATCTCAGCGCCTCGCCGCGAGCAGTTGCTCGACTTCGGCCAGGCGCTCATGGGTGCCAACATCCACCCAGCACCCGGCGAAGCTTTCGCCACTGACCTGCCCACGGGCCATGGCGGCACGCAGCAAGGGGGCCAATTTGAAGGCACCGGCCTGGCAACCGCTAAACAAGGCAGGCGACAGCACCGCGATGCCGCTGTAGGTCAGGCACGGCTGGTCCTGGCCTGACTCGGCATCGCCAACCTGACCGTCGCGCAGGCAGAAATCCCCTGCCTGGTGATGCCCCGGGTTATCCACCAGCACCAGGTGGGCCAGGTCGGCGAGCGGGCGGCGCAACTCGGCGAAAGGGTAGTCGGTAAAGATATCGCCATTGACCAGGACAAAGGGCTGATCGCCCAGCAGCGGCAGGGCCTGGAAAATGCCGCCGCCGGTTTCCAGCGGCTCGCCCTCGGCCGAATAGGCAATGCTCAGGCCGAAGCGTGCACCGTCGCCCAGATGGTCCTCGATCTGCTGGCCAAGCCAGGCATGGTTGATCACCACCTCGGTAAAACCCGCTGCGGCCAGGCCGCGCAGGTGGTACTCGATCAGCGGCACGCCGCCGGCTTGCACCAGGGGTTTGGGCGTATGCAGGGTCAACGGGCGCAGGCGCTCGCCTTTGCCGGCCGCCAGGATCATCGCCTTCATGCAGGCACCTGGGCGACACGCGGCAGGCTGGCCAGCAATTCGCCCAGTTCGGCCAATTCCGGCCGCCGCGCCAGCACTGCTTCTATATAGCTAAAGAAACGCGGCACATCGCCCAGGTATCTGGGCTTGCCGTCGCGATGGCAGATACGCGCGAATATCCCGATTACCTTGAGGTGACGCTGCACGCCCATCAGATCGCTGGCGCGCAGGAAGTCCTCAAAGTCAGCCTGCACCGGGACACCCGCAGCCCGCGCCTGTTGCCAGTAATTTTCCAGCCAGCCGCGCACCCGCGCCTCGGGCCAGCTCAGGAAGGCATCCTTGAACAGGCTGGTGACGTCATAGGTCACCGGGCCGTAGACCGCATCCTGAAAATCCAGCACGCCTGGGTTGGGCGCGCTGTGCATCAGATTGCGCGGCATATAGTCGCGATGCACCAGCACCTTCGGCTGAGCCAAGGCGCTGTCGATCAGCAACTGGCTGACCCGCTGCCAGGCCGCCTGCTGAGCCTCGTCGAACTCGATCTCCAGATGGCGCTGCACGTACCACTCGGGGAACAGCTGCAGTTCGCGGCGTAGCAAGGCCTCGTCGTAACTCGGCAGCCCGCGGTCCAGCGGCAACTGCTGCAGGGCCAGCAGCGCCTGCAGGGCGTCGGAGAACAGGGGGTCGGCATTCTCCGCGGTGATCACATCCAGGTAGGTCTGCCGGCCCAGGTCGTTGAGCAAAAGAAAGCCATGCTCCAGGTCGGCGGCAAGAATCTGCGGCACATTGAGGCCCGCCTCGGCCAGCAGGGCGGCGATGTTGACGAAGGGCGCGCAGTTTTCCTGCGGCGGTGGCGCATCCATCACGATCAGGCTGCGCTCGCCGTCCTGCCAGCGAAAATAACGCCGGAAACTGGCGTCGCTGCTGGCAGAGGTCAGCGTGGCCGCGGGTACAGCACCCCAGTCGTTCGCCGCAAACAGCGCAGCCAGTTGCGGTTCGAGCCAGTTTTCCAGGTGTTTCAGGCGTACATCTTGATCAGGCATTGCAAGGGTCTCCGACGGCGCTAGCCGTTGCGCGGGTCATGCTTTATTATCCAGCATCTTTTCAAGCCCATCGAGAGGCGTGCGGCCTCAGGGCCAATGGCGCGCAGGAAGCCCGGAAAAAATAAGATGGCAGTAAAATACCCCGCGTTTCGTAAAAAATTCCCTCTACTGGTCACTGGCAGCCTTCTGGCGCTGCAGCCCGTAGCCGTTCCCTTCGCATTCGCGGCCGAGCAGTATGACTGCCAGGTTTCCGCCTCTGGCGGTTGGGCGTGCGCGCCTAAAGCCAGTGCGGCAGCCTTGCCGGCACGACCCGCGCCGCGTGCGACGGTAGCCGGTGCTGACGCCAGTAGCGGCGGCCAGGCCCAGGAAGAAGTCGCCAAAACGACTCTGGTCACCGAAAGCCGCGGTAAAGGTCTGGCCTCGCGCAGTGCCGACTATAGCCACCTTGACTGGGTGCCGCGAGAAAACCTCAGCGCGGCGCAGCTGGCCGAAGCCGGCCCGTACTGCGCCGGTGCCTATGTCGAGCCCCAGCGGCCCGGCATGGACGACACCACGCCGATGGACGAAGCGCCGATGTTCGTTTCGGCCAAGGCTTCGCGCTATGAGCAGGAAGAGCAAGTCGCCACTCTGGCCGGCGATGTGGTGTTACGCCAGGCCGGCATGCAGATCGAAGCCGACGAAGCCAACCTGCATCAGGCGGAAAACCGCGGCGAACTGATCGGTAACGTGCGCCTGCGCGACCAGGGCATGCTGGTGGTCGGCGACCGCGCCGAGCTGCAACTGGACAACGGCGAAGCCAAGGTCGAGAACGCCGAGTATGTGCTGCACAAGAGCCATACCCGCGGCAGCGCGCTCTACGCCAAGCGCGAAGAAAGCGCCGTTATCCGCCTGAAAGACGGCACCTACACCAGCTGCGAACCGGGCAGCAACGCCTGGCACCTGAAGGGCAACAACGTCACCCTGAACCCGGCTACCGGTTTCGGCACCGCGACCAACGTGACCCTGCGGGTGAAGAACATTCCAGTGTTCTACACCCCCTATATCTATTTCCCGATCGACGATCGCCGCCAGTCCGGCTTCCTGCCGCCGAGCCTCAGCAGCTCCAGCGACAATGGCCTGAGCCTGCAGACCCCGTACTACTTCAACCTGGCACCGAACTACGATGCCACGCTCTACCCGACTTATATGACCGACCGCGGTCTGTTGATGGAAGGTGAGTTCCGCTACCTGACCAAGAGCAGCGAAGGCCAGTTCGGCGCGGCCTACCTCGACGACAGCAACGACGATCGCAAGCTGCAGTCCGAGTACGAAGACCAGCGCTGGATGTACAGCTGGCAGCACAAGACAGGCCTGGACTCGCGCCTGCTGGCCGAAGTCGACTACACCGACATCAGCGATCCTTATTACTTCCAGGATCTGAATACCGACCTCGGCATTGGCTCCACCAGCTATGTCGACCAGCGCGGCACCCTGACCTATCGTGGCAACGGCTACACGGCGCGCCTCAACGCCCACGCCTACGAACTGGCCAATATTACCGACGTCACGCCTTACAACCGCCTGCCGCAGCTGACCCTGGACGGCAAGCTGCCCTTCGAGCCGGCGGGGCTGAACTTTACGTACGGCACAGAATATGTGCGCTTTGATCGCAACCTTCGCAGCGGCTTTTTCACCGATGAAGATGGCAATACCGGAACTGATGAATTCCGCTGGTACGACGACCGTTTGAGTGGTTTGGCCCGCGCCAATGGCGAGCGTGTACATGTTGAACCCGCTGTCAGCCTGCCGCTGAACTGGAGCTGGGGTTTCCTTACGCCCAAGGTCAAGTACCTGCACACCAACTACGACCTGAGTCTGGACAGCCAGGGCAAGAACAGCCTGCTGGCCGAACAGAGCTACAAGAGCAGCCAAAGCCGTGGCGTCGGCATGTTCAGCCTGGACAGCGGCCTGTACTTCGACCGCGACACCCAGTGGTTCGGCAAGAACTACCGCCAGACCCTGGAACCGCGCCTGTTCTACCTCAATGTTCCCGAGGAAGACCAGACCGATATCCCGGTGTTCGACACCAGCGAAAGCACTTTCAACTATGCCTCGCTGTTCCGCGAGAACCGCTTCTCCGGCAAGGACCGTATCGGCGACGAGAACAAGCTTTCGCTGGGCGTAACCAATCGCTGGATCGAAAACAACGGCTTCGAGCGCCAGCGCTTCAGCATCGGCCAGGCATTCTACTTCGAAGACCGCAAGGTTCAGATGCCCGGCATCGACTACCGTACCCGCTCGGACTCGCAGGCCTCGCAGTCGCCTTATGCGCTGCAGTATATGTATCGCTTCAACCGCGACTGGCGCCTGAGCTCGGACTTCAACTGGGACCCGGATACTCACAGCACCCGCTCGGGTAGCGCGATGTTCCATTACCAGCCCGAAGACAATCCGAACAAGATCGTTAACGCCGGGTATCGCTACCGCAATGACACCGTGCGCTACGACCAGGCCAGTGGTAACTGGGTAGTAGGCAACGGCGACTACGGCACCGAAGGTTCTCCCAACTACATCAAGGACTACTACAAGATCAGTCAGCACGATTTCTCGGTCATCTGGCCGATCGTGCCGCAGTGGAGCGTGATTTCCCGCTGGCAGTATGACTACGGCCGCGACCGTACCCTGGAGGCCTTCGCCGGCTTCGAGTACGACAGCTGCTGCTGGAAACTGCGCCTGATCAACCGTTACTGGATCGACTACGACGAAGTCAGCCTGAATCCCTCGCTTAACGACGAACCGGATCGCGGCATCTTCCTGCAGATCGTACTCAAGGGTCTGGGCGGTGTAGTGGGTAATAAGGTCGAGACTTTCCTCGACGAAGGCATTCAAGGTTATCGTGAACGTGAAGACAAAGCTTTCTGATTGCATGCGCCCGCTGCTGTTGGGCGCGCTGTTTCTGGGTGCTGTGGCGCAAGCCGAAGTACAACCGCTCAACCGCGTAGTAGCGATTGTCGACAACGACGTGGTGATGCAGAGCCAGCTCGACGCCCGCCTGCGCGAGGTGCAGCAAACCATCGCCCAGCGCGGCGCGGCCCTGCCGCCCGAGCACGTGCTCAGCCAGCAGGTGCTGGAACGTCTGATTATCGAGAATATCCAGCTGCAGATCGGCGAACGCTCCGGCATTCGCATCACCGATGAAGAGCTGAACCAGGCCATCGGCACCATTGCCCAGCGCAACGGCATGAATATCGAGCAGTTCCGCGCGGCCCTGGCGGCCGACGGTCTGTCCTATGTTGATGCCCGCGACCAGGTACGCCGCGAGATGATCATCAACCGCGTGCGCCAGCGCCGCGTCGCCGAGCGCATCCAGGTGACCGATCAGGAAGTGCAGAACTTCCTCGCCTCGGACATGGGCAAGATGCAGCTTTCGGAAGAATTCCGTCTGGCCAACATCCTGATTCCGGTCAGCGAAGGCGCGTCCTCACAGGACATCCAGGCGGCCGAGCGCCAGGCTCGCGAGCTGTACGAGCAATTGCAGCAAGGGGCCGACTTCGCCCAGCTGGCCATTGCCCGTTCGGCCAGCGAAACCGCCCTGGAAGGCGGCGAAATGGGCTGGCGCAAGGCCGGCCAGCTGCCACCGCCGTTCGACACCATGCTGACCAGCCTGTCGGCGGGTGATGTCACCGAACCGATGCGCACCCCGGGCGGCTTTATCCTGCTCAAGGTGCTGGAGAAGCGCGGCGGCGACAGCCAGGTACGCGACGAGGTCAATGTCCGCCATATCCTGATCAAGCCCAGCGAGATCCGCAGCGAAGCCGAAACCAAACGCCTGATCGAGCGTCTGTATCAGCGCATCCAGGCCGGCGAAGATTTCAGCGAGCTGGCCAAGAGCTTCTCCGAAGATCCGGGCTCAGCCCTTAACGGCGGTGTGCTCAACTGGATCGACCCCAACGCCCTGGTTCCCGAGTTCCGCGAAGTGATGAACAACACTCCGGCCGGTGAACTGTCCAAGCCGTTCCAGAGCCCCTTCGGCTGGCACGTGCTGGAAGTCATGGGCCGCCGCGCCACCGACAGCAGCGCCCAGTACCGCGAGCAACAGGCCCTGACCCTGCTGCGCAACCGCAAGTACGACGAAGAGCTGCAGATCTGGCTGCGCCAGATCCGCGATGAAGCCTATGTCGAGAGCAAGCTCTAAGCGGCCAGCTCTCAAGTGACCCAGCCCGACTCAGCGCAATGCGCGAGTCGGGCTTTTTTTCGTCCTTTATTAGCGCCCCGACGCTACCATCAAGCGTCGCTCCAACCCCGTTGACGGATTACCCCGCGAGAGCCAGCCGATGACCACACCCCGCCTTTTCGCATTAACCCCCGGCGAGCCCGCCGGCATTGGCCCCGACCTGTGCCTGCTGCTGGCGCGCGCTGCCCAGCCGCATGCGCTTGTCGCCATTGCCAGCCGCACCCTGCTGGCCGAGCGCGCGCAGCAGCTGGGCCTGAACATTCAGCTGCTGGACGTCGGCCCCGGCAACTGGCCGCAGCAACCCGCCCCCCCCGCCAGCCTGTATGTCTGGGATACCCCACTGGGCACGCCGGTGCAGGCCGGGCAACTGGACCAGAGCAACGCCGCCTATGTGCTGGAAACCCTGAGCCGCGCCGGTCAGGGCTGCCTCGACGGGCACTTTGCCGGAATGATCACCGCCCCGGTGCACAAGGGCGTGATCAACCAGGCCGGCATCGCCTTCTCCGGCCATACCGAATTTCTCGCCGAGCTGACCGCAACCGAGCAGGTGGTGATGATGCTGGCCACCCACGGCCTGCGCGTAGCCCTGGTGACCACCCATCTGCCACTCAAGGACGTCGCCGCCGCCATCACCCCCGAGCGCCTGGCGCGGGTCACGCGGATTCTCGACCATGACCTGCGCACGAAATTCGGCATCCCCCGGCCGCGCATCCTGGTTTGCGGCCTCAACCCCCATGCCGGCGAAGGCGGCCATCTGGGCCGGGAAGAAATCGAGATCATCGAACCGACTCTCGAGCAGCTTCGCGGCGAAGGTATCGAGCTGATCGGCCCGCTGCCGGCCGACACCCTGTTCACCCCCAAGCACCTGGAACACTGCGATGCGGTGCTGGCCATGTACCACGATCAAGGCCTGCCGGTGCTCAAGTACAAGGGCTTCGGCGCGGCGGTCAATGTCACCCTGGGCCTGCCGATCATCCGCACCTCGGTGGATCACGGCACCGCCCTGGACCTGGCCGGTACTGGCCGGATCGACAGCGGCAGCCTGCAAGTGGCCCTGGAAACCGCCTACCAGATGGCTGCCAGCCGCGCCTGAGGATTGGCGGCGCTACGGCTTGCGCCGCCAATGCTGTTAAACTGCCGCTCTTTGTTTGCGCTTTAAGCTTGCAGCTTGAGGCCTGGAGCTGCCCTCGATGTCCGAATACCAACACCGCGCGCGCAAGCGCTTTGGCCAGAACTTCCTGCATGACGCCGGGGTGATCCACCGCATCCTGCGCGCCATCCATGCCCGCGAAGGCGAGCATATGCTGGAGATCGGCCCGGGCCAGGGCGCACTGACCGAAGGCCTGCTCGACAGCGGCGCGCAGCTCGACGTAATCGAACTGGACCGCGACCTGATCCCGATCCTGCAGCACCAGTTCGGCAGCAACCCGCGCTTTCGCCTGAACCAGGGCGACGCGCTAAAATTCGACTTCAACCAGTTGCAGGCCGCGCCGCGCAGTCTGCGGGTGGTAGGCAACCTGCCGTACAACATCTCCACGCCGCTGATCTTCCACCTGCTGAACAATGCCGTACTGATCCGCGACATGCATTTTATGCTGCAGAAGGAAGTGGTCGAGCGCCTGGCCGCCACACCGGGTGGCGGCGACTGGGGCCGCCTGTCGATCATGGTGCAGTACCACTGCCGCGTGGAGCATCTGTTCAATGTCGGCCCCGGTGCCTTCAACCCACCGCCCAAGGTCGACTCGGCGATCGTCCGCCTGGTACCCCACGAGGTGCTGCCGCACCCGGCCAAGGACCATCACCTGCTCGAACGAGTGGTGCGCGAAGCCTTCAACCAACGCCGTAAGACTTTGCGCAACACCCTCAAGGCCCTGCTGCCAGCCAGCGCCATCGAAGCCGCCGAAGTAGACGGCAGCCTGCGCCCCGAACAACTGGACCTGGCCGCCTTTGTCCGCCTCGCGGACCAATTGGCCATGCAGCCCAGCGAGCCCCTCTTATGAGCGATCCCCGTTATCAGGTCGACGTCAGCGTCGTCACCCGCTATCTGCCGGAGCAGTCGCAGCCGGAACAGAACCGCTTTGCCTTCGCCTACACCGTTACCGTCACCAACAACGGCCAGGTGCCTGCCAAGCTGCTCTCGCGCCACTGGATCATCACCAACGGTGACGGCCGCGTGCAGGAAGTGCGCGGTGCCGGCGTGATCGGCCAACAGCCGTTAATCGAACCGGGCCACAGCCACACCTATAGCAGCGGCACGGTAATGAGCAGCCGCGTCGGCACCATGCAGGGCAGCTACCAGATGCTCGCCGAAGACGGCAAACACTTCGATGCCACCATTGCCCCTTTCCGCCTGGCGGTGCCAGGCTCACTGCACTGATGGCGACTTATGCCGTCGGCGACCTGCAAGGCTGCCTGAAACCCCTGCAATGCCTGCTTGAGCGGGTGGCCTTCGATCCCGCGCAGGACCAGCTGTGGCTGGTCGGCGATCTGGTCAACCGCGGCCCGCAGTCCCTGGAAACCCTGCGCTTTCTCTATGGCATGCGCGACGCCCTGACCTGCGTGCTGGGCAACCACGACCTGCACCTGCTGGCCGTGGCGCACAATATCGAGCGCCTGAAGAAAGGCGACACCCTGCGCGAGATCCTCGACGCCCCGGATGCCGCCGACCTGCTCGACTGGCTGCGCCGGCAGAAGCTGCTGCATTACGACGCCGAACGCGACACCGCCCTGGTGCATGCCGGCATCCCGCCGCAGTGGACACTGCACAAGGCCCTCAGGCGCGCGGCCGAAGTCGAGGAAGCGCTGCGCGACGACGCGCGCCTGCCGCTGTTTCTTGATGGCATGTACGGCAACGAACCGGTCAAATGGGACAAGAACCTTCACGGCGTGGCGCGCCTGCGGGTGATCACCAACTATTTCACCCGCATGCGCTTCTGCAAGGCCGACGGCACCCTCGACCTGAGCAGCAAGGAAGGCGTGGGCAGCGCCCCCGCGGGCTACGCGCCCTGGTTCAGCTACAAGCAGCGCAAGACCCGCAACCACCGCATCATCTTCGGCCACTGGGCCGCGCTGGAAGGCCAATGCTCGGAACCCAAGGTGCTGGCACTGGATACCGGCTGCGTCTGGGGCGGGCAGATGACCCTGGTGAATATCGACAGCGGCGAACAACAGCGCTGCGACTGTAAGGAGCAAGCATGAGCGAGTTCAAACGCATTCCCCCCGAGCAGGCCCAGGCCCTGCGCCAGCAAGGCGCGGTAGTGGTCGACATCCGCGACCCGCAGACTTTTGCCGCCGGTCATATCAGTGGTTCGCTGCACCTGGACAACCACTCGCTGCACGACTTTATCGCCAAGGCCGACCTCGACGCGCCACTGATCGTCGCCTGCTACCACGGCAACTCCAGCCAGAGTGCCGCGGCCTATCTGGTGGGCCAGGGCTTCAGCGAGGTCTACAGCCTGGACGGCGGTTTTGAACTGTGGCGCGCCACCTTCCCCGCGGACACCGCCCAGGGCGACGCGGAATGATTGTTTAATAGCCTGCCTTCCCTGGCGGCTACCCAGCGGGCCGTCGCTGCACGACGTTAAAAATGGCTGCCGGCCATTTTTTTCCGCCCCCGGCAGGCCGCGCCCGCTCTGGCCTGCCGAGCATCCCGACCAACGGTAATATCCTGTTATCGTTAAGCGCGCCTTTCTCTCGCCGAAACCGAACTATCCTTTAGCTCAGGCCATCCAAAAAAAGGTAGCGCCGGCCAACCGGCACCCGGGCCATCGGTAGACTTTTGCTGTACTGGGGGACTCTTCTCGGCTGACGCGTCAGCCGACCAATAGCCCCGTACGACCGATATGGCACCGGCTCCCAGCATCGAGCGAGGTGAAGTCATGAGTATTTTCAGCCACTTCCAGCAACGTTTCGAAGCCACTCGGCAGGAGGAACTGAGCCTCCAGGAGTACCTCGAACTGTGCAAGCAGGATCGCAGCGCCTACGCCTCGGCAGCCGAACGCCTGCTACTGGCCATTGGTGAGCCTGAACTACTCGACACCTCGACCGACCCACGGCTTTCCAGGATCTTCTCCAACAAGGTGATCCGCCGTTACCCGGCCTTTGCCGACTTCCATGGCATGGAGGAGTGCATCGACCAGATCGTCTCCTACTTCCGCCATGCCGCTCAGGGACTGGAGGAGAAGAAGCAGATCCTCTACCTGCTCGGCCCGGTCGGCGGCGGCAAGTCCTCCCTGGCGGAAAAGCTCAAGCACCTGATGGAGAAGGTGCCCTTCTATGCGATCAAGGGCTCGCCTGTGTTCGAGTCGCCCCTGGGCCTGTTCAGCGATGCCGAAGACGGTGCCATCCTCGAAGAGGAGTACGGCATCTCGCGACGCTACCTGAGCAGCATCATGTCGCCTTGGGCGACCAAACGCCTGCAGGAGTTCGGCGGCGATATCAGCCAATTCCGCGTGGTCAAACTGTTCCCCTCGATCCTCAACCAGATCGCCGTGGCCAAGACCGAGCCAGGGGATGAGAACAACCAGGACATCTCCTCGCTGGTGGGCAAGGTGGATATCCGCAAGCTGGAGGAATTCCCGCAGAACGATGCCGACGCCTACAGCTATTCGGGGGCGTTGTGCAGGGCCAACCAGGGCCTGATGGAGTTCGTCGAAATGTTCAAGGCACCGATCAAGGTGCTGCACCCGCTGCTGACCGCCACCCAGGAAGGTAACTACAACAGCACCGAAGGCCTTGGTGCGATTCCCTACAACGGCATCCTGCTGGCCCACTCCAACGAATCGGAATGGCACAGCTTCCGCAACAACAAGAACAACGAAGCCTTTATCGACCGTATCTATATCGTCAAGGTGCCCTACTGCCTACGCGTCACCGACGAGATCAAGATCTACGACAAGCTGCTGGCCAACAGCTCCCTGTCCAACGCCCACTGTGCGCCGGATACCCTGAAGATGCTCGCCCAGTTCTCGGTACTGAGCCGGCTCAAGGAACCGGAAAACTCCAACGTCTACTCGAAGATGCGCGTCTATGACGGCGAAAACCTGAAGGACACCGACCCCAAGGCCAAGTCGATTCAGGAATACCGCGACACCGCCGGCGTCGACGAGGGCATGAACGGCCTGTCGACCCGCTTCGCCTTCAAGATCCTGTCCAAGGTGTTCAACTTCGACCCCCACGAGATCGCCGCTAACCCAGTGCACCTGCTCTATGTACTCGAGCAGCAGATCGAGCAGGAACAGTTCCCCGCCGAGACCCGCGAGCGCTACCTGCGTTTTATCAAGGAATACCTGGCACCGCGCTATATCGAGTTTATCGGCAAGGAAATTCAGACCGCCTACCTGGAGTCCTACAGCGAGTACGGGCAGAACATCTTCGACCGCTATGTGCTGTACGCCGACTTCTGGATTCAGGACCAGGAATACCGCGACCCGGAAACCGGCGAGATCCTCAACCGCGTGGCCCTCAACGAGGAGCTGGAAAAGATCGAGAAACCGGCCGGCATCAGCAACCCCAAGGATTTCCGCAACGAGATCGTCAACTTCGTGTTGCGCGCCCGAGCCAACAACAACGGCAAGAACCCGACCTGGCTCAGCTACGAGAAGCTGCGCGTGGTCATCGAGAAGAAGATGTTCTCCAACACCGAAGACCTGCTGCCGGTCATCAGCTTCAATGCCAAAGCGAGCAAGGAGGATCAACAGAAACACAACGACTTCGTCACTCGCATGGTCGAGCGCGGTTACACCGACAAGCAGGTGCGCCTGCTGTCCGAGTGGTATCTGCGGGTTCGTAAATCGCAATAACGCGGCCTGACGCGACAGGCCGCCAGCAGGCGCAGGGTGCGCGACAAACGCCACCCTGTGCCGGCTGCGCCTGAAGCCTGCAGCGCACGGAGGGCAGTTATGAGCCATGTGATCGATCGACGTCTGAATGGCAAGAACAAGAGCACGGTCAACCGCCAGCGCTTCCTGCGGCGTTACCGTGACCATATCAAGAAGGCGGTGGAGGAAGCCGTTAGCCGTCGTTCCATCACTGATATGGAGCACGGCGAACAGATCAGCATTCCCGGCCGCGATATCGACGAGCCAGTGCTGCACCACGGCCGTGGCGGCCGTCAGACCACCGTGCACCCCGGCAACCGCGAATTCACCACCGGCGAGAAGATCGCCCGCCCGCAAGGCGGTGGCGGCGGTCAGGGCGCAGGCAAGGCGAGCAACTCCGGCGAAGGCATGGACGAGTTCGTGTTTCAGATCACCCAAGAGGAATTCCTCGACTTTATGTTCGAGGATCTGGAGCTGCCCAACCTGGTCAAACGCCACCTGACCGGCAGCGACACCTTCAAACATGTACGCGCCGGTATCAGCAACGAGGGCAACCCGTCACGGATCAATATCGTCCGCACCCTGCGCTCGGCTCACGCCCGGCGTATCGCCCTGTCCGGCAGCAGCCGGGCCAGGCTGAAAACCGCGGAAAGCGAACTGCAACGTCTGCGCGTGGAACAACCGGACAACTTCGGCGATATCCAGGCCCTCGAAGAGGAAATCGTCAAACTGCGCGCGCGGATCAAGCGGGTGCCCTTCCTCGACACCTTCGACCTCAAATACAACCTGCTGGTCAAGCAGCCCAACCCCAGTTCCAAGGCGGTGATGTTCTGCCTGATGGACGTTTCCGGCTCCATGACCCAGTCGACCAAGGACATCGCCAAGCGCTTCTTTATCCTCTTGTACCTGTTCCTCAAGCGTAACTACGACAAGATCGACGTCGTGTTCATCCGCCATCACACCAGCGCCAAGGAAGTGGATGAGGAGGAGTTCTTCTACTCCCGCGAGACCGGCGGCACCATCGTCTCCAGCGCCCTCAAGCTGATGCAGGAAATCATGGCCGCGCGCTACCCGATAAACGAGTGGAATATCTATGCCGCCCAGGCGTCGGATGGCGACAACTGGAATGACGACTCGCCGGTGTGCCGCGATATATTGATCAAACAGATCATGCCGTTCGTGCAGTACTTCACCTACGTCGAGATCACCCCGCGCGAACACCAGGCGCTGTGGTACGAATACGAACAGGTGGCCGAGAGCTTTGCCGATACCTTTGCCCAGCAGCAGCTGGTGTCGGCCGGCGATATCTACCCGGTGTTCCGTGAACTGTTCCAGCGCCGAATGACGACCTGAGGGCCGTGCCATGACCGCAACCGAGAAAAAGCGCCAGCCGCTGTCCACCGGCTCGGAGTGGACCTTTGAACTGGTCCGCGCCTACGACCGCGAAATCGGCCGCATCGCCGAACGCTACGCGCTGGACACCTACCCCAACCAGATCGAGGTGATCACCGCCGAGCAGATGATGGATGCCTACGCCTCGGTGGGCATGCCCCTGGGTTATCATCACTGGTCCTACGGCAAACACTTCCTGGCCACCGAGAAGGGTTACAAGCGCGGGCAGATGGGCCTGGCTTACGAGATCGTGATCAACTCCGATCCCTGCATCGCCTACCTGATGGAAGAGAACACCATGTGCATGCAGGCACTGGTGATCGCCCACGCCTGCTACGGCCACAACAGCTTCTTCAAGGGCAATTACCTGTTCCGCACCTGGACCGATGCCAGTTCGATCATCGACTACCTGGTGTTCGCCAAGCAGTACATCATGCAATGTGAGGAACGCCACGGCATCGACGCAGTGGAAGACCTGCTCGACTCCTGCCATGCCCTGATGAACTACGGGGTCGACCGCTACAAGCGTCCCTACCCGATCTCCGCCGAGGAAGAGCGGCGGCGCATGAAGGACCGCGAGGAACACCTGCAGAAACAGATCAACGACCTCTGGCGCACCATCCCCAAGAGCGCCAGCAAGGGTGGCGAGCAGGACAACAAGCGCTTCCCCGCCGAGCCGCAGGAAAACATCCTGTATTTCCTCGAGAAACACGCCCCACTGCTGGAACCCTGGCAGCGCGAGGTGATCCGCATCGTGCGCAAGATCGCCCAGTACTTCTACCCGCAGCGCCAGACCCAGGTGATGAACGAGGGGTGGGCCACCTTCTGGCACTACACCCTGATGAACGATCTGTACGACGAGGGCCTGGTCACCGACGGCTTTATGATCGAGTTCCTCCAGTCGCATACCAGCGTGATTTACCAGCCGCCGTTCGATAGCCCCTATTACAGCGGCATCAACCCCTACACCCTGGGCTTCGCCATGTACCGCGACATCCGCCGCATCTGCGAGGAACCCACCGAGGAAGACCGCCGCTGGTTCCCCGATATCGCCGGCAGCGACTGGCTGAGCACCCTCAAGTTCGCCATGAAGAGTTTCAAGGACGAGAGTTTTATCCTGCAGTACCTGTCGCCCAAGGTGATCCGCGACCTCAAGCTGTTCAGCATTCTCGATGACGACCAGAAGGACGAGCTGTATGTCCCGGCGATCCACGACGAGCCCGGCTACCAGCAGATTCGCGAAACCCTGGCCGCGCAGTACAACCTGGGCAACCGCGAACCCAATGTGCAGATCTGGAGTATCGACCGCCGCGGCGACCGCTCCCTGACCCTGCGCCACCAACAGCACGACCGTAAACCCCTGGGCAACTCCACCGACGAAGTGCTCAAGCACCTGCACCGTCTGTGGGGCTTCGATATCCACCTGCAGATCATGCAGGACGACAAGCTGATCAACACCCAGCACGTACCACCGAAGAACGAAGTGGAACATGACGGCGATTACCCGCGCCTGGACCTGATCATGCCGCCCATTTGATCGGTTGCGCCCCACGCCCATGCCGCCCAGCATGAACGCTAGGGTCCGTTGCCGTTTCGTCGCGAACCGCGACAGACCCTGGTCTCTCTGGGAATGTCCTTATGCGCCTGTTTATCGTTCTACTGCTGTGCCTGGCCCTGGCCACCTGCAGCAGCCAGCCACCCCGCGTCCAGGTAATCAACCCGGCCAGCGCCGAGCTGACACAAAGCCGGAGTTTCAAGCTGATCGCCGCCGAACAGGCGGTCAACGGCCCGTTACCCTTCGCCGAGCGTTACCGCCAGCTCGACCAGTTGCTGCGCGAAGGCCTCACCCAGCGTGGCTATCACGCCAGCCATAAAGCACAGATCCTGGTCTATTACTGGCTCGCCGTGCAGGACAGCCCCCTGGACTTCCACCTCGAGACTGCCCCGCCAACACCCCTGGGCCCCTACCAGGCGCTTCATCGCCTGCGCGACAGCACCGGCACCCTGCGTATCCGCCTGACCACCCCGGAGCAGCACATACTCTGGGAGGGCCTGACCAGCACCGGCCTGAGCCCGCAACGAGACAGCGCCGAACTGCTTGAGCGCGCCACCCAGGCGCTGTTGCAGCAGATCCCCGTCGCCAGCCCGTAGACCGGCTGCAATTCGGGTACAGGCTGGCAAGCCCCAGGCCGGCATCCAGGCTACCCCTCGTTAGCGGCCAACCGTTATCCTCCCCACTTAGCGGAGGAACCATGATGCAGATATACAAAGTGGGCGGCGCGGTGCGTGATCGCCTGTTGGGCCGCGAGGTCAGCGAGATCGACTGGGTGGTAGTAGGTGCCAGCGCCGAGCAGATGCTGGAGTTGGGCTATCGCCCGGTGGGGGCGGACTTTCCGGTGTTTCTGCATCCGCAAAGCGGCGAGGAATATGCCCTGGCCCGCACCGAGCGCAAGAGCGGCCGCGGCTATGGCGGCTTTACCTTCTTCGCCAGCCCGGACGTGACCCTCGAAGAAGACCTGATCCGCCGCGACCTGACCGTCAACGCCATGGCCGAAGACGACCAGGGCAGGCTGATCGATCCCTACGGCGGTCAGCGTGATCTGACGGCCAAGCTGCTGCGCCATGTCTCCCCAGCCTTTGCCGAAGACCCGCTGCGGGTGTTGCGCGTCGCCCGCTTCGCCGCACGCTATGCGCCCCAGGGCTTTAGCATTGCGCCCGAGACCCTGGAACTGATGCGTCAACTGAGCGAGTCCGGGGAGCTGAACGCGCTGACGCCCGAGCGTAGCTGGAAGGAAATCTCCCGCGCCTTGCTGGAGCCGCGCCCGGATGTCTTTATCCAGGTGCTGCGCGACTGCGGCGCGCTCGCGGTGCTGCTACCGGAAGTCGACACCCTGTTCGGCGTGCCCCAGCCGGCCGCCCATCACCCGGAAATCGACACCGGCGTGCATGTGCTCAGCGTGCTGCGCCAGTGCGCCGAACACCAGCAACCATTGACCGTACGCTGGGCCTGCCTGCTGCACGATGTCGGCAAGGGCCTGACACCCGAGGCCGAATGGCCGCGGCATATTGCCCATGAACACAAGGGCCTCAAGCTGATCCGTGCGATCAACCAGCGCTGCAAGGCTCCCAAGGATTGCCAGGAACTGGCCCTGCAGGTCGGCGAATTCCATACTCATGGCCATCGCGCCCTGGAGCTGAAGGCATCGACCCTGTTCAAGCTGCTGCAGAGCTTCGACGTATTCCGCCGACCGCAGCGCTTCGAGGAATTTATTGCCGCCTGCGAGATGGACGCCCGCGGCCGCCTGGGCCTGGAACAACGCGACTACCCCCAGGCCGACTACCTGCGCGGAGCCATGCTCGCGGCCCGCGCGGTGGCGGTGCAGCCGCTGCTGGAGCAGGGCTTTCAGGGGGCGGAACTGGGTGAGGCGCTCAATCGCCAACGCCTGCAGGCGCTCAATGCCTACAAGGCGGACGCCGCGCTTTAGCGAACGGCCCCGCCTGCTAGGTGACGGGGTGGACCTGAAGTAACGCCGCCGGGGTCAACTCGGCGTCACGCCACTGGAACGCTACCGGCCACAGCTGCTGGTCGATCTGCGCCGTCTGCCACAGCTCGGCGAAACTGCGCTGCTCGCCGGGGTGCAAACGCTCCGGCACCAGCAGCGAAAGCGGCCAGAGCACGAAGGCGTTCCTGAGGATTTCCGCCCGCGGCAGGATCAGGCCATCGAAGTTGCCGACCAGGTCACCATACAGCAGCACGTCGATATCCAGCGGCAGACCCTTGCGCTCGGGCGCATAGCGACCGTTGTCGGCTTCGATGAATTTCAATCGGCGGTCCAGTTCGCCCAGCGGCAAGTCGCTGTAGCCCGCCACCACCAGGTTGAAGAAGGGCCCGCTCTTGATGCCCACCGCCTGGCTTTCGAAGACTGGCGAGCAGCGCATCTCGCTGAGCAGGCCAGCGAGCGCATCGAGGCCGGCACGCAGATGCACATCGCGCTCGACATTGCTGCCCAGGCCCAACAGAACCGGTGTTAGCGACATCCGCGCTCGATCTCCACACCGACCCCACCACTGGCCGCCGGCACCGCGCCGGGCTTGGTCAGCTTGATCCGCAGCCAGGGAATCTGGAATTCCGCCATCAGCAGCTCGGCCAGGCGCTCCGCGAAGGTCTCCACCAGAATGAACTGCGCCTCACTGGCAAAGGCCTGCACCCGCGTGGCCACAGCCGCGTAGTCCAGCGCCTTGTCCAGCTCATCGCCGGCCGCCGCCGGGCGATTGTCCCAACCCAGGTACAGGTCCAGGCGCAAACACTGGCGAATGGTACGTTCCCAGTCGTAGGCACCGATCACCGTATCGACTTCCAGACCCTCGATAAAAACTGTGTCCAAGCACGCTCTCCGCGGCACGACAATACTGGCGCACCTAGTTAGAATCGGGGCTCCCTTGCCCCGGAATGGATACCATGTTTTGGCTGTTGGCGCTCCTCGCCTACCTGCTCGGCTCGCTGTCCTTCGCCATCCTGCTTAGCCGCCTGGCCGGCGGGCCGGATCCGCGCGCCAGTGGCTCGGGCAACCCCGGTGCCACCAATATGCTACGGCTGGCGGGCAAGCGTGCCGCCGTCCTGACTCTGCTCGGCGACCTGCTCAAGGGCCTACTGCCCGTGCTGATCGCCGCCCTGCTCGGCTTCGACCTGCAACAGCAGGCCTGGATAGGGCTGGCAGCCATCATCGGCCACCTCTACCCGGTGTATTTCCGCTTCCGCGGCGGCAAGGGTGTCGCCACCGCCGCCGGCATGCTGCTGGGACTCTACCCGCCCGCTGCGCTGCTGGCCATCTGCGCCTGGCTGCTGACCTTCGTCATGACGCGCACTAGCTCGCTGGCGGCGCTAATAGCTACGCCCCTGACCCTGCCGCTGCTGGCCTGGCAACAACCGGCGGCGCTGGTACCGGTGAGCGTACTCACCGGCCTGATCGTCTGGCGGCACCGCAGCAATTTACGCGATCTGTTCGCCGGCCGTGAGCGGCATTTCTAAATAGCCAGACTGAGCCCGGCTCATGCTAAAGCGCCGGCAACTGCTCCATTGGCCAGCGCGCCTGCACCTTGATGCTCAGGTCTTCATGCTGCCCAGCCAGCAGCCGCTGACAGCCGGCGTAGGCGATCATCGCGCCATTGTCGGTGCAGAAGGCCGGACGGGCATAGAACACTTCCCCCTTCAGTTCGCCGAGCATGCCTTCCAGGGACAGGCGCAGCGCCTTGTTGGCGCTCACGCCGCCGGCGATCACCAGATTGCGCAAACCGGTCTGTTTGAGAGCACGCTTGCACTTGATAGTCAGGGTGTCGACCACCGCCTGCTGAAACGCCAGAGCAATATCGCAACGGGTCTGCTCGCCCTCATCGCCCTCAGCCCGGCACTGCTGCCAGGTATTCAGGGTAAAGGTCTTGAGGCCGCTGAAGCTGAACTCCAGCCCAGGGCGATCGGTCATTGGCCGCGGGAACTTGAAGCGCCCCGGCGTGCCGTTTTCCGCCAGCCGCGCGATTTCCGGGCCGCCCGGATACTGCAGACCCATCAGCTTGGCGGTCTTGTCGAATGCCTCGCCAGCGGCGTCGTCCAGGGACTCGCCGAGCAACTGGTACTGGCCGATGCCATCGACCCGCACCAGCTGGGTATGGCCACCTGAGACCAACAAGGCGACGAACGGAAAAGCCGGCGGATTTTCTTCCAGCATGGGGGCCAGCAGGTGGCCTTCCATATGGTGTACACCCAGGGCCGGAATGTCCCAGGCAAAGGCCAGGGCCTGGGCACAGGACGCCCCCACCAGCAGCGCGCCGACCAGGCCTGGACCTGCGGTATAGGCAATCGCATCGATATCGGATTTGCTCTTGCCCGCCTCATCCAGCACCTGGCGGATCAAAGGCAGCATGCGTTTGACGTGGTCGCGCGAGGCCAGCTCGGGAACCACGCCGCCGTACACCCGGTGCAGGTCGATCTGGCTAAACAGGGCATCGGCCAGCAGGCCGCGCTCGCTGTCGTAGAGCGCGACACCGGTCTCGTCGCAGGAGGTTTCCAATCCCAGTACCAGCATGGGCAACGCCTTGATTTCGAGGGGCTAAACAGCAGAAGGCGCGCATAATAATAGGCCCCGAGGCGAGCCGACCAGCGCTTTTCGATCAGAGGCTTTGCATTCCGCGCGATGAGACGGTAACATCCGCAACCCTTAAAAACCTACGTTCTCCAGCGCCATCTGCCAGGAGCAACGTTACCCCCGGTAATAAAGAAGGTAAGCCCTGGATGCCAGCCGTCAAAGTTAAAGAGAACGAACCCTTCGACGTCGCTCTGCGTCGTTTCAAGCGCTCCTGCGAAAAAGCCGGTGTTCTGGCTGAAGTTCGCAGCCGTGAATTCTACGAAAAGCCGACTTCCGAGCGTAAGCGCAAGGCAGCAGCCGCTGTTAAGCGTCACGCCAAGAAAGTGCAGCGCGAGCAGCGCCGCAGCGTTCGCCTGTACTAATTCAGTACAAGTAACGCCCGACATCCGGCCTCGGCCGGGTTTCGCTTCAGGACTCCGCGCCACCTCCGGGTGACGATCGGAGTCTTTTAGTTTCCGCCCATACCTGTCGCACATGCCTGCACGGCAGTACTCTGAGCACCTATGGCCGGCCTGATCCCACAGTCTTTTATCGATGACCTGCTCAACCGCACCGATATCGTCGACGTGGTCAGTTCGCGCATCCAGCTGAAAAAGGCTGGCAAGAATTACACCGCCTGCTGCCCCTTCCATAAAGAAAAGACCCCCTCGTTCAGCGTCAGCCCGGACAAACAGTTCTATTACTGCTTTGGCTGCGGTGCCGGCGGCAACGCCCTGGGTTTTGTCATGGACCACGACCAACTGGATTTCCCCCAGGCGATCGAGGACCTGGCCAAGCGCGCCGGCATGGAAGTGCCCCGCGAGGAAGGCGGACGCAACAACAAGCCGCGCCAGCCCACCGACTCGCCGCTGTACCCGCTGCTGACTGCCGCCGCCGAATTCTACAAGCAGGCGCTGAAAAGCCACCCGCAGCGCAAGGCCGCCATCGACTACCTGAAAGGCCGCGGCCTGTCCGGCGAAATCGCCCGCGACTTCGGCATGGGCTTCGCCCCGCCCGGCTGGGACAACCTGCTCAAGCACCTGGCCAGCGACAGCCTGCAGCAGAAGGCGATGATCGACGCCGGCCTGCTGGTGGAAAACGCCGAAAGCGGCAAGCGCTACGATCGCTTCCGCGACCGCATCATGTTCCCCATCCGTGACAGCCGCGGCCGGGTGATCGCCTTTGGCGGCCGGGTGCTGGGCGACGAGAAGCCGAAATACCTGAACTCCCCGGAAACCCCGGTGTTCCACAAAGGCCAGGAGCTCTACGGGCTGTTCGAGGCACGCAAGCACAACCGCGACCTCGACGAGATCATGGTAGTCGAGGGCTATATGGACGTGATCGCCCTGGCCCAGCAGGGCCTGCGCAACGCCGTCGCCACCCTCGGCACCGCCACCAGCGAAGAGCACCTCAAGCGCCTGTTTCGCGTCGTACCCAGCGTATTGTTCTGCTTCGATGGCGACGCCGCCGGGCGTAACGCCGCCTGGCGCGCCCTCGAAGCCACCCTGTCGAGCCTGCAGGACGGCCGCCGCGCGCGCTTTCTATTCCTGCCCGACGGCGAAGACCCGGACACCCTGGTGCGCAGCGAAGGCACCGACGCCTTCCGCGCGCGGATCAACCAGCACGCCCAGCCGCTGGCCGATTACTTCTTCCAGCAACTGAGCGAAGAGGCCGACCCACGCTCCCTGGAAGGCAAGGCGCACCTGATGACCCTGGCCGCGCCGCTGATCGACAAGATCCCCGGCAACAACCTGCGCGCCCTGATGCGCCAGCGCCTGAGCGAAATCACCGGCCTGACCGGCGAAGCTCCCGGCCAGACCGCGCCAGCCGGCCGCAGCAGCGCCCCGACCAACAGCGCACCACCCGCGCCCAGCCATTATCCGGATTACCCCGAGATTCCCGACAGCGCCTACTACGATGTCGAGCCGAGCCGCAACGAATACGAAAACCCAAGCCCCGCGCCGCAATTCGAACACAACAGCGGAAAAGGCAAAGGCAACTGGAAGAAAGAAGGCGGCAAGTGGAACAAGAAGGGCCAGGGCGAGTTCGCCCCGCGCGCGCCACGCACCGCCGTCAGCGTCGAATCGCCACACCTGAGCGCTTTGCGCACCCTTTTGCACCACCCGCAACTGGCGCAGAAGGTCGAAGATGTCAGCCACTTCGCCGCCGAAGACGACACCTATGCCCAGCTGCTGGTCGCCCTGCTCGGTGCACTGCAGAAAAACCCCAACCTGCGCTCACTGCAACTGATCGCCCGCTGGCATGGCACCGAACAGGGCCGTCTGCTGCGCGCCCTGGCGGAAAAGGAATGGCTAATTTCGGCGGATAACCTTGAACAACAGTTTTTTGACACTATAACTAGTCTAGTAGCCCGCCAACGCGAGCGCAGTCTGGAACATTTGCTGCGCAAAGCCCGTCAAAGTGAGTTGAGTGCAGACGAGAAAGACCAGCTGCGCAGCTTGCTGAGCCGTAATGCATCACCAGTAATCCCGAGCCCAACTGGCGCTTAGGGGTGTTACTCGGGTATAATCCGCGGCTTGTTTTTTGCCCGCCAAGACCTTCAGTGGATAGGGTGTTATGTCCGGAAAAGCGCAACAGCAGTCTCGTATCAAAGAGTTGATCACCCTGGGTCGTGAGCAGAAGTATCTGACTTACGCAGAGGTCAACGACCACCTGCCGGAAGATATTTCTGATCCGGAGCAGGTGGAAGACATCATCCGCATGATCAACGACATGGGGATCCCCGTACACGAGAGTGCTCCGGATGCGGACGCCCTTATGTTGGCCGACGCCGATACCGACGAGGCAGCCGCTGAAGAAGCCGCTGCAGCGCTGGCAGCGGTGGAGACCGATATCGGCCGCACGACGGACCCAGTGCGCATGTACATGCGTGAAATGGGCACCGTGGAATTGCTGACCCGCGAAGGCGAGATCGAAATCGCCAAACGCATTGAGGAAGGCATTCGCGAGGTCATGGGCGCTATCGCTCATTTCCCCGGCACTGTCGACAGCATTCTCGGCGAATACACCCGTGTGACCACCGAAGGTGGCCGCCTGGTTGAAGTGCTCAGTGGCTATATCGATCCGGATGACGGCATCGTACCCGCCGAAGCCGCCGCCCCCATCCCTGCAAAGGATGGCGACGCCGCTGACGACAAGGACGATGAAGAAGACGGCGACGACAGCGACGACGAGGAAGAGGAAGGCGACGGCGGTCCGGATCCTGAAGAGGCCCTGCGCCGCTTCACCGCGATTGGCGACGCGCTCGACCTGGCCAAGAAAGCCCTTAAAAAGCATGGCCGTGGCAGCAAGCAAGGCATCGCCGCGCTGAAAGAAATGGCCGAGCTGTTTATGCCGATCAAGCTGGTGCCCAAGCAGTACGAGGCCCTGGTGGTCCGCGTACGCGGGTCCCTTGAGCGTCTGCGCGCTCAGGAACGCGCCATCATGCAGCTTTGCGTACGTGATGCACGTATGCCACGTGCCGATTTCCTGCGCCTGTTCCCAGGCAATGAAATCGACCCCGAGTGGTCCACTGGCCTGGCCAAAGGCAAAGCCAAGTACGCCGAAGCCATCGGTAACCTGCAGGGTGATATCCAGCGCTGCCAGCAAAAGCTGTCTGCCCTGGAAGCCGAATGCGAGCTGACCCTGGCGGAAATCAAGGACATTAACCGTCGCATGTCGATCGGCGAGGCCAAGGCCCGCCGCGCGAAGAAAGAGATGGTTGAAGCCAACCTGCGCCTGGTTATCTCGATCGCCAAGAAGTACACCAACCGTGGCCTGCAGTTCCTCGACCTGATTCAGGAAGGCAACATCGGCCTGATGAAGGCGGTGGACAAGTTCGAATACCGTCGCGGTTACAAGTTCTCGACCTATGCAACCTGGTGGATCCGTCAGGCGATCACTCGCTCGATCGCCGACCAGGCACGCACCATCCGTATTCCGGTGCACATGATCGAGACGATCAACAAGCTCAACCGTATTTCCCGGCAGATGCTGCAGGAAATGGGTCGCGAGCCGACCCCGGAAGAGCTGGGTGAACGCATGGAAATGCCTGAGGACAAGATCCGTAAGGTATTGAAGATCGCCAAAGAGCCGATCTCCATGGAAACCCCGATCGGTGATGACGAAGACTCCCATCTGGGTGACTTCATCGAAGACTCGACCATGCAGTCGCCAATCGATGTCGCCACCGTTGAGAGCCTTAAAGAAGCAACACGCGAAGTGCTTTCCGGCCTCACGGCACGTGAAGCCAAGGTTCTGCGCATGCGTTTCGGCATCGACATGAATACCGACCACACCCTCGAGGAAGTCGGTAAACAGTTCGATGTAACCCGCGAGCGGATCCGGCAGATCGAAGCCAAGGCGCTGCGCAAGCTGCGCCACCCGACGAGAAGCGAGCATCTACGCTCCTTCCTCGACGAGTAACACACAAAACCCCCGGCCCTGCTGGGGGTTTTGCATTATGGCAGCGCTACCAAGCGTCCATTTGCCGGTCTACACTGCTAGGTACCGTCCCTGAAAACGAGCACGCCCATGCAGCGCGTTGCGGCCACTCTCTTGTTGTGTCTGGCTCTATGGACTGCGCCCGCCATCGGCCTCGAACTGAGTGCCGAAGAGCAGGCCTGGCTCGCGGCCCATCCAGAGCTGCGCCTGGGTGTCGACGGGGCCTGGCCACCCTTCGAGTTTCGTGACGAGCAAGACCGCTACCTGGGCCTCTCCGCCGACTATGTGCGGCTGATCGAACAGCGCCTGCAGATCAAACTGCAGCCCATCCCGCCCAGCAGCTGGAGCGAGGTCATTAATCAGGCCAAGGCCGGGCAACTGGATATTCTCCCCGGGGTGATGTCGACCCCCGAGCGCCAGGAATACCTGACCTTTACCCGCCCCTATCTCGACTTCCCCATCGTCATCCTGACCCATGAAAAAGGCCCGCAACCGCGCAACCTCAAGGACCTCGACGGACTCAAGATCGCTGTCGTGCAGGACTACGCCCCCCATGAGCTGCTGCGCAATCTGCACCCGCATCTCCAGCTCTGGCCGCGCCCCAGTGTCGCTGCCGCACTCCAGGCCCTGGCCACCGGCGAGGCCGACGCCATGGTCGGCGACCTTGCCTCGAGCGCCTGGAACCTGCGCCAGCTCAAACTTGACGGTCTGTATATCAATGGCGAAACGCCCTACCGCTACCAGCTGGCCATGGCGGTGCCAAAAGAACAGGCGATACTCGCCGGCATCCTCGACAAGGTCTTCGCCGAACTGACTCCGGAGCAGATGAGCGCCATTCAGGAGCACTGGGTCGGCGACCTGGTCGACCGTCGCCCCATCTGGCGCAGCCTGCTGCTGTATGGCCTGCCGGGCCTGCTCGTCGCCCTGCTGATCATCGCCAGCATCCTGCGTATCAACCGTCGCCTGCGCAGCGAGATGCACAACCGCATCATCCTCGAAGCCGAGCTACGCAGCAGCGAACAGCACTATCGCGGCCTGGTCGAAGGCCTCAATGCGGTAGCCTGGGAGATGCGCCAGCGCGATTTCTGCTTTACCTATGTCGCCCCCCAGGCCGCCAAGCTGCTCGGCTACCCGCTACAGGACTGGCTGCAGACGGATTTTCTGCAGCGCGCGCTACACCCGGACGACGCCGAACAGACCCTGGCCTACTGCCGCGAACAGACCCTGGCCGGGCGCGACCACAGCATGGACTACCGCATGTTCGCCGCCGACGGACGTGTGGTCTGGATACGCGATATCATCACCCTGCCCACCGAACAGCCGCCGGGCCAGGAACCCATTCTGCGCGGGCTGATGATCGACATCACCGAAGCGAAACAGACCGAGCAGGCCCTGGCCCTCTCCGAGCAGAAGTTCGCCTCGGTATTCCACAACTGCCCCGACATCATTGCCCTGATCAATATCGACAGCGGCATGCTGGTCACGGTCAACCACACCTTCGAACAACAGTTCGGCTTCAGCGCGGCCGAGGCCGTCGGCCATACCAGCACCGAACTGGGCCTGTGGACAGAGCCCGGGGCCGGCCCGCGCATTCTGCAGAAACTGCGCGAAGGCAAGGTGCACAACATCGAAACGCCGTTTCGTCGCCGCGATGGCAGCCAGTTTATCGGCCTGATATCGGCCCAGAAAATCGGCATCGAAAACACCGCCAACCTGGTGGTGGTGGTACGCGACATCAGCGAACTGAAAGACACCCAACAGCGCCTGCAACTCTCGGAAACCAAGTTCGCCAAGGCCTTCCATGCCTCCCCCGATGGCCTGCTGATTACCCGCCTGAGCGACGGCAAGATGCTGGACGTCAACGAAGGCTTTAGCCGCATCACCGGTTACAGCGCCGCCGAGGCCGCCGAGCAATCCACCGTCAAGCTCGGCATCTGGGCCAACCCCGAAGACCGCGAGCGGATGGTCGCCGAGGTCCGCGAAAAGGGTTTTGTCAGCAATTTCTGCGCCCCGATCCGCACCAAGGACGGCAAACTGCGCACCTGCGAAATGTCGGTACAGCCGATACCGATCGAAGGCGAAATCTGCATGCTGAGCATCGCCCGCGACATTACCGAGCGGGTGCTGATGCAGGAACGCCTGCAACAGGCCGCCACCGTATTCGAAAGCACGGCCGAAGGCGTGATGATCACCGACCTGGACCAGCGCATCACCGCGGTCAACCGCGCCTTCACCACCATCACCGGCTACAGCGAAGCCGAAGCCCTCGGCCGCTCGCCACGCCTGCTCGCCTCGGGCAACCACGACAGCGCGTTTTACGCCGCCATGTGGCATAACCTCAGCGCCTCAGGGCACTGGCAGGGCGAGATTTGGAACAAGCGCAAGAATGGCGAGCTCTACCCCGAATGGCTGACCATCAGCGCGGTCCGCGACGCGCAGAACAACATCAGCCATTTTGTCGGCGTGTTCGCCGATATCAGCTCACTCAAACATGCCCAGGCCCGCCTCGACCACCAGGCCCATCACGACCCGCTGACCGGCCTGCCCAACCGCATGCTGTTCGAGGCCCGCCTGCGCAGCGCCCTCGAAGATGCGCAAAGCGAAAAGCACCTGGGGGCCGTCCTGTTTATCGACCTCGACCGCTTCAAGCACATCAACGACAGCCTCGGCCACCCGGTCGGCGACCAACTGCTCAAGAGCATCGCCGAACGCCTGAAAGCCCACCTGCGCGATATCGACACCGTGGCCCGCCTGGGCGGTGACGAATTCATCATCCTGCTGCCCGGGCTGCAACACCTGAGCGACGCCGAGCGGGTCGCGCACAAGCTTCTCGAATGCTTCAACCAACCGTTCGAGGTCGACGAACAGGAACTGTTTATCAGCGCCAGCATCGGCATCAGCCGCTACCCCGACGACGGCAACGACGTCGCCACCCTGGTGAAGAATGCCGATGCCGCGATGTACCGCTCCAAGGCCCGCGGACGCAACCGGGTGGAAATCTATACCCGCGACCTGACCTTCCAGGCCACCGAACGCATGGCCCTGGAACGCGAGCTGCGCCGCGCCCTGGAGCGCGACGAGCTGCAGCTCTACTACCAACCCAAACTCAGCCTGCTCAGCAACCGCCTGGTCGGTGCCGAAGCCCTGCTGCGCTGGCACCACCCGCTGTTCGGCGAAATACCGCCGGACCGCTTTATCCCCCTGGCCGAAGAAACCGGCCTGATCATCAGCCTCGGCGACTGGGTCCTGCAGCAGGCCTGCCAACAGATGCAACACTGGCAGCGCCAGCACGCCCCCTTCGGCCCGATCTCCGTCAATCTCACCGGCATCCAGCTGCGCCAGCCCAACCTGCTCGCGCGCATCTCCAGCCTGCTCGCGGAAAACGCCCTGACGCCCACCCTGCTGCAACTGGAAATTACCGAAAGCTTCATCATGAATCAGACCGAAGACGCCCTGAAACTGCTCCACCAGCTGAAGAACCTGGGCGTGCAGCTGGCCATCGACGACTTCGGCACCGGCTACTCTTCGCTCAGCTACCTCAAGCGCCTGCCGGTCGATACCCTGAAAATCGATCAGTCCTTCGTCCGCGGCCTGCCCAACGACCCCAACGACGTCGCCATCGCCCGCGCCATCATCGCCCTGGGCCGCAGCATGCAACTCACCGTGATCGCCGAAGGGGTGGAAACCAAGGCCCAGGAACTGTTCCTCGCCGCCGAAGGCTGCGAACAGATTCAAGGCTTCGTGATCAGCCGCGCCATCCCCGCCGACACCTTCGCGCAAAACTTCCTCGAACCGCGCCGTTCGGTTGGCGCTGCCGAGAAGGCCCCGGTATAATCCGCCCGCTTCTGGGGCCCATAGCTCAGTTGGTTAGAGCAGAGGACTCATAATCCTTTGGTCCACGGTTCGAGTCCGTGTGGGCCCACCAACTCCAAAGCCGCGCACTGCGCGGCTTTTTCATGTCCGCAAGAGAAACAGCTTTACCAGTCCTATAGTCCAAAGGTACAAATTCAGTACAGTGCCGGTACAGCGGTACGTCTTTGGAGTAGAAAAAATGGCCACCATCGTCAAAACGGATGCCGGCACATGGAAGGCCCTGGTGCGCAAAACCGGCTGGCCGACCAACACCAAAACCTTCCGCACCAAGCGCGATGCCGAAGACTGGGCACGCCGCACCGAAGACGAAATGGTCAGGGGCGTGTACATCCAGCGCAGCGGCTCCGAACGCATGACCTTGGAAATGGCGCTGAAACGTTACCTCAGCGAAATCAGCCCGACCAAGAAGCCGACCACCCAGCGCGCCGAGACTACCAAAGCCCAACAGCTGATCAGCCACCTGGGCAAATACTCCATGGCCGCCCTCTCGGCCGAGATCATCGCCAGCTACCGCGATACCCGCCTGGCCTCGATCACCAATCGCGGCAAGCCCACCAGCAACAACACCGTGCGCCTGGAGCTGGCCCTACTCAGCCACCTGTTCACCGTGGCGATTCAGGAATGGGGCCTGGGCCTCAGCTTCAACCCGGTGCTGAACATCCGCAAACCCAGCCCCGGCGAAGGCCGCGACCGTCGCTTGTCTGCAGAAGAAGAACGCCGCCTGCTGACGGCGGTAAACAATCACAGCAACCCTATGCTGGGCTGGATCGTCCGCATCGCCCTGGAAACCGGCATGCGCTCGTCAGAGATCACATCCCTGCGCAGGCACCAGGTCGATATGAAAAAGCGCGTGGTGCGCCTCTCCGACACCAAGAACGACAGCGCACGCACCGTCCCACTCAGCAAATGGGCCACTGAGACCTTTCAGGCAGCGCTGAACAACCCTGTACGCCCGATTGACTGTGACCTGGTGTTCTTTGGTGAACCAGGCAAGAACGGTAAGCGCAGCCCCTACGCCTTCACCAAGACCTGGGGCTTACTGAAGACCAAGCTGGGCATGCCTGATCTGCGCTTCCATGACCTGCGGCATGAGGCTGTAAGCCGGCTAGTCGAGGGCGGCCTATCCGACCAGGAGGTGTCCGCCATCAGTGGGCACAAATCAATGCAGATGCTAAAGCGCTACACGCATCTGAGGGCAGAGGATCTAGTGGCAAAACTGGACAGGCTTTCAGAAAAATCATGAGCCTCACGCCACCCAGCAGGTCCAACCTAACTCCATGGTTATTACCTAACCCTAATACCGGCCAAGCGCCGGTTTTTTCTTGGACATACGCCTAACAACAGTCCACCCGCAACCATTTACCAACTTTTCAACCACCCACTTATTCATCAGAAAAATAAATGGATCGCATCCACCACAAAAGCGGCGTACCGACGCAACAAGAGCAATTAGGACAAAAAATCCTAATTTAAAAAACAAATTAGGACATAACTTCCTATTACCTAATAAAGTTTAGCTAAACACCAAGAAACTATCGCAAAATTTCGCTCAATTACTACAAACCATCAATTTACAGTCAAAATATCTCCGAACCAACTTAGTTTTCGGAGAGCAAAATGACCACCGAAGAACTCTTACTGCAGCGTTACAACTGCGCCCCACTCCTATCACTTGAACAGCTCGCAGAGATACTCCTGAGAAGCAAGGGCGGCCTACGCATAACTCTCTGTGGAGATAACGAACTTGCGAGAAAACTACATGAATGCAGAATTAAAATTGGCCGCAGGGTTTACTTCAAAACAGCCTCAATAGCTCGAATGATCGACGAGGCGTAGGGGGCCATGACAGAGAACATCATCCTCCGCCGCAAGGTGTCTCGTTGCTTCACAACACTGCCCAATGACTTGATCCGAGACAAACAGCTTTCATGGAAGGCGTTAGGCCAACTTGTGTTCTTGCTATCGTTGCCACCGAGTTTCCGCCTCAGTCTTGCCTACCTGACTAAGCAGAAGAAATGCGGCCGAGATGCAACCAGGGCAGGACTTAAGGAGCTAGAGGATGCGGGATACCTTTCTATCGAGCAGCTGAGTGACGAGTCAGGACGATTCAGCCACTCCATCTGGCAGATCTCGGACACGCCATGCCAACTGGAGCAAAGTACACCGTGTGCGGAAAACCCGAACACGGATTTTCCGGCCCTGGATATCCCGCCCCCGGAGAATCCGACACTAATAAATACTAATAAAGAACAAATACTAAAAAAACATAAAAGAACTACAACAACAAAGCAGAAAGCTCCTGAAGAACCGCAGATCGGATTCACCATGAGTTTTCACCGCAGTATTCCAAAAGAGGATAGGCCTGCGCTGAAGATGGCCCTGGCTAAGATTCCCGAACCTGATCGCCAGGCGCTACTCGACGAACTTACTGCCTCAATGATGGCCGGGGCCATCAAAACAACATCGATACGCTGGCTGCATGGACTGATCAATCACTACTTGGCTGGTCGGTTCACCCCGTCACTTGGGGCGTCCATCGCCAATTTGCGGGCTACGGAAATCAGACACAACTCAACAGCCATATCCCCCAAGGATCAACGACAAGGCACATAGCCGGATAGCCCCCCATCAAAGCCTCCAAACCCGATTAATACATCGTCCAAATTTCGCATTCATTGACACTTGAGGGATCTGCAAAAGATGCGGGTCTAGCTCTACGAGCACAGCGAGATATTGCCCATGGGAACACTCTCCGAACGCATAGCCGAGCGCATACAAAATAAGTCGGCAGCCAGTACAGCCGCACGCAATCGCAGCACATTCCTTTCCCTGAGAAAGGAAATCCAGCAGGCCTACACAGACGGTTGGTCGCTACTGGCTATCTGGAAGACGTTATTCGACGAAGGACGAATATCGTTTACCTATCAGGCCTTCCGACGGTATGCGCGCCAACTGGTCGATAACCCTGCGTCAGCAAGCAGCAGCGAGCACCCGACTAGGGAAACACTTGAAGCCGACGTAGATACCTATGCGTTTAGCGCAAGGCCCACTAAGGGACTGCTGCCATGAACATCAACCCCCATATAGGCGTTCAAACACCAACTGAACCGTTCAACTTCCGTTCACTTGGCGTTAACCCATCGTTGAACGGTGCAGAGGCGATTAATTGGTCACTCCTACAGGCCTTCAATCGGCATGAAATGCAGGGCAAGACAGGTGAAGTACCTGTACCGGCAAGCCGGCACAGTTTCTTCACTGCACCCTTATTCGCGCTACGCGCTCAACGGGTGTCTTGCTCTGTGGGGCAAGCGGCTGCCGCCGCTACAGGAGCAGTTGATGACTGAACAGCGAGTGATAACTAGGAAGGAAACCACGCCCATAAACGTATGGGTTACGCCAGATGAGAAAGCACAGATTGATGCGCTAGCTCAGCAGACAGGGCACAGCATGTCGTCGCTATTGCGCTGCCTGGGGATGGGGCATCAGCCCCCCAGCATTCTCGACAGCAAGATGATTCTTGAGCTGGCGAAGATCAACGGCGATCAGGGGCGGTTGGGTGGCTTGCTCAAGATGTGGCTGACCAACGATGAGCGCTTTGCCGGTTTCGACGGGGTGCAGATGCGCAGAACTATTGAGGTTGTTCTGTCGAGGATTCAGCAGACGCAGCAAGCAATGTTGGACCTAGTAATCAAAGTACAGGGAGAGTGATGTGAAAATTTTAGCGGCTAAAAAAATTGGCTTTATCGCGTTGGCGTTTTGTTCGCTAAGCGGTCAGCCGGCCTACGCAGGTATTCCTGTGATCGATGGGGGCAACCTGACCCAGAACGTGCTGACGGCTATTGAGAGCGTTGCGCAGACGCTCAAGCAGGTTGAGCAATACGCCAAGCAGGTCGAGCAGTATTCGACCCAGCTGCAGCAGTATGAAAATCAGCTGCAGAACACCGCCGCGCCTGCGGCCTATATCTGGGATCAGGCCAGCCACACGATCAATAAGTTGATTGAGGCGCAGGACATGCTGGCGTACTACCAGCGCAAGGCCGGCAGCCTAGACGCCTATTTGGCCAAGTACCAGGATGCCGCCTACTACCGCAGCTCGCCATGCTTCAGCGGTGGAGGTTGTACCCCAAGTGAGCGTGAAGCGATGTCAGCCAATCGTCGTCTGGCCTCTGCCTCGCAGAAGCAGGCCAACGATGCCTTGTTCAGGGCAATCGCTCAGCAGCAGGACAATATGGTTGCAGACGCCCGTCAGCTGGAGCGTCTGCAATCGGCTGCTTCCACCGCCGATGGCCAGGTCAAAGCTATTCAATATGCCAACCAGCTAGCCAGCCACCAATCGAACCAGCTTCTACAGATTCGCGGTCTGATGCTTGCCCAGCAGAATGCGCTGGCTGTTCGCGGTCAGGCAGACGCTGACCAGGCCGCTAAGGAGCTGGCTGCGCATGAGGCATCTACTGCCGCTCGCGGGCCGGAATCGCTGCCAGCTAATCCGAAGAAGTGGTGAGGAGAGCGCCATGACCAAAGCCATTCCCCTCGCCATTGCGCTGCTCGCCGTCACCCTGGCTGGTTGCGAGCCATCCCCCCTGGACTGCGCTGATCCACAGAGCCAGCAGCAGAGGCAGGAGTGTGCACACCGTGCCTCAACGGAGCCACGGGGCCCCGACACCCTGCCAGCCAACCCGAAGAAGTGGTGATGTCATGAAGACCATTAAAAGCATTCTGCTGCTTAGCGTACTTTTGTCCCTCTACTCGGCCGGCGCATCGGCTGAACTGACATTCCACGACCCAGCCACCCAGATAGGTGTACTGGATCGAGTAGTGCAGGAGTTCGTCAACCGCGCGGCTGCCTGGCAAGGCGTAATAATGGCTGCAGCCACCTGGTTGTTTTGGACGCTGGGCACCATCAGCTTTACCTGGACGATGGGTATGCTGGCTCTGCGTAAAGCGGACATCGGTGACTTCTTCAGCGAATTTATTCGCTTCACCCTGTTCTTTGGCTTCTTCTACTGGCTGCTGCAGAACGGCCCATACTTTGCGGAGACCATCATCAGTTCCCTGCGTCAGATCGGTGACAACGCTGCCGGCACGGCGGGTCTGTCGCCATCGGAGGTGGTCGATATAGGTTTCATGATCTGGAAACAGGCCATTTCCAACCTGTCTGGCTGGAGCCCGATAGACAGTTTTGTCGGGGTGGTGCTCAGCGCTGGCATTATGTTGGCGCTCGCCACCATCGCCGTGAACATGCTGCTGCTTCTGATCTCTGGCTGGATCTTGATGTACGCCGGCATCTTCCTCCTGGGCTTTGGTGGATCCAAGTGGACTTCGGACATGGCCATCAACTATTTCAAAACCGTCCTCGGCGTGGCCGTTGAACTGCTGGTAATGATCCTTCTGGTCGGGGTCGGTAACAATCTGCTGACCAGTTTCTACGAGAAAATGAACAAGGCAACACTCAACTTTGAAGAACTCGGCGTGATGATGGTGTTCTGTTTAGCGCTGCTGACCCTTACCGGCCAGGTTCCGAAAATGGTAGCCGGCATCATCAGTGGCGGTGGTGGCGGAGGAGGAGCTGGTGGATTCGGTGCGGGAGCTATTGCAGGAGCCGCCCTTGGCGCTGCGGGCACAGCTGCGGGTGCCGCAAGCATGGCTGGTTCAGCCGTTATGAGCGGTGCTCAGAATATCTCTGGTGGCGCATCAGCCATCAAGGCTGCCATTCAAAAAGCACAAGGGTCGGCAGATGGCGGTTCTGGTATGCCATCGCTGGGAGCTGGCTCATCAGAGAAAGGTTCAGATTCAGGTTCGCCACTTCGAGCCGCAATGGGCATCGACTCCAGCAACCAATCCGGCGGCATGATGCAAAAGGCTGCCAGCGTGGCAGCGGGAGCGGCTTCTGAATTGGCCAAAGGGGCAGGCAGCCTGATCAAGGAAAAAGCCAGCGAAGCCGCCAACAACTTCCAGGAGAAAGCCAGCCAGACTATCGGTGGTCAACTCGCATCGACCATCCAGGGAGAGCCTTCATTCGACGGGAACAGCCTGTCAGCTGCGGGGCATGACGATGACGACATGGATGACAAGATAGCTGAGTTCGTGAATCGTGATCGCGGCTCGGCCACCTGAAAACTTTAGCGGCTAAAATCGAGCCACCTGAATTTAGCCGCCACATTCGTCAATGCCACGACTTAAAAGAAAGACTCATGAGCACGCATGAAATTACGGAACCCTTGTTCATCACAGAAGAAATCGAAGCAGAAATGATCGCTGCAGGATACGTTTTTGATGTGCCCAAACTCATTACTCTGCCGCACGACTACAACAAGGCGCTGGAGCTCGAAGAAGGCAGTGGAGACCCGACTGTCAGTGCCGAGTAACGCCAAACCGAATCCGGGTTTTCGGTCTGACTGAAATGGACGACGAACTGGCCAGACTCGTGAATCATGATCGCAGATCAGTCGCCTGATTATTTTAGCGGCTAAAATTCAAAGTCATTCCAAATGGTGTTGCAGGGAACAGCGCCGAGCCAGTACACGGCACCCAAGCAATAGGAAGAGCTGGCTCGCCGACGCCAAGAGAAAGCCACCGATTCAGCCCCTCAACCGCCACAGCCAGCACTGCTTGCGCTAGACAGGAACGCGGCCGAATAGCTGCTAACCCATGGCGCGCGTAGAGCATGCAGCAACACTTTGAACGGTGCACTTCACCAAACACTAAAGCCCCAAGGCTAACCATCATGAAAGAAAGTGGATCGTTTAAAGTCACATGCCAAGACGCGGGAGACGGAAGCGGAGACGTGATAGTAGATCTTCCGCCAGAGCTTCTTGAAAACATGGGGTTGGGGCTTGGCGACGAGCTGAGCGTCGAGGTAGTGAATGGAGTAATAGTGTTAACGCCAAAAAATGCCACACCACTGCCTCGCTAACGACCTGCACAATTTAGCTGTCAGTTTTCAGATTGCGGGCAGACTTACGACCCAACTAACTCGGACTTATTGTTGCCCATGGACAGCTCCTCAAGGACGTATTCGGCGGGATCGTATTCAGCCGAATACCATGACCAGGAAGGACTCTCATATGCTGCGGAAACTATTTTTTGCCCTCTGCTTAACGCTACCGCTCGCTGGCTGCGAAGCAGGTATCTTTGGAAACACGGCGGCGGGCTGTGCCATGCAGCCCGAGCCCACGCTACTACCCGAGAGCCTACCTGTAGCCGCAGTGGGCGAGCCCTATAGCGTACAACTCGAAGTAATCAACACCTCGACGCCCGTTCATGGCATCTATGTGAATGATGACTACGCCCTGCCTGAAGGGCTTTGGGTCGAGCACCAAGATCGCGACTCGCATGGCCTTATCACCGGTACACCGCTCAAGGCCGGCACCTATGAAGTGCACATGTCCGCTGGTACGTACGGCACCCAATGCACTGGGCGCAGAGCAAGCCGAGTCTACAACCTTGTGGTCACCGAGTAACGAACCTCGCTTAACACCAGAGCACCAAGCACGGGGCGATTCAGAGCAGCCCGGTAAGCAGACTGTCCTCAGTCCATGGACTGAGGACAGCGATCGCCTCACCCCGCTCCAACCCTAGGGCGCAGCCATGGGCCTCGTCATGCCGGCTGGTTTGTGGCCTTGAAGCCACAAATGATAACTAACACGTGCATTTTGTAGCCCGCGAGCCACAGCTCAAGCCTGGCAGCATTTGTATAAATGTAGCCCAAGAGCTACATCTTCAGGCATTAGATCTATTTTTGATGCCCGAGGGCTACAAATGACCTCTCTCTACGATGTTTCCGAAATGCTGAAACAGGCACGCGGTGATGCCAAGCTGAGCCAAGAGGCATTGGCCAGCAGCGCAGGGGTATCACGCTCCACTGTTGCGCGCATGGAAACATTGGCCAAAGGCGATATGAGTGTCTCGGTGCTGGTTCGGCTGCTGGAAGCGGCAGGCTATGACTTGAAGCTGGCTAAGGCCTGCCATGAACGGACGATTGAGGACATCCTTATCGAGCAGCGGTCAGGGTGACTTGCCGCACCGGCTATCACCAGCAAGCACGTCAAAGCGTCGCCAATGTCCATTGGTTCACCTACGTACATCTGCAGCACACAGAATTTTCGCGGGCGCGAAAATGAAGAGCCACAGTAGCGCCGAGTTTAATCGGCTCACCCGGTGAGCCGATTAAACGAGTTATTCGGCTCACAGCAATAGACGCCTCCAAATGCGTGACTACAACTGAATCATGCCCAACTGGCCGCTCATCAGTTAGCAAACCGCACAGCCTACGCTCGCCCCGGAGCCCCTAGCCCTCCACATACCCATGAAGGATTTAAAGCCGGCAGGTTTCGCCTGATCTTTTGATGGCTGCACAAGCCAAAGCACGGATGGTAGGAGGCAAACCATGGCGCGCTATGGGAAAATGCAGCGCTAAACACCTGACTGGTGTGTTGCCGGTCTCGCCAAGAGGTTTTCATTGATGTCTTCATTGTCGAGCATGGCTACACCATTGCCGTACTGTCCGATTAGCGCCGCTAGTGAGGCGCTTGCATCTGATGGTGGCCATGAAGAACGAGGGGCGATTTTTACTCGCTCGGAGGTTGTAGAGTTCATTCTCGACCTGGCTGGGTACACCGTAGACCAGCCACTTCATAGAATGCGTATCTTAGAACCGTCATTTGGCGGTGGTGATTTCTTACTGCCTTTGATCCGCCGGCTGCTGGCTGCTTGGCGTACCTACGAGCCTGATGGCGATGCGCTTAGCGACCTAGCTGATGCGATTCGGGCAGTCGAGTTGCACCGTGAGACCTACAGTTCGGCCTGTAGGGCGGTCATTGAACTGCTCCTGCGAGAGGGTCTGAGGCGTGACACGGCAACCGAGCTTGCTGATCGTTGGCTTTCTCAAGGTGACTTCCTGCTAACTACGGTGGACGGGCAGTTCGACTTCGTAGTCGGGAATCCACCTTACGTACGCCAGGAGCTTATTCCTGCACCGCTGCTAGCTGAGTACCGGCGCCGGTATACGACCCTGTATGACCGGGCTGACTTGTATATCCCGTTCATTGAACGCTCCCTGTCGCTGCTATCGAAAGCTGGCTGCCTCAGCTTCATTTGCGCTGATCGGTGGATGAAGAACCGCTACGGTGGGCCACTCAGAGGACTAGTGGCCAAGCACTTTCATCTGAAAATTTACGTCGATATGACTGACACGCCGGCATTTCTCTCGGATGTAATCGCTTACCCGGCCATCACGGTTATCAGTCGAGAAAAACCAAGTACAACCCGCGTTGCACACAGCCCCGATATCGACAGTGCCTATCTAAAAGCCTTGGCTGAAAAGCTCCTTGTGAAGTCCTTGTCGAATGATGTGACATCGGTGAGAGAGGTCGCGTGTGTGGCTAATGGCTCAGAGCCTTGGCTGCTAGAGTCGCCAGATCAAATGGCCCTGATTCGCCGCCTTGAGCAACAGTTTCCAAGCCTGGAAGAGACTGGCTGTAAAGTCGGAATTGGCGTTGCTACCGGTGCTGACAAAGCTTTTATCGGAGATTTCGCGACGCTTGATGTCGAACCTGATCGCAAGGTTCCACTAGTCACGACCAGGGACATCATGTCAGGTGAGGTTGTGTGGCGCGGCCAGGGGGTCATTAACCCATTCAAAGATGCTGGTGGCTTGGTAGATCTGCATGACTACCCGCGACTTAGGCGCTACCTGGAAGAACGCCGCGAGACCATCGCAGGACGCCACTGTGCAAAGAAGTCTCCCACTGGCTGGTATCGTACGATTGACCGCATCACCCCATCGCTTGCCTCTAGGCCAAAACTGCTGATTCCTGACATCAAAGGTGAGGCGCATGTTGTTTTCGAGGACGGTCAACTTTACCCCCACCACAACCTGTACGTGGTCACTTCAGACACCTGGGATTTGCGAGCGCTTCAGGCTGTGTTGCTCTCTACAGTTACCCGACTTTTCGTGGCGACATACTCGACGAAAATGAGAGGCGGTTTTCTTCGTTTCCAGGCGCAATACCTACGAAGAATCCGTATTCCCCATTGGTCTGATGTGCCAGAAGCACTAAGGACTGAGCTAGCTGACGCCGCAAAGAAATTGGACATAGCTGCCTGCAACCAAGCCGTATTCAAGCTCTATCAGCTTAGTGAAGAAGAAATCAATGCCATAGGAGGCAATGGAAAATAGATGGCTCTGGATCTCGTCGACTACGAAAACAAAGCTCGCCAAGCTGTTATGGCTTTTTGGGGAAACCGCGAAGCAGCCAGGCTGAGACAAATTGAGACAGGCAGAGCCGACCAAGGTGAGCGCGCAGGCGTCACAGACGGTAAGAACATGGATGGTTTCATTGATCTGATTCTCGACATTGTGAGGGCCAATGGCCTTGCTCATGCTGATATTCATCTGAAGAAAGGCGTACTGACCTTACCGGGGTATTTCCGGCCGACCAAACTCTGGGATCTCTTGGTTACATATAAGGGAGAACTCATTGCAGCTGTTGAGTTGAAAAGTCAGGTAGGCCCGTCTTTTGGCAACAACTTTAACAACCGTACTGAAGAGGCAATAGGCACGGCCCATGATTTATGGACAGCCTACCGAGAAGAGGCCTTTGGGAAGCAGCCGCGTCCTTTCGTGGGCTGGCTGATGATGGTTGAGGATGCTGAAAAGTCCAGGAGCGCAGTTCGGGATGCTTCACCGCACTTTCCAGTATTCCCGGAATTCCAAGGGGCGTCCTACCTCAAGCGATACGACATTTTGTGCCAAAAGCTTGTGCAAGAACAGCTTTACACTACTGCTGCCCTGCTCACGTCACCACGGACTTCGGCTACTAGCGGCGAATATTCTGAAATGTCCGCAATGACTGGTTTAAAGGCATTTGTTGCAGCATTGGCAGGCCATGTTGCCGCTGCAGCGGCCAGGCTTGATTAGATAATGAGCGATAAATAGGCGATGCCTCGGCTCAGTACAACCTCGCTCTTGGCAGTGGCTAACCTCACGCCCGTACTAGAAACACAAAGCCTGCAGCTGGTCATGCTCTGATGGCGACTACACCTGTAGATCACCCATGGGGTCTACAGGTGCTTGCTGTGAGCAATTAGCCCTCATCATGGCCGGTGTCCGGCATTTGGAGATCAGGCACGCCTGCCCCTTGGCTCACGGGCACCACTCTAGTGGCTCAATTCAAGGAAAAGCTCGCATGGAAGTGCTCTTATGTGTTCACTTCCGCACCTTTCTCAAGAACTTGGTGGAGACATACCCATCAATCGAGTAGCCCTCATGCTCGTATGACACAAAAAGCCAGGTTCGATCCTCTTTACCGAGAACAACTACTGGCGCATACCGGGGAAGCTGCATGATCACATCGGCCGTCATGCCAGGACCGTCTCGCAAGTTAACGTCTTTTCCCATCACTAAACGAACATCACCGGGTTTGCCGGCAAGCTCGGTACGGATGAAGTTCCGAACCCCGGAAACGGACTCAGTTTGCGGCAAACGAGCGTTCAGATCGACCAAACTGGCTCGGGCGGCTTCCCACTCAACTAACAAACATAGCGACGGGACCAGCACATATAGCCACACCAGTAGAATCCAAGTTGGAATGGTCGCGAGTGATTTTCCTGCTGTCGCTTCAGTTTGCACCTCACAAAAAAAAGTGCCCCCTAAAGCTATTGAACTTTGAAATTCACCTACCTGTTGTGGATGTGCTGACACTGCTACAGGCTGTTCCGGGTCGATGCGTCGCGCTGCTAGCTCATCCATTACCCCGTCAACAGTAAGTCCCCCGGGTATATCCCACTTATCTAAGACCCTAGCTGCAGCTGCAATTGCCTTCATCGACGGGCTCTCTTCCCAAGCCCTTGCTGCGGCTGCAATTGCCTTCATCGACGGATTCTCTTCCCAAGTCCTGGCTGCAGCTGCAATTGCCTTCATCGACGGACTCTCTTCCCAAGTCCTAGCTGCAGCTGCAATTGCCTTCATCGACGGGCTCTCTTCCCAAGTCCTGGCTGCGGCTGCAATTGCCTTCATCGACGGATTCTCTCCCCAAGTCCTGGCTGCGGCTGCAATTGCCTTCATCGACGGATTCTCGTCCCAAGTCCTGGCTGCAGCTGCAATTGCCTTCATCGACGGACTCTCTTCCCAAGTCCTGGCTGCGGCTGCAATTGCCCTCATCGACGGACTCTCTTCCCAAGTCCTGGCTGCGGCTGCAATTGCCTTCATCGACGGACTCTCTTCCCAAGACCGGCCTACCTTGGCCATCATTTTCACTGTGGGATGATCTTCCAAGTTCCCGGAAAATCTGACACCAACCTTAGGGTCTGCACCTTGGGTGTTTTGCAGGGGCTCTTCTTTCTCGCTCAACTCGGACTCTCCTTACTATTAATTAGACCCTTATCAGCACCGCCCAATATCAGGTCGTAGCCAGGGTGTCCAAAGCAATGGTCTCTGGCATATGAGCGACCTGATGGAGAAAGGCTGCATCACAGCGCTGCGGTGTTGGGAGCAGTGCTCGCTACCGAGTAAATAACTCGGGAAATGCTCCAGCGTGGATCTCACGTCGAGTGCAGCACGTGTTTAACGGCTGCAATACTATCGTGCCATTACGCCAAATTTCGGTAAGATCCGGTTAACTCAGGATTTCTGAAGGTTGGGAAATGGACTTCACCCCCGTCATCGCGCAGGTCTGGGGCACGCTGGGCTGGTTTATCCCGCTGATGCTGCTGATCGGCTTGCTCAAGTCGCCTTGGGCCAAGGGCCATATTGGCGAACTCCTGGTGCGGCTATTTGCCCATTGGCAGCTGGATAAGCAGACCTACCGCCGCCTGCACAATGTCACCCTGAACACACCTGACGGCACCACGCAGATCGACCACGTATTCCTCTCGCCCTATGGCATCTTCGTGCTGGAAACGAAGAATATGAGCGGCTGGATCTTCGGCAGCGAAAAGCAGGCGCAGTGGACGCAGAAGCTCTACAAGCGCACCTTCAAATTCCAGAACCCGCTGCGACAGAACTACAAGCACCTCAAGGCGCTGGAAGCCACCCTTGGCGTTGATCCCGAGCACCTGCACTCGGTGATCACCTTTGTCGGCGGCAGCACCTTCAAAACCGAGGTGCCGGCCAACGTGACCCAGGGCATTGGCTTTATCCGCTATATCAAATCATTCCAGCAGCCGGTATTTAGCGCGGCTGAAGTCGACGCCATGCTGCACGCCCTGCAAACCGGCCGCCGCGCACCGACCCTCGCCACCCAGCGCGAGCATGTGCAAAACCTTAAGCGCCGTAGTGATCCGACAGCCGAACGGCAATGCCCGAAATGTGGGAGCGCGCTGCTGATTCGCACCGTGAAATCAGGGCCGAAATTGGGGCAGCAGTTTTGGGGATGTTCGGCTTTTCCCAAATGTCGAACCATGCAAATCCTTTGAGACAAAGTATCAGGAGAGCTCCACGGTGATCCCCATAATCAAAAAAATAAAAACCGCTATATACACCTTTACATCTACGTTTGTCGGCTGCTGGGCTGGAACGCTGTATGCCATACAAGTTTCTCTCTCCAGCATGGATTCAGTAAAAATAGAAAACCGTGACGACCAAATATCAACAATTAGATCAACATTAAACAATATAGAAGATGTACTTTATCTAGTTCCGATACTCCTATTAGCATCAGGGGTATTACACATCACCCATCTTCTTTTAATAGGTAGAAGTCGCACGCTTAGCAGAGAGAACAAAGCCCTCTATCTCAAAGATGAAAGACTAAGCTTTATTTCATGGATCACATTCACGCTAGCGGGGGCAGCGTTATCTTCTTACTTCTCTGCAAGTTCAATCAATGTAGAGCTAATAAAACAAACGGCCATGACAGGCATATTTTTTATATGCGCCATCATTGCTGCAGCCCTCACATTTGGACAGTATTTCGTTGACTTAGCCAGCGCTAAAAAACAAGCAATTCAACCTAGTAAAAATAACTGAAATACTTGTCATGCCCCCTGCGCCTGGAGCTGCAATGTCCGTCCCAACCTACGACCAGTTTATTGAACCGATCCTGCGCTATCTGGCCGCCACACCCGAAGGCGCAACAGCACGTGACTCCCATGAAGCCGCGGCTGATGCGTTGCGCTTGTCGGAAGAACAGCGACAGGAGCTGATTGCGAGTGGCCAGGCCGTATACAAAAACCGGGCGGGCTGGGCTCATGACCGGCTAAAACGTGCCGGCCTGTCCAGCAGCGCCAAACGTGGTTATTGGAAGCTGACCGACGCAGGCATTACCTATGCCGCGCAACACCCCTACCCTCTGGCTGCAGATAAAGTCGAACAACTCGCCATTGGCTTTATGAACGTAGAACTCAAGAGCCCGACTGACGCCATCCCCCTCGATGGACAAGAGCGGCCCGCGCCTGCAGCCAGCTCCGCCACTGTCAGCCCTGACGACCGCCTGGAGCTGGCCCTGCGTGAGTTACGCGAGGCAACGGCTGCGGATGTGCTGGATAACCTTCTGCAGGTCAGCCCTAACCGCTTTGAAGTCATCGTGCTGGATGTGCTGCATAGCCTTGGCTACGGCACTAGCCGCAACGATCTGCAGCGCGTTGGTGGCAGTGGCGATGGCGGGATCGACGGTGTGATCTCGCTAGACAAGCTCGGCCTGGAAAAAGTCTACGTCCAAGCCAAACGCTGGCAAGGCACGGTTGGCCGACCAGATTTGCAGGCCTTCTATGGCGCTCTTGCAGGTCAAAAGGCCAAGCGTGGCGTGTTTATCACCACTTCAGGCTTCACTGCCCAGGCAGCAGACTTTGCCCGCTCCGTGGAAGGCATAGTGCTGGTTGATGGCAGTCGACTGGTCAACCTGATGATGGATTATGAAGTTGGCGTGACCTCACGCCTGCTTAAATTGCCGAAACTAGATAGCGACTACTTCGATGAGGAATGACTGAAGAAAAAATAAATCCGCCTCCTTTTCGCACAGAGGCGAACTGGTGCCGCAAGACCCAAACGACGAACCGACCAGCGTGCTGCTGGAGCGCATCCAAGCCCAACGCGCCGCAGCGCCCAAGGCCAAGCGCGGCAGAAGGGCCTCGGCATGAACATACGATTCACCCGCTAGCGCAGGAGCTGCCGCATGAACCCCAAGGACTGGATTGACCTGCTGCAGCGCTTGTTTGCCTGGCTCAGTGAAAGGCGTAACCCGGTACGCCAGCAGGCCGCACGCGTGCTGGCGACTTTTGAGGCCCATAGTGTGGCCCGCACTGAGATCAATGCTCTGCTACCGGAGACGCTGCAGCTTTCGGCTTACCAGTGGTCGAGTGCCGATCAGCTCAAGCTGGCCTTGCGGCAGGCACATCTGGATTGGCTCAACCTGCATTTCGCGCTCGAAGAAGGCTGGCTGACCGGGCAAAGCGATTCAGCCCATCTGCACCTCTTCAGCTACAAAGCGCCGGGGGAACTGCATCAATGGTTTCAAGAACACCGCACACCTGACGCCAATTTCGAGTTCAAACTGCATCTGCTAATGCCCGACGCCCACGAAATCGGGCCGGACTCAGCGGGCTATTACTCTCTAGTTTTGGAGCAGATGGATGAAGACCATTCGGTGTGCAGACGCTTTTATCACCTCACCGAAGGGGGAGACCTCAAGCATTGGCCCAGCCTGATTCATCTTCTGCAGGTGTTGGCTATCGCCCATCACCATGGTGCCATCATGCGGCGCTCGCAGCTGGATGCGGCTTCCCTGTATCAGCTGAGCCACCATAAAGGACTTATCCCCAACTGGCTGGACAGGTGCCGCCCTCACCCACTGGAAGCCGACCATGAGCTATGGCCACACTACTCCGGGCACTCCCCATGGCTCGATGAACTGCGCGCAGATGCCGAGCAGGGTCTACGCCGCACCGGGCTGGCCGAGGTGATTGAAACGCTGCACCACGATACCCAACGTTTTTCACGCCATCCCAGCAGCGACCTATTGACAACACCTCTGCCCCGCTGATTGCGGGGTGGATTTATCCGCCAGAATTCTTTCGTCCAATTACACCTACTTTCGGTACTATCCGGTTAGCTCAGGATTTCTGAAGGTTAAGAACATGAACAGGACAAGCGATATGTTTAAAAGAAACGGCTCCAGCCTCACCAATACTATCACCCCGACATCTGAAAACATCGCGAAGAGCGCCGCCTGGTTCCGATTAGAAGACCAATTAAATTGGTATGACACAAAGAGCCTAAGCTGCCAGTCATGGTACAAAAGACTGAAAATAGCCCAAGTAACCCTAGCTGTAATTATTCCTGCAGGGAGTCTTTTACCACCAGCCTGCGTAGCACTCTACACATCAATTTCGGGCGTTTTGATTGCCGTTCTAGAGGCTGTCCAGCAGATGAATCAATACTCAACACTATGGGTAACTTACAGAGCTACAGCAGAGAGATTAAAACATGAAAAATATCTTTTTCTATCTGCAGCAGGCCCCTATAAATCCCTATCAGAAGCCGACAGTATAGTTATGCTCGCAGAGCGTGTAGAAGAGCATGTGTCGACTGAACATGCAAACTGGTTCAACGAATCTAAGCGCATGAACACAGCTAATAAATCTGAGCAGGGCAGCAAGTAAAAACAATAAAATAGAACCAAGAAAAATAATTTATCAATTATCTTTCTTGGTTCTATACTGAAACAATTCAGACATGACTTTTATCCCGTATTTCGCTCTCATTCTAGAGCAAAACAACGGTTCCACATCCTCAGCAAAGCCTAATAGGCCCTGAAGTTTTGGTACATCCACGGCATCAAGCCTACCCTGCATGAACCCATGTATCATTGCACTGATTAAACGCTTCTTATCACGACCGAGCGAAAGCTGCCCCCCATTGTTAACGACTATACCTGTAATTCTCCTACTACCTTTTTTGGATACATGAATAGTTTTGGAGTCATTTAAACTTAGCCGAGGATATTCGATCCCATTCAAAACCTCCAGAATTGCACGCTCAATTTCAAAGCACAGACCTTTTTCATTCGTCGAAAAGGTCAAGTCATCCGCATATCTTGTGTACACAAGGCCTCGCCCCTCACACCAAGCATGCATCATACAATCAAATTCATACATTATAGAGTTAGACAGCAAAGGAGAACTTGGAGCCCCCACACTAAGCACCAACCCAGCCGAGTCCTTATGGTTAATGCAGGAAATTCTTGACAGGACCTTATAACTATCCGGCGCAACCACTTCAGAAAGATGCTTGGTAAAGTGTCTGACCAAGTCACCTTCGGTTATTGATCCGAAAAAATTCTTAAAATCGAATTTAGAAAAATACTGATTTAACCTATGCTTATCCGCATTCTTCTTGATGCTTGAACCGCGAGAATATGCTGTTGCACACTCATGAACCGGAAGCTCCGAAAACACACTATCGACCAATATACGCTGCAGATACTTAGTTTCTCTAGCCGGCTGAGAAATAACTCGCTTACCAGTAGTTTTCTTATCGACCTTATATGTCTTGTACGAATATGGCGCTTTAGCTACCAGCAGCATCAACTCGCGTTCCGAGAGCGCTAAGGCAGACGCGATTTTCTGAAGAAGATTTGGATATTTCATATCTCCCCCGCAATTTTTGCTTGGCGTATGGCTCTAAACCTATTCTTCTCAGAAGCCGTAGTCCTATAATAGCTCAGCAAGTCTAGTCTTATCCTCACCGGATTAAATGCCCCCTTTGACTTCAACGCAAAGCGGACCCTATGGAATTCTTCGCTACTAACTCTCGAAGTGTAAAACTGTGCATCACTGTAGGCAATACGATCAATGTAACCAAAATACTCCAACAAAAACAATTTCCGCCTCACATGCTCTCGCTTCACCTCGCAGCCTAGAGCTTGCATGGCTTCTAAAATCTCCACCTCCTTCAGCGCGACGAACAGACTTACAAGCTCATATATAATAACAATCATATGAGCCCCACTACTCAAACTTAGCCGCCGCGAGTCTTTTAATAAAGCCAGCTCTTCCTTTATGTCATCCATCATACCCTGAATCAAATCAGAGGTTACCTTTTCGGGGAACTTAATATCCCAAGGGTAAAGCTTAACACTAGTAGGATGCTCATCAGCCACATGCCGCAGTATCCCTAAGCTAATGAAAGAATCCTCCTTCGTATGCTCGCTAGAAACTATGGCAATCAACTTCCCCTTGAAGTCAGAAAGTTGTGAGAACGCCCCCAGCTCAGCAATAGCGCCCTCACTTTCAAGCACAACCACCACTAGAGAACACATGCCAGCTAATTCTGACTCAAAATCCATGAGATTCTTGAAAACACCATCATGCTGCCAATTAGTTATTTCTTCTGGCCTAAAAATTCTGAAATCAGGACGAAAATTGAAGAACTGATGCCGAATAGACCTTGCCGAAGAAGCAGCAGCATGATTGGGTGACTTAGAACTGGCATCAACGCCAAATGGATTCAGCCTTGACAGCCTACTGGAGAGGCGCGATAGAAATGACTCGTCTTTAGTGCCCAATTTGGCCAGACTTTCACCTTCAACTTTCCCACCACACAGCAACACCAGCGGCTTTTGTGAAAAAACCACTCTCGCCGCACTGGGTTCTAGATCCTCAAGAATTTTCTTTCGCAGATCCATGCGGCTAATAATTATAAGGTTGCTAATTAAGGAATCGGGAGAAGGTGTCGAGCACTGCTGCGCGTAAAAAAGGTTCCTTTACCTCGGAAAGCCGCAGAGAATATCTGCGGGCCGGAATGAGCCTGCGAATGTAGGACCGCAGATATTCTCTGCGGAATAAAACCAAGCAATTCATTTGAGTCTGGCGTAACGCCCGACTAAGCCACGTAAGGTTAGACTTACTAGCTTTTATCGCGTAAAGGAAACTGATTTCTAACACGCGCAAGCCAAAATTGTCAATCGAAGCCAGCCCAACTGGTAGGCTAATCAGAAGCCATCTCTGGCCGTTTCGTGTACTTGGCTGAAAACATCTCAACGCCAGTACACTAGTGGTACAGCACTCAGCTTCTACCCATTTCGCCAAATTACGCTCAACACCAGTAACCACTGGTACGTTGAGCTCACTGTACCTGCACTAAGCTACGCACGATTTCACTGGGTTTGCAGCGTTTCTAGGCAACTCATAATCCTTTGGTCCACGGTTCGAGTCCGTGTGGGCCCACCATTCAAATCAAAGAGTTAGGCCAGTCTTCGGACTGGCCTTTTTCTTTTCTGCGCTATAAATCACTTTTTGGTCACCGTATTGGTCACCACTTGGTTTCACCTGCGACCCGCCCTCTAGATCAGCGCGACAGACCCTACCGCCAACCACCCTGCCTCGCCATGAAGCATCTCCAGCTCTGCTCTTCGCCTTTCTAGGAGTGCATCTGAATCGCCCCTGGTTTTGTTGCCGTCTCCATGTGCCTGCTGGCGCTGCAGAAACGAGAGGACGTCGAAGCCTTTGCGGCGATGTTTTTCAGCTACGACCAATTGGCCCGCAGATGGGTACGCTACGGCTATCTCTATCCATTCGGCGAAGGCGTGGCGGGCGTTCGTGCGGCCTGTGCTGTGGCCGCGGTGATCCGTTGCCCTGCCGGGAATTGCACAGCATGCCCACTGAAGGCATGGCTGTAGTCCCGGGGAAATGAAATGTGAGAGCCTGATGCCGTTGAACAAGACGATCCGCTTGCTCCCAGGGGGCTATCGCAAGGCGCAGGGTGGCGCACTGGCAGCGCCCCACCCCCTTACTATTCACCACATCGACCATGCAGGCGTACATGACCAACGATCAATGGGCCATTCTGGCGATACTCGCGGCCACGGTGGCCATGTTCTTATGGGGACGCTGGCGTCACGACATGGTGGCAACCGGTGCGCTACTCGCCTGCGTCCTGACGGGACTGATCGAGCCCGCCGAGGCGTTCTTGGGCTTCGGTCATCCGGCGGTGATCACGGTGGCCTGTGTGCTGGTGCTCAGCCACGGTTTGCAGAGTTCGGGGGCGGTCGATGCGCTGACGCGCGCCGTCTTGCCGGCCAACGCAGGGCGTCTGGTGACACTGGCCGCCTTGATGGCGCTGGGTGCCATTCTGTCCGGCTTCATGAACAACGTCGGGGCCATGGCACTGCTGATGCCGGTGGCCATTCAGGTGGCGCAACGGCTTGATCTCACGCCCGGACAGGTGCTCATGCCGCTGGCCTTCGGCACCATTCTCGGCGGCATGACCACACTGATCGGCACTCCCCCCAACCTCATCGTGTCCGGCTTTCGCGCCGAAGCGGGCATGGGCGGCTTTGGCATGTTCGACTTCACGCCCATCGGTCTGACCGTCGCAGTGGCCGGCGTGTTGTTCGTTGCGCTGGTCGGCTGGCGCTTCGTTCCGGCGCGCAAACAATCGGGTGTTGAGGGCTTCGAATCCGGTGCCTACATCACTGAGGTCAGGGTGAAGGAAGACAGTAAGGCCGAGGGCATGAGCTTGCGCGAAATCGAGGCCGTGCTGGCTGACATCGATGCGCAGATCATCGGTATCGTGCAACACGAGGTCCGGCTTATCGCCGCCAATCCGGGCCGACGGGTGCACGCCGGTGACATTCTGATGATCGAGGCAGAGGCCGACTCGCTAACCGATGTGCTGTCGACTCTGCAGCTCACGCTCGAGGAGTCGGTCAAACCGGAGCAAGCGCAGCCCCCCGAGGAGCCTGAAGAAAACCAGGCCAGCCGCGGCGCGGCAACGACAGAGGACGACAGCAAGGAAAAGGGCAAGAACTCGGCCAAGGATCACACGGAGGAAGCCTATAGCGAGGTCGCTGCACCGGCAAAATCCGGCGAGGTGGTGTTGATGGAGCTCGTCGTCTTGCCCAGCTCGCCACTATCCGGCCGCTCCGCCAGCGATATCCTGCTGAGGACGCGATACGGCATCAATCTGCTGGCGCTATCGCGCGAGGGCCGGCGGTCGATGAAGCGCCTGCGCTCCATCGACCTGCAGTCCGGCGATCTGCTGTTGATGCAGGGGCCGCCCGAGTCGGTTGCCGAGTTCGCCGCAGACAATGGCTGCGTGCCGCTGGCCCAGCGGGAATTGCGCATCCCCAACAAGCGCAAGCTCTGGCAATCCAGCCTGATCATGCTCCTTGCCGTTGGTAGCGCCGCGGCCGGGCTGCTGCCTGCGGCCATCTCCTTTGCCATGGGCGTGCTGGCCTCGATGGCGCTGCGCACGGTCCCACCGCGCAAAGTGTACGAGACCATCGACTGGCCGGTGATCGTCCTGCTGGCCGCGCTGATCCCGGTGGCCGGAGCCCTGCAAACCACCGGCACGGCCGATATCATCGCCCGCGTGCTCATCGACAACGTCGCGCAGGGCCACGCCATCGTCGGCCTGGTATTGATCCTGGTGGTGACGATGTTTCTCTCGGACCTGATGAACAACGCTGCCACTGCCGCGGTGATGTGCCCGATTGCAATCGGCACGGCTGCCACGCTGGGGGTAAGCCCGGACTCCTTCCTGATGGCGGTGGCCATTGGTGCCTCATGCGCCTTCCTCACGCCGATCGGCCATCAGAACAACACCCTGATCCTCGGCCCGGGCGGCTTCCGCTTCGGCGACTACTGGAAGCTTGGGCTGCCGCTGGAAATCATCGTGATTGCGGTGACGGTACCGATGCTGCTGATCGTGTGGCCGCTGTAAGCAAGCGTCCGACACCCCCTCCCATGGCCCAGGGTGGCTGTCCCGCGCAGCCCATTGGTTCGACGGCGCGGCATGGTATGCGGCGTAAGCACAAAGGGCACCCCACGGCATGAGCTACTTTCACGCACCCTATCCGTGCGAGCGCACTAGATGGCGCAACAGGCGTCTCGACACCACCTTTGGCGATCAGACGCCAACCGGTCGCATCTAAGATGTCGCACTGGTCGTCATCATTCTGCTTAGCGTGGGTAGGGTGCCGGGCGTTTTTACACACTCTGGGCCAAAAGCAGCCACTTGTTGTGATCTACAAAACCAGGCGCGATTCACCTAATGTTTTTGCAGCAATGTCTAACTGCTGATGCGGTAGTAGCAATATGATGTCATCGTAAAGTGCCCCTCTGGTGCTTTGTCCGCTAAATGCAGTCAACAAGGAATCCCTCTGTGAAGCTCGTTAAGTTCAGTAATCTGATCAACTGGGTGTTGGCTGTTTTTCTGCTTCTGACGACTGCCAGTGTGATCTTGACCTTTAACCTGTCCAAACAGCATCGGGTCGAGTTGGATCGCTTGCATGAGGCCAGCGATACGGCAAAGCATCTGCAAATTTCGACCTATGAACTGACCCGTTCAGTTCGTAGTTTTGTCATGACCAAGGACGAGCAATTTCAGCGCGATTATTTTGCTCTGAGGGATGATCAGCAAAGCGATGATCAGCTCTTGCAAAGCTTTTTCAATTATCAGCTCAGCTCACGCGAAATTGAGCTGCTGATGGAGGCCAGGCTGCAGGCTTCTCGTCTGGATGAAATTCACCTTAATGCGTTTTCCCTAGCCCACGAAGGACGATGGGCTGAGGCGATTGAGTTGGTTTTCAGCATGCAGTACCAGAATGCAATTAAGCGAGAGATTGGTCCGCTGCAGGAACTGGAAGTCTCGGTGCATCGTCAAGCCGCTGTGCGCATAAACGAACTAGATCGGCAGATTACCTACGCTACGGCCTTTGCCGCCTCAATGCTGGTGCTCTGTCTACTGCTGGTGCTGATTGTGCTACGACGTTTCTATCATCGACGGATACTGCAGCCACTGGTCGAGTTGACCGAAAGTACCCAGCATCTGCTGCATGGTGAACCCGACATACAGTATGCCTACAGTAGTGAACTGTCCGAGGTTGGCGATCTTAGTCGCGCCCTGATACGTTTTCAGGAGCTGAAGCTTGAGCTGGAGTTGCAGCGTCGCCAGTTCAGTGAGGCGGAAAGCTGGTACCGACAGATTATTGAGTTCGCGCCAGACGGCATGCTCATCGTAGACGATAGTGGCAATATCGTGATTGCCAACCCTAAAGCTCACGAGCAGTTCGCCTACACCCAGGGCGAGCTACTTGGATTGAGTATCGACGAGCTGGTGCCAGAGGACATTCGCCCCAAGCATGCGCAGATGCGCGAGCGATTCATGGCCAGCACTGCTCAGCGCGCCATGGGCAGCGTTGCTGGTGACTTCCGTGCTGTGAACCGGTACGGCCTCGAATTTCCTGTGGAGCTTGGGTTAACGCGTTTACCACCAGTGGCCGGCCGTGCACCCTCTGCTTGCGTTAGCGTACGTGATATCAGCGAGCGCAAGCTGTACGAGAAGACAATCTCCGATCAATTGCAATTCCAGCGTGTTCTGCTCGACACCCTACCTTATCCGGTCTTCGTCAAGGATGCCTTGGCGCGCTATATCGACTTCAATCAGGCTTTTCTTGATGTATTTGATGTGCAGCGCGAAGAGCTGTTGGGCAAAACAGTGTTGCAGTTCCTGCAACTGCCTGCGGATGATCGCTCGATCTATCAGGCGGCTAACGAGCGCATTATGCGCGAAGGGGGGCAGTATTCCTCGGAGATGCGCATTCCTTATGCCGACGGCAGTCTGCACCCTCACATCTATACAATCGCTGGTTTTCGCGATAGCGATGGTCAGGTGGCGGGGCTAGTGGGAACTCTGATCGATATTTCTGCCCAGAAGGATGCCGAGCAAGCCCAGGCCCAGGCCAAGGATCTGGCGGAAGAAGCCACCCGGCTGAAATCTGATTTTCTGGCCAACATGAGCCACGAAATCCGTACGCCGATGAACGTGATCATGGGTATGGCCCATCTGGTACTGGACAGTCAGCTGGAAAAACAGCAGCGCAGCTACCTGGAGAAAATTTACGCTGCGGCCCAAGGGCTACTCGGTATCATCAATGACATCCTAGATTTCTCGAAGATCGAGGCTGGGAGGATGGGGCTGGAGAGTACCGATTTCTATCTAGAGGACGTACTCGGCAGCCTGGTCGATATGGCGACGCTCAAAGCCCAAGAGAAAGGCTTGGAGCTGCTGTTTGACATCGGTACGGATGTGCCCGGCGGTCTGGTCGGCGATCCACTGCGCCTGGGGCAGGTGCTTAATAACCTGCTGAGTAATGCTGTCAAGTTCACTGAGCAGGGTGAAATTACCCTGAAAATCCGCAGCGAGCAGATGCAGCTGGCCGAAGGTGATCGGCAAGGCAAGGCCTGGTTACTGTTCGAAGTCGAAGATACCGGGATCGGCCTTAACGAAGAGCAGTGCAGTCGCTTGTTCCAGGCGTTCGCCCAGGCGGATAGCTCTACATCACGTAAGTACGGCGGTACTGGTCTTGGCCTGACTATATGTAAGCGTCTGGTCGATCTGATGGGTGGGGAAATTAGTGTCGATTCGGTGCTTGGAGTAGGCAGCACTTTCTCCTTCAGACTGCCGTTCCAATTACAGCGTGAGCAGCGCGAACTTCTGATCAGTTGCGACAATGTGCTCGGCATGCCGATTCTGGTTGTGGATGACAATGCCAGCGCCCGTGAGATTTTCTCCAGTATGTTGCATTCGCTGAAGTTCAAGGTTGCCACTGCCGCTAATGCTCTCGATGCCATCGAGCATCTGCGTAATGCCGAAGCTGCCGGGCAGCCGTTCCGGCTAGTGATTATGGATTGGATGATGCCGGGTATGGATGGCGTGACGGCAATCCGCGAGATACGTCAGGATCCAAAACTGACTGCTCCACCGTTCTTCGTTATGGTCAGTGCCTACAGTCGCGATGAGCTGATGGAGCGCCTTGAAGGCGCACCAGTGGCCGATGTTCTGATCAAACCCATCACACCTTCGACACTGCTCGACAGTATTCTCAATGCTTTTGGCAAGGTAGCCTTGTCCCGTCCGCGTAAGAAAGAATTGCTGCTGGAGGTAAAGGTTGCCAAGGAAGCTCTACGCGGGGCCTCGTTGTTGCTGGTTGAGGACAATGTGGTCAACCAGGAAATGGCCTTGGAGCTGCTTAGTCGCGCCGGCATTAAAGTGGCGGTCGCTAGCAATGGTGCCGAAGCACTGTCGATGTTGGCTCACCAGCGTTACGACGGCGTCCTCATGGATTGTCAGATGCCTGTGATGGATGGTTTTGAAGCCACCCGGCGTTTGCGCGCCCAGCGAGAGTTTGCTGACTTGCCGATTCTTGCGATGACGGCCAACGCTATGGCAGGCGATAAGGAAAAGTGCCTCAAGGTGGGCATGAACGATCATATCGCCAAGCCGATAGACGTTAACCAGCTATTCATCACTCTAGAGCGCTGGATCAAGCCCAGCGGGCCCAAGGTTGAACTGCTTGTCGATGAATTGCAGGTCATGCAATTGCCTGCCATTAGAGGTCTGCAGTTGGAGGCCGCTTTACAGCGTCTGGGCGGTGATAAAACGCTGCTGCGCAAGTTGCTTCGTCGCTTCTGTGAAACGCAGGCCGACTGCAAGTCACAGATTGAGGCGGCACTGACCGCCGGCGACCGCGAGTCCGCCGTGCGTTTTGCACATTCACTCAAGGGGCTGGCAGGAAATATCGGTGCGCTTACTCTCGCCTCCAATGCGACTGAACTGGAAGCATGTCTACGTCACGAGCGTGATGAGGATGCAGCAGTGGCCATGAAGACGCTGGATTCCGAATTGCAGATGCTAATCGGTCAAATTACTCAGGCTTTATATGAACAAGCTGCGAGCAGCACTCACGATACAACCGTTGCATTTGATCCTGAAGTGGACAGACAGTTACTTAAGGCGGGTCTTGCCCGTCTTGAACAACTGCTGCGAGAGGATGACAGTGACTCTGTGCGTTGTATGAGCGAGCAGCTAGGTAGTTTGATCGGCATTGGCCAGCAAGAGGTGGCCGCTGAACTAGAGCGGCTGATCAGTCGTTACCAGTTCGAGGAAGCTTTGCTGGTGTTGCTCAAGTTGCAGCACGAGCTGGCGGCTCAGGATGGGCAGTCGTGAATTTCAGCAATGCCCACTCGAGAGATCTTATGAATACGAGCATCAAACAGAGCACCATCCTGTTGGTCGACGATGTGGCTGACAATATCGATATTCTGAGCGCAGTGTTATCGCCCTATTACCGCACTCGGGTGGCACTCAACGGCGAAAAAGCTCTAGATATCGCCAATTCGACCAACCCGCCGGACCTGATCCTGCTCGATGTAATGATGCCCGGAGTTGATGGCTATGATGTCTGTCGACAGTTAAAGGCCAATCCCGATACGCGCGACATCCCAGTGATCTTCGTCACTGCCATGAGTGAGATGGAGGATGAGAAGCTTGGACTGGAACTAGGTGCGGTGGATTACATCACCAAGCCAGTCAGCCCGGCTATCGTGCTGGCGCGGGTGCGTACTCACCTTGCTCTTTATGACCAGAACCGCGAGCTGGCAAGGCAGGTCTATGACCGCACCGCCGAGTTGCTCAATACACGCCAGCAAATCATTCGCCGTCTGGGGCGGGCGGCCGAGTTTCGCGATAACGAAACAGGCAACCACATTATTCGCATGAGTCACTTCTGTCGCCTGATTGCCGCGGCGGCCGGTCTGGGTGAGAAAAGCGTGGAAATGCTCTATAACGCTTCGCCCATGCACGACCTAGGAAAGATCGGTATCCCCGATCACATTCTTCTCAAACAGGGCAAGCTCGATGATAACGAGTGGGCGATCATGCGGCGGCACCCTGAGATCGGCGCGGATATCATCGGGCAGCACAGCGACGAGTTGCTGCAGACCGCTCGAATGATTGCACTCTGTCACCACGAGAAATGGGACGGCAGTGGTTATCCTGCAGGTCTCAAGGGTGAGGAAATCCCCCTGATGGCACGCATTGTGGCATTGGCCGACGTATTTGATGCGCTGACTACCGTGCGCCCATACAAGCGTGCATGGAGCGTGGAGGAGGCGGTTAGCTTCATCGAAAGCCAGGCGGGCAGCCATTTCGATCCAGCCCTGATTGAGCCATTCCAACGCGTCCTTCCAGACATATTGCGTATCCGCGAGGAGTTTTCTGAAAGTCGTGGGGCCTTAGAGGACCATGGCTTGTCGTGAGCGGTGAAGCTCTCTAACGTGCTACTTGCGTAGCCATCTCTGGATGCTCTGAAATAGCCCGGTATTTGCGGCCGGCTTCAGCGTTTCCCGATTTTAGAAGCGACGATTCGACCAAAAACGACCAAGTCATCCGCTCATTTCTGAGCTTTTTAGCCGCTGCGAGCATTCCCGACGGCCATCTCCCGCATTACAAATGTACCTCGCCCGTGGCGGTTAGTAACTACCGGCGCGCCATAAGCGGCCGTCGAGTGTCGACGAAACTAGGGGCGATTCACTAGGCAGTTTGGCTACTATCCATTCTGATACACCTGTCACTAGACTGATTGCTATGGGCACCTTGTTTCCACAGTTCCGTACGGAGTTTGCATGAACCCCTCCACGCTTATTGGCATGCTTTCGGGCATTCTGCTACTCGCCACTGTTCTGATTTTCTCTACGGAAGACCCATCGCTTTTTCTTAATCTACCGGGCTTAGGCATTGTGTTGTTTGGAACACTGGCGGCCACCTTTATAAGCTACCCATTGCGCGAGGTCGTGCGCATCTTCAGCTTGCTTGCGACAGTTATGCGCAACGAACGCCTCTATGCAAAACACGACATTGAGGAGCTGATCAAGCTTTACCGCATCTGGATGTCTGGCGATCTGAAAGCAGTCGAAAATGCTTTGGAACAAGTGGCTAATCCATTCCTTAAGACCGGCGTGCAGCTGGTAGTGGACATGACGCCTGAGGAAGACGTGATGGACCTACTGCAATGGCGAATTGCGCGTCTTCGTGCAAGAGAGCACGCCGAAGCACAGCTTTTTAGGATTATGGCGGGCTATGCACCGGCATTCGGCATGGTCGGTACGCTGGTCGGCCTGGTTAATCTGATGTTCCTGCTGGGCGACGGTGATATCACCAGCATCGGCCAACAAATGGCGATTGCTCTGATTACGACGTTCTATGGTGTTTTGCTCGCCAACCTCATATTCAAACCAGTGGCAGTCAAATTAGAGCGCCGCACAGAAGACCGCGTGGTGCTGATGAACACGATCATGCAGGGAATTTCGATGATGAATCGCAAGTGCAGTCCGGCCCTGATGCGCGAAATGCTCAAATCGTTCATGGCCCATTATCAGGATGAAATCAACGACGGAAGCAAGGGAAAGTCCGGTCAGCGTAATGATGAGGCGCAAAATGACCGACGCCCACGCTGAGGATGAATTACAACGCAGGAAACTGCTTGAAAAGCAGCTGAGTCTTCTTCAGCTCGAACTGCAGCGCGCAAACCGCTCCAACGACATCAGTCGGCATCGACTGCGGCGTCAACAGGCCACACATGTCGTTTATGAAAACAGTGAGGAAGAAGGCTGGTTAACCGTTTACCTCGATCTGCTCACCCTGATGCTGGTGTTGCTCGTGGTTATGCTGACGTTTGCAGGTAACAACCACGGATCAAAGTCCGCAAGCCCAATGGCCAGCCTGTTGAGCAACCGCCCTGACCCGCTGCAGGTGCTAACGCCTCCGATTCCGGCACCTATCGAAACAGCGCCGCAAGCTGACCCACTGTCAGGTCTTGATACAAGCGCTCTGGGCGATGACATTGAGGTCATTGTTAACGAGCAAAGCGTGAGCTTTCGCATCAGCAGTGAAATCATTTTTGCGCCTGGCCAAGCGGATTTGAGCCTTGAAGGCTTGGCAGTACTGCGCAAACTGCTGCCTGTTCTTCGCCAGGGTGAGCATCGCATAACCATTGTCGGACATACCGATAACGTGCCTATTCGCAGTTTGCGATACCCCTCCAACTGGGAACTGTCCGGTGCGCGAGCAGGCAGCGTGGTTCGCTATCTAGAAGCGAACAGCATACCCAACCAGCGGCTGAGTGCTGTCGGTTACGCAGACACACGCCCATTGAGCACAAATGACACCGTCGAGGGACGAGCGAGTAACCGCCGTGTGGAGCTGATCCTTGAAAAGTAGGAATTTTAATAACCACGTAAATACTTGGAGCTTGCGCAACTGACATTACCGAATGATCATGCGGTATCTAGAGGAATATGAACGGCTGGGTAAAGTCTGTGCCGGTCTACTGTTCGGCGCAGTTTGTATTGTGGGCATGAAAATCCCACTGGTGCTGACTGAAGGAATTATTTTCGATGGCCGCACGGTAGTGCTGAGTATGGCTTCCTTTTTTGGTGGCCCGCTAGTTGGCGCTATCGCGGGTAGAACCCAGCCCTCTAATGTGCTACTTGCGTAGCCATCTCTGGATGCTCTGAAGTAGCCCGGTATTTTCGGCCGGCTTCAGCGTTTCCCGATTTTAAAAGCAACGACTCGACCAAAAACGACCAAGCCATCCGCTCATTTCTGAGCTTTTTAGCCGCTACGAGCATTCTCGGCGGCCATTTCCCGCGTTACAAATGCACCTCGCCCGGGGCGGTCAGTAACTGCCGGCGCGCCCCAATTATTCAAGACAACCCTCGCCCAGCTCCTGGTCGCGACTCACCAGCCGGTCGCGGCCCTGTTGCTTGCCGCGGTACAGGCGGCGGTCGGCGCAGCGGTAGAGTTCGTCGGCGCTGCGGCCGTCCACGGGCCATTCGGCTAGGCCGAAGGTGGCGGACAGGGGAATGCTCTGCCCGGCGTATTGCAGCGGGCTGGCATTGATCTGCTGGCGCAGGGCTTCGACCAGGGGCTCGGCCCCGCAGCGGTCGGTACTGCGCAGCAGCATGCCGAACTCTTCGCCGCCCAGGCGGCCGAGGCTGTCGGTCACCCGCAGACGTTTGCCCAGGCTGTTGCAGATCTGGCGCAGGGCCTGGTCGCCGGCATCGTGGCCCCAGCGATCATTCACCGCCTTGAAGTGGTCGACATCCATGATCACCAGCACCAGCCGGCTCTGGCTGCGCTCGGCTTCGCGGATGCTCTGTTCCAAGGCTTGCTGGAAACTGCCGCGGTTGGCCACACCGGTCAGCGCATCGGTGCGCGCAATGCGTTGCAGCTGCTGGTGCGCGGCGGCGCGGCGGGTTTCGTAGAGGTGCATAAAGACCATGATCAGCAAGCCGCAGAACAGCGCATTGCCCAGATCGATCAAGCCGCTGCTATCGAGCACCACCTGGTACTTGTACAGGTACAGCGGCGTGGCCAGCAGCACAAAGGGCAGGGTCAGCAGGCCGCCGCGAACTCGCCCGAGCAGCAGGTAGGCCAGCACGGGGATGATGTAGACCCAGACGAACGCCGTCTGCGAGGCCTGCGGCATGACCATGATGTACAGCAGAAAACTGAAGGTCGGCAGCAGGTAGAGGTAGATCCAGGGCAACAGATTGCGCACGCCGACGATCCGCCACGCGCCCCAGAACAGCAGCAGGGTCAGCGCCAGCTCAAGGCCGGCAAACGAGTAGTTACCGCCGACAAACTGCAGCACGCTGAACAGCCCGAGGGTGATACCTGTGGTGGCGAACACCATGCGCATCAGCGAGTGCTGGCCGATATCCTGCAACGCAGCGTTGCCGCTGCTGTCAGGTGGCTGACTTCGAGCAGATGGCTTGAAAAACATGGCGATCCCGCTGGCAAAGGGCCGCTTAGACACGGCACTGTCCCGACTCTAACCAGTTTTGCCAGGTGGACACAGGCCTACGAGCTGATGGCGTAAGGCCAGCGCATGAACGGTCGATTTTTCCGGACTAACGGCATGTGCCATGGCAGCAGAGTGCGGCTTGCCGCTGGCCAGCGCACCTGAGCATAATCGGGGCCTTTGCTGCGACGGAACCCCTGGGCCGTGGCCATCTCTCGCGACGACCTCGATCAGCACGGCCTGATCGTCGGCGTCTCCCTCGAACGCTTTCGCGCCGTGGCCATGCCCCTGCTGTTCGACCACCTCAACGCCCAGTGCGAGGGCACCATCGCGGTCAACCGCCAGGCGCGGATTGTCTGGATCAACGACAAGTATGCCGAGAAGGTCAGCATCGAAGATCCGCGCAGCGTGCTTGGCAAGGAGATCGAAGAGGTGCTGCCGGCCAGCCGCCTGCGCGAGGTGGTGGAAAGCGGCCAGCCAAGCATGCTCGACCTGATGGCCTTCGGCAGCGAACATTTCGTGGTCACCCGCATTCCCCTGCGCGACGAGAACGGCACCGCGGCCAGCACCCGGACGATGTCCAGCTGGCCCTGAGCGAGGATCTGCTGGCGGCCTTCGCCGGGTGAAGCCGAACGGCGCAGTAGGTGTGGCGGTCTATAGTTCTCAGTCCCTTCGCTCAACCCGCAAGGAGTTGTCATGAACAAGACCTACAACGTCGCCGTGCTGGTCGGCAGCCTGCGCCAGGCCTCGATCAATCGCAAACTGGCATTGGCCCTGATCGAACTCGCCCCGCCCTCGCTGCAGCTGAAGATCGTCGAGATCGGCGAGCTGCCGCTGTACAACGAAGACATCGACCAGGACAGCCCGCCCGCCGCCTATAGCGACTTCCGTAGCCAACTACAGGCGGCCGACGCCCTGCTGTTTGTCACCCCGGAGTACAACCGCTCGGTGCCGGCACCGATGACGAACGCCATCGATGTCGGCTCGCGGCCCTACGGCAAGAGCGCCTTCAGCGGCAAACCCGGAGCCGTACTGAGCGCCTCGCCGGGAGCCATCGGCGGTTTCGCGGCCAACCACCACCTGCGCCAGTCCATGGTGTTTCTCGACGTCCATATGATGCAGCAGCCGGAAGCCTACCTCGGCGGTGCCGGCAGCTTCTTCGAGGAAGACGGCCGGCTCGGCGACGGCATCAAACCGTTTCTGCAGAAGTTTATCGACGCCTATGCCGCCTGGGTGGCGCGGCATCTCTAGGAGCCTGGGCGACTCACCGGCGACTGATGCAACTGCCCGGCCAATCGCTCGATGGCGGCGATGGTCTGGAGGATCTCGGCGTGGATATCCGGCGTGCCCAGGCAGGTCCTGTAAGGGCGCGCACGGTACTCGCGGATTTCCGCCTCCAGCTGCAGGCGTGGATCGAACAGCCCTTCGGTGAGGGGTTGGAAGAGGGTCACAGGATGCTCCTTGCCGGTTACGCGCCGGCGTGACAATTGCGGTCAGGAGGCAGTAAGCAAAGGGGCGCAAGGCCGCGATGGTGTTTCTTATGGCTCGTTGGTCCAGACGGAGGGCCTGGTGCGCACGGCGCACCCTACGGGGGGCTAGCGTCAGCTGACGGGCTTAACAGTCCGCCGATTGCCGGGGCGGGTCAAGCCATCGGCCGCCGGACGGTCAGCCCTGGCTTAGCAGCGGCGGCATCGGACAGTCGAGAATATCGGCCACCGCGCGCATCAACTCAGCCTCCTCGGCAGTGATCCGGCCGTCGTGTTCGATCCCCCGGGCCATGGCCTTGAGCAGTTGCGGCTTCTGCAGCGGCCACAGCTGACTCAGGCGGCCGAGGGCTGCTTCCAGCGCCTTGAGATCACTGCGCTCGGCCGCCAGCAACGGCACTGGTGCGAACGGCAACCCTGCGTAGGCGTGGGCGAAAGCGGCAGCCGCCGCGGCAGCATCCACCTCGCCGGCGCGGGCCAGGCAAGACAGCAGCACCGCGGTCTCATCGGCCAGGTCGGCCAGGTGATAACGGCCGACCTGGGTCCGCCCGGCCTCGACATTGCGTTCGATAATCCGCAGCAGACTCCACTCCAGCAGCGCGACCTTGCCATCGGCCCGGATCAGCAGCGCCAGATTGCCCTTGAACGCGGCGAAGGCCTCCTTACCCAACTGTTTGAGTGCCGGCATGGCCAGGTCCAGCAGAGGCAGGCGCAATCCCGGTTGCAGATGCTGCAACGGCTTACGCAGGGTCTGCAGCGCCGCCTCCACTTCCGCGGCGATATGTGGCTGCAACAGCTGCAGCTGGCGCGCGCAGGCGGCGCTGTCGTGGTCCAGCAGCAGACCGTAGATCAGCGCCTGGGCCGAGCAGCAACTGTGCGCGGCCTGGCTCAGCAAGGGGTCGAGACGCTGCAGTACGTCCCGGGCCTGGCTCAGGTGGGGGCCTCGGGGATCGCCGATGGCGCTTATCGCCTGCGCCGCCGCAGCCGGGGCGAACGCCGCGCCTGCGGGGCTCAGTCGCTGCAAGGCCTCATTCCAACCCTGTGCGGCCGCGACCTGGTCCGGGGTGGCCGTGGAGCCCGCCAGGCTGAGCGCATCGACCTGCGGATAGCGGCCGTCCCAGCCTGGGCTGACGCGGCGAATCCGCTCGTCCAGCGGCGGATGGGTGGCGAGCAGCCCCTCCAGCGCCTGGCTGATGCCGGCGGCGAAATACATATGGCTAAACTCGGCGGCGTGCCCGGCCTGCAACTGCGAGCCATACAGGTTGCCGCCGATCTTCTTCAGCGCCCCGGCGATGCCGTCCGGGTTGCGGGTGAACTGCACCGCCGAGGCATCGGCGAGAAACTCGCGCTGGCGGCTGACTGCGGCCTTGATCAGGTTGCCGAAGAAGGTCCCCGCATAGCCCAGCAGCCACAGGCTCGCGCCGACGGCGAGGACCAGCGCCACTGAATTGTCGCGGCTCGACCGGCTCCGCGAGCGGCCGCTGCTGCGCAGCAGAAAACCACCGATCAGGCCGAGCAGGAGGATGCCGTGCAGCACGGCCACCAGGCGCGTGTTGAGGCGCATATCGCCATGAAAGACATGGCTGAATTCGTGGGCAATCACTCCCTGCAACTCCTCGCGCGACAGCAGGCTGATGGCCCCGCGGGTAATCCCGATCACCGCATCCTGGGGTGTCAGCCCGGCGGCGAAGGCATTGATCCCGGCATCGTCGAGCACATACACCGGCGGCACCGGGGTGCCCGAGGCGATGGCCATTTCCTCGACCACATTGAGCAGGCGACGCTCCTCGAAGTTCTGCGGGGCCAGGTTGATCAGCCGCCCGCCCAGGCGCTCGGCGACGGCCTGGCCGCCACGGTTCAGCTGCAGGCTCTTGTACAGGCTGCCAAGCAGCACCACGGCGATCACCGCCACGGCCACCATGGCCACCAGCGGACCACTGGGCAACAGGCTGCCCGGGCCATTGAGCAGACTGGCACTGTGGTTCTGCCCGAACAGCTGCCAGATCGCCCCCAGCACCAGGCTGGTCAGGGCAATCAGGCTGGCCACCGCCAGCACCAGCAGAAGCAGCAGACGGCCGCTGATGCGCCGGGCCCGATCCTGTTGTTCGAAGAAATTCATCGCGCGATCCATTGACTGAGGCGCGGGGCAGCGACGCTAGAACGCCACCTTGGGCGCTTCCTGAATCGCCGCGCTATCGGCGAACTCCAGCAGACTGGCGTCCTGACCGTGACCGAAGGTGGCCGCCAGCAGCACCGGGGGGAATGCCTGCTTGTAAGTGTTGTAGGCCATCACCGCATCGTTGAAGGCCTGGCGGGCGAAGGCCACCTTGTTCTCGGTGCTGCTCAGCTCTTCGCTGAGCTGCTGCATATTGGCCGAGGCCTTGAGCTCCGGGTAGGCCTCCAGGGTCACGTTGAGGCGGCCCAGGGCGCTGTTCAGCAAGCCTTCCGCGCCGCCCAGCTGCGCCATGCGCTGGGCATTGCCGGGTTGCGCCGCGGCAGCCTTGAGTCCGCTGACCGCATTGTTGCGCGCGGCAATCACCGCTTCCAGGGTCTCGCGCTCGTGGGCCATATAGCCCTTGGCGGTTTCCACCAGGTTGGGGATCAGGTCATGGCGGCGCTTGAGCTGCACCTCGATCTGCGCGAAGCCGTTCTGGAAGCGATTGCGCAGCGCCACCAGCTGGTTGTAGACGCCGATCACATAAAAGATCAGGGCAACCACAACGGCCAGGACAATCAGGGCGGAGACGGACATGGGGAAATCCTTATCGGCATCTGGGAGATAAATCGATGGTAGCGGAAAACCCGCGCGGGGAATGTCCAGTGGCGCAAATGGCGGTCGCTGCGGCCAGGCCGGCAACGCCGCGACAGCCGGTCACTCGGCGAATAACCAGGACGCAGACGCGTGCGGGGCCATAACGACTTATCCAGCAGACTGATGGGGCAAAAAAACCCTTGGCAGAATAGACCGACCGGTCTATATATTCGCCCATGAAAAAGATCTCGACCCGCGACAAACTGATCACCGCCATGGCCGATGCCCTGCAACGCAAGGGCTTGCACGGCGTTGGCCTGAATGAACTGCTGGCGCAGGCCGGCGCGCCCAAGGGCAGCCTCTACCACCACTTCCCCGGCGGCAAGAGCGAGCTGGCGGTGGCGGCCATCGAACATATCAGCCAGCGCATCGACGGCCTGTTCGCCCAGCTCTTTAGCCAGCAGGCCGATCCGCTCAAGGCGTTGCATCACTGGTTGCAGGGGGCGCTGCAGCAGCTGGAAAACAGCCAGTTCGAACGCGGCTGCCCGCTGGCCACCATCGCCCTGGAGAGCGGCCCCGAGGATGTGGAGATTCGCGCCGCCCTGCAGCGCAGCTTCGCCAAGGTGCGCCAAGCCTTGAGCCAGCAATTGCATCAATACGGTTACCCCAGCGAGCAGGCCGATAACCTCGCCGCGCTGTTCGTCGCCCTCTACGAAGGAGGCCTGCTCCAGGCCCGCGTCGCCGGCAGCAGCGAACCTCTCAAGCGCGCCGCCGAAGCCCTGTTCAATCTGACCCGCAGCCAGCACCCGCAAGGAGCCCGCGCATGAGTACTCCCAGCATTCTCAGCGAAACCCTGGAACTGCCGGCACTGGACGGCTACCCGCTAACCGCCACCCTCTATCACGCTCCCGAGCCGGTCGCGCAGCTGCTGATCGCCGGTGCCACCGGCGTGCCCCAGGGGTTCTATCGACGCTTCGCCGAATACGCCGCGCAGCGCGGCTACAGCACCCTGACTCTGGACTACCGCGGCGTCGGCCAATCGAAACCGGCCAGCCTGCGCGGCTTCGACATGGACTACCTGGACTGGGCCCACCTCGATCTGGCCGCCGCCGTCGATCAGCACAGCCACCCCCAGCGCCCGCTGTATATGGTCGGTCATTCCTTCGGTGGGCATGCCTTCGGCCTGCTGCCCAACCACGCGCGGGTACAGGGTTTCTACACCTTCGGCACCGGTGCCGGCTGGCATGGCTGGATGCCCAGGGCCGAACAGATCAGGGTGCTGGCCATGTGGCGGCTGATCGGCCCGCTGATGACCCGTGTTCAGGGCTATCTGGGCTGGAGTCGTCTGGGCATGGGCGAAGACCTGCCGCTGGGGGTGTACCGGCAGTGGAAACGCTGGTGCCGCTACCCACGCTACTTCTTCGAAGACCCGCAGATGCCCGGCCTGGCCGAGCGCTTCGCCCAGGTCGGCACGCCGATCATCGCCGCCAACGCCCTCGACGACCTGTGGGCACCGCCGGCCTCGCGCGATGCCTTTATGGCCGCCTACCGCGGCGCGCCCTACCAGGCCCGAACCATCGATTCCCATGCCAGCGGCCTGGGGGCCATCGGGCATATGGGTTACTTCCGCCCGGCCGCGCAGCAGTTGTGGGATGAAACCCTGGACTGGTTCGCCCAGTTGCCGGCGCAGCACCAGGTCGCCTGAGCACAGCCACTTCATAGCGCAAGAGCTGCCTGCGCCAGAGCCAGAGGAGCATTGATCGATGAGCATGATCCCGCCAGGCTTTACCCCACTGTTCAGAAGCAGTCCCTTTCTCGACCTGCTGGGGCCAATCCATAACCAGCAGACCGATGCCGGCCTGGTCATCGGCCTGCGCGCCGAGGCCAAGCACTGCAACGCCCGCGGCCTGGTGCATGGCGGCGTACTGAGCAGCCTGGCCGACATTGCCATAGGAGCCTGTCGGGCTTAACGCTGCTCTACTGCGGAAAAGCCGGACTCGGCCATTTTTGCTGCTCTTTCTCGTTAAATAGCTCGCTATTCGCCTCGAAAGACCAACAAAACTGACTCGAACCGGACTTTCCCTCGCTACGAACGGTCAAGCCCGACAGGCCCCTAGGCTACAACACGGCGTTCGCCGAAGACCCGCCCACGCCAATGGTCACTGCCAGCCTGAGCATCGATTACGCCGGCGCGGCACGTCTGGGTGACTGGATAGAGGTTGCAACCGAGGTGCAGAAGGTCGGCAAGCGCCTGGCCTTCGCCAATTGCTACTTTGCCGTGGCGGGCGAACGTATCGCCCGCGCCAGTGCGGTATTCAGCGTGTCGACCGGCAGCTAAGCCGTCTGCCGGGCGCAGAAAAAAGAAAACCCCGCGATTGCGGGGCTTTGCAGACTTGAGTCCTGACATCCATGATCCGCCGGCCATCCTGGCAGCTTCCAGCGTGTCCCTGTTGGCTAATCTGCGCTTCCTGCGCGACGTCCATGGGCAGCAGATTAGTCCTTTGTACCAACGTACCAACAGTGGCGATAAACGGCAGCATGTGTAAGCCATGGCTTACACATAAGCTTTCCCAGTCTAGGGTTGGCTATGTTTTGTGACGCAGGTCTTGCTAGACTGAAATTGTCTGACAAAAACAACAGACCGTTCTAGAAAACGACCAATGGGGCCACAGTATGCGTGCAGTTATTATTGCCCTCGGTTGCCTGGCAACCCTCTTCAGCCTACCCACCCTGGCCAACGGCCAGAACCAGATTGCCGGGACCAAGGCGGCCACCCGGATCTTCTGGAACCAGCTCTACAGCCAAGGCGGCACCTCGCTGTATTGCGGTCAAGCCTTCGCCGGCGAAAGCGGCCAGTTCAAGGCCAGTCCGATCTACAGCACTAAACAACTGAAAAGCGCCCTGCGCTGCATCACCGACCGCCAGTGCAAGATCATGAACCCGCGCTACGTCTATATTGCCGCCGACCTGCACAACCTCTACCCGGCCCTGAGCCCCGTCGAGCTGGCGCGGCGCAATGCGCAGTTCGGTGAACTGGACGACAGCCTGCCGAGCAAGTTCGCCGATATTGGCTGCGACATGAAAACCAGCTTCCAGCTGGTGGAGCCGCGCGATGAAGCCAAGGGCAATATCGCCCGGGCAATCTTCTATATGCATAGCGAGTACGGCCTGCCCATCGTCGGCCAGCTGCAGATGTACAAGAAGTGGCACCAGATGGACCCGCCGGATGCCGAAGAGCGCGCCCGCAACGACCGGATCGAGTCGCTGCAAGGCACGCGCAACCGCTATATCGACGACCCTAGCCTGGCCGAGCAGCTTAACGGCAACTGAGCCGAAAAATCAGCGGCGACGATTAAGGGTCGAGCGCAGCTTGTAACGATCGCCCGGGTGAATCAGCCGGGCGTAGCTGATCAGATGCTCATCCGACCAGGTGCGGCGGATTACGCTCAGACAAGGCGCGGCGCGGTCTATCTCCAGCCAGGCAGCCACCTGTGCGTCCACCTGCACCGCCTCCACCACATGCTCGACATCGGAAATCGGGCAGCTGCTGACCAGCACCTCGTTGGGGGTCTGCCGGGAAAAATCACTGTCCAGGTAATGCGGCACCCAGCGCGGGTTGACGAAGCGGTCTTCCAGCTGGATCGGCACGCCATCCTCGCGGTGCACCAGGATGCTGTGGAACACCTCGGCACCCAGACGCAACCCCAGGCGCAACGCCACCTCGTCATCCGCCGCCAGGGCCTCGCAGCGAATCACGTCATTGCTGTAGGCATGGCCACGGCCACGCACTTCCGTGGCGATATTGAGCACCTCATGCAGCGAGGACTCGGCCTTGCGGTCGGTGACAAAGGTGCCCAGCCCCGCCTGGCGTATCAGATAGCCTTTCTGCACCAGGTCGCGGATGGCCTTGTTGGCGGTCATCCGGCTGACAGAGAAATCCCGCGCCAGCTGCTCTTCGGCCGGGATCTGGTGATTGACCGGGTACGCGCCACTGTGGATGCGCTCCAGCAGAAACTCTTCAATCGCCTTGTAGCGCGGGGTTGTACTGCTCACTGCGGCTCCTTGGATATAAACCCGTGGGCGGATGATAGCCGGCATCAGCCTTGCCGCGTAGGGTGCGCCGTGCGCACCGCCCCGTCAGAGCGGCGTTGCGCAGGGTACAGCCGATGCTGCCTTCAACCGTAGGGTGGACAACGCGAAGCTTGTCCACCAGTTCCCGGTGGGAAACGCTGCGCGGTTTTCCACCCTACGAATAGCCCATCCACAGACGGCAAAGGACGCCACTCACCCCAACGACGGCAACATGCCGTTCGGCAACAACGGACTCAGCACGCGCTCGGCGAGCAGAGCATTGGCGGCCTCGATATCCGGGGCGAAGAAGCGGTCTTCCACGTAGTAGGGCACCTGCGCACGCAGGGCCTGACGGGCCTGTTCCAGCAGCGGCGAGCTTTTCAGACCTTCGCGAAAGTCCAGGCCCTGGCAGGCCCCCAGCCATTCGATGGCCAGCACGCCGCGGGTGTTGGCGGCCATTTCCCACAGGCGCTTGCCGGCGGCCGGGGCCATGGACACGTGGTCTTCCTGATTGGCCGAGGTCGGCAGGCTGTCGACGCTGTGCGGATGGGCCAGGGCCTTGTTCTCGCTGGCCAATGCGGCGGCGGTGACCTGGGCGATCATAAAGCCGGAGTTGACCCCGCCAATGGCCACCAGAAACGGCGGCAGCTGCGACATATGCTTGTCCATCATCAACGAGGTGCGACGCTCGCTCAGCGCGCCGATTTCGGCGATGGCCAGGGCGATGTTGTCGGCAGCCATGGCCACCGGCTCGGCGTGGAAGTTGCCGCCGGAAATCACATCGCCCTCAGCGGCGAACACCAGCGGATTGTCGGAGACCGCGTTGGCTTCCAACGCCAGTACCTCGGCGGCCTGACGCAGCTGAGTCAGGCAGGCACCCATCACCTGTGGCTGGCAGCGCAGCGAATACGGGTCCTGCACCTTGTCGCAGGCTTCGTGGGAACGCCCCACTTCGCTGCTGTCGCCGAGCAGGTGACGATAGATAGCGGAGGCATCAATCTGCCCACGCTGACCACGCGCAGCATGGATGCGCGCATCAAAGGGCGCACGCGAGCCCAGCGCCGCCTCGACGGTCAGGCCGCCGCAAACGCTGGCCGCCGCAAACAGGTCCTCGGCCTCGAACAAGCCGCGCAAGGCGTAGGCCGTGGACACCTGGGTGCCGTTGAGCAGGGCCAGTCCTTCCTTGGCCGCCAGGGTCATCGGCTGCAAACCAGCGATGGCCAGCGCCTCGGTTGCCGGCAGCCACTCACCGCGATAACGCGCCTGGCTTTCACCGAGCAGCACCAGCGACATATGCGCCAGCGGCGCGAGGTCGCCGGAGGCACCGACCGAACCCTTGAGCGGAATATGCGGATAGACCTCGGCGTTGATCAGAGCGATCAGCGCCTCGATCACCTGCCGGCGAATGCCCGAGAAGCCGCGCGACAGGCTGTTGACCTTGAGCAGCATGATCAGGCGCACCATGGCGTCGTCCAGCGGCGCACCGATACCGGCAGCATGGGACAGCACCAGGGAGCGCTGGAGTTTTTCCAGATCCTCGTTGGCGATGCGGGTCGAGGCCAGCAGGCCGAAGCCGGTGTTGATGCCATAGGCGGTACGGCCTTCGGCAATGATGCCGTTGACGCAGGCCACACTGGCCTCGATGGCGGCGTGGGCGCTGGCGTCCAGCTGTAACTGCAGCGGAGCCTGATAGGCGGCGCGCAGCTGGGCCAGGGTCAGTTGACCGGGGGTCAGGGTAAACAGGCTCATGCGTTGGCTCCTTGGCTAGCGGCGATCATCGGCAGGTCGAGACCTTGCTCTTCGGCGCAGTCGATAGCAATTTCATAACCGGCATCGGCATGACGCATCACCCCAGTGCCCGGGTCGTTGCGCAGCACGCGGCCGAGACGGGCGCGGGCTTCTGGCGTGCCGTCGGCGACGATCACCACGCCGGAGTGCTGCGAGTAACCCATCCCGACGCCGCCGCCGTGGTGCAGCGACACCCAGGTCGCGCCGCCGGCGGTGTTCAGCAAAGCATTCAGCAGCGGCCAGTCGGACACGGCGTCGGAGCCGTCCTGCATGGCCTCGGTTTCACGGTTGGGGCTGGCCACCGAGCCGGAGTCCAGATGATCGCGACCGATCACGATCGGTGCCTTCAACTCGCCGCTGGCGACCATGTCGTTGAAGGCTTGAGCCAGGCGTGCGCGGTCTTTCAGGCCAACCCAGCAGATCCGCGCCGGCAGGCCCTGGAAGCTGATGCGCTCACGGGCCATGTCCAGCCAGTTGTGCAGGTGGGCGTCGCCCGGGATCAGTTCCTTGACCTTGGCGTCGGTCTTGTAGATGTCCTCGGGGTCGCCGGACAGCGCCACCCAGCGGAACGGGCCGATGCCCTGGCAGAACAGTGGACGGATATAGGCCGGAACGAAACCGGGGAAGTCGAAGGCGTTATCGACGCCCTCCTCCTTCGCCATCTGGCGGATATTGTTGCCGTAGTCGAAGGTCGGCACGCCCATCTGCTGGAAGGCCAGCATGGCGCGCACGTGTACGGCCATGGACTGCTTGGCGGCCTTGACCACCACCGCTTCCTCGGTCTTGCCGCGGGCCACGTATTCGTCCCAGCTCCAGCCAATCGGCAGGTAGCCGTGGCGCGGGTCGTGGGCGCTGGTCTGGTCGGTGACCATGTCCGGGCGCACGCCGCGCTTGACCAGCTCCGGCAGTATTTCGGCGGCGTTGCCACACAGGGCGATGGACACCGCCTTGCCTTCACGGCAGTACTTGTCGATACGCACCAGGGCGTCGTCCAGATCGCTGGCCTGCTCGTCGACGTAACGGGTCTTCAGGCGGAAATCGATACGGCTCTGCTGACACTCGATATTCAGCGAGCAGGCACCGGCCAGGGTCGCCGCCAGAGGCTGCGCGCCGCCCATGCCGCCGAGACCCGCGGTCAGCACCCACTTACCTTTGAGGTTGCCGCCGTAATGCTGGCGACCGGCCTCGACGAAGGTTTCATAGGTGCCCTGGACGATGCCCTGGCTGCCGATATAGATCCAGGAGCCTGCGGTCATCTGGCCGTACATGGCCAGGCCCTTGGCATCCAGTTCGTTGAAGTGCTCCCAGGTGGCCCAGTGCGGCACCAGGTTGGAGTTGGCCAGCAGCACCCGCGGCGCGTCCTTATGGGTCTCGAACACGCCGACCGGCTTGCCGGACTGGATCAGCAGGGTCTGGTTGTCTTCCAGGCGGGTCAGCACTTCGACGATCTTGTCGTAGCACTCCCAGTTGCGCGCGGCGCGGCCGATGCCGCCATACACCACCAGTTCCTTGGGGTTCTCGGCCACTTCCGGGTCGAGGTTGTTCATCAGCATGCGCAGCGGCGCTTCGGTCAGCCAGCTCTTGGCGGTCAGCGTGGTGCCACGGGCGGCGCGGATTTCGGTGTCACGGAAAAGGCTCATTACTGGCCTCCTATTTTTGTTAGGTATGAGGTTCTGGATAAATTCAGGAGGTCAGGGTCAGCAGATGAATCAACCGCGCCGCGACCTTGGCGGTGCGGCTGTCGATGTCGTATTCAGGATTGAGTTCGGCCAGGTCCATCAGGCGCAACTTGCCGCTGTCGCGCACGGTCTCCAGCAGCGGTTCGAGCAGCGCCAGCGGCACGCCTCGCGCTGCCGGGGCGCTGACGCCGGGGGCTTCGCAGGCCGGCAGCACGTCGATATCGATGGTCAGATAGATCGCGTCGCAACCGGCGATAAAGGCCGACAGTTCGGCGCTGATGGCCGGCAAACTGCCTTCCCTGATCTCGCGGTCTTCACGCACCAGCACGTTCAACTCGGCGGCGCGCTGGAACAACGCGCGGGTGTTGCTGGCGCGACTGACGCCCAGGCAGGCATAGGTGAACGGCCAGCCACGGGCGGCGCACTGCTCGGCGATCTGGGCGAACGGCGTGCCGGAAGAACGGGCGTGAGCCGGGTCGCGCAGATCGAAGTGCGCGTCGAAATTGATAATGCCTATACGCGGGGCGGCCATCCGTGGGGCGGCCATCCGCGGCGCAGCAGCGCCGGCCAGATGCTCGGCGATACCCTGCCAGCTGCCGAAGGCCACTTCATGGCCGCCGCCCAGCACGATGGGCAGGTGCCCGGCATCCAGCAGCGCGCAGACGTTATGGCCGAGGCGCGCCTGGGCGCTCTCCAGATCGCCATCGGCGCACAGCACATCACCGGCGTCATAGGCCGCGCCCTGGCGATGCCAGGCCAGGTTGGCCAACGCCTTGCGCATCGCCAGCGGACCATTTACCGCGCCGACGCGGCCATGGTTGCGCCGCACCCCTTCGTCGCTGGCGAAACCGAGCAGGGCCACGCCGGGCTGGCTGTCGGCACTGAGCGCCTGAATGCGCTGGTGCCAGCGCGGGCTGCCGGCTTCCGGGTCGACGCGGCCCTGCCAGAGCTCCATGGAGTTGCGATCAGCGTGCATGGGTATAGGCCTCTTTGCTGTAACTAATGACGCCGTTGAAGATGCGCTGACGCAGCCGCCCCGGCTGTATCGCATAGGCCAGCTCGGCGGGTTGCTGTACATCCCACAGGCACAGGTCGGCGGGTGCCCCAGCCTCGACCCGGCCGAGATCCGGGCGGCCGAGCGCTCGGGCGGCATGGGCGGTCATCCCGGCCAGGGCTTCGCGCGGGGTCAAACGGAACAGGGTGCAGGCCTGGTTAAGGATCAGGGTCGGAAAGCAGATCGGCGAGGTGCCGGGGTTGGCATCGCTGGCCAGGGCCATCGGCACTTTGTGCTGACGCAGCAGTGCGATGGGCGGCAACTGGGTTTCACGCAGGGTATAAAAGGCCCCGGGCAGCAGCACGGCGACCGTGCCGGCGGCGGCCATGGCTTGCACCCCTGGCTCGTCGAGAAACTCGATATGGTCGGCCGAGAGGCCCCGATAGCGTGCGGCCAGGGTGCTGCCCCCCTGATTGGACAGCTGCTCGGCGTGCACCTTGATCGGCAGGCCGTGGCGTTGCGCAGCCTTAAATACCAGCTCGCACTGCGCCGGGCTGAAGGCGATGTTTTCGCAGAACACGTCCACCGCATCGACCAGACCTTCGGCAACGGCCGCCGGGATCATCTCGTTGCAGACCAGGGCGATATAGCCATCGCTGTCGCCGGCGAACTCCGGCGGCAAGGCATGGGCACCGAGCAGGGTGGTGGTGGTGCGCAACGGCAGCAACTCGCCAAGGCGGCGCGCAACGCGCAGCATCTTCAATTCATCGGCGGTGCTCAGGCCGTAGCCGGATTTGATTTCCAGGGTGGTGACGCCATCGTCCAGCAACGCCTGCAAGCGCGGCAGGCTCTGCGCCAGCAGCTCATCCTCGCTGGCGGCACGGGTGGCGCGCACGGTACTGAGAATGCCGCCGCCGGCCTTGGCGATCTCGGCGTAGCTGGCACCCTCGAGGCGCTGCTCGAACTCGCCGGCGCGGTTGCCGGCGTACACTAGGTGGCTGTGGCAATCCACCAGCCCCGGGGTCATCACCCCGCCGCGCCCGGCCTCAATGGCCCCCTCGGCCAACGCCTCGGGAAACGCGCGGGTCGGCCACAAGCCCGCCACCTTGCCATCCGCCACCAGCAGATTGATCGGCTCGGCCAGCGTGGTCAGGCCATCAAAAAGACAGAGCTCGCGCCAAAGCAGGCGCGGGGCGGACAGGGACATGAGGCTCTCCTTGAGCGGACTTGTATATACAATAGAATTCGACCATGCAGTCGTCAACCCCGTTCGTCAGCCAAAAATCACTGCCGCTCTATTAGCGTCATATGCCCGCGCTAAGGCATAGACACATAAACCACCGAGATAGGCGGCGCATGCTGGTCAACAGCAAAGCCCAGCAGCAGACGAACGGCAAAGCTCGGCTCACAGCCTGTGTGCAGACATAACGCACAAATGTATATACATAAATAACAAACTGGATGAGCATCCGTATTATCAACAGCCACACGGCACGGGCCTGGAACCTTCCGACTGGCGTATAAGCATTGGCGAGATTTGTAGGGTGCGCCGTGCGCACCGCAGCAGCCTAAGGGACCCTGGTGCGCACGGTGCCCCCTACAACAGCAGGTTTGCGCGCCTTCAGAACCGGGGCGGCACAAAAAAGCCCCGGCTGTTTAGGCCGGGGCTTTGTTTACTGCAAACGCCGTTAGAACTGCGCGGCGTCCAGCAGGTACAGCGACTCGCTACCAGCCTTGACCGATGCAGTCAGCGAGTGAATACGCGGCAGCAGGCGGGCGAAGAAGAAACGCGCGGTGCCCAGTTTGCTCACGTAGAACTCGTCCTGATCCTGCTTGGCCAGTGCGGTGCGTGCCATCAAGGCCCACATGTAGGCGTAGGCGGTGTAACCGAACACCTGCAGGTACTCGACCGAGGCGGCACCGACTTCGTTCGGGTTGGCCTTGGCGCGTTCCAGCAGATCGCTGGTCATCAGTTCCAGGTTGGCGATGGCACCTTTCAGCGGCTCGATAAATTCGGCCAGGCTACTGTCGGCGGAATCGGTGAAGGCCTTGATCTCTTCGGCGAAGTGCTTGTAGAACGCACCGCCGCTGCCAACCACTTTACGGCCGACCAGATCGAGCGCCTGGATACCGTTGGTGCCTTCGTAGATCTGGGTGATGCGGCAGTCGCGGATCAGCTGCTCCTGGCCCCACTCGCGGATAAAGCCGTGGCCGCCGAAGATCTGCTGGCCATGTACGGTGGTTTCCAGCGCCATATCGGTGAGGAAGGCCTTGGCCACCGGCGTCAGCAGGGCCACCAGCTCTTCCGCGCGCTTGCGGGTAGCGGCGTCTTCACTGTACTTGGCGGTGTCGAGCTGCATGGCCACGTAGCTGGAGAAGGCACGACCGCCCTCGTTCAGCGCTTTCATGGTCAGCAGCATGCGGCGCACGTCCGGGTGCACGATGATCGGGTCAGCGGCCTTGTCCTTGGCCACCGGGCCGGTCGGCGCACGGCTCTGGATACGGTCGCGGGCGTATTCCACGGCGTTCTGGTAGCTGCGCTCGCCCAGGGACAGGCCCTGGATGCCAACGCCCAGACGCTCGTAGTTCATCATGGTGAACATGGCGGCGAGGCCCTTGTTCGGCGCATCGACGATCCAGCCGGTGGCACCGTCGAAGTTCATCACGCAGGTGGCCGAGGCCTTGATGCCCATCTTGTGCTCGATGGAACCGCAGGACAGGCTGTTCTTCTCGCCCAGGGAACCGTCGGCGTTGACCATGATCTTCGGCACCAGGAACAGCGAGATGCCTTTCGGGCCCGCCGGGGCGTCCGGCAGCTTGGCCAGTACCAGGTGGATGATGTTTTCGGTGAGGTCGTGCTCACCACCGGTGATGAAGATCTTGGTACCGGAAATCTTGAAGCTGCCATCGGCCTGGGGCTCGGCCTTGGTGCGGATAATCCCTAAGTCGGTGCCGGCGTGCGGCTCGGTCAGGCACATGGAACCGGCCCAGACGCCCGAGTACATGTTCGGCAGGTATTTTTCTTTCAGCTCTTCGCTGGCGTGGGCGTTGATCGACAGGCAGGCACCGGCGGTCAGCATCGGGTACAGACCGAACGACAGGTTGGCCGAGTTGACCATTTCCTCGACCTGAGCCGAGATCGCCTTGGGCATGCCCATGCCGCCAAATACCGGATCACCACCGACGCCCACCCAGCCACCTTCGGCGTAGGTTTTGTAGGCATCCGGGAAGCCGGCCGGGGTTTTCACCGCGCCACCTTCCCAGGAGCAGCCTTCTTCGTCGCCGCTGCGGTTCAGCGGGGCGATCACGCCGCCGGTGACCTTGCCGGCTTCTTCGAGAATGGCCGCTGCAGTGTCTTCATCGACCACTTCAGCCAGGGCCGGCAACTGGGCCCACAGCTTGGAAACTTCAAACACTTCATTGAGCACGAAGCGCATATCGCGCAGGGGAGCTTTGTAGTCAGCCATGGGGCAATTCCTCGAACGAGCAGCAGATGTGAAGCAGTAGGTGTAGAGATGTGCGCCGAGTCTAACCGAACAACTTTTTAGACACATAGCGTCGCGTAGTGACCAGAAGGTCACCATTCGTTTGTTAGGCTAACGAGCGCCTTAATAACGGCAAAACCCGCCGGATGGCGGGCTTTGCCTGGGTTACAACCGCCTGTCAGAGGGCGAAGTGTTCGGCCGGCAAACGCATCAGGCATTCGCTGCCTGCCTCGGCACCGGCCAGGTGGGTGGCGGTGCGCGGCAACAGGCGCTTGAAGTAGAACTCGCAGGTGGCCAGCTTGGCCTGGTAGAACGCAGCATCAGCCGCGCCCGCCGCCAGCTTCTGCTCGGCCACCAGGGCCATGCGCAGCCAGAAGTACGCCAGGATGACGTAACCGGAGTACATCAGGTAATCCATCGACGCCGCACCGACTTCATCCGGGTTCTTCATCGCCGCCATGCCGATCTTCTGGGTCAGCGCGCCCCACTGCTGATTCAGCGTCGCCAGTTGAGCGACATAGCCCTTGAGCTGCGGGTGCTCGGCCTGGGCCTCACAGAACTTGTGGACGATCTTGGTAAAGCCGCGCAGCAGCTTGCCCTGGCTGCCGAGCACCTTGCGCCCGAGCAGGTCGAGGGCCTGGATGCCGTTGGTGCCTTCATAGATAGGCGCAATGCGGCAGTCACGGACCAGCTGCTCCATGCCCCACTCGCGGATAAAACCGTGGCCGCCGAATACCTGCATGCCATGGTTGGTCACCTCCAGGCCGGTCTCGGTCATAAAGGCTTTGCAGATCGGCGTGAGGAAGGCCAGCAGGTTCTCGGCCTCTTCACGCTGCTCGGCGCTGTCACCGCGGTGCGCCTGATCGATCAGCTGCGCGGTGAAATAGGCCAGGGCACGGTTGCCTTCGTTAAACGCCTTCATGGTCAGCAGCATGCGCCGCACATCAGGGTGCACGATGATCGGGTCAGCAACTTTATCCGGTGCCTTCGGCCCGGTCAGCGCGCGCATCTGCAGGCGCTCGGTGGCGTACTTGATCGCACCCTGGAAGCTGGTTTCACCCAGACACAGGCCCTGCATGCCGGTGCCCAGGCGTGCGTGGTTCATCATGGTGAACATGCAGTTGAGGCCCTTGTTGGCCTCGCCGATCAGGTAGCCGGTGGCGCTGTCGAAATTCATCACGCAGGTGGCCGAGGCCTTGATGCCCATCTTGTGTTCGATCGAGCCGCAGCTGACGCCATTGCGTGCGCCGGCCTGACCTTCAGCGTTGGGCAGGAACTTGGGCACGATAAACAGCGAGATGCCCTTGGTGCCGGCCGGCGCGTCGGGCAGCTTGGCCAGCACCAGATGCACGATGTTCTCGCTCATATCGTGCTCGCCGGCGGAGATAAAGATCTTGCTGCCGCTGACCGCGTAGCTGCCGTCGGCCTGGGGCACGGCGCGGGTCTTGATCAGGCCCAGGTCAGTGCCGCAGTGGGCTTCGGTCAGGCACATGGTGCCGGTCCAGCGACCTTCGGTGAGCTTGCTCAGGTAGGTCTGCTTCTGCGCTTGCGTGCCGTGGGCGTGAATCGCCGACATCGCGCCGTGGGTCAGGCCGGGGTACATGCCCCAGGAGGTGTTGCTCGCGCCGACCATTTCGCTGATCAGCAGACCAAGGGAATGCGGCAGACCCTGGCCGCCGTAGGCCGGGTCCGCCGCCAGGCCATTCCAGCCGCCCTCAACGTACTGGGCAAAGGCTTCCTTGAAGCCCTTGGGTGTAGTCACCACGCCGTCGTTGATCTGGCACTCCTCTTCATCGCCGGAGCGATTCAACGGGGCCAGCACCTGCTCACAGAACTTCGCACCCTCGGCGAGGATTGCGCTGACCATATCCGGGGTGGCGTCGCTGGCCCCCATCGCGGCGTAGCCGGCATGAAAGTCGAAGACCTCGTCGATCAGAAAGTGCATATCGCGCAGGGGGGCTTTGTACTCGGGCATGCTGGCATCTCCGTCAGCTAGAGCGTGGATTAGCCCTCTACGCTACGGCTGATACAGCGCACCAACAATCACAGTGCAGATGCTGAATACACTGTCATTAGCCGGCAGCCTCAGTTGCGCGAAGCTTCCAACCTGACCGCCCCGCGCCGCTGGCCATGACTGCGCACGCAGTTACGCCCGGCACTCTTGGCGTTATACAGCGCCTGGTCGGCAGCCTTGAGCACCTCTTCCGGGCTGCGCTGTTCCAGCCCGCGCTCGGCCACGCCCATGCTGACCGTCACCGACACCTGACTGGCCGCGCCGCCGGCCCGCCGCGTCCGGCCCTGCTTGTCGTCCTGCGGGCGCTGCTGCTTGTCGCGCAGCTGGATGCGATAGGTCTCGATGACCTGGCGCACCACCTCAAGGTGCGGCAGGCACTCGTCGAGGGTCTTGCCGGGAAATACCAGGGTGAATTCCTCGCCGCCATAGCGGTAGGCCTTGCCCCCGCCGCCGATCTTGCGCAGCTGAGCGGCGACCAGGCGCAGCACCTGATCGCCGACATCGTGACCGTGGGTGTCGTTGAATTTCTTGAAGTGATCGACGTCGGCCATGGCGATCACATAGCTGCGACCCAGGCGCTGCAGGCGTTCATTCAAGGCGCGCCGCCCCGGCAGGCCGGTGAGTTCGTCACGGAAGGCCATCTGATAAGCCTCATGCGCCACCGCGGCGACCAGGATCAACATGATCTGGCTGCTCATCACATTCAGCGCATTGGGCAGGATAAAGGTGTTCGGCAGCATCCACAGCAGCCCGCACAGCCCCAACAGCTGCGCCGCGTGCAGCGGCCGTGGCGCGCGCAGGTACTGCACTGCCAGCAGAATCAGACCGAGGACAAATACCGGATAGGCCAGCTGGATCAACGCCAGCCACTCGACCTGCAACGCCGGCCAGCGCACCAGCGACAACCAGTGCAGCAACGCCTCGGGAAAGCGCTGCGCCAGGCCCACCGCCACCGCACCGACCGCCAGCAGAACGGCGGCACGGGCGATCAGGTCCTGCAGCAGATGGGTGCGTTCCTGCCAGGCTGCATACAGGCTATAGAGCAGCGGCAGCAACAGGCTGCACAGATGGAAGATCAGCGCCGCATCGCTGCGCACCTGCCCCGTGGCGCGGAAATGATCGACCTGGGTATCCAGCAGAAAGTAGCCGAGGTACAGCGTCAGCAGCAGAAACACCTCGCGCTGACGGCCATACACCAAACAGAACGCGCCACCGAGCAACAGCAGCAGGGTGGGCAGCACATTGAACAGCGAGGTGAAGAACTCGCTCAGCACCGCCAGGCGCGCCAACAGCAAGCCGCCGAACAGAAGCAGCAGCGAAGGCAGAAAATGGCCAAAGCGCACAGCAGCAAAACGCGACAAGACGGGCTCCGCTCGGCGGCGAAAAGTGGATAACGCCACGCAGTTTGCCTGTAACGAGCGCGTTGCGCACGGTACCTCGCAGGCAAATCGACAAGCTGTTTAAGACTGTTTATGTGCCCAAATAAAAAACTGTCTGCAACAGTTTTTTAACGTCGCGCAGCGACGGCCCGAAGGGTGACCGCCAGGGATGGCGGGCATAAAAAAACCGCCACCCCAAGGGGCAGCGGTTTTTCAGACCTGGAAAGGACTAAGGCTTAGTAGCCCAGGGCGAAGTCTTCTTCGGCCATGTCCATCAGGTTGTTGGCACCAGACAGCATGGCTTCAACGTGCGCACGGGTGCGCGGCAGGATGCGCGCGAAGTAGAAGTTGGCGGTCTGCAGCTTGGCCTTGTAGAAAGCCTCGTCTTCAGCGCCAGCAGCGATCTTCTCGGCAGCCAGGCGAGCCATGTCAGCCCAGAAGTAAGCCAGGCAGACGTAACCGGAGTACATCAGGTAATCCACCGAAGCGGCACCGACTTCTTCACGGTCCTTCATGGCAGCCATGCCCACTTTCATGGTGATGTCGCCCCACTCCTTGTTCAGCTTGGCCAGCGGTGCAACCAGCGCTTTGACAGCGTCGTTACCTTCGTTGGCCTGGCAGAACTTGTGCACGATCTTGGTGAAGCCTTTCAGCGCTTCGCCTTGAGTCTGCAGCACTTTACGGCCCAGCAGGTCGAGTGCCTGGATACCGGTGGTGCCTTCGTACAGCATGGAGATACGGCTGTCGCGAACGTTCTGCTCCATGCCCCACTCGGCGATAAAGCCGTGGCCGCCATAGATCTGTACGCCGTGGTTGGCGGCTTCGAAGCCAACTTCGGTCATGAAGGCTTTGGCGATCGGAGTGAGGAAAGCCAGCAGCGCGTCGGCTTGCTTCTTTTCGGCTTCGTCTTTGCTGTACTTGACGATGTCGACCTGCTTGGCGGTGAAGTACACCATCGCGCGGTTGCCTTCGGCGAAGGCCTTCATGGTCAGCAACATGCGACGCACGTCCGGGTGGACGATGATCGGGTCGGCCGCTTTGTCCGGGGCTTTCGGGCCAGTCAGGGAACGCATCTGCAGACGCTCGCGAGCGTACTTCAGACCACCCTGGAAACCGATTTCGGCGTGAGCCAGACCTTGCAGTGCAGTACCCAGGCGAGCCGTGTTCATAAAGGTGAACATGCAGTTCAGACCTTTGTTGGCCGGGCCGATCAGGTAACCGGTAGCACCGTCGAAGTTCATCACGCAGGTGGCATTACCGTGGATACCCATCTTGTGCTCGAGCGAGCCACAGGAAACGGCGTTGCGCGCACCGATGTTGCCGTCAGCGTTGACCGAGAACTTCGGCACGATAAACAGCGAGATGCCTTTGGTGCCTTGCGGCGCGTCGGGCAGGCGGGCCAGCACGATGTGGACGATGTTATCGGCCATGTCGTGTTCACCAGCGGAGATAAAGATCTTGGTACCGGAAACCTTGTACGAACCATCAGCCTGAGGCTCGGCCTTGGTACGCAGCATGCCCAGGTCGGTGCCGCAATGCGGTTCGGTCAGGCACATGGTGCCGGTCCACTCGCCGGATACCAGCTTGGTCAGGTAGGTGTGCTTCTGCTCGTCGGTGCCGTGCTCGGCGATGGTGTTCATCGCACCGTGCGACAGGCCCGGGTACATGCCCCAGGACCAGTTGGAGGAGCCAACCATTTCGCTCAGCACCAGACCCAGGGACTCGGGCAGGCCCTGGCCGCCATGGTCAACGTCGTGGGCCAGGCTCGGCCAGCCACCTTCAACGTACTGCTGATAGGCTTCTTTGAAGCCGGTAGGGGTTTTCACGCCTTCCGGGGACCAGGTGCAACCTTCAGTGTCACCTACACGGTTCAGCGGCGACAGCACCTGCTCACAGAACTTGGCACCTTCCTCAAGGATGGCGCTGACCATGTCCGGAGTAGCGTCCTGGCAGCCAGGCAGGCTCTGATAATGCGCTTCGTAGCCGAGCAGTTCGTCGCGTACGAAACGGATATCGCGCAAGGGGGCCTTGTAATCAGGCATAGCGGTTAACCTCTGCGGTGGATTCTTAGTGTGTAGGTGACCGGATATTCGGTCGTTTTCGGGAGCAATCCCGGCGCTCGCATGCCCCTTGGCAATCGAGCGAATCAAACAAGCGTTTGAAACATACGTTTATGCCTATTTAATGTCAAGCACCCCGCCCTTCGATTATGCAAGCAGATCTATCGCCGGGGTCGCTTCGCCCAAGCCGCCGAGTTGCCGATACAGATCAAGACTAGGTGGCGCTGGCCGTTCTTGCCGGGACGATGCGGCGGATTCCTCCCGGTCGACCGCCTCCTCGCCCGGCTCTGCGTCCTCGGCGCTGGACTCGCGAGCTGACTGTGCTTCAGTGCGGCGCTGCTCGGCCAGTTCGACACGGGCCTGGGTCATCTGCGCCTGGGCCTGGGAGGCAACGCGCAGATCCTGGGCGGAAGGCTCCGCCGGGGCCAGGGCGGCGCGCAGAACGATTTCCATCTTGCGCAGGGTGGCTTCGGGATTGTTCGGCACCGCGCCCACATCGATGCTGACTTCGCCGCCCACGGCATAGCGTTTGCCATCCGGGCCACGCGTAAAGGTGTAGGTCGGCGCACCAGCGTAGCTTCCGCCCACGGCCGAGTGGGCCTGTTCATGGGCGCGCACCTCCTGGTCGCGGCCCACCAGCTTGGCAATTTCCAGTTGCTCGAGGCGCTCCTGCTGCGGGCTGGGTTCACCTGCGCGGCTTTTGCCTTTATCGGCATTGGCCGCGGAGTCGGCGGGCTTATCGGCTTCTTCACGGGCAGATGCCGATTGCTCATCGGCCAGGGGCTGAGCAGCGTTTACCTGTGCCTGGGCGGCGCGGCTGCTATCAGTGGCGGTATCGGGAGGACCCGCGGGCGTGGCAGGGCCGGCCGGCAGGGGGGCTGCTGCTGGCGCGAAATAGGACGATGCGCCGCCAATCTGCATGTATCACTCCTCGCCCCACGCACCGATCAACAGGATTGCCCTGAACCGGCCGAGGCAAGTGACTCAGGCGCTGGTATCGATCAGGGTGCCCAGCACTTCATCGGCCGTTTTCACCAGCTTGGCCCCGGCGGCTGCCTCGTTCTGGCCCTGACGCAGCGCCACCAGGCTTTCCGCCAGATCGGGACGCGACTGCTCGGCCGAGCTGGGCGCGGGGTTGACCTGATTGGCCGGCGGCGTGGAGCTTGGCTGCAGCGGTGGCGTGGCGGCATTGCTGGCAATATCGGCCGCGGCCTGGTCGACCCGGCGCTGGCCAGATTGAATGGTACTGATGCCCGAATTGAAGGCGTTCCCCGAAATTTCCATGCCCAGACTCCTGCGATCACAACACACTGACATTCTGCATTGAAGCAGATGCGGCTGGAAAAACGTACAAGCAAAAGGCTATGGCAGTAAGCCCGCTTATAGCGCGAGGTCCAGAATGTCCAGGTTCAGATAGTCGGAAACCGCGGCCGGCGTGGCCTGCTCCAGGCGCGGTACATAGCCCAGACAGGGTGCCGGCAGGCGCTCGGCCAGAGTCGCCAGATTGTCGTGTAGCCGCGAGGTGTGCGGGTCGACCAGATTGGCCACCCAGCCGGCCAGGGGCAGACCATCACGGATAATGGCTTCGGCCGTGAGCACAGCCTGATTGATGCAGCCCAGACGCACCCCGACCACCAGAATCACCGGCAACTGCAGCGCTATCGCCAGGTCCGAGAGTGTCGCCTGCCCGGCCAGGGGCACCCGCCAGCCGCCCGCACCTTCGACCAGGGTCAGGTCCGCATGTTTGCCCAGAATCGCCTGCACCGGCCCGTGCAGCGCCGCAACATCCAGCAATACACCGGCTTCGCGGGCGGCCAGGTGCGGAGCGATGGCTGGCTCGAATGCCAGCGGATTGACCTCTTCATAACGCAGCGCCAGGGTGCATTCGCCCAGCAGCGCCAGGGCATCATCATTGCGCAGGCCATCCGCCGTGCGCACGCAGCCGGAAGCCACCGGTTTGGCCGCCGCTGTGGACAGCCCGGCCAGCCGCGCCGCATGCAGCAGGCCGGCGGCGATGGTGGTTTTACCGATTTCCGTATCGGTACCGGTGACGAAAAAGGCTGCGCTCATAGCAACTCCATCGCGACAGGTTTTGCCGGCGCTGTAGCCAGGATAGGGGTATCGATACCGGTAACGAAAAAAGCAGTGTTCATCTAGGAAATGTCCTTACGCAGTACGCCGTAGACCACCTGATAGGTCGCCGGCAGGCCTCGGGGCTGGCGGAACCGCTCATAGGCATTGAGCAGCGCCAGCATCCGCGCGCGCCCGGTCAAACCACCCGGCCGGCCGGGGTTGAGGTTGTGGGCACCCAGGGCTTTCAGCTCATGGGTCAGGCTGCGTACGTCCGGGTAGTACAGGGTTTCCGGGGCGGTCTGCAGACTCAAACGCGTCAGGCCGCTGCCGTCGCACAGGCGCTGATAATCCTCGAAGTGGCGAAAGCGATTGACGTGAACAAAGCCATCCACCGCCTGCCAGCTGTCACGCAGCTCCTGCAGGGTGCCGACACACAGACTGCTAAAGGCCAGCACGCCACCCGGCTTGAGCACGCGTTCGGATTCGCTCAGTACGGCGGAAAAATCTGCACACCACTGCAAGGCCAGGCTGGAAAACAGCAGGTCGCAGGATGCATCGCGCAGCGGCAGGCGCTCGGCATCGCCGGCAATAAACTGTTGCGCGCCGCCCAGTGGCCGGGCGTGGCGCAGCATGCCTTCGGCGATATCCAGGGCCACGCCCTGGCTGGCCGGAAAACGTTCACCCAGGGCGCGGCTGAAATGGCCAGTGCCGCAGCCCAGATCCAGCCAACGCTCAGGAGTAATGGCAGCGGGCAACCGGGCCAGCAACTGCTGGCCGACACTGCGCTGCAAGGCCGCGACACTGTCATAGCTTTGCGCCGCGCGGGAGAACGAGGCGGCCACCTGGCGTTTGTCCGGCAGGCCGCCAGCCTGGAAGGCTTCACTCATTGGCTGGCCTCGACGTAGGGTGCGCCGTGCGCACCATAGATCCACCACGCACGCAGGGTGCTGCCATAACGGAGATTGATGCGGTGCGCACGGCACACCCTACGAATCGTCTCAATCATCGCCAGCCTCATGCAGAAAGGCCTGGATCGCCGCCGCCACTTCATGGGGGCGCTCCAGGGCGAAGGCGTGGCTGGCGTGATCAATTAAGCCAATTTCCACATCGGGCAACAGTTCGAGCAGCGCCGGCGCGGCCCCCGCAGGAACCAGGGCATCGGCACCTGCAAACAGATGCAGCTGCGGGCCGGCAAAGGCCTGCACTGCAGCCCGGGTATCCAGGACAGCGAGCAGATCCAGCCCGGCCAGCAGAGTCTCGGATTGCGCCAGCGGAGCCGCGCCGAGCAACTGCCGCGACAGGCCGCGGGCATCCGCCGCACCCTGGGCGCAGAGCAGGGCAAAACGCTTCAGGGTCGCGGCCGCATCGGCGGCGCAGCCCTGACGGAAGGCCTTAAAGGTCTCTGCTGGCATGGCTGCGGGCCAGCCTGGCTCGGCGACAAAACGCAGATTGCTGGCCAGCGTCAGCAAGCCGCTGCAACGTTCGCCCCGGCGCGCCGCCAGTTCGGCCGCCAACATGCCACCGAGGGACCAACCGCCAAACCAGGCGTCCTGTGGCAGGTTGGCGTCCAGCTCATCCAGCCAGTCGACCGGATCACTGGAATCCAATAAGGGCAGCGGTTCGATCTGCACCTGCAGACGTGGATCGAGGCCGCGCAAGGCACCTGCCAGAGGCTCAAGAGGAACGGTGCCGAGGCCCCAACCGGGCAGCAGAATCAGCCGATCACGCATGACCTGCGCCCTCGTCAGCCAGCAACGGCCAGCACTCGGCCAGGGCTTCCAGCAGCGATTCCAACTGCTCCAGGCTATGGGCAGCGGACAGGGTCACCCGCAGGCGGGCGCTACCAGCCGGCACGGTGGGCGGACGAATCGCGGTGACCAGCAGGCCGCGTTCACGCAGCATTTGCGACAGCTGCATGGCGCGACCGCTGTCGCCGATCAGGATCGGCTGGATCGGCGTGGCGCTGTCCATCAACTCCAAGCCGATCGCCTGAGCGCCTTCGCGGAAGCGCTTGATCAGGGCATCTAGATGTTCGCGCCGCCAGTGCTCGCTGCGCAGCAGTTCCAGGCTCTTCAGGGTGGCGCAGGCCAGGGCCGGCGGCTGGCTGGTGGTGTAGATATAGGGCCGGGCGAACTGCACCAGGGTCTCGATCAGTTCCTCGCTACCGGCGACAAAGGCCCCGGCGGTGCCGAAGGCCTTGCCCAGGGTGCCGACCAGCACCTGCACATCGTCGACGCCCAGGCCGAAGTGCTCGACGATGCCGCCGCCGGTAGCACCCAGCGGGCCGAAACCGTGGGCGTCGTCGACCATCACCCAGGCATTGGCGCGGCGCGCTTCGGCGCACAGCGCCGGCAGATCGGCCAGATCGCCATCCATGCTGAATACGCCATCAGTAACGATCAGAGTGTTTCCAGTCACTTTGCGCAGGCGGTTGGCCAGGCTGACCGCATCGTTATGCAGATAGCGGGAAAAGCGCGCGCCGCTGAGCAGGCCGGCGTCCAGCAGGGAGGCGTGGTTAAGCCGGTCCTCCAGCACGCTATCGCCCTGCCCGACCAGCGCGGTGACCGCGCCGAGGTTGGCCATATAGCCGGTGGAAAACAGCAGCGCGCGTGGCCGCCCGGTAAATTCGGCGAGGGCTTCTTCCAACTGGTGATGCGGGGTGCTGTGGCCGATCACCAGATGCGATGCGCCGCCGCCCACACCCCATTTCTGCGCACCGGCGCGCCAGGCCTCGATCACCTGGGGGTGATTGGCCAGGCCCAGGTAGTCGTTGGAACAGAAGGCCAGCAGCTGCCGGCCATCGACCTGAACCAGCGGCCCCTGCGGTGATTCAAGCAGGGGGCGTTGGCGATAGAGGTTGGCGGCGCGGCGCTCGGCGAGGCGAGTGGCAAGATCGAAGGGCATGCAAGCCTCGGAAAAAGCAGCGATGTAGGAGCGAGGGAGGGGACGCCTAGTTCCATTCCCGCGAAGTGCTCGCAGCCTTCGCGGGCATGGCCCGCTCCTACCTGGGGAAATCAGACCGCGGCGTTATAGAACAGCTTGGAATCGCGCTGTTCGACCAGGGCCTGCTCGATGGCGGCCTGGTGCACTTCGTCGGCATGCTCCTGGCGCTCTTCCGGCTTGATACCGAGGCGGGCGAACAGTTGCATGTCCTGATTGGCTTGCGGATTGGCGGTGGTCAGCAGTTTCTCGCCGTAGAAGATCGAGTTGGCACCGGCAAAGAACGCCAGGGCCTGCATCTGCTCGTTCATCGCCTCACGGCCAGCGGACAGGCGCACGTGGGACTGCGGCATCATAATTCGTGCCACGGCGAGCATGCGGATAAAGTCGAACGGATCGACATCCTGCTCGTCGGCCAGCGGTGTGCCCTGCACTTTCACCAGCATGTTGATCGGCACCGACTCCGGATGCTCTGGCAGGTTGGCCAGTTGGATCAGCAGGCCGGCGCGGTCGTCCAGCGACTCGCCCATGCCGAGGATGCCGCCGGAGCAGATCTTCATCCCCGAGTCACGCACATAGGCCAGGGTTTCCAGGCGGTCAGCGTAGGTGCGGGTGGTGATGATATTGCCGTAGAACTCCGGCGAGGTGTCCAGGTTGTGGTTGTAGTAGTCCAGACCGGCGGCAGCCAGGGCCGCGGTCTGCTCCTTATCGAGCTTGCCCAGGGTCATGCAGGTTTCCAGGCCCAGGGCCTTGACCCCTTCGACCATCTTCAGCACATAGGGCATGTCCTTGGCCGAGGGATGCTTCCACGCCGCGCCCATGCAGAAACGGGTGGAACCGATGGCCTTGGCCTCGGCGGCCGCCTCCAGCACCTTCTGCACTTCCAGCAGTTTTTCCTTTTCCAGACCGGTGTTGTAGTGGCCGGATTGCGGGCAGTACTTGCAGTCTTCCGGGCAGGCACCGGTCTTGATCGACAGCAGGGTCGAGACCTGTACGCGGTTGGCATCGAAGTGCGCACGGTGCACGGTCTGCGCCTGGAACAGCAGGTCGTTGAAGGGTTGCTCGAAGAGCGCCTTGACCTCGGCGAGGGTCCAGTCGTGACGCAGGTTGGCGGCGGTGGTTGCGCTCATCGGTAATTCCTTATTGTTGGCTGCGCCCTGCTAGATTCAGCAGACGCACACGGATGTTCGGCATAGTTATGGAAGGCTTATGCGCTGTCAACCCAGCAAGACCAACCAGGTTTACAACTGGTTAAAAAACAAACAGCACTGCCTGCTCTGCGACGAAGCCGCAGACGGCGCGCTGGCCATCTGCACCAGCTGCGAGGCCGAGCTGCCCTGGCTGGGCGGGCATTGTCAGGTCTGCGCCCTGCCGCTACCCAGCCACGGTCTGGTGTGCGGAGCCTGCCTGAAGAAGCCACCGAGCTTTAGCAAGGTCGAGGTGCCCTGGCGCTACGCATTTCCCATCGACAGCCTGATAACCCGATTCAAGCACCAGGCCAGGTGGCCATTGGGACGTCTGCTCGGCGAGCTTTTGTCACAGCATTTAGTGCACGCCTTCGATGAGGGGCTGCCGCGCCCCGACCTATTGCTGCCCGTGCCCCTGGCAAGCCGCAGGCAACGCCAGCGCGGCTTTAACCAGGCGGCGATGCTCGGCCAATGGCTGAGCACCGCCCTGCAACTGCCCAGACAGGACGCCTGGCTGCAGCGGGTGCTCGATACGCCGGCGCAGCAGCAACTGGATGCCGCCACGCGCAAACGCAACCTGCGCAAGGCTTTTGCCCTGGCATCGGAAAGCGCAGTCGCCGGCCGGCATATAGCCCTGGTCGATGATGTGCTGACCACCGGTGCAACCGCCGAGAGCCTGGCGCGTCTATTAAACAAAGCCGGCGCGGCCCGGGTCGATGTGTACTGCCTGGCGCGCACGCCAAAGCCAGGTGACTGACACCCCGATTCGCGGTGATGGGTATCGCTACGCTCAACCGCATCCTACGGCACGCCCAAATCCCGCCCGGCCATGCAGAAGCGCTACACTCTGCGGCCAATTGTTCCGGAGTCGCCCATGTCCCATCCCTTTGCCGCACTCACACCCGACCTGGTGCTGGATGCCGTGGAGAGCATCGGCTACCTCAGCGACGCCCGCGTGCTGGCCCTCAACAGTTACGAGAACCGCGTCTATCAGGTGGGCATCGAGGATGAGACGCCGCTGATCGCCAAGTTCTACCGCCCGGATCGCTGGTCTGACGCGGCGATTCGCGAAGAGCACAGTTTCACCTTCGAACTGGCCGAGTGCGAAGTGCCGGTGGTCGCGCCCCTGGTGCGCGATGGCGAAACCCTGTTCGAGCACGCCGGCTTTCGCTTCGCCCTGTTCCCCCGCCGTGGCGGCCGCGCACCGGAGCCGGGCAACCTCGACCAACTGTATCGCCTCGGCCAGCTGCTCGGCCGTCTGCATGCGGTGGGCTCGCTGCGCCCCTTCGCCCATCGCGAAGCCTTGCAGGTCAGTAACTTTGGCCACGAATCCCTGGCCACCCTGCTCGATGGCAACTTTATTCCACGCAGCCTGCTGCCGGCCTACGAATCGGTGGCCCGCGACCTGCTCAAACGCCTGGATGCGCTGTTCGCCGCCAACCCGGTAAAAGCCATCCGCCTGCATGGCGACTGCCACCCCGGCAACCTGCTATGCCGCGACGACACCTTCCATATGGTCGACCTCGATGATTGCCGCATGGGCCCGGCGGTGCAGGACCTGTGGATGATGCTGGCGGGCGAGCGCCACGAGCGTCTCGGCCAACTATCCGAGCTGATGGACGGTTACCAGGAATTTCACGACTTCAACCCACGCGAACTGCCACTGATCGAAGGCCTGCGCAGCCTGCGCCTGATGCATTACAGCGCTTGGCTGGCGCGGCGCTGGGACGATCCGGCGTTCCCCATCAGCTTTCCCTGGTTCGGCAGCGAGCGTTACTGGGGCGAGCAGATCCTGATCCTGCGCGAGCAACTGTCGGCCCTGGATGAAGAGCCGCTAAGGCTGTTTTGACACACCCTGGGTAGCCCGGAGGCAATCCGCGAATGGTGCCCCGGATTGCATCCGGGCTACAGGCCTGACGTGTAGGGTGCGCCGCGCGCACCAAAAGCCCTAGGCCCATGCACTCCGTAGCCTGGATAGGCGCAGCGCAGTCCGGGCTACAGGGCTGAGCACTACAGTTGCCCGTTTAGCCGTAACGTCTTTGTTACAGCTAACTGGCTTATGGCATTGAAGAAAAACCTGCCCGCCCAGACAAGCCCGCGCCGCCCCGACTAGAATCCTAGGTCTTTAGTTAGCAGCCTAAGCAAGGACCCTCCATGGCCACCGCCAACCCGCGCCGCGGGTATATTCTCGGCCTGACCGCCTACATTATCTGGGGCCTGTTCCCGCTCTATTTCAAAGCCATTCAGGGCGTGCCGGCGCTGGAAATCATCGTCCATCGCGCACTCTGGTCGGCGCTGTTCGGCGCGCTGTTGCTACTGGTATGGAAGCATCCCGGCTGGCTGCGCGAACTACGGAGCAACCCCAGGCGCTTCGCCGTGCTGGCCCTGAGCGGTGTGCTGATCGCCAGCAACTGGCTGGTGTATGTGTGGGCGGTGAATAACGAGCGCATGCTCGAAGCCAGCCTGGGCTACTACATCAACCCGCTGGTCAATGTGCTGCTGGGCATGCTGATTCTCGGCGAGCGCCTGCGCCGCCTGCAATGGCTGGCGGTAGGCCTGGCCGCCCTTGGCGTGGCGCAGCAGGTGTGGCAACTGGGCAGCCTGCCCTGGGTGTCCCTGGTGCTGGCGCTGACCTTCGGTTTCTATGGACTGATCCGTAAACAGGCACCGGTCGCCGCCCTGCCCGGCCTGGTGGTGGAAACCTGGCTGTTGCTGCCGCTGGCACTTGGCTGGTTGCTGCTGAACCCCGCGGCGATGAGCACCCAGGCCGACTTCTGGAGCACCCCGGAGGCGCTCTGGTTGATCGCCGCCGGGCCGATCACCCTGGTGCCGCTGGTGTGCTTCAACGCCGCCGCCCGCCATCTGCCCTACACCACCCTGGGCTTTCTGCAGTACCTCGCGCCGACCCTGGTACTGCTGCAGGCGATCTTCCTGTTCGACGAGCATTTCGCCCCCAGCACCCTGCTGGCCTTTATCTGCATCTGGGCCGGCCTGGCGCTCTACAGCCTGGATGCCTGGCTCAGCCTACGCAAACGTCAGGCGGTATAAAAACGGCGGAATGCCGTATGGCGGTATCAGGGGCATGGGTAGGGTGCGCCGTGCGCACCAACTCTGGGTCGAACTTCAACTTCAGCGGCGGATTCTCGGTGCGCACGGCGCACCCTACAAAGTCCGGCCATCCACCCTTAGCGGCGAGCCAAGGGCATCAGGGCATCGCCTAAAAAACAACCAATCCCATGCAGCGGGCGCAGCGCCTGCGCTGCAGCCAGTTGCCCCCGGCTTATCCACAGAAGCATCCCCGGCCTCTGTGCACAACCAGTTGCTAAGTGCTTAAAAAATAAGCACTTAGCAAAAAGCCCCGGGGCACTAGGTCGTGCTCCGGGGCTCCTCATGCTACCCACAGAGTTATCCACATGGAGCGTGGATAACACTCGATGTTAGTCCTCGGTCTGCAGCTTTAACTCCACCATCAGGTCATCGGCCAGGGTTTCCAGGTGCGTCTGCAGCTGCTCCAGGCTCAGGCTCTGCGGTACGCCCAGCACAGCCTGGGCCTGGAACAGCAGCTCGCCGCTCATGGGTGCGGGGACCACTTCGGTGTTCAGGCTTTCCAGGTTGACCCCATGGCTACTGAGCAGACGGGTGATGTCGCGCACGATGCCCGGACGGTCATTGCCCACCAGCTCCAGGCGAATGGCCTGCCAGACGGTCGCCGGCGCGGTACCGCCTGCAGCGATCTGCACACGGATGCCATGGGCCTGCAACTCCTCCAGCGCCGTGACCAACCCGGAGTGCGCATCCAGCGGCACATCGACCCGCAGGATCCCGGCGAACTGCCCGGCCATGCGCGACATGCGGCTTTCCAGCCAGTTACCGCCGTGCTCGCTGATGCACTGGGCGATACGCTCGACCAGGCCGGGCTGATCCTGGGCGATTACCGTCAATACCAGATGATCCATATGCAACTCCTTGTTCGCTGGCCGCTCAGGGCAAGCCTAGCCAGTAGGTGTAAAACGCCTGATCGCGGATATAACCGAGGCGTTCGTAGAGGGCCTGTCCTGGCAGATTGCTCTTTGCCGTCTCCAACTGCAAACCGCAGGCACCGCTGGCCTCGGCATGCGCCCGGGCGGCATTCATCAGCGCCTCGCCGACACCCTGGCGACGCGCCGCCTCGCTCACATAAAGATCGCTCAACAACCAGGCCGGTTCCAGCGCCAGGGAGGAATAAAACGGGTAGAGCTGGACGAAGCCGCAGGCCACGCCCTGGTCATCCCGGGCCAGCAGAAGGGTCGAGTCGCCGCAACGCAGACGGGCGGCGAGAAAGTCCCGTACCGCCGTCAGGGGCTTGGCCACCTCATAGAAGGTGAGATAACCGGTAAACAGCGCGGCCAGTTCGTCGAGATCGGCCGCAGTGGCCGCCTGTATGGGCATGGGTCAGCACTCCAGAGAAGGGCCGCAGCAGTATAGCCAGAGCGCCCGAGGCTGGAGCCGAACGCACCCGACAATAAGTTGTGTACTGTTTTTTAACTTATATGAAACAATATTCGAAATTTAACGCGACAAATCACTGCATGTAGTGACCGCAAAGCACTTCTTGGTCGCCGAGCGACGCGCACCCACTGATTTTCCCCGGATCTTGATGTAGTATGCCGCGCCTCGGACTACATGACTTAATTCCCATGTCCGACGCGGCTATTGAGTAGAGCTGAGCAGAGTGAGGCAAGTGATGACTGAACGCGTTCAAGTAGGCAGCCTGCAGGTTGCCAAAGTACTGTTCGACTTCGTGAACAACGAAGCCATCCCCGGTACCGGCATCGCTGCCGAGAAATTCTGGGAGGGTGCCGAGGCGGTCATCAATGACCTGGCCCCGAAAAACCGTGCCCTGCTCGCCAAGCGCGACCAGCTCCAGGCGCAGATCGACGCCTGGCACCAGGCGCGTCAAGGCCAGGCCCATGACCCGGTCGCCTACAAGGCCTTCCTTGCAGAAATCGGTTACCTGCTGCCGGAGCCTGCTGACTTCCAGGCCACCACGCAGAACGTCGACGAAGAAATCGCCCGTCTGGCCGGCCCACAGCTGGTTGTGCCTGTGATGAACGCGCGTTTCGCCCTCAACGCCTCCAACGCCCGCTGGGGCTCGCTGTACGATGCCCTGTACGGCACCGACGTGATCAGCGAAGAAGGCGGTGCCGAGAAAGGCCGTGGCTACAACAAGGTTCGCGGCGACAAGGTGATTGCCTTCGCCCGCGCCTTCCTCGACGAAGCCGCGCCGCTGGCAGCCGGCTCCCACGTCGACTCCACCGCTTACCGCATCGAAGCCGGCAAGCTGGTTGTCAGCCTCAAAGGCGGCAGCAACAGCGGCCTGCGTGACGACGCGCAACTGGTGGGCTTCCAGGGCGCAAGCGACGCGCCTATCGCTGTGCTGCTCAAGCACAACGGCCTGCATTTCGAAATTCAGATCGACGCCAGCACCCCGGTCGGCCAGACCGACGCCGCCGGTGTTAAAGACGTGCTGATGGAAGCTGCGCTGACCACCATCATGGACTGCGAAGACTCGGTCGCCGCCGTCGATGCCGACGACAAAGTGGTGGTGTACAAGAACTGGCTTGGCCTGATGAAAGGCGACCTCGCCGAAGAAGTGGCCAAGGGCGGCAGCACCTTTACCCGCACCATGAACCCGGACCGCGTCTACACCAAAGCGGACGGTTCTGAGCTGACCCTGCACGGGCGCAGCCTGCTGTTCATTCGCAACGTCGGTCACCTGATGACCAACCCGGCGATCCTCGATGCCCAGGGCAACGAGATTCCAGAAGGCATCCAGGACGCCCTGTTTACCAGCCTGATCGCCGTGCACAACCTCAATGGCAACACCAGCCGCAAGAACACCCGCACCGGCTCGGTCTACATCGTTAAACCGAAGATGCACGGTCCGGAAGAAGTCGCCTTCACCACCGAGATCTTCGGCCGCGTCGAAGACGTCCTGGGCCTGCCACGCAACACCCTGAAAGTCGGCATCATGGACGAAGAGCGCCGCACCACCGTCAACCTGAAAGCCTGCATCAAGGCCGCCAGCGAGCGCGTGGTGTTTATCAATACCGGCTTCCTCGACCGTACCGGTGACGAGATCCACACCTCCATGGAAGCCGGTGCCATGGTGCGCAAGGCTGCCATGAAGAGCGAAAAGTGGATCGGCGCTTACGAGAACAACAACGTCGACGTCGGCCTGGCCACTGGCCTGCAGGGCCGTGCACAAATCGGCAAGGGCATGTGGGCCATGCCTGACCTGATGGCGGCAATGGTTGAGCAGAAGATCGCTCACCCGCTGGCCGGTGCCAACACCGCCTGGGTACCCTCGCCGACCGCCGCCGCGCTGCACGCCCTGCATTACCACAAGGTTGATGTGTTCGCCCGTCAGGCCGAACTGGCCAAGCGCGTGCCGGCCTCTGTCGACGACATCCTGAGCATTCCGCTGGCTCAAGACACCAACTGGTCGGCCGAGGAAATCCAGAACGAACTGGACAACAACTCCCAGGGCATCCTCGGTTACGTGGTGCGCTGGATTGACCAGGGCGTTGGCTGCTCCAAGGTGCCGGACATCAACGACGTCGGCCTGATGGAAGACCGCGCCACCCTGCGCATTTCCAGCCAGCTGCTGGCCAACTGGTTGCGTCATGGCATCGCCACTGAAGAGCAGATCGTTGCCAGCCTCAAGCGCATGGCCCCGGTAGTGGATCGTCAGAACGCCAGCGACCCGCTGTACCGTCCGCTGGCACCGAACTTCGACAGCAACATCGCCTTCCAGGCCGCCCTGGAACTGGTCGTCGAAGGTACCAAGCAGCCGAACGGCTACACCGAGCCAGTCCTGCATCGCCGCCGCCGCGAATTCAAGGCCGCCAACGGCCTGTAATTCGCAGCTGTAGCCACACAGAAAACCGCCCTTCGGGGCGGTTTTTTATGCCGATAAGCCCATAGCAAATGGCCGCAAGGTGTAGGGTGAGCTGTGCGCACCAACTCCGGCAGCAAATTGCTGGTGCGCGCAGCACACACTACAAAATCGTGCTGCGCCCGCGGCTAGACTTATGTCCAATGGCCCAGGTGACAGAAGCGGCCGATTATTCCTATACAGCAAACTCCCGAGACCGCACATGAGCACAGCGGACGCATTCGCCCAGGCAGGTAAAACGGCCGTATTGCAGAACATCCATGGCACCATGGAGTTCCTGCAGAAGTTTCCGCCGTTCAATCAGATGGACACTGCCCATCTGGCCTATCTGGTGGAGAACTGCCAGCTGCGCTTCTATGGCGAAGGTGAAACCATCATCAAGCCGAGCGACGGCCCGGTCGAGCACTTCTATATCGTCAAACAGGGTCGCGTGCATGGCGAACGCCCGCACTCTGCACGCCGTGGCACCGAGACCACCTTCGAGATCACCAGCGGCGAATGCTTCCCCCTGGCCGCGCTGATCGGCGAACGCGCCACCCGCACCGAGCACCTGGCCGCCGAAGACACCTTCTGCCTGCTGCTGGGCAAAGCCGCATTTATCAAGCTGTTCTCCCTGTCCAACCCGCTGCGCGACTTCGCCCTGCGCGGGGTCAGCAGCCTGCTCGACCAGGTCAACCAACAGGTGCAGATGCGCGCGGTGGAAACCCTCGGCGCGCAATACTCCCTGGACACCCGCCTGGGCGTGCTGGCGATGCGCAACCCGATCAGCTGCGGCCCGGACATGCCGCTGCGCGATGCGGTCAAGTTGATGCACGAGCAGCAGGTCGGCAGCATCGTGATCGTTGACCCCAAGCTGAAACCGCTCGGCATATTTACCCTGCGCGACCTGCGCCGCGTGGTAGCAGACGGCGTCGACCTGACCCAGCCCATCGACCGTCTGATGACCCAGTCACCCTTCCATCTGCCGCCGGATGCCAGCGCCTTCGATGCGGCGATGGCCATGACCGAGCGGCATATCGCCCACGTCTGCCTGGTCGAGCATGACCAGCTGTGCGGGGTGATTTCCGAGCGTGATCTGTTCAGCCTGCAGCGCGTCGATCTGGTGCACCTGGCGCGCACCATTCGCCACGCCGGCCGGGTCGAGACCCTGGCGGCGCTGCGCAGCGATGTGCGCCAACTGGTCGACAGCATGCTTGCCCACGGAGCCAGCTCAACGCAGATCACCCAACTGATTACCCTGCTCAACGATCACACCGTGTGCCGGGTGATCGAGCTGACCCTGGAAGACCTGGGCGACCCGGGCGTGCCGTTTACCTGGCTGGTATTCGGCAGCGAAGGGCGCAGCGAGCAAACCCTGTACACCGATCAGGACAACGGCATCCTCTTCGAAGCGGCCGACGCCGCCGAGGCCGCCGCCATTCGCGGCCGCCTGCTGCCGCTGGCCCATGAGATCAACCTGCGCCTGGCGCAGTGCGACTTTACCCTGTGCAAGGGCAATATCATGGCCGGCAACCCAGAGCTGTGCCTGTCGCGCCAGGAGTGGGCGAAACGCTTCAGCAGCTTTGTCCATGAAGCCACGCCGGAAAACCTGCTCAGCTCCTGCATCTACTTCGACCTGCGCGCGGTCTGGGGTGAACCCCAGGGCTGCGAGCAATTGCGCCAGGGTCTGCTCCAGCAGGTGGCCGGTAATATCCTGTTCCAGCGCATGATGGCCGAGAACGCCCTGCGCCAGCGCCCGCCGGTCGGCATGTTTCGCGATTTCGTGGTGGCCCGCAAAGGGGCCGAGAAAGACACCCTGGACCTCAAGGTGCAGGGCCTCACGCCCTTTGTCGACGGTGCCCGCCTGCTGGCCCTGGCCCATGGCGTGGAAGCCTGCAACACCCTGGAGCGCCTGCGTGCACTGAGCAGCCAGGGCGTGATCGAAGCCCAGGACGGCGCGGCCTACGAAGAGGCCTACCACTACATCCAGCAGGCGCGCATGCAGCAGCATCAGCTGCAGGCACGCGATGGCCAACCCTATTCCAACCGCGTCGATCCGGATCATCTCAATCATCTGGACCGGCGTATCCTGCGTGAATCCTTCCGCCAGGCACAGCGCCTGCAAAGCAGCCTGGCGCTGAGGTATCAGCTATGAGCAAGTTCACCTGGTTTACCGGGCGCGGCCCGGCCCTGAGCCACAGCCAACTGGAACGCCTGCGCCTGCTCAGCGAGCCAGCCGAGTTCGATGAACGCAGCCTGCGCCAGCAACGCTTCGTCGTCCTCGACCTGGAGACCAGCGGCCTGAACATGCGCCGCGACCAGGTGCTGTCGATCGGCGCGGTGGTGATCGAGAATGGCGGCATCGACCTTAGCCGGCAGTTCGAGTGCACCCTGCAACGTGACGGCCACCGGGCCAGCGCCAGCACCCTGATCCATGGCATCGCCCCCAGCGAGATCGCTAACGGCATCGAACCGGTCGAGGCCCTGCTGAGTTTTATGGAGTTTGTCGGCGACAGCCCGCTGCTGGCCTTCCACGCCGAATTCGACCAGCGCATGCTGGCCCGCGCGCTCAAGCAGAGCCTGGGCTACCGCCTGCGCCATGCCTTCTTCGATGTCGCCGAGATCGCCCCACTGGTCTGTCCCCAGGCCAAGCTGAACCACGCCGGCCTGGACGACTGGACCCAGTATTTCGGCCTGCAGGTGCAACAACGCCACCACGCCAGCGCCGACGCCCTGGCCACCGCCGAACTGGCCCTGATCCTGTTCAGCAAGGCCCGTCAGCAGGGCCTCGATAGCCTGCCGGCGCTGCTGCAACAGCTCAATAGCCGGCGGCGCCAGCTCGCCCATTCGATATAAGAGTCCTGCTTAACAAGCCTCCCGTAGGAGCGGGCCATGCCCGCGAAAAAAAATCGCTCGCATGGCGTGCTCCTACAACAGCTCAAAAGCATCGCCGGAGCGCTGCAGCGTGCTCCTACAAATCCCGCATCAGCAGCCCATATTCCAGCTGCACATCCGCCAGCACCGGCAGGTACAGCACATGGCCGTCGCCGGGGGCTACCGGCATGGCCTGGCCCTGGCGGTTTTCCAGCTGTGCGAGGGTAAAGCGCAGATTGCCTTGGGGCGTCATCAGCTCCAGGCCATCGCCGACGGCAAAGCGGTTCTTTACCCGCACTTCGACCAGTTCGCCGCGCCGTTACCGGCCTAGGCGTCAGTCCAACTGCATGCCATAGCGCCCGTACAATGCCTGTACCCAACCGTCGCCATACATCTGTCGCAGTTCGGCTTGCAGGTGCCGCAACAGCGCCGGGTCGAGCTGCGGATGGCAGGCGATGTCTTCCATCAAGGTCAAAAAAGGCAATACCTCACGCGGCGCGGGGCCATCCCGCTGGGCGCGCACCACCGCCGAGCTGGTGGCCCATAAGCGCGAACGCTGACGCTGCAGCATGCGCAGATTGAGCGCTTCGTTATTCGAATAGTGCACATCGAGGCCGATGCCTTGCAGGTACTTGCCCGCCCCCGAGCCCTGGTGGCTGAGGATGCTCAGGCCGCGCGCCTGCTCCAGGCTGAACAACTGCAAGTCGTCATCGGCGCGGGCATAGAGGCCGAGGCGCGAAATCAGTACCGGACCTATCCAGACGTAGCCCGGCTCGCGCTCCTGCTGGCGTTCGACTAGCAGCACGCAGCTGTCCGGTTGCTGCTGCACCTGGCGCAACGCCCGCTGCAACGGCATGAAACGCAGCAGATAAGGGGTTTGCGCGCGGCGGAACAGCTCTTCGGCCAACTCGGGCACCAGGCCCTCGGCCTTACCCGAGGCGGTTTGCTGGACCAAGGGCGGACGTTCCCAGGCGTACAGCTGTACTTCGGCACGCAACGGCAAGCTGCACAGCAGCGCCAGCAATAGCCCGCCCCAGAGCCAGGCCAGGACGCTGCGCGCCCGCAGTAGTGCGAAGCAGCCGCTAGTCCCAGGCACGCAGGGCCTCCTCATAGGGCAGGGTCCGCCCAGCGGGCCTTTCGTCGGTCAAGGCCGGCCAGGGCGCGCCAGCCTGTTGCAACCACTCGATGGGCGCGCGCGGCGGATTCAGCCTCGGTGCGCAGATATGCTGCTGGCGTTGGCCGATCTGCTGCAAATGGCGGTCGAAGGCGGCCGCCAGGTTCTGCAGGGCCTGAGCCGCGCTTAGCTGGCCGGCCACCGCAGGGTGCAACTGGCGCCACCATTGGTTGGCCATGCCGCTGTAGTCCGGCACATTGGCACCGGTCGGCGTCCAGCGCTGGGCGGCGGAGCTGCGGTAGAACTCGATCAGCCCGCCGAGCCGGGGCGCGGCGGCGAGCAGGGCCGGCGACTCGATATCGGAGTGGCGGATCGGCGTCAGGCCGACCAGAGTCTTGCGCAGCGACACGCTCTTCGACACCACGAACTGCGCATACAGCCAGGCGGCCTGACGTTGGCGCAGCGGCGTCGCCTTGAACAGGGTCCAGGCACCGACATCCTGGTAGCCGGATTTCATCCCCTCGCGCCAATAGGCACCGCGCGGCGAAGGCGCGACCCGCCACTTCGGCTTACCGTCGCCATCCACCACCGCCGAGCCCGCCCGGGCGTAATCGGCGATAAAGGCGGTGTACCAGAAGATCTGCTGGGCAATATGGCCTTGCGCCGCGACATTGGTGTGCTGGTTGAAACTCATTTGCCTGGCATCGGCGGGGGCGTAGCGTTGCAGCCAATCGATGTAGTGTTGCAGCGCATAGACCGCCGCCGGACTGTCGAGAGCGCCGCCGCGGGCCATACTCGCGCCGACCGGGCGGCAATCCTCGACGCGGATGCCCCAGTCGTCAACCGGCAGACCGTTGGGCAGGCCGATGTCGCCGACGCCGGCCATGCCCAGCCACGCGTCCGACAGGCGCCAGCCGAGCGAGGGGTCGAAGCCGCCGTAATCCATATGACCGTAAACCCGCTGACCGTCGATTTCCTTGACCTGCTCGCTAAAGAACGCGGCGATGTCCTCGTAAGCGGACCAGTTCTGCGGCACGTCCAGCTCATAGCCGTAGCGCTCGCGGAAGGCCTTGCGCAGTTCCGGGCGGGCGAACCAATCCTGACGGTACCAATAGAGGTTGGCGAATTGCTGATCGGGCAGTTGATAGAGCTTACCGTCCGGCGCGGTAACGAAGGGCAGGCCAATAAAGTCCGCAAGATCAAGCGTCGGCAGGGTCACGCTGGCACCTTCGCCGACCATAAAGTCGCTGAGCACCAACACCCGGTTGTCGCGAAAATGCTGGCCGAGCAGATCGCTGTCACTGACATAGGCGTCGTACAGCGCCAGGCCGGTTGCCTGCTGGGTGCGCAGCTTGTTCACCACATCGTCTTCGTCGCTGATCTCATGGATCACACGGATACCGGTGAGCTGGCTGAACAGCGGTGCCAAGACGTTGGCTTCGTACCAATGGGTATGGATGCGCTCGGCAATCACCCGCACCTGCACACCCTGAAAGGGTTTGCTCGCTTCGACGAACCAGGCCAGCTCGGCACGCTGTTCACTGGCCGACAAAGAGCTGGGTTGCAGCTCGCTCAAGGCGGACTGCAGCGGGTCTTCGGCATAGGTGTACGCTGCAGCGCTCAACAGCAACGCGAGCAAGATAGCGGAATACATGCGCGTCTCCAGTTGTGCTGCAGATAACTCTAGCAGGTGACGGGGAAAGCACTTCGCCATGATTGGCGACAGGGATTGCGTCACCAAAGTCAGCCAAATACGTTGCCGAGGAGAACGCCTAGACTTACGTTCAATGGGAATCCGCACGGCCTAGGCCGCCCATACCCCTCCAGTGAACCGTCCAAGCTGCACATGAGCATAGCGGACGCATTCGCCCAGGCAGGTAAAACGGCCGTATTGCAGAACATCCACGGCACCATGGAGTTCCTGCAGAAGTTTGCGCCGCTCAATCAGATGGATACTGCCCACCTGGCCTATGGAACGCCTGCGCCTGCTCAGCGAGCCGGCCGAGTTCGATGAGCGCAGTCTGCAGCGTGAAGGCCACCGGGCCAGCGCCGACGCCCTGGCCACCGCCGAGCTGGCCCGGATCCTGTTCAGCAAGGCCCGCCAGCAGGGCCTCGATAGCCTGCCGGCGCTGCTGCAACAGCTCAACAGCCGGCGGCGCCAGCTCGCCCATTCGATGTAAGAGTCCTGCTTAACAAGCCTCCCGTAGGAGCGGGCCATGCCCGCGAAAAAATCGCACGCATGGCGTGCTCCTACAACAGCGCAATAGCAGCGCCGCAGCGGGCGGCTACAAATCCCGCATCAGCAGACCATATTCCAGCTGCACATCCGCCGGCACCGGCAGGTACAGCACATGGCCGTCGCCGGGGGCTACCGGCATGGCCTGGCCCTGACGGTTTTCCAGCTGCGCGAGGGTAAAGCGCAGATTGCCCTGGGGCGTCATCAGCTCCAGGCCATCGCCGACGGCGAAGCGGTTCTTCACCCGCACCTCGGCCAGTTCACCGCGGCGTTCGCCGGTCAGCTCGCCGACAAACTGCTGCTGTTCGGAAACCGAGCTGCCGCGCTCATAGTTCTGATATTCGTCGTGCACATGGCGGCGTAGAAAGCCCTCGGTGTAGCCTCGGTGGGCCAGGGACTCCAGGGTGTTCATCAGGCTCTTGTCGAACGGCCTGCCGGCCACGGCATCGTCGATGGCCTTGCGGTACACCTGGGCGGTGCGCGCCACGTAGTAGTGGGATTTGGTGCGCCCCTCGATCTTCAGCGAGTGCACCCCCATCTTCACCAACCGCTCGACATGCTGCACCGCGCGCAGGTCCTTGGAGTTCATGATGTAGGTGCCGTGCTCGTCCTCGTAGGCGGCCATCTGCTCGCCGGGGCGACTGGCGTCCTCCAGCAGAAAGACCTGCTCGGTGGGCGCGCCAACGCCCAGGGTCGGCTCGACAATCTGCACGATCTCACCCAGCTCGTTCTCGCGGCCCGCCTCGGCCTGGTACTGCCAGCGACAGGCATTGGTGCAGCTGCCCTGGTTGGGATCGCGCTTGTTGATATAGCCCGACAGCAGGCAGCGCCCGGAATAGGCCATGCACAGCGCGCCGTGGACGAAGACCTCCAGCTCCATACCCGGCACTTCGCTGCGGATCTCGGCGATCTCCTCCAGGGACAATTCGCGCGACAGGATCACTCGGCTCAAGCCCTGCTGCTGCCAGAACTTGACACTGGCCCAGTTCACCGCGTTGGCCTGCACCGACAGATGAATCGGCATCTGCGGGAAGTGCTCGCGCACCAGCATGATCAAGCCTGGATCGGACATGATCAGCGCATCCGGGCCCATCAGCACCACGGGCAGCAGGTCACGCAGAAAGGTCTTCAGCTTGGCGTTATGCGGCGCGATATTGACCACCACATAGAACTGCTTGCCCTGGGCGTGGGCCTCGCGGATACCCGCTTCCAGGTTGGCGTGGTCGAATTCGTTGTTGCGTACCCGCAGACTGTAACGCGGCTGCCCGGCATACACGGCATCCGCGCCATAGGCGAAGGCGTAGCGCATGTTCTTCAGGGTGCCGGCAGGGGACAGCAGTTCGGGGGGACTATAGGTGGAGGTGGCCATAAACCGCGGGCTCGGAAATCCAAGGGGGATGGGATTCTAGAGAGCCGGCCGGGCGGGCGCATTGATCTGGGTCTATGCCAGCGCCTGCGACTTCAAGTGGAGGCAGGCTGTTATGGCAAAACCCTGAATCCGCACTGCGGATCAGGGTTCCATCTCAATTCATTGGCTACTGGCAAACCTGCCGGTAGAGCTCATCATCCTTGGCAATGCGCTTCAGCTGATCCAGCAGCGGCTTTTTCTCTGCATCCAGAGGCAGCAGCTCCGCCGTGGCGCAATTAAGCAGATGGGGCTGATGGGTGACACGATCGACATGCTGCTTTTCAAAGCGGTACAGGTTGAAGGCGACGATCACACTACCGTCCGCTTCCTGGCGCTGCAGACTCTTGCTATCGAGCACGGTAAAGGCCTTGGTCATCGGCCAGTAGAACGTCCAGGGTCGCCAGAACACCTCACCGGTTTCACTGGCCACCAGCACCGACTCAGCCGGCTGACGCTGCAGCTGGTGTTCGAACCAGGAGTACTCATAGTAAATCTGATAGCTCAGCATGCCCAAACCGCCAAACGCGGGAATGATCCACTTCGGCAAGCGGTTGCCCGTCAGTTTGCGCAGCAGCATGGCAATACCAGCCGCCCCCAGCCCCGATACCACGATGGCAAGTATTGTCCACAACATGTACTGACTCCCGATAATAAAAACTGCGTGGCGCAGTTGATAACGCAGCCCGCGACACGCCGGAAAGGAGGGTGCCATGGGTAGCTGAAAATAAAACGGGCCTCCCAAGGAGGCCCGCTGGCAAGACCCTGATCAAAGATGACCGGGGGTGATTATGCTCAGTGGCTCAACGCGCCACCAGCACCTTTGGGAGTACGTACGCTTTCCACCAGGTCCTGAATCTCCTTCGGCGGCGCGACGCTGACCAGCGACACGGCATAGGCGACCGCGAAGTTGATCACAGCACCGACGGTACCGATGGACAGCGGCGAGATGCCGAACATCCAGTTGTCCGGGGTGTTGGCGAAGGTCGCGGTGCCCGGAATGAAGAACCAGCCCAGGTACAGGAAGATGTAGACGACGGTGAACACCAGGCCGACCAGCATGCCGGCAATCGCGCCCTTGTCGTTTACCCGCTTGGAGAAGATCCCCATCATCAGCGCCGGGAACAGCGTGGCCGCGGCAATACCGAAGGCCAACGCCACCACCTGCGCCGCAAAGCCTGGTGGATTGAGCCCCAGCCAGGTGGCCAGCAGGATGGCAATAGCCATGGAAATCCGCGCAGCGCGCATTTCCCCCTTCTCGCTGATCTTGGGATTGATCATGTTCTTGATCAGGTCATGACTCACCGCCGAGGAAATAGCCAGCAACAGACCGGCAGCAGTGGACAGCGCCGCAGCAATGGCACCCGCCGCAATCAGACCAATAACCCAGCTCGGCAGGTTGGCAATTTCCGGGTTGGCCAGTACCAGAATGTCGTTGTTAACGGTCAACTCGTTGCCCTTCCAGCCACGAGCTTCGGCGGTCGGAGTGAAGGCAGGGGCGACATCGTTATACAGCTGGATGCGACCGTCAGTGTTCTTGTCTTCCCACTTGATCAGACCGGTGGTTTCCCAGGTCTTCACCCACTCCGGACGCTCTTCATACGCCAGCGCTGGAGCCTCGGCACCCTGCGGATAGACAGTGGTCAGCAGGTTCAGACGCGCCATGGACGCCACAGCAGGCGCGGTGAGATAGAGCAGGGAGATAAACACCAGAGTCCAGCCAGCCGACCAACGAGCGTCGGCGACTTTCGGCACGGTGAAGAAGCGAATGATTACGTGCGGCAGACCGGCCGTACCAATCATCAGCGACAGGGTGAAGAGCACCATGTTCAGCTTGTTGCTGACATCGGCGGTGTAGTCGGTAAAGCCCAGGCCCGCTACGACTTCATTGAGTTTCTGCAGCAGCGGTACACCTGACTCAGTGTGCTCGCTGAACATGCCGAACATCGGAATCGGGTTGCCGGTCAGTTGCAGGGAGATAAATACCGCCGGAATGGTGTAAGCGATGATCAACACCACGTACTGAGCAACCTGGGTGTAGGTAATGCCCTTCATCCCGCCGAACACCGCGTAGCAGAACACCACGCCAGCAGCGATCCAGATACCGGTAGAGTTGCTCACTTCGAGGAAGCGCGAGAACGCCACACCAGCACCGGCCATCTGACCGATCACGTAGGTGACGCAGATGATGATCAGGCAGACCACTGCAGCCAGACGTGCACCGTTGCTGTAGAAGCGATCACCGATAAAGTCCGGCACAGTGAACTTGCCGAATTTGCGCAGGTACGGTGCCAGCAGCATGGCCAGCAGCACATAGCCGCCGGTCCAGCCCATCAGGAAGGTTGAGTTGGCATAACCACCGGCAGCGATCAGACCGGCCATGGAAATAAAAGAAGCCGCGGACATCCAGTCGGCTGCAGTGGCCATACCGTTGGTGACCGGGTGAACACCACCGCCAGCGACGTAGAACTCTTTGGTCGAGCCTGCACGGGCCCAGACAGCGATGCCGAAGTAGAGCGCGAAGGACGCGCCCACGAACAGCATATTGATTACAAACTGGCTCATGGATTATTCCTCGACACCGAATTTTTTATCGAGTCTGTTCATTTTCCAGGCGTAGAAGAAAATGATCACGACAAAGGTGATGATCGAACCTTGCTGGGCGAACCAGAAGCCAAGGTCGGTACCGCCGACAGAAATACCTGCCAGCATCGGTCGAAGAAGTATGGCGAAGCCGTAAGACACCAGGGCCCAGACAATCAGGCTCCAGGTAATCAGCCGAACATTCGCCTTCCAGTACGCTGCAGCGTTAGCTTGATCAGAAGTCATAAACTCCTCCGGTTATTGTTATTCTCATGCACCTTCAAGCTAGCAGCAGGCCACCCGAATCGACAGCTAGACCTTGGTCTTAGCCATCTGACAGCGCTTCACGCGACCTTCTTTATGTCGCGCTGACAGGCACTTGCAAGCCCACCAGCAACTGGCCGAAAGCGAGATGACTTTAGTCTAAGAAGCCGCCGGGTGCCGGCGCGAGATGCCACGAGCGGCCTCGACGACTCGCCCAAGGCGGTATTAGCCAGGGCAAACCGCCATTAAGCCCCTCTCCTGCGCAGCTCTACGCCCCCCGGAAATGGCCACGCAGAGAATGTGCCGCGGCACTTGCCACGCACGGCATCGCCTGACAACAAAAAACTCAGGACACGCCATGCACAGAGCCGGAGTGCCGCGCTATCTGCTCACCCTGCTGCTCGGAGGCCTGGCCAGCACGGCCGCTGCCGAGCCGCTCGAACCCGGCCCCGACGAGGCCCTGCTGTATTACCAACGCAATGACAACGCCTACGTGGGCTGGGGCCTGCACCTGTGGAACACCCGCAGTGTACCGGCGTACGCGACGGCACCCGCTGGGATCAGCCCCTGGCGGCGGCCGGCGTCGACCCCGAATACAGGGCCTGGTATCGCATTCCGCTGAACACCGTGCGCACCACACCTGCGCTCGCCGATGGCGCGCCTGGTGTTCAACCGGGGCTTCGGCCGTCCGCTGCCCCATGCACCGGAAACAGCCCCCGCTTACCGGTCGTGCGCACAGCCCAGGCGGCCCCGCGACACCCTGCGGCCGGCTGCTGCGGGGCGGTACCCCGCGGAAACAACGCCGCGATCAGCAACGCCAGCTTGTGCCCCGCCTGCGCATCCTCGCGCAAACCGACATGCCCACTCATCGCCCATACCACAGGCGGAAGAAGCCGGCGGCCAACAGTAAGCCGACCTGCCCAAGGGCCATGCACAGGCTGAGAAAGGACTGCACATGGCGGTTTTGCGCCGCATCGGCCAACCCGGTCAGGCTTTCCCAGAAGGCCTCCGGCAGCAGTGCCAGGCTCAGTTGCGCCAGGGGCTGGCCGGTCAGTTGCAGGCCCTGGATCAGGTCGAACTGAGCGCAGAACATCAGTCCCAGCAGCACCATAAAGGCCACCGCCAGGCCCAGGGCGAAACAGGCCGAGAACTGCATAAGTACACGCATCATCTTTATCTCCCCACGCGGCGCAGGCCGAGCCTGCGCCGCTGTCCGTCAAAGGGCGCTGGCCGGGTTGGCCAGCGGCAGACGGCCGACGCCGTACCAGTCGAGTTTGCGGGTCAGCACCATCACCCCGGCGAGCACCCCGAACACCAGCACCGAGCCCATCAGCAGGGCGTAGTCCTCGGCCCCGAGCAGGCCGAACAACATCGCGTAGAGCAGCGCCAGCAAGGTGGCGAAGGCCGCGCCGCGCAGGGCGCTGTGCAGCACGTAACTGACGTAGAAACCGATCAGCAGCACGCAGGCGGTCGCCGCTATGGCGTAGGCCAGGGCAAAGCTCAGGTGCTCGGACAGCGACAGCAGCAACAGGTAGAACAGCGCCAGCGACATGCCCACCAGGGCGTACTGCACCGGGTGCACGGCCATGCGCTTGAGCACTTCGAAGAGGAAGAATACGGCGAAGGTCAGGCCGATAAACAGCAGGGCATATTTGATCGCCCGCTCGGTTTTCAGGTACTGGTCCACCGGGTCGACAAAGCTCACGCCGAAGTTGCGCGCCGTCAGCGCATTGCAGCTGTCCCCAGCCACGCAAGCGGCCAGCGCCTCCTCCAGGTTGGTGGCGAAGAAGCTGGTCTGCCACTGCGCCTTGAAGCCCTTGGCCGTGACCTCACGGCTGCTCGGCAGGTATTCGCCGACAAAGCTCGGGTGCGGCCAGCCGGAGCTCAGCTCGACCCGGCTGTCGCGGCCCACCGGGGTGATGCTGAGCTGCTCGGTGCCCTGCAGTTTGAGGTCGAAGGCGAACTCCAGGCTTTGCCCGCCCTGGGTATCCAGCGCCGGCAGCGGTGCATGCACGCCTGCACCGAAGCGCTCCTCGGCGCTGCCGGGGGCAAAGCTCAGGTTCATGCCGTTGAAGCGCAGCTGCAGGTCATTGCTGATGCCGCGGATATCGCTGATACCGACCGAGAGAAAGGGCCGCTCGAACCGGTACAGACCCAGCTCTTCGCCCAGCCCCAGGCGCGCCGGCAACTTGAATGCGCCACTGATCTGGTTATCGCTGCGGTACAGCAGCGCCTTGTAGATACCGCGCGACCGCTCCTCTGTGGCGACCTGGCCGTTGAGCACAAAACGCTCCGGCAGAAAGTACAGACGGCCGCGACTCTTCTGCTCTTCCAGGTAACGCTCACCGGTCTTGGCGTGGGTTTTCCACTGGTTCCACACCTTGGTGTAGGGCAGCACCAGGATCGGTCCGGTGAGCTGCTGGCGGTAACTGGAACTGCGCGCGATGTCCTGCAGCACCTCGGCGCGCTGATACTGCCGCTCGCTCACCAGCCCGCCGATCATCGACAGCGGCACCAGCAACAACACAATCAGCAGGGCGATAGCACCCAGCTTGAAACCCAGAATGCGATTCATCAGGCAACTCTCCGCTACGGTTTAGGTAGGCAGAGTCTGGGCGGCGCAGGTGGTGGCTTTATGGAGCGAACATGGAGACTCGGTGAAGATCCCGGGGCGTCGCATGGACAGCCGGGGAGAAAGTGGATAGCGTCGCTCCACGGACCCGCCCGACTTTAACTACATGGAAGTTACCCGCATGCCCCCACACAACCCCTATGCCACGCCCAACGCCGCCATCGGCACCCTGGAAGAAGACGTCAGCGACGAGGCGATCGACGCCCTGGACGTCTCCGACACCTGGAAGGCACGCTTCAAGGCCATCCACCATGCCGGCGGGGTCAAGCTCGACAAGCTCAAGCAGCTGGAGCCCAAGGAACGGCGCAAAGCCTCAGGTTTCAACGTCTACGGGTTCTTTTTCGGGCCGATCTACTACGCCATCAAAGGCATGTGGAAGAAGGGCCTGAGCCTGTTTCTGGCCTGCGCCGTGGTGGTGATAGGGCTGGGCATGGGTCTCGACTATTTCGGCTACAGCCGGATCGCCAACGCCCTCGGCTATGGCGTCAGCGCGGTCTTCGCGGTGCGCGCCAACCTCGATTTCTACAAGAACAAGGTGCTGGGCGACAACGGCTGGTGGTGAGTACCAGGCCATGTTTGTTTGATCGATCAATAAAGATCGGCCTAGACTGCGCCCACCCAGGGGTTACCCCTAATCGACGGAGAAGCAGATGCCCAAGGTCGGAATGCAACCGATCCGCCGCTCACAATTGATCGCGGCCACCCTCGAAGCGGTCGACCAGGTTGGCATGGGCGATGCCAGCATCGCCTATATCGCGCGGATTGCCGGGGTGTCCAACGGCATCATCAGCCACTATTTCAAGGACAAGAACGGCCTGCTCGACGCCACCATGCGTCATCTGATGCAGGCCCTCAGCGACGCGGTACGGCAACGTCGCGCTGCCCTCACGGATGACAATCCGCGGGCCCATCTGCGGGCGATTATCGAAGGCAACTTCGACGACAGCCAGGTCAGCGGCCCGGCGATGAAGACCTGGCTGGCCTTCTGGGCAACCAGCATGCACCAGCCGACGCTGCGCCGCCTGCAGCGGGTCAACGACCATCGCCTGTATTCCAACCTGTGCGGGCAGCTCCACCGAGTGTTGCCGCAGGAACAGGCGCGTACCGCCGCCCGTGGCCTGGCCGCACTGATCGACGGCCTGTGGCTGCGCGGGGCGCTGTCCGGGGAAGGCTTCGACACCCGTCAGGCCCTGCAGATCGCCTACGAATACCTCGACCTGCAGTTGGCCAAGGCGGGCTGACCTCCCAGGGTGGACAACGCGGGGCTTGTCCACCACCGAACGCCTTGGTTAGCCCGTTACCCAGTCGAATGCCCGGTGCGCACGGCGCACCCTAGGAGAGGCACGCAGCCTGTGCCCTCATGACTCCTTTCCACCGCTGATCTGCCAGAAAAGGCATTCGCCGGCTCAACCTTTCACCTCGCTGAGATGCAGTCGATGTCGTGTTTGGCTGCGCCCTGTCGTTTTTATTGATTGAACGTTCAACTAAGATAATTTAGCCTGGCGTCTATAATTGCCTCCACCGACGACCCGCGCCAAGCGGCTCGCGTCGACCATCACAGACGAGGAACTCTCCATGGCCCGATTCGGCGAACAGAAGCTCTATATTGGCGGCCGCTATGTGGCAGCCAGCAGCAGCGGCACCTTCGAGTCGATCAATCCGGCCAACGGCGAAGTCCTGGCCACCCTGCAGCGCGCCAGCCAGGCCGATGTCGAACTGGCCGTGAGCAGCGCCGCCGCCGGGCAGAAGGTCTGGGCAGCGATGACCGCCATGCAGCGCTCGCGCATCCTGCGCAAGGCGGTCGACATCCTGCGTGAGCGCAACGATGAGCTGGCCGCGCTGGAAACCCTCGACACCGGCAAGCCGCTGTCGGAGACCCGCTATGTCGATATCGTCACCGGGGCCGACGTGCTGGAGTACTACGCCGGCCTGATCCCGGCCATCGAAGGCGAGCAGATCCCGCTGCGCGACACCAGCTTCGTCTACACCCGCCGCGAGCCCCTGGGCGTGGTCGCCGGTATCGGCGCGTGGAATTATCCGATCCAGATCGCCCTGTGGAAGTCCGCCCCGGCCCTGGCCGCCGGCAACGCGATGATCTTCAAGCCCAGCGAAGTCACCTCGCTGACCACCTTGAAGCTGGCCGAGATCTACACCGAGGCCGGCCTGCCCGATGGCGTGTTCAACGTGCTCACCGGCAGCGGCCGTGAGGTCGGCCATTGGCTGACCGAGCATCCGGGCATCGAGAAGATCTCCTTTACCGGCGGCACCACCACCGGCAAGAAGGTCATGGCCAGCGCCTCCAGCTCCAGCCTCAAGGAAGTGACCATGGAGCTGGGCGGCAAGTCGCCGCTGATCATCTTCGAAGACGCCGACCTCGACCGCGCCGCCGATATCGCGGTGATGGCCAACTTCTACAGCTCGGGCCAGGTCTGCACCAACGGCACCCGGGTCTTTATCCCGCGCATGCTGCAGGCGCGCTTCGAGACCAAGGTGCTGGAGCGGGTCAAGCGCATCCGCCTGGGCAACCCCGAGGACGAGGCCACCAACTTCGGTCCGCTAACCAGCTTCGCCCATATGGACAGCGTGCTCGGCTATATCGACAAGGGCCGCACGGAAGGTGCACGCCTGCTGATCGGCGGCCAGCGCGTGACCGAGGGCACGTACGCCAAGGGTGCCTATGTCGCCCCGACCGTATTCACCGACTGCACGGATCAGATGACCATCGTTCGCGAAGAGATCTTCGGCCCGGTGATGAGCATCCTGGTCTACGACAGCGAAGAGGAAGTGATCCGCCGCGCCAACGACACCGACTACGGCCTGGCGGCTGGCGTGGTGACCCGCGACCTGGCTCGCGCGCACCGGGTCATCCACCAGCTGGAAGCCGGCATCTGCTGGATCAACACCTGGGGTGAATCGCCGGCGGAAATGCCGGTGGGCGGCTACAAGCAATCCGGCGTCGGCCGCGAAAACGGCCTGACCACCCTGGCGCATTACACCCGTATCAAGTCGGTACAGGTCGAACTGGGCGGTTACACCTCGGGTTTCTGAGCCTCGACGTACGTAGGAGCGGGCCATGCCCGCGAAACGCTATCGCGGGCATGGCCCGCTCCTACAAAATCTGCCGCCCCGTAGCCCGGATGCAATCCGGGAACAGTCACCGCGTTTTTCCCGGATTGCCTCCGGGCTACAGGAGCTTTTATGCCCCAAGAATTCGATTACATCATCATCGGTGCCGGCTCGGCCGGTAACGTGCTGGCCACCCGCCTGACCGAGGACGAAGGCGTCAGCGTGCTGCTGCTGGAAGCCGGCGGCCCGGACTACCGCCTCGATTTTCGCACCCAGATGCCCGCCGCCCTGGCCTACCCGCTGCAGGGCCGGCGCTACAACTGGGCCTACGAGACCGACCCCGAGCCCCATATGAACAACCGCCGCATGGAATGCGGGCGTGGCAAGGGCCTGGGCGGCTCGTCGCTGATCAACGGCATGTGCTATATCCGCGGCAACGCCATGGACTACGACGGCTGGGCCAAGGAAAAGGGCCTGGAAGACTGGAGCTATCTGGACTGCCTGCCCTATTTCAGAAAGGCAGAGACCCGCGACATCGGGGCCAATGCCTACCACGGCGGCGAGGGCCCGGTGTCGGTCACCACGCCGAAGAACGGCAATAACCCGCTGTTCCACGCCATGGTCGAGGCCGGCGTGCAGGCCGGTTATCCGCGCACCGATGACCTCAACGGTTACCAACAGGAAGGCTTCGGCCCCATGGACCGCACCGTCACGCCCCAGGGTCGGCGCTCCAGCACCGCCCGCGGCTACCTCGACCAGGCCCGTGGCCGACCGAACCTGACCATCGTCACCCACGCCCTCACCGACCGCATCCTGTTCAGCGGCAAGCGCGCCATCGGCGTGGCCTACCTGCAGGGCGAGGACGACACCCCGGTGATCGTCAACGCCCGCCGCGAAGTGCTGCTGTGCAGCGGCGCGATCGCCTCGCCGCAGATCCTCCAGCGCTCCGGCGTTGGTCCGGCCGCCCTGCTGCGCGAGCTGGACATCCCCCTGGTGCACGAACTGCCCGGCGTCGGCCAGAACCTGCAGGACCACCTGGAGCTGTACCTGCAGTACGCCTGCAAGCAGCCGGTGTCGCTCTACCCGGCCCTGCAATGGTGGAACCAGCCGGCCATCGGGGCCAACTGGCTGTTTCGCGGCAAGGGCCTGGGGGCCAGCAACCAGTTCGAGGCCGGCGGCTTTATCCGCACCCGCGCCGAGTTCGAATGGCCGAATATCCAGTACCACTTCCTGCCGGTGGCGATCAATTACAACGGCAGCAACGCGGTCAAGGAACACGGCTTCCAGGCACATATGGGCTCCATGCGTTCGCCCAGCCGCGGCCGCGTCCAGGTCAAATCGAAGGACCCACGCCAGCACCCGAGCATCCTGTTCAACTATATGAGCCATGCCCAGGACTGGCAGGAATTCCGCGACGGTATCCGCATCACCCGCGAGATCATGGCGCAGTCGGCCCTCGATCCGTTCCGCGGCCGCGAACTCAGCCCGGGCAAGGAGGTGCAGAGTGACGCCGAGCTGGACAACTTTATTCGCGAGCATGCGGAAACCGCCTTCCACCCCTCCTGCTCGTGCAAGATGGGCGAGGACGACATGGCGGTGGTCGATGGCCAGGGCCGGGTCCATGGTATGCAGGGGCTGCGGGTGGTCGACGCGTCGATCATGCCGCTGATCACCACCGGCAACCTGAACGCGCCAACCATAATGATGGCCGAGAAGATCGCCGACAAAATCCGCGGCCGTGCGCCCCTGCCGCGCAGCACCGCGCCCTACTACGTGGCCGGCGGCGCGCCGGTCCGCGGCACGGCGCAACGCGCGGGCTAGGTGGATAAACAGCGGGGGTGCCATGCGCCCCCAGGGCAACTGGCCAGCCCCCGGTCGCAGTAACGCCTGTATGGGCCGCGCGCCTGCTACACTGCGCGCCATTTTGCTTATCAGGCCTGTACCGTGACCAACACCGCGTTCTCCTCTCTGCCGCTTTCCGCCGCCATGCTGGCCAATCTCGAGTCCCTCGGCTACACGGAGATGACCCCGATCCAGGCCCAGAGCCTGCCGGTGATGCTCAAGGGCATGGACCTGATCGCCCAGGCCAAGACCGGCAGCGGCAAGACCGCGGCCTTCGGTATCGGCCTGCTCAATCCGCTCAATCCGCGTTACTTCGGCTGCCAGGCGCTGGTCATCTGCCCGACCCGCGAACTGGCTGACCAGGTGGCCAAGGAGCTGCGCCGTCTGGCCCGCTCGGCTGACAACATCAAGATTCTTACCCTGTGTGGCGGCGTGCCCTTCGGCCCGCAGATCGGCTCGCTGGAACACGGCGCGCAGATCATCGTCGGCACCCCGGGGCGCATCCAGCAGCACCTGAGCAAGGGCACCCTGAAGCTCGACGGCCTCAACACCCTGGTGCTCGACGAAGCCGACCGCATGCTCGACATGGGCTTCTACGACAGCATCGCCGAGATCATCGGCCAGACCCCAAGCCGCCGGCAGACCCTGCTGTTCTCCGCCACCTACCCGGCCGGGATCAAGCAGCTCAGCGCCAGCTTTATGCGCGACCCGCAGCAGGTCAAAGCCGAGGCCATGCACGACGATACGCAGATCGAGCAGCGCTTCTACGAGATCGCCCCGGAAGAGCGCATGGACGCGGTGGTCAAGCTGCTCAACTGCTACCGCCCGCAGTCCTGCGTGGCCTTCTGCTTTACCAAGCAACAATGCCAGGAAGTGGTCGACCACCTGACCGCCAAAGGCATCTCGGCCGCCGCGCTGAACGGTGACCTGGAACAACGCGACCGTGATCAGGTGCTGGCGATGTTCGCCAACCGCAGCCTGTCGGTGCTGGTGGCCACCGATGTGGCCGCCCGCGGCCTGGACATCGACGCCCTGGACATGGTGATCAACGTCGAACTGGCGCGGGATTCGGAAATCCATATTCACCGCGTCGGCCGTACCGGTCGTGCCGGCGAAAAAGGCCTGGCCATGAGCCTGGTGGCCCCGGCCGAAGGCCATCGCGCCCAGGCCATCGAAACCCTGCAAAGGGCTCCGCTCAACTGGCATCCGCTGAGCAGCCTCAAGGCCAAGGGCGGCGCGCCGTTGCAGCCGCCGATGATCACCCTGTGCATCGGGGCCGGGCGTAAGGACAAACTGCGCCCCGGCGATATCCTCGGTGCCCTGACTGGCGAGGCCGGCATCACCGGCGCGCAGGTCGGCAAGATCGCCATCTTCGACTTTCAGGCCTATGTAGCCGTTGAGCGCAGCGTGGCCATGCAGGCGCTCAAGTGCCTCAGTGAAGGCAAGGTCAAGGGCCGTTCGCTGCGCATTCGTACCCTATAGTTCAGACGGGACGGCCGCCCCCAGCGCGGCCCGCATAGAGGAGCAGCCCGTGCGCAATATTCTGGTGGTCGAAGACAGCCCCCTTGTGCTGAAGATCCTCGAGCACCTGTTCCGCAAGGAAAGCGGCCTGCAGCCGATCTTCTGCGCCAGCCTGGACGAAGCCCGGGTGATGCTGGAGACCTCGGCCGGGCTGTTCTTCGCCGCCATCGTCGACCTCAATCTGCCGGACGCACCCGACGGCGAGATCGTCGACCTGGTCATGAGCTATCACCTGCCCTGCATCGTGCTGAGCGGCAGCTACAACGAACAGCGCCGCGACCAGATGCTGCTCAAGGGCGTGGTCGACTATGTGCTCAAGGAAAGCCAGCACTCCTACGAATACGCCTTCCGCCTGCTGCACCGCCTGGAAAACAACAGCCAGGTGAAGATCCTCATCGCCGAGGACAGCGAAGCCACCCGCCATTACATCCGCAACGTGCTGACCCCGCACCGCTACCAGATCATCGACGCCTGCGACGGTGACGAGGCCCTGCGCATTCTCAAGGAGCAGCCGGATATCGACCTGCTGCTGGTGGACCACAGTATGCCGGGCATGAGCGGCTTCGAGCTGGTCAAGCTGCTGCGGCAGAAGATGAAGCGCCACGAGCTGATCATTCTCGGCCTCTCGGCTGACACCAAGGGCTCGCTCAGCGCCATGTTTATCAAGCACGGTGCCGACGATTTCCTGCGCAAGCCCTTCTGCCCGGAAGAACTCAACTGCCGGGTGATGTCGACCCTGGAGCGCCGCGACCTGCTGCTGGCCCTGCGCCAGGCCGCGCAGTTCGATGCCCTCACCGGATTGAACAACCGCCGCGCCTTCTACGAACACGGCCAGCAGCTGTTCGCTCAGGCCAGAAGCGGTGGGCGCGACCTCAGCGTGGCGATGATCGACCTGGATCACTTCAAGCGGATCAACGACGAGCACGGCCACGGCAGCGGCGACGCGGCGCTGATCGCCTTCGCCCGGGCCTTCTCCGCGGCCTTTCCCGACGCCCTGCTCGGCCGCCTGGGCGGCGAGGAGTTCGCCCTGCTCAGCCAGCAGGACGATGCCGCCCTGAGCGCCACCCTGGATCAGCTGCGCAGCCAGTGTGCCGGCCTGAAATACGCCACGGGCGCACCGCCGCTGTCCTTTAGCGCCGGGATCTTCCAGGGCGCGCCGAACGATCTGGAAAGCGCCCTGCACCAGGCCGACATGCGCCTGTACCAGGCCAAAAAGGCCGGGCGCGGGCGCAACTGCTGGCAGTAAGCGGTTACCGGCCGCTAAAAACGACAAAGCCCAACCCGGCATGCCACTGCCTGTTGGGCTTTGTTGCGCGCGGTTCACGGGTACAGAATCGTGGAAAACCCAGGCGGAACGCCCAGGCCAAACCCATTCAATAAAGCGGTTTTATCGTCCGACTCTGTTGCTAATGCCCTACCGGCAACGCAGGTGGTTTTTCAACAGCCTGTTAGAGAGTCAGGTTGAGGTTGCCACCAAAAATGCCAACCAGGCCGATCATGATCAGGTAGATGGCCACGATGTAGTTCAACAGCCGTGGCATGACCAGGATCAGGATGCCGGCAATCAGGGAAATCAGGGGGGTCAGTGCAAGTGTCATCGGGTAGGGCCCTTTTGTTCGAATTAGTATTGGCTACCGGCGCAGTGTGCGCGCTTATTGGCCGACAAGACAGTGGTGGCGGGCCTCGCAGCGAAATTGCCTGGCGGCCTGCCACGCCGTCACCCGGCCCCTTCAGGTAAGATGCGCGCTGTCTGGCAGCCCCCGCGGCGGCCTGTGGTGTTCAGAGGAAAATGCTGTGCTTGTGACGCAGGTTGTGATTATCGGTGCCGGCGCGGCCGGTTTGATGTGTGCACTGACCGCCGCCGGGCGTGGCCGCCGGGTGCTGCTGCTGGATCACGCCAACAAGGCCGGCAAGAAGATCCTGATGTCCGGCGGTGGGCGCTGCAATTTCACCAATATGTACTGCGAGCCGAGCAATTTTCTCTCGGAAAACCCGCATTTCTGCAAATCCGCCCTGGCCCGTTATACCCAGTGGGACTTTATCGGCCTGGTGGGCAAGCACGGCGTGCCTTATCACGAGAAAAAGCTCGGCCAGCTGTTCTGCGATAACAAGGCCAGCGACATCCTCGAAATGCTGCTGAGCGAATGCGCGCAGGCCGGCGTCGAGCTGCGTCTGGACACCTCGGTCAGCGAGATCGGCAAACTGGACAGCGGCTACCAGCTGCAGACCAGCGCCGGCGCGGTGCGCTGCGAGTCGCTGGTGATCGCCACCGGCGGCCTGTCGATCCCGACCCTGGGTGCGACCGGCTTCGGCTATCAGGTGGCCAGGCAGTTCGGCCACCAGCTGCTGCCGACCCGTGCCGGCCTGGTGCCGTTCAGCATTACCGACCCGCAACTCAAGGCGCTGTGCAGCGAGCTGTCCGGCACCTCGGTGGAGGACTGCCTGGTCAGCTGCAACGGCCAGAGCTTCCGCGAGAATATCCTGTTCACCCACCGCGGCCTGTCGGGTCCGGCGATCCTGCAGATCTCCTCGTTCTGGCAGCCCGGCGACACAGTGCATATCGACCTGCTGCCGCATATCGACCTGCCCGAGTGGCTGGCCGAACAGCAGCGCGAGCGACCTAACAGCGAGCTGAAAACCCTGCTGGCGGAGCTGTTTACCAAGAAGATGGCCGGATTGCTGGCCGACGGCTGGTTCGTCAACAAGCCGATCAAGCAGTACACGCCCGGCGAGCTCAAGGCGATTGCCGAACAGCTGTCCGACTGGCAACTGGTGCCGGCCGGCACCGAGGGCTACCGCACCGCCGAGGTGACCCTGGGCGGGGTGGACACCCGCGAGGTGTCATCCAAGACCATGGAATCGCTGAAATCCCCGGGGCTGTATTTCGTCGGCGAGGTGCTGGATGTAACCGGCCATCTGGGCGGCTTCAACTTCCAGTGGGCCTGGGCCTCGGGCTATGCGGCGGCGCAATACGTCTAGCCACTGACGCCGCAAGCGACGAGTGGCCGCGCCAGGCAAGGCTGCGACCTCAGGGGTTTGATACCGCCGTACCCCGAGCAAACGGCAACAGACCCTAGGGCTCGACGCTGTCCGGCAGCGGTTCGCCAGGTAGCCATTTGCGGTAGATGGCGGCAAAGCTGCCGTCGGCCTTCATCCCGTCCAGCTCGCGTTGCCAGCGCCTTATCAGCGCCGCATCGGTCTGCATCGAGAAGGCGATATAACTGTCGCTGTACATCAGGGTAAACAGCAACTGCACCTCATCGGCACGGATATCGCCCTGAGCCAGCAAGGTGCTGAGGCTGAGGTTGTCCAGCACCATCAGCTTGACCCGGCCACGCTTGAGCATGCTCACCACCTGGCTCGCCCCAGTGACCGGGGTCAGGTTACGGAAGCCCTCGGCCTGCAAGCGCTGATGGCTGTACCAGTCACGCGGTACGGCGATCTCGCCAAGCTCGCGGGCCTGCTCCAGGCGCTCGATACTCAGCCCGGCGCTGCGCAGGGCATAGAAGCCGGTGACATTGCGCGTCAGCGGGCCGACCCATTTGAACAGCCGTTCGCGCTCCGAGGTGCGCATGGTCACGAACAACCCGGTATTGGGCCGGGTCAGCGCCAGCTGGTAACCGCGAGCCCAGGGCACCAGGCTGATCGGCGCATTCTGTCCGGTGCGGCGCATGATCGCGCGCACCATCTCGGTGGCCAGGCCGGTGGGCTGGCCATTCAGGCTGAAATTGATTGGCGGGTACTCTTCGGTGTACAGGTGCAGAGGCTGGGGCTGGGCCGAGAGCTGCTGGGGCAGGCAGCAAACCAGCAGCAGACAGAGCCACCCGCGAAACTTGACTGCAGTCACGGGAGATGCCTCATGGCAGGGGGATGTTCCTTCAGCGTAGTCGGCCTGAGGCGCAAGTACCATGGGCGCTATCAGGAGGCCGGTGTCAGCCCCAGGACGATATCGAAACGCGCCACCTGCTCGGGCTTACGCGCCCCCGTAACCGGGACAAAGGGCACCACCAGCAGCTCACGCAGGGCCGGCTCGCGGATGGCGTTGAGCACGCCGTCACGCTGGTTGCGCGGCTCGCCGCGGATATAGCACTGAGTGGCAAAGCGCGGCTGCCCCGGCAGGGTCACGGCGAAGTGGATATGTGGCGTGCGCCCCGGATAGGCCACCGGGCGAATGGTGCGAAAGCGGTAACGGCCATCACGGCCGGTGGTGAAGCGACCATAGCCCTGGAAATTACTGTCACGCCGCGCCCGGTCGCCACCACGGCTGTGCAGGTAGATGCCGCGGGCATCGACCTGCCAGATCTCCACCAGCGCGCCCTCGAGCGGCGCGCCACGGGCATCGAGAATCTGCCCGTGCAGCTGCACACGAATACCCTCGGCCAGCTCGGCATGGCCCTCGACCTGCAACAGGTCGTTGTCGCGGTCCAGCGGTAACTGATCCGGGTAGAAGGGCCCCAGGGCCTGCGGCGGGGTCAGCAAGCGCTGGGCCAGAAGCAGCGGCGAACTCAGCAGCAGGGTCGTGCCGCCGAGTCCGACCAGCAGCTGGCGACGACTGATAGACGACTTGCGCATGGGGCCTCCCGGCTCGACTGTGGGTGTCTACAGCCTAGCCCACCCAGAGCGACCGGTGCGCGCGGCTCACCCTGCGGGGCAGCGTGTAGGGCGTACTCGAGCAGCACGCCGTCTTGCTAGAGACTCGCCAGCACCCCACTCGCAGGCTGATAGGCCAGGCCATGGGCTTCGGCCACGCTGGCGCAGGTGATCGCACCGCGGGCCACATTCAGCCCCGCCAGCAGGTGCGGGTCCTCCTCCAGGGCGCGCCGAGGGCCCTTCCCGGCCAGGGCGATAACGAACGGCAGGGTGGCGTTGTTCAGCGCCAGGGTCGAGGTGCGCGCCACCGCACCGGGCATATTGGCCACGCAGTAATGCACCACCTCGTCGACCACATAGGTGGGGTCGGCATGGGTAGTGGCTTTCGAGGTTTCGGCGCAACCGCCCTGGTCGATCGCCACGTCCACCAGCACCGCGCCGGGTTGCATCTGCCGGATCATTTCGGCACTGATCAGCTTGGGTGCAGCGGCTCCGGGGATCAGCACCCCGCCGATCACCAGATCGGCGGCCAGCACCTGCTCACGCAGCGCCGCGCGTGTCGAATAAAGGGTGGTGATGCGGTTGCCGTACTGGGCATCCAGACGACGCAGGGCATCGACGTTCTTGTCCAGCACCCTGACATCGGCCCCCAGGCCAACCGCCATGGCCAGGGCATTGCTGCCGACCACCCCGCCGCCGAGTATCACCACCTTGCCCGGTGCCACCCCGGGCACCCCGCCAAGCAGCACGCCACGGCCGCCGCGGGCCTTTTCCAGACAACCGGCACCGGCCTGGATCGACATGCGCCCGGCCACCTCGGACATCGGGGCCAACAGTGGCAGCCGGCCGTGACCATCGGTGACCGTCTCATAGGCGATGCAGAGGGCTCCGCTGGCCATTAGCTCCTCGGTCTGGGCCCGGTCCGGGGCCAGGTGCAGGTAGGTGAACAGACAATGTTCGGGACGCAGCCGGGCGCGCTCGACCGCCAGGGGTTCCTTGACCTTGACGATCAGTTCGGCTTCGGCAAATACCTCGGCGGCATCCCGGGCGATCTGCGCGCCCGCCTGCTGGTAGTCGCCGTCGCTGAAGCCGATGGCCGCGCCGGCCAGGGTCTCGACCCAGACCTGATGCCCCAGGGCAGCCAGTTCGACCACCGATTGCGGGGTCAGGCCAACGCGGTATTCGTGATTCTTGATTTCCTTGGGTACACCAATGCGCATAACCACCTCCATCAAACGGATTTATCTGGAAGTCTAGAAAACCTGCGGCGCAAACCGACCTGAATTGGCTACGGCTTTCAGGGAATTCAACTGAAAGCCGCCGTTTCGCAGCAGACCGGCGGGGCCGGTTACGCTGGCACAACCCCTGATCCCAGATATAGAGCATTGCCACGAGTCCGTGATCAGCAGCGGTGCGCGCGGCGCACCCTAGTCGCATGCAACACTTGGCCGCCTACTTCTTCACCTCGGCAATGCCCTGCAGCAGTTCAATCGGCAGCGGAAAGACGATGGTCGAGCTCTTGTCGCCGGCGATATTGCTCAGGGTCTGCATATAGCGCAGTTGCATGGCCCCGGACTGGCGGCCGAGCATCTCGGCGGCCTGCATCAGTTTTTCCGAGGCCTGCAGCTCGCCCTCGGCATGGATCACCTTGGCCCGCCGCTCGCGTTCGGCCTCGGCCTGCTTGGCGATGGCACGGATCATCGATTCGTCCAGATCGACATGCTTGATCTCGACATTGGCCACCTTGATGCCCCAGGCGTCGGTCTGCGCGTCCAGCACCTGCTGGATATCGACATTGAGGCGCTCGCGCTCGGCCAGCATCTCGTCCAGCTCATGCTTGCCGAGCACCGCGCGCAATGTGGTCTGGGCCAGCTGGCTGGTGGCGCTGTGGTAGTCCTCGACCTGAATAATGGCCTTCTGCGGGTCGAGCACGCGGAAGTAGACCACCGCATTGACCTTGACCGAGACGTTGTCGCGGGAAATCACGTCCTGGGTCGGCACGTCCAGCACTATGGTGCGCAGATCCACCCGCACCATCTGCTGAATGCCGGGGATCACCAGGATCAGCCCCGGGCCCTTGACCTTCCAGAAGCGACCGAGCTGGAACACCACGCCACGCTCGTACTCGCGCAGGATGCGGAACGCCGAAACCAGCAGGGCCATCAGGATGACCAGCAGCGGTAGAAAACCCAATTCGTAAGCCATGATTACTCTCCTTGCCGCGGCGGCCGATCAGCCGCGGTCACGTCCAGTCGTACGCCGTTGCGCGCCTGTACCTGCACCTGCTGGCCGGGCACCAGCGGCGTGTCGCTCTGTACCTGCCAGCGCTCGCCCTGCAGCAGCACCCAGCCACCGCAGGGGTCGTCCGCCTGCACCGCCAGGATCGCGGTCCGGCTGCCCAGCAGCGGCTGATCGCCACTGACCTGCAGTCGCCCACGGGCACGCAGGGCCATGCCAACGATCAGCCCGATCAACAGCACGCTGCTCAGGGCCAGGCCGATGATCAGCGCCAGGGGAATGCCGAAGCCCGGCACATCGGTGTCGATCAGGATCAGCGCGCCGAAGACGAAGGCCGCCACCCCGCCGATGCCCAAGATGCCGAAACTGGGCAGGAAGGCCTCCGCCGCCATAAAGCCGATGCCGAGCAGAATCAGCGCGGCCCCGGCATAGTTCACCGGCAGCAGCTGCAGGGCATAGAGGCCGAGAATCAGGCTGATGCCGCCCAGCACGCCGCCGACTCCGCTACCCGGGTTGGAGAATTCGAAGATCAGCCCGTAGACCCCGATCATCATCAGGATCAATGCCACGCTGGGGTTGGTGATCACCGCCAGCAGGCGGGTGCGCCAGTCCGGCTCGAGGCTGATCAGCGGGGCACCGACGGTTTCCAGGCGCACGTCCATATTGGCCGCCTGGAAGTTCTTGCCCTGCAGCTGACGCAGCAGGTCGGCCAGGTCGCTGGCCAGGTAGTCGACCACCTTGCGCTGCAGCGCCTCCTCGGCGGACAGGCTGCTCGCCTGGCGCACCGCCTGCTCGGCCCATTCGACATTGCGGCCGCGCAGTTGCGCCAGGCCACGGATATAGGCCGAGGCATCGTTGATCTGCTTGGCACTCATGGCGTCCGCCGGGCTCTCCTGCTTGCCCTCCTCCTGCGGCTTCTTGCCCTCGTCGGCGGGTTTTCCGCTCGGCGCGCCCGGCATGCCAATGGCCACCGGGGTGGCCGCGCCCAGGTTGGTACCCGGAGCCATGGCGGCGATATGACTGGCATAGAGGATATAGGTCCCGGCACTGGCGGCCCGGGCCCCGCTGGGGGCGACATAGCTGGCCACCGGCACCGGGCTGGCGAGGATCGCCTTGATGATCGCGCGCATGGAGGTATCCAGGCCACCGGGGGTGTCCATGTTCAGCACTACCAGCTGCGCGCCCCGCTCCTGGGCACGGGCCAGGCCACGCACCACATAGTCGGCGCTGGCCGGCCCGATGGCTCCCTCGACCCGCAACTCCAGCACCGGTGCCGGAGACGCCAGCCCAGCGCCCGGGCTCAGCAGCCCGGCCAGAACCAGCGCACAACAGCGTAGAACCTGTTTCACGAGGCGCTCCCGGCAGCCGGGATGGTCGACGTGCACAGACTGCGATCCGGCTACCTGTTAAGAGGATAGACCATGGCCCCTGGCGACCAAATTTGTCCGACAGCGTCAGCGGGGGCTGCCGCCACCACGCGGAGTCCGTTAGGCTGCTGGCTATTCCCGCTGAACAAGACCCCAGCCCATGCCGTCCAGCCCCCTCAGCCACTCCCTGCGCCGCCTCTGGGCCCTGGACAAGTTCAGCTACAGCCTGCGGGTGTTTATCGCCCTCAGTGGCGCGCTGTTGCTGTGCTGGGCGCAAGGCTGGATGCATGCCCTGATTCCGCTGTTCCTCGGGGTTATCGCCAGCGCCCTGGCCGAGACCGACGACAGCTGGCAGGGCCGCCTAGTGGCACTACTGGTCACCCTGGGCTGTTTCAGCGCCGCGGCCTATGCGGTGGAGTTCCTGTTCCCCTACCCCTGGTTGTTCGTCAGTGCCCTGGCCCTGGCCAGCTTTTCCCTGACCATGCTCGGGGCCTTGGGCGAACGCTACGCCACCCTGGGTTCGGCGACCCTGATCCTGGCGGTGTACAGCATGATCGGCGTGGAGCAGCGCGGCGGCAGTGCCGGACTCTGGCTGGAACCCCTGCTGCTGGTGGCGGGTGCGGCCTGGTACGGCCTGCTGTCGGTGATCTGGAATGCGCTGTTCGCCAACCAGCCGGTGCAGCACAGCCTGGCCCGGCTGTTTCGCGAGCTGGGCCTGTACCTCAAGCTCAAGGCCGCGCTGTTCGAGCCGCTGCGCCAGCTGGATGTGGAGGAACGGCGACTGGCCCTGGCCAGGCAGAACGGCCGGGTCGTCGCCGCGCTCAATGCCTGCAAGGAGGTGATCCTGCACCGGGTCGGCAATGGTCGCCCCGGGCCCAAGGTCAGCCGCTACCTCAAGCTGTATTTCCTCGCCCAGGATCTGCACGAGCGCGCCAGCTCCTCGCACTACCCCTACAACGAACTGGCCGAAGCCTTCTTCCACAGCGATGTGCTGTTCCGCTGCCAGCGCCTGCTGCGCCTGCACGGCCAGGCCTGCCAACGGCTGGCCCAGGCCATCGAACTGCGCCAGCCGTTCGAATACCGCTCGCTGTGCAGCCAGGCCCTCATCGACCTGCACGACTCCCTGGAGCACCTGCGGGTGCAAAGCAACCCGGCCTGGCGGCACCTGCTGCGCTCCCTCGCGGCCCTGGCCGGCAACCTGCGCAGCCTCGATGGGCTGCTGAGCAACGCCAGCAGCCCCGATGCCCTGGCCGAGGAGCAGGACAGCAGCCTGCTCGACCGCGAGCCGCAATCGCTCAAGGACGTCTGGGAGCGGCTGCGCCTGCAACTGACGCCGACCTCACTGCTGTTCCGCCATGCCCTGCGCCTGTCCTGCGCCCTGACCCTCGGCTACGGCCTGCTGCACTGGATCCACCCGACCCAGGGCTACTGGATCCTGCTGACCACCCTGTTCGTCTGTCAGCCGAACTACGGCGCGACCCGACTCAAGCTGGTGCAACGGATCAGCGGCACGGTGCTTGGCCTGCTGCTCGGCTGGGCGCTGTTCGACCTGTTCCCCAACCCGCTGGTGCAGGCCTTGTTCGCGGTGGTGGCCGGGGTGGCCTTCTTCGCCCTGCGCAGCAGCCGTTACACCCTGGCCACGGCGGCCATCACCCTGCTGGTGCTGTTCTGCTTCAACCAGGTGGGCGACGGTTACGGCCTGTTTATTCCGCGCCTGGTGGATACCCTGCTGGGCAGCCTGATCGCCGGCCTGGCGGTATTCCTGATCCTGCCGGACTGGCAGGGCCGCCGACTCAACCGCCTGCTGGCCAATACCCTGAGCTGCAACAGCCGCTACCTGCAGCAGATCATCGCCCAGTACGCCAGCGGCAAACGCGACGACCTGGCCTATCGCCTGGCGCGGCGCAACGCGCACAACGCCGATGCGACCCTGTCGACCACCCTGGGCAATATGCTGATGGAGCCCGGGCACTTCCGTAAGGAGGCCGATATCGGTTTCCGTTTTCTGGTGCTGTCGCACACCCTCCTGAGTTATCTCTCCGGGCTCGGCGCGCACCGCGGCGAAACCCGTCTGGAAGGCAGCGACAACCCACTGCTACTAGGGGCCGGGCACCTGGCCGCCAGCCTCGACGAGATCGCCCAGTGCCTGAACGAAGGACGCCCGGTGGCGATTCACAGCGATGCGGAAGAGCAGCTGGCCAGTCGCCTGGAGCAGCCCGACGACAGCCTGGACGACCAGCAGCGCCTGGTGCAGACCCAGCTGGCGCTGATCTGTCGTCAGCTCGGGCCGCTGCGCACCCTGGCCGCCCACTTGCGCAAAGATGGGCAGGCCTGAGAGCAGCCATGCCCGTCGATGGGTATCGCTACACTCAACGCCATCCTACTCGGGCATCGCGTAACCACCCGAGGGGGCGCTTTTCCGCTAATCTCGCCCCTTCACCCAGCCTCAGCCAAGAACATGCCGACCCTAAACAAAGCGCAGTTGCTGCATCAGGTCATCGCCCATCTCGAAACCGCCCTGAGCCAGGCGCAGCAGGCGGCCCAGACCGCCTACGAGGCGGCCACCGATGAAGAAAACATCGCCGAGAACAAGTACGACACCCTGGGCCTGGAGGCCTCCTACCTGGCCACCGGCCAGGCCCGCCGCGCGCAGGCCATCCGCCACACTCTGAGTACCTGGAAGCAGCTGGTCCTGCGCCCCTTCGACGAGCGCCTGGGCGTACAGCTCGGCGCACTGGTCTGGCTGGCCGACGAAGACGACAAGCGCCAGTGCCTGTTCCTTGGCCCGGACGGCGCAGCGATAAAACTGCAGCAGGACGGCCACAGCGTGCAGGTCATCGGCCCACTGGCACCCCTGGGCCGCGCCCTGCTCGGCAAGGGCTGCGGCGACCAGGTAACCCTGCAGATCGCCAGCGGCGTGCAACTGTTCGAGCTTCTGTCGGTCGACTAAAGGTGTTATCAGTTAAGGCTCAGGGAATCATCCCCGACTTATCCAGGGAGACCAGCATGCAAGCGCCCACCCACAGCCTGTCCGCACTGTTCAAGCAACTCGGCCTGACCGACGACCCGGCCGCCATCGATCGCTTTATCAAACAGCATTCGCCGCTGCCGCAAGGCTGCCAACTGGCCGACGCGCCCTTCTGGGACAAGCCCCAGGCAGACTTTCTGCGCGAGGAAATTCTCGAGGACGCGGACTGGGCCGAGGTGGTTGACCAGCTCAACCTGCTGCTGCGCGACTAAGCGCCCGCGCACCGGCTGCCGGTGCGCCTCACCGTAGGGTGCGCTGTGCGCACCAGGGGCCCGCAGTCTGCGCGTTGTGCACCAATAACCTTCAGCCTGGGCGGTGCGCACGGCGCACCCTACGAAGTGCCGAATGATCGACACCGCCCCCTAGGGCAGCTCGCGCCAGGTCAGGTAGACGCGCAGGTCGAATTCCAGCTGGTGGTAGCCCGGCAGCATGTATTCGCAGAGTTTGTAGAAGGCCTTGTTGTGTTCGGCCTCTTTCAAATGCGCCAGCTCGTGCACCACGATCATCTGCAGAAACTCCGGCGCGGCCTCGCGAAACAGCGAGGCGACGCGAATCTCCTTCTTCGCCTTGAGCTTGCCGCCCTGCACCCGCGAGATCGCCGTATGCAGGCCGAGGGCGCGGTGGGTCAGGTCGAGACGGTTGTCATACAGCACCTTGTCGATGGCCGGGGCATTGCGCAGGTGCTCCTGCTTGAGGCCCTGGATATAGGCATACAGGGCCTTGTCGCTCTGGATGTCATGCTTGCCGCCGTAGGAACGCGCCAGGTAATCGCCCAGGCGCTGTTCGGCAATCAGCTGACGGATCTTGTCCTGAAGTTCGACGGGGTAGCCTTGCAGGTATTTCAGCGGAGTCATGGTGTCTAGGGGCAAATCCTGGGGGCGCAGAGTATGGCCAATCTAATCGGCCGGCACTACCCGCAGCACCCGCCCCTCAGCATTGTCGGTGAGCAGATAGAGCGCACCGTCCGGGCCGCTGCGCACATCGCGAATCCGCTCATCCAGCTCTTCGAACAGCACCTCCTCGCCCGCCAGCTTGCCATCCAACATGCGAATGCGCCGTACGCTGCGTTCGGCCAGAGTCGAGGCAAACAGGTCGCCCTGCCATTCCGGGAACAGCGCGCCGCGGTACTGGGTCAGGCTCGACGGGGCCACCGAAGGCGTCCAGTGCAGCAGCGGCTGCTGCAGGCCGGGCAGCTCGGTATAGGGCGAAATCTGCGCGCCGGTGTAATCAACCCCATAGGTGATCAGCGGCCAGCCATAGTTGTGGCCGGGCTCGATCAGGTTCAGCTCGTCGCCGCCGCGGGGGCCATGCTCGTGACTGTAGAGCCGCTGCAGGCGGGCATCGTAGTAGATGCCCTGGACATTGCGATGGCCCAGGCTGTAGATCTCCGCTGCCGCCCCGGCCTGCCCGACCAGAGGGTTGTCCGCCGGCACGCTGCCGTCGCGATGGAGCCGCACGATCTTGCCCAGGTGGTTGGCCGGGTTCTGCGCCTGCTCGCGCCAGTCGAAGCCATCGCCCAGGGTCAGCACCAGGGTCTGGTCCGGGAGAAAGGCCATGCGCCCACCATAGTGAGCCGCCCCGGCCTTGGCCGGCAGGGCGCTAAACAGCACCTCGACGTCCTGTAAGCGCCCCTCCACCAGACGACCGCGGGCCAGACGGGTGTTGTTGGCCTGCTCGGTGCCATAAGCGTAGCTCAGATAAACCCATTGATTACCGGCGAAATCGGGATCGAGCAGCACCTCCATCAGCCCCGCCTGGGCAGCCACGAACGCCTCGGGCACGCCGGCGACCGGCTCGGGATCGAGGCTGCCGTCCTTGGCGATAATCCGCAGGCGACCGACTCGTTCAGTCACCAGCATCCGCCCGTCCGGCAAAAAGGCCAGGGACCAGGGGTGTTCGAGGCCGGCGGTGACAGTTTCGATACGGTAATCCTGGGCCAGCGCCAGCGCGCTGGCGGCCAGGGTGCCAAGCAGCACCAGGGTGGTTCTCAACATGGGCAGGGCCTTGTCATAGGGAGGCGGAAGGCGTCGATTGCGCTCGATAACGCACCCGCCGGCCGAGCAGACCGAACAGCAGCGCGCCTGCGCTGCCACTGGCCATCAGCCCCAGGGTGCCGAACAGGTTGCGGTCGGCGGCGATCAGCGTCGGCATCGGTGCCAGCGCATTGGCCAGGGCCAGTGCCGTCCAGATCGCCGCGGCACCGGCCAGAACGAAGATCGCCCAGCGCAGGGACGGCAGACGGCGCGCGCTCCACGCCGCCAACGGTAGGGCGAAGACGAAACCAAAGGCGGCCAGCAGGGCGAAGGTCGGAGCGAAGCCGAACAGGTCCAGGCAGGTGGTAGCCAGGCGCACGCCCAGCGGCATGGGCGCGCCAAGCGCCTGCAGGGCGGCGAGGTTGCTCTGAGTCTGAAAGATCGAAGCAAGCAGAGTGGCCAACAATACAGCGAGGACGAAGGCGAGCAACAGGCGTGGCTTGCTGGACATGGGTGGAGGTTTCCCGGGACGACAGTGCAGCGAGTATGGCGCAGCCCGTCGGCCAGCGTGGCCTGGGTGTTTTACAGGGTTTTACCTGGTGCCCCTGGGGCCCCTCCCGCAGCGCCTGCTGGGATTCGTGGGCCATGATCGGCGGCCTGGCACCGACGATTTTGGGCGACAGAATGGCTCGAACACCGCAAAGACAAAATATTGGCGTCAATTACACGACGAACGGTTGTCATCCATTCTGAACTTCTGCCGTTATACAGGTGTCGCGAAGGCAGCCCCGCCTCCCGACAAGGGCAACACCTGCCCCCTTCTAGTTCGCCTGTGTCACCCGCTGGAACGCCAAGTAGCCCTTACTAACTCCCGGATGAGTTGTGCCCTCGACTGACTGAAGCCTCTGCCTTTCAGGAGCATCAAGCATGATCGACCTCGACACGTGGAATCTGAGCATCCCCGTCGGCGTTCCCGCCACCACCATCGAAACCCCATTGCTGGTCGGCGGTTACCAGGATCACTATTTCCAGTCCAAGAACGGCGCGATCTTCTTCTGGGCCCCTGTCAACGGCAGCACCACCGAAACCGCGAAGTACCCCCGCAGCGAGCTGCGCGAAACGTACCCCGACGGCAGCCTGCGCAACTGGATCTACCCCAGCGCGGATCATTTCCTGCGCGCCGCGCTGATCGTCAGCCAGGTGCCCTCCACCGGCAAACTGGTGATTGGCCAGATCCACGCTTACAAAAGCTCCAAGCCACTGGTCAAGCTGGAGTATCAGTACAAGGACTATTCCGCCAGCGGCAATATCGTCGCCAAGGTGCGTCTCAGTCCCGAGGCAACGATCCAGGTCGTGACCCTGGCCAGCGGCATCTCGCTGAACCAGCGCTTCACCTACGTCCTGCATCTGACGCCTAAAGGAACCCTGGCAATCAACCTCAACGGGGTCAAGTGGAGCACCCGGCTCGACTCGGCCTGGGCGAGCAAACCGCTGTATTTCAAGGCCGGGGTCTACCCCCAGGACAACAGCGGCTATGAAACCGAAGCCGGCGCGGCGCATTTCGACAAACTGAGCATCGAGCACCGCCCCCTGCTCAGCACCGTGCCCTGAGGCGCTGCCACAGACAGAAAAACGCCGCGTCCCCTGGAGGAGACGCGGCGTTTTCTTGAGACGTGCAGGTGCTGCGCCGGGATCAGTTGACCTTGGCGGCCAGCTCACCCTTGGCATAACGCTGGAACATGCCTTCCAGGGAGATCGGCTTGATCTTCGAGGCGTTGCCGGCGGTGCCGAAGGCTTCGTAACGGGCGATGCAGATGTCGCGCATGGCGGTAACGGTGGCACCGAAGAACTTGCGCGGGTCGAACTCGCTCGGGTTGGTGGCCATCAGGCGGCGCATGGCACCGGTGGACGCCAGACGCAGGTCGGTATCGATGTTGACCTTGCGCACGCCGTACTTGATGCCTTCGACGATTTCCTCAACCGGCACGCCGTAGGTTTCTTTGATGTCACCGCCGTACTGGTTGATGATCGCCAGCCACTCTTGCGGCACCGAAGAAGAACCGTGCATCACCAGGTGGGTATTGGGGATGCGCTTGTGGATTTCCTTGATGCGGTCGATGGCGAGGATGTCACCGGTGGGTGGCTTGGTGAACTTGTAGGCACCGTGGCTGGTGCCGATGGCAATGGCCAGGGCATCCACCTGAGTACGCTTGACGAAGTCGGCGGCTTCTTCCGGGTCGGTCAGCATCTGGCTGTGATCCAGCACGCCTTCCGCGCCAACACCGTCTTCTTCGCCGGCCATGCCGGTTTCCAGGCTGCCCAGGCAACCCAGCTCACCTTCCACGGACACGCCGCAGGCGTGGGCGAAGGCCACGGTCTGCTGGGTCACGGCGACGTTGTAATCGTAGTCGGCCGGGGTCTTGCCGTCTTCTTTCAGCGAGCCGTCCATCATCACCGAGCTGAAGCCCAGCTGGATCGAGCGCTGGCAGACGTCAGGGCTGGTGCCGTGGTCCTGGTGCATGCACACCGGGATATGCGGGAATTCTTCGATGGCCGCCAGGATCAGGTGACGCAGGAAGGGTGCGCCGGCGTACTTGCGGGCACCGGCGGAAGCCTGGACGATCACCGGAGAATCGGTCTTGTCGGCCGCTTCCATGATCGCGCGCATCTGCTCGAGGTTGTTGACGTTGAAGGCCGGCACGCCGTAGCCGAATTCGGCGGCGTGGTCGAGCATCTGGCGCATGCTGATAAGTGCCATGGTGTTCTTTCTCCCGGTGGGGCTCGTTAATCGTGCAAGCCTGCCGCAGGGGCAGGCGCTATTCAAGTCATTCAGACCGGGGGTGAACCCGGCCTGTATTCAACCCGTAGCCCGGATGAAATCCGGGTGGCCTTAATATCCAGTGGCGGGTTACGCCGCTACGCGACTAACCCACCCTACACCTTGGCGCGCTGTTCCAGCACTTCCACAGCCGGCAGCACCTTGCCTTCGACGAATTCGAGGAACGCGCCACCACCGGTGGATATATAGGAAATCTTGTCGGCCACGGCGTATTTGTCGATGGCCGCCAGGGTGTCGCCACCGCCGGCGATGGAGAACGCCGGGCTTTCGGCGATGGCCTGAGCCAGCACCTTGGTGCCGTTGCCGAACTGGTCGAATTCGAACACGCCGACCGGACCGTTCCACAGAATGGTCTTCGAGGATTTCAGCAACTCGGCGAACTGCGCGGCGGTCTGCGGGCCGATATCCAGGATCATGTCGTCTTCAGCCACATCGGCTACCAGCTTGACGGTGGCTTCGGCGTCTTCAGCGAAGGCTTTGGCGACAACCACATCGACCGGCAACGGCACGCTGACCTTGGCCGCTATGGCCTTGGCGGTGTCGAGCAGATCGGCTTCGTACAGCGACTTGCCCACCGGGAAGCCGGCGGCGGCGAGGAAGGTGTTGGCGATGCCGCCGCCGACGATCAGCTGGTCGCAGATCTGGCTCAGGCTGTTGAGTACGTCGAGCTTGGTCGACACCTTGGAGCCGGCGACGATCGCGGCCATTGGCTTGGCCGGGTTACCCAGGGCCTTGCCCAGGGCGTCCAGCTCGGCCGCCAGCAGCGGGCCTGCGCAGGCGACTTTGGCGAACTTGGCCACGCCATGGGTCGAACCCTCGGCGCGGTGGGCGGTGCCGAAGGCGTCCATGACGAACACGTCGCACAGGGCGGCGTATTGCTGGGCCAGCTCATCGCTGTTTTTCTTCTCGCCCTTGTTAAAGCGCACGTTCTCGAACAGCACGATCTCACCGGCCTTGAGCTCAACGCCGCTCAGGTAATCCGCTACCAGCGGTACGTCGCGGCCCAGGGCCTTGCTCAGGTAGTCGGCCACCGGCTTGAGGCTGTTCTCTGCGCTGAATTCGCCTTCGCTCGGGCGACCCAGGTGCGAACAGACCATTACGGCTGCGCCCTTTTCCAACGCCAGCTTGATGGTCGGCAGGGAGGCGAGGATGCGCGCGTCGCTCTTCACCACGCCGTCTTTTACCGGCACGTTGAGGTCTTCGCGGATCAGCACGCGCTTACCGGCGAGGTCGAGGTCGGTCATCTTCAGAACGGTCATTAAATCAGTCCTTCACGGCAGCAGAAGTAGTCAGGGAAAGAAAGTGTTCGGCCACATCGAGCATGCGGTTGGCAAAGCCCCACTCATTGTCGAACCAGGCCAGCAGGTTGACCAGGCGCGGCCCGGAAACCCGGGTCTGGCTGCCATCGACAATCGCCGAATGCGGGTCGTGGTTGAAATCGCAGCTGGCGTGGGGCAGCTCGGTGTAAGCCAGCAGACCTTTAAGCGGGCCGCTCTCGGCCGCCTGGCGCAGCACCGCATTGATCTCGGCCGCCGACGTATCGCGGGCGGTCTGCAGGGTGATATCCAGGCACGAGACATTTACCGTCGGCACGCGAATAGCTTTGGCCTGGATACGCCCGCTTAGTTCCGGCAACAGGCGTTCGATACCGCGGGCCAGACCAGTGGACACCGGAATCACCGACTGGAAGGCCGAACGCGTACGGCGCAAATCCTCATGGTGATAGGCATCGATCACCGGCTGATCGTTCATCGCCGAGTGGATGGTGGTGATCGACACGTAGTCGATCCCCACTGTCTCATTCAGCAACTTGAGCAACGGCACGCCGCAATTGGTGGTGCAGGAGGCGTTGGACACCAGCAGCTCGCGGCCGCTCAGGCAATCCTGATTGACCCCGTAAACCACGGTGGCGTCGATATCCGCCTCGCTGGCCATAGGTTGCGACAGCAATAGTCGCGGTGCGCCGGCATCGATAAAGCGCCGGGCATCGGCGCGGCTGGTGTACTGGCCGGAGCATTCGAGCAGCAGGTCGATATCCAGCGCGGCCCAGTCGATGGCTTCCGGCGTGGCCTGGCGCAGCACCTTTACGCAGTCACCATTGATATGCAGGCAATCGCCGTCGACCCGCACCTCGCCGGGAAAACGCCCGTGGGTGGAGTCGAAGCGGGTCAGGTATTCGATGCTGGCCTGGTCGGCCAGATCATTCAGCGCAACGATTTCCAGGCTCGCTCCGGCACCGCGCTCATGCAGCGCACGTAGCACGCAGCGGCCGATACGGCCGTAACCGTTGAGGGCGATTCTGTAGGGGCGCTTGGACATGGCGATCTCGATGGGTAACGGTCGTAGGATGGGTGGAGCTTTGCGATACCCATCACAGCCGATTGATGGGTATCGCTTCGCTCAACACCATCCTACGGAGTCAGGCGTCCAACAATTCGGCGGCGGTTTCCAGGATGTTTTCAACGGTAAAGCCGAATTCCTCGAACAGCGCCGGGGCCGGGGCCGACTCGCCGAAGGTGGTCATGCCGATGATGCGGCCTTCCAGACCGACGTACTTGTACCAGTAGTCGGCATGGGAGGCTTCGATGGCGATCCGCGCACCCACTTGCACCGGCAGCACGGCCTGCTTGTAGCCGGCGTCCTGCTGGTCGAACACGCTGGTGGACGGCATCGAGACCACACGCACCTGGCGGCCTTCAGCGGTCAACTTGTCGTAGGCCGCTACGGCCAGGCCGATTTCCGAACCGGTGGCGATCAGGATCAGTTCCGGCTCGCCATTGCAGTCCTTGAGCACGTAGCCGCCGCGAGCCACATCGGCCAGCTGCTGGGCATCACGCGACTGGTGCGGCAGGTTCTGCCGGCTGAACACCAGCGCGGACGGGCCGTCGTTGCGCTCGATCGCGTATTTCCAGGCCACCGCCGATTCCACGGCGTCGCATGGGCGCCAGGTGTCGAGGTTCGGCGTGCCACGCAGGCTGGCCAGTTGCTCGATCGGCTGGTGGGTCGGGCCGTCTTCACCGAGGCCGATGGAGTCGTGGGTGAATACATAGAGCACGCGCTTTTTCATCAACGCGGACATGCGCACGGCATTGCGCGCGTATTCCATGAAGATCAGGAAGGTCGCGCCGTAGGGCACGAAGCCGCCATGCAGGGCCACGCCGTTCATGATCGCGCTCATGCCGAACTCGCGCACGCCGTAGAACATATAGTTGCCGGAAGCATCTTCGGCCGATACGCCCTTGCAGCCTTTCCACAGGGTCAGGTTGGAACCGGCCAGGTCCGCCGAGCCGCCCAGGAATTCCGGCAGCAGCGGGCCGAAAGCGTTCAGAGTGTTCTGGCTGGCCTTGCGGCTGGCAATGGTTTCGCCCTTCTCGGCGACTTCCTGGATATAGGCGGCGGCTTTCTCGGCGAAATCGGCCGGCAGCTCACCAGCGATGCGGCGTTTGAACTCGCTGGCAAGCGTGGGGTATGCGGCGGCGTAGGCGGCGAAGCGCTGGTCCCACTCGGCTTCGGCAGCGGCACCGGCGGCCTTGGCGTCCCACTCGGCGTAGATCTCAGCGGGGATTTCGAAGGGGCCATAGTTCCAGCCCAGGGTGGCGCGGGTCAGGGCGATTTCGTCATTGCCCAGCGGCGCGCCGTGGCACTCTTCCTTGCCTTGCTTGTTCGGCGAACCGAAACCGATGGTGGTCTTGCAGCAGATCAGGGTCGGCTGGTCGCTGGTCTTGCGCGCGGTGTCGATGGCGATCTTGAGTTCTTCGGCGTCATGGCCGTCGACATTGCGGATCACCTGCCAGCCGTAGGCCTCGAAGCGTTTCGGCGTGTCATCGGTAAACCAGCCCTCGACTTCGCCGTCGATGGAGATGCCGTTGTCGTCATAGAAGGCGATCAGCTTGCCCAGGCCCAGGGTGCCGGCCAGGGAGCAGACTTCATGGCTGATGCCTTCCATCATGCAACCGTCGCCGAGGAAGGCGTAGGTGAAGTGGTCAACGATCTGGTGGCCGTCGCGGTTGAACTGCGCGCCCAGCACCTTCTCCGCCAGGGCAAAGCCCACGGCGTTGGCGATACCCTGGCCGAGCGGACCGGTGGTGGTTTCCACGCCCGGGGTGTAGCCGTATTCCGGGTGGCCCGGGGTGCGGCTGTGCAGTTGGCGGAAGTTTTTCAGGTCTTCGATGCCCAGGTCATAGCCGGTGAGGTGCAGCAGCGAGTAGATCAGCATCGAGCCGTGGCCGTTGGACAGCACAAAGCGGTCGCGGTCGGCAAAACTCGGGTTGCTCGGATTGTGCTTGAGGTAGTCGCGCCACAGGACTTCGGCGATATCCGCCATGCCCATCGGGGCTCCGGGGTGGCCGCTGTTGGCTTTCTGCACGGCATCCATGCTCAGGGCACGAATGGCATTGGCTCGCTCACGACGGCTGGGCATCACTGAATCTCCTACGGGCTGCTTGGGCAACTGGGGGTCGAAAAAGGCGGCCATTTTCGCCCAGCGGAGCCCATTGGGGCAATGACAGATAGTCGCAGAGCCAAGGTTTTCTGGCCTTCGGCCCAGCAATACCAATATCAAAACTTTTTGATATTGGTATTGCTGGATGAAAAATGACCGACTAGACTGCCCAGCCTATGAATATGCGCGCCACCCTTCCGACCTTCGAACCCGTCGACGCCCTCGCCGCTCTGTGCAAGGCCGGCGGCGATTCGCTGCGCCTGAATGTGCTGCGCGCACTGAGCAACGACTCCTTCGGCGTGCTGGAACTGGCGCAGATCTTTGCCATTGGTCAATCAGGCATCAGCCATCACCTCAAGGTACTTGCCCAGGCCGGCCTGGTGGCCACCCGGCGCGAAGGCAATGCGATTTTCTACCGCCGCGCCCTGGCCCATAACGAGCAGCTCGGCGGCAGCCTGCACGCGGCCCTGCTCGAAGAAGTGGACCGCCTGCCTCTGCCCACCGAGGTGCGCGGGCGGATTGCCGAGGTGCACAGCCAGCGCGCCGCTGCCAGCCAGGACTTCTTCGCCCGTTGCGCGGCCAGCTTCCAGGCTCAGCAGGACCTGATCGCCGGCCTGCCGCAGTACCGTGACAGTCTGCTCAGCCTGCTCGACTCGCTGAACTTTGCCGCCAGCGCCACGGCCCTGGAAATCGGCCCCGGCGACGGCGGCTTTCTGCCCGAGCTGGCCAGGCGCTTCAGCCACGTCACCGCCCTGGACAACAGCCCGGCGATGCTCGAACTGACCCGCCAGCGCTGCCAGCAGGACGGCCTGGACAATGTCGAATTGCACTTGGCCGACGCCTTACATGATGACTATCCAGCCGCCGACTGCCTGGTGCTGAATATGGTCCTGCACCATTTCGCCGCCCCGGCCGAGGCGCTGAAGCAGCTGGCCCGGCGGGTCAAACCGGGCGGCAGCCTGCTGATCACCGATTTATGCAGCCACAACCAGAGCTGGGCCAAGCAGGCCTGCGGCGACCTGTGGCTGGGCTTCGAACAGGACGACCTGGCCCGCTGGGCGGTCGCCGCGGGCCTCACGCCGAGCGAGAGCCTGTATGTCGGCCTGCGCAACGGCTTCCAGATTCAGGTACGGCACTTTGCCAACCCCCATGAAAACAGCGGCCTGAGGGCCACCGTCAGCGGTACACAATAGGAAAACCGATCGATGAGCGAATACTCCCTCTTTACCTCCGAGTCCGTCTCCGAAGGCCATCCGGACAAGATTGCCGACCAGATCTCCGATGCGGTGCTGGACGCCATCATCGCCCAGGACAAGCACGCCCGCGTGGCCGTGGAAACCCTGGTCAAGACTGGCGTGGCCATCGTTGCCGGTGAAGTCACCACCAGCGCCTGGGTCGACCTTGAACAGATCGTCCGCGACGTGATCTGCGACATCGGCTACACCAACTCCGACGTCGGCTTCGACGGTGCCACCTGCGGCGTGCTGAACATCATTGGCAAGCAGTCCCCGGACATCAACCAGGGCGTCGACCGCGCCAAGCCGGAAGACCAGGGTGCGGGCGACCAGGGCCTGATGTTCGGCTACGCCAGCAACGAAACCGACGTGCTGATGCCGGCACCGATCCGCTTCTCCCACGCGCTGGTGCAGCGCCAGGCCGAAGCGCGCAAGTCCGGCCTGCTGCCGTGGCTGCGCCCGGACGCGAAATCCCAGGTCACCTGCCAGTATGAGAACGGCAAGGTGGTCGGCATCGACGCCGTGGTGCTGTCCACTCAGCACAATCCGGAAGTGTCGCTGGCTGATCTGCGTGAAGGGGTGATGGAGCTGATCATCAAGCACGCCCTGCCGGCCGATCTGCTGCACAAAGGCACCCAGTACCACATCAACCCGACCGGCAACTTCGTGATCGGCGGCCCCGTGGGCGACTGCGGCCTGACCGGGCGCAAGATCATCGTCGACAGCTACGGCGGCATGGCCCGCCACGGTGGCGGCGCGTTCTCCGGCAAGGACCCATCCAAGGTTGACCGTTCGGCCGCCTATGCCGGTCGTTATGTGGCGAAGAACATCGTGGCCGCCGGCCTGGCCGAGCGTTGCGAAATCCAGGTGTCCTACGCCATCGGCGTGGCCCAGCCGACCTCGATCTCGATCAACACCTTCGGCACCCACAAGATCGCCGAAGACAAGATCATCAAGCTGGTGCGCGAGGTGTTTGACCTGCGCCCGTACGCCATCACCAAGATGCTCGACCTGCTCCACCCGATGTACCAGGAAACCGCGGCCTACGGCCATTTCGGCCGCACCCCGGAGCAGAAGACTGTCGGCGACGACAGCTTCACCACCTTCACCTGGGAAAAGACCGACAAGGTCGCCGACCTGCGCGCCGCCGCCGGCCTGTAATTCCCCGTCGCAAGACCCAAAGCCTCGCCTCGTGCGGGGCTTTTTTATGGCGCAGTGTAAGAGAAGTACCGAAGGGCGCACTGGGTGGATCGCAGCTGTGGCGTATGCCTCGACCTGCAGCAAGCGGGGTCAGCACCCGTCGCGCTCAGCGTTGCAGGTATTTCTCCGCCACCGTGACGTGCTGGCATCAAGAATGCCTTTTAAAACGCTCAGGATATATATGACGTGCGGGCAGACGCTCGCGCCAACGCCGGATAGACTGATTAAATGATCAACAGAAACATCCTCGGCTGTCGACCGAGCACCTGCAGAGCAAAGCCATGCGCCTATCATTGCTGCCGACCTTGTTTCTGACCCTCATGCCGACGTTCGTCTTGGCCGAGCAATCGTTGCTGCGTATCTGCTACGAGAACGAAGACTCCACGCCCTTCTGGTCCGATTACAAGCAAGCCAAACCTGGCTTGATCGTGGAGCTGGTCCAATCGGCCGCTCAGCAGGCTGGCCTGCGTCTAGAGCTTCAACGCCGCCCCTGGAAACGCTGCATCCTGCAGCTGCAAAGCGGCCAGAGCGATGGCATTTTTGCCGCCATCTGGCAGGCGGATCGCGATGTCTGGGGTCAGTTTCCTGGTCGCGACCCTGAGCGCCAAGAAGCCGTGGATCGTGATTATCGGCTCTGGCAAGTCGACTATCCGATCATCATCAGTACCGACAGCCTATTGCAGTGGAATGGCCAGCAGTTCAAGGGCTTGCAGTATGGCCTGAGCGCCCCCCTTGGCTATATCGCCAGCCAGCGCCTGCGAGCCCTTGGCGTGCAGGCCAAGGTCAATCCCAGCGCGGAAAAAGCCTTGCAGCTGGTGACTCTTGGACGCCTGGATGGCTATGTGATCGAGCGCCATATCGGCAATACACACATCCGCAAGCTGGGGCTGCAGTCCGACCTGAAGATGCTGCCATTGCCTTTACTGCAAGCCGACTGGTATCTGCCGTTATCACATCAGTTCACCCGCCAATACCCGCAGCAGGCACAACGCTTCTGGCAGGCATTACGCGACCAACGCTTGCGCCAAGAGACCGATCTCAGCCAGCGCTACCTTCAGCTCAGCGACTAAGCCTTGATGAGACATAACCACGCGTGGTGCATGACCTGATATGCCAAGAGCCAGAACTCCTTGGATTATGCTCATTGCCGCCCTGTACGCAGCCAGCGCTCACGCTGAGAGCATGACCATGCGCCTGGGTTACTCCGACGCAGAGGCACCGCCCTACCTGATTCGGCATGACACACAGCCCTCTGGTGTTGCCATGGACATTATTCGCCAGGCCGCTACAGACATCGGCATCAACCTTGAATTTCTGCGCATGCCCAATCGACGTGTAATGGAAAATCTCAAGCTTGGCGAAATCGACGGTGCCTTCATGTTTTCGTTTAATACCGAACGCATGCCCAACGGCCAGTATCCGATGAAGGATGGCGAGCTGGATGAGGAGAAGCGAATCGCCGTCTTGAGTTATTTCCTCTACCGACGTAAAGGGGCCGACCTGCACTGGGATGGCCATCGCCTCAGCGGCACCGACCTCTTCATTGGAGCCAACAATGGCTACTCCATAGCCAATGACCTGAGAAAAATGGGCGTAGCGGTCGAAGAGGCACGCACCACAGAACAGAATTTCAGCAAACTTAAACTGGGCCGGATTACGGCAGTTGCCCACCAGGATCTGGTCGCCGACCTCTACCTGGAAGCCACGGGCATGCAGCAGGTTGAAAAGATCTACCCGCCACTTAGCACCAAAAGATATTTCTTGATGCTCAGCCACGGGTTTGTCGCCGAGCATCCTGAACTGGCCGACAGGCTCTGGACGAGAATTGGCGAAATACGGGACAGCACAACACGGCAGGTTCTGCCGCAATATACCGACTATATGAAGTCGCTTGAGCGTCCCTGAGATATCCCGAAGCGCCTGCCACACCGCCTCATCTAAGCGACAGAAAGGCACAGCCCCGCTCAATCACTGGGCAGCTTTGTGAGGAGGCCTTAGCCCCTCACCGTGCCCATGAGGCGCAACCCAGCAAGCGCCTAAAACGCGCGAAACTCTTCATGGCAGGCCTTGCAGCTGTCCTCGACCCGTTGCATCGGCGCGGCCAGCGCCTCGGGGGTCAAGGGTTGCACGGCAGTGGCTGCCACCAGCGCAGCGGTGCTGGCTTCCATCGCCTGGGCCAGCTCCTGAAAACGCGCCTGGCGCTGCCAGACGTCATCCTTGGCGCGGCTTTCATCACCGTATTCACGCACCTGGGGGAAGTGCTGCCAGGGCGTGCGGGTCAATTGATCGAGCTCGGCAGCACCATCGACAAAGGCTTGCGCCTTGAAGGCAATCCGCCCGCGCAGCATGCCGCCGAGGTCTTCGCTGACCTTGAGCATCTGCTTGAAGATGGCCTGACGCTGGCCTTGCGGCGAATTAGGGTCAACGCCGCCACAGCCACTTACGGCCAGCACCAGCACAACGAGGGATAGGGTTTTAAACTTCATAACACCTTCAGAGCCAACAACCGGGTGGATAACGAGCGACAGTATCGTCACCCGCTGCCCTGCGGCCAAGCGTGGTGTTTTGCCGCAGAGAACAGAACCTGTGCGGGCTATGCAGCGCAGACGTTATGCGGAGACTACAAACAGACTGATAATCAGGCCCATATTGACGAACCACACCAGGGACCGCAGCGTCGCCCAGTCGGCCAGGTAGCAGATGAGATAGAGGATACGGCTGACGACAAAGGCCATCGCCAGTTGATCGATCAGCGACTGCTCGGCCCCGCCGGCCAGGTGGGCGATGATCACCGCGGCGGAGAATGCCGGAGTAACTTCGAAGCTGTTGAGCTGGGCATTGTTGGCGCGTCGGCCAAAGCCACTGAGGTTATCCAGTAGCGCCCGCGGATCGTGGTTGTGCCGCGGGCTGAAACCGCCGCTGACAGCCTTGGCGGTGGCAGTGGACAGGTAAGGCAGAAACAGCGCGATCAACACACACCAGTAGGCAACAGTCATGGCAACTCCCGAGGTTTGGACAAAGAAGCCGAAGCTTGGCCTGCCACCTTAGCCCACGTCCATGACTGTCGCCGGCAATGCGGCGGCGATTCTGCCAATCATGCCGCCAGTTTTCCCTTGGCCAACGCCGCACTGGCCGCCAGCATCGCCCGCAGCAGCACTGCACAGCCGGCGGCGAGATCATCCGGCGCAGCATTCTCGATCTCGTTGTGGCTGATGCCGCCCTCGCAGGGCACGAAGATCATCCCCGCCGGGCCCAGCTCGGCGAGGAAGATCGCGTCATGCCCGGCACCGCTGACGATGTCCATATGCGACAGCCCCAGCCCCGCTGCCGCGCCACGCACCGCTTCGACGCAGCCCTGATCGAAATACAGCGGCGGGAAATCCGCGGTCGGTGTCAGCTCGAAACTCAGGCCATGCTGGGCGCAGGTCGCCTCGATCACCCCGCGCACCTCTTTGATCATCGAATCCAGCCGCGCCGGCTCGAGATGACGGAAGTCCAGGGTCATGCGCACCTCGCCCGGTATCACGTTGCGCGAGCCGGGATAGGCCTGCAGGCAACCGACCGTGCCACAGGCGTGGGGCTGGTGCTCCAGCGCAACCCGATTGACCGCCGCGACCACGGCCGCGGCACCGACCAGGGCATCCTTGCGCAGGTGCATCGGCGTCGGCCCGGCATGGGCCTCGACGCCCTTGAGATTCAGATCGAACCACTTCTGCCCGAGCGCACCGAGCACCACGCCAATGGTCTTGCCCTGGTCTTCGAGAATTGGCCCCTGCTCGATATGCGCCTCGAAATAGGCACCCACCGCATGGCCGGTCACCGCGCGAGTGCCGGCGTAGCCGATGGCATTCAACGCCTCACCGACGCTGACACCCTCGGCGTCGCGCTTGGCCAGGGTTTCCTCCAGGGTGAATTTCTCGGCGAATACCCCGGAACCCATCATGCAGGGAGCGAAGCGCGAGCCCTCCTCGTTGGTCCACACCACCACTTCCAGCGGTGCCTCGGTCTGCACGCCCAGGTCATTGAGGGTGCGCAGTACCTCGACGCCGGCCAGCACGCCGAAGCAGCCGTCGAACTTGCCGCCGGTGGGCTGGGTGTCGATATGGCTGCCGGTCATCACCGGCGGCAACGCGGCGTTACGCCCTGGACGGCGGGCAAAGATATTGCCGACGCCATCGACCGTCACGGTGCAGCCGGCCTCCTCGCACCAGCGCACGAACAGGTCGCGGGCCTGGCGGTCGAGGTCGGTCAACGCCAGGCGGCAGACCCCGCCTTTGACGGTGGCCCCGAGCTGCGCCATCTCCATCAGCGATTGCCACAGGCGCTCGCTGTTGATGTGTGGCTGGCTGGATTGCAGGACGTCAACGGCAGTGTTCATGGTGATCTCCTTGGGCCTTTCTAGTTGTCTGTGACACGCCCGCGGCATCGGGGCGCGTCTGCTGATCGCATCGCGGGCAAGCCCGCTCCTACAGGTACGGGCTTTGCCTTAAACCGGTGCCTTGGCCGCCACAGGCTGGGCGCTACGCAGGCTGCACAGACCGAAATAGATCAGCCCGCCCAGGAAGGAGCCGGTAAACCAGCCGTAGTCGTAGAACCAGCTAAAGGCGCTGCTGCCGAGCGACAGCAGGGTCAGCGCCACCGGCACGGCGAAGGCGGCAAAACCGATCCAGTTCCACGCCGGGTAGACGTCATCGCGGTACAGGCCGGCCAGGTCGAGGCGCTGTTTCTTGATCAGGAAGTAGTCCACCACCATGATCCCGGCAATCGGTCCGAGCAGGCTGGAATAACCCAGCAACCAGTTGGAATAGACGCTTTCCAGGCTCAGGTCAGAGACCAGCAGACCGAGTTTCTTCAGCAGCTCATGGCCCATCAGGCCGAGACCGATCAGACCGGTGAGCAGCACCGCCTTGGTGCGGTTGATCAGCTTGGGCGCGATGTTCTGGAAGTCATTGGTGGGCGAGACGATATTCGCTGCGGTGTTGGTCGACAGCGTGGCGACGATGATCAGCGCCATGGCCAGAGCGACCCAGCCGGGGCTCTGGATATGGCCGATCAGGCTGACCGGATCGGACACCGTCTGCCCCACCAGGGAGGCCGAGGCAGCGGTCATCACCACGCCGAGGGCGGCGAACAGGAACATGGTCAGCGGCAGGCCAATCACCTGGCCGATGATCTGGTCCTTCTGACTTTTCGCGTAGCGGCTGAAGTCGGGGATGTTCAGCGACAAGGTGGCCCAGAAGCCAACCATGGCAGTCAGGCCGGCGAGAAAGTAACCGGTGACGCTGGCACCCTCGGGGCGATTGGCCGGCTGCGCCAGCAATTCGCTCATCGACACATTGGGCAGCGCCCACACCAGCAGGCCGGCACCGACCAGCACCAGCAGCGGCGCGGAGAGGGTTTCCAACCACTTGATCGACTCGGCACCGCGCAGCACCACCCACAGGTTGAGGGTCCAGAAAATCATGAAACCGATCACCTCGCCGGTACCGCCCAGGCTCTTCCAGCCCTCGAAGATCGAGCCGAGCAGCAGGTGGATGGCCAGGCCGCCGAACATGGTCTGGATGCCGAACCAGCCGCAGGCGACCACCGCCCGGATCAGGCAGGGCACATTGGAGCCGATCACGCCGAACGAGGAGCGCAGCAGCACCGGAAAGGGGATGCCGTACTTGGTGCCGGGGAAGGCGTTCAGCGTCAGCGGCACCAGCACCACGATATTGGCCAGCAGAATCGCCAGCAGCGCCTCGCCCACCGACAGGCCGAAGTAGGCAGTGAGTACGCCGCCCAGGGTGTAGGTCGGCACGCAGATCGACATGCCGACCCACAGCGCGGTGATATGCCACTTGTTCCAGGTGCGCTCATGCACCTTGGTCGGGGCGATGTCGTGGTTATAGCGCGGGCTGTCGAGTACGTCGGGGCCAGCGGCCAGTTCGTACAAGCCATCGCGCTCGGTCACTTGCGATCTGCTCTGTTGCATGGGCCTCTCCAGTCATTGTTCTGATTATTCGCTCATCGGGATTAACCGCCGCCGGGCAGTGGTTGCACTGCCAAACGGCCGTTCGCGATGGCCGGAGTACATTTCCATCTCAGGACCGGCCAGCTTGGTAGCGACGGCTATCAATAAGCGTGCCGGGATCCTGTTCAACTTATCTGTTACGCATAATAAAAACGGCTAATCCATTGTTTTATAAGGCTTTCAATAAACCAAGCGGGTTTGCATCACCTGCTCTGCCGGGTCGATCTCGACCCAGCACGCAAGCCTGTCTACCCAGTCAGGATTCAAAGTGGTGCAGGCCACTATTTTTTCTACCGCCACCGCCTGCTCGCCACCTGGTTCAAACGCCTGATTTTGCATAGGAAATCTTGACCATATTTGGTTCTTGTCAAGTGCGTCAAAATGGTGAGGGCCTGCACCATTTTGCAGATTTTTAGTTTTTTATGTTTAATTTCAACAACTTATAAACACAAATAGCCGCTAAAAAATAATCTTGATCAATCTACAAGCAGCGACTAGATTCAATTCCTGTCAGGCATGACAGGAATACAGCCCCTCGCCTGACAGGCCATAACACCAAGAACCGGCACGCACCGGTCAGCCTGAGAGGAACTCGCTATGTCGCTGTTGATCCGTGGTGCCACCCTGGTCACCCATGAGGAAAGCTACCGCGCCGATCTGCTCTGTGCAGACGGCCTGATCCAGGCCATCGGCGACAACCTCGACGCCCCCGCGGGCTGTCAGGTGCTCGACGGCAGCGGCCAGTACCTGATGCCCGGCGGCATCGACCCGCACACCCATATGCAATTGCCCTTTATGGGCACGGTGGCCAGCGAGGACTTCTTCAGCGGCACCGCCGCTGGCCTGGCCGGCGGCACCACCTCGATCATCGACTTCGTCATCCCCAACCCGCAGCAGTCGCTGCTCGAAGCCTTCCATACCTGGCGCGGTTGGGCGGAAAAATCCGCCTCCGACTATGGCTTCCACGTCGCCATCACCTGGTGGAGCGAGCAGGTCGCCGCCGAAATGGGCGAGCTGGTGGCCAAGTACGGCATCAACAGCTTCAAGCACTTCATGGCCTACAAGAACGCCATCATGGCCGCCGACGACACCCTGGTGGCCAGCTTCGAGCGCTGCCTGCAGCTGGGCGCGGTACCCACCGTGCACGCGGAAAATGGCGAGCTGGTCTATCACCTGCAACAGAAACTCCTGGCTCAGGGCCTGACCGGGCCGGAAGCGCACCCGCTGTCGCGCCCCTCCCAGGTTGAAGGCGAAGCCGCCAGCCGCGCCATTCGTATTGCCGAAACCCTGGGCACGCCGCTGTACCTGGTGCATGTCTCGACCCAAGAGGCCCTGGATGAGATCACCTACGCCCGGGCCAAGGGCCAGCCGGTGTACGGCGAGGTGCTGGCCGGCCATCTGCTGCTGGATGACAGCGTCTACCGCCACCCGGACTGGCAGACCGCCGCCGGTTACGTGATGAGCCCGCCGTTCCGCCCGCGCGGCCATCAGGACGCGCTGTGGCGCGGCCTGCAGTCGGGCAACCTGCACACCACCGCCACCGACCACTGCTGCTTCTGCGCCGAACAGAAAGCCGCCGGCCGCGACGACTTCAGCAAGATCCCCAACGGCACGGCAGGCATCGAAGACCGCATGGCCGTGCTGTGGGACGAAGGGGTCAACAGCGGCAAGCTGTCGATCAATGACTTCGTCGCCCTGACCAGCACCAACACCGCGAAGATCTTCAACCTGTTCCCGCGCAAGGGCGCGCTGCGCGCCGGGGCCGATGCCGACCTGGTGCTCTGGGACCCGCAGGGCACAAGGACCATCTCGGCCAAAACGCATCACCAGCAGGTCGACTTCAACATCTTCGAAGGCAAGACGGTGCGCGGCGTGCCCAGCCACACCATCAGCCAGGGCAAGCTGGTCTGGGCCGACGGCGAGCTGCGCGCCGAGCGCGGGGCCGGCCGCTACGTCGAGCGACCGGCCTACCCGGCGGTGTTCGACCTGCTGAGCAAACGCGCCGAACAGAACCGGCCGACGGCCGTCGAGCGCTAAACCCGCGCACAGGCACCACGCATGACTTAGCCGCACCGGCCCACAGAGGCCGGACGGCCGCTTATCCGCTGTTAACTGCCCAATAAAAGCCACAAAACCGTGAGGCAATAACCGTGATAGACACCCTCAGCCATTTGCCGCGACCGGATGCCGGCGCAGCCGAACTGGCCGATCGTTTCAGCGATCTGGCCCCGCCACTCACCGCCCGCCAGGCCGCCCTGGAAAGCGCGCGCTGCCTGTATTGCTACGACGCACCCTGCGTCAACGCCTGCCCCAGCGAGATCGACATCCCCTCGTTTATCCGCAATATCAGCCATGAGAACCTTCAGGGCGCGGCGCAGACCATTCTCTCAGCGAACATACTCGGCGGCAGCTGCGCCCGCGTTTGCCCCACCGAAATCCTCTGCCAGCAAGCCTGCGTGCGTAACAACGCGCAGGAGTGCGCGCCAGTGCTGATCGGCCTGCTGCAGCGCCATGCCATCGATAACGCGCAGTTCAGCGAGCACCCCTTTAAACGCCCCCCGGCCAGCGGCAAACGCATCGCCGTGGTCGGTGCCGGCCCGGCGGGGCTGTCCTGCGCCCATCGCCTGGCCATGCATGGTCACGAGGTGGTGATCTTCGAGGCCCGCGAGAAAGCCGGCGGCCTTAATGAATACGGCATCGCCGCCTACAAGCTGGTCGACGATTTCGCCCAACGCGAAGTGGATTTTCTGCTGCAGATCGGCGGCATCGAGATCCGCCACGGCCACAAGCTGGGTGACGACCTCAGCCTGAGCGAGCTGCACCAGCAGTTCGACGCGGTGTTCCTCGGCATCGGCCTGGCTGCCAGCAAGCGCCTCGGCCTGCCGGGCGAAGAGGCACCGGGGCTGCTGCCTGCCACTGATTACATCCGCGAGCTACGGCAGAGCGACGACCTGACCCAGCTGCCCGTGGCCGAGCGCTGCATCGTCCTCGGTGCCGGCAATACCGCCATCGACATGGCCGTGCAGATGAGCAAGCTCGGTGCCCGCGACGTCAACCTGGTCTATCGCCGTGGCTTCGAGGAAATGGGTGCCACCGAACATGAACAGGACATCGCCAAGGCCAATCAGGTACGCCTGCTGACCTGGGCGCAGCCGGACGCCGTGCTGCTCGATGACCTGGGCCAGGTGCGCGGCATGCGCTTCGCCCGCACCCGCGTGGAAAACGGCCGCCTGCAGAGCACCGGGCAGACCTTCGAGCTGGCCGCCGACGCCATCTTCAGCGCCATCGGCCAGGCCTTCGACGGCCAGGCCCTGAGCGACCCACTGGCCAGTGAACTGAAGCGCGAAGGCGAACGCATCTGGGTCGACGCCCAGCTGCAGACCAGCGTGCCCGGCGTGTATGCCGGCGGCGACTGCACGGCCCTGGGCCAGGACCTCACCGTGCAGGCCGTGCAGCACGGCAAGCTGGCCGCCGAGGCCATCCACTCTCATCTGATGCTCAACGTGGAGGCCGCATAAATGGCCGATCTATCCATCGAATTCGCCGGTATCAAGGCACCCAACCCCTTCTGGCTGGCCAGCGCGCCGCCCACCGACAAGGCCTACAACGTGGTCCGCGCCTTCGAGGCCGGCTGGGGCGGGGTGGTCTGGAAGACCCTTGGCGAAGACCCGGCGGCGGTCAACGTGTCGTCGCGCTATTCCGCGCACTTCGGCCCCAACCGCCAGGTCCAGGGCATCAACAACATTGAGCTGATCACCGACCGCTCACTGGAAATCAACCTGCGCGAAATCACCCAGGTGAAGAAGGACTGGCCGGACCGCGCAATGATCGTTTCCTTGATGGTGCCCTGCGTCGAAGAGTCCTGGAAAGCCATCCTGCCGCTGGTGGAGGCCACCGGTTGCGACGGTATCGAGCTGAACTTCGGCTGCCCCCACGGCATGCCCGAACGCGGCATGGGCGCGGCGGTCGGCCAGGTGCCGGAATACGTGGAGATGGTCACCCGCTGGTGCAAGACCTACTGCTCGCTGCCGGTGATCGTCAAACTCACGCCGAACATCACCGACGTACGCTTGTCCGCCCGCGCCGCCCATCGCGGCGGAGCCGATGCGGTGTCGCTGATCAACACCATCAACTCGATAACCAGCGTCAACCTCGATCGCATGGTCGCCCACCCCATAGTCGGCAATCAAAGCACCCACGGCGGTTATTGCGGCTCGGCGGTCAAACCCATCGCCCTGAACATGGTCGCCGAGATCGCTCGCGACCCCGAAACCCGTGGCCTGCCGATCTGCGGCATCGGCGGCATCGGCAGTTGGCGCGACGCGGCAGAATTCGTCGCGCTGGGTTGCGGCGCGGTGCAGGTGTGCACGGCGGCCATGCTGCATGGCTTTCGCATCGTCGAAGAGATGAAGGACGGCCTGTCGCGCTGGATGGACAGTCAGGGCTACCAGAGCCTCGCGGACTTCTCAGGCAAAGCGGTGGGCAATACCACCGACTGGAAGTACCTGGATATCAACTATCAGGTGATCGCCAAGATCGACCAGGACGCCTGCATCGGCTGCGGCCGCTGCCATATCGCCTGCGAAGACACCTCGCACCAGGCCATCGCCAGCCTGACCCAGGCCGACGGCACCCATAAGTACGAGGTGATCGACGAAGAGTGCGTGGGCTGCAACCTGTGCCAGATCACCTGCCCGGTAGAGAACTGCATCGAAATGGTGCCCCAGGACACCGGCAAGCCCTTCCTCGACTGGAACCACGACCCGCGCAATCCGTATCGCGTAGCGTCCTAGCCCGGCAATTCGCCGGAATCTATCACTGGCAAGAACTAGGCGTCACCGCCGCTCCTACAGGTGCAGAGTTGTTGTAGGAGCGGGCTTGCCCGCGATCAGGCTTTCAGGGCTCCAACCCAATCCCACGCAATATCACACTGGTCACCGTCTGCACCGCCCGCTCGAACTGCAGTTCGGACAGCGCCTGGTGATCATTGAGAATCGCCACCTGATGGCTGAAATCGGCGTAGTGCTGAGTCGAGGCCCAGATCATATACAGCAAGGCGGATGGCTCGACGGCGAGGATACGTTTGTCCTCGATCCACTGGCGGATCTTCGCCTCCTTCATCTTGGCCCAGCTGTAGAGGCTATCGTCGAGGCTTGCGCCGAGCATCGGCGCACCATGGATGATCTCGTCGGCCCAGACCTTGGAGCCGTGCGGACGGCTGCGCGAATGGTTCATCTTGGCGCGGATATAGGTGCTGAGCACCACTCGCGGATCGTCGTACATCTCGAAACACAGGGCGTCCTGCTTCCACACCTCGAGCAGGTCGAGCAATACCGCACGGTAGAGGTCGTCCTTGGTGTTGAAGTAGTAGTGCAGGTTGGAGCGCGGCAACTCGACTTCTTCGGCGATATCGCCCATGGACGTGCCGCCATAACCCTTCTCGGCGAACACCTTCTCGGCGGACAGGAGGATTTTCTCGACATTGCGTCGGCGAATCTCGATTTTGTGATTGGCCATGGCGGGTCCGTGACGGGGCGATGCCGCAAGGCTACCACCAGCGCCCGCATGGGGCGACGGAAAGCCTTTGGCTTAAGCGCCAGCACGGCTATAATCACCCCCGTTTCACTCGACCGGCACCGCCCGGTCGCTCCCGCCACCTGTCCGAGGGGCGCTGCAGCAAACTCTGAAGACCGGAGTTTTGTCAGGCTCGGATGGGGCGTTAACCATACGCATCAACGGCGCCCATTCGACACAAACGAATGGAGAACTCATTTATGAGCGCTGTACTGACGCCTGCCGATTTCACCGACTTCAAAGTCGCCGACATTTCCCTGGCTGCCTGGGGCCGTCGCGAAACCATCATTGCCGAATCCGAAATGCCAGCCCTGATGGGTCTGCGCCGCAAATACGCCGGCGAGCAGCCGCTCAAGGGCGCGAAGATCATCGGCTGCATCCACATGACCATCCAGACCGCCGTGCTGATCGAAACCCTGACCGCCCTGGGTGCCGAAGTGCGCTGGTCGTCGTGCAACATCTTCTCGACCCAGGATCAGGCCGCTGCTGCCATCGCTGCCGCCGGTATCCCGGTATTCGCCTGGAAGGGCGAGACCGAAGAAGAGTACGAGTGGTGCATTGAGCAGACCATCCTCAAGGACGGTAAGCCGTGGGACGCCAACATGATCCTCGACGACGGCGGCGACCTGACCGAGATCCTGCACAAGAAATACCCGCAGATGCTCGAGCGCATCCACGGCGTCACCGAAGAAACCACCACCGGTGTACACCGCCTGCTGGACATGCTGGCCAAGGGCGAACTGAAGATCCCGGCGATCAACGTCAACGACTCGGTGACCAAGAGCAAGAACGACAACAAGTACGGCTGCCGTCACAGCCTGAGCGACGCCATCAAGCGCGGCACCGACCACCTGCTGTCCGGCAAGCAAGCGCTGGTTATCGGCTACGGCGACGTGGGCAAGGGCTCGGCGCAGTCGCTGCGTCAGGAAGGCATGATCGTACGCGTGACCGAAGTTGACCCAATCTGCGCCATGCAGGCCTGCATGGACGGCTACGAAGTGGTTTCGCCGTTCAAGGACGGTATCAACGACGGCACCACCGCCAGCATCGACACCCAGCTGCTGGGCAAGATCGACCTGATCGTCACCACTACCGGTAACGTCAACGTCTGCGACGCCAACATGCTCAAGGCCCTGAAAAAGCGCGCCGTGGTGTGCAACATCGGTCACTTCGACAACGAAATCGACACCGCTTTCATGCGCAAGAACTGGGCGTGGGAAGAAGTGAAGCCACAGGTGCACAAGATCCACCGCACCGGTGCCGGCAGCTTCGATCCGCACAACGATGACTACCTGATCCTGCTGGCCGAAGGCCGCCTGGTTAACCTGGGCAACGCCACTGGCCACCCAAGCCGGATCATGGACGGTTCGTTCGCCAACCAGGTGCTGGCGCAGATCTTCCTGTTCGGCCAGAAGTACGCTGACCTGCCTGCCGCGCAGAAAGCCGAGCGCCTGACCGTGGAAGTGCTGCCGAAGAAGCTCGACGAAGAAGTGGCCCTGGAAATGGTCAAAGGCTTCGGCGGCGTCGTCACCCAGCTGACCAAGACCCAGGCCGACTACATCGGTGTGACCGTCGAAGGCCCGTTCAAGCCGCACGCTTACCGCTACTAAGCACAGACCGTAGGGTGGGTTAGCCGCGCAGCGGCGTAACCCACCATCGATGCCGACAGACGTTTACCGTCGGCCCGGCTACCGCTCGGTGGGTTACGCGCCGCGCAATGACCGTTGTGCACATTGCCGCAGCGGCCAGCGTCGCTAACCCACCCTACACACCTGGAAACGCTTTATGAGCCAAGAACGCCGTTACAGCTTCGAATTCTTCCCCACCAAGACCGAAGCCGGGCACGAAAAACTGATGAATGTGGCGCGCCAGCTGGCGACCTACAAGCCGGACTTCTTTTCCTGCACCTACGGTGCCGGCGGCTCCACCCGTGATCGCACCCTGAACACCGTGTTGCAGCTGAATAACGATATCGGTGTGAGCACTGCGCCGCACCTGTCCTGCGTTGGCGATTCCAAGGCCGAGCTGCGCGAGCTGCTCAACCTGTACCAGAACGCCGGGATCAACCGCATCGTCGCGCTGCGTGGCGATCTGCCGTCCGGCATGGGCATGGCCAGCGGCGAACTGCGCTACGCCAACGAGCTGGTCAGCTTTATCCGCGAAGAGACTGGCGACCACTTCCATATCGAAATCGCCGCCTACCCGGAGATGCATCCGCAGGCGCGCAACTTCGAGGACGATATCGCCAACTTCGTACGCAAGGCCAAGGCCGGTGCCAGCAGCGCCATCACCCAGTACTTCTTCAACGCCGACAGCTACTTCTACTTCGTCGAGCGCGTGCGCAAGCTGGGCGTGGATATCCCGGTGGTGCCAGGCATCATGCCGATCACCAACTACAGCAAGCTGGCACGTTTCTCCGATGCCTGTGGTGCCGAGATCCCACGCTGGGTGCGCAAGCAGCTGGAAGCCTATGGCGACGACAGCGACAGCATCCGCGCCTACGGCGAGCAAGTGGTCAGCGAGATGTGCGAACGCCTGCTGCAGGGCGGTGCACCGGGGCTGCACTTCTACAGCATGAACCTGGTAGAGCCGAGCCTGGCGATCTGGAACAACCTCAAGCTGCCACGCTAAGCAACAACGCTTATTGGTGGATGCTTGCGCTGGACGCCCCTGACTGCATCCGGGCTACAACGGCAGAGCAAGGCGCAAGCGCCCCGCTCTGGTAGCCCGATTGCAATCCGGGAGCGCTTTTTCGCTGACAGCATTCCTCTGTGCCAGATCGTGGCGATTGACCGGTCTCCACTCAAACTGCTTACATCGGCCGACTGCTGGCCTCATTTGCTTGATATAACCCTCTCAGCCCCTGGCATTTTTGCTACGCCCGCCTGAACTCGACAGACACCAAGCGAACGCGCCACGTCGATAATTTGCTCAAGCGCTTAGCCATGTATGGCTGGCAACACAACCATGGAGCGCCGCAATGGCCACACGTAAAACCACCAACGCCACCGTGACCCCCAAGGGCAGCCTGGAAACCCTCTCCCAGCGCGAAGTGCAGCAGCTGCGCGAGACCGGCTCCGGCAGCGTCTATGCACTGTTTCGCCAGTGTGCCCTGGCCATCCTCAACACCGGTTCGCACAGCGATAACGCCAAGACCATTCTGGAAGCCTACCCGGACTTCGAGATCCGCATCCTGCAGCAGGATCGCGGCATCCGCCTGGAGCTGTTCAACGCGCCGGCCGACGCCTTCGTCGATGGCGAGATGATCGCCAGCACCCGCGAGATGCTGTTCAGCGCCCTGCGCGATATCGTCTACACCCAGAGCGAGCTGGAAAACCAGCGCGTGGATTTCAGCAGTTCCCAGGGCATCACCGACTACGTTTTCCATCTGCTGCGCAACGCCCGCACCCTGCGCGCCGGTGTCGAGCCGAAGATGGTGGTGTGCTGGGGCGGCCACTCGATCAGCACCGAAGAGTACAAATACACCAAGGTGGTCGGCCATGAACTGGGCCTGCGCGGCCTGGATATCTGCACCGGCTGCGGCCCCGGAGTGATGAAGGGGCCGATGAAGGGTGCGACCATCTCCCATGCCAAGCAGCGTAATACCGGCGGGCGTTACCTGGGCTTGACCGAGCCGGGCATCATTGCCGCCGAAGCGCCCAACCCGATCGTCAACGAACTGGTGATCCTGCCGGATATCGAGAAGCGCCTGGAGGCCTTCGTCCGTGTCGGCCACGGCATCATCATCTTCCCCGGCGGTGCTGGCACGGCCGAGGAGCTGCTGTATTTCCTCGGCATTCTGATGCACCCGGACAACCAGCACATCCCCTTCCCGCTGCTGCTGACCGGCCCGAAAAGCGCCGCGCCCTACCTCCAGCAGCTGCACGACTTTGTCGGGGCCACTTTGGGCGAGCAGGCCCAGCAGCGCTGCAAGATCATTCTCAACGACCCCAGCCAGGTAGCACGGGAGATGGCCGCAGGCATCAAGGCAGTCACCCAGTTCCGCCGCGAGCACAACGACGCCTTCCACTTCAACTGGCTGCTGAAGATCGACGAGAGCTTCCAGCACCCCTTCGAGCCGACCCACGAGAATATGGCCAGCCTCAAACTGACCCGCCAGCAGCCGGTGCATGAGCTGGCGGCCCAGCTGCGCCGGGCGTTCTCCGGCATTGTTGCGGGCAACGTCAAGGATCAGGGCATCCGTCGCATTGAAAAGCACGGCCCCTACGAGATCACCGGCGATTCCGAGATTCTCCAGCCCCTGGGTCAGCTGCTGCAGGCCTTCGTCGACCAGCACCGCATGAAGCTGCCCGGCAACAGTGCCTATATGCCCTGCTACCGGGTCGCTGGCTGAGCAACGACCCGCGCGGACCGGCCAACAGGCTTCAGGCCGGCCCGCGACCGCCGAGCAGGCGGAAACTCGCACAGACGGACGGCTCTGTTATACTCGGGCCTTCCCGCCAGGCTTGCGCCCGGATGCTAGCCCCCAGAGGCCAGCAGTACCGGACGGGATTGCGCCCCCCAAGCGTGATTCAAGCCAGGCAATACACCCCATAGGGCGACGCCCTCACTAGACAGGATTACACATGTCCTTTGCCTCCCTCGGTCTCTCCGAGGCATTAGTCCGTGCGGTCGAATCCGCCGGCTACACCCAACCCACTCCGGTGCAACAGCGGGCTATCCCCGCCGTGTTGCAAGGCCGTGACCTGATGGTTGCTGCCCAGACGGGTACAGGTAAGACAGGCGGTTTCGCCCTGCCGATCCTCGAGCGGCTGTTCCCCAACGGCCATCCGGATCGCGAGCAGCGTCACGGCCCGAAACAGCCCCGCGTGCTGGTATTGACTCCAACCCGCGAACTGGCCGCCCAGGTGCATGAGAGCTTCAAGCTGTATGCCCGCGACCTGAAATTCGTCAGCACCTGCATCTTCGGCGGTGTCGGCATGAACCCCCAGGTGCAGGCCATGGCCAAGGGCGTCGACGTCCTGGTGGCCTGCCCGGGCCGCTTGCTCGACCTGGTCGGGCAGCGCGCCGTGGATCTGTCCCACGTTGAAATCCTGGTCCTGGACGAAGCCGACCGCATGCTCGACATGGGCTTCGTGCATGACGTCAAGAAGGTCCTCGCCAAGCTGCCGGCTAAGCGCCAGAACCTGCTGTTCTCGGCGACCTTCTCCAAGGACATCACTGACCTGGCCGGCAAGCTGCTGCACAACCCCGAGCGCATCGAAGTGACGCCGCCGAACACCACGGTCGAGCGCATCGAGCAACGGGTATTCCGCATCCAGGCCAGCCACAAGCGCGCCCTGCTCGCCCACCTGATCACCGCCGGGGCCTGGGAACAGGTGCTGGTGTTCACCCGTACCAAGCACGGTGCCAACCGTCTGGCCGAATACCTCGACAAGCACAGCCTGCCGGCCGTGGCGATCCACGGCAACAAGAGCCAGAACGCCCGCACCAAAGCCCTGGCCGACTTCAAGGCCGGCAAGATGCGCATCCTGGTCGCCACCGATATCGCCGCCCGCGGCCTGGATATCGACCAGCTGCCCCATGTGGTCAACTTCGAACTGCCGAATATCGAAGAAGACTACGTACACCGTATCGGCCGTACCGGCCGTGCGGGCCGTAGCGGCGAAGCGATCTCCCTGGTTGCACCGGATGAAGAGAAGCTGCTCAAGGGCATCGAGCGGATGACCAAGCAGAAGATCGGTGACGGCGACCTGCTTGGCTTCGATGCCAGCACCGTCGAGGCCGAGCGCCCGGAAGTGCGCGAGCCGCAGAAGCCGCGGCAACCCCGCGGGGCCAAGCCGGACGGCGAACGCCACGGCGGCGGGCGCAAGGACAAGGGCAAGGACAGCGGCAAGGAACACAGCAGCCGCGCCGCCAAACCCCAGGGCGGCCGCAGCCAACAGCCACGCGGTTCGGCTCGCGCCGCCGCGCCCGCAGTACCCGCGTTACCTCCGGACCGCGCGCCGGACGAGTTCCGCGACGATGAAATCGATAATTTCGGCAACCGTGTCGACTATGTAAGCCCGCACCAGAACAAGCAGCAGAACCGTGGCCGTCGGCCCGGTGCGCCTGCAGTGGCCAGCGGCCCGAGCGCCAGCAATGGTGTCGGCCAGGGCGCACGCCCAGCCAAGCCTCCACGCAGCAATGGTGCAGGTGCCGGCGCTGCCGGCGGCCAAGGCCGTCGTCAGGGCGCTGGGTCTGGCGGCCAAGGCGGTCAGGGGCGTAATGGCTCCGGCCGTGCGCGGCCGCCGCGTGACACTCGCACCACCTCGCTGAATCGCGACGAACTGCCGCGCCAGGAAGCGGCGGTGAAGAGCCCGCGGGACAAGCAACCGGTGATCGTGCACAAGGGCTCGCGCCTGGATCGTTTGCCCACCCCGGAGCAACTCGACGAACTGGCGAGTGCCCGTCCGCGGGGCGAGAAGCCGGCCCTGCTGACGCGTAACCGCGAAGAGTCATAGTCAGCTAGCCGCACACAAAAACGCCGCCCAATGGGCGGCGTTTTTGTGGGTGCAGCATCTGCAGCGGCGATGGGTTACGCCGCTGCGCAGCTAACCCATCCTACTGGCGTACACCTTCAACCGAGATGATCAGCTCGACGCTTTCCGAAGCCGGGCCGAGGTCCTTGGTGATGCCGAAGTCCTTCAGCTGCAGGGTGGTGCTGCCTTCGAAACCGGCACGGTAGCCGCCCCATGGGTCGGTGCCCTGGCCGATAAACTTGGCCGCGATCACCACCGGCTTGGTCACGCCATTGAGGGTCAGGTTGCCGGTAATATCGGCTGCGCCTTCACCGGTGCTCTTGACTGCGGTCGACTCGAAGGTCGCAGTCGGGTGCTTGCCGACGCTGAGGAAATCATCGCTACGGATATGCTTGTCGCGCTCGGCATGGTTGGTGTCGACGCTGGCGGTGTTCAGGGTCACGCTGACCTTGCTCGCTTCCGGGTTCTTCTCGTCAAAGCTGAAGCTGCCGTCGAAGTCCTTGAAGGTGCCGTACAGCCAGCTGTAGCCCAGGTGGCTGATCTTGAAATTGACGAAGGCGTGCTGGCCTTGCTTGTCGATGGCGTAGTCGGCCGCCATGGCCTGGCCTGCGCCGATCAGTGCGGTACCGAGGGCCAGGGCCGCGAGGGTGTTCTTCAACATGGGCATACTCCTTGTGAGGTTGTACAGGTGCCCGCGTGGACCATTCCACACGAGCTGAAGCGGGGCCGGGTCAGCGGCCGAACATGCGCACCAGGGTGCGGTCACGGTCGATAAAGTGGTGTTTCAGAGCCGCCAGGGCATGGATGCCGGCAAAGATCACCAGGGCCCAGGCCAGGTACTCGTGCACCAGCCCGGCCACATCCTCCTGATTCGGGATAGCGGTCAGGGTGGCCGGCACCGAGAACAGGCCGAACACCTCGATGGCGCGGCCATCGGCGGTGGATATCAGGTAGCCGGACAGCATCAGCAGCAGCAGGCCCAGGTACAGAAAGCCATGGCCCAGCTTGCTGGCCAGGCGAGTCATCCGCCCGTGATCCGGTAAAGCCGGAGGTGGCGGGCTCAGCCAGCGCCACAGCAGGCGCACCAGCATCAAGGCTAACAACACCAGGCCAATGCTCTTGTGCAGATCCGGCGCGGTCTTGTACCAGCTGCTGTAGTAGTCCAGCCCCACCATCCAGTAACCCAGGCCGAACAGGCCGAATACGGCCAGCGCCACCAGCCAGTGCATCAGGATGCTGACCAGACCGTAGCGAGAAGGGGAATTACGCCATTGCATCAAGAACTGTCCGTGAAATGAGAGGGGTCGAGCAGAAGTCGGGCAAGATTAGCAACAAAACTATCGATTAAAAGCGGAAATTTTCACTTTGAAATATCGGGAAATACGATGTTTGTGGCCTTGATTTTATCCCGACGAAATTAGTGCACCCGACCCGCAGGAAGTTCAGGCCAGGCCTGCCGGAGCGGATAAACGGTTTCTCCGCGCCCGCGAGCCGATCACCTGTGGCGTACATGGGCCTGGGGGCATCTGATAGGCTTGGCGCTGACGATCGAGAACCGGGGGATGACTAGAGCGATGAGCCTGAACGACCAGTGGATGCAGCGTGACCTGAAGGTGCTCTGGCACCCCTGTACGCAAATGAAGGACCACGAGCAATTGCCCCTGGTGCCGATCAAGCGCGGCGAAGGGGTATGGCTGGAGGACTTCGACGGCAAACGCTACCTCGACGCGGTCAGCTCCTGGTGGGTCAACGTGTTCGGCCACGCCAACCCGCGGATCAACCAGCGCATCAAGGATCAGGTCGACCAGCTTGAACACGTGATCCTCGCCGGCTTCAGCCATCAACCGGTGATCGAGCTGTCCGAACGCCTGGTCAAGCTGACCCCGGCGGGTCTGGACCGGGTGTTCTACGCCGACAACGGCTCGTCCTGCATCGAAGTCGCGCTGAAGATGAGCTTTCACTACTGGCTCAACGTCGGCAAGCCGGCGAAGAAGCGCTTCGTCACCCTGACCAACAGTTACCACGGCGAAACCATCGCGGCCATGTCGGTGGGCGATGTCGGCCTGTTCACCGACACCTACAAGGCGCTGCTGCTGGACACTATCAAGGTGCCCAGCCCGGACTGCTATTTCCGCCCCGACGGCATAAGCTGGGAAGAACATTCGCGCAATATGTTCGCTGCCATGGAACAGACCCTGGCCGAGCACGGCCATGAAGTCGCGGCGGTAATAGTCGAACCGCTGATCCAGGGTGCCGGCGGCATGCGCATGTACCACCCGGTCTATCTCAGGCTGCTGCGCGAGGCCTGCGATCGCTATGGCGCGCATCTGATCCACGACGAGATCGCCGTCGGCTTCGGCCGCACCGGGACGATGTTCGCCTGCGAGCAGGCCGGCATCCGTCCGGATTTCCTCTGCCTGTCCAAGGCCCTGACCGGCGGCTATCTGCCGCTGGCCGCCTGCCTGACCACCGACGAGGTGTACCAGGCGTTCTACGACGACTACAACACCCTGCGCGCCTTTCTCCACTCGCACAGCTACACCGGCAATCCGCTGGCCTGCGCTGCGGCCCTGGCGACCCTGGATATCTTCGAGCAGGACGATGTGATCGAGGCCAACAAGGCCTTGTCCGCGCGAATGGCCAGCGCCACCGCGCATCTGGCCGACCACCCCCATGTCGCTGAGGTTCGGCAGACCGGTATGGCCCTGGCTATCGAGATGGTCCAGGACAAGGCAAGCAAGACCGCCTATCCCTGGCAGGAGCGCCGTGGCCTCAAGGTCTACCAGCATGCCCTGCAACGCGGTGCCCTGCTGCGCCCCCTGGGTAGCGTGGTGTATCTGTTGCCACCTTATGTGATCAGCCTCGAACAGATCGACTTTCTCGCCGAAGTGGCCAGCGAAGGCATCGATATCGCCACCCGCACCTCGGTCAGCGTGACTCAGGGTAATACCCAGTACCCGGGTTTTCGCGACCCGGGCTGATGTAGGGTGGATCGGGGCGCGTAGCTGACGCTTCACCCATCCACAATCGCGATATTCCGTCGGGGGAAAACGTCATCCCCCCTACAGATATCGGTGCGCACAACGCACCCTACAGCTAGAATTTGCGCCTTTGCTCCAGGTTTGCCTCCCATGCGCCTATCCCGCTTCTTTATCGATGCCCCCCTGTCCCTCGGCCAGCATGAGTTGCCGGAGGCCCAGGCCCACTATATCGGCCGCGTGCTGCGGCATGCCGTCGGCGATGCGGTGCAACTGTTCGACGGCAGCGGCCAGGAGTACCTGGGCGAGCTGATCGAGGTGGGCAAGAAGAACGTGCGGGTCGAATTGCGCGAGACCCTGGCCGGCATGGCCGAGTCGCCCCTGAGCATTCACCTGGGCCAGGGCCTGTCCCGCGGCGAGCGCATGGACTGGGCGATCCAGAAAGCCACGGAACTGGGGGCCAGCCAGATCAGCCCGATTGTCAGCGCCCGCTGCGAGGTGCGCCTCAAGGACGAACGCGCCGACAAGCGCATGGCCCACTGGCGACAGATCGCGATCAGCGCCTGTGAGCAATGCGGCCGCTCGTCACTGCCGCAGATCAACCCGCCGATCACCCTTGAGCAATGGCTCGAACAGGTCGAGGCCGACCTCAAGCTGGTGCTGCATCCGGTGGCCGAGCCTTGGGCCAGCCACCCGCAGCCCGCCTCCCTGGCCATGCTGATCGGCCCCGAGGGCGGTCTCAGCGAGGACGAAGTGCAACAGGCCATGGCCCGCGGCTTTCACGCCGCCCGCCTGGGCCCACGGGTGCTGCGCACCGAAACCGCGCCGGTGGTGGCACTCAGCGTGGCGCAGCAGCTGTGGGGGGATTTTTAAGGTAGGTGCCGAGCGTGCCTGATCGTTCGCAGCCGGCGACTTGCCGGTGCCTAGGCGGCCCCGTGTCACCCTAAGAGGGTTAGATCAGGCCAGCGTCCGCCAGCTTCTGCTCGAGACCAATCAGGTCAGGCACTTTCAGCACCGCGTCGCCCAGGCTGACCGCATCCAGTTCCAGCGGTGCCAGCGGCACACTGGCACGGGCCAGTTCGGGGCCGAATTTGATCGAACGTGGAATACCCTGCACCAGCAGGGCAATAAACTTCACCGCCGGCCGCCCGCCCAGGGCGTTGATCACCGCGACCCGGGCTCCTGCGCCAATCTGCGCCTGGCCACCCGAGGCCGCCTCAAAGGACAGCAGGGGCAAGCGCAGGTCGCGCCAGGCGATCTGGCCGAGAAACCAGTCCGGCATGCCTTCGCTGACCTGCGGCGCACGGTAGGGAATCAGTTCGGCAACCGCCACGTTGGGCAGCAGCAGAATACGATCGGCCAACGGCATCAGCAGCCCGGTCAGGCTGCTGACGCTATTTTCGCTGACTACGGCTTGGCTCATAAAAATATCCTGTACAGGGCACTGCCCCGGATTAACGGCACTGCTCGGCCAGGTGATTGACCAGGGCTTCAGCCAGCTCACGCGGATCACCGCTGAGGCTGCTGTAGCCAGCTTCGCGCAGGCTGTCAGGCATGCTCGGGCAGGCGCAACTGTCGCTGCGCTGGGTCCAGATCAAGCCACCCTGGCGGCGCACATAGGCGGCGGCGGCACTGCCGTCACTGCCCATACCACTAAAGACGATTACGCCGCTGAGCGCGCCAAAATGCTGGGCCAGGTTGAGCATCATCTGGTCGATGGACGGGCTGTAGGGTTCCGGCCAGCCACGCCCGGATATCTGCATCTGGCCGTCATCGCTGAAACCCAGTTCATGACTGATCGGCACCACCACCACTTCGCCGCAGCGCACTGCATCGCCATGCCGGGCCGGATTGACATGCCACTGGCTGTGCCGGCCAACCGCCTGCGGCAGGGCCGTTTCGAAGCTGGCGTCGATATGCTGGGCATAGACGAAGCCCACCGGCAAACCGCCCGGCAAGGCATCGAGGAAGGCTTTCACCGCCGCCGGGCCACCCATGGATGCCGCCAGCAACCACACCTGACGGGCCGGTTCGCCGGCCACCAGTGGGGTATCGGCCAGGGCCGCCGGCAGGTCCAGGCGCGACGGCCGCTGGGCTTCGGCCAGCAGGGCTTCGAGGCTGGGGCCGACCGCCGCGGAGGGGTCGCCGACCAGCTTCTTCAGCTTGCCGAACAGACGCCGCTCCCAGCGCGGGTAATTCTCCGAATGGCGCTCGGGGGCATGGCCTTCGCCAAACAACACCGGGGCCGAGGCGCTCTCCATCAGGCTGTCGACCAGCGGCAGGTCGTCCGACTGGGCCAGGTCCACCAGCCACAGGTCGGTCTCGCAGGCCCCCAGCATGCCTTCGTCCAGACGCGCTGGGTCGCTGTTCATCACCACCTGATAGCCGCTGCCGGTCAAGGCCTGCTGCAGTACATGGCGCTGCAGGGAGGTGTCGGCGATGACCGCAATACGTGCTGCAGTTTTCTCAGTCATGGACGGTTTACCGGGTGGCGGCCCACCAGTTGCTGAATGGTTTCAAGCAGCAAGGACTCTTGATAAGGTTTGCCGAGATACTCGTTGACGCCGATGCCCATGGCCCGCTCGCGGTGTTTTTCACCGGTACGCGAGGTGATCATGATGATCGGCAGATCCTTCAGGCCCTCGTCGTGGCGCACCAGGGTCGCCACCTCGAAGCCGTCCATGCGCGGCATTTCGATGTCCAGCAGCATGATGTCGGGACGCCGCTCCTGCAGCTGGGAGATGGCATCCACACCATCCTTGGCGGTCATCACGTTCATCCCGTTGCGTTCGAGCAGACGGCTGGTGACCTTGCGCACGGTGACCGAGTCGTCCACCACCATCACCAGGGTCGGACGGTCCGCCTCGATCTCGGCAGCGGTGGCCGACTGCTTGAGCAGACGCGGTTGCAGCTGGTTGAGCAGATGCGCGTGCAGCACGCGGATGGTCGCCAGCAGGTCGAGAATCACCACCACGCGACCGTCACCGAGGATGGTCGCACCGGAAATGCCGTGCACCCCGGCAAACTGCGGACCGAGGCTCTTCACCACGATTTCCCGCGAACCGGCCAGGGAGTCGACCTGCACGGCTACAGCGTGCTCCTTGGAACGCACCAGGATCACCGGCAGCGGCAGGCTTTGACCAACCAGTTTGGGTTGCTGACCGTTGTTCAGCAGGTCGCCCAGGTAACGTAGCTCGTAGGCCTGCCCGGCGTACTCGAAACGCGGCGCGTCGGGGGCGTAGTAGGCTTCCAGTTCGTACGGGGAGACCCGCACGATACCTTCGATGGTGTTTAGCGGAATGGCGTAGAGGTCTTCGCCGGACAGCACCATCAGCGCGCGGTTGACCGATACGGTAAACGGCAGGCGAATGGTGAAGGTGGTGCCGCTGCCGGGCAGCGATTCGATGCTCATCGAACCGCCGAGCTGCTTGACCTCGGAGTGCACCACGTCCATGCCAACACCACGGCCGGAGATCTGCGTGACCTTCTCGGCGGTGGAGAAACCGGCCTCGAGAATAAACTGCAGAATCTCGTAGTCGCTGAGGTCGGAGTCGGTGTCCATCAGGCCGCGCTCGATGGCCTTGCGCTTGACCGCTTCGAGACGAATACCGCCGCCATCGTCTGACAGGGTGAGGACGATATCACCGCCCTCACGGCCGAGGTTCAGGCGAATGGTGCCCTGCTCCGGCTTGCCGGCGGCACGACGTGCCTCGCCGCTCTCGATACCGTGGTCGACGGCGTTGCGCAGCATATGCTCCAGCGGCGCGACGATACGCTCCAGTACGGTACGGTCCATTTCGCCTTCGGCGTTGCCGACGACGAATTCCACCTGCTTGCCCAGCTCGCCGGAAATCTGCCGGACGATACGACGCAGACGCGGCACCAGCCGGTCGAAAGGCACCATGCGGGTACGCATCAGGCCTTCCTGCAGTTCGGAGTTGACCCGTGCCTGCTGCAGCAACAGGGTTTCCGCATCGCGGTTACGCGCGGCCAGGGTTTCCTTCAGGTCGAGCAAGTCGGACGCCGACTCGAACAGTGCGCGCGAGAGCTGCTGCAACTGCGAGTGACGGTCCATTTCCAGGGGATCGAAATCTTCATAACCGACGCGTTCGGCCTCGGCCTGAATACGGCTGAGGATCTGCGCCTGGGTTTCGGTATCGAGGCGGCGCAATTGATCGCGCACGCGGTCGATGGTGGCTTCCATCTCGCTCAGGGTGAAACCGAAGTCGCTGACCTGTTGCTCGACCCGGCCGCGGAAGATCGACGTCTCGCCGGCCAGGTTGACCAGGCCTTCGAGCAGTTCGGCCGGCACCTTGACCAGCTCCTGCGGCGCGCGCCGCGAGGCGGCCTCCTGGGCGGCTTCTTCGGCGCGGCGGACGAACGGTAGCACCTTGGCCACCAGTTCCTGGGCCGGCATGCTGCTGGCCGCGACAATTGGCGAACTTAGCGCCGGAGCCCGCTGTACTGCCGCTGGCGCACTGCTGGCCGCCGGCTCGGGACTAGCCGTATCGGCAGCGAGACTGTCGCTCAGGCGCTGGCGCAGGCCATCGAGCTCCAGCTGCAGACCCTCGAAACCGGACTGCAGGTCGACGAACAAGCTCTGCGGCCAGGGCGCGCCGTGCTGCTGCGCCTCGGTCAAATGCTGTTCGAGATTGTGGGTCAGGTCGCCCAGGCGTTTCTGCCCGGCCAGCCGGGCACCGCCCTTGAGGGTATGGAGAATGCGCAGCAGGTCGTCGATGGAGGCCCCGTTGTCGCGGTCGGCCTCCCAGCGGCCAATGGCGACCTCCATGGCCTCCAGCAGGTCATCGCCTTCTTCCAGGAAGATATCGAGGATATCCGACTCGGTGTCGTCATCCTGGGCGGCTTCAGCCGCCTTGAGCTGCACCGCCGACGGTATGCTCAGCTGCTCATCGGGGTTGGCCCGAAAGCGCTTGATGGTGGCAATCAGCGCCTGACCATCGGCCACTGGACGCTGGTCGCGCACCGCTTCGAGCATTTCCGCCAGGCTGTCATGGCAGCTCTGCAGCAGGCTGAACAGATCCGCGCTGGCGCGCAGCCGGCCATCGCCCAGGCCTTCGTAGAGAAACTCCAGCTCATGGGCCAGGTCGCCGATCTCGCGGATCTCGGCCATCCGCGCACCACCCTTGAGGGTGTGCAGGTCGCGCTGCAGGGATTCCAGCTCCAGGCTGTTATCGGTGTCGTCCATCCAGCGAAGCAAGGCCGCGCCGGCACTGTCGATAATGTCGAAACCTTCCTCAAGGAAGATTTCCACCAGTTCGGGATCGCGCTCATCCACCGGAGCCACCGGCGCGGCGGCAAGGGGCGCAGGCGGATCGACCGGTTCGGGTACGGCTTCGGCTTCGGCTTCGGCTTCGGCTTCGGCTTCGGCTTCGGCTTCGGCTTCGGCAAGAGTGTCAGCCAGCTCCGCTTCGGGCTCCAGCTGCAGATCTTCCAGCAGCGCAGACTCGTCGAGCGGCGCGTCAAAATCTACCAGGGGCAGCTCGCCATCCGTGTCCGCCTGCCTATCGTCCGGCTCGGCTTCGGCTTCGGCTTCGGCTTCGGCTTCGGCTTCGGCTTCGGCTTCGGCTTCGGCTTCGGCTTCGGCTTCGGCTTCGGCTTCGGCTTCGGCTTCGGCTTCGAAATCAGTTTCAGCGGCCGCCGGAATAACCGGCAAGCTTTGCCCGCCGCGCTGACGAAAGGCACGAATGCTCTCGATCAGCTCCAGCGGTTGCTGCATCGGGGCCCGGCTCTGCAACTGCTCAAGCAGGCGCGCCAGGCAATCGTGGCTCTGCTGCAACAAGCTGCCCAGCTCAGTGGAAAAGCTGTAGCGGCGATCCACCAGGCCTTCGTAAAGGGATTCCAGTTCGTGGGCGAGATCGCCAATCGGGCGGATCTCGGCCATCCGCGCGCCACCCTTGAGGGTATGCAGATCCCGTTGCAGGGAGGACAGCGCAGCCTTGTTGTCCGGCTCGACCAGCCAGCGTTCCAGGGCCTGGCCGGCACTCTCGAGGATATCGACCGCCTCTTCGAGGAAGATCGACACCATGTCCTCGTCCAGGCCTGCATAGACATTGCCCTCGCTCGCCAGCGGCGGCACCGATTCGCTATCGGCAGCGTGCGTCTCCGCCAAGGCCGGCTCGCTTTCCGTCGGCTGCGGCTCAAGCTCAAGTTCGGCGTCGAAACCGACATCGGCAGGCTCGGCCAGCTCCAGGGCGGCGGTGGCCGCATCCAGTTCAACAATCTCGATCCCCGCACCATCGCTGGACAGCAGCGCCAGGGTGCGTGGGTCCAGCGCCTCATCGATAAGGCCGCGCACAGCAGCTACGGCTTCGGGCTGGGCACTGACCTGCAGGCCGGCGGCAACCTGATCCATCATGCCGATCAGGACTTCATGGGCCTGTTCGGCCACATTGAAGAAGCGTTCGCTTACCGCCAGACGGCCCTCTTCCACCGCACTGTATAGGTCGAGCAGGGCTTCGCAGAGCTCATCGATCTGCGGCAGCTCGGCCATTTCCGCGCCGCGCCCCAGGGTCGTCAGCTCGTCCAGCAGAGCGCTGAGTTCCTGTCGCTCGGACGGGTGCTCGCGCCACTTGCGCAGCAGATCCTCGGCATCCAGCAGGATATCCATGCCTTCGGCGAGGAAGATGCTGATCATTTGCGGATCGCGCTTTTCACCCTGCTCGCCCTGGCGGTTGGCAGTCGCATTCTCCAGACGTTCGTCGTGTAGCCTCTGCACACGTTCGAGAAACGCTGCCGCTCCTGGCAATACCGCCAGGGGCCGGCTTTCCAGCTGTTCCAGGCCCTGGCGGAAGAGTTTTTCCGCGCTGCTGAGCAGCTCGGCTTCGGCCAGATCCATGGGCAGCAGGTTGCTTTTGAATTCCTTGACCAGCTTTTCCAGCGGCGAGGCGATTTCCGCCACCGGCACGATTCCGGCCATGGACGCGCTGCCCTTGAGGGTATGCAGGGCGCGCTGCAGGTCATCGGTCACCGGCTGCGGCAGTTCCTGGGCGCAATCGGCAAGGAAGCTCACCAGGGTGTCGAGGTGCATCTCCGCTTCATTGCGGAAGATCTCCAGCAATTGTGGGTCGAGAGGCTCACCATTGAGGGGCTCGCCGTCGAGGGGCTCACTATCGTGCCCTTGCACCTCGGCATCTACGATTTCGGCAGCTACGACGTCGCCCTCGGGCTCGGCTACCTGCGCAACCGGGGCGTCAGTTTTTGGGAGGTTCTGCCCCTTGGCCAGGGCATGGGCGGTAGCGGCCAACAGGTCGACATCGTCGCGCTGACGCTGGGCCTTGTTGGCGAACTCATCGACCAGGGCCGGCATCAGGGCCACCACATCGGCGATCACCTGCTGCACCTCGGCACCCGGTTTGATGCTGCGATCGAGCACGCGGTTGAGCAGGTTCTCGATCGACCAGCCCAGCTCGCCGATCACCAGCGCCCGAACCATACGGCCGCTGCCCTTGAGGGTGTGGAACGCACGGCGGATTTCCGCCAGGGCTTCCTTGTTCTCGCTATCGGCGCACCACTGCGGGAAGTACTCGGCGATGGTTTCCAGCACCTCGCCGACTTCCTCGATAAAGACCTCCATCAACTCTTCGTCGACAGGCTCTTCATCGGCCGGGGGCGGCAGCAGGCTCGGCGGCACATCGTGGGCGGGCGGATTGATCGCCTGCACCGGCGCGGCCATTACATCGGCCATCGACAGGGCTGGCTCGGCCTCGGCCGGCAACGCCTCGACCTCAAGCGGTGCGCTCGGCAGGTCCACTTCGGGCAGTTCCAGGCTGGCCAGCTCAGCTTCGTCCCACTCGGCCGGGTTGTCCGCAAGGTCGAACTCCAGGGCCTCCAGCTGCAGCTCGTCGGTGCTGACCGGCTGGCCAGGCTCATCCTGCAGTTCCAGCAGCGGCAGCGCCTCGGGCTCTACCGTGGTGCTGAAGTCGAGCAGTTCCAGCTCGACTTCAGGAGCCGCCGGCTCCTCGGCGGTGGCGCTCGACTCCAGTTCGGCAAAGGCCGGGTTGAAGTCGTCTTCAAGCTCAAGGCTCAAACCCTCGTCCAACTCCTGCGGCGATTCGAGCGACAGTTCTTCGAACGAGATCAGCTCGGGCTCGGGCTCGGATTCCGGTACCAGCTCGGGCTCATCCGCAAGAACTTCCATCTCGGCGAGCGGGTCGGCCAAGGGGGCAAAGCCCTCCACTGGCGGCTCGACCCGGTCAAGGATCGACGGCTTTTCCTTCAGGGGGTAGCCGAGGCTTTCCAGGCTTTCCTCGGCCACGTCGAGAATCAGGTCACCCTGGGTGGCATGGTCCTCGGCCAGGCGCTCGAGGTAGTACTCGACGCTGGTAATGGCATCGGCCAGGGTATCGAGGTTCTGCCAGTTGGGCACGGCCTTGCGCGCCAGCAGCTGTTCCTGGATATAGCGGTTACAGGCATTGAGCAGATCGGCGGCGCGCTGCAGCGGGATCATCGCCAGACCGCCGCGAACCTGGGTCAGCAGCTCGGGCACGCGGGCCAGGTGTTCGTGGTTCCACTGCGAGGCAATAAATTCGATGATCGCGTCTTTGGCCTGCTCCAGGCCGTTGCGCGCTTCTTTAATAACCAGCTGGTGAATCTGCGCCACGTCGGTGGTCGGCAGATGACTCTCTTCGCGGCCGCCGTCCTGAGCGGGGCCGACCATGCCGGCCAGGGTCGCCTCGACATACAACAGAGCACCGGCGACATCCATCAATACCGCATCGCTCGGCTCGCCCTGGCCCTTGGCCAGGCCGTTGACCACGTCCAGCTGATCAACGATTACCTTGCGCGGCTGAGCGAAGCCCAGCACCGCCAGGGTATCGGCGATCTGCTTGAGCGGCGCGGCCAGGCTGTCGAGGTCGGCGACGTTGGAGCGATCGCTGCGCACAAACAGGTCGAGACTGTCCTTGACCCGCACCAGCTCCTCGCACAGGGCGGCAACCACCGAACGCATGGCATCGCGATCGGGACCGGCCAGGCGGGCGCGCTCTTCGTCGACCACATCGTTGTCAGGCAGGGCATCGTCGAGACGGTACTGGTCCTTCAAGCCGCGCACACGTGGCGACAGAGCCGACGACTTGGCTACATAGAACAGCAGGTTCTTGCTCAGCTCATCGGGAGCCGGCTGGTTGAGGCCATCGGCCCCCTGCTCCAGCAGACGCTTGAGTTCTTTATCGACCTGGCGCAGCAGGGTGCGCACCGAGCTGCCGTTGGCCACACTGCCATTGGCCAGACCCTCGACCAGGCCGGAGGCGATCTGCCACAGCGGGCCAAGCGGGGAGTCCTTGCAGAGGTTTTCCAGACGGGCGAAGACTCGCGCCATATAGCCCAGGTTGGTCGGCAGATCCTGGTTGCGGATTACCCCAACCAGGGCCATCTGCAGCATCTGCCGCAGTTTGCGCAGCAGTACCGGCAACTCGGCGGTACGCAGTTGGTCGATCGATTCATTGGACAGCGCCGGCGTGCGCCCGGACATATCCGGGGCGAACAGGCTGGTTTCCGAGAGCAGTTTCTCGCCACGGGCGGCGCGCAGGTCGTTGAGCAGCGGCAACACCACCATCGGCAGGTCGCGGCGCGCGGTCTGGATGCGGTCGAGGTAGACCGGCAGCTGCAGGATCGCCTGCATCAGCACTTCCAGGGCTTCACCCTGGTTGGTCACCCGGCCGTCGATCAGGGCCTGGGTCAGCTGCTCCATTTCCTCGGCGAGCAGAGCCGCGCCGAAAAACTCGACCATCTGCAGGGTGCCCAGCACCTGATGCACATAGGTCTGGCAGAAACGCATGCGCGTGGCGTCCTGGGGGTTCTCGACGAACGCCTCCAGAGCCTGTCGCGCCTGTTTCAGGGTTTCCGCGATCTCGCCCTTGACCCATTCCAGGGCGACATAATCGTGCCGATCACCCATAGCCACTCCACTCATAAACTTGGCTCTGCCTTATCCCTTGCGGGTAAACGCCAGCACTCGCTCGTCGGCCACCGGGATCAACTCCGGATGCTGCCAACCCGCTATCTCGCCTACTCCCACCACCAGCAGACCACCCGGTGCCAGGCGCTCGGCCAGGCGGTTGAGGATCTCGCGGCGACGCCAGCGACGAAAATAGATCAACAAGTTCTGACAAAAAATAACGTCCATGCCGGACATCGGCGCTTTCGCCAACTCCAGCACATTGAGCCTGGCGCAACATACCCGTGCTGCCAGACTCGCTACCACTTTGAAACGACCGTCCGCCTGGGCCAGGAAATAACGCTGACACAGGTCTGCATCCATTTGTTCCAGCCGTCGCGCGCCATATTGGCCATCGCGCGCCTTGCTCAGGGCGTTAAGACTGATATCGGTACCGGTTACCGCATAGTGTTCGGGTTTATCGGTGTCGCGCAGTACCTCGGCGGCGCTGATCGCCATCGAATAGGGCTCTTCACCGCTGGAGCAACCCACGCTCCACATTTCCCAGGGTTTGCCCAACCCTTGCTGCAGACGCTCGGCCAGATAGCGCTCAAGCACCTCGAACGAGGGTCGATGACGAAAGAAGCGGGTTTCCTGCACGGTCAGGCGGTCCAGCAGGGTCGACCATTCCACCGCACCGCGGGGACCATCGGTCACCTGGCGGTAGTAGCTGGCGTAATCGCTTACGCCCAGCTCACGCATCCGCGCGGTCAGATTGGTCTGCAGAAACGCCCGCCGCCGCTCGTTGAGCACGACTCCGGTACGCTCCTCGAGCAACTGCTGCCAGTCACGAAACTCCGTGGCGGACATGTCTACCAGCTGTTGCAAGGCCCAGACGCCTGACTGCATGTCGTGCCCCTCGCTGACGGCCATGGGCGGCGTGCCTTGGCCCTTTCAGGCCGCGGCACAGCGCCGGCTTAGGCCTGTTCTCCGCCCGGCAGGGTAAAGCCGGACACCGACTTGCGCATCTCGCTGGCCATCTTGGCCAGGTTACCAATGCTCTTGGCGGTAGCCGTGGTACCGGACGAGGTCTGCGAGGTGATCTCCTGGATCACGTTCATGGTGTTGGAAATATGGCCGGCCGACGAAGCCTGCTGACGGGCAGCGTTGGAGATGTTCTGGATCAGGGCCGCGAGGGTCTTGGATACCTTCTCGATCTCTTCCAGTGCCACCCCGGCGTCCTGCGCCAGGCGGGCACCGCGTACCACTTCGGAAGTCGTCTGCTCCATGGAGATAACGGCTTCGTTGGTGTCGGTCTGAATCGTTTTAACCAGCGCTTCAATCTGCTTGGTTGCAGCAGAAGAACGTTCCGCGAGGCGTTGTACTTCGTCCGCTACCACGGCGAAGCCTCGACCCGCGTCACCGGCCATGGAGGCCTGGATCGCGGCGTTCAGGGCGAGGATGTTGGTCTGGTCGGCAATGTCGTTAATCAGGCTAACGATGTCACCGATCTCCTGGGACGACTCACCGAGGCGCTTGATCCGCTTCGAGGTGTCCTGGATCTGCTCACGGATGTTATCCATGCCGGTGATGGTGTTGTGCACCACTTCGTTGCCCTTGTTGGCGATGGCTACGGAACGCTCCGCTACCGCGGAGGACTCCGAGGCGTTCGCCGATACCTGGTCAATCGACACGGCCATTTCGTTGATCGCCGCAGAAGCACCGGCAATTTCCTGGGCCTGGTGCTCGGAAGCCTCAGCCAGGTGCATCGCCGTGGCCTGGGTTTCCTGGGCCGCACCGGCTACCTGAACGGCGGTCAGGTTGATGGTGGCTACCAGGTCGCGCAGCTGGTCGATGGAGTAGTTGATGGAGTCGGCGATGGCACCGGTAAAGTCTTCGGTTACGGTCGCGGCTACCGTCAGGTCACCGTCGGCGAGGTCGGCGATTTCATCGAGCAGACGCAGAATCGCAGTCTGGTTACGTTCGTTCTTCTCGGCGGTCTCGCCCAGGCGGCGGTTGGTTTCCCGCACCATCACCAGACCGATGAGGATGATCGAACCCAGGGCCAGCGCACCCAGCACATAACCGATCAGGGTATTCAACGCCCGACCGGCGGCCAGGTCATCGAAGCCGGAGGCCAGTCCCGAGGCCTGGTCCAGCAGCGTCTGCGACACGGTAAAGATGACGTTGGCCGACTCGCGCACCTGGAACAGTTCAGGCGAGGTTTCGAGAATCTCGTCCACCGAACCGGAAACGAACTCGAACAGTTCGGAAATCTCCGCCAGACGCTCAAGGGCTTCGGCATCGCTCACCTGGCTGATTTCCATGGCGGCGTTGCCTTCGAGCATGGCGTTGAGTACGCGACCGAACAGGCTGGCGTCGCGACCGAACATGTCGGCGGCTTGCACCGAGTCCTGGTCACCGGCCAGTACCTTGTTCACCGAACCGAGGATACGTTCGGCCAGCAGCGACTGGCGCTGGGCTACCGAAACCTGGGCCGCCGGCGCACCGCTTTCCAGCAGGATGTCGACCACTTCCTCATACTCGACCTGCAGCTGCGGAATGGTTTCCGCCAGGGTGGCGGCTACCTGGTGCAGCGACAGTACGGTCTGTTCGTTGGCCAGGATGGCGTCAGTGTTCTGCCGCAGCGTGTCCCAGTCCTTCTGCACCGCGTTCATCTGCGGCTGCAGGGATTCGGGTGCCGGTGGCAGGCCACTTTCCTCGCTGCCGTCGGTCAGGTAGCCCCAACGGGTCTGGAAGTCGTTACGGGCATCACGCAACAAGGCGAACGCCTCGGCCGTACCGGCCGCCGCTTCCGTGGAGTTTTTCGCAATACGCTGGGACAGAACACGCAGCTCACCGGCGTGACCAATATATTCCGTGTCGTAGTTGGACTGGGTGTTGATATAGGCGAAGTTGGCAAACAACAACACGATCGAAACGATCAGGACAATAAACAGCCCTGCAATCAACGTGCTGCTACGCGCACCCGCTAACAAATTACCTGTGTTTAGTTTTTTCATTTACTGGCCCCCGCCTGGACCGACCGCACTACGGTTCCCATGTAACGCCAAAAGGCCGGCAATGCCGACCCCACCGATAAACTGTTAATACGCCACATCGAGAAAACCCGGGTTCTGGGCCAGCGCGTGTGGGCTGAACACCAACCAGGGCTGTTCACGTTGGAAGACTCCATGAATGAAAGGAGAGATGGATGCCTCCAGCGGTGGCAGCCGCTCGGAGAAGGTATCCACTGGAAAATGCTGCATGCCGAACACTTCGTCGACCGTAAGGCCGGCGAAGACATCCTGGTGATCGACCACCAGTACCCGCCGCTTCTTGCGCAGCGGTGACAGTTCATGGCCGAAGAAGCCGCATAGATCCATGACCGGCAACAGGCGGCCGCGCACGTTGGCCACGCCCTTGACCCAGCTCTTCACGCCGGGCAACAGGGTATAACGCGGCTCGTGCAGCACTTCGCCGACTTCGCCCATGGGCGCGACGAAGAACCGCTCGCCCATACGAAAACCGATACCGCTCCAGGTCTGCACCAGCGCCTGCTGCGAAGGCAGCCCGGCCGCCAGCGCGCGACAGAGCTGGTCGATATCGAGAAGGGTTTGGAAAGGTGTTTGCGCGTCCGACATGCCTGTTGCGGCCTTATTCTTTTTTAATTGCGGACTGACACGGTGTTTAGCCGGCCAATACCGCATTCAGGGTTTTCACCAGGGTGTCTTCGTCGACCGGCGTGGTCAGATAATCCTTCGCGCCCTGGCGCTTGCCCCAGACCTTGTCGGTTTCCTGATCCTTGGTGGTGACGATGATCACCGGAATATGGCTGGTCTCGGCATCCTTGGTCAGCTGGCGGGTCGCCTGGAAACCATTGAGGCCCGGCATGACGATATCCATCAGCACCGCGTCCGGTTTTTCCTGGCGAGCAAGCGCCACGCCGTCCGCACCGTTTTCCGCCTTGAGTACCTGATGCCCGTGCTTTTCCAGCATGGCGGTCAGCTTGTACATTTCGGTCGGCGAGTCATCAACAATCAGAATTCGAGCCATGGTGTTTCCTAATACTTTAAATAGGCGTCCGGGGCGATGCCGCAGACGTCAGGAGGCTTGCTCCACCGGGATAAAGTCCGGTACGTGAGCCTTGATCGCACCGAGCAACTCTTCTTTGCTGAAGGGCTTGGTCAGGTACTGATCGGAGCCGACGATGCGGCCTTTGGCCTTGTCGAACAGACCGTCCTTGGAGGACAGCATGATCACCGGGGTGGATTTGAAAGCGCTGTTGTTCTTGATCAAGGCACAGGTCTGATAGCCATCGAGCCGCGGCATCATAATGTCGACAAAAATGATATTCGGATGGGTATCGGCGATCTTTGCCAAGGCATCGAAGCCGTCAACTGCGGTAATTACCTCGCAGCCCACCTTTTTCAGCAGGGTTTCCGCGGTACGACGAATCGTTTTCGAATCGTCGATCACCATCACCCTCAAACCCTCGGAATGCTGTTCCATGATTGCCCTACCATCGCCTCGGTGAGTCGTTATTTTGCGTTATATCAGTGCGCCTGAGGCCCTGTCACCGACGGGCTACAACCCAATCGTCGGGCCTTTTTAGCACACTCTCCAGATGCAATCTATAAGCCGCTCGGGGCCAAGGTTTTTTCCTTGACCACCCGACTTGTCAGCGCCACCCTGACGCCACATCACGTTATTCGCTGCCATTTTACGGAGAACACTGCCATGAGCGTCCGCCTCGGCATAGTCATGGACCCCATCAGCCAGATCGCCTTCAAGAAGGACAGTTCGCTGGCCATGCTGCTGGCTGCCCAAGCGCGCGGCTGGTCGCTCTTCTATATGGAGCAGAAGGATCTTTACCAGAAAAAAGGTGAAGCGCGCGCGCGCCTCTCACAGCTTAGTGTATTCAACGACCCGCAGCGCTGGTTCGAACTGGGCACGGAGCAGGATCTGCCCCTCGCCGAGCTCGATGTGATCCTGATGCGCAAGGATCCACCCTTCGACAACGAGTTCGTGTACTCGACCTACTTGTTGGAACAAGCCGAACAGGCTGGCGTCTTGGTGGTCAACCGCCCACAGAGCCTGCGCGACTGCAATGAAAAATACTTTGCCACCCAGTTTCCCCAGTACACACCGCCGACCCTGGTCAGTCGCCGGGCCGACATTCTGCGCGAGTTTGCCCAGGAGCACCGTGACATCATTCTCAAACCCCTCGATGGCATGGGCGGTTCGATGATCTTTCGCCACCGCGAAGGCGACCCCAACCTGTCGGTGATCCTCGAGGCCCTGACCAACCATGGCCAGCAGCAGATCATGGCCCAGGGTTATCTGCCGGGGATCAAGGATGGCGACAAGCGCATCCTGATGATCGACGGCGAACCGGTACCCTACTGCCTGGCGCGCATACCGGCCGCCGGCGAAACCCGCGGCAACCTGGCCGCCGGCGGTCGCGGCGAAGCCCGCCCGCTAAGCGAGCGCGACCGCGAAATCGCCGCCGCAGTGGGCCCGACCCTGCGCGAGAAAGGCCTGCTGTTCGTCGGTCTGGACGTGATCGGCGAGCACCTGACCGAGATCAACGTCACCAGCCCGACCTGTATCCGCGAGATCGACGCAGCCTACGACACCCGTATTGGCGAGCGCCTGATGGATGCCATCGAAGGCAAGTTGCAGGCCAAGGCGAAAGCTTGAAGCACGTAACAGCTTCGAGCTTGTCGCTTGCAGCTGGCGGCCCCAAACCGTCAGACTGCGCGCAACCCCAGCAGACCTGAAACACGATGAACGCAGCAGCCCACCCACCTGAACTCTCCAGCGCCGGCGTACGTCCGGCGGACCGGCTGGGCTTCACCCTGTTTCTCGCCGCGGCCCTGCATGCCGCGCTGATCCTCGGCCTGGGCTTCACCCTCAGCGAACCCAACCAGATCAGCAAGACCCTGGAAATCACCCTGTCGACTTTCAAGAGCGAAGAAAAGCCCAAGGAGGCCGACTTCCTCGCCCAGGACAATCAGCAGGGCAGCGGCACCCTGGAACACAAAGCCGCACCCAAGACCACCGAGCAGGCACTGTTTCAGGACACCGAAGTCAAGCGCGTCACCCCACCCGCCGCCCCCCAGCAGCCGGCCGTACGCCAGCAAGCACCGAAAGCCGCAGTCGCCACCCGCGCCCCGCAGCAGCAGAAGACCCCGGTCAAGCGCGAGGAGGTCAAACCAACGCCGCAGACCCGTCCGGCACCGGTATTCGACAGCGCACAACTGTCATCGGAGATCGCCAGCCTGGAAGCCGAGCTGGCCATGGAAGTCCAGCAGTACGCCAAACGCCCGAAGATCCACCGCCTCAACGCCGCCTCGACCATGCGCGACAAGGGTGCCTGGTACAAGGATGAGTGGCGCAAGAAGGTCGAACGCATCGGCAACCTCAACTACCCGGACGAAGCACGCCGCCAGGGTATCTACGGCAACCTGCGCCTGCTGGTGTCGATCAACCGCGACGGCACCCTCTACGAGGTGCTGGTGCTGGAATCTTCGGGCCAGCGCCTGCTCGATCAGGCCGCCCAGCGCATCGTGCGCCTGGCCGCACCGTTCGCCCCCTTTACCGGCGACCTGGCCGATGTCGACCGCCTGGAAATCATTCGCACCTGGCGCTTCGAGCGTGGTGACCGCCTTTCCAGCAACTGAAGCACCCGCGTTTTTTCTAGCGCCGTGCGCGTGGTGCTTGAAGCGACTGCCGCGAAGCCTGAAACTAACGCCATGAAAGACGCCAGCCCGAGTTACCTCAAGCATCACCTCCTGATCGCCATGCCACACATGGCCGATCCGCATTTTGCCCAGACCGTGACCTACCTGATCGACCACAACGAACACGGTGCCATGGGCCTGGTCATCAACAAACCCAACGGCCTCAACCTGGCCGACGTGCTAGAGCAGCTGCGCCCGGACGAAGAGCCGCCGGCGCTGTGCCAAAGCCTGCCGATCTTTTCCGGCGGCCCGGTACAGAGTGACCGAGGCTTCGTTCTGCACCCCAGCGGTCCGCAGTTCCAGGCCACCCTGGAGCTGGGCGAACTGGGCCTGTCGACCTCCCAGGATGTGCTGTTCGCCATCGCCGATGGTAGCGGCCCGGAGAAATACCTGATCACCCTCGGCTATGCCGGCTGGGAAGCCGGTCAGCTGGAGGCCGAACTGGCCGACAACGCCTGGCTGACCTGCCCGGCGGACAACGCCATCCTCTTCGACCTGCCCTTCGACCAGCGCCTGAATGCCGCCGCCGCACGCCTGGGCATCAATCTCAGCCTGCTCACCTCACAAGCCGGGCACGCCTGATGGGCGAAGCAAAACCGCCGCGCCTACTGCTGGGCTTCGACTACGGCAGCAAACAGATCGGCGTTGCGGTCGGCCAGGTGATCACCGGCCAGGCTCGCGAGCTGTGCATCCTCAAGGCGCAGAACGGCGTGCCGGACTGGCAGAAGGTCGAAGCGCTGATCAAGGAATGGCAACCGGACGCCATAGTCGTCGGCCTGCCGCTGAATATGGACGGCACGAAAAGCGAGATGAGCGAACGCGCGGAAAAATTCGCCCGTCGCCTTAACGGCCGCTTCAACCTGCCCGTGCACACGCACGACGAACGCCTGACCACCTACGAGGCCAAAGGCCAGCGCCTGCAACAAGGGCAGAACAGCGGCTACCGCGAGCGCCCGGTCGACGCTTTGGCCGCGGCTCTCCTGCTACAGGGTTGGCTAGAAGAAAATTGTTCGGGCTGAACGCCCGCGAGTCCGCATCTGGAGTGTTGCCATGAGCTTACCCAACCCGGCCGAACTGCTACCACAAATGGCCGCCGCCCTGACCCGCCACTTGAACCAGCGGCAGATCAGCGAACCGCGCTTTATCGGCATCCGCACTGGCGGCGTCTGGGTCGCCCAGGCGCTGCTCGAAGCCCTGGGCCGCGACGACGCACTGGGCATTCTCGATGTGTCCTTCTACCGTGACGACTTCACCCAGAACGGCCTGCACCCGCAGGTGCAACCGTCCGAGCTGCCATTCGAGATCGAAGGCCAGCACCTGGTGCTGATCGATGATGTGCTGATGAGCGGCCGCACCATCCGTGCCGCCCTCAATGAACTGTTCGATTACGGCCGCCCGGCCAGCGTAACCCTGGTCAGCCTGCTCGACCTCAACGCCCGCGAACTGCCAATCCGCCCGGACGTGGTCGGTGCGACCCTGTCGCTGGACGGCGAGCAGCGGGTAAAATTGTCCGGCCCCACGCCGTTGACCCTCGAACTCCAGACGCTTGCCCACTGAGACTCGCCAGATGACGACCATAGCCGCCAAGCGCCCGCTGCAGCTGAATGACCAAGGCCAACTGCGCCACTTTCTGTCCCTCGACGGCCTGCCCCGCGAGTTGCTGACGGAAATCCTCGACACCGCCGACTCCTTCCTTGAGGTCGGCGCACGGGCGGTGAAAAAAGTCCCGCTGCTGCGCGGCAAGACCGTGTGCAACGTGTTCTTCGAGAATTCCACACGCACCCGCACCACCTTCGAGCTGGCGGCCCAGCGCCTGTCGGCGGACGTGATCACCCTCAACGTGTCGACCAGCTCCACCAGCAAGGGCGAGACCCTGTTCGACACCCTGCGCAACCTCGAAGCCATGGCCGCCGATATCTTCGTCGTGCGCCATGCCGACTCCGGTGCCGCGCACTTTATCGCCGAGCACGTCTGCCCGAACCTGGCAATTATCAACGGCGGCGACGGCCGTCATGCCCACCCGACCCAGGGCATGCTCGATATGCTGACGATTCGCCGGCACAAAGGCAGCTTCGAGAACCTATCGGTGGCGATCGTCGGCGATATCCTGCATTCACGAGTAGCACGTTCGAACATGCTCGCGCTGAAAACCCTGGGCTGCCCGGATATCCGCGTGATCGCGCCGAAAACCCTGCTGCCGGTGGGTATCGAGCAGTACGGCGTGACGGTCTACAGCGACATGACCGCGGGCCTCAAGGATGTCGACGTGGTGATCATGTTGCGCCTGCAGCGCGAGCGCATGACCGGTGGCCTGCTACCCAGTGAGGGCGAGTTCTATCGCCTGTTCGGCCTGACCGAACAGCGCCTCAAGCTGGCCAAGCCGGATGCCCTGGTGATGCACCCGGGCCCGATCAACCGCGGCGTGGAGATCGAATCGGCAGTGGCCGACGGCCCGCAGTCGGTAATTCTCAACCAGGTCACCTACGGCATCGCCGTGCGCATGGCGGTGCTGTCCATGGCCATGAGCGGGCAGAACGCCCAACGCCAACTCGACGCCGAGGAGCAGAACTGATGCGTATCGCAATCCTCGGTGCCCGTGTCATCGACCCCAGCAGCGGTTTCGATCAGCTCGCCGATATCTATAGCGAAGGCGGCAAGATTGTCGCCATCGGCCAGGCTCCGGCCGGCTTCGTCGCCGAACAGAGCATCAACGCCCAAGGCCTGGTCGCCGCACCCGGCCTGGTCGACCTTAACGTTGCCCTGCGCGAGCCGGGTTACAGCCGCAAGGGCAGCATCGCCACGGAAACCCTGGCGGCAGCGGCCGGCGGCGTCACCAGCCTGTGCTGCCCACCCTTTACCAAACCGGTGCTGGACACCCCGGCGGTGGCCGAGCTGATTCTCGACCGCGCCCGCGAAGCCGGGCATACCAAGGTGTTCCCGATTGGCGCACTGAGCAAAGGCCTGGAAGGCGAGCAGCTGGCCGAACTGGTGGCCCTGCGCGACGCCGGCTGCGTGGCCTTCGGCAACGGCCTGGACAGCTTTCGCAATAACCGCACCCTGCGCCGCGCCCTGGAATACGCAGCCACCTTCGATCTGACGGTGATTTTCCACTCCCAGGACTTTGATCTGGCCGAAGGCGGCCTGGCCCATGAAGGTGCCACCGCCAGCTTCCTCGGCCTGCCGGGCATTCCGGAAAGCGCCGAAACCGTGGCCCTGGCCCGTGACCTGCTGCTGGTCGAGCAGACCGGCGTGCGCGCGCACTTCAGCCAGCTGACCAGCGCCCGCGGTGCCCAGCTGATCGCCAGTGCCCAGGCCCGCGGCCTGCCGGTAACCGCCGATGTGGCCCTGTATCAGCTGATCCTCACCGACGAGGCGCTGATCGACTTCTCCAGCCTCTATCACGTGCAGCCGCCGCTGCGTACCGCTGCCGACCGCGACGGCCTGCGCGCGGCGGTAAAAAGCGGGGTGATCTCGGCCATCTCCAGCCACCACCAGCCCCATGAGCGTGACGCCAAGCTGGCACCCTTCGGTGCCACCGAGCCGGGCATCAGCAGCGTGCAACTGCTGCTGCCGCTGGCCATGAGCCTGGTGCAAGATGGCTTGCTCGACCTACCCACCCTGCTCGCGCGCCTGAGCAGCGGCCCGGCGCAAGCGCTGCGCCTGTCTGCCGGCACCCTGAGCGTAGGCGCGCCCGCCGACCTGCTGCTGTTTGATCCGCAGGCTTCGACCCTGGCCGGTGAAAGCTGGTACTCGAAAGGGGCCAACTGCCCGTTTATCGGTCACTGCCTGCCCAGCGCCGTGCGCTACACCCTGGTAGACGGGCATATCAGCTACCAGGCCTGAGAACCTGCTTACGATCTGCTGCGCGTCGGCCCTGCGTCGTTAAAAACAGGTTCTAGGATCAGCCAGAAACCAAAAAGCCCGCAATTAAGCGGGCTTTTTCGTGCCTGAGATTCAGGCGCGTTCAGCGTTCTTGATCGATACCTGAGAGTTCAGCGTCCAGAAGTCATACAGCACGCCGAGCAGGAACAGGCCGCCGGTAAACAGGTAGAGGATTCCGGTGATCCACTTGCCCTGGTACATGCGGTGTACACCGAAAATGCCGAGGAAGGTCAGCAGAATCCAGGCCACGTTGTAGTCGGTGTCGCCCGCGGTAAAACGCAGGTCGGCCTCGCGATCCATCGCCGGAATCAGGAACAGGTCGACGATCCAGCCGATAAACAGCAGACCGAAGGTGAAGAACCAGATAGTCCCGGTCACCGGCTTGCCGTAATAGAAACGGTGCGCACCGAGAAAGCCAAAAATCCACAGCAGATAGCCGATAAGTTTGCTGTGCGTGTCCTGTCGCTGCATGTGCGTGCCTCCTGATGGCCTGAATTGCATCTGACGCCACACTCTACGCAAGGTTCGCCGCCCAGGGAAATCCGCAGCGCGACCCGCCATATCAGCGCTTGATGCCTGCAGGCGATTGCTAAATACTGTATGCATAGCCAGTTAAGCAGGCGACACCATGCAACTGATCGAAAAACTCACCGTACTCGCCGACGCCGCCAAGTACGACGCCTCCTGCGCCAGCAGCGGCGCGCCAAACCGCAGCTCCAAGGGTAAGAGCGGAATAGGTTCGACCAACGGCATGGGCATTTGCCACAGCTTTACCCCCGATGGACGCTGCGTGGCGCTGCTGAAAATTCTGCTGACCAACTTCTGCCTGTATGACTGCCAGTACTGCGTCAACCGCCGCTCCAGCGACGTGCCGCGCGCGCGCTTTACCCCGGAAGAAGTGGTGACCCTGACCCTCGACTTCTACAAGCGCAACTGCATCAGCGGGCTGTTCCTCAGCTCCGGAATCATCCGCTCGGCCGACTACACCATGGAGCAGCTGATCCGCGTGGCCAAGCTGCTGCGCGAAGAGCACGAGTTTCGCGGCTATATCCACCTCAAGACCATACCCGACGCCGACCCGCTGCTGATTGCCGAAGCCGGGCGCTATGCCGATCGTCTTAGCGTGAATATCGAACTGCCCACCGAGAGCAGCCTGATCCGCCTGGCCCCGGAAAAAAAGGTGCTCACCATCAAGCAGGCCATGCACTCGATCCATCAGGGCGAGAGCGAAGCCCGCGCGGAAGTACGTGCGCCACGCTTTGCCCCGGCGGGCCAGAGCACGCAGATGATCATCGGTGCCGACGCCACCGATGACAGCACCATCCTGCACACCGCCGCCTCGCTCTATGGCGACTACCGCCTGCGCCGGGTGTATTACTCAGCCTTTAGTCCGATCCCGCAAAGCCCGAATACCGTGCCCTTCGAAGCGCCGCCCCTGCTACGCGAGCACCGCCTGTATCAGGCTGATTTCCTGATGCGCGGCTACGGTTTCGAGGTGGGCGAACTGCTTAGCGGCCCCGGCAACCTGGCGTTGGATATCGACCCGAAACTGGCCTGGGCACTGAACAACCGCGAGCACTTCCCGGTCGACCTCAACCGCGCCGAACCGGCGATGATCGCCCGCGTGCCCGGCATCGGCATGCTCAGCGCCAAGCGCCTGGTGGCCCTGCGCCGACAGAAACGCATCCGCTTCGACGACCTCACGCGCCTGCGCTGCGCCCTGGAAAAAGCCAAGCCCTTTATCATCACCCAGGATTATCGGCCCTTGCAGGCCAGCCGCGAATCCCTGTTGCTGCGCCAGCAGCTCAGTGAAACGCCCGCTCAGATGGTGCTGTGGTGATGCACAACGCGCACTTCGATGGCAGCTTTGCTGGCTGGCGCGAGGTCGCCAGGGCGTTATTGCAGCAAGGCGTGCCGCCGCACCAGGTCAACTGGCTGGGCGATGGAGATCAAGGCGGCCTGTTCGACCGCGCGCCTGACGCCATCAACACCCAGGCCCTGACACCCGCACCGCGCATCCCCAAACAGCTGCTTGAACTGCTGCAGAGCGCGGCGCGTTTTCGCGTCGAAGATCGCTGGAGCCTGCTCTATCGGATTCTCTGGCGGGTTGCCCGGGGTGATCGCGCCGCCATGCTGCCGGGAGATATTGACGGCAGCCAGCTGCATAAACGGCTCAAGACGGTGCGACGCGAGGCTCATCATCTGCATGCCTTTCTACGCTTTCATCCGCGCCCGGAAAACGCTCAAGGGCCACAACTGGTGGCCTGGCATGAGCCCGCCCACGACATTCTGCCCAGTGCCAGCGAGCACTTTGCCGAGCGCCTGGGACGCAGTACCTGGCTGATCGCCACACCGGATGACGGCGTCTATTGGGATGGCCAACGCCTGCACTACCAACGACCCTGCCCGAACGCGTGGCAACGCCTGGCGCAAACACCAGAGGATGAGGGTGAAGCGCTATGGCTGGCCTATTACGGCAGCACCTTCAACCCGGCGCGGCTCAACCGCAGCGTACTGGAGATCAACCTGCCGGTGCGCTTCTGGAAAAACCTGCCGGAAGGGCCGCTGATTCCACAGCTGATGAGCCAGGCCCGCGCCGGCGCGCAGCGCGACGGCCAGGCCGAGGCCGTGGCGCGCCAGGGCGGCAAACGCATTCGTTCCAGCAGCGCGCAGGCGCTGCCTGTCAACGAAAACGCTTGCCGGGATCCTCTTCGCTGATTTCCAGCGACAGACCCTGGGACATGCTGCTCAGGTGATCGCCGTCGGCTTCCGAACCGAGCTTGATCATCAGGCGCAGGTCGTTGGCCGAGTCGGCATACAGCAGGGCATCTTCGTAGGTGATCTCGCCCTGGCTGTAGAGGTTGTACAAGGCCTGATCGAAGGTCTGCATACCCATTTCGGTGGAGCGTTTCATCAACGCCTTGAGTTCGTGCACCTCGCCCTTGCGGATCAGGTCGGCGGCCAGCGGGGTGTTGATCAGCACCTCGATCACCGCCCGGCGGCCCTTGCCATCCGGAGTCGGAATCAGCTGCTGGGCGACGATGGCCTTGAGGTTGAGCGACAGATCCATCCACACCTGGTTCTGCCGGTCGGCCGGGAAGAAGTTGATGATGCGGTCCAGCGCCTGGTTGGCGTTGTTGGCGTGCAAGGTGGCCAGGCACAGGTGCCCGGTTTCGGCGAAGGCCACGGCGTGGTCCATGGTTTCGCGGGTGCGCACCTCGCCAATCAGGATCACGTCCGGGGCCTGACGCAGGGTGTTCTTCAGCGCCACCTCGAAGGACTCGGTGTCGATGCCCACTTCGCGCTGGGTAACGATGCAGCTCTGGTGCTGGTGGATATATTCGATCGGGTCTTCGATGGAGATGATGTGGCCGCTGCTGTTCTTGTTGCGGTAGCCGATCATCGCCGCCAGGGAGGTAGACTTACCGGTACCGGTGGCACCGACAAACAGCACCAGGCCGCGCTTGGTCAGGGCCAGCTTCTTCAGCACTTCCGGCAGTTTGAGCTCGTCCAGGGTCGGGATATTGGTTTCGATGCGCCGCAGCACCATGCCGGCCAGGTTGCGCTGGTAGAAGGCGCTGACGCGGAAACGACCGATGCCACGGGCGCTGATGGCGAAGTTGCACTCGTGATTCTCGGCAAAGTCGCGGCGCTGTGCCTCGTTCATCACCGAGTGCACGGTCTCGCGAGTCTGCTCCGGTGACATGGGCGTTTTGGTAATCGGCATGATCTTGCCGTTGACCTTCATCGACGGCGGCACGCCGGCGGTGATAAACAGGTCAGAGCCGCCCTTTTCCACCATCAGGCGCAGCAGTTTTTCGAATTCCATCGTTGTTCGCCCATGTGCATCACGCGGTTATGCAAGGCCAGCGGCAGGCGCGTGTATTGCCGCTGGGCTGAACCCGACAGGCAATTGCCCGCCGGATACTGTCGATTTAGAAATTCTCTGGCGTTTTGGCTTTCTCACGAGCCGCTTCGCGGCTGACGACGCCCTTGGCCACCAGCCCCTTGAGGCAGGAGTCGAGAGTCTGCATGCCCAGCGAACCGCCAGTCTGGATCGCCGAATACATCTGCGCCACCTTGTCCTCGCGGATCAGGTTACGGATCGCCGGGGTGCCGATCATGATTTCGTGGGCCGCCACCCGACCGCCGCCGATCTTCTTCAGCAGGGTCTGGGAGATAACCGATTGCAGGGATTCGGAGAGCATGGAACGGACCATGGATTTCTCTTCGGCGGGGAACACGTCGACCACCCGGTCGATGGTCTTGGCCGCCGAGGTGGTGTGCAGGGTGCCGAATACCAGGTGGCCGGTTTCCGCGGCGGTCAGGGCCAGGCGGATGGTTTCCAGGTCACGCATCTCGCCCACCAGGATGATGTCCGGGTCTTCCCGCAGCGCCGAACGCAGGGCCTCGGAGAAGCCCAGGGTATCGCGGTGCACTTCGCGCTGGTTGATCAGGCACTTCTTCGATTCGTGGACGAATTCGATCGGGTCTTCCACGGTAAGAATGTGGTGGTACTTGTTGCTGTTGATGTAGTCGAGCATCGCCGCCAGGGTGGTCGATTTGCCCGAACCGGTTGGCCCGGTGACCAGCACCAGACCACGGGGCACATCGGAAATCTTGCGGAAGATCTCGCCCATGCCGAGGTCTTCCATGCTCAGCACTTTCGACGGAATGGTCCGGAACACCGCGCCGGAACCACGGTTCTGGTTGAAGGCGTTGACCCGGAAACGCGCGACGCCCGGCACCTCGAAGGAGAAGTCGGTCTCGAGAAACTCCTCGAAATCCTTGCGCTGCTTGTCGTTCATGATGTCGTAGATCAGCGCATGCACCTGTTTATGGTCCAGGGCGGGCAAATTGATCCGACGCACATCGCCGTCGACCCGAATCATCGGCGGCAGACCAGCGGAGAGATGCAGGTCCGATGCACCTTGCTTGGCGCTGAAGGCAAGCAACTCAGTGATATCCATGGGACTCCCTAATGGCGGTAGAATGCCGCGAAACCCAGGCGGCGGGCGCAAGTAATGTCCACGATAGCAGAGAATATTGCAAAGGTCGGAGTACGTATCCGTGAGGCGGCGCAAGCCTCACAGCGAGATTGTGCGACTGTCGGCCTGCTCGCAGTGAGTAAAACCAAACCCGCGGCGGCGATTCGCCAGGCGTTTGCCGCCGGCGTGCGGGATTTCGGCGAGAACTACCTGCAGGAGGCCCTGGAAAAACAGCTCGAACTCGGCGATCTGCCCTTGATCTGGCACTTTATCGGCCCCATTCAATCGAACAAGACCAAGGCCATTGCCGAGCACTTCGCCTGGGTGCATTCGGTGGATCGCCTGAAGATCGCCCAGCGCCTGTCCGATCAGCGCCCGGCGCACCTTCCGGCGCTGAATATCTGCCTGCAGGTGAATGTCAGCGGCGAGTCCAGCAAGTCCGGCTGCAACCCGGATGAACTGCCGGCCCTGGCACAGGCGGTTACACAACTGCCCAACCTGCGCCTGCGTGGATTGATGACAATCCCCGAGCCGACCGACGACGTGGCCCGCCAGCATGCCGCCTTCGCCCGCCTGCGCGAGCTGCAGGACGGCCTGGGGCTGGACCTCGACACCCTGTCCATGGGCATGAGCCATGACCTGGAGGCGGCCATCGCCGAAGGCGCGACCTGGGTGCGTATCGGCACAGCCCTGTTCGGGGCCCGCGACTACGGCCACAACTGATCGAATTTGCCAGCAGACTTATTAAGGAAGCCCCTATGACCACTCCCCGCATTGCCTTTATCGGTGCCGGCAATATGGCCGCCAGCCTGATCGGCGGCCTACGCGCCCAGGGCATTGACGCCAGCGCCATCAAGGCCAGCGACCGCGGAGCCGAACAGCGCGCGAAGATCGCCGCCGAGCACGGCATCGAACTGTTTGCCGACAACGCCCAGGCTGCGGCCGGGGCCGATATCATCGTGCTGGCGGTCAAACCCCAGGTGATGAAAGCGGTGTGCCAGGACCTGGCCCCCCACCTGAGCGAAGGCCAGCTGCTGGTATCGATTGCCGCCGGCATCAGCTGCGCCAGCCTGGAAAGCTGGCTCAGCTCACGGCCGCAGGCGACCCCAGCCATCGTGCGTTGCATGCCCAACACCCCGGCGCTGCTGCGCCAGGGCGTTAGCGGCCTGTACGCCAACGGCCATGTCTCCGCCACCCAGCGCCAGCAGGCCGAGCAACTGCTCAGCGCCGTCGGCCTGGTCCTGTGGCTGGACAAGGAAGAACTGATCGACGCCGTCACCGCGGTGTCCGGCAGCGGCCCGGCCTATTTCTTCCTGCTGATGGAAGCCATGACCGCTGCCGGGGAGAAGCTCGGCCTGCCCCGCGACACCGCCGCCCAGCTCACCCTGCACACCGCCCTTGGGGCAGCGCGCATGGCAGTGGCCAGCGATGTCGATGCCAGCGAGCTGCGTCGCCGCGTAACCTCTCCCGCCGGCACCACCGAAGCGGCAATCAACACCTTCCAGGCCGGCGGTTTCGAAGCCCTGGTCGAGAAAGCCCTCAACGCCGCCGCCAGCCGCTCCGCGGAACTGGCCGAACAACTGGGTCAATAAGGAACCAACATGATCGGACTCAACACCGCCGCGGTTTATATCCTGCAAACCATCGGCAGCCTCTACCTGCTGGTGGTGCTGCTGCGCTTTATCCTGCAACTGGTAGGGGCCAACTTCTACAACCCCGTGTGCCAGTTTATCGTGCGCGCCACCCAACCCCTGCTGCGCCCCCTGCGCCGGGTGATTCCCAGCCTGGCGGGCCTCGACCTGGCCTCTCTGGTGCTGGCGATCCTGGTGCAGCTGGTGCTGATGGCGCTGACCCTGTTGCTGCTCGGCTATGAGCTGAACAACCCGCTGCAGCTACTGGTGTGGTCGATCATTGGCGTGACCGCCCTGTTCCTCAAGGTGTTCTTCTTCGCCCTGATCATCAGCGTGATTCTCTCCTGGGTCGCCCCCGGCACCCACAACCCGGCGGCCGAGCTGATCAACCAGATCTGCGAACCGCTGCTCGCGCCGATCCGCCGTATCCTGCCGAGCATGGGCGGGCTCGACCTGTCGCCGATCGTGGCCTTCCTGCTGCTCAACCTGATCGACATGCTGGTGATCCGCAACCTGGCGATCATGACCGGCATGTACAAGGGCCTCAGCCTGGCGATCTGATGAGTTATTACCGATGGGATGGCGAGGACCTGATTCTCGACTGCCACCTGCAGCCCAAAGCGAGCAAGGATGAGTTCGCCGGGCTGCACGGCGAGCGGATCAAGATCCGCCTAACCGCGCCACCGGTGGACGGTAAGGCCAACGCCCAGCTACTGGCTTTCCTGGCGGCCGCCTTTGCCGTCGGCAAGAGCCAGGTCAGCCTGGAAAGCGGTCAGCAGAGCCGCCAGAAGCGCGTGCGGATCAAACAGCCGCGGCATTTTCCGGCCGCGCTCGGGGTGGCCGTCGAGACACCCTGACCGACCCTAAGTCTGGTGCTGTGTGACGGGTGATTGACGCCATTCATATGAATAGCATAATGCCAGCAGCCCAGCTCGCTGAAATCGCCCCTTCGCCGAGCGGCAGCGGCAGCGGCAGCGGCAGCGGCAGCGGCAGCGGCATTGTTGCAGCAGATGCTCCGGCCCCAGCGGACTTTCGTCGGGCCACCCCTTGTGGACGGATCAAGCAGAGGAAAGCCCGGATGAACATGGAGCGTCTCACTCAGCAAGTCGATGCCTACGTCGCCTGGAAGCGCGAGCTGATGCGCGAGATCACCCGCTACCGCAGCTGGCTGGTGACCAACCGGCTCAACTCCGAAACCGTGGAAGCCCAGCTCGAACGCGCCCTCAAACTGCTGCGCACCGACCACATCACCCTGGCCTTCGTCGGCGAGTTTTCCCGCGGCAAGACCGAGCTGATCAACAGCCTGTTCTTCTCCCAGTACGGCCAGCGCATGCTGCCGTCCCAGGCCGGGCGCACCACCATGTGCCCCACCGAGCTGTTCTTCGACCCGCGCTCGGAGCGTTCCTATATCCGCCTGCTGCCGATCGAGACCCGCCTTGCCGAGGCCAGCATCGCCCAGTTCAAGCGTATCCCGCGGCACTGGGTAAATATCCCCCTGGACCTCAGCGACCCGGACAATATGGTCCAGGCCTTTGCCCAGGTGGCCAAGACCAAACCCATGCCGGTCGAACAGGCCATCGCCCTGGGCTTCCACCCGGATATGCTGGAAAGCACCAATAAACCGGGCGAGGTGCTGGTACCGGCCTGGCGCCATGCCCTGGTCAACCTCGACCACCCGCTGCTGCGCCAAGGCCTGCGTATCCTTGACACCCCCGGACTGAACGCACTGGGCAGCGAGCCGGAACTGACCCTGTCGATGCTGCCCAGCGCCCAGGCGATCATCTTTTTGCTGTCCGCCGACACCGGCGTCACCGCCAGTGACATGGCCGTGTGGCAGCAACATATCCGCCAGCTCGACGACGACACCCAGACCTGCCTGTTCGCCGTCCTGAACAAGATCGACGTGCTCTGGGACGACCTGGCCGGCGAGGCTTTCGTGCAAAGCGCGATCCGCCAGATCCAGACCAGCACGGCCCGGCAACTGGACATCAAGGTCGACGAGGTGCTGCCGCTGTCGGCCAAGCAGGCGATGCTCGCCAAGGTGCGCAAGGACCCCGAGCTGCTGGCCCGCAGCCAGATGGCCAACCTGGAGAAGCTGCTCTGCGAGCGCATCATCGCGCAGAAGGAACGCCTGCTGGAGGGCCGCGTGGTCAACCAAGTGCTGGCCATGCTGCAGAACAGCGAGCATGTGCTCAAGCTGCGTCTGGACAAGGTCAACGAACAACAGGCCCTGCTCGACAATCACCAGCAGGATAACGGCCAGCTGTTGTTCGAGCTGACCGCCAAGACCAAGCAAGAGCACAGCCTGCACCACCGCCGCCTGCTTGGCCTGAAAACCAACCAGCGCCTGCTCAAGCGCCAGGGCGACCTGCTGCGCAGCGCCGTCCGCAGCGAGCGCCTGGACGAACACCTGAACAAGGTGCGCCGCAACCTTACTGGCAGCTGGACCACCCTAGGTATCAACCAGGCCATCCTGCACTTCTTCCGCAGCGTGAAGCTGGATCTGCACAACCTGGCCCAGGAAGCCGAGATGGCCAACAAGATGGTTGCGGCCATCTACCGCCGGCACAACGAAGAGAACCCACTGCACGGGGTCGACGCCCCGCAGTTCAATATCGGCCGCTACCAGCGCGAGCTCGCCCAGCAAAAAGCCAAGGCAGATCAGTTCCGCCTGCAGCTGAAAACCCTGTTTACCGAGCAACGCAGCCTGAGCAAACGCTTCTTCGCCACCCTGGTGCAGGAAGTGATCGGCTTGCACCAGCGCGTGCGCCGGGAAGCCGAGCAATGGGCCAACGATGCCCTGATGCCGCTGCTGCAGCACAGCCTGGAACACAAGCAACAGCTGGAAACCCATATGCTGCGGCTCAAGGCCCTGGCCCAGCAAACCCAGCAGGCGCGCCAGCGCGGCCAGCAACTGGGGCGCTACGCCACCGAGCTTGAGCAGCAGCTGGCCCAGGCCAACGACATGCTGCGCATCCTGCGCCGCCCGGCCCCGATACAGCGCCAGGGCAAGGTGGTTACCCTGCCGGGAGCCGCGCGCCCGCACAGTGTCGGCGAATAGCCCGACAGCCCGGCGCAACACCATCCACCTCGCCGCCCCGTGCGCTTGCCGCCTGCGGCGGCGCTCTTTAGACTGCGGCTCTTCTTTGATTACGAGCAGGGTCGATGTCAACTGCCTTCCCCCAAGACTCTGTTGGCCTGGTGACGCCCCAGTTGGCGCATTTCGCCGAACCCCTGGCGCTGGCCTGCGGGCGCAGCCTGGCCGACTACCAACTGATCTATGAAACCTATGGCCAACTGAACGCCACGGCGAGCAATGCCGTGCTGATCTGCCACGCCCTTTCCGGCCACCATCATGCCGCCGGCTACCATCGCGCAGATGATCGCAAGCCCGGTTGGTGGGACAGCTGCATCGGCCCCGGCAAGCCGATCGACACCAACAAGTTCTTTGTCGTCAGCCTGAACAACCTCGGCGGCTGCAACGGCTCCACCGGACCCAGCAGCCTCAACCCCGCCACCGGCAAGCCCTTTGGCGCGGACTTCCCGGTGATGACCGTGGAAGACTGGGTGCACAGCCAGGCGCGCCTGGCCGACGCCCTGGGTATCGCGCAATGGGCCGCGGTAATCGGCGGCAGCCTGGGCGGCATGCAAGCCATGCAGTGGGCGATCAGCTACCCCGAGCGCATCCGCCACTGCCTGGCCATCGCCTCGGCACCCAAGCTGTCGGCACAGAACATCGCCTTTAATGAGGTGGCGCGCCAGGCCATCCTCACTGATCCGGACTTCCATGGCGGACACTTTCAGGAACAGGGGGTGATCCCCAAGCGCGGCCTGATGCTGGCGCGCATGGTCGGCCATATTACCTACCTGTCCGACGACGCCATGGGCGAGAAATTCGGCCGCGGACTGAAAAGCGAAAAGCTCAACTACGACTTCCACAGCGTCGAGTTCCAGGTGGAAAGCTACCTGCGTTACCAGGGGGAGGAGTTCTCCACCCGCTTCGATGCCAACACCTACCTGCTGATGACCAAGGCGCTGGATTACTTCGACCCGGCGGCCAGCCATGACGGCGACCTGGCCAAGACCCTGGCCCATGTCAGCGCCGACTTCTGCGTGATGTCCTTCACCACCGACTGGCGCTTCTCGCCGGCGCGCTCGCGGGAAATCGTCGATGCCCTGACCGCCGCGCGGAAGAACGTCTGCTACCTGGAAATCGACGCGCCCCAGGGCCACGACGCCTTCCTGATTCCCATCCCGCGCTATCTGCAGGCCTTCGACAGCTATATGAAACGGATCAAGGTGTAGCCATGCGAGCGGATCTAGACATCATTCAGGAGTGGATTCCCGCCGGCAGCCGGGTTCTCGACCTGGGTTGCGGCAATGGTGAACTGCTGGCCTGGCTGACCGAGCACAAGCGGGTTTCCGGCTACGGCCTGGAAATCGATGCGGAGAATATCGCCCAGTGCGTGAGCAAGGGCGTCAACGTGATCGAGCAGAACCTCGACAAGGGTCTGGGCAACTTCGCCAGCAACAGCTTCGACGTGGTGGTCATGACCCAGTCGCTGCAGGCCCTGCATTACCCGGACAAGGTGCTGGCGGAGATGCTGCGCATCGGCAAGACCTGCATCATCACCTTCCCCAACTTCGCCCACTGGCGCTGCCGCTGGTACCTGGCGAGCAAGGGCCGCATGCCGGTCTCGGATTTCCTGCCCTACACCTGGTACAACACACCGAATATCCACTTCTGCACCTTCGAGGATTTCGAAAACCTCTGCCATGACCAGGGGGCCAGCGTGATGGACCGCCTGGCGGTCGACCGCGACCATCGGCACGGCTGGGCCAGTCGGATCTGGCCTAATCTATTAGGTGAGATCGGTATCTACCGGATCAGCGGCCCCGACGCTCAGGTTGCGCCGCTCGCCCAGTAAACAGGTCGTCGCTAGCGCGTCACTTATTCAGGAGTACCCTTATGAACACGAACCGCCTCGCCCTCTTCCTTATCGCCCTCTGCCTGAGCCTGCCGGCCCTGGCCGAACGCAAGCAGAGTTACGGCGACCTGGACATACACTACATCGCCTTCAACTCGGGCTTTCTGCAACCGGAGATCGCCGCCGCCGCGGGCCTGGTGCGTAGCAAGACCCAGGGCGTGGTGAACATCTCCGTGCTCAAGGCCGGTACCGCCAGCAGCGCCAGCGTCAGCGGCGAGGTCAAGGACCTGGTCGGGCGCAGCCACCCGCTTAACTTCAAGCAGGTCACCGAGGGCGAAGCCATCTATTACCTGGCCCAGTTCCCCTTCAGCCAGCGCGAAATGCTGCGCTTTACCATCAATGTCACCGCCGCCGACGGCGTGGCGCACAGCTTCGACTTCAACCAGGAATTCTTCCCAGACGAATGATCCACTTCAACGAGCTTGTACTCGCCAGCCATAACGCCGGCAAACTCAAGGAGCTCCAGGCCATGCTCGGCAGCAGCGTACGCGTGCGCTCGGTCGGCGAGTTCTCCAGGGTTGAGCCGGAAGAAACGGGCCTGTCCTTTGTCGAGAACGCCATCCTCAAGGCCCGCAACGCCGCGCGGATGTCAGGCCTGCCGGCGCTGGCCGACGACTCCGGCCTGGCGGTGGACTTTCTCGGCGGCGCGCCGGGCATCTACTCGGCGCGCTACGCAGACGGCCAGGGCGATGCGGCCAACAACGCCAAGCTGCTCGAGGTGCTCAAGGATGTGCCCGATGCCGAGCGCGGCGCGCAGTTCGTCTGCTGCCTGGCCCTGGTGCGGCATGCCGACGACCCACTACCGATCATCTGCGAGGGCCTCTGGCATGGGCGCATCCTGCATGCCGCCCAAGGCGTGGGAGGCTTCGGCTATGATCCGCTGTTCTGGGTGCCCGAACGCGATTGCTCGAGCGCTGAACTGCCGTCTGCCGAGAAAAACCAGATCAGCCACCGCGCCCGCGCCATGGCGCTGCTGAAACAGCGGCTGGGTCTGGCATGACCACGGCGTCCGGCGGCGGCTTCGAACTGCCGCCACTTGCACTCTATGTGCACATCCCCTGGTGCGTGAAGAAGTGCCCGTATTGCGACTTCAACTCCCACGCCGCCGGGCCAACGCTGCCGGAAGAAGACTACGTCGACGCCCTGCTGGCGGATCTGGATGCCGATCTGGCGCAGGTGCATGACCGTCCGCTGAGTTCGATCTTCTTTGGTGGCGGCACCCCCAGCCTGTTTTCGGCCAGGGCCCTGGGCCGTCTGCTTGAAGGCGTGGAGCGGCGCGTGCCGTTTGCTGCCGATATCGAGATCACCCTGGAAGCCAACCCCGGCACCTTCGAGCAGGCCAAGTTCAAGGACTATCGCCGCCTGGGCATCAACCGCCTGTCGATTGGCGTGCAGAGCTTCCAGCCGCCCAAGCTGATCGCCCTGGGGCGCATCCACGATGGCGATGAGGCCGTGCGCGCGGCGGACATGGCCCGCGCCGCCGGCTTCGACAACTTCAACCTGGACCTGATGCATGGTCTCCCCGAGCAGTCCATCGAGGATGCCCTGAGCGACCTGCGCACCGCCATCGCCCAAGGGCCGACGCACCTGTCCTGGTACCAGCTGACGGTAGAGCCCAACACGGTGTTCTGGAACCAGCCGCCGGTGATGCCGGAGGACGATATCCTCTGGGATATCCAGGAAGCCGGCCAGGCCCTGCTGGCCGCCGAAGGCTACGCGCAGTACGAAGTCTCCGCTTACGCCCAGGAGGGCCGTGCGGCGCGGCACAACCTCAACTATTGGACCTTTGGCGACTTTCTCGGCATCGGAGCCGGTGCCCACGCCAAGCTGAGCCGTCCGGACGGCAGTATCAGCCGCAGCTGGAAGACCCGCCTGCCCAAGGACTATCTGGACCGCAGCAAACGCTTTAGCGCCGGCGAGCGGCCCTTGGGCGCGGACGAACTGCCCTTCGAATTTCTGATGAATGTGCTGCGTCTCACCGACGGCGTCGCCAGCGAACTGTTTACTCAGCGCACCGGCCTACCCCTTGCCCAGCTCGCCGCCGCACGGCGCGAGGCCGAGCAACGTGGCCTGTTGCACGCCGACCCGGCACGCCTGAGCGCCACCCGCGAAGGCCAGCTGTTTCTCAACGACCTGCTGCAACACTTTCTACCCTGAAAGGCTTTCTGCCCCACGACTAAGGAAACCGGATGGACCTGCTACTCGACCTGATCGTCACCCTCTCGCGCTGGAGCCGCAGCCACCTCTACGATATTTCCCTGGCGATCATGGCCACCCTACTGGTGCTGTTCGGCCCCGGTATCAACGCCTGGGTGCAGCGTTCCACCGCCAGCATGAACTTTATCCTGCGCACCCTGATCTTCGTCCTGCTCTGCGCCGTGGGCTACGGCCTGCTGATCGTCTTCGCCACGCCGTACCTGGCCAAGGGCCTGGGCTTCTTCAACAACTTCACCCTGGCCCCGGTGCTGATTCTGGTGTTCTTCGTTATCGGCATTCTGGCCGATCGCAACTAGCGGTCCGGGTGGCGAGTTCAACGAGTCATCTTCACTGCCAGAGGCCCGACACCGCATGACGGCCCCGGGGTCATAACAGAGGACCCGGTGCCAGCATCGCCTCGGCCGAGACGACTGGCCAGCAGCTAGCACGCCCCGCTAGACGCCTGAATCCGCCTCCATCGGTGCCACTTGGCAAATGGCCATCATTCGGTTAGCGTGCCGCTACTGCAAGGGACTACCCCAGCAGGCATGGAGGCCGCCCCGCACGATAAGACATCGCCGGCACTCGCCTACCTGTTCGCACCAGCGCCACCCAACTGCAACTGCCACGGCAGCCCACGCAGATGCCGTGCGCCTTCCACCCATACAAGATCGGGACGATTGCCCACAATGACAAAGCCTTACTTCTACCTGCTTGGCTTACTGCTACTCAGCAGCCTTACCACCGGCTGCGTGTCCTCCATGCCCTTCCAGGAACAGCTGCCACAAGCCAGCTACGAAGCCGAAGAAAAGATCTTGATCACCGTGATCGACCAGCGCCACCGGGTAGAAAAAGGCAAACCCAGGGACTTTATCGGTGTCGCCCACGGCTCCTTCGGTATTCCCTTCGACTGGAGCGTCAAGCAGGTGCTGAACGTTGCCGAGGGTGACAAGGAGCGCGATCTTGCCGCATTTCTCCAGCACCGCCTAAGCAGCGGCCTGCAACAGCAAGGCTGGAAGGTTCAGGACGTGCAGCTGACACAGCTCCCCAGCGAGCAGGAAGCCCTCGCCCTGCTGCAAAATCAGGGTGCCGATACCCTGCTGGCGGTAGAACTCAAGGAGTGGTACTTCAGCATCAACCTCAACTGGGTCTCCGCCTTCAATTTCGACACCGACACCAACGTACATGTCTTCAAAAAGGCCGAGGGCAAGATACTCAAGAAGAACATCGCCGAACGCGATGTGATCGAGGAGCGCTCCGACCAGTCGCCGCAGAACAATATCCTCGGTGCCTACCGCGAGCAGTTGCGCCAGATCATCAACGATCCGGAAGTGCGCAATACCCTGGCCCGCCAGTGAGCCACGGGCACCAGCACGGTTGCAGATTGTTGGTGCGCACGGCGCACCCTACGGGGTGATGCAGACACCGTAGGAACGGGATACCCCGCCGCGCTTACAGCGCTGCTCTTTACAGCCTGATTGCCACAGCAAAAAGCCCGATCTTGATCACTCAAGGTCGGGCTTTTTCTGGGCTACAGACTCGCTAACGGGTAGGGTGCGCCGCGCGCACCAGCGTTAACTGCAGGCCCTAAGGGCGAACTCAGTTGCCTTCGCGGCGCAGGGCCTGCGCGGTGAAGTCGCGCGGGCTGAGCTTGGCCTTGAAGTTGTACATGGGCTCGTTGTTGTCCAGGCCGTCGACGAAGTAGCGCTTGCTCTTGAAGTCGTAGATGGTTTCCAGGGTGCTACCGAACATAGGCACGTCGTAATAGCTGATCGGGTGACTTTCCTGCACCCCGATCAACTCGCCAGCCTTGTCGTACAGATCGACCGCCAGCACCTGCCAGCTGTCCTCATCGATGTAGAAACGACGCTTGGCGTAAGGGTGACTGAAGCCCTTGCGCAGATCGGCCTCCACCACCCACACGCGGTGCAGTTCATAGCGCAGCAGCTGCGGGTTGACGGTATCGCGCTGCAGAATGCTGTCGTAGGGGATGCCCTGCTGATGCACCGCATAGCTGTTGTAGGGCACCAGCATTTCCTGCTTGCCGAGCAGCTGCCACTCGTAACGGTCCGGCGCACCGTTGTAGACATCCACCTGGTCGGCGGTGGCCAGGCCATTGGTATCGGGCTGCAGGGTGTCGTAGGCCAGCATCGGCAGACGCCGCACGCGCCGCTCGCCGCGGCTGAAGCGCCAGGCCTTGCGGATCGCCAGCACCTGGTCGAGGGTTTCCTGCACCACCAGTGCCGAGCCCGAGAGCTTGGAGGGAGCGACCACCTTGTACTTGTAATAGAACAGGGTGTTGTCCAGGTCCTGCGGGGTAACACCCTCGCGGCCGTAGAGGAAGTAGATGTCGCGTTCCAGCTTGAGCAGGTTGTAGGAGCCGTTGGCCAGCACCGCGGCCTGGTTGGTGACGAAGCTGATCTGCTCGCCACGGTAACGCATGATGTGGTTCCAGATGGCTTCCTGGCCGGTTTTCGGCAGTGGGAAGGGGATACCGGCCGCCACGCCAGCGACGCCATTGCCGCCGGAAATCAGCTCGGCGCTCTGCGCATTGAAGCGGGTGGCGTCATAGATGCGCTGCGGGGCAGCCGCGCTACGACGAGTGGGGAAAACCCGCAGGAAGTAATCCGGGTTCTTTTCCAGCAACACTTTCAACCCCGCCGGCAGCTGGGCCTGATGCTGCGCCAGGTTCTGGCTGTTGACCTGGTACAGCACGGCGTCCTGGGCATAGGGGTCAGGATGGTGCATGCCCGCCCGGTAGTTGGCCGGTGGTTGCGCCAGGCCGCCCTCCCAGCTGGGGATGGTGCCAGCGGCATTGCCCGCGCGCTCGCCCCCCAGGGGGGTCAGATCCTGCCCGAGACGGGCAGACTGGGCCTGCACCTGCAGGGCAAAGGCAGTCAGCAGTAGACATGAAAACACTTTCAACACAGCGATCTCCTCGCAACCTGGCCGAAGCAGGGCTGCTGTTTTTATGACCCGGCCGTTAGCGGGCGGGTTGATAGGCCGTCTTGGTGAGGAGCCATCCTGGCAGCAGGCGGCTGAGCCGCTCTTGTGCAGTCATCCCTGTATTTGTTCGGCGCGCCAGCCATGCGCTGGCGCTACAGGATCAGGCGTTACGCTGGAATTTCAGGTCCCAGACGCCGTGGCCGAGACGCTCGCCGCGGCGCTCGAACTTGGTGGTCGGGCGCTCAGCCGGGCGCGGCACATACTGGCCGTCTGCTGCTAGGTTCTGGTAGCCGGGTGCCACATTCATCACTTCCAGCATGTACTCGGCGTAGGGCTGCCAGTCGGTGGCCATATGCAGCACGCCGCCGACCTTGAGCTTCTGCCGCACCAGTTCGGCGAAGGACGCCTGGACGATGCGGCGCTTGTGATGGCGGGATTTGTGCCAGGGGTCGGGGAAGAATAGCAGCACCCGGTCCAGGCTGGCGTCGGCCACACAGTTGCGCAGCACTTCCAGCGCATCGCAGCTGTAGACGCGCATATTGCTGAGATTCTGGGTCATCAGACCGTTAAGCAGCGCGCCGACACCCGGACGGTGTACCTCGACGCCGATAAAGTCCTGCTCGGGGCAGGCGGCGGCCATTTCCAGGGTGGAATGGCCCATGCCGAAACCGATTTCGAAGGTCCGCGGCGCGCTGCGGCCGAACACCTGATCGAAATCGCGCAGACCATCCTCCAGTTGCAGGCCGAACTTCGGCCAGCCCTGATCGAGGCCACGTTGCTGGCCTTCGGTCATGCGCCCTGCGCGCATCACGAAACTCTTGATCGCGCGGTGCTTGGAGGTGTCTTCAGCCGGCTCGGGCTGTTGTGGCAAATCAGTCATGCTGTGCTCTTAGAGTGCTTTTACTTGATCAGGCCATCCAGCGGCGAAGAAGCGCTGGCATAGAGTTTTTTCGGCATACGCCCGGCCAGGTATGCCATGCGCCCAGCGATGATCGCGTGCTTCATCGCCTCGCCCATCAGAATCGGGTTCTGCGCATGGGCAATCGCGCTGTTCATCAGCACCGCCTCGCAACCCAGCTCCATGGCGATGGTGGCATCGGATGCGGTGCCGACACCGGCATCGACCAGCACAGGAACAGTCGCTTCCTCGAGGATGATGCGCAGGTTGTAGGGATTGCAGATACCCAGCCCGGTGCCAATCAAACCGGCTAGCGGCATCACCGCGATACAGCCCATGGCCGCCAGCTCGCGGGCGATGATCGGGTCATCGCTGGTGTAGACCATCACGTCGAAGCCGTCCTTGACCAGTACTTCGGCGGCCTTGAGGGTTTCGATCACATTGGGGAACAGGGTCTTCTGGTCGGCCAGCACTTCCAGCTTGACCAGCTTGTGGCCGTCGAGCAGCTCGCGGGCCAGACGGCAGGTACGCACGGCCTCAACAGCGTCGTAGCAACCGGCGGTGTTGGGCAGGATGGTGTACTTGTCCGGTGAGATCACATCCAGCAGGTTCGGCTCGCCCGGATTCTGCCCGATATTGGTCCGACGCACCGCCACGGTAACGATCTCGGCACCCGAGGCCTCGATGGCCAGGCGGGTTTCCTCAAGATCCTTGTACTTGCCGGTACCGACCAGCAGACGCGACTGATAGGTACGGCCGGCCAGGGTAAAGGGCTTGTCGCTGGGAACGTGGCTCATGGGTAATCCTCGTAAAGTGGGCGGAGAATCAGGCAAGCGGTTAGTCGTTGAGCAACCTTGCCGAGGCCGCCGAGACAAGGCGCTACGTTAGTAACAGCCTGCGGTTGGTCAAAACAGACGCAAAAGCGGGGTTTACTGGTGTAAATGAGCATTTTGAGCCTGTTTTTAACGCAGTATCGGCAACGCAGGTAGTTCTCAACCACCGCCAATGGCGTGGACTACTTCAACCTGGTCACCTTCGCGCAAAGCGGTGGTGGCGTGCTGGCTGCGCGGCACTATGTCCAGATTGAGCTCAACCGCCACGCGGCGTCCGGCCAGATCCAGACGGTCGATCAGCCCGGCGACGGTGGCCCCGTCGGGCAATTCGAATGCTTCACCGTTTAACTGAATATGCATGACGGTAGGGTCACAACTGGAGAAAGGGCCGGCATTCTAGCCTGATCGCAGGGCGTGGACCAAGGCTAAAGGCTGCCGTTCGTCCTGCTTTCTGACTCACGAGTCAGGCACTTTTGCCCGCCCCCATTCTCCAGACCGCCAACCCCAGGCACAGCCAGCCGGCGAGGAACGCCACCCCGCCGAAGGGGGTCACGATGCCCAGCGCGCTCACCCCACTGAGGGTCAGCAGGTACAGGCTGCCGGAGAACAGCACGATACCCAGGGCAAACAGCGCACCGGCGCAGTTGACCAGCCGACCCGGCCGCTGCAGCGCCAGCAGGCCCACGCCGAACAGAGCCAGGGCATGGATCAATTGATAGTGGGTGCCGGTCTGGAACACCGCCAGGTAGTCGGCGGTAAGTCGGCCTTTAAGCCCGTGAGCGGCAAAAGCCCCCAGGGCCACCCCGGTAAATCCAGTGAAAGCGGCCAGCAACAGGCAAAGACGCGCCATGTATCACTCCAGTAACAGCGGACGAGCTGGCTATAATGGCCCGCTCATTCGTTCCGGCCAAGCCCGCATGTTTCGATCCATCGCCCGTCGCCTGCTCAAACTCCTGCTCTGGCTGATGATCGGCTCGGCATTGCTGGTGCTGCTGCTGCGCTGGGTGCCGCCACCGGGCACCGCCCTGATGGTCGAACGCAAGATCGAGTCCTGGGTCGACGGCCAACCCATCGACCTGCAACGCAGCTGGCGGCCCTGGCGCGAGCTGCCGGACCACCTGAAGATGGCGGTGATCGCCGCCGAAGATCAGAAGTTCGCCGAGCACTGGGGCTTCGATGTCGCAGCAATTCAGGCGGCCCTGGAGCATAACCAGCAGGGCGGCTCGTTGCGCGGGGCCAGCACCCTCAGCCAGCAGGTGGCGAAGAACCTGTTTCTCTGGTCGGGCCGCAGCTGGCTGCGCAAGGGCCTGGAAGTCTGGTTTACCGGACTGATAGAGCTGCTCTGGACCAAGCAGCGCATTCTTGAGGTCTACCTCAACAGCGTCGAATGGGGCGACGGCATCTTCGGGGCGGAAGCGGCGGCGCAACACCACTTCAAGGTCGGCGCGCCCTACCTGTCACGCCAGCAGGCCAGCCTGCTGGCCGCCGTGCTACCCAACCCGCGGGCCTGGAGCGCCAGCCGCCCCAGTGCCCAGGTCAGCCGCCGCGCCGCCTGGATTCGCCAACAGATATGGCAACTGGGCGGCAGCCATTACCTCAACCGCATCCAGCCGCAACGCCCGGGCTGGTGGCCCAGAGAACTACCAGAGTGGCTGGGGACCGACTAAAGCCGCCCCGCAGCACCAGGCCCGACCGCTTAAGGCTGCTTGAGCAAACGCCGCGGCACTGCATAGAGAAAGTACAGCTGCTCATCCTGCAGGTGCGCGGTCATGCCCAGCTCGGGATAGACCCAGGCCTGGCCTTCCGCCAGCTCCAGGGTCAGGCGCGGCTGACCAATACTCGCAGCTAGCCTCGCAGCGTCCAGCGGAGCCGGCGGCAAGAGGGTAAGGGCAATGATCGGGCGATTGGCCAACGAAACCAGTAGCTGACTGCCCAGTGGCTGCTCCTTGTCCGTCGGCTTTAACCCGGCCGCGGCCAGCAGACTCTCGCACTCGGCCTTGTCCAGACCGACCTCCGCCTCCAGCGACCAATTGCCATCGGCATCCTGCAATTCGCCACGGTACAGCAGGCGTGCCCCGTCCAGATTGGGCTGCAGCCACAGCTCGCCATCCAGGGCATCACCCAGGTGCACCAGGCTCAGGCGATCATCGGCCAGGGGCGTGAGCACCTGCTCCTGCCACTCGGCCAGCCAGGGCAAAGGCTGCGCGGCCGGCTGCGGGCGCATCAGCCAAGCGCCCCAGGCAAAGAACAGGGCGGCAACCGCGGCAAAGATCAGCCAGTGCTGTGGACGTATGGGCGGCAATTTCATCGAGTTTTTCCTTGACCATAAAAATCGCCGGGCGCGATTTTTAACATCGCATAGCGACGGCCCGAGGAGTGGCCGCAGGGAATGGTAGACATAAAAAACTGCCCGGAGCAGTTTTTAACGTCGCGTAGTGACGGCCCGCAGGGTGGCCGCCAGGGATGGCAGGCATAAAAAACTGTCCGGAACAGTTTTTAACGTCGCGCAGCGACGGCCCGCAGGGTGGCCGCCAGGGATGGCAGGCATAAAAAACTGCCCGGAGCAGTTTTTAACGTCGCGCAGCGACGGCCCGCAGGGTGGCCGCCAGGGATGGCAGGCCATAAAAAAGCCGCACCTAAGTGCGGCTTCTGAACAATAGCGCGATTTACGCGGCGATCGAACCCTTGAGCTTGTTCATCGCGTTCTTCTCCAGCTGACGGATGCGCTCGGCGGAGACGTTGTACTTGGCCGCCAGGTCATGCAGGGTGGCCTTCTCCTCGGCCAGCCAGCGCTGGTAGAGGATATCGCGGCTGCGCTCGTCGAGACCTTCCAGGGCCTCGTGCAGACTGGCATTGGAGCTGTCGCTCCAGTCCGAGTCTTCCAGCTGGCGAGCCGGATCGTAGCGGTGGTCTTCCAGATAATGTGCCGGCGACTGGAAGGCGCTGTCGTCATCAGCCTCGGCGGCCGGATCGAAGGCCATGTCGTGGCCGGTCAGACGGCTTTCCATCTCGCGCACTTCACGCGGCTCAACCCCAAGGCTTTCGGCCACGGCATGCACTTCGTCGTTGTTCAGCCAGGCCAGACGCTTCTTCTGGCTGCGCAGGTTGAAGAACAGCTTGCGCTGCGCCTTGGTGGTGGCGACCTTGACGATGCGCCAGTTCTTCAGGATGAACTCGTGGATCTCGGCGCGAATCCAGTGCACGGCGAAGGACACCAGACGCACACCCATTTCCGGGTTGAAGCGCTTGACCGCCTTCATCAGGCCGACGTTGCCTTCCTGAATCAGGTCGGCCTGGGCCAGGCCATAACCGGAGTAGCTACGGGCGATATGCACAACGAAACGCAGGTGAGCCAGGACCATCTGCCGAGCGGCTTCGAGGTCCTGCTTGTAGTAGAGACTTTCAGCCAGTTCGCGCTCCTGCTCAGGGGTCAGCAGCGGGATGCCGTTGACCGCATGCACGTATGCCTCCAGGTTGGCACCCGGAACCAGAGCATGAACAGGTTGCAAAGAAGTGGACATTTGAATCCTCCGACTTACGAATCGTGGGGCAGTCTAGCACTGCTCCTTGGGACTTTGTACCTGAGTACAAGTTCCGTTACAGATAGTCAATATCAATAAAAACAATAAGTTATCTTGGTGCCAATTCATTCAGGTGACGGGCGACCGCCAGCCAGGCACCAATATAGCCCAACAATACCGCTCCAAGCAGTAAGGATAGACCATCGGCTAACGGCACCCCGTCCAGGGCAAAATCGCTGCCATACAGACCGGCCAGGCGCACCACCGCATCATCCAGCCAGCCCAGACCATAGGCCAGCAGCAGCCAGGCCAGCAAGCCGGCCCCAAAGCCGTAGAGGGTGCCCATATAGAGGAAGGGCCGACGCACATAGCTGTCGGTACCGCCCACCAGCTTGATCACTTCAATCTCGGTGCGGCGGTTCTCGATATGCAGGCGAATGGTGTTGCCGATCACCAGCAGCAGCGCCAGCACCAGCAGCAGGGTCAGGCCGAAGACGAAACGCTCGCCAAGCTTGAGCATGGCGCTCAGGCGCTCGACCCAGAGCAGATCGAGCTGGGCCTGCTGCACCTTGGGCAATTCGGCCAGGCGCAGGCGCAGGGCCTCAAGGGCGACCTTGTCGACTTCCTGCGGCGTCACCACTACCACACCGGGTAGCGGGTTATCCGGCAGTTCCTTGAGCGCCTCGCCCAGGCCCGATTGTTGCTGGAACTCATCCAGGGCCTGTTCGCGGCTGATCCACTCGGCCTCGCTGACATCCGCCATGGCGGCGATCTGCTCGCGCAGCGCCTGGCCTTCGGCGTCGCTGGCATCGAGCTGTAGAAACAGGGAAATCTGCGCGGCGCGTTGCCAGGAGCCGCCCAGGCGCTCGACGTTATCCAGCAACAAGGCCAGCCCCATGGGCAGGCTCAGGGCCACGGCCATCACCAGGCAGGTGAAGAAGCTGCCGATGGGCTGCTTGCCCAGACGACGCAGGCTGTCGACCAGGCTGGAGCGGTGGCTTTCCAGCCAGGCATTGACCTGGCTGCGCAGGTCCGGACCGTCGTCCGGGGTCGGTGCGCCGGCCTTCTTCGGCGCGGCACCGACGCGTTGCGCCGGTTGTGGCGGCGGCATGCGGGTTGCGCTCATACGGCCTCCCCGTCGCCGATCAGGCGACCACGTTGCAGGGTCAGCATGCGGTGACGCATGCGCGCGATCAGGGCCAGGTCGTGGCTGGCGATCAGCACGCTGGTACCCAGACGGTTGATGTCTTCGAACACCCCCATGATTTCCGCGGCCAGGCGCGGATCGAGGTTACCGGTCGGTTCGTCCGCCAGCAGCAGGGCCGGCTGATGCACCACGGCGCGGGCGATGCCGACGCGCTGTTGCTGACCGGTGGAGAGGTCGCCGGGGAACTGCTCGGCCTTGTCCGACAGCGACACCCGCTCCAGGGCACTGCCGACGCGCTTGCCGATCTCGCCCTTGGACAGGCCGAGAATCTGCAGGGGTAAAGCCACGTTGTCGAACACGCTGCGGTCGAACAGCAGCTGGTGGTTCTGGAACACCACGCCGATCTGCCGGCGCAGGTAGGGTATCTGCGCATTGGTGATCTGCCCCAGGTCCTGGCCGGCCAGCAGCAGCTTGCCGCTAGTCGGGCGCTCCATGGCCAGCAGCAGACGCAGCAGGGTGCTCTTGCCAGCCCCGGAGTGACCGGTGACGAAGAGGAACTCGCCCCGGCGCACGCGGAAACTCAGCTCGTGCAGACCGATATGCCCGTTGGGGTAGCGTTTACCGACCTGTTCGAAACGAATCATCCCTATTTCTCCGCAAACAACGCCTGGACAAAGGCCTCGGCCTCGAAGGTGCGCAGATCGTCGATTCCTTCGCCCACCCCTATATAGCGAATCGGCAGGGCGAACTGCTTGGCCAGGGCGAAGATCACCCCACCCTTGGCGGTGCCGTCGAGCTTGGTCAGGGCTAGGCCGGTGAGGTTGACGGTCTGGTTGAACTGCTTGGCCTGGTTGATGGCGTTCTGCCCGGTGCCGGCATCCAGCACCAGCAGCACCTCGTGGGGCGCAGTCTCATCCAGCTTGCCGATCACCCGGCGGACCTTCTTCAGCTCTTCCATCAGGTTGTCTTTAGTGTGCAGACGCCCGGCAGTATCGGCGATCAGCACGTCCATGCCGCGGGACTTGGCCGCCTGCACCGCATCGAAGATCACCGAGGCGGAGTCGGCACCGGTGTGCTGGGCGATCACCGAGATCTGATTGCGCTCGCCCCACACCTGCAACTGCTCCACCGCCGCGGCGCGGAAGGTGTCGCCGGCGGCCAGCATGACTTTCTTGCCGTCCTGCTGGAGTTTTTTCGCCAGCTTGCCGATGGTGGTGGTTTTGCCCGCGCCGTTGACGCCGACCACCAGGATTACATAGGGCTGCTTGCTGCTATCGATCCGCAGCGGCTGCTCGACCGGCTTGAGCAATGCGGTCAGTTCTTCCTGCAGGGCCTTGTACAGCGCGCCGCTGTCGGCCAGCTCCTTGCGCGCCACGCGCTTGGTGAGGTTCTGCACGATGGCGGTGGTGGCCTCGACGCCGACGTCGGCGGTGAGCAGACGGGTTTCGATATCCTCCAGCAGTTCATCGTCGATGGCCTTCTTGCCGAGGAACAGGCTGGCCATGCCTTCGCCCAGGCTGGCGCTGGTTTTAGCCAGGCCCTGCTTGAGGCGTTCGAGAAAACCGGCACGGGTTTCCTCGGCGCTCTTGCTTTGCACAACCGGCGGCGCGGGAACGACAACCGGGGCCACGGGTTCGGGCTGGGGCACAGGCTGGGGCGGCAGGTCGATATGAGCATGCAGCACTTCGCTGCCGGCATTGATGCGAAAGCGCGAAGGCCGCGGGGCCGCAACGACAGGAGGGGCCTCTGCCGCGGGCACGGCCTCGGCAGCCACAGGGTTCGATGGCGCGGCCTCGACGGTTTCGACCGGCTTGGGGGCCTCAACAGGTGCGGCCAGCGGCGGCACTACCGGCGCGGCCGGAGCAGTCACAGGCTCGGCGGGCGCGGGAGGAGGCTCTGCCGCAGCGGGCGCGGCGGCTTCAGGGCCGGGCTGCGGTTTTTTACGCAACCAGCCGAACAGGTCTTTTTTCTCGGCGGGCTTATCGGCCGCGGCAGGCGCAGCGGTCTTCTTGTCGTCGTTGGAACCAAGCATGGAGGACGGCTATCTCAAAGGTGCGACACGCCAGCCATCCGGGGTCCAAAACATTCACAGCGCCGCAGAATAAAGCTGAAAAGGGGCGCGGTAATAGTTGGATACCTGAGCAGACGTGGCCGCCAGTAAAACGGATGCGTATCCTAGCACCTCCGCGCCCGCCGAAGCTAAGACCAAGCGGGCCCGTCCGACAGGTCGATAAATAATGCATATGATTGCCCAACGCGCCGCCGCCTTGCTTCTCGGCGCACTCTGTACACCGCTGCTGGCCCTGGCCGCAGAGCCCCAGCCGACCCACGAATTCAGCCTGGACAACGGCCTCAAGGTCATCGTCCGCGAAGACCATCGCGCCCCAGTGGTGGTTTCCCAGCTCTGGTACAAGGTTGGCTCCAGTTATGAGACGCCGGGCCAGACCGGCCTGTCCCATGCCCTCGAACACATGATGTTCAAGGGCAGCCGCAAGCTCGGCCCCGGCGAAGCCTCACGCATCCTGCGCGAGCTGGGGGCCGAGGAAAACGCCTTTACCAGCGACGACTACACCGCCTACTACCAAGTGCTGGCCCGCGATCGCCTGGCCGTGGCCCTGGAACTTGAGGCCGATCGCCTGGCCAGCCTCAAGCTGCCGGCCGAGGAGTTCGCCCGCGAGATCGAGGTGATCAAGGAGGAGCGCCGCCTGCGCACCGACGACAAGCCCAGCTCCCTGGCCTACGAACGCTTCAAGGCCATGGCCTACCCGGCCAGTGGCTACCACACCCCGACCATCGGCTGGATGGCTGACCTGGAACGCATGACAGTGGAGGAACTGCGCGCCTGGTACGAAGCCTGGTACGCGCCCAACAACGCCACCCTGGTGGTGGTCGGCGATGTCAGCGCCGCCGAGGTGAAGATTCTCGCCGAGCGCTATTTCGGCAATATCCCCCAGCGCGCCGTGCCCCCGGCGAAAGCCCCGCGCGAACTGAACGCCCCCGGTGAGCGGCGCATCACCCTGTACCTGAAAACCCAGCTGCCGAGTCTGATGATGGGCTTTAACGTGCCGGGCCTGGCCACCGCCGAACAGCCACGCCAGGTGCATGCCCTGCGCCTGATCGCCGCGCTGCTCGACGGCGGTTACAGCGCGCGCCTGGCGACCCGTCTGGAACGTGGCGAGGAACTGGTTTCCGGGGCATCGGCCTGGTACAACGGCTACCCCCGCGGCGACAGCCTGTTCGTGCTCTCGGCCACCCCCAACGTGCAGACCGGCAAGACCCTGGAACAGGCCGAAGCCGGCCTGTGGGGCGAGCTGCAGGACCTGCAGCAGAACCCGCCGAGCGCCGAGGAGCTGGCCCGCGTGCGTGCCCAGGTGATCGCCGGACTGGTCTACGAGCGCGACTCCATCACCAGCCAGGCCACCGCCATCGGCCAACTGGAAACCGTCGGCCTGTCGTGGAAACTGATTGATCAGGAACTGGCTGAGCTGGAGGCCGTGACCCCGGCCGATATCCAGAGTGCGGCGCAAACCTTCTTTACCCGCGACCGCTTGAGCGTCGCCCATGTGCTACCCGAGGAGAAGGACGATGAGTGAGCGCAATGGCCTGCGCTACGGCCTGCTCGGCCTGGCGCTACTGATTCTGCTGGGCCTGCTGGCCCTGGTGATCAACCGACCCGAACCCCAGACCGACAGCCCGGCAACGCCTGCGGAGCCGCCCGCTATCGAATCCCTGGCCGAGCTGAACGGCGACGCGCCGAGCCGCCGCGACCTGAATATCCAGACCTGGCAGACCGCCGAAGGCACCAAGGTGCTGTTCGTCGAAGCCCGCGAGCTGCCGATGTTCGACCTGCAACTGACCTTTGCCGCCGGCAGCAGCCATGACCAGGGCGTACCCGGCCTGGCCATGCTGACCAACGCCATGCTCAACGAAGGCGTGCCGGGCAAGGATGTCGGAGCCATCGCCGCCGGCTTCGAAAGCCTGGGGGCCAACTTCGGCAATGGCGCGTTTCGCGACATGGCCATCGCCAGCCTGCGCAGCCTCAGCGCGACCGAACAGCGCGAGCCGGCCCTGCAGCTGTTCAACCAGGTGATCGGCCAGCCGACCTTCCCCGAGGACGCCCTGGCACGGATCAAGAACCAGCTGCTGGCCGGCTTCGAATACCAGAAGCAGAACCCCGGCAAACTGGCCAGCCTGGCACTGTTCGAGCGCCTGTACGGCAACCACCCCTACGCCCACCCCAGCGACGGCAACGCAGAGTCGATCCCGGCCATCAGCCGTGAACAGTTGCTGGCCTTCCACGCCAAGGCCTACAGCGCGGGTAACGCGGTGCTGGCCCTGGTCGGCGACCTGTCCCGGGAGGAAGCCGAAGCCATCGCCAGCGCGGTCTCCGCCGCCCTGCCGCAAGGCCCGGCGCTGCCGCGCATCACCCAGCCGGAAACGCCCAAGGCCGGTCTGCAGCATATCGAGTTTCCATCGAACCAGACCCACCTGATGATTGCCCAGCTGGGCATCGACCGCCGCGACCCGGACTACGCCGCGCTGTACCTCGGCAACCAGGTGTTCGGCGGCGGTGGCTTCGGCACCCGCCTGATGAGCGAAGTACGCGAGAAGCGTGGCCTGACCTATGGCGTGTATTCCGGTTTCAGCGCCATGCAGGCCCGCGGCCCATTCATGATCAACCTGCAGACCCGCGCCGAACTCAGCGACGGCACCCTGCAGCTGGTCAAGGGCATGCTCGCCGACTTTATCGGCAGCGGCCCCACCGCGGACGAACTGCACAACGCCAAGCGCGAACTGGCTGGCAGCTTCCCGCTGTCAACCGCCAGCAACGCCGACATCGTTGGCCAGCTCGGCTCCATCGGTTTCTATGACCTGCCGCTGAGCTACCTGGAAGACTTTATGCGCGACGTCCAGGCCCTGAGCGTCGAACAGGTCAAGGCCGCCATGGCCCGACACCTCGACCCCGAAGCCCTGGTGATCGTCACCGCCGGGCCGACGGTCGAGCAGAAGGAACTGCCGCCGCCCAGCGACAAACCCCTCGAACAACCGTCTGCCATACCGGAGCACTGATGAGCAAGCGACCCAAGCCGCACAACGGCGCACCCGCCCATGCCGGCGATGGCCAGCTGCGCATCATCGGCGGGCAATGGCGCTCGCGTCAGTTCAACTTCCCCATGGCTGCAGGCCTGCGGCCGACGCCGAACCGGGTGCGCGAGACCCTGTTCAACTGGCTCGCGCCCTATGTCGAAGGGGCCAAGGTGCTTGACCTGTTCGCCGGCAGTGGCGCGCTGTTTCTTGAAGCGCTGTCCCGCGGGGCCGGCAGCGCCCTGGCCCTGGACCTTAACCCGGCGGCCATCGCCAGCCTGCGCGGCCACCTGCAAACGCTGAACTGCGACAACGGCCAGCTGCAGCAGGTCGATGCCCTGGCCTACCTGCAGAGCCAGCCGGCCAGCACCTTCGACCTGGTGTTCCTCGACCCACCGTTCAGCCAGAATCTGCTGCTGCCGGCCTGCACCCTACTCGAGCAGAACGGCTGGCTGGCGGCTGACGCCTGGGTGTATACCGAAAGCGAAAACCCGCCTTCCAGCCTCGGCATGCCCGGCAACTGGCGCTTGCACCGCGAGCAGAAGGCCGGCCAGGTGTATTACGCGCTGTGGCAGCGCACGGCTTAACGGCCAAGCAAGGTTGCAATCATGAGCACCGCCTTCAAACCCGCCTGGTGGCTACCCGGCCCCCATCTGCAGACGCTGTGGAACCCGATGTGCCGCCAGCCGGCGCAGCTTGAACGCACGCGCGAACGGCTGTGGCTGGAAGATGGTGACTTTCTCGACCTTGACTGGCACGGCCCGCATCGGGCCGAGGCACCGCTGGTACTGGTGCTGCATGGCCTGACCGGCTCGTCCAGCTCGCTCTATGTGCTGGGTCTGCAGCAGGCCCTGGCGGCTCAGGGCTGGGCCAGCGTGGCGCTGAACTGGCGCGGCTGCTCGGGCGAACCCAACCTGCTGGCCCGGGGTTACCACTCCGGTGCCAGCGAGGACCTGGCGGAAACCGTGCGCCATCTGCGCGCCCAGCGGCCGATGGTGCCACTTTATGCGGTGGGCTATTCCCTGGGCGGCAATGTGCTGCTCAAGTACCTCGGCGAAACGGGTGCCGATAGCCAGCTGCAGGGCGCGGCGGCGGTGTCGGTACCCTTTCGCCTGGACCAGTGCGCAGACCGTATAGGCCTGGGCTTTTCCAGGGTCTACCAGAGCCACTTCATGCGCGAGATGGTGGCCTACGTGAAGGACAAGCAGCGCCTGTTCGCCCACCAAGGCATGAGCGATCGCCTCTCCACCCTGGAGAAACTCGGGCCCCTGGACAATATGCGCACCTTCTGGGATTTCGACGGCCGCATCACCGCGCCGCTGCATGGCTACGCCGATGCCCAGGACTATTACCGGCGCGCCTCCAGCCGCTATTTCCTCGGCCGGATCACCACACCTACCCTGCTGATCCAGGCCGCCGACGACCCCTTCGTGTTCGCCCACAGCCTGCCGGAAGCCTGCGAGCTGTCGCCCAGCACCGAATTCGAACTGCACGCCCACGGCGGCCATGTCGGCTTTGTCGACGGTAGCCTGGGTAAACCGGGTTATTACCTGGAGCGGCGCATTCCGCAGTGGCTGGCCGCGCAGGCGGCGAAGCCACTGTAGGTTCAGATCACCTGTTCCAGTGGCACATGCAGCTTGGCGTACAACGCCTCCACCGCCTCGCGCGCCTGCGGAGCGATGTAACCGCCTTCCAGGGCCAGCACCTGGTAGATGCCACGGCGCAGCATTTCCTCGCTGAGGTCGCCGGGCTTGCCGCGGGTGGTGCAGAGAAAACGCACCCAGGACGTCATGATGATCCAGCTATTGAGGGTCAGCGCCTCGATCTGCGCCGTACTCATCAGCAGAATGCCGGCCTCGACAAAGCCCTGATAGACATCCTGGGCCTGGGCCAGGCAGCGCTGGGCGAACAACCGGTAACGCTCGGCCAGTACCGCGTCGCTGTCGAGCAGATGCTCCAGGTCGCGGTGGAGAAAACGGTAGTGCCACATCGCCGCGAGCAGCGCTTCCAGATAGAAGGTCTTGTCCGCCACGGTCAGCGCCCGTGCCTCGGGACGCCGCAGAAAGGTATCCACCTGGCTTTCGTAGAGGGCAAACAGCTCGGCAATGATCGCCTGCTTGTTACGGAAGTAGTAGTACAGGTTACCCGGCGAAATACCCAGATGTGCGGCGATATGGTTGGTGGTGACATTGCGCTCGCCCTGGGCATTGAACAGCTCCAGGCTGGCCTGAATGATGCGTTCGCGGGTTTTCGGGGCGGCCATGACAGAGATCTCGACTGAAAAAAGCCCGGCAAAGGTACAGGCAGAAACAGCAGAAGTGTTACCGGAATAACCCTTGGCAACATGCGCTAACTTTTCGTTGGGCTGCGCCCGTCGGCTGACCGCGCCATGCTATTTGACATATTAGAGCAATTGCTCTAAAAATCCAGCACACCTTTCCGCAGCGGCCTCAGCTCACCTGACGCACTGCACTGCTGGAATGCCAAGGAGCAATACCATGGTCGCCGACGTCGCCTACCTAGAACAAAGCCTGCAACACAGCCAACAGCAGCTCAGCCAGCTGGAGAGCAGCTTTGCCCGTCAGCGCGAGGCGTTCAAGGCAAACCCCATGCCCTCGGCCGAGCAGCGCATTCAGTGGCTGAAAGTACTGACCCAGCTGCTTACCGACTCCCAAGAGGCGCTTATCCAAGCGATCTCCCAGGACTTCAGCAACCGCAGTGCCGACGAAACCCTGCTCGCCGAGCTGATGCCCAGCCTGCATGGCATCCACTACGCCAGCAAGCGCATCAAGAAGTGGATGAAACCCTCGCGGCGCAGCGTCGGTATGCAGTTTATGCCGGCCTCGGCCAAGGTCATCTACCAGCCCCTGGGCGTAGTCGGGGTGATAGTGCCGTGGAACTACCCGCTGTTTCTCGCCATTGGCCCGCTGGTCGGCGCGCTGGCGGCCGGCAACCGGGTGATGATCAAGATGAGCGAGTCGACCCCGGCCACCTCCCAGCTGGTCAAGGACCTGCTGGCCAAGGTCTTCCCCGAGGACCTGGTAACCGTCGTGCTGGGCGAGGCGGAAGTGGGCATGGCCTTCTCCAAACTGCCCTTCGACCACCTGCTGTTCACCGGTGCCACCAGCATCGGCAAACACGTGATGCGCGCCGCCGCCGAGAACCTGACCCCGGTCACCCTGGAGCTGGGCGGCAAGTCGCCGGCCATCGTTTCAGCCTCCGTACCGCTGAGTGATGCCGCCGAGCGCATCGCCTTCGGCAAGACCATGAACGCTGGCCAGACCTGCGTGGCCCCGGATTATGTGCTGGTACCCAAGGACCGCGTGGCGGGCTTTGTCGAGGCCTACCGCAAAGCGGTGCAGAGCTTCTACCCAACGCTGGCCAACAACCCGGATTACACCGCGATCATCAACGAGCGTCAGCAGCAGCGCCTCAATGGCTACCTGCAGGATGCCGAGAGCAAAGGCGCGACCATCATCTCTCTGTACCCCGAAGCCCAGGGCCGACGCATGCCCCAGGCCGTACTGCTGAACGTGACGGACGAGATGAAGGTCATGCAGGACGAGATCTTCGGCCCGCTGCTGCCGATCATTCCCTACGACAAGCTGGACGACGCCTTCGCCTTTATCAATGAGCGCGACCGGCCGCTGGCGCTGTACTACTTCGGCTACGACAAGGGCGAGCAACAGCGCGTGCTGCATGAGACCCACTCCGGCGGCGTGTGCCTCAACGATACCCTGCTGCATGTGGCCCAGGACGATATGCCCTTCGGCGGCGTCGGCCCGTCCGGCATGGGTCATTACCACGGCCACGAGGGCTTTCTGACTTTCAGCAAGGCCAAGGGCGTGTTTATCAAGCAGCGCTTCAACGCCGCCAAACTGATCTACCCGCCTTACGGCAAGTCGATCCAGAAGCTGATCTACAAGCTGTTCGTTCGCTAACCCCATCCCGCCCTGGCATGCCGGGGCAATGGCCTGAATTGGTGACAAGAATAAATGCACAACACCACGCTTGAAGCGCCAAACCTGAGCCGACGCAGCCTGCTCAAGGTCGGCCTGATGGGCTCTGCCTTTCTCGCCACCGCCGGGCTCACCGCCAGCCTCAGCGGCTGTTCGGCCAGCAGCCCCAAGGCCGGCTTTGCCGTGCTGCGCGAGTCCGACCTGCCCTTCCTGCAGGCGTTGATCCCGGTGATGCTCACCGGCGCGGTACAGCCGGCGCAGATGCCGGCCGCCGTCAGCGCCACACTCGCAAACCTGGACTACAGCCTGAATCATCTGTCACCGGAAATGCTCAAGCTGACCGTGCAGCTGTTCGACGTGCTGGCCCTGCCCATCACCCGCGGCCCCCTGACCGGAGTCTGGGGCAGCTGGCAGAACGCATCGGCCGCCGACGTACGCAACTTCCTCGAACGCTGGCAGAACAGCCCCATCGGTCTGCTGAAGATGGGCCATGCCTCGTTGCTGCAGCTGGTGATGATGAGCTGGTATAGCCGCGCCGAATCCTGGGCCCACTGCGGCTACCCCGGGCCGCCAACGGTATAAGAGACATGCACGGAACCTGTAGGAGCGGGCTTGCCCGCGATGCTTCTGCACTGCCGGCTTTCGCGGGCAAGCCCGCTCCTACAGCAAGCCTCCAACACCAGAACCATAAGAGAAGCGCCTGAGATGCCCGTACCCGACATGTTCAAGCAAGGCCTGGCCAACGGCTGGAAGACCTACAACGGTTCGCGCCTGGACAGCGACCTGACCCTGGAAGCCGACGTGGCCATCGTCGGCAGCGGCGCGGGGGGTGGCACCACTGCGGAGATCCTTAGCGCCGACGGTTTCAAGGTGTTGCTGATCGAGGAAGGCCCGCTGAAGACCAGCGACGACTTCAAGATGCTCGAGGACAAGGCCTACGCCAGCCTCTACCAGGAAGGCATCGGCCGCATGAGCAAGGACGGCGCGATCACCATCATGCAGGGCCGCGCCGTGGGCGGCACCACCCTGATCAACTGGACCTCGAGCTTTCGCACCCCCGCGCCAACGCTGGAACACTGGGCCAAGGAACACGGCGTACAGGGCCATAGCCCGGAAGAGATGGCTCCCTGGTTCGAACAGATGGAACAGCGCCTGGGCGTCGCTCCCTGGGCCGTGCCACCAAATGCCAACAACGCGGTGATCAGCAGCGGCTGCGGCAAGCTCGGCTATAAGTGGAAAGTCATTCCGCGCAATGTGCGCGGCTGCTGGAACCTTGGCTATTGCGGCATGGGCTGCCCGACCAACGCCAAGCAATCGATGCTGGTCACCACCATCCCGGCAACCCTGGATAAAGGCGGCGAACTGCTCTATCTGGCCCGCGCCGACAAGCTGCTGATTGAGGGCGATCGGGTCACGGGGATCGAGTGCCTGGGCATGGACGAACGCTGCGTCGCGCCCACTGGCCGCAAGATCCGGGTCAAGGCCAAGCACTATGTACTGGCCGGCGGCGGCATCAATACCCCTGGGATTCTCCTGCGCTCGGACGCACCGGACCCGCATCGGCGCACCGGCAAGCGCACCTACCTGCATTTGGTGAATTTCTCCGCCGCACTGTTCGAGCAGGTGATCAACCCCTTCTACGGCGCGCCGCAATCCATCTATTCCGACCACTTCCAGTGGGATGACGGCACCACCGGCAGGCTCTCCTACAAGCTGGAAGTACCGCCGCTGCAACCGGCCCTGACTGCCACCCTGCTCGGCCGCTTCGGCATCGACAACGCCATGCGCATGGAGCAACTGCCCAATACCAACGTGATGCTGGCCCTGCTGCGCGACGGCTTTCACCCGGACAGCGCCGAAGGCCGGGTGGAACTCCGTGGCGATGGCAGCCCGGTACTCGACTATCAGATGACCGACTACACCTGGGACGGCGTGCGCCGCGCCTTCCACAGCATGGCGGAAATCCAGTTCGCCGCCGGGGCCAAGGCGGTGCTGCCGCTGCACGCCGACGCCGGCTATGTGAAGACCCTGGGCGAGGCCAAGCAGCTGATCGACACACTGCCCCTGGAGATCTACCGCACCCGCCTGGGCAGCGCCCATGTGATGGGCGGTTGCGCCATGGGCGAAGACCCGCAGCAGGCAGTGACCGACAGCCTCGGCCGCCATCACCAGCTGAGCAACCTGTCGATCCACGACGGCTCGCTGTTCCCCACCAGCATCGGGGCCAACCCGCAGCTGTCGATCTACGGCCTGACCGCCAAACTCGCGACAAAACTCGCCGAGCGCCTCAAGCACGCCTGATGCCAGGGTATTCACGGGCCGTTCCGCGCCCGTGAATCGGCTGGATAAGTCGTGGCCGACTTGGCCGCGGGGAAGCGCTGCGCTACCATCCGACTCCCCAACGGACCCGCCAGGACGTCACGATGAATCGAGTGTTATACCCAGGCACCTTCGACCCCATCACCAAGGGGCACGGCGACCTGGTCGAGCGCGCCGCACGGCTGTTCGACAGCGTGATCATTGCGGTAGCGGCCAGCCCGAAGAAGAACCCGCTGTTCAGCCTGGAGCAGCGCGTCGAGTTGGCTCGGGAAGTCACTCAGCATCTGCCCAACGTCGAAGTGGTGGGCTTCTCCACCCTGCTCGCGCACTTCGCCAAGGAACAGGGGGCGAATGTGTTCCTGCGCGGCCTGCGCGCGGTATCCGACTTCGAATACGAGTTCCAGCTGGCCAACATGAACCGCCAACTGGCCCCCGACGTGGAAAGCCTGTTCCTCACTCCGTCGGAAAAGTACTCCTTTATCTCCTCGACCCTGGTGCGCGAGATCGCGGCCCTGGGCGGCGATATCTCCAACTTCGTGCACCCGGCCGTGGCTGCCGCGCTGACCGAACGCTTTAAGCGCTGATCGCACTGGGCAAGCCGCGTGCATGCGCGGCCTCGATGGGGCACAATTTGCAGCATGTCCCCCAAGTGTTAAGGCTGCGCCTGATGGGCGCAGCAGGAGTGTTTGATGTCCCTGATCATCACCGACGACTGCATCAACTGCGACGTCTGCGAACCCGAGTGCCCCAACGCGGCGATTTCCCAGGGCGAGGAAATCTACGAGATCGACCCCAACCTGTGCACCGAGTGCGTCGGTCACTACGACGAACCTCAGTGCCAGCAGGTCTGCCCGGTCGACTGCATCCCGCTCGACGAGAACAATGTCGAGAGCAAGGATGAGTTGATGCAGAAGTACCTGATCATTACCGGCAAAGCATGAAGACCGGCCGCCTGATCCGCGGCCATCTTCCCTGGCGCACCCTGTTCGGTGCGCTTGCCCTGCTCTGCGCCCTTGAGCTGCACGCGGCCGAACAACCCGGCCGTGCCGCCATTGCCACCGCCCACCCGGCCGCTACCGTAGCCGGCCAGGAAACCCTGGCCCTGGGCGGCAATGCCTTCGATGCGGCGGTGGCCATCAGCGCCGCCCTGGCGGTGGTCGAACCCTACGGTTCGGGGCTGGGTGGCGGTGGTTTCTTTCTGCTGCGCGAAGCAGCCGCAACACCCACCTATCGTTTTATCGATGCCCGTGAACGCGCGCCGCTGGCGGCCCATGCCGATCTCTACAAGGTCGACGGCGAAGTGCAGAAACAGCTGTCGCTCAATGGCCCGCTGGCCGCCGCGATTCCCGGCCTGCCTGCTGCATTGGTCGAGCTGGCTGAGCGCTTTGGCCGCCTGCCGCTGCGCGATTCGCTGGCCCCGGCCATTCGCCTGGCCCGCAGCGGCGTCAGTGTCGACCGGGTCTACCGCGAGCGAGCCGGTTGGCGACTGGCGGCCCTGCGCGACGATGCGGAAAGCGCGCGAATCTTTCTCGACCAGGGCGAGATCCCCGCAGAGCTGGCCCTGCTGCGCCAGCACGATCTGGCGCTTACCCTGGAACGCCTGGGCAGCGAGGGGCATGCCGGGTTCTATCAGGGCGAACTGGCCGCGCGCCTGGTCAAAGGCATACAGGCAGCCGGCGGAATCTGGACCCTGGAAGACCTGGCGCAATACCGTACCGTCGAACGCACGCCGCTGCGCGTCAGTCTGCAGGGTGGCCGTGAGCTGATCAGCGCACCGCCGCCATCGGCCGGCGGCCTCGCCCTGGGGCAGAGCCTGCTGATCCTCCAGCAGTTGCCCTGGCAACAGGCCGACTCGGTACAACGCACCCACCTGGTGGTGGAAACCCTGCGCCGCGCCTACCGCGACCGCGGCCTGCTGGGCGACCCGGATTTTGTCGCCAATCCCCTGGAGCGCCTGCTGGCACCGGCCTACCTGAAGCAGCTGGGCGCGAGCATCCGCAGCGACCAGGCCACCTCCAGCGACAGCCTGCCGGCGGCCGGCGGTTTTCAGGAAGGCGACCACACCACCCACTTCTCGGTACTGGACGCCGAGGGCAACGCGGTGGCCGCCACCCTGTCGATCAACCTGCCCTTCGGGGCAGCCTTCACCGTGCCCGGCACCGGGGTATTGCTCAACGACGAGATGGACGACTTCGCCGCCGATGTACAGGGAGCCAACGCCTACGGCCTGGCCGGCAGCCGCGCCAACACCATCGCCGCCGGCAAGCGGCCACTGTCGAGCATGAGCCCGACCTTTATCGAAAGCCCCGGCGAGTTCGCCAGCTTCGGCACCCCCGGCGGCAGCCGGATTCCCAGCATGGTGCTGCTGGCGGTTCTGCAGTACCTAGATAACCAACCCATCGAACGCTGGCCCAGCGTCGGCCGCTACCACCACCAGTTCCGCCCCGACCTGATCGAGCATGAGCCGGACACCTTCAGCGCGGCCGAAATCGCCGCCCTGCAGGCCCTCGGCCATCGGCTGAAATCGACCGAGAGGACATACGGCAACCAGCAGGTGCTGCTCTGGGAAAAGGCGACTGGACAGGTGCAGGCCGCCAGCGACCCGCGGGGGATCGGCAACAGCGCCGTGATGACGCCGATAAAACCGTAACCTTCGGCTTGATCAACTTAACTGAATCAGCGGCCCATCCTCGGCCAGCATCTGCCGCAGTGGGCGGAACAGTTCGTTGCCATCGCCCTGGCCGAGCATCAGCACATTGCGCAGGCTCTGGGTGATGCGGCTGACATAGCCCAGGTCATTCATCAGCGAACTGGCCTGCTGACCATTCAACTGACGCTCGCGCACCTCGGCGAACAGGCGCTGGCGAAAGCGGCTATCGAACGCCGCAGACTGCTGATCGAGCAGGTCAAGACGTTCGCTCCAGGCCTGCTCGGGCAGCTCCATATGCCCCAGCTCGCGCACTTCATGAAGCACGCCGAGCAGATGCCGGCGCAAGTCGACATAGGCCTGCCGCGCGGCCCCTTCGTCCTCGCGCAGATAGCGCCCGAGGTTCTTCTGCAGGTGCTTGGCATCCTTGACCGCATCCACCAGTTGCAGGGCGGCCAACTGGCAACTGACCCAGAAGTGCTGGTGAGCCTCATCCAGCGTGACCTCCAGACGCCCCATAAAACCCAGCAGGTCGCCGTACACGCCCTTGATATGCCGCTGGTACAGCTGCTCGGCATCTAGGGCATAGGGTTCCGGCCGGGCATTCAGCAGGTCGTCGTCCGGGCGCTCGCGTGCGAGCTGATCCACCGGCAGATAGAGCGCATGGCAGATCACCTCCAGGCTCAAACGGCCCAGGTGCTGCAGCTCCTGCACCACCGCACTGGCGGCGCTATCGGCGCTGGCCAGGGCACTTTCATCCAGATAGCGAGCGTGACTGATCTGCTCCTCGGGCTGGACGATCTCGGTGATCAGCACGGGAGGCTCGACTGGCTCGGGCAGCCAACGCATCAGCAGGCCAGCCAACCAGCCCTGCCAGGGCCAGAACAGCGCCACCCCCATGGCATTGAACAGGCTGTGAAACAGCGCCAGCTGGATCAGGACGTTGTCGCCCAGGCCCAGGGGCGCGGTCAGTACCTGCACCAATGCCGCCAGCGGAACCAGCAGCACCAGCGCCAGAACGCCGGTGGTCAGGTTGAACAGCACATGAGCCAGGGCCAGACGCTGTCCAGCCCGCGCACCGCCCAGTGCGCCGATCACCGCCGTGACCGTGCTGCCCAGATTGGAACCTATGGCAATCGCCAGGCTCTGCTCCAGAGCCAGCTGACCACCCGCCAGGGCGGCCAGGGTCAGCATCAAAGTGGCATGGCTGGACTGCAGCACCACGGTCACCAGCAAACCGACCCCGGTAAACAACAGGGCTCCGGCGATGCCTGGCAACTGGTACTGCAGAGGATCGAAAGCGCCGGCCACGACGGAAAAACCGGCCTTCATCTGATCGATACCGAGGAACAGAAAGGCCACCCCCATCACCACGCGACCGATGGCCTGACCGCGAGGCCCGGTAAAACTGCCCAGCACCCCGAACACCAGCAAGGGCAAGGCCAGGGGGCCGAGACTGATATTCTGCCCGGCCAGAGCCAGCAGCCAGATTCCGCTGGTGGTGCCCAGGTTGGCACCAAATAGGATGGAGATGCCGGCGGCCAGCTGAATCAGCCCGGTACTGAGAAAGGCAATGGTCAGCAGCGACACCAGCGAGCTGGACTGCACCAGCATGGTCGCCGTCACGCCAAACATCAGGCTTTTGAAGGGGGTGGCAGTGCTCAGCGCCAGCAGACGTTCGAGCTGGCCGCCGGCCAGCTGGCGCAGGCCGTCTTCCAGGCACTGCATGCCAAATAGAAAGAGCGCCAGGCCGGCACAGAGCGTCAGCCAGCCATCGCTGAACCAGAAGCTCAGGGCCAGCATGGCAAACACTAGGCCCCAGGCCAGGGGCCGCCAGCGCTGCAGAAGCTCGCGACCGCTATCGGGCATCTAACGCCCCATCGGACAGATCACTGACGCTTGTTGTAACCGTCGCCGGTGCAGCCCAGGCAGCGCACGAAGGCGGCTTTGCCGGGCTCGACCACCAGCGCCCTGCCGGCCTCACCGATACCACCACCAGTGGCGGCGAACGGCAGGGCCACCACGAATACCCCGGCACCGATCACCGTTGCCGCGATCAGCAGGGGCCGGGCGATCAGCAGGTCACCCACCATCGAGAAGGCTCCCGGAGCCTCGACGGTATACATCGGGTCGCCGCTGGAATTCTGCTGAGCATGCGCCGGCAGAGCCAGCAAGCCAGTGGTCAGCGCCAGGGCAGCAGCGGTTGAACGAAACAGTTTCATGGGGCGATCCTTCAGCTATTAGGAGGCGGTGCGATTAACTATAACAGCGCTCTGCCAATTGTCAGCGTGACCGACATCAATCGCCATAAAAGCCGTACTCGGGTTTTTTCGGGATAAAGGGCCGATAAAACCCGAGTATTTCCCTGAGATCGGCGACTTCATCGCCGCTGGGCCAGAAGGTCGGGCCGATCACCACCCGCCGATTCTGATAATCCAGCGCACCCAGCACGATCGGTACTCCGGCTCCCAGGGCGATGTGGTAGAAGCCCATCTTCCAGCGCTCGACCTTTTTGCGCGTGCCTTCCGGCGACAGCACCAGAATAAACTGCGGGTGATCGCGGAACGCCTGCACGGCCTGCTCCACGGTATTGCCCTGCTGGCCGCGATGGATGGCAATACCGCCCCAGCGGCGCAGCAGACCACCGAATGGCCAGCGAAAGATCGTGTGCTTGCCGAACCAGCGGGCGTTCAGGCGCAGGACGAACTTCAGGGCAATAAAGATCACGAAGTCCCAGTTGGAGGTGTGATGCGCACCGATGGCCACGAACCGGTCAAGCTTCGGCAGCTCACCTTCGATACGCCAGCCCATCAGTTTCAGTACGCTGCGCCCCAGCCACTCGGCCAGGGGATTGCGGGGCAGGTAGTTACCGGACATCTCGACCTCGGCACTTCTTATTGTCGTCGCAGATCGTAACGGCTCTCAGCGCTGACAGCGCGGGCAATAGACACTGGCCCGCTGACCCAGCTTGATCTCGCGCAGGGTGCTGCCGCAGAGCTTGCAGAACTCGCCGCCACGACCGTAGACGAACAGCTCCTGCTGAAAGTAGCCGGGCTGGCCGTCGCCACCGACGAAATCGCGCAGGGTGGTACCGCCGCGCTCGATGGCGTGGGCGAGGATGCGCTTGATCTCATCCGCCAGCCTCACATAGCGCGCCCGCGAGATCGAACCCGCCTCGCGCCGCGGATCGATGCCAGCGGCGAACAGGGCCTCGGTCGCATAGATATTGCCGACCCCGACCACCACCGCGTTGTCCATGATAAAGGGCTTGACCGCCATGCTGCGGCCGCGCGACTGCTGGAACAGACGCTCGCCATCGAACAGCTCGGTCAGGGGTTCCGGGCCAAGCTTGCTGAGCAGCACGTGCCCCAGGGGATCGGCGCTCCAGAGCAGGGCCCCAAAGCGCCGCGGATCGGTGTAGCGCAGCGCCAGCCCGGATTCCAGCTCGATATCCACGTGTTCGTGCTTGGCCGCCGGCAACCCGCACTCGACCAGACGCAGGCTTCCGGACATGCCCAGGTGACTGATCAGGCTGCCGGTCTCGGCCTTGATCAGCAGGTACTTGGCGCGCCGCTCGACGCACTCGATACGCTGCCCGGACAACTGGATATCGAGGTCTTCCGGGATCGGCCAGCGCAAGCGCCGTTCACGCACAATCACCCGGCTGACGCGCTGGCCCTCGAGGTAGGGGGCGATACCGCGGCGGGTGGTTTCGACTTCGGGGAGTTCGGGCATAGGGGTTCAATCGAGACGAACGGGAGGCGGACCTACCTTAGCAGGAATGCCCTGGAGCGACGAGCCGAGCAGGACCTAAGCCAACCCTCAGGCCGCCCCCAGCTCGCGAATACTTTCACGCAGGTTCTCGAAGTCGTACCCGGACAGGCCGACATACTCCAGCACCAGCTGCTCGATGCTGTCCCATTCATGGTCTTCGACCTGATTGCCCAGCACCCGATGGCTTTCGCAGATGTGCTCGGCCATCTTCAGGATCGCCAGCAGGGTCTTCAACGGGGCATCGCGGGCGGCGTCCTCCGTGAAGATCGCCAGGGCGTTGTGATGACTGGCAATCGCCTCGCACAGGTGCAGCGGCAGGTTCCACGACTTGGCGGTGAAGTAACCGACCACCGCATGGTTGGTGTTGAGCAGGCGGTTCTCGGTGTCCACCACCCGGCGCTCGCTCGTGGCGCTGGCATAGGCCTCCTCCAGCACCGTCATATAACTGGGAAAGCGCTTGATCATCAGCGGGATACCGCAGTTATGGAACAGCCCCAGGGTGTAGGCCTCATCCGGCGAGTGGTAGCCGATGCGCTTGGCCAGGGTCAGGCAGGTCATGGCCACATCCTGGGCGGTGTCCCAGAAGCGGTTGAGGGTGACGATGGCTTCGTCGGTCAGCTCCCCCTTGATCGACTGGGCATTGATCAGATTGATCACCGTGTCGCAGCCGAGCAGGTTGACTGCCTGCTGGATCGAGGCAATGCGATTGGCCAGACCGAAGTGCGGCGAATTGACGATTTTCAGCAGGGCCCCGGACAGCCCTGGGTCCTGGCTGATCAGCCGGGCGATGCTGCGCAGGTCCGGCGACGGCATAAACTGCTCCATCTGCAGGTCGACCATGATCTGCGGCTGCGGCGGCACGCTGATGCCCTGGAGAAATTTTTTAAGCTGTTCGGGGGAGAACTCGTGAGCCATGCGGGCGACAACCGGAATGAGAGGTGCGTCGCAGTCTAGCCAAAGACAGCGAAGTTCCGCAGCCAACTTTTGCCTGCTGGTGGAAAAAGCTGCGAAGGCGAGGGTCTGCTGCCGCTTCATTCGCGCGATGAAACGGCAACAGCCCCTGCGAACCCGCTATAATTTCGCTCTTTTTTCGGAGCCCTCCCCCATGTCCCTGCCCAGCCTGCGCCTGAAAGCCAACGCCGACCGACGCCTGCGCGCCGGCCATCTGTGGGTCTACAGCAATGAGATCGACGTTGCCGCCACCCCCCTCAGCGGCTTTGCTGCGGGCGACCAGGCCATTCTCGAGGCCGCCGGTGGCAAACCCCTGGGGGTTGTCGCACTGAGCCCGAACAACCTGATCTGCGCCCGCCTGCTGTCGCGGGACGTCAAGCATGTGCTGGACAAGTCCCTGCTGGTGCACCGCATCAACGTCGCCCTGAGCCTGCGCGAGCGCCTGTTTGACAAGCCCTGCTACCGCCTGGTGTACGGCGACTCCGACCTGCTGCCGGGCCTGGTGGTCGACCGTTTCTTCGACATCTTGGTGGTGCAGCTGGCATCCGCGGCCATGGAGCGCCACAAGGACGAGGTGCTTGCCGCCCTGATCCAGGTGTGCAAACCCAGCGGCATCCTGCTCAAGAACGACTCTGCGGCCCGCGATGCCGAAGGCCTGGAGCGCTATGTCGAAACCCCGTTTGGCGTGGTGCCGGAGTGGGTCGCCCTGGAAGAGAACGGCGTGAAGTTCGAAGCGCCGGTGATCGAAGGGCAGAAGACCGGCTGGTTCTACGACCACCGCATGAACCGCGCGCGTCTGGCCCCCTATGTCAAAGGCAAGCGCGTGCTCGACCTGTTCAGCTATATCGGCGGCTGGGGCGTACAGGCGGCGGCCTTTGGGGCCAGCGATGTGATGTGCGTCGACGCTTCCGGTTTCGCCCTCGACGGCGTCGAGCGCAACGCCGCGCTGAACGGCCTGACCGACCAGGTCGCCTGCGTCGAGGGTGATGTGTTCGAGGCGCTCAAGCAGCTCAAGGCCTCGGAAGAGCGCTTCGACGTGATCGTTGCCGACCCACCGGCCTTTATCAAACGCAAGAAAGACCTGAAGAACGGCGAAGGTGCCTACCGCCGCCTCAACGAGCAAGCCATGCGCCTGCTCAACAAGGACGGCATTCTGATCAGCGCCAGCTGCTCCATGCACCTGCCGGAAGACGACCTGCAGAACATCCTGCTGACCAGCGCGCGTCATCTGGACCGCAATATCCAGCTGCTCGAGCGTGGAGCCCAGGGCCCGGATCACCCGGTGCACCCGGCCATCAATGAGACCCGCTATATCAAGAGCCTGACCGTTCGCCTGCTGCCCAACAGCTAAGGTCGCGCTGCCGCACAGAAACGCCCGCGGCGGTGCAGCGCTGCACCCGCCGAGTGCGTTTCGGCGGGTATCCCCTTCCCCCTGCTCTGTTACCACTTCTCCCACCCTGCTAGCGCAAAACCCAAGCTGGACTAGGCTTAGAAACACGCGCTGCGCAGCAGTGCACGGTTATGGCTGACTGGCGTGGTTATTGCTTTTGGTTATTTCCATAACAGCTGCTCGTCACCACAAGTGAGCGAGACGGTTGACTGAAGCAGTCAGGTGAACGCCACGCGCGCAAGACCTGTTTTGATGGAATGCTGGGGAGGAATATGGCTGAGCAAGCTGGGGACAAACCGTTCCTGCAATTCACCAATGTAAAAAAGACCTACGACCACAAGAACCTGGTGGTCAAGGACTTCAACCTGGATGTGGCCAAGGGCGAATTTATCACCCTGCTCGGCCCCTCTGGCTCGGGCAAGACCACCTGCCTGATGATGCTCGCCGGCTTCGAGGACGTGACCAGCGGCGAAATCCTGATCAACGGCCGCTCGGTCACCAGCATCGCCCCCTACGCCCGCAACATCGGCATGGTGTTCCAGCAGTACGCCCTGTTCCCCCATATGACCCTGCGCGAAAACCTCGCCTACCCGCTGAAGATCCGCAAAAGACCCAAAGACGAGATCAAGGCCAAGGTCGACGAGTACCTGTCCCTGGTCGAGTTGCTCGAGTTCGGCAACCGCTTTCCCGGGCAATTGTCCGGCGGCCAGCGCCAGCGTGTGGCCCTGGCCCGCGCCCTGATCTTCGCCCCGGACATCATCCTGATGGACGAGCCCCTGGGGGCCCTGGACAAGAAGCTGCGCGAGCAGATGCAGTTCGAGATCAAGCGCCTGCATGAGCAGCTCGGCTTCACCGTGATCTACGTCACCCACGACCAGACTGAAGCCCTGACCATGAGCGACCGCATCGCCGTGTTCAACAACGGCATCGTCCAGCAGTGCGCCGCACCCCACGTGCTCTACGAGCGCCCGGCCAATCTGTTCGTCGCCGACTTTATCGGTGAGAGCAACAAGCTCAAGGGCGTGATCGAGAGCGTCGGCGAGGACAACGTGCAGGTGCGCCTGGAGGATGGCGGCCTGGTCAGCTCGCTGAAAGCCAACTGCACCGAAATCGGCCAACCCACCACCGTGTCCATTCGCCCGGAAAAGCTCAGCTTTACCGAGCGACTCGGCAGCACCGGCAATCAGGTGATGGCGCGCTTCGTCACCCGGCATTACGTCGGCGAATACATCCGCTACCACTTCGAAACCCGCGACGGCACCGAGCTGGTGGTGAAAAACATGAATGACAGCAGCGCCCCGCAACTCAGTGCCAAGGAAGAAGTCGCCCTGGCCTGGCTGCCACAAGACAGCCAGGCCCTGGATCGCCCCGCCACAACCCCCTGACCTATAAGAAGCAATGGAGCACAGCAATGGCTAGAACACTGACCACCCGCTTTTCCACCTTCGCCCTCGCAGCAGCCCTGGGCACGGCGAGTTTCGCCGCCAGCGCCGAGGACAGCCTGACCGTAGTGTCCTGGGGCGGTGCCTATGGCGCGGCGCAACAGAAACATGTGATCGACCCCTATATGAAAGAGAGCGGCGTGAAAGTGCTGTTCGAGGATTACACAGGTGGCGTGGCCGAGATCAAGGCACAGGTCGAGTCCGGCAATATCCAGTGGGACGTGGTCGACTTCGAGGTAATCGACCTTGAGCGCGCCTGCTCCGAAGGCCTGCTCGAACCGCTCGACCACAGCGTCCTGCCAGCGGGCATCGACGGCACCCCAGCCGCCCAGGACTTCATCCCCGAAGCCCTGGCCAGCGAATGCGCGGTCGGCAATATCGTCTGGTCCGTGGTGTTTGCCTATAACGAGCAGACCATCGGCGGCACCAAGGCGGCGAGCATCGAGGACTTCTTCGACACCGCGAAAATCCCCGGCAAGCGCGCCCTGCGCAAACGCCCGCAGGTGAACATGGAATGGGCCCTGCTGGCCGACGGTGTAGAGCCCAAGGACGTCTATGAAGTGCTGGCCACGCCGGAAGGCCAGGCCCGTGCCTTCGCCAAACTGGACAGCCTGAAGAAGGACATCGTCTGGTTCGACTCCTGGTCCCAGGCCCCGCAACTGCTCAACGACGGCGGCGCGGTGCTGGTGCAATCGGCCAACGGGCGCTTCTATGACGCCATCCGCCAGGAAAATAAACCCTTCGTCATCGTCTGGGACGGCCACGTCTACGACCTCGACGCCTGGGCCATCGTCAAGGGCTCACCGAAGAAAGACCTGGCCATGAAGTTCATCAACTACGCCACCGGCTCCAAGCCGCTGGCCGGTATGCCGGATGTGGCCTACGGCCCGACCCGCAAGTCGTCCATGCCGCTGGCTGACCAGAGCGCTGCGCCGCACCTGCCGACTGCCCATCTGGACAAGGGCATCCAGGCAGGCTCTGAGTTCTGGGCCGACTATGGCGAGTCCCTCGGCGAGAAATTCAACGAGTGGCTGTTGAAGTAACACCCGCAAAAGCCCCTCTCCCTCCGGGAGAGGGGTTGGGGTGAGGGTATCGGCCTCACCTGGATTTGGAGTAACGCCTTGTCTTCACTCACAACCCTAGAAGCCGGCCAAGCCGCCAGCGCCCGCAGCAAGAAACGCCTGACCGCGTTTCTGTTTGTCGTGCCGCTGCTGGTGTTTATCCTGCTGACCTTCGTCGCGCCCATCGCCAGCATGCTCTGGCGCAGCGTGCATCACCCCGCAGTAGCTGAACTGATTCCGCTGACCCTGACCGAGCTGCAACGTTGGGACGGCAAGACCATCCCGGATGCCCCCACACTCGACGCCTTCGCCCAGGAATTGCACGGGCTGAATAAAGTCCGCCTGTCGGGCAAGCTGGCCGAAGAGTTCAACCGCGCCCTTGCCGGCATGTCCAGCGTGGTCAAATCCACCGCGCGCAAAGTGGGCCGACTGAAACCCGAAGAACTGCAAGCGCAAGGCGCGCAGACCCTGCTCAAAGCCCATGGCAACTGGAGCAAGCCCGAGGTCTGGAACGCCATCCGACGCGCGGGCCAGGTCTACACCTATGACTATTACCTGACCGCCCTGGACCTGGAGCTGGATCCCGAGAACGGCATCCAGGTGCGCGAAGACACGCAGATCTACCTGCAGCTCTATAGCAAGACCCTGAATATGGCGCTGGTGATCACCATTTTCTGCGCCCTACTCGGCTACCCGCTGGCCTACTACCTGGCCGGCCTGCCGGAAAACCGCGCCAACCTGCTGCTGGTGCTGGTGCTGCTGCCGTTCTGGACCTCGCTGCTGGTGCGCACCACCGCCTGGATCGCCCTGCTGCAGACCAACGGCGTGATCAACTCCTTCCTGCTCGGCATTGGCGTCATCGGTCAGCCCATCGAGATGCTCTACACCTCGTTCGCCACCGTGGTGGCCATGACCCATATCCTGCTGCCCTTTATGATCCTGCCGCTGTATAGCGTGATGCGCGGCATCGACCCCAGTTACTTGCGCGCGGCGCTATCACTGGGCGCTCGGCCGATTCCGGCATTTGCCCGGATCTACTTCCCCATGACCCTGCCGGGCCTGAGTGCCGGTGCGCTCTTGGTGTTTATCATCTCGGTCGGCTACTACATCACCCCGGCGCTGGTGGGCGGCACCGATGGGCAGATGATCAGCAATATCATCGCCTTCCATATGCAGCGCTCGAACAACTGGGAACTGGCCGCCGCCCTGGGCTCCCTGCTGCTGGGCCTGATCCTCGTGCTGTACTGGGTCTATGACCGCTTTGTCGGTGCCAGCAATATCAAACTGGGCTAAGGAACAGATCCGACCATGAAGATTCCCGCCTACTACGGCTTCTGGCACCACCTGGGGGCCTGGCTACTGAAGACCAGCTCCTGGCTGGTGCTGCTGTTCCTGATCCTGCCGATTCTGGTGATCATCCCGCTGTCGTTCAACGTCGAGCCGTTCTTCAGCTTTACCGAAGGCATGCTCACCTTCCAGCCCGAGGCCTACTCGCTGCGCTGGTACAGCGCCATCTTCAGTGACGACAAATGGCTGCTGGCAATCAAGAACAGCTTTCTGATCGGCATCTTCGCCACCCTGATCGCCACCGTGCTAGGCACCTGCGCCGCGGTCGGCCTGGCTCGCGACGACATGCCCTACCGCCGGCTGATCACCGCCCTGCTGCTGTCGCCGATGATCGTGCCGCTGATCATCACCGCTGCCGGCATGTTCTTCTTCTATTCGGACCTGGGCCTGGCCGGCAACTACCTCGGTGTGATCATCGCCCACGCCGCCCTCGGCACGCCGTTCGTGATCATTACCGTGACCGCGACCCTGACCGGTTTCGACTACAGCCTGGCCCGCGCCGCGCTGAACCTCGGTGCCACGCCGCTGCGGGTGTTCTTCGACATCATCATGCCGCTGATCCGTCCCGGGGTGATTTCCGGCGCGCTGTTCGCCTTTATCACCTCGTTCGACGAGGTGGTGGTGATCCTGTTTATGGCCGGCCCCCAGCAACGCACCATCCCCCGGCAGATGTTCTCGGGCCTGCGTGAGCAGATCAACCCGAGCATCCTGGCCATCGCCACCCTGCTGATCCTGGTGTCCATCGCCCTGCTGGTGACCCTCGAACTGCTGCGCCGCCGCTCCGAACGCCTGCGCGGGGCCGAGCGGATCGAATAAGCGCAGCGCTTTGCCTAAGCGCGGAACGCTCTGCCTGAGCCTGAAACGCTTTGACTAAGCGCTTCGCGCTTTCACCGCCCTACCGCCTGGGATTAGAATCCCGGGTCTCCTGCCACACTCCAGGCGGATTTCGAGCCCGGACGGGCCAGCGCCCACCCCGCGCCAGGCACCGCCCCCGCCCTGCAAATGGTCACTTCCGTTTGCCTTGGGCCTGAACCCGGCTCAACATACGCTTCACATCGCCGTATACAGCCCGTTGCCGGTACAGCAACTCTCCTGTGCCCGTGTGACCTGAATAGCCTTTGCAGGATTAATCGCCATGCCTGATTACCGCTCGAAGACCTCCACCCACGGCCGCAATATGGCCGGCGCTCGCGCCCTGTGGCGCGCCACAGGGATGAAGGATGAAGACTTCAAGAAGCCGATCATCGCCATCGCCAACTCCTTCACCCAGTTCGTGCCCGGCCACGTGCACCTGAAGGACATGGGCCAGCTGGTCGCCCGCGAAATCGAGAAGGCCGGCGGCGTGGCCAAGGAATTCAACACCATCGCGGTCGACGACGGCATCGCCATGGGCCACGACGGCATGCTCTATTCGCTGCCGAGCCGCGAGATCATCGCCGACTCCGTCGAATACATGGTCAACGCCCACTGCGCCGACGCCATCGTCTGCATCAGCAACTGCGACAAGATCACCCCCGGCATGCTGATGGCCGCATTGCGCCTGAACATCCCGGTGATCTTCGTTTCCGGCGGACCGATGGAAGCCGGCAAAACCAAGCTGGCCAGCCACGGCCTGGACCTGGTCGACGCCATGGTGATCGCCGCCGACGACTCGGCATCCGACGAGAAGGTCGCCGAATACGAGCGCAGCGCCTGCCCGACCTGCGGCAGCTGCTCCGGCATGTTCACCGCCAACTCGATGAACTGCCTGATGGAAGCCTTAGGCCTGGCCCTGCCGGGCAACGGTTCGACCCTGGCCACCCACAGCGACCGCGAGCAATTGTTCCTGCAGGCCGGGCGCACCGTCGTCGAGCTGTGCAAACGCTACTACGGCGAGAACGACGACTCGGTACTGCCGCGCAATATCGCCAACTTCAAGGCGTTCGAAAACGCCATGAGCCTGGACATCGCCATGGGCGGCTCGACCAACACCATCCTGCACCTGCTGGCCGCAGCGCAAGAAGCCGAGATCAACTTCGACCTGCGCGATATCGACCGTCTTTCGCGCAAGGTACCGCAGCTGTGCAAGGTCGCGCCGAACATCCAGAAGTACCACATGGAAGACGTCCACCGCGCCGGCGGCATCTTCTCCATCCTCGGCTCTCTGGCTAGAGGCGGCCTGCTGCACACCGACCTGCCGACCGTGCACAGCAAGTCCATGGCTGAGGCCATCGCCAAGTGGGATATCACCCAGACCGCCGATGAGGCTGTGCACACCTTCTTCCGCGCAGGCCCGGCCGGCATCCCGACCCAGACCGCGTTCAGCCAGAGCACCCGCTGGGACACAGTGGATGACGACCGCGAAAACGGCTGTATCCGCAGCGTCGAGCATGCGTATTCGCAAGAAGGCGGCCTGGCCGTGCTGTACGGCAATATCGCCCTCGACGGCTGCGTGGTGAAGACCGCCGGCGTGGATGAGTCGATCCACGTCTTCGAAGGCAACGCAAAGATCTTCGAAAGCCAGGACAGCGCCGTGCGCGGCATCCTCGCCGACGAAGTGAAGGAAGGCGATATCGTCATCATTCGCTACGAAGGCCCGAAGGGCGGCCCGGGCATGCAGGAAATGCTCTATCCGACCTCGTACCTGAAGTCCAAGGGTCTGGGCAAAGCCTGCGCCTTGCTCACCGACGGCCGCTTCTCCGGCGGCACCTCGGGCCTGTCCATTGGCCACGCGTCGCCAGAAGCTGCGGCAGGCGGTGCCATCGGCCTGGTGCGCGAAGGCGACAAGATCCTGATCAATATCCACGAGCGCACCATCAACCTGCTGGTCAGCGATGAGGAAATCTCCCATCGCCGCCACGAGCAGGACAAGAAGGGCTGGAAGCCGGTGGAAAACCGTCCACGCAAGGTCACAACTGCGCTCAAGGCCTACGCCCTGCTCGCCACCAGCGCCGACAAGGGCGCTGTGCGTGACAAGGCACTGCTGGAAAAACTGGTGCCGTAAGGCATTGCATGTAAACAAAAGCCCGGCCTAGTGCCGGGCTTTTGCGTTTTCGTAGGGTGCGCCGCGCGCACCGGGCACGATGTAACGCGACACCTTCAACTGACACCCATATAACGCCCGGCGCGGTGATTGATCGCCAGCACCATATTCAGCGCCAGCGCGCCGAGGATCGACAGCGCCACCTTGTCCGGCGGAACCACCATCACCGCGCCCAGCACGATCAGCACATCGATGCCCATCTGCACCTTGCCGGCGCGCAGGCCGAAGCGCTCCTGCAGGTACAGCGCGAGAATATTCACCCCACCGAGGCTGGCGCGGTGACGGAACAGCATCAGCAACCCCAGGCCCATGGCGAAACCACCGAACAGCACGGCATAGACCACGTTCAGGTGGGTAAAGCCAATCCAGTGCGGGGTCAACTCGGCCAGCAGAGAGACCATCCCCACCGCGCAAAAGGTGCGCAGGGTAAAAGGCCAGCCCATGCGCCAGATGGCCAGGGCATAGAACGGCAGGTTAATCAGAAAGAACACCAAGCCGAACGGCCAGCCGAGCAGGTATTTCAGCAGAAAGGCCAAACCAACGGTACCGCCAGTGAGCAACCCAGCCTGGCTGTAGAGGCTAATGCCCAGGGCCACCATGGCGGTACCCAGCAACAGCGCCAGGCCGTCTTCCCAGAGTGGATGGCGGATAAAGATCGCGGCAATACGATCCGGCTCGGAGTGATCGGCATCAGCGTCATGCATGGGGGACAACCTGTAGGCGAGGAACGGCAGTAAACAGCGTAGCGGCCAACAACAAATCACCTGGAGTGATTTGTAACGTCGTGCAGCGACGGCCCGCTGGGTGGCCGCCAGGATGGCAGGCCATACACACGACCGCCTTGGCGTACGTCAATACCGCGCTGAAAAAGATCAGTCCGAACGGACTATTTGCGATTCCACACCTCAAACACATAACCCGGGGTTTCCAGCCCTGGCGCATGTTCGATGGCGGAAGACGGATGCCACTCGGCCTCGTTCACCTCGGGAAACCAGGCATCGCCCTGGGGGCTGATACTGACGCGGGTCAGGTACAACCGCTCGGCCCGGGCCAGGCCCAGTTCGTAGAGCTGAGCACCGCCGATCAGCATCAGCTCTTCGGCGTCTTCCTCGCGAGCCCAGGCCTCGGCACGTTCAAGGGCGGCCTCCAGGCTGGTAAACACCTCCGCCCCCTCAAGCTGCAGACCCGGCTGACGGCTGACCACCAGGTTGAGCCGGCCCGGCAAGGGGCGGCCGAGGGAATCCCAGGTCTTGCGACCCATGATGATCGGCTTGCCCAGGGTTAGCGCCTTGAAGTGCTTGAGATCCGCCGGCAGGTGCCAGGGCAGTTGATTATCGCGGCCGATCACGCGGTTTTCCGCAAGGGCAGCGATCAGGCAGAGAGGCAGAGTATTTTTCATGACGGCGAGCATAGCAGAGGGGCGAGGCCAGTCGCAGCCCTCCTTTGGCACTGCCAACCCATGCACAAATTGCAGCGCGTTTATCCGACTCTTGCCAGGCTGTCGTCGAACCGTCACCGTTGCCCAGGCAGGCTTGCACTTCCCCCCGAGCAAGGAAACGCCGCCATGTTCCTCACCCTCCGCACCCTGTTCTGCGCCAGCTTGCTGGCCCCACTGCTGGCCATTGCTGCCCCGGCCCAAGCCGACGGCGTACAGGCCGCCATCGACTGGGCCAGGCAGCAGCCGCAAACCCATAATGGCAAGCCCAGAGGCGACGCCAAACCCTTGATCATCGCTCACCGTGGTGCCAGCGGTTATGTCCCCGAACACACCCTGGCTGCCTATGCCCTGGCGATCCTGCAAGGTGCCGATTACATCGAGCCGGACCTGGTGATCAGCAAGGACGGCCAACTGGTCGCCCGCCACGACAACGAACTGGGCCTGACCACCGACGTCGCCCAGCGCCCCGAATTCGCCGACCGTCAGCGCACCCAGAGCGTCGACGGGGTCAGCCTCAACGGCTGGTTCAGCGAGGACTTCACCCTCGCCGAACTGAAAACCCTGCGCGCCATCGAGCGCATCCCGCAGATCCGTCCGGGCAACGCCCGCCTGGACGGCAGCTTCACCATCCCGACCCTGCAGGAAATCATCGACCTGGTGAAAACCCTGCAACTGAGCCAGCAACGCGTAGTTGGCCTGTACCCGGAAACCAAGCACCCGACCCACTTCCAGCAGCTCGGTCTGGGCCTGGAACAACCGCTGGTCCGGCTGCTGAAGAAAAACGGCTACAACAGCGCCAAGGCACCGGTGTATATCCAGTCATTCGAGGTCGAGAACCTCAAGACTCTGAGCCGCATGACGCCGCTGCGCCTGGTGCAGCTGCTGTGGATCGACGGCCAGCCCTACGACCAGCAAGTGCTGGGCAGTAACCTGAGTTACGCGCAGATGGCCACGCCCGCCGGCCTGACCGCCATTGCCCGCTATGCCGCCGGCATCGGCCCGGAAAAAGGCCAGGTCATCCCCCGCGACGCCAACGGCAATCTGACCAGCGCCACGAATCTGGTGCGCGACGCCCACGCCGCCGGCCTCAAGGTGCACCCTTATACCTTCCGCGCGGAAAACAACTTTCTGCCAACCGAACTGCGCAACGGCGACGACCCGCAGGCCCGCGGCAACCTCGAAGCGGAACTGCAGCGCTTTCTCGACGCGGGCATCGACGGCCTGTTTATCGACCAGCCGGACATCGCCGTGCGTCTACGCGCAAAGCCCTGAAGCAGAGCGGACTTAGCCCTACACGGCGGCAGCGGTTATGCTCAGGCCCTGCCCTGATCAATGAGTCGCCGTGTGAGTCCACTCGATAAATCCCCACCCAGCCGTCTGCACCGCCTCTGGCTAAGCGAGACCATTCGCCTGCGCGAGGAGCATGCCGGCCCCCTGGAAGACAGCGAGGCCAACCGCCGCGCCCAGGCCCAGGGCGGCACGCTTGGGGAGCGCATTCAGACCCGTGCCTGGCTGCTCGCCGAACGCGACGGCCAGGTAAAGGCGCTGCAGCACTGGCTGCAGGGCGCACGCCTGGCCAGGCTGCTGCTAGTGCTGCTGGCCATTATCGGCGGTAGCGCCCTGGCCGTGGCCGCACTGGGCGATGGCCAGCGGCCGGTCAACGTGTTCTGGGCCCTGGGCAGCCTGCTCGGCCTGCACCTGCTGTTGCTGCTCGGTTGGGGCCTGAGCCTGCTGCTGAGCCGCGACGGCGCAGGTGCCCTCGGACATCTGTGGTTGTGGCTGAGCGAGAAGCTCGCCCGCGACGCCCAGGCCGCGCAGCTGGCCCCCGCCCTGCTGCTGGTGCTGCAACGCCAACGTCTCGGCCGCTGGGGCCTGGGTGTGCTGGTGCATGGTTTCTGGCTGCTGACCCTGCTCACCGCCCTGCTGACCCTGCTCGGCCTGCTGACGACCCGCCGCTATGGCTTTGTCTGGGAAAGCACCCTGCTCGGTGCCGATACCTTTGTCGCCATCACCAATGCCCTCAGCGTGCTGCCCAGGGCCCTGGGCTTCAGCGCACCAACGGTAGAGATGATCCACGCCAGCACCAGCGACCTGTACAACAGCGAACTGGTGCGCCAGCGCTGGGCCGTGTGGCTGGTCGGCGCAGTGCTGATCTACGGCGTACTGCCGCGTCTGCTGCTGTTACTGCTCTGCCTGTGGCGCTGGCGACGGGGCTGCGCCGCCCTCACGCTGGATATCCACCTGCCCGGCTACAGCCTGCTGCGCGAGCGCCTGCAACCGAGCAGCGAACGCCTGGGAGTGTGCGATGCTGCGCCCGCGCAACTGCATCAGCCCCAGGCCGGCAGCAACACCCACGGCAGCCAGGGCGCGCTGCTGGTGGCCATCGAACTGGACCCACAGCGCAGCTGGCCGCCCGCCCTGCCCAAGGGCATAGGCGATGCCGGGGTGATCGACAGCCGTGAGCAGCGCAAGCAGCTGCTCGATCAGCTCAGTCGCTTTCCCCCGGCACGCCTGCTGATCGCCTGCGACCCACGCCGCTCGCCGGACCGCGGCAGCCTGGGGCTGCTCGGCGAACTGGCACGCACGGCCAGCGCCACCCGAATCTGGCTGCTGCCACCGCCGCCGGGCGAAGCACTGGACAGCGCCCGCCTGGGCGACTGGCACCGGGCACTGGCGCAATTGCAGCTGAGCTACAGCGACAGCGCGCCACTTGGCTGGCTGGAGACCGGGCATGACTGACCTCTATCACCTGGTGGCGCGGATGCAACCCAAGACAAATCGCTGTTGGTGGATGGGTAAAGCATCATCCACCCTACGGAGCCTAGGATGAGCCAGGCGCTGAAACTCGCCATGGTCGGCCATACCAATGCCGGCAAGACCTCGCTGCTGCGCACCCTGACCCGCGACGTCGGCTTCGGCGAGGTGTCCCATCGCCCCAGCACCACCCGCCATGTCGAGGGCGCGCGGCTGTCGGTGGACGGCACCGCACTGCTGGAGCTGTACGACACCCCCGGCCTGGAAGACGCCATCGCCCTGCTCGACTACCTGGAGCGCCTCGACCGCCCCGGCGAACGCCTGGACGGCCCACAGCGGCTGGCGCGCTTTCTCGACGGCAGCGAGGCGCGCCAGCGCTTCGAACAGGAAGCCAAGGTGCTGCGCCAACTGCTGGTCTCGGACGCCGGCCTCTACGTGATCGACGCCCGCGAGCCGGTGCTGGCCAAGTACCGCGACGAACTGGCCGTGCTGGCCATGTGCGGCAAACCGCTGCTGCCGGTGCTCAACTTCGTCGCCGGCAACAACCACCGCGAGCACGACTGGCGCGAAGCCCTGGCCCGCCAGGGCCTGCATGCCCTGGTGTGTTTCGACAGCGTCGCGCCGCCGCTCGATGGCGAGCGCCGCCTGTACGAGAGTCTGGCCCTGCTGCAGGAAAAAGCCCGCCCGCAACTGCAACGGCTGATCGACGACCACCAGGCCCAGCGCCTGCTGCGCAAGAGCAGCGGCGCGCGACTGATCGCCGAACTGCTGCTGGACTGCGCCGCCTGCCGCCGCAGCGTGGCGGCGCAAGCCACCCTGGAACAGGGCGCGATCCGCGACCTGCACCAGGCCATTCGTCAGCGCGAACAACGCTGCGTGGAAGCCCTGCTGCGCCTGTATGCCTTCCGCCCGGAGGATGCCCAGACCAGCGACCTGCCCTTGCTCGACGGCCGCTGGGGCGACGACCTGTTCAACCCGGAAACCCTCAAGCAGCTCGGGGTCAAGGTCGGCGGCGGCATGGCGGCAGGCGCAGCTACCGGCGTGGGGGTCGACCTGCTGGTCGGCGGCATCACCCTCGGCGCGGCGGCGCTTATCGGTGCCGTGCTCGGCGGCAGCGCACAGACCCTGCGCGGCTACGGCTCGCGCCTGAAAGGCAAACTCAAGGGTCAGCGCGAGCTGAGCGTGGACGACGCCGTGCTGCGCCTGCTCGCCCTGCGCCAGCAGCAGCTGCTGTTGGCGCTGGAAACCCGCGGCCATGCCGCGGTCGAGGCCATCAAGCTGACAGTCCCGCAGGACGCCAATTGGCGCGAGGGCAAGCTGCCGGACGCCCTGCACAAGGCTCGCGCCCATCCCGAATGGTCATCGCTCAACCCCGGCGCGCGGCTGGAGGATGGCGAGCGCCAGGAGCAGATCGACGCATTGAGCGTCAGGCTGGCAGCACCGTCATAGGGCGCAATAGCGGTCCGCACCTGAGCACCTGAGCACCTGAGCACGATCATCGCCCTGACAGCGGAGCCTTGGAGGCTCAGGGCACCCCGAGGTAGAGCTCCAGCACCTCGTCCCAGTCGTCGCCACCGGTGACTCGCAGCACCTCCTGGCTGATCCGTTCGCGGTAGGGGCTGCCGTCGGCCAGGGCGAAGGCGTAGGACTGCTCCTCGAAGGTGCCGGGCAGCAGGCGCAGGCCGCCGCCGCCCAGCTCGCCGTTGCGGTACTGCATGATCGGCAGGTCGTAGACCACCGCGTCGGCCTCGCCCTGCTGTACCGCACGCATGGCCGCGAGCAGGCTGGGGTAGTCGCTGCGACGAATCCGCTGGCTGTCCAGGTAGCGGGCGCTGACGGTCTTGTCGATGCTCGCCACATGGGCGCGGCGCAGGTCGTCGACGTCCTCGATGCCGCCCTTCAGGTTGCCCACCGTGAGCGCGCTGGTGACTGCCGCGGTGAAGGTCGAGACCATGATCAATCCGGCGAACATCCACACCAGGGCGATCAGGCGCCCGCCCAGGGTCACCGGTGCCTTGTCACCATAACCGACGGTGGTCATGGTCACCGCCGCCCACCAGAAGCTGGAGCCCAGGCCCTGCGCCGGGGAGCCGCCGAAATGCTGCTGGTTGCGCCGCCGCTCGAACAGCCAGAGCAGCCCGCCGACCAGTAGCATCAGCACCGCAAGGCCGAGGATCAGGCTGAGGAATTGCCAGGACAGCAGGCCCTTGACCGCGACCCAGCCGCTAGCCTCGCCGCCGTACGGCACGCCGATGGCCAGGCCGGTGCGGTAGAACGGATGACTGAAATCGAAACGCGCCTCGCGCTCGGCGGTCATGGTCAGCGCGCCGACCACCGCATCCAGCTGGCCGTCCTCCAGGCTCGGCAGCAGGCGTTCGAACGGCATCGGCAGTAGCTCGTAGCGATAACCCGCCTGCTCGGCGACGGCCTGCCACAGATCGATGCTGATGCCGCGCCAGCTGCCATCCGGCTCATGGATGACGAAGGGCGGCACTTCGTTGATGCCCACCCGCAAGACCGGCGCATTTGACTCCTGCGCCGCGGCAGACACCCCCAGCAGACCCAACAGCAGGCTGATCAGAATCCTCGACACAAGCACGCTCTCCCCTATCGGCAAAGCGTCAGGGTAGCAAAAATGACCGCCCGCGCCCCGCCACGGCCTGGTTCGCAAACTATCCTGGGCTGCAGGCGTCCCGTTTGATGCGGGTCAAGACCTGCGCCGGCAGTGCAGGCACACTGTCACGTCACTTTGCAGGATGCACTTCATGTCTAGCGAGTTCCGCCCTTCCCGCCTGTTCGTCGTACCCCTACTGCTGAGCCTGCTCGCCGCCGGGGTGTTCGGCTATTGGCTGTCGCTCAAAGAACGCCTGCCCGAAGGCCTGGCCACGGGTAACGGCCGCCTGGAGGCCACCGAGGTGCAGGTCGCCAGCAAGTACCCCGGGCGTCTGGCCGAGGTGCGGGTCCAGGAAGGCGACCGGGTGACCCAGGGCCAGCTGCTCGCCCGCCTGGACACCCGCACCCTGGAGGCCCAGCGCGCCCAGGCCGAGGCCGAGGTGCGCCGCGCCGAGCAGAACCTCGCAGCCAGCCAGGCCACCGTGCGCCTGCGCGCGAGCGAGCGGCTGCTGGCCGAGCAGGACCTCAGGCGCTTTCGCGAGCTGTTCCAACGCGGTCACACCAGCCGCCAGCAGCTCGACCAGCAGCAGGCGCGCTTCGACACCGCCGGTGCCGCCCTGGAGGCCGCCCACGCCCAGGTCTCGGCGGCCCGCGCGGCGATCGGCGCGGCCCAGGCGCTGGTCGCCCAGCTGAGCAGCGAAATCGACGACAGCAACCTGCGCGCACCACTCGACGGCCTGGTCCAGCTGCGCCTGGCCGAACCCGGCGAAGTGCTCGGTGCCGGCGGGCGGGTGCTGCTACTGATCAATCCTGACGAGCAGTACATGAACCTCTATCTCTCCGCCGCCGTCGCCGGCCGCCTGACCCAGGGCGACGAAGCGCGGGTGCTGCTCGATGCCCTGCCTGAACGGCCGCTGCCGGCCAGGATCGCCTATGTCGCGGCCAAGGCGCAGTTCACCCCCAAGGAGGTGGAGACCCGCGACGAGCGGCAGAAGCTGGTGTTCCGGGTCAAGCTGCGCCTGAGCGAACCGGCCGCCGTGCCCCAGGCCAAGCCGGGCATGCCCGGCGTCGGTTATGTGCGCAGCGCCGAGGTCGCCTGGCCGGCCGAGCTGCAATGAGCGACTGGGCAATCCGCGCCGAAGGCCTGCAGCATGGCTACGGCAAACAGCTGGCGCTGGACGGCATCGACTTCGAACTGGCGGTCGGTGCGCGCTGCGCCCTGATAGGCCCGGACGGTGCCGGCAAGTCCAGCCTGCTCGGCCTGATCGCCGGAGTGAAGAAGCTGCAGCGTGGCCGCCTGGAGGTGCTCGGCGGGCCGATCGAGCAGCGCCGCCACCGCGCCAGCTTGTACCCGCGCATCGCCTTCATGCCCCAGGGATTGGGGCACAACCTCTACCCCGACTTGTCGATCGCCGAGAACATCCACTTCTTCGCCACCCTGTTCGGCCTGAGCCGCACCGAGCGCGAGCAACGCATGGCCAGCCTGCTGGCGGCCACCGACCTGACGGCCTTCGCCAAACGCCCGGCCGGCAAGCTGTCCGGCGGCATGAAACAGAAGCTCGGGCTGTGCTGCGCGCTGATCCACGAGCCGGACCTGCTGATCCTGGACGAGCCGACCACCGGGGTCGACCCCTTGTCGCGTCGGCGCTTCTGGGAACTGGTCGAGCAGGTGCGTGCCGGGCGGCCGCAGCTGACCCTGATGGTGGCCACCGCCTATATGGAGGAGGCCGAGCAGTTCGACAGCTGCCTGATGCTCGACCGCGGCCGGCTGATCGCCGCGGGGCGCACCGCCGAGTTGGCGGCGGCCGGGGCCGGCGGCCACCTGGAGGCCGCCTTCACCCACTTCCAGGGCGGCGCGGCGGCGCACCAGACGCTGCTGATCCCGCCGCTGCCCGCGCAGTCCACCGAGATCGCCATCGAGGCCCGCGACCTCAGCCTGCGCTTCGGCGATTTCACCGCGGTGGACAAGGTCAGCTTCGCCATCCGCCGCGGCGAGATCTTCGGCTTCCTCGGCTCCAACGGCTGCGGCAAGACCACCACCATGAAGGTGCTCACCGGCCTGCTACCGGCCAGCGCCGGCAGCGCCCTGTTGCTCGGCCAGGCGGTGGACGCCGGCGACCTGGCCACGCGCAAGCGGGTCGGCTTCATGTCGCAGAGCTTCTCGCTGTATGGCGAGCTGTCGGTGCGGCAGAACCTGGAGCTGCACGCGCGCCTGTTCGACCTGCCGGCGAGCGAGGGCCGCACGCGCAGCCAGGCGCTGATCGAGCGTTTCGGCCTGGCCGAATACGCCGGCGACGCGGCCGGCGAGTTGCCGCTGGGCCTGCGCCAACGCCTGTCGCTGGCGGTGGCGGTGATCCATGGCCCGGAAGTGCTGATCCTCGACGAACCCACCTCCGGCGTCGACCCGGCGGCTCGCGACGACTTCTGGAGACTGCTGCTGGAACTGTCGCGCGAGCAGGGAGTGACCATCTTCCTCTCCACCCACTTCATGAACGAGGCCGAGCGCTGCGACCGCATCTCGCTGATGCATGCCGGCCGAGTGCTGGCCTGCGACACCCCGGCCGCGCTGCAGCTGCAGTTCGCCGCGCAGGACCTGGAACAGGCCTTCGTCCGCTGCCTGGAGCAGGCCCAGGGCGATAGCCGCACACCGCCAGCGGTTGTTGCCGCGGCGACCGCCGGCCCGCCAGCGCTAAAGCCCGGCTTCAGCCTGCGCCGCCTGCGCGCCCTGGCCGTGCGCGAGAGCATGGAGCTGCTGCGCGACCGGGTGCGCCTGGCCTTCGCCCTGCTCGGCGCGCTGTTCATGATGGTGATCTTTGGCTACGGCATCTCCCTGGACGTGGAGCACATTGCCTTCGCCACCCTCGACCAGGACCAGTCGCCGCAAAGCCGCGCCTACCTGGAGGCGTTCCGCAGCTCGCGCTATTTCGACGAGCGTGCCCCTATCGCCGACGCCGGCGAACTGCACCGACGCCTGCAACGCTCGGAACTGAAGCTGGCGCTGCAGATCCCGCCGGGCTTCGGCCACGACCTGCTGGCCGGGCACCAGCCGCAGGTGGCCGCCTGGCTCGACGGCGGCATGCCGTTTCGCGCAGAGACCAGCCGCAACTACGTCGAGGCCGTGCACCAGGCCAATCTCCAGCGCCTGGCCACGGAAAGCAGCCAGGCCCTCGCCGCACCGGCCGCAGCGCGCCTGGAGACGCGTTTCCGCTACAACCAGGACGTGGTCAGCGTGAATGCCATCGGTCCCGGAGTGATGGCGCTGATCCTGGCCTTCATTCCGGCCATGCTCACCGCCCTGGGCGTGGTGCGGGAGAAGGAACTGGGCTCGATCAGCAACTTCTACGCCACCCCGCTGACCCGTCTGGAGTTCCTGCTCGGCAAGCAGCTGCCCTACCTCGCGGTTAGCCTGCTCAACCTGGCCATGCTGGTGGCAGTCAACCGCCTGCTGTTCGGCGTGCCGTTCAAGGGCAGCGGCCTGACCCTGGCCTTCGGTGGCCTGCTCTATGTGCTCGCCACCACCAGTCTGGGCCTGCTGATCTCGGCCTTCACCCGCACCCAGATCGCCGCGATCCTCGGCACGGTGATCATCACCACCCTGCCGACCATCCAGTATTCCGGGCTGATCGTGCCGCGCTCCTCGCTGGAAGGCGGCTCGGCGCTGATGGGCCACGTGTTCCCGGCCGGGCACTTCCTCGACATTGCCGTCGGCACCTTCACCAAGGCCCTTGACCTGCGTAGCCTGTGGCCGCAATGCCTGGCGCTATTTGCTTTCTTCCTGGTCGCCAGCGCGCTCAGCGTGTGGCTGCTGAAAAAGCAGGAGGCCTAGGGTGAACAAGCTGGCGCATATCTTCCGCCTCGGCCTCAAGGAACTCACCAGCCTGCGCCACGACAGCGTGCTGCTGCTGTTCCTGCTGTATGCCTTCAGCGTGGCCGTGTACATGCCGGCGACCGGCTCGGTGATCGGCGTACACCATGCCAGCGTGGCCATAGTCGACGAAGACCGCAGCCCGCTGTCGCGGCACCTAGCCGAGATACTGCAGCCGCCGGAATTCCAGATCCCCGAGCTGCTGCCCTACGACCAGCTGGATGCGGCGATGGACAGCGGCCGCTTCACCTTCGTAATCGACATCCCGGCGAACTTCCAGGCCGACCTGCTGGCCGGGCGTCAGCCGGCCCTGCAGCTCAACGTCGACGCCACCGCCATGAGCCAGGCGTTCATGGGCGCGCGCGATCTGGGGCGGATCCTGCAGCGCGAACTGCTCGACTACGCCCATCCGGACGCCAGCGCACAGGTGCCGGTCGGGCTGACCAGCCGCGCGTTGTTCAACGCCAACCTGCAGGGTGGCTGGTTCCTCGCGCTGCTGCAGATCGTCAACCACATCACCATCCTCGCCGTATTGCTGACCGGCACCGCGCTGCTGCGCGAACGCGAACACGGCACCCTCGACCACCTGCTGGTGCTGCCGTTGACCGCGCTGGAGATCATGCTGGCGAAGATCTGGAGCAACGCCGTGGTGGTGGTGATCTGCACCTGGCTGTCGCTGGAACTGGTGGTCAAGGGCGCGCTCGGCGTGCCGCTGGCCGGCTCGCAGGCGTTTTTCCTCGCGGTGACCGCGCTCTACCTGTTCGCCAGCACCGCCCTGGGCATATTCCTCGCCACCCTGGCGCGCTCGATCCCGCAATTCGGCCTGCTGGCGATCCCGGTGATCATCCCGATGCTGATGCTTTCCGGCGGCAGCACGCCGATGGAAAGCATGCCGGTGTGGCTGCAGCAGCTGATGCAGCTCTCGCCATCGACCCACTACCTGACCCTGAGCACCTCGATCCTGTTCCGCGACGCCGGCCCGGGCGTGCTCTGGCCCGAGCTGGCGGCGCTGACGGCGATCGGCCTGGTGTTCTTCGGCCTGGCGCTACGACGCTTTCGCAGCAGCCTGACGGCCTAGTCTCTCAGACGGCCACCGGCGCAGGGATATGCGGATGGGCCTGATAGCCGACCAGCTCGAAGTCCTCGAACTTGAAGGCGAAGATATCCTTCACCGCCGGGTTGAGCTTCATGGTCGGCAGCGGTAGCGGCTCGCGGCTCAGCTGCAGGTCGGTCTGCTCGATATGGTTGGCGTACAGATGGCAGTCGCCGCCGGTCCAGATAAAGTCGCCGGCCTCCAGGTCGCAGACCTGGGCGATCATCAGGGTCAGCAGCGCATAGCTGGCGATATTGAAGGGCACGCCCAAAAAGATGTCCGCCGAGCGCTGATACAACTGGCAGCTCAGCTTGCCGTCGGCCACATAGAACTGGAACAGCGCGTGGCACGGCGGCAGGGCCATCTCATCCACTAGGGCCGGGTTCCAGGCCGAGACGATCAGGCGGCGCGAGTCCGGGTTCTTTTTGATCATCTCGATCAGCTTGCTGATCTGATCGATCGACTCGCCATTGGGGGCCGGCCAGTTGCGCCATTGGTAGCCGTAGACCGGGCCGAGGTCGCCGTTCTCGTCGGCCCACTCGTCCCAGATGCGCACGCCATTGTCCTTCAGGTACTTGATATTGGTGTCGCCCTGGAGGAACCACAGCAGCTCGTGAATGATGGATTTCAGGTGGCACTTCTTGGTGGTCACCAGCGGGAAGCCGTCGGCCAGGTTGAAACGCATCTGGTGGGCGAACAGGCTGTAGGTGCCGGTGCCAGTGCGGTCGGCCTTGAAGGTGCCGGTGTCGCGCACCAGGCGCATCAGCTCGAGGTACTGTTTCATCGGGCGACCTCCTGGGCAGGCTGGCGCTTGTAGGCATAGGCGATCAGGCCCAGGCCGCCGAGCACCATCGGCACACAGAGCACCTGGCCCATGGTCAGCCAACCGCCGGCCAGGTAACCGAGCTGGGCGTCCGGCACCCGGACGAATTCGACGATAAAGCGGAACACCCCATAACAGGCGGCGAACATGCCGGACACCGCCATGGTCGGCCGCGGTTTGCGCGAGTAGAACCAGAGGATGGTGAACAGCGCCACGCCTTCCAGGGCGAACTGATACAGCTGCGAGGGATGGCGCGCCAGCTGCTCGGGGTCAGTGGGGAAGATCATGGCCCAGGGCAGATCGGTGGCCTTGCCCCACAACTCGGCATTGATAAAGTTGCCGATGCGCCCGGCTCCCAGGCCGATCGGCACCAGCGGGGCGATAAAGTCCATCAGCTGGAAGAAGCTCTTGTTGTTGCGTTTGCCGAACCACCAGGTCGCCAGCATTACGCCGATCAGCCCGCCGTGGAAGGACATGCCGCCCTCCCAGATACGCAGCATCTTCACCGGCTCGGCGATATAGGCGGCCAGGTCGTAGAACAGCACGTAGCCCAGGCGGCCGCCGAGGATCACACCCATGGCCACCCAGAACACCAGGTCGGAGAGTTTTTCCTTGTCCCAGCTCGGCTCGAAGGCGTTGACCCGGCGCGAGGCCAGCCACCAGGCACCGCCGATACCGACCAGGTACATCAGGCCATACCAATGGATTTTCAGCGGACCGAGGGCCAGCGCCACCGGGTCGATCTGCGGGTAAGGCAGCATCAATAACTCCTTAGATCAGGAAACTCACGCCCACTACCAAGAGCAGCAGGGCAAACAGACGCTTGAGCAGGCGCGGCGACAGCTTGTGTGCCAGGCGCGCGCCAAAGCGGGCAAAAAACATGCTGGTAATGGCAATCCCGACCATGGCCGGCAGGTAAACGAAACCCAGGCTCCAGTCCGGCAGCTCTGGTGCGTCCCAGCCCAACCAGATAAAGGCCAGGGCACCGGCCAGAGCAATCGGCAGACCACATGCCGAGGACGTCGCCACCGCCTGCTGCATTGGCACGCTGCGCCAGGTCAGGAAGGGTACGGTCAGCGAACCGCCACCGATACCGAAAATCGCCGAAGCCCAGCCGATCACCGCACCGGCCAGGGTCAGCCCCGGCTTGCCTGGGACCACGCGGCTGGCCTTGGGTTTCAGCTCCAGGGCCATTTGCAGGGCGATAACGACGGCGAATACGCCGATGATCTTCTGCAGCATCTCGCCCTGGATCGCCGAGGCCGTGGCCGCCCCGAGGGCCGCGCCGAGCAGTATACCCAGGGTCATCCAGACAAAGATCGGCCAACGCACCGCGCCCTTGCGCTGATGCTCCAGCACCGAATTGACCGAGGTAAAGATAATGGTCGCCAGAGATGTGCCCACGGCCAGATGGGTCAGCACCGCCGGCTCGAAGCCCTGAGCGGCAAAGCTGAACACCAGCACCGGCACGATAATGATACCGCCACCCACCCCGAACAGCCCGGCCAGCACCCCGGCGGCCGCTCCCAGCAGCAAATACAGCAGCAGTTCCATCGACACCCCCGCAAATGATGCGGCATGGTAACGGATGCACAGGTCCGGACTCTACTTTGGGCGATGGATGTATGCCCGACCTTTGCGTAAAGTGCCAGAATCAACCCCGGAACAGACCGCCGTGAGCCCGATCCTGTACCTGAAGCTGAGTTGTAACCAGATGCACCTGCAGGCCGATCCACCATTCAGCAACCAACGCTTGCTGGTGGCGGACTTTAGCGCGGCGCAACAGTTGCTCCGACGCGGGCTCGCGGAGCTGCTGCCCAAGCGCTTTCTGCGCCTGAGCCTGCCGCCACAGCTGCTGATCCAGCCACTGGAATACCTGGAAGGCGGCCTGGCGCAGATCGAGGAGCGCATTCTGCTGGAGCTCGGCATGGGCGGCGGCGCGAGCAAGGTGCGCCTGCACCTGGGTCCCGAACTGGACAGTGCTGGCGTCCTGGAAAAATTGAGAGGCTAGCGCATGTGCCTGATCGCTCTGGCCTGGCGACCCGGCCATGCCCATCCCCTACTGGTAGCCGCCAACCGCGACGAATTCTATGCCCGCCCGAGCCAGCCATTGGCCGAGTGGCCCGATGTACCTGGCGTCTTTGCCGGACGCGACCTGCAGGCCGGCGGGACCTGGCTGGGCATCGGCCCAGGCGGGCGTTTTGCCGCCCTGACCAATATCCGTGACCCTGACCAGGCCCAGGGCCTGCATTCGCGCGGAGAACTGCCGGTGGCCTTTCTCGGCAGCAACCTGAGCGCCGCAGACTTTATCCAGCAACTGAGCGAGCAACGCCGGCACTACAGCGGCTTCAATCTATTGCTGGGCGATCACCGGCAGCTCTGGCATTTCAATTCCCGAACGGGACGCGCCACAGCGCTGGCGGAAGGCCTGCACGGCCTGTCGAATGCCGACCTGGATACACCCTGGCCCAAGTTGCAACGGGCGAAAAACGCGCTGCGCCATTGCCTCGACGGTCCGCAGCCGCAAGCCTTGTTTACCCTGCTGGGGGACCCGACCCAGGCGGCCGACGAACACCTACCGCAAACCGGTATCGGTCTGACCGGCGAGCGCCTGTTGTCCAGCGTGTTTATCGCCAGCACGACTTACGGTACCCGTGCCAGCAGCGCCCTGATCGTTCATGCCGACGGCAGTCGTCAGTTGATCGAGCGCAGCTTCGGGCCGGGCGGCCGTTATCTGGGCGAGGTCGTCGTCGAGGCCTGAGTCAGGCCTGGATATCCGAGGCCGGATTGATCATGCGACCCAGGCCGAGGTTGCGCAGGGCCAGCTGCAGGGTGCTGTGGATCACCTGCGGGCTGTCGATGGTCAGCACCTGGGCCAGCAGCTCCTTGGCCTTGCCGAGGCTGATCTGGCGCAGCAGCCATTTCACCTTGGGCAGGTTGGTGGCGTTCATCGACAAGCCATCGAAACCCATGGCCATCAGCAGTACGGCGGCGGCAGGATCGCCAGCCATCTCGCCGCAGATGCTCACCGGTTTGCCTTCGGCATGGGCCCCTTCGACCACCTTGCACAGGGCCTGCAGCACGGCGGGATGGAGGAAGTCATAGAGGTCGGCGACCCGTGGATTGTTGCGGTCCACCGCCAGCAGATACTGGGTCAGGTCGTTGGAGCCGACCGAGAGGAAGTCCACCTGGCGCGCCAGCTCGCGGGTCTGGTAGACCGCGGCGGGGATCTCGATCATCACCCCGATTGGCGGCAGGGGCACATCGGTGCCTTCGTCGCGTACCTCGCCCCAGGCGCGGTGAATCAGGTGCAGGGCCTCTTCCAGCTCCTGGGTGCCGGAGATCATCGGCAGCAGGATGCGCAGGTTGTCCAGGCCCTCGCTGGCCTTGAGCATGGCGCGGGTCTGCACCAGGAAGATTTCCGGGTGGTCGAGGGTGACGCGGATACCGCGCCAGCCGAGGAAGGGGTTATCTTCCTTGATCGGAAAATAGGACAGCGCCTTGTCGCCGCCGATATCCAGGCTGCGCATGGTCACCGGCAACGGATGGAAGGCCGCCAGCTGCTCGCGGTAGATGGCCAGCTGTTCCTTCTCGCTGGGGAAACGCTCCTTGATCATGAACGGCACTTCGGTGCGGTACAGGCCGACGCCCTCCGCACCGCGCTCCTGGGCGCGCTTCACGTCGGCGAGCAGGCCGGTATTGACCCACAGCGGCATGCGGTGGCCGTCCAGGGTCTCGCAGGGCAGGCCACTGAGGGCGGTCAGGCCCTGGGTCAGCTGGCGCTCCTCTTCGACCACCTCGGCATACTGCTTGCGCAGCACTTCGCTGGGGTTGGTAAAGACCTCGCCGTGATAGCCATCGACGATCAGCTGGATGCCGTCGATCTTCGAATAGGGCAGGTCGACCGCGCCCATCACCGTGGGAATGCCCATGGCCCGGGCGAAGATCGCCACATGGGAGTTGCCCGAGCCCTGGACCGAGACCAGACCGACCAGCTTGCCTTCCGGCACCTCGCCGAGCATCGCCGGCGACAGTTCTTCGCTGACCAGGATGCAGTTATCCGGGTACACCAGGGTCTGCTGGCGGGCCTGTTGCAGGTAGGCCAGCAGGCGCCGGCCGAGATCCTTGACGTCGCTGGCGCGCTCGCGCAGGTAGGCATCGTCCATCAGCTCGAAGCGGTTGACGTGCTCGGTCACCACCTGGCGCAAGGCCCCCTGGGCCCACTGACCGGTGCGGATGATCTTGACCACCTCGTTACCCAGGGCGGCATCTTCCAGCATCATCAGGTAGACGTCGAACAGGGCGCGCTCTTCCGGGCGCAATTGGGTGGCCATCTTCGCCGAAAGCGCGCGCATATCGGAGCGAACGCCTTCCAGGGCGGTATTGAACAGCTGCAATTCGGCGGCAATGTCGTCGACGGTCTTGTCCGGCACGACCTCCAGATCGGCTGGCGGCAACACCACCACCGCCGTACCCACGGCCGCACCGGGCGAGCCCGGCACGCCGACGAACTTGGCTTCCTGGATGCCCTTGCCCTGCTTGCCCAGGCCGCGGATCGAGCCGGTCGCCTCGGCGTGGGCGATAACCCCGGCGAGCTGCGCGCTCATGGTGACCAGGAAGGCCTCTTCGCCCTCGTCGAACTTGCGCTGCTCCTTTTGCTGGATGACCAGCACGCCCATCACCTTGCGGTGGTGGATGATCGGCGAACCGAGAAAGGAGGCGTAGCGTTCCTCGCCGGTTTCGGCGAAGTAGCGGTAACGCGGGTGTTCGGAGGCGTGTTCGAGGTTGAGCGGCTCCTCACGGGTGCCGACCAGGCCGACCAGGCCCTCGTTGGGGGCCATGCTGACCTTGCCGATGGCCTTCTTGTTCAGACCCTCGGTGGCCATCAGGACGAAACGGTTGGTTTCCGGGTCGAGCAGATACACCGAGCAGACCTGGCTGCCCATGGCCTCGCGCACCCGCTGCACGATGATGCCCAGCGCCGCCTTGAGGTCCTTGGCGGCGTTGACTTCCTGGACGATCTTGCGCAGCGTATTGAGCATGGCTCGGCTCTAGTCAGTGTCAGTCCCGCGCCAACAGGCGCGGAGCGAGTTCCTTGAGGGCGCGACGGTAAACTTCGCGCTTGAATGTGACGACCTGGCCCAGCGGGTACCAGTAGCTGACCCAGCGCCAGCCGTCGAATTCCGGCTTGCCAGTCAGATCCATGCGCACTCGCTGCTCATCCGAGGTCAGGCGCAACAGGAACCACTTCTGTTTCTGGCCGATACACAACGGCTGGCTATGGGTACGCACCAGGCGCTGAGGCAGACGATAACGCAACCAGCCCCGGGTGCAGGCGAGAATTTTCACATCCTGCTGCTCAAGGCCCACTTCTTCGTTCAATTCGCGATAAAGCGCTTCTTCCGGCGACTCATGGTCATTGATCCCGCCTTGCGGGAACTGCCAGGCGTCCTGGTTTATCCGACGCGCCCAAAGCACCTGGCCGACATCATTGGTCAGAATGATGCCGACGTTGGGGCGAAAACCATCAGGATCGATCACGGCGCACAACCTCGTAAACGCATGTTCCGGCATTGTTCCACAAAGGTCGCGGCAGCGGCAACGCGAGCGGGTGCCGGGCGTAAACCAGGCCAGCTCAGACGCTGCAACCTCAGCGCGCTGCGGCTATTGGGAATGGCGAATAAAAGCCGGTATTCTGCCGCCCTTCGACCTTTGCTCCGATAGGTACCCCTGTGCGTTTGGCTTTATTCGATCTCGACAATACCCTGCTCGGCGGCGATAGCGACCACGCCTGGGGCGATTACCTGTGTGAGCGCGGCATCCTCGACGGCATCGCCTACAAGGCACGCAACGACCAGTTCTACCAGGACTACCTGGCCGGTCGCCTGGACATCCGCGACTACCTGAACTTCAGCCTGGCGATCCTCGGCAGCAGCGAAATGGCCCAGCTCGAGCAATGGCACCGCGAATTTATGCGCGACTGCATCGAACCGATCATCCTGGCCAAGGGCGAAGCCCTGCTCGAGGAGCACCGCGCCGCCGGCGACAAGCTACTGATCATCACCGCCACCAACCGCTTCGTTACCGCGCCGATTGCCGCACGCCTGGGCGTCGACACCCTGCTGGCCACCGAATGCGAAATGCAGGATGGCCGCTACACCGGACGCACCACCGACGTGCCCTGCTTCAAGGAAGGCAAGGTCACCCGACTCAACCGCTGGCTGGCGGAAAACGGCATGAGCCTGGAAGGCAGCTGCTTCTACAGCGATTCGATGAACGACCTGCCCCTGCTGGAGCGGGTCACCCGCCCGGTGGCTGTCGACCCCGACCCGAGCCTGCGCGCCGAGGCCGAAAAACGTGGCTGGCCGGTGATCTCCTTGCGCTGAGCCGCTGCATTGATGGGTATCGCTGAGCTCAACCCATCCTACGACTCCAATAAAAACGCCGCCTGATCAGGCGGCGTTTTTATTTGGCGATGCTGCCGCCTTGTATTGCACAAGGCGTTCGGGGAATCCCAATACTGGGTAGGGTGCGCTGCGCGCACCGGCTCAAACCACGGGTTCCCGGTGCGCACAGCGCACCCTACGGCATCGGGCCCGCGCGTATGAATGCAACAGGGCCACGAGGCCGAGCCTTTAACCTGCCGCTTAGGCCGGCTTGGCACCCATCAGGCCCATGATCACCAGCAACAGCAGCACCAGCAGCCCGGCATAGACCGCGCAGAGACGCAGCAGGTTCGCTGGGGCAGGACTGTCGCCCAACGCCTGCCAGGCCGCCAGACGGCCATTGAGCAGCAGACCGATCAACACCAGCACGCCGAACAGCACGCTACTGGCCAGCAGCCAGGTCTGTCCCAGCGGGAAGCCGGCCAGATCGACCAGCCACCAGCCGCTGACCGGCAGGCTCAGGGCCAGCAAGCCGAGCACCGGCAGGCTGATCAGGCGGGTACGTTTGAGCTTGCGTTGCAGCACGGCACTGTCGCTACCGCGCGCCGCCTTCCACAGCATAAAGACATGGGCCAGCACGCCCAGCAACACCAGAATGCCCGGTGCGCTGTGGGCGATTTTCAGCAATTGGTAATGTTCCATTAATTCAGCCCTACCGGATTTCCGGCTTATCCAAGAAAGAGTTTGTAGGCCGGATTGTCGCTCTCATCCCAGTAGGGATAGCCGATGGCCTCCAGCGCAGCCGGCAGCAGATGACGCTCGTCGCTGGGCACTTGCAGGCCGGCAACCACACGACCATCGGCAGCGCCGTGGTTGCGGTAGTGGAACATCGAGATGTTCCAGCGGCCACCGAGTTTTTGTAAGAAATTAAACAGTGCGCCCGGCCGCTCGGGGAATTCGAAGCGCAGCACCACCTCATCCGGCACCGCCGCGGCATGGCCGCCAACCATATGACGGATATGCAGCTTGGCCAGTTCGTTGTCGGTCAGGTCCTGCACCGGGAAACCCTGACTGCGCAGGCTTTCCACCAGCGCCGCGCGCGGGTCGGTTTCCGGGTGGGTCTGCACACCGACGAAGATGTGCGCCTCACGATCGGTGTGATAGCGGTAGTTGAATTCGGTGATCTGGCGCTTGCCGATGGCCTCGCAGAAGGCCTTGAAGCTGCCCGGCTGCTCGGGGATGGTCACGGCAATGATCGCCTCGCGCTTCTCGCCCAGTTCGGCGCGCTCGGCGACATGGCGCAGGCGGTCGAAGTTGACGTTGGCACCCGAGTCGATGCCCACCAGCACCTGGCCGCTGCAGCCTTCGCGCTCCACGTACTTCTTGATCCCGGCCACGCTCAGCGCGCCAGCCGGCTCGGTGATCGAGCGGGTGTCGTCGTAGATGTCCTTGATCGCCGCGCAGATCTCGTCGGTGCTGACGGTGATCACCTCGTCGACATAGTCCTTGCACACATCGAAGGTGTGTTGACCGATCTGCGCCACCGCTACGCCATCGGCGAACAAGCCAACCTGGCTCAGCACCACCCGCTCACCTGCGGCCATCGCCGCCTGCAGGCAGTTGGAGTCGTCCGGCTCGACACCGATGATCCTGATTTCAGGACGCAGGTACTTCACATAGGCGGCGATCCCGGCGATCAGACCGCCGCCGCCCACCGGAACGAAGATCGCGTCCAGCTGGCCAGGGTGCTGACGGAGGATCTCCATGGCCACCGTGCCTTGCCCGGCGATGGTGTGCGGATCGTCGTAGGGGTGGATATAGATGTAGCCCTTCTCGTCCACCAGCTTCAGCGAATAGGCCAGCGCCTCGGGAAAGCTGTCGCCGTGCAGCACCACCTTGCCGCCACGGGAACGCACGCCCTGGACCTTGATCTCCGGGGTGGTTTTGGGCATGACTATGGTGGCCTTGACCCCCAGCACCTTGGCCGCAAGAGCCAGGCCCTGGGCATGGTTGCCGGCCGAGGCGGTAACCACGCCACGGGCCTGCTCTTCGGCCGAGAGCTGCGCCAGCTTGTTGTAGGCACCGCGAATCTTGAACGAGTACACCGGCTGGAGGTCTTCACGCTTGAGCAGAATCTGGTTGCCCAGACGCTCGGACAGCTGAGGAGCGGCTTGCAGCGGGGTTTCCACCGCCACGTCGTAGACGCGCGAGGTGAGGATCTTCTTGACGTACTGTTCGAGCATGGCGAGATCGCAGGCAACTTTTCGGGGAGTCCGCGAGTCTACCCTAGGGCCGCGCCGCACGACCATACAAGCTACGGGGGTTTTCCCGCCCCCGAGCCCGCTGGCAGTCCAGGCAGGCTATAATTCGCGCCCTTCCTCACTCTCACACCAGGCCCCCATGATGAACCAGGATCAACTCAAGCAAGCCGTTGCCCAGGCGGCCGTCGACTTTATTCTCCCCAAACTCGACGCCAAGAGTGTGATCGGGGTTGGCACCGGCTCCACCGCCAACTGCTTTATCGACGCACTGGCCAGGCACAAGATGGAGTTCGACGGCGCAGTCGCCAGCTCCGAGGCCACCGCGGCACGACTCAAGGGCCACGGCATTCCGGTGTACGAGCTGAATACGGTCAGCGACCTGGAGTTCTATGTCGACGGTGCCGACGAGAGCGATGAGCACCTCAACCTGATCAAGGGCGGCGGCGCGGCCCTGACCCGCGAGAAGATAGTCGCGGCGGTGGCCCAGACTTTTATCTGCATCGCCGACGCCAGCAAGCTGGTCCCGGTACTGGGGGCTTTTCCGCTGCCGGTTGAGGTGATCCCCATGGCGCGCAGCCATGTCGCCCGCCAGCTGGTAGGCCTGGGCGGCGACCCGGTGTACCGCGAAGGCGTATTGACCGATAACGGCAACGTGATTCTCGATGTGCACAACCTGTCGATCGTCAATCCGCGCGAGCTGGAAGCGCAGATCAATAATATCGTCGGCGTGGTCACCAACGGCCTGTTCGCCGCACGTCCGGCCGACCTGCTACTGCTCGGCACGGCTGAAGGCGTAAAGACCCTCAAGCGTAGCTAACAGGCCGCTTATAGCGGTGCTAGCCCGGCCTGCAAACCCACTGCCGAACCGGGCAAAGCGTGCAAAACTGCATGGAGTCGGCAGACAAGCCGCAAGCCAGCGATCAAGCTGCCGGCTTTGCCGTTCGAATTACCAGGGAGCCCTATGTCCGCATTTGCCTCGTCCACCCAGGATCGTCCGCTGGACCTCAGTGACCTGTTGCGCGAACTGGTGGCCAAGGGCCGGGTGGCCCAGGACAGTGCCGAGCAGTGCCTGGCCATCCGCCGCAGCTCGTCGAACGCTCAGCAACACCCCCTGGAGTTTCTCGCCGCGCAGCAGCTCGACGACCTCAGCCGCCCTGGCAAGAAACTCGACCTGGAGACGCTCACCGTCTGGCTGGCGGAATTCGCCGGACAGCCCTACCTGCGCATCGACCCGCTGAAGATCGACGTGGCCGCCATTACCCCGCTGATGTCCTATGCCTTCGCCCAACGGCACAAGATCCTTGCCGTGGCGGTGGACAGCGACAGCGTGACCATCGCCAGCGCACAACCCCTGGTGCACAGCTGGGAAGCCAACCTGATCCACGTGCTCAAACGCCCGATCAAGCGGGTGGTGGCCAACCCGGCGGACATCCAGCGCCTGACCCTGGAGTTCTACCGCCTGGCCAAATCGGTCAGCGGGGCCACCAACACCGATCAGAAGATCAGCGGGGTGGGCAACTTCGAGCAACTGCTCAACCTCGGGGCCCAGGACCAGGAACCGGACGCCAACGACGCGCACATCATCAATATCGTCGACTGGCTGTTCCAGTACGCCTTCCAGCAGCGCGCCAGCGATATCCATATCGAACCGCGACGCGAGCAGGGCAGCGTACGTTTTCGCATCGACGGCGTGCTGCACACCGTCTATCAATTCCCGCCGCAGGTGACCATGGCGGTGGTCAGCCGCCTGAAAAGCCTGGGGCGGATGAACGTCGCGGAAAAGCGCAAACCCCAGGACGGACGGGTCAAGACCAAGACCCCGGAAGGCGGCGAAGTGGAGCTGCGCCTGTCGACCCTGCCCACCGCCTTCGGCGAAAAGATGGTAATGCGGATTTTCGACCCCGAAGTGCTGCTGAAAAGCTTCGACCAGTTGGGTTTCTCCCCCGATGACCTGAAGCGCTGGCTGAGCATGACCGGCCAGCCCAATGGCATCATCCTGGTCACCGGGCCGACCGGTTCGGGCAAGACCACCACGCTCTACACCACCCTCAAGCAGCTGGCCACCGAGGAAGTCAACGTCTGCACCATCGAAGACCCGATCGAGATGATCGAAGGGGCCTTCAACCAGATGCAGGTGCAGAGCAATATCGACCTGACCTTCGCCAGCGGCGTGCGCGCCCTGATGCGCCAGGACCCGGACATCATCATGGTCGGCGAGATCCGCGACCTGGAAACCGCCGAGATGGCGATCCAGGCCGCGCTGACCGGACACCTGGTACTGTCCACCCTGCACACCAACGATGCCCCCAGCGCCATCACCCGCCTGCTCGAACTGGGCGTGCCGCACTACCTGCTCAAGGCCACCCTGCTCGGGGTCATGGCCCAGCGCCTGGTGCGCACCCTGTGCCCGCACTGCAAGGCACCGCAGGCGCTCAACGAAGACGACTGGCAGAGCCTGACCAAGCCCTGGAACGCGCCGCTACCGACCCAGGCGTGCCGCGCCGTGGGTTGCCTGGAATGCCGCGACACCGGCTACCGCGGCCGCGCCGGGGTCTACGAGATCATGCTGATCAACGATGCCATGAAGCCGCTGATCAGCGCCGACACCGACCTGATCGCCCTGCGCCGCCACGCCTTCAAGGAAGGCATGCGCAGCCTGCGCCTGTCCGGCGCACAAAAGGTCGCCGCCGGCCTGACCACCATCGAGGAAGTGCTGCGGGTCACCCCGCAGAGCGAGCAGAAATAGCGCCGCGATTAGGTTTCTCTGCAAGGCCCACAATCTCGTAGGGTGGATGACGCTTTACCCATCCACCAAATCGCGTGAGGGATAAGAAAAGCGTTATCCACCCCAAGGCACGGGGAGGCTTGACCAGCATCGCGGACGTGCTGCGGGCTATCCCGCAGCCTGGATTGTGCGAACGGCTTAGCTGCGGGGCAAACGCTGCTGGCGAGCCAGGATGCCCACCACTCGCTGCGGCTGGCAATCCAGGTAGGCCGAGCCCTGCAGCCAACGCTGGTCGGAGTGCCAGGCGAAGAGGAACTGCCCGCCCTTGAGCTGATCGACCACCATCCGCGCCACTTCCGGACGCACCGCCGGGCAACCCAGGCTACGGCCAATACGCCCCTGGCTGTGCACCAGTCGCGGGCTGACATAGTCCGCGCCGTGGATAACGATGGCGCGCTCGCGGGCCAGATCGTTGAGGCCCGGCTCCAGGCCATCCATGCGCAAGGAATAGCCGTGTTTGCCCCGGTAGCTCTCCGCGGTGCGGAACAGCCCCAGACTGGTCTGATGACTGCCCAGGGTATTGGAGAAGCGATCGGCGAAGTTTTCCCCCGACTGCCGGCCGTGGGCGACGAAGTCACGCAACAGCAGACTCTTGCGCTGCAGATCGAAAATCCACAAGCGGCGCTCGGTGGAAGGCTGCGAATAGTCGATCACCGCCAGACGCCGCGCTGGCGCGGCACCATGGTTGACCGCACACTGCATGGCCGCCAGGGCATGCTGCAGGGCCTGCTTATTAAGGCTGGGAGCGATACGCGCCAGGTCTCTGGCCAATCCATCCGTCTGAGCAGCCGTGGCCGCCAGCGGTACACCCAGCAGCCACAGGCCGGCCAGACACGAGCGAGCAATACGTCCCAACATGTGCGCAAATACCTCCAAAGCACGAATCCAGGACGTCCTGTCAGCAGATCCCGTTCGACCCGCCCCTGCCGCTCGTGGTACACCGCATCTATAGAGGTGTCACGCAAACCAAGGATCGGAGCCAGCTTAATTGTTCAATAAACGTACATCTTACCTGAGCGCCGCCCTGCTCACCCTGCCACTGGTCGTGAATGCGGTAGAGCCGCCGGCCGTTACCATCGGCGAGCCAGGCCCTGTGCTAGAGGCGCTGCTGGACTCCTGCGCGCCCCTTCCGGCAAGCCTAGACGAGAATGCGCGCAAACTCCTCACGGACTTTTACGTCCAGCGCGAACACAGCCGCGCCTGGCGCGACGAGGCGCAACTGCAACAGCTGCACGCGCAGATCGAACAGCTGGCGGACGACGGCCTGCACCCCGGGGAATACCCGCTACCCGCCAGCCTGACGGCCGCCCCGGCCGAGCAACCCGACTGCAGCGACCTGCTGACCAGCCACAGCTACCTGCAGGCCCTGCTCCATCTACGCCGCGGCCGCCTGCTGCAGCAGCGCTTCGAACCCCTCTGGCGACCCACCGACTGGCCCATGTCCGACCCGCAACTGGCCATCCTGTCGCTGGCCCTGCTGCATCTGCACAGCCCGGCCGAGGCCTTCGTCAGCGCCCGCCCGGGCACGCCGCAGTATCAACGCCTGCGCAGCGCCTACGCCCAGCAGCGCCAGCAACCGCTGGGGCACTGGGTGGCACTACCCGCCGGCCCACTGCTCAAACCCGAACGCAGCGACGCCCGAGTGCCGGCCCTGCGTGCGCGGCTGATCGCCGAAGGCTATCTGGGGGCCCTGACGGACGATCCCGGCCTGCGCTTCGACGCCGCGACGGTCACCGCCCTGCAAGCCTTTCAGACCGCTCATGGCCTGCAGGCCGACGGCATCCTCGGCGCAGGCAGCCTGGCCGAGCTGAACCTCAGCGCGCAAAGCCGCCGTGACCAGCTGCGCGCCAACCTGGAGCGCCTGCGCTGGCTGGCCGACGACATGCACAGCGCCGAAGTGCTGATCAACGTAGCCAGCGCCGAACTGCAGGTCATGCGCCAAGGCCAGCAACTCTGGCGCAGCCGCACCCAGGTCGGCCGCGCGGAACGACAGACGCCGCTGCTCGCCTCGCGCATCGCGCGGCTGACCCTCAACCCGACCTGGACCGTCCCCCCGACCATCCTGCGCGAGGACAAGCTGCCGGCCATCCGCGAAGACCTGGCCTACCTCGAGCGCCAGGACCTGAGCGTCCTCGACCGCCATGGCAATACCCTCGATCCACGCCTGGTGGACTGGGACAACCCCGGGGCCATCCTCTTGCGCCAGGCCGCCGGCAGCCGCAACCCTCTGGGCCGCGTGGCCCTGCGCTTCGCCAACCCCTTCTCGGTTTACCTGCACGACACCCCCAGCCAGCAATTGTTTGCCAAGGCCCCGCGGCCCTTCAGCTCCGGCTGCGTGCGAGTCGAAGCCGTCGACACCTTGCTCGCCTGGCTGCTGTCCCCCGAGGAACTGACCACAGTGCAGACCCGCATCGCCAGCGGCAAAACCCAGGAGTATCGCCTGCAGCAACCCGTCCCGCTGCTGATCGCCTACTGGACAGCCGAGGCCCTGGACAACGGCACGCTGCGCTATGCGCCCGACATCTATGGCTTCGATGCGCGGCTGATCGCGGCGCTGCCAGGCGCGCTCAAGGCCAACTGAGAGCGGCGACCCCAGCACATAATGGCCAACGGCAGCACAACCGCGGCCGGCAAACAGACGCGGTAACGCTTACGCACCCTCCGCGCGGCGACAACTGTGCTTAGATGTTCAGATAATTCAGACAATTGGAGTTGTTCTCTATGGAAATCGGCAGTGTGATCTTTCTCTTCGTCGGCCTCGCGGTCGCCGTGGTGTTTATGGGCTTCAAGGTGGTGCCCCAGGGTTCACAGTGGACGGTGGAACGCTTCGGCCGCTACACCAACACCCTGACCCCGGGCCTGAACATCATCGTGCCGGTGATGGACCGTATCGGCCACAAGCTCAGTGTGATGGAAACCGTGCTGGACATTCCGCCGCAGGAAGTCATCACCTCTGACAACGCCACCGTGCAGATCGACGCCGTGTGCTTCTTCCAGGTGATCAATGCCGCCCAGGCTGCCTACGAGGTGAACAACCTCACCCACGCGATCCGCAACCTGCTGCAGACCAATATCCGCACCGTGCTCGGCTCCATGGAGCTGGACGCCATGCTCAGCCAGCGCGACGCGATCAACGAGAAACTGCTGCGTACCGTGGATGAGGCGACCGCGCCCTGGGGCATCAAGATCACCCGTATCGAGATCAAGGACATCAGCCCGCCCGCCGACCTGATGGCGGCCATGTCCGGGCAGATGAAGGCCGAACGTATCAAGCGCGCGCAGATCCTCGAAGCCGAAGGCCTGCGCGCCGCCGCCATTCTCACTGCAGAAGGCAAGAAGCAGGCGCAGATCCTCGAGGCCGAGGGCCAGCGCCAGGCCGCCTTCCTTGAAGCCGAAGCCCGCGAACGGGCTGCCGGTGCCGAGGCCGAAGCCACCCGGGTGGTTTCCGAGGCCATCGCCAGCGGCAACGTGCAGGCGATCAACTATTTCGTCGCACAGAAATACATCGACGCCCTCGGCCAGCTGGCCAGCGCCAACAACAGCAAGGTGATTCTGATGCCACTGGAAGCCAGCCAGGTGATCGGCGCGGTGGGCGGTATCGGCGAAATCGTCAAGGCCACCTTCGGCAGCGAGAAGAAGGGTTAAGCCATGTGGGACAGCCTGCAACACCTGTCGCACTGGAACTGGCTGGCAATCGGCACCCTGCTGCTGATCCTTGAGGTCTTCGGCGCGGGCGGCTACCTGCTGTGGATCGGCCTGGCCGCCGCCAGTGTCGGCGTGCTGACCTTTATCTTCCCCGAGCTGCCCTGGGCCCTGCAGTTCATCCTGTTCGGGGTGCTCTCGGTACTGACCGCGGTGCTCTGGTGGCGACGCCAGCGCAGCGCGGCCAAGCCTTCCGATCAGCCGGGGCTGAACCGCCGCGGCAGTGAATTGCTCGGCCGTCAGTTTGTCCTGCATGAGGCCATCCATGAAGGCCGCGGCAAGGTCAAGGCCGGCGACTCGCTGTGGCTGGTCAGCGGCCCGGACCTGCCGGCCGGTACCACGGTGCGGGTAACCGGCCAGGACGGCGTGATCCTCAAGGTCGAAGCCAGCCAATGAGTCCGTTGCAACTTGCGCCGCTGCCCGCGGCGCAGGAGGCAGAGGCGCTCGCCCTGCTCGACCAGGCCTTTGCCGACGACCCGACGCTCGCCTGGTACCTGTTCGGCCAGCGCCCCGGCTACGAGGCCAGGCGGCGCGCCTACCTGGCCGGCTACCAGGCCTTTCATCGCGTCAACCGGCTGCCTATTCTGGCCGCCTGGCAAAACCAGCAGCTGCTCGGCCTGAGCTACTTCAGCCCCTCCGGGCATCAGCCCAGCGCTGCCAGCCTGGAGCACTTCGGCGAGGTCATCCGCAGCCAGTGCGGGGCCGACTGCCTGGAGCGCCTGGACCTGCTGCTGGAGGCGTTCGACCAGCATGCCCCGGCCGCAAGCGGACGCATCGAATTTATCGCAGTGGCCACGGAACATCAGGGCATGGGCCTGGGCAGCGCCCTGCTAAGCCAAAGCCTGGCGCAACTGCGCGCCAGCGGCTGCCCGAGCATCGCCCTGGAAACCGGCGCGCCACGCAATCTGGCGCTGTATCAGCGGCACGGTTTTCGCCTAAGCGCCCGCCGGCAATTCCCCGGCTTGCTGCAGCACTATCTGGAAAACCACGAAGGGGCGACAGAGCGCGTCAGCTGAATCCATAGGCAATCTCCCGGAACCGTGAGCGCGCGATGCGATCCGATTTCAGGTAGACCCTGTGTTATGGAGATGCCGCTATGCGCCCGACCAATCTAGCCATGCTCGCGCTGCTGTGCCTGAGCAGCACCCAGCTACCCGCCGCGGACTGGCGCGACGTACTCTCGTCCGGAGCCACCACGGCTTCGACCTACCTGACCGTCAAAGACAGGAAAATGATCGTCCCGCTACGCGACGACGCCAGCAGCTTTGTCGCCAGCGACGGGCAGATTCGCGGCCCCTATCTGCAAGCTCTGCTGCAGCAGCTACGCGCAAGCAATCCGCAGCTGCAGGCCAGCGATATGGAGTTGGCGCAGGCCATACTGGCTAGCGGGAGCTAGCCAGTATCGAGCGAATCAGGCGTCGCTGTCGGCGGCGGCCTTGTAGGCGCTGGCGTCGAGCAGCTTGTCCAGCTCGCTGGCATCGCTCGGCTTGAGCTTGAAGAACCAGCTGCCGTACGGATCGCTGTTGACGCTTTCCGGGCTGTCGGCCAGGCCTTCGTTGATCGCGATCACTTCACCGGAGATCGGTGCGTAGATGTCGGATGCGGCCTTGACCGACTCCACCACCCCGGCTTCCTGACCGGCGCTGAGGCTCTTGCCGACTTCCGGCAGCTCGATAAATACCACATCGCCCAGGGCTTCCTGGGCGTGATCGGAGATGCCTACGGTAACGCTGCCATCGGCTTCCAGACGCGCCCACTCGTGGCTGGCGGCGTAACGCAGATCGGCGGGGATATTGCTCATGTGTCGTTCCTCATCAGACATGACGGCGACCACGCCGTCATGGAAATTTAGCAGGCCTTGGCCATAGCGAAAGAAAGTCTTTAAAACCTAGCGCGCCGCTCCAACGCGGGCGCTCTCGACCATCCATGGCCAGATCAGGGCTCAAATAAGCGCCTTACCGTTACGCACAAAGGTCGGCTTGACCACCCGCACCGGATACCATTTGCCGCGAATCTCCACCTCTGCACGTTCGCTGGTGGCCGCCGGCACGCGGGCCAGGGCGATGGATTTACCCAGGGTCGGCGAGAAGCTGCCGCTGGTGATCTCACCCTCGCCCACGCCCTCGACCCGCACCACCTGATGGGCGCGCAGGACACCGCGCTCTTCCAGCACCAGGCCGACCAGCTTGGAGCTGACGCCTTCGGCTTTCTGCTTCTGCAGGGCGCTGCGGCCGACAAAGCCGCGACTGGCCGGTTCCCAGGCGATGGTCCAGGCCATATTGGCGGCCAGCGGGGTGACGCTTTCGTCCATATCCTGGCCGTACAGGTTCATCCCGGCCTCCAGGCGCAGGGTGTCGCGCGCGCCCAGGCCGATCGGGGAAATACCGGCACCGACCAGTTCATTGAGGAAGGCCACCACTTCGCTGGCCGGCAACATGATTTCCAGGCCGTCTTCGCCGGTGTAACCGGTGCGGGCGATAAACCAGTCGCCATCGGGCAGACCTTCGAAGGGTTTGAGGCTCTGGATCAGCTTGGCGCGCGACTGGCTGACCAGCTCGGCGGTTTTGCTGCGTGCATGCGGGCCCTGGATCGCCAGCATGGCCAGCTCGGCGCGCTCGTGCAATTGCACGTCGAAATCGACGCTCTGCAAGTGCATCCAGGCCAGGTCCTTGTCACGGGTCGAGGCATTGACCACCACGCGATAACCAAAGTCGGTGAGGTAGACGATCAGATCATCCACCACCCCACCCTGCTCGTTGAGCATGCCGCTATAGAGGGCTTTGCCGATGCTCTGCAGACGCTCGATATCGTTGGCCAGCAGGTGTTGCAGATAGGCCTTGGCCTGGCTGCCGCTGACATCCACCACGGTCATATGCGACACATCGAACACGCCGCAGTCGCGACGCACCTGATGGTGCTCCTCAACCTGCGAGCCATAGTGCAACGGCATGTCCCAACCGCCGAAGTCGACCATCTTGGCACCCAAGGCGAGGTGCAGGTCGTAGAGAGGTGTGCGCTGTCCCATAAGTGTCTCCTTGCGGGCTGGGCAGTACAGCGGCAACCCGGCTGACCCCACAAATCGGGGGCTGGCACAGGCTATCGAGATGATGGGCCGCTGCGAATGGCGCGCATTGTAGCCGCAACACCGCGACGGGTCATCTTGGCCTTAGGGCGTACGCCGCTTCGTCTGCAGCAAACGGCTCGCTGCGCCGATAAACGTCGCGCAGCCCGGTCGGTTAGCCCACCCGCCGCGCCGAACGGCGAATCAGCAGGATTACCGGCAGCAGCCCGACCATCACCAGGGTCAGAGCCGGCAGCGCGGCACGCGCCCATTCGCCCTCGCTGGTCATCTCGAATACTCGCACCGACAGGGTGTCCCAGCCGAAGGGGCGCATCAGCAGAGTCGCCGGCATTTCCTTGAGCACATCGACAAACACCAGCAGGGCCGCCGACAGGGCACCCGGCAGCAACAGCGGCAGGTAGACCCGCAAGAACAGGCCGATGCCGCCAACCCCCAGGCTACGCGAGGCCTCCGGTAGCGACTGGCGCACCCGCGCCAGGCTGTTTTCCAGCGGGCCGAAGGCCACCGCCATAAAGCGCACCAGATAGGCCAGCAACAGCGCCGACAGGCTGCCGAGCAAAATCGGCTTGCCGGCCCCGCCTAGCCAACCGGATAGCGGAATCACCAGTTCGCGGTCGAGGTAACTGAACGCCAGCATGATCGCCACCGCCAGCATCGAACCAGGCAGGGCATAACCGACGTTGGCCAGACCGACCGTCCCGCGCATCAGCCGGGTCGGGGCCAGGCGCAGGGCGAAGGCCAACAGCAGCGCCATGCTGACGGTGATCAGCGCCGCGATGCCGCCCAGGTAGAGGGTGTGCAGGATCAGCGCCGTGTACCGCTCATCGAGATCGAAGCGACCGCGCTGCCAGAACCAGACGATCAGCTGCAGCACCGGAATCACGAAACCGCAGGCGAACACCAGGCCGCACCAGGCGCTCGCCGCCAGCGCCTGGCCGCCCTTGAGGTGGTAGAGCGCCTTGCCCCGCGGCCGCTCGTTGGCCGGGCGCGCCGCACCACGGGCGCGGCGCTCGCCATAGAGCACCAGCATCACCGCGAGCAGCAGCAGGCTGGCCAGCTGGGTGGCGCTGGTCAGGCTGTAGAAGCTGTACCAGGTCTTGTAGATGGCCGTGGTAAAGGTGTCGAAGTTGAACACCGAAACCGCACCGAAATCGGCCAGGGTCTCCATGATCGCCAGGGCCAGGCCGGCACCTATGGCCGGACGCGCCATCGGCAGGGCCACTCGCCAGAACGCCCGCCAGGGGCTTAGCCCGAGCACCCGCGCCGCCTCCATCAAGCCCTTGCCCTGGGCCAGAAAGGCGTTGCGCGCCAGCAGGTAGACATAGGGATAGAACACCAGCACCAGGACGATGATCACCCCGCCGGTGGAGCGCACCCGCGGCAGGCGCAAATCGGCCCCGAACCAGTCGCGCAGCAGGCTTTGCAGTGGCCCGGCAAAATCCAGCAGGCCGACAAAGACGAAGGCCAGTACATAGGCGGGAATGGCAAAGGGCAGCATCAACGCCCAGTCCAGCCAGCGCCGGCCGGGAAACTCGCAGAGGCTGGTCAACCAGGCCAGGCTGACGCCCAGCATCGTCACGCCCACGCCCACTCCGAACACCAGCACCAGGGTATTGCCGATCAGCCGCGGCAGCTGGGTCTGCCACAGGTGCGACCAGATCTGCCGATCGATATCGTGCCAGCTGAACAGCAATATGCTCAGAGGTAGCAGCACCAGCAGGGCGGCGGTAAAGGCGATGGGGTACCAGCGACGCTGGGCAGGAAGGGCCACGCACTCTCCTCAAGACGGAAAACACAACGCCCCGGACTGGGCCGGGGCGTCGAGTATAACTGCAGCCGGAGGATGGGTTGAGCGCCGCGTACCCATCGATTCAGCCGCGATGGGTATCGACGCTACGCAGCCCGACCTAAGCGGCCCGGCCTGCGCGGCCCGACCCATCCGTCGCGGGCCGATCAGTTCCAGCCGGCGCGATCCATCAGCATGGTCGCTTCGGCCTGGCGCTTGCCCGCTACTTCCAGCGGGATGGCGTCGGCCTTGAAGCTGCCCCAGGCGGCCACTTCGGCGGAAGGCGCGATCTGCGGGTTGGCTGGGAATTCCTGGTTGAGACCGGCGAACAGGCCCTGGGCCTCTTCGGTGGTCATCCACTCCAGCAGCTGCTGCGCGGCGTCGGCGTGTGGAGCATGCAGGGTGACGGCGGCACCGGACAGGTTGACGTGCACGCCACGGTCGGCCTGGTTCGGCCAGAACAGCTTGGCTTTCAGATCCGGCTGCTGCTTTTGCAGACGGCCGAAGTAGTAGGTGTTGACGATGCCCACATCGCACTGACCGGCATCGACGGCCTGGATCAGCGCGGTGTCGTCCGCGAATACGTCGGTGGCCAGGTTGCCGACCCAGCCCTTGATGATCGCCTCGGCCTTGTCGGCACCGTGGGTCTCGATCAGGGTGGCGGTCAGCGACTGGTTATAGACCTTCTTGCTGGTACGCAGGCACAGGCGGCCTTCCCAGTTCTTGTCGGCCAGGGCTTCGTAGGTGGTCAGCTCGCCCGCCTTGACCCGCTCCGGGGAGTAGACGATGGTCCGCGCGCGCAGCGACAGGCCGGTCCAGCTGCCGGTGCTGGAGCGGTACTGGGCAGGGATATTGGCCTGGATGACCTTGGAGTCCAGCGGCTTAAGCACGCCTTCCTGCTCGGCCTGCCAGAGGTTGCCGGCGTCCACGGTGATCAGCATATCGGCCGGGGTATTGGCCCCCTCGGCCTTGAGGCGGGCCAGCAGCGGCGCTTCCTTGTCGGTAATGAACTTGACCTTGACCCCGGTTTTCTCGGTGTAGGCATCGAAGACCGGCTTGATCAGCTCGTCGATACGCGCGGAGTACACCACCACTTCATCGGCGGCCTGCACAGCGCCAGCCAGCGCGGTGAGGGTAAGAGCGGCGAACAACGATTTGCTGACCTGCATGGAGACTGCCTCTTGCTAAGGACGGGTTAAGGGCCTAAATACTAGTGAATAGCATTTAGTTTCTCAACCATTGTTCGCTTCGCAAGATCAATCCGCCATGATCCAGATCAAGCCCGGTGCAAAAGCCGGGGCGGCGCTATGCCGAGCCGGGAACGCCGAAGAGGATCGAGACTCTGCAGGGCAGCCTTCGGTTCGCCAAGGCCAACAGGGCCAGGCTCAAGCTCGCGCCAACTCCGGCAGATCGCCGGCCAGGCCCAGAGCCTGACGCACAAACAGCGCCTTGGCCTCGGGCAGGTCGTCGACCCAGTTGAGCCCGGCATTGCGCAGCCAGCGCACGGGCAGCGGGTCGGCCTGGAACAGCCGCTCGAAGCCTTCCATCGCCGCCATCATCGCCAGGTTGTGCGGCATGCGCCGGCGCTCGTAGCGGCTCAGCACCTTGACATCGCTCAGGCGCTCGCCGCGCTGTGCGGCATGCTGCAGCACATCAGCCAGCACCGCGACATCGAGAAAGCCCAGGTTGACGCCCTGGCCGGCCAGCGGATGAATGCTATGGGCCGCATCGCCGACCAGGACCAGGCCTTCTTCGACATAGCGTTTGGCGTGACGTTGGCGCAGCGGGATGCACAGACGTGGATCTGCGTGGAGGATATCGCCCAGGCGATGTTCGAAGGCAAAGCCCAAGGCGCGGCGGAAATCGGCCTCGTCCAGGGCCATCAGGCGCTCGGCCTCAGCTGGGGTGACCGACCAGACAATCGAGCACCAGTGCTCACCTTCAGGACCAGCCAGCGGCAGAAAAGCCAACGGACCGTCATCGGTAAAACGCTGCCAGGCAGTGGCCTGGTGCGGCTTGCTGCAACGCACGCTGGTGACAATGGCGTGGTGCAGGTAATCCCATTCACGGGTGGCGCAACCGGCCAGGCGACGCACCGCCGAGTTGGCCCCGTCTGCGGCAATCAGTAATGGCGCACGCAGTTCGCGGCCGTCATTCAGACTGAGCAACCAGCCATCGCCGGAGCGGCGCAGCTGTTCCAGGCGCGCGCCCGGTAGCAGGCCAATCGGGCTGTCGTGCAGGCGTTCGAGCAGAGCATCCTGTACCACGCGGTTCTCGACGATATGGCCGAGCGATTCGGCATGCACACTGGCCGCGCTGAAATGAATCTGCCCGGTACCGGAGCCGTCCCACACCTGCATCTCGCCATAGGGGCAGGCGCGCCGCGCGGCGATGCCAGGCCAGACACCGAGGCGGTCGAGAATACGCTGACTGGCCACCGACAAGGCGCTGACCCGTGGTTCGAAGGCGGCCTGTGGGTCAAAGGGTTTGACGCTCAGCGGACCGCCATCGATCAGCAGAATTTCCAGCCCCTGCTCCTGCAGGGCCAGCGCCAGGGCACTGCCCACCATTCCAGCACCCACGATAATCAGATCCGCTTGCATCATGCTTCCTTAAGAGAGTGCCTGGCTGCTACTGCGGCCGGGTGCCCAGGCCCATGGCCTGGCGGGCAAACCAGCGTTTCGCCGGAGGTAGCAGGTCCAGGCCGAGCAGGCCAAGATTACGCCCGGCCGCCAACAGCGGCTGACCGGTACTGAACAGCCGGGTGACCTGATCGGAGAAGCCGACGGTCAGCTGCTGATCCAGCTGCTGGCTGCTCAGATAGCGCTGCAGAGTGGCCAGGTCGCCGAGAGGCGCGCTGCTGGCCAGCAGGGTTTCGGCCAACACCAGGGTGTCGCGCAGCGACAGATTGTAGCCCTGGCCGGCAATCGGATGCAGGCTGTGCGCGGCATTGCCGAGCACCACCAGATGCTGGCGCACCTGCTCCTTGGCCGCCGTCAGGGCCAACGGGTAGAGATGGCGCGCACCGACCTGACGCAGGCTGCCCAGGCGATAACCGAAGGCCTGTTGCAGCTCGGCGAGAAACGCCGCATCGTCCAGCGCAGCCAACCGCTCGGCTTCCTGGGTGGCGCGGGTCCAGACCAGCGCGCAGCGGTTATCCGCCAGCGGCAGCATGGCCATCGGCCCTTCTTCGGTAAAGCGCTCGAAGGCCAGGCCGTTGTGCGCGTCCAGCGGGCTGACGTTGGCGATCAGCGCACTCTGCCCGTAAGGCGTATTGCTCACGGCGATGCCCAGTTGCTCACGCAGGCCGGAGCGGCCGCCCTCGGCGAGAATCGCCAGGCTGCATTCAAGCTCGCTGCCATCGTCCAGGCTCAGGCGGTAGCCATCGGCCAGGGCCTGCATGCGCGTAACCTGCGCCGGGCTGCGCCAGCTCACCACCTGCTGGTCCAGCGCCTGCCACAGGCATTCGCCGATCCAGGCGTTTTCCACCACATAACCGAGCGCCGGCACGCCTTCTTCCTCGGCGCTCAGGCGCGCGGCGGCAAAACGGCCGCGGTCGGAAACATGAATCTGCTTGATTGGCTCGGCGCGCTGACTGATCTGCTGCCACAGACCGAGACGCTGATAAATCTGCTGCGTGCCGAACGACAGCGCAGTCGAGCGCGCGTCATAGCTGGGCTGATAACCATTGCCCGGAGTGAACGGTTCGATCAGGCAAATACGCCAGCCGCGCTGCCTGGCCTCGGCCTGCAGGGCCACGGCGAGGCTAGCGCCGACCAGGCCGCCGCCGATAATCGCAATGTCGACGCGAGGCACGACCTAGGCAGCCACGCTGCGTGCGGCAGCCATCAGCGCTTCGATCTCGGCGACAGTTTTCGGCACACCGCGGGTGAGAATCTCGCAACCGGTCTTGGTCACCACCACGTCGTCCTCGATGCGCACGCCGATACCGCGCCACTTCTTCGCCACGTCCTGATTGTCCACGGCGATATAGATGCCTGGTTCGACGGTCATGGCCATGCCGACTTCCAGCTCGCGCCATTCGCCGCCAACCTTGTACTCGCCCACGTCGTGCACATCCATGCCCAGCCAGTGGCCGGCGCGGTGCATATAGAAGGGCTTGTAGGCCTCACTGGCGATCAGCTCGGCGACATCGCCCTGCAGCAGACCCAGCTCCACCAGCCCGGCGGTGATCACCTGCACCGTGGCTTCGTGGGCTTCATTCCAGTGCTTGCCCGGAGCGATATGCTTGAAGGCCTCCTCGTTGGCCTTGAGCACCAGCTCGTAGATGGCCTTCTGCTCCGGGGAAAACCGGCCATTGACCGGAAAGCAGCGGGTGATATCGCTGGCGTAGCAATCGATCTCGCAACCGGCATCGATCAGCACCAGATCGCCGTCTTTCAGCGGCGCATCGTTCTCGCGGTAATGCAGGATGCAGGCGTTCTTGCCCGCTGCGACGATGGAGCCATAGGCCGGCATCTTCGCCCCGCCCTTGCGGAATTCGTAATCCAGCTCGGCTTCCAGGTGGTACTCGAACAACCCGGCGCGGCTGGCCTGCATGGCGCGCACATGGGCGCGGCAGGAGATCTCCGCAGCTTCCTTCATGACTTTGACTTCGGCCGCCGACTTGTAAAGGCGCAGGTCATGCAGCAGGTGTTCTAGGGTGATGAATTCGTTGGGCGGCGAAGCCCCCTGGCGCGCCTTGGAGCGGATCACATTGATCCACTCCATCAGTTGGCGGTCGAACTCGTGGTGGGTGCCCATGGAGGAATAGACCCGGTCACGCCCCTCGATCAGCCCCGGCAGGATGTCGTCGATATCACTAATGGGGAACGCATCGTCCGCGCCGTACTGGCTGATCGCGCCATCCTGGCCGGCACGCAGGCCGTCCCACATTTCCCGCAGCGGATCGCGCTCGCGGCAGAACAACACGTACTCGCCATGCTCGCGCCCCGGAATCAGCGCAATCACCGCCTCCGGCTCGGGAAATCCGGAGAGGTACTGGAAATCGCTGTCCTGGCGGTAGATGTGCTCGACATCGCGGTTGCGGATATACACCGGCGCGGCCGGCAGGATGGCAATGCTGTTGGGTTCCATCTGCGCCATCAGCGCCTTGCGCCGACGGGCGTATTCCGACTTGGGGATGCTGATCATGGGCAGATAGGGTCCACTTCCGATTACATGAAAAGAGCTGACATAAAAATCAATGCAGCGAAGGTTTGGCCGCCGGCGCTTCGGGCTTGGCGCACTCGCTGAACAGCAGCAGCGGCGCAACGCGCAGGTACTCCATCACTTCCATGTAATCGCTCTCGCCGTCCTCGGACTCTTCCAGGGCGTTCTGCACCTGGGCAATGGCCGACAGATCCTGCAGCACTTCCATGGCTTCGGCGCTCAGGGCCTTGTCGCGCACGGTCAGGCCGAAGCCGCCGAGAAAGCCCTGGCACCATTGTCCCAGCGCCACAGCGCGTTCGCCAAGCGGCGCATCGTCGCTGGGCAACAGCAGCACCACTGTGACATCGTTGCTCGACAGCTCGTTCTTGACCATTTCCTGCAAGCCAATCAAGGCCTGGCGCACGCTGTCTTCGGCGGCGGTACCGAGCAGCTCGGCGGCATCGATCAGCCAGGGCTCGATATCAAAACCGGCACCGGCGCAGCTGCGCCCGAGCAACAGGCCGTGCAACTCGGCCGGGGAAACGGAATGACCGCTACTGCTGAGCAGGGCGGCGAAGGCGGCATACGGAGAATTCGAAGTTGGCATAGATAACTAGGCGCAAAGCTGCGCAATCACTAGAATGGAGGCCTTGTATCCTAGCACCGGCAAGCGCGCCAAGACTATTCAAGGTGCTCGACGGATCCGCCCCAGCCCACCGCGTTCCGACCTCAGTCTGTGCACAAGGTAAGCGTCACATGCCGTTTTTCTATGAATTCTTTGCCGGTGGCGGCATGGCCCGCGCAGGCCTTGGCGAAGAATGGACCTGCAGCTTTGCCAACGACTTTTCCGCCAAGAAGGCCGAGTCCTATGTCGCCAACTGGGGCGGCGAGCATCTGCGGGTCGACGACATCAATGCACTGAACGGCCACGACCTGCCCGGCCACGCCGACCTGGCCTGGGCCTCGTTCCCCTGCCAGGATCTGTCCCTGGCGGGCAACGGTGCCGGCTTGCGCGGCCAGCGTTCGGGCTCGTTCTGGGGCTTTATGCGGCTGATCCGCGAGCTGGCGCAGGGCGGGCGCAAGCCGGGCATGATCGTCATCGAGAACGTCTACGGCACCCTGACCTCCCACGAGGGTAAGGATTTCGAAGCCATCGCCGCGGCCATCGCCGAGGCGGGCTATGTGTTCGGTGCCCTGGTGATCGACGCCGTGCAGTTCGTGCCGCAATCGCGACCACGGCTGTTTATCCTCTGCGTCGACCAGGCCCTGCAGCTCCCCGCCGAACTGATCGGCCAGCGCCCTTCGCCGGCCTGGCACCCGGAAAAGCTGATCGCCTGCCACAACAACCTGGCGAAGAAGGTCCAGCAGCAATGGCGCTGGTGGAAACTGGCCGAACCGGCCACGCCCATGCACACCCTGGACGACATCATCGAGGCAGAGCCCAGTGGCGTGAGCTGGCACAGCGAGGCGCAAACGCAGAAGCTACTGACGCTGATGAGCCCGCTGAACCGGCAGAAGGTGCTGGCCGCCCAGCAGCTCGGCAGGCTGCAGGTGGGCACCATCTACAAGCGCACACGCAATAACCTGCAGCGCGCCGAAGTGCGCTTCGACGGTATCGCCGGCTGCCTGCGCACCCCCTCCGGCGGCTCCAGCCGGCAGACCATCATGATCGTGCACGGCCAGTCGATTCGCTCGCGGCTGATTTCCCCCCGCGAGGCCGCGCGGCTGATGGGCCTGGCCGACAGCTATCGCCTACCCGCCAACTACAACGACGCCTATCGCCTGCTCGGCGATGGCGTCGTGGTGGCGGTGGTGGCGCACCTCAATCAGCACCTGCTGCTGCCCCTGCAACGCGCCCAGCAACAGCTGCGGGAGGCTCTGTGAGCCTGCACGAACAGCTGACCATGGTGATTCAGGACGCCCCCGCAGCCTCCATGTCCACCAACGAGCTGCCCCTGGAGACCCGGGAGCTGCGCCGCCTGCTGGACGATTTTCTCAACCAGGAAGTGATCAACCCACTGACCCAGAGGCCGCTCAAGCTCGGCAACTACAAGTGGGGCGTGTATGCCTTCTATGATTACGACAATGAACCTATCTATGTTGGCCAGACCAAAGAGTCGATCCGCACGCGTATCAAGCGGCACCTGACCAACCAGCGCACCGATGCGGTGGCCATGAGCGTGCTTGACCCGTTCGAGGTCTATAAGATAGCCGTCTACCCCATGCCGCAACTGGAGTCATGCGCCCCCGGCGATGCCCAGGCCAAGGCTCAGCTCGATGCCCTTGAACACCTGATCTACAGCCAGGCGATCGACGCATCGAAATTCCGCGCCATTCTCAATGAAAAGGAACCGCCCATCCCGCGAGTCGAGATCAGCGCACCCCAGGCCTACAGCGGCATCGTTGTTTCGGCCGCGGTGCGCAACATCCGCGAACACCCCGACATCCGCATTGCCCGCCGCACCCAGACACTCTCGCGGCTGGCGCTTATCATCAGCCAGCGCCGCGTACAGAAAGGCCTGCGCAAGGTTTTACATGTGCAGGCATTACGGCTTGAATGGTTGGCGAGAAAACGCTTCGACAGCGCCTGCGATACTGTCGAAGACGACTGAAAGACGCTATTTTTCGATTGTCAGTCCCGCTCATTTACCCACGAGTAGAAGATTCCATGGAAGATGCCGACCTGCATGCCCTTACGACCAAGCTGGACTTGCTGATCCAGCGTGTCGAGCAGCTCAAGGCCCACAACCGCGCTCTCCTGGCAAATGAAAAGGCTTGGCGCGAGGAACGCGCCCATCTTATTGAAAAGAACGAAATGGCCCGGCACAAGGTCGAATCCATGATTTCGCGCCTGAAAGCCCTGGAGCAGGATTAATGACTCAGTCGAATACGGTTACCGTCCAGATCCTGGACAAAGAATATTGCATCGCCTGCCCGAGCGATGAACGCAGCAATCTGGAGAACGCCGCGCGTTACCTGGACGGCAAGATGCGTGAGATTCGCTCGAGCGGCAAAGTCATCGGAGCCGACCGCGTCGCGGTCATGGCCGCTCTTAACATCACCCACGACCTGTTACACAAACAGCAACACCTTGACCAACAGGCCAGCGCCAACAGCGAACAGGTGCGCAGCCTGCTCAACCGGGTCGATCGCGCCCTCGAAAGTGACACGGATGAACGCGGCAGCTGATTCGCCGACGCTTTCGGGTATACTGGCCACCGCTCCCTGGAGTGTGCGCCAGTTGGTGATGTCCCTGAGCCGATACGCACAAACCCGGAGGTTGCATGTTGAGGCCGGTGTGCATGTCCGCCTGACGGAAAGCCTTAACGCCTCCTGCACCCTCCACCTTGAACTTTCGGGTTCAAGGGCTAAACCGACAGCGGCACGTCGGGGAGTCACTCTTTCCAGCCCGTTGCCCCTCCGCGGCAACGGTCAGCGCCAGCAACCATGATCGAATCCAGCTCTCTCAGCCGTGCGCAACTGCGCCGCCGGTTGCGCCAGCAACGGCGCGCGCTCGGTCGCCAGGCCCAGCGCAAGGCCGCCCACGGCCTGCACCGGCAGCTGGCGCAGCATCCGCTGTTCCGCCGCGCCCGACATATTGCCCTGTACCTGCCCAATGACGGCGAGATCGACCCCCGCCCGCTGCTGCGCGCCGCCCAGCGCCGCGGCAAGGCGACCTACCTGCCGGTTCTCAGCCCCTGGCCGCGGAGCAAGATGGTGTTTCAACGCATCACCGCGGGCGAGACGCTACGCCCCAACCGCTTCGGCATTGCCGAACCACGGCGCAACCACGCACGGCAACGCAAGATCTGGGCGCTGGATCTGATTCTGCTGCCGTTGGTCGGTTTCGATCGCCACGGCGGACGCCTGGGCATGGGCGGCGGTTTCTATGACCGCAGCCTGGCCTACCGGAAAATGCGCAAAAATTGGCACAAACCGACGCTACTCGGTCTGGCTCACGAATGTCAGCAGGTGGATCGACTGGCGATGGCCAGCTGGGATATGCCGCTGCAAGCGACAGTGACGGACAGGGCCTGGTACTGAATGGTGCATGGTGCCGCACTCCCTGCGGCACCTGGCTGACTCAGCCGGCGGCGTGCTGACTGACTGGCACGTCCGGCTGGCGCTCCCATAGACTCTGGGTATAGCCCGTGGTGACCACCCCCAGGCTGAACAGAATCACCAATACCCACAACACATCAGGTTTACGTTTTTTCATGGAATGCCTCCCCCTTGCAGGCATGATCCCACGGTGGACCCGTGGCGTTTATTCTTATTAACCCCGCGGCGGCCTGACAGCCAGGCCGGTACAGACACTGCCTGAGTCGCGCCGACCGGGTCTGCCCGCTTAAGGACTGGCGAACAGGAGCAAAGTTCATGCCTTATTGGTTGATGAAGTCGGAACCCGACGAACTCTCGATCCACGACCTGCAGCGCCTGGGGCAAACCCGCTGGGACGGCGTGCGCAATTACCAGGCGCGCAACTTTATGCGCAGCATGCAAACGGGTGATCTGTTCTTCTTCTATCACTCCAGCTGCCCGCAACCGGGTATCGCCGGCATCGCCCGGATTGCCTCGCCGCACTACCCCGACCCCACGGCGCTAGAGCCCGAGAGCCACTACTTCGATGCCAAGGCCAGTGCCGCCAAGAACCCCTGGAGCGCCCTCGACGTGACCTTTGTCGAGGCCTTCCGGCAGGTTATCCCCCTGGCGCAGCTGAAAGCGCAAAGCGCCCTCCTGGAACTGCCACTGGTACAAAAAGGCAGCCGCCTGTCGGTAATGCCCGTCAGCAGCCAGGAGTGGGCGGCAATCCTCACTATGCGCTGAAATGGCACTGTGCTATTAGGTAGAGGAACCTTTTGGGGCCGTCTATGCCGCAGCGCTCTCCATCGCCCTGGCCGGCGCACGTTGCGCTTGCAGCCCTGCTGCTGGCGCTATGCCTGGCCAGCCTGCTGATCTGGCAACAACTGCTGAGCGCGCAACAGCAGCGTATTGCCGAGCGCGTGAGCTATCAGGCCCACAGCCTGGCCCGCCAGCTGGAAGCCAGCCTGATCTACCAGGTCGACGACCTGCAGCGCCTGGCCCAGGCATGGAACCATCGCGGACGCATCCCCAAGGACGAATGGACCCTCGACAGCCAGTTTTCCCTCAGCCACTTCAAGGGTTACCAGGCCATTCAGTGGCTGGGTAGCGACCTCGCCATGCGCTGGGTCGAGCCGCTGCAAGGCAACGAGGCCGCCCAGCAATTCCGCCTGACCCCGGCCCACCCCAACTTCAACCTGGCGATGCAGGCCAAAGCCAGCGGCGAACCGCGCTTCTCCAACAGCTTCGCCCTGGTCCAGGGTGGCCACGGTTTTATCCTCTACACCCCGCTGTATATCGCCAACGCGCAGCAGCAACCGGTCTTCGACGGCTTTCTACAGGGTGTGTTTCGCGTCGAGCAGCTGATGGACGAGCTGCTCAGCAACCTCGACAACGGCGACTTCAGCGCCTCCCTGCTGGAAGCCGGACAACCCATCTACCGACGTACCCCCGGCCCGACAGTCGAGAACCTGCAGCAGGTGGTGGCGCTGCAACTGCTGAACAACAGCAACTTCGCGCTGCGCCTCAAGCCCAGCGAGCACCTGGTACAGCGCCTGAGTACGCCACTGCCCGAATTCGTCCTCGGTGCCAGCCTGATTATCAGCCTGCTGCTGGTCGCCGCCCTCGCCCTGGCCCTTGAAAATGCCCGCCGCGCCCAGGCCCTGCACACCAGCAATCGCCAGCTGAACGAACAGGTCAGCCAGCGCGAACAGATCGAGCGAGTACTGCGCGACAGCCGGGAACGCCTGCAACTGGTGCTCGACCTGACCGACTCCAGCCGCGACGGCTTGTTTATCATCGACCCACAGACCCGCGACATCCTGCACATGAACCAGGCCATGTACAGCAGCCTGGGCTATAGCGCCGAGACCTTCAGCCAGCTGCTCAAGGAAGACCCGGAGCAGCTGCTGCCGGGCTTTCACCAGTGGCTGGAAGGCGTGCGCCAGGCGCAACAGGACAAGCTGTCACAGATATTCCAGCGGCAGATGCGCCGCCGCGACGGCAGCCTGCAGGCTGCCGAAATCAGTGCCCAGCTGATGGTCCTCAATGGCCATGAATACCTGATCGGGGTTTCCCGCGATAACAACGAGCGCCTGCAGATCGAGGCGCAGCTGCAGCGCCTGTCGCAGCAGGACGGCCTGACCGGCCTGTATAACCGGCGCTACTTCGACAACCGCCTGGCCAGCGAGTGGCGGCGCATGCGTCGGCATAACGCCGCCCTGACCCTGCTGATGCTGGATATCGACTACTTCAAGACCTATAACGACCAGCTCGGCCACCTGGCCGGCGACGATGTCCTGCAGCAGGTCGCCGAACTGTTGCAGCGCTGCCTGCAGCGCGAGGACGATGCCGCCTGTCGCTATGGCGGCGAAGAATTCGCCATCATCCTGGCCAACGCCGATCTGCACAGCGGGGCCCTGGTCGCCGCCCGGGTGCACCAGCAGCTAGCCGAACTGAATATCCCCCACCCGGGTAGCCCGTTCGGGCGGATAACCCTGAGCATCGGTCTGGCCTGTATCGAGCCGAGCCAGGACAACCAGCCCTATATGCTGATCGCCCAGAGCGACCAGGCGCTCTACCAGGCCAAACATCAGGGCCGCAATTGCACCTGCGAATGGCAGCAGGTACGGGCTACTGAATAATCAGGTTATTGAACAGCAGGTCTTCCACCAGCGGCTTACCCTCTTCAGCGGTGAGCACATCCTGTACCTGCTTGAGCGCCTGCTGACGCAGCAACTCCTTGGAATCGGCCGCCGCCATGCTGGCCTCGGTCTGCTCCGAAAACAGCATCACCAACTGATTGCGGATCAGCGGATCGTGATGCTTGACCGCGGCCTCGGCCTCGGCACTGGCGACCCGCAGGGAAATATCCGCCTTGAAGAACTTGAGCTTCGGCCCCGTGCCGAAATTGCCCACCAGGGCCGGGAACAGGGAAACATAGGCCACCACAGGGACCACCTCCCCCTCGGCTTTTTCGTCCTCCTCGGCCTGCGCCAACAACGGCAGGGACAGGGCCATCAGCAATGCGATCCAGACTTTCACGGTGTATTCCTCAAGGGGCCGGTACGGCTAGCAGCTCCTAGCATAGCCACAGCGGCGGCCAGGCCCAAGCCCTATGCTTATGCAAGGCCATCAGGAGCAGGCATGCTCGTTGACCGCGACCCATGCCCCCCTACACTGCAATCCCATCACCCCTAGAGGAATCGCCCGATGAAAGCCGTGCTGTGCAAAGCCTTCGGCCCCGCCGAAACCCTGGTCCTGGAAGAAGTCGCCAGCCCCGAAGCGAAGAAGAACGAAGTGCTCCTGCAAGTCCATGCGGCCGGGGTCAACTTTCCCGACACCCTGATCATCGAAGGCAAATACCAGTTCAAGCCGCCCTTCCCGTTCTCTCCTGGTGGCGAAGCAGCCGGCGTGGTCAGCGCGGTGGGCGAGAAAGTCAGCCACCTGAAAGTCGGCGACCGGGTCATGGCCCTGACCGGCTGGGGCAGTTTTGCCGAAGAAGTGGCGGTACCCGGCTATAACGTCATGCCGATCCCGGCGAGCATGGACTTTGCCAGCGCCGCCGCCTTCGGCATGACCTACGGCACCTCGATGCACGCCCTCAAGCAGCGCGCCAATCTGCAACCGGGGGAAACCCTGCTGGTGCTCGGTGCGTCCGGCGGCGTCGGCCTGGCGGCGGTGGAAATCGGCAAGGCCATGGGTGCCAAGGTGATCGCCGCGGCAAGCAGCGCCGAGAAACTGGAAGTAGCCCGCGCGGCGGGTGCCGACGAGCTGATCAACTACAGCGAAGGCAGCCTCAAGGAAGAAGTCAAACGCCTGACCGGCGGCCAGGGTGCGGACGTGATCTACGACCCGGTCGGTGGTGACCTGTTCGATGCGGCCATCCGCAGCATCGCCTGGAACGGTCGCCTGCTGGTGGTGGGCTTCGCCAGCGGGCGTATCCCCGAGCTGCCGGTCAACCTCGCCCTGCTCAAGGGCGCGGCTGTGGTCGGGGTGTTCTGGGGCTCCTTCGCCCAGCGCCAGCCTCAGGACAACGCGGCCAACTTCCAGCAGCTGTTCGCCTGGCACGCCGAAGGCAAGCTCAAGCCGCTGGTGTCGCAGATCTTCCCGCTGGAAAAAGCCGGAGAAGCCATCGACACCCTGGGCCAGCGCAAGGCCGTGGGCAAGGTGGTGGTGCAGGTGCGGTAAATGTAGGGTGGATGATGCCTTATTCATCCACCACGCACGCCCAGATTGGTGGATCGGTGAAGCCTGATCCAGCCTACGAAGCCGCCCCAGAGCGGCTTCTTTTATTCAGCCCCGCGGCGCGTAGGCGAACACGTCGGCGCGCATCTGGTGGGCGTCCATGCCGGCATCCACCAGGGCATCCAGGGTGGCGTAAACCATGGCTGGCGAGCCACTGGCGTACAGGTGCAGCGCCTTGAGGTCGGCAAAATCTTCGCGCACGGCCTCATGCAGCAGGCCGCAGCGGCCTTGCCAGCCGCACTGCTCGCTGACCACCTGATGCAGAAACAGATTGGGTACCTGCTGCCACTGCGCCCAGTGCTCCAGTGCGTAAAAGTCCTCCGGTCGGCGCGCGCCCCAGTACAGGTGCACCGGATGGCTAAAGCCAGCAGCGCGACAGTGCTCAATCAGGCTGTGCATCTGCGCCATGCCGGTACCGGCCGCAATCAGCACCAGCGGGCCATCCGGCAGCTCGGCCAGGTGAGTATCGCCGAAGGGCATCTTTACCCGCGCCAGGCCCTGGCTGCGCAGCTGGGCGATCAGCTTCGCGGTGCCCTCGTCACGGGCCAGGATATGCAGCTCCAGCTCCCGTCCACGGTGGGGGGCCGAGGCCAGGGAAAAGGCTGCGTAGTCGTCATCCTCACGCTGCAGCAGCAGGTACTGGCCGGCGTGGTAGCGCGGCACCTTGCCGGCCGGGGCGTTGAGAAGCAGGCGGAACACGTCGCCGCCCAGCTCGTCGCACGCGACAATCTGACAGGCCAGTTCGCGCACCGGCAGCTCGCCGGGGGCCAGCACGCCATCCCAGTGCAGCACACAGTCCTGCAGCGGCTCGGCCAGGCAGGTGAACAGTTCGCCATGGTCCAACGTGCTCGCGCCCTGCTGCACCCGGCCCTCCACCAGCAGCGCCGCGCAGATATGGCAATTGCCATTGCGACAGCTCTGCGGGCAGTCGTAGCCCAGCCGTCGCGCGGCATCGAGAATGCGCTCGCCGATCCGTACTTCAAGCACAGCACCCGAAGGATTCAGGGTGACTTTCATCAATCGATTCCCAACTCAGACCAGAGCGCATCGACGCGCTGCTTGACCGCCTCATCCTGAACGATAGCCCGGCCCCACTCGCGCGTGGTCTCGCCCGGCCATTTATGGGTGGCGTCCAGGCCCATCTTCGAGCCCAGGCCGGAGATTGGTGAGGCGAAGTCGAGGTAGTCGATCGGCGTATTGTCGATCAGCACCGTGTCGCGCTTGGGGTCCATGCGCGTGGTAATGGCCCAGATCACGTCATTCCAGTCCCGTGCGTTGATATCGTCGTCGGTGACTATGACGAACTTGGTGTACATAAACTGTCGCAAAAACGACCAGACACCGAGCATTACCCGCTTGGCGTGGCCGGGGTACTGCTTCTTGATGGTCACCACCGCCAGGCGGTAGGAACAACCTTCCGGCGGCAGATAGAAGTCAGTGATCTCCGGAAACTGCTTCTGCAGGATCGGCACGAAGACTTCGTTAAGCGCCACGCCGAGGATCGCCGGCTCATCGGGCGGACGGCCGGTGTAGGTGCTGTGGTAGATCGGCTTTTGCCGACGGGTGATGCGTTCGACGGTAAACACCGGGAAGGTATCGACTTCGTTGTAGTAACCGGTGTGGTCGCCGTACGGGCCTTCCGGTGCGGTTTCGCCCGGATGAATGACCCCCTCCAGCACGATTTCAGCACTGGCCGGCACCTGCAGGTCGCTGCCACGGGCCTTGACCAGCTCGGTACGGTGACCGCGCAGCAGGCCGGCGAAGGCATATTCGGACAAAGTATCGGGCACCGGGGTGACCGCACCGAGAATGGTCGCCGGGTCGGCACCCAGGGCGACGCACACCGGGTAGGGGCGATCCGGGTACTTCTGGCACCACTCACGAAAATCCAGGGCACCGCCGCGGTGGCTGAGCCAGCGCATGATCAACTTGTTGCGGCCGATCACCTGCTGGCGATAGATGCCGAGGTTCTGCCGCTCCTTGTTCGGGCCCTTGGTGATGGTCAGGCCCCAGGTGATCAGCGGGCCGACATCGCCGGGCCAGCAGGTCTGCACCGGCAGTTTGCCGAGGTCGACGTCGTCGCCTTCCTCTATCACTTCCTGGCAGGGCGCATCCTTCAGCACCTTGGGGGCCATGGCCAGCACCTTGCGGAAGATCGGCAGCTTGCTCCAGGCGTCTTTCAGGCCTTTCGGCGGCTCCGGCTCTTTCAGAAAGGCCAGCAGCTTGCCGATCTCCCGCAGCTCGCTGACCTCTTCCGCGCCCATGCCCAAGGCCACGCGCTTGGGCGTGCCGAACAGATTGCCGAGCACCGGCATGTCGAAGCCCGTGGGGTTCTCGAACAGCAGCGCCGGGCCGCCCTTACGCAGGGTACGGTCACAGACCTCGGTCATTTCCAGCACAGGGGAAACCGGCACCTGGATGCGCTTGAGTTCGCCGCGCTGTTCCAGACCGCGGATAAAGTCGCGCAGGTCGCGATACTGCATGTTCAAGCCTCGTGTCGAGCGGGCCAAATAAGGGCGCAAAGTTTAGCGCCGAACTCGGTCTTTCAGAAGGATGAAGCAACGTCCAGATGCACAAAAGCCGGGTTTCCCCGGCCTTTGCTGTAGGGCGAGGAACGCCTTACTTACGCTTCATCGACATAAAGAACTCTTCGTTCGTCTTAGTCGCTTTCAGCTTGTCGATCAGGAATTCGATGGCGGCAATTTCGTCCATCGGATGCAGCAGCTTGCGCAGAATCCACATGCGCTGCAGCTCGTCTTCGGCAGTCAGCAACTCTTCGCGGCGGGTGCCGGAGCGGTTGATGTTGATCGCGGGGAATACGCGCTTCTCGGCGATACGACGGTCCAGGGGCAGCTCCATGTTGCCGGTACCCTTGAATTCCTCGTAGATCACTTCGTCCATCTTCGAGCCGGTTTCCACCAGCGCGGTGGCGATGATGGTCAGCGAACCGCCTTCCTCGATGTTACGCGCCGCGCCGAAGAAGCGTTTCGGCTTCTCCAGGGCGTGGGCGTCGACACCACCAGTAAGCACCTTGCCGGAGCTCGGGATCACGGTGTTGTAGGCACGCGCCAGGCGAGTGATGGAATCGAGCAGAATGACCACGTCCTTCTTGTGCTCGACCAGGCGTTTGGCCTTCTCGATGACCATTTCGGCGACCTGCACGTGGCGGGTCGGCGGCTCATCGAAGGTCGAGGCGACCACTTCGCCGCGCACGGTGCGCTGCATTTCGGTCACTTCTTCCGGGCGCTCGTCGATCAGCAGAACGATCAGGTGGCACTCGGGGTTATTGCGGGTGATGTTGGCCGCAATGTTCTGCAGCATGATGGTCTTGCCGGCCTTCGGCGGCGCGACGATCAGGCCGCGCTGGCCCTTGCCGATCGGCGCGCAGAGGTCGATGACGCGGCCGGTGATGTCTTCGGTGGAGCCGTTACCGGCTTCCATGACCAGACGCTTGGTGGGGAACAGCGGCGTCAGGTTTTCGAACAGAATCTTGTTCTTGGCGTTTTCCGGGCGATCGTAGTTGATGGTGTCAACTTTGAGCAGGGCAAAATAGCGCTCGCCTTCTTTCGGCGGACGGATCTTGCCGACAATGGTGTCGCCGGTACGCAGGTTGAAGCGGCGGATCTGGCTCGGCGAGACATAGATGTCGTCGGGGCCAGCGAGGTACGAGGCATCCGCGGAGCGGAGAAAGCCGAAACCGTCCTGGAGAATCTCCAGCACGCCATCACCGGAGATTTCCTCACCGCTTTTAGCGTGTTTTTTCAACAGCGAGAAAATCACGTCCTGCTTGCGCGAACGGGCCATGTTTTCCAGGCCCATCTGTTCGGCGAGTTCCAGCAGTTCGGTGATCGGCTTTTGCTTGAGTTCGGTCAGATTCATAGGGAATGACGTAATCATGAAGGAGGGGGAATAAGCTATTCAGCTTGGGAAGCCGTGCCGCTATAAAGGCGATTGGATCGCTAGCGTGCTTCGAAGGTATTCGCGTAGGAATGCGTCGACGACGGCTTGCAGGGGGCGGCATAGGAAATGCAGCGAGGCCGAATGTAACACCGGTTTTAGCGGCACGTCCAGCACCCAGGCAGAAAAAAACCCCGCTATTTGCGGGGCTTATTCGGCAGCACAGTTGCTTAGATATTGCTGTCGAGGAAGGCCGCCAGCTGCGACTTGGACAGCGCGCCGACCTTGGTGGCTTCGACATTGCCGTTCTTGAACAGCATCAGGGTCGGGATACCACGCACGCCGTACTTGGGCGGAGTGTCCTGGTTTTCGTCGATGTTCAGCTTGCAGACTTTCAGCTTGCCCTGGTAGGTCTGGGCGATCTCATCGAGTACGGGGGCAATCATCTTGCACGGACCGCACCACTCAGCCCAGTAGTCGACCAGCACCGGACCCTCGGCCTGAATGACGTCCTGGTCGAAACTGGCGTCGCTGACATTGGTGATGAATTCGCTCATGGAAGTCTCCGTGTTCGGAAGCAAAAGATGGCGACATCATAGCCCGGCTTTCCCGGCACAGGAAGGCGGGCGCAATTGAGCCTATCTATGGGCTCGCAAAGAATTTACCCCGAAGCTAGTCGCCGAGGGTGACAAAAGCGATGCCGGTGCGCAAGGCCGCCGCACGGATATGCTGCTGCATGGCCTTCTGCGCCGGGCCCGAGGCGTGCCGACCCAGGGCCTTGAGGATCTTGCGATGCTCCTGCCAGGTCTCCATTGCGCGCTCCGGGCGGATAAACGGTAGCTTCTGGCTTTCCAGAAATATATCCGCACTGGAGGTGACGATGCCGCACATGGCCTGATTGCCACTGGCCAGCAGGATGCGCCGATGAAAGTCGAAATCCAGGCGTGAAGCCCCCTCGAAATCACCGCCGCGCAGGGCCAGACGCATCTGCTCGACATTGTCCTGCAGGGCATCCAGCTCGGCCGCTGTCAGGGTGGCCGCCGCCAGGCCGCAGGCGAAACCTTCCAGGGCGAAGCGCAATTGAAAGGTATCGGCGGCCGACACCTGTTCGGCGAAGGGCCAGGAGAAGCCCGTGGGGGCCGCCGCCTGGGCGGAGGTGGCCTGAACGAACACGCCCTTGCCAGGCTGCACGCTGATCATGCCCAGGGCACTCAGGGATGACAGCGCCTCACGCAGGGAGGTGCGGCTGACCCCCAGGCGCTCGGCCAGGTCGCGCTGCGAAGGCAGGGCGTCGCCCGGGCGGTAGTCCTCGTCGGCGATCAACTTGCGGATCGCCTGCAGGGCGTATTCGGGGACGGCACGGGGAGCGGGAGCATTCATGACTGTTCAGGCCGGTCGGTCCAGTAAAGGTGCTCTTTGTAAGGCCGGAGCGGCCTTGCAGGCAAGCATTGCGCCGTTTTGAGGCCTATTTCACGGCCCTGCACCCGAATGGCGCAGCGCCCGGATTGACCGGCCAGTCAGCTTTATAACTGTTCATACCAGTAAGACCTTGTTTTACAAAAGCAATCAGCCTAAGTGCATGAATCAAATGGAATTGGCATGGGCAATGCAATCTGAAAACCAGCCAAACCTATAGGTTTTCACATAACTGCCGGGAGCATGCCATGCACAAGATTCAGCGCCACCTACTCAACCTGTTCATCGCCGGTCTGGCCCTGAGCCTGCCCAGTGCCTTTGCCGACGGCCTTAGCGATATCACCGAGCGCGGCGTGCTGAAAGTCGCCGTGCCGCAGGACTTTCCGCCCTTCGGCTCGATTGGCCCGGACATGCAGCCGCGCGGCCTGGATATCGACACCGCCCAGCTACTGGCCGACCAGCTGGCGGTGAAACTGGAACTGACTCCGGTCAACAGCACCAACCGCATCCCGTTCCTTACCACCGGTAAGGTCGACCTGGTGATCTCCAGCCTGGGCAAGAACCCCGAGCGCGAAGCGGTGATCGACTTCTCCAGCGCCTACGCACCCTTCTACCTCGGCGTATTCGGCCCGGAAGATGCCGCTGTGAGCAGCCTCGCCGACCTGGAAGGCAAGACCATCAGCGTGACCCGCGGCGCGGTGGAAGATATCGAGCTGAGCAAGGTGGCCCCCAAGGGTGCGACGCTCAAGCGCTTCGAGGACAACAACTCGACCATCGCCGCCTACCTCTCCGGCCAGGTCGACCTGATTGCCAGCGGCAACGTGGTGATGGCCGCCATCGCCGAGCGCAACCCCAAGCGTGTGCCGCTGATGAAGATAAACCTCAAGGATTCGCCCACCTATGTCGGCCTGAACAAGAACGAGGCGGCGCTGCTGACCAAGGTCAACGCGATCATCGCCAGCGCCAAGGCCGACGGCAGCCTCAATGCGATCAGCGAGAAATGGCTGAAGCAGCCGCTGCCGGCCGGCTTGTAAGGGCACAGAGACAGGAGGCGCGCGATGGCGTACCAGTTCGATTTTCTTCCGGTGTTGGCCAACGCCGACCTGTTGCTGCAAGGCGCGTTCTTCACCCTGAGCCTGACCGCCGTCGGCACACTGCTGGGGGTCGGTCTGGGCATCATCGGTGCGGTGCTGCGCGCCTGGCGGATCAAACCCTTCAGCCAGCTGTTTGGCCTGTATGTCGAACTGATCCGCAATACACCCTTTATCGTTCAGCTGTTCTTTATCTTCTTCGGTCTGCCGGCCCTGGGCGTGCGGATGAATGAGTGGGAGGCGGCGGCGCTGGCGATGGTGATCAACCTGGGGGCCTACTCCACCGAGATCATCCGCGCCGGCATTCAGGCCATCCCCGGCGGCCAACTGGAGGCGGCGGCGGCCCTGGCCATGAACCGTATCGAGATATTCCGCCACGTGGTGCTGCGCCCGGCCCTGGCCAAGGTGTGGCCGGCGCTGTCGAGCCAGATCATCATTGTCATGCTCGGCTCGGCGGTGTGTTCGCAGATTTCCACCGAAGAGCTGTCGTTCGCCGCCAACTTTATCCAGTCGCGCAACTTCCGCGCCTTTGAAACCTACCTGGTGACCACCCTGCTCTATCTGGCCATGGCGATCCTGATCCGCCAGCTGCTGGCCTGGGTTGGCCGCCGCTTTGTTGTCGGAGGCCGCTGATGGACTTCACCTTCTGGGACATCCTGCGCAACCTGCTGGTGGGTCTGCAGTGGACCCTGCTGCTGTCGCTGGTGGCCTTCGCCTGCGGCGGCGTGGCTGGATTGCTGCTCCTGCTGGCGCGGATTTCACGGCTGCAGGCGCTGCGGGTTCTGGCGCGCGGCTATATCGAGCTGTTCCAGGGCACACCCCTGCTGATGCAGCTGTTTATGGTGTTCTTCGGCATCGCCCTGCTCGGTGTCGACGTGTCGCCCTGGCTGGCCGCAGCCGTCGCCCTGACCCTGTTCACCAGCGCCTTTCTCGCCGAGATCTGGCGTGGCTGCGTCGAGTCGATCAGCCACGGCCAGTGGGAAGCCGCCGAAAGCCTGGCCATGACTCGCCTCGAGGTGCTGCGTCACGTGGTGCTGCCGCAGGCCATGCGCATCGCCATCGCCCCCACCGTGGGTTTCTCGGTGCAGGTGGTGAAAGGCACCGCGGTGACCTCGATCATCGGTTTTACCGAACTGACCAAGACCGGCGGCATGCTGGCCAACGCCACCTTCGAGCCATTCATGGTCTACGGCCTGGTGGCGCTCGGTTACTTCCTGCTCTGCTACCCCCTGTCGCTTGCCGCATACCGCCTGGAAAGGAGGCTGAATGTCACTGCTTAACGTCACCGCCCTGCACAAGTACTACGGCGACAACCATGTGCTCAAGGGCATCGATCTGACGGTCGAGGAAGGCGAAGTGGTTGCCATCATCGGCCGCAGCGGTTCGGGCAAAAGCACATTGCTGCGCACCCTCAACGGCCTGGAATCGATCAACGACGGGGTTATCGAGGTCGACGGCGACTATATCGACGCTGCCCGCGCGGATCTGCGCAGCCTGCGGCAGAAGGTCGGCATGGTGTTTCAGCAGTTCAACCTGTTCCCCCACCTGACGGTAGGCGAGAACATCATGCTGGCACCCCAGGTGGTCAAGAAGATGGGCCGCGACGACGCGCAGCAACTGGCGCGGCAGATGCTCGAGCGAGTCGGCCTGGGCGAGAAGTTCGACGCCTACCCGGAGCGTTTGTCTGGCGGCCAGCAGCAGCGCGTGGCGATCGCCCGCGCCCTGGCCATGTCGCCCCGGGTGCTGCTGTGCGACGAGATCACCTCGGCGCTCGACCCGGAGCTGGTCAACGAGGTGCTGGCGGTGGTCAAGCAACTGGCCAGCGAGGGCATGACCCTGATCATGGTCACCCACGAAATGCGCTTCGCCCGCGAGGTCGGCGACAAGCTGGTGTTTATGCACCAGGGCAAGGTGCATGAGGTCGGCGATCCCAAGCGGCTGTTCGCCGAACCGCAGACTGCGGAATTGCGTCAGTTTATCGGCTCGGTCAACCTGTAAATCCGCTCTTTTACCCGCAGGAGGGCGCGTTCAGCTAAGCGTGATGCGCCCGCGACGAACGGCCGACTTGCACCTTGAGCAGCAGCCCGCAGCAGGGCGGCGCGGCTTTTTCAGGGACACCCGCAGGGCCTGCGACATCAGTATGCGTTGGCGAGGCCGGGCTATCGTGGCAGGATGGCCGGGTTCCGCATCGAGATGTCTCCGTCATGCCGCATACCCCTGCCGAGTCCTTCCCCTTGATTGCAGCCATCGACCTGGGCTCCAACAGCTTCCATATGGTGCTGGCCAAAGCCGACCATGGCGAGATCCGCATCCTCGAACGCCTCGGCGATAAGGTGCAACTGGCCGCCGGAATCGACGAGCAGCGTCTGCTCAGCGAAGAGGCCATGCAGCGCGGGCTCGACTGCCTGCGCCGCTTTGCCCAGCTGACCGCCAGCCTGCCCGAGGGCGCGGTGCGCATCGTCGGCACCAATGCCCTGCGCGAGGCGCGCAACCGTGGTGACTTTATCCGCCGTGCCGAAGAGATCCTCGGCCATCCGGTTGAAGTCATCTCCGGGCGCGAAGAAGCGCGCCTGATCTATCTCGGCGTCTCCCACAGCATCGCCGACACCCCGGGCAAACGCCTGGTCGCCGATATCGGCGGTGGCAGCACCGAGTTCGTCATCGGCCAGCGCTTCGAGCCGCTGCTGCGCGAAAGCCTGCAGATGGGCTGCGTCAGCTTTACCCAGCGTTTCTTCAAGGACGGCAAGATCACCCCGGCACGCTACGCCCAGGCCTACACCGCGGCGCGCCTGGAGATCATGGGTATCGAGCACGGCCTGCGCCGCCTCGGCTGGGAAGATGCGGTGGGGGCCTCGGGCACCATCAAGGCCATCGGCCTGACCATTCAGGCCGCCGGTCTCGGCGGCGGCGAGGTCAATGCCGAAGGGCTGGCCTGGCTGAAACGCAAAATATTCAAGATCGGTGAGGCTGAAAAACTCGACCTCGACGGTATCAAGCCGGATCGCCGCGGTATCTTCCCCGCTGGCCTGGCGATTCTCGAAGCCATCTTCGATGCCTGCGATATCCAGCGCATGAGCCATTCCGAAGGGGCGCTACGCGAAGGCGTACTCTACGACCTGCTCGGCCGCCATCAGCATGAGGACGTGCGCGAACGCACCCTCAGCTCGCTTATGGAGCGTTATCACGTCGATCTGGAACAGGCGGCGCGGGTGGAAAGCAAGGCGCTCTCGGCCCTCGACAAGGTCGCGGACGACTGGGCGCTGAACGACGACTGGCACCGTGAGCTGCTCAGCTGGGCGGCCAAGGTGCATGAAGTCGGCCTGGATATCGCCCACTACCAGTACCACAAGCACGGTGCCTATCTGGTCGAGCACTCCGACCTGTCGGGTTTCTCGCGCCAGGATCAGCAGATGCTCGCGCTCCTGGTGCGCGGCCATCGACGCAATATTCCCAAGGACAAGTTCGCCGCGTTCGGCGAGGAAGGCCTCAAGCTGATGCGCCTGTGCGTGCTGCTGCGCTTCGCCATCCTGTTCCACCATATCCGTGGGACCCAGGAAATGCCCCAGGTGCAGCTAAAGGCCAGTCAGCAGAGTCTGGAAATTGCCTTTCCGCAGGACTGGCTGGCCGCCAACCCGCTGACCCAGGCGGACTTCACCCAGGAAGCGGAATGGCTCAAGCGCATCGATATCGAGCTTAGCGTGCGCTGACCAGCGGTACGGTCAGCTTTTCCAGCAGCCCGGCCTGGGCGCTGCGCGGGTTCTGGTTACCGGTGGGCTGCAGACGCACATAGCGCCCATCCGGCTGCAGCAGCCAGGCGTGGGTGTTATCGGTCAGGTAAGCCTCCAGCTCCTTCTTCACCCGCAGGATCAGCTTCTTGCCTTCCACCGGGAAGCAGGTCTCGACGCGCTTGTCGAGGTTGCGCTCCATCCAGTCGGCGCTGGACAGGTAGATCTTCTCTTCGCCGCCATTGAGGAAGTAGAACACCCGGGTGTGCTCGAGGAAGCGGCCGATGATCGAACGCACCTGAATATTGTGCGACACACCGGCAATACCCGGACGCAGGCAGCACATGCCGCGCACCACCAGGTCGATCTTCACACCCGTCTGGCTGGCCTTGTACAGCGCGCGGATGATCTTCGGATCGGTCAGCGAGTTGAACTTGGCGATGATATGCGCCGGCTTGCCGTCGGCCGCCAGGGCGGTCTCCTTGGCGATCATATCGAGCAGGGTCTTTTTCAGGGTGAAGGGCGCGTGCAGCAGCTTCTTCATGCGCAGGGTCTTGCCCATGCCGATCAGCTGGCTGAACAGCTTGGACACGTCTTCGCACAGCGCCACATCGGCGGTGAGCAGGCTGTAGTCGGTGTACAGCCTGGCGTTGCCGGCATGGTAGTTGCCGGTACCGAGGTGCGCGTAACGGACGATATCGCCGCTCTCGCGGCGCAAAATCAGCATCATCTTGGCGTGGGTCTTGTAGCCCACCACACCGTAGATCACCACCGCACCGGCAGCCTGCAAGCGGCTGGCCAGCGCCAGGTTTGACTCTTCATCGAAACGCGCACGCAACTCGATCACCGCGGTGACCTCCTTGCCGTTGCGCGCGGCTTCCACCAGGGCGTCGACGATTTCCGAGTTGGCCCCGCTGCGGTACAGGGTCTGCTTGATCGCCAGCACGTGCGGGTCTTTCGCCGCCTGACGCAGCAGGTCGACCACCGGGGTAAAAGACTCGAAGGGATGCAGCAGGAGGATGTCCTGCTTGCTGACCACGCTGAAGATGTTCTCGGCGTTCTGCAGCAGCTTGGGGATCACCGGGGTGAAGGGCTTGTATTGCAGCTCCGGGTGACTTTCCAGGCCAGTGATACTGAACAGCCGGGTCAGGTTGACCGGGCCGTTGACCCGGTACAGCTCGCTCTCGCTGAGATTGAACTGCTTGAGCAGGTAATCGAGCAGCGGCCGTGGGCAAGTGTCCACCACCTCCAGGCGCACCGCATCGCCATAGCGCCGCGAGAACAGCTCACCGCGCAGGGCACGGGCCAGGTCTTCGACGTCTTCGGTGTCGACCGACAGGTCGGCGTTGCGGGTCAGGCGGAACTGGTAGCAACCCTTGACCTTCATGCCCTGGAACAGATCGTCGGCGTGGGCGTGGATCATCGAGGAGAGGAACACGAAGTTGTCGCCGGGGCCGCCAACCTCTTCCGGCACCTTGATGATGCGCGGCAACAGGCGCGGGGCCGGGATGATCGCCAGACCGGAATCGCGGCCGAAGGCGTCGATGCCTTCCAGCTCGACGATAAAGTTCAGGCTCTTGTTCACCAGCAGCGGGAACGGATGCGTTGGATCGAGGCCGATGGGTGTGATGATCGGCGCAATCTCGTCGCGGAAATAGCGGCGCACCCAGGCCTTGAGCTTGGTGGTCCAGAAACGCCGACGGATAAAGTTGACGTTGTACTTGGCCAGCGCCGGGAACAGGGTGTCGTTGAGAATCGCGTACTGCCGCTCAACCTGCTCGTGAGCCAGCTCGGCCACCCGCGCAAGCGCCTGGTGCGGCTGCAGGCCATCGGCCCCGGCCTGTTCGCGGGCGAAGTTGATCTGCTTCTTCAGCCCGGCGACGCGGATCTCGAAGAACTCATCGAGGTTGCTGGAGAAGATCAGCAGGAACTTCAGACGCTCCAGCAACGGATAGGACTCGTCCAGCGCCTGCTCCAGCACGCGGATATTGAACTTCAGCTGCGACAGCTCGCGGTGGATATACAGGCTGCTGTCGTCCAGGCTCGGAATCACCATGGGCGGCGACGGCGGTATGGGTGGCGCTACCGGTACCACCACCTCGACTGGCGGGGCCTCCGCGGCCACGGCCTCATCGACAACCGGCTGGGCGTCCTGCAATTCGCTGTTACTGAGTCCTTCGGTGTTCATCACAAATGTCCCGGGGGCGTCATTGCCCCTGTTTGAGCAGTTCTGCCGCACGTACGGCGAAATAAGTCAGGATGCCATCGGCACCCGCGCGTTTGAAGGCGGTCAGTGATTCGAGGATCACTGCCTCGCCCAGCCAGCCGTTCTGGATGGCGGCCATATGCATGGCGTACTCGCCACTGACCTGATAGACAAAGGTCGGCACCTTGAATTCCGCCTTGACCCGCCAGAGGATGTCCAGATAAGGCATGCCCGGCTTGACCATGACCATGTCCGCGCCTTCGGCCAGATCGGCGGCCACTTCATGCAGGGCTTCGTCGCCGTTGGCCGGGTCCATCTGGTAGCTGGCCTTGTTGGCCTTGCCCAGGTTGGCAGCCGAGCCCACCGCGTCGCGGAACGGGCCGTAGTAGGCGCTGGCGTACTTGGCCGAGTAGGCCATGATCCGCACATTGCTGTGATCGGCCAGTTCCAGAGCCTCGCGAATCGCCTGCACGCGGCCGTCCATCATGTCCGAGGGTGCGACCACCTGGGCACCGGCGGCGGCATGGGACAGCGCCTGCTTGACCAGGGCATCGACGGTGATGTCGTTCTGCACATAGCCATCTTCGTCGAGGATGCCGTCCTGACCATGGGTGGTAAAGGGGTCGAGGGCCACGTCGCTGATCACCCCCAGTTCGGGGAACTTGCCGCGCAGGGCGCGAATCGCGCGCTGGGCGATGCCCTCCGGATTCCAGGCCTCCTCGCCGAGCAGGGATTTTTTCTCCAGTGGCGTCACCGGGAACAGCGCCAGGGCGGGAATGCCCAGGGCCACCCACTTCTCCGCTTCCTGCAACAGCAGGTCGATGGACAGGCGCTCGACGCCCGGCATCGAGGCAATGGCTTCGCGGCGATTTTCGCCGTCGAGAACGAATACCGGCAGAATCAGGTCATCGACACTCAGGCGGTTTTCCCGCACCAGGCGTCGGGAGAAATCATCACGGCGGTTACGACGCAGGCGAGTGGCGGGAAACAGGCGATTGGCGGGGGTAAAGCTCACGACAGACTCCAGAGCCCGGATCGACGGGCGAGTGTGACAGTTATAAGCGGCCATTATGACCAAAGTATGACAGCACACGACAGCGCTGCGACCGCTTGCCGCAAGCAGGCTCAGGATAGCGGGGGAAAAAATCGCGGCATAGTGCGGCACGCCGTGGGTAGCGCCTTTATTTCAGCAGTACGGCCCCTTGCGGGCCGCACTCAATACGTCAAGCTCAGGCCGTTACCGAGCTCCGTTCACCCGGCGTGCAGTACAACGCCACCAGACTGAGCAGGCTGTAGCTCAGCAGCAACGGCCAGAGCAGCGGCAGTTCCGGCAACAGGCCGAGTTGCAGCGCCAGCCAGGCCGCCGGCAGGTTGAGCGCCAGACGCAACAGCTCCAGACGCCTAGCCGTTGGGCGGTTCTCCAGCCAGGTGCCGATCACGTACAGGCCACCGGCCATCCATGCCAGGCCCAGTAACAGCGCCGCCGCGCTCAGCTCGGCAGCCAGGGCCAGCAGGCCGGTGCCGGCGAGCACATAGAGACTGAACTGAGCCACCGCATAGAGTTGCTGAGCACGCCCCAGCGGCACCTCGAATTTGACGAACTGGCTGAGATCCGGCTTGGCCTGCGGGTACCTGGCCGCCACATCGGCCGGCCGCCAACCGGTGGGCATAAACCAGATGCGCAGCCTGTCCCACCAGGATTCGGCGCGGCGCGCATCGCGCCATAGCGCCACATAGAACTGCGCATTGGCCCACAGCGGATTCCAGCTGGCCAGCGGCGTGGTCACACCGAAGATCACCGGTTCTGCGTCCAGCTCTTCCTGGAAGGTGCCAAACAACCGGTCCCAGAGAATGAACACACCGCCGTAATTGCGATCCATATACACAGCATTCTGCGCATGGTGCACGCGGTGGTTGGACGGCGAGACAAACAGCCACTCGAACCAGCCCAGCTTGGGAATATGCCGGGTATGCACCCAGAACTGGTAAAGCAGGTTGAGCGCCGCCACCGTCAGGAACACCAGCGGCGGCACGCCGGCCAGAGCCATGGGCAGATAGAAGATCCAGCCGAAGATAAACCCGGTACTGGTCTGGCGCAGGGCGGTGGAGAGGTTGTAGTCCTCGCTCTGGTGATGCACCGAGTGGGCCGCCCAGAGCACATTGCGCTCGTGGCCCAGGCGATGGTTCCAGTAGTAGCAGAAGTCGTAGAAGACAAAGGCCAGCAGCCAGACCCAGAGCGCTTCGGCGGACAGTTCGAACAGCGCCAGCTGCTGCCAGGCCAGAGTATAGATAACCAGTCCGACGGCGCGGGTCAGCAACCCCGCGGTGGTCGACAGCACGCCGGCACTAAGGCTGTTGATGGCGTCGGCCAGACGGTAATTGCTGACCCCGCGCCAGCGATCGACCAGCAGTTCCAGGGCGATCAGCGCAAAGAAAAAAGGCACGGCGTAGAGGATGTAATTCATAGTGTCGCCATATCGTTGTGCGGCTAGGATTGCTATGAGAATCCTAGCCGCACGCCACACTCGCTTCGCGGCGCGCCCAGCCCACCGGGGGGGGCTATTGCGCCCCGCCGGTCA
>NZ_JBBPES010000006.1:0-62451 GCF_038069885.1 Pseudomonas sp. XK-1 | reverse complement strand
TTTTTTTGTTTTTGGTGGCAATGGTTGGGGGTCGGTGTTTGTTTCCCCCCACCCCCCCCCCCCCACGCCACACTCGCTTCGCGGCGCGCCATGCCAACTTGGGTGGCATATGGCGACAGGCAGGTCACGACTCAATCCGGTACGACTCGGCAATTCAGGAGCATTTAATGAACAAAAAAGTTGCGGTGATTCTTTCCGGCTGTGGTGTCTACGATGGCGCGGAAATCCATGAAAGCGTGATCACCCTGCTGCGTCTCGATCAGCGCGGTGCCCAGGTGCAGTGCTATGCCCCCAACGTGGCGCAACTGCACGTGGTCGACCATTACAGCGGCGACGAGATGGATGAGACGCGCAACGTGCTGGTGGAGTCGGCGCGCATCGCCCGCGGCAAGATCAAGGACGTCAAGGAACTGCATGTCGGCGATTTCGACGCACTGATCCTGCCCGGCGGTTTCGGCGTGGCGAAGAACCTCTCCGATTTCGCCATCAGCGGAGCCAACTGCACGGTGCAGGCCGACGTGCTGAGCGCCGCCCAGGCCTTCGTCAAGGCCGGCAAACCGGTCGGCCTGATCTGCATCGCCCCGGCCCTGGCGGCGAAGATCTTCGGCAGCGGGGTGATCTGCACCATCGGCAACGACCACGATACTGCCGCGGCCATGACCCAGATGGGCGCGGTTCACCATGAGTGCGAAGTCAGCGACATCGTTGAAGACCCTGCGCGCAAACTGGTCAGCACCCCGGCCTATATGCTCGCCCAGTCGATCAGCGAAGCGGCCTCGGGCATCAACAAACTGGTTGATCGGGTGCTGGAGCTGGCTCACCACGACTAGTGTCGTGACACAGGTCATTTGTCGTGGAGCTCCACCGGGCGTTAGCCCTGGGTTGTAGAGCACTCCGCCATGCCGGCGCTTCGCACGCATGGCGTGCTCCTACAGGTTTGCGACAGACCCTAGTCCGTTCCTGCCAATCGGCGCGGCACACCGGCCGCGCCTCTGGTCAAACCGCGCGGCATGCGGCAGTTTGTACTGACACCCGCCCAGGCCCACCCCTCATGACCCAACCACCCAGCGTGCTCGATGACGAACTTCGGCAGGCAGTCGCCGGCTTTTTCCAACGGATTCCGTTCAACCGGATGCTCGGTATCGAGCTGGATGAACTGAGCCTGGAACGGGTCACCATGCACCTGCCGATGAAGCCCGAACTGATCGGCAACTTCGTCCACGGTATCCTGCATGGCGGGGTGATCTCCTCGCTGCTGGATGTGGCCGGTGGGGCCATGGCCCTGATCGGCGCGTTCGACAAGCACCAGCACCTGGCAAGTGCCGAGCGCATGACCCGGCTGTCCAAGCTCGGCACCATCGACCTGCGCATCGACTACCTGCGCCCCGGCCGCGGCCAACGCTTTACCGCTACGGCGGTGCTGCTGCGCTCGGGCAACAAGGTGGCGGTGGTACGCAGCGAATTGCACAGCGACGATGGCACCCTGGTGGCTGTTGGCACCGGCACCTATCTCTGCGGGTAGGCGTCAGCCGCCGGCCTGGCGCTGCAAGCGGGTCAGGATACGATCCAGGGCATTGGCAAAGGCCTGCTTGTCGCGCTCGCCATAGGGCGGCTGGCCGCCACCGACCTGGCCCTGCTCGCGCAGCTCGGTAAACAGGTTCCGCACTGCCAGCTTGTCGCCCATATTGCGTTCATCGAACTCGCGGCCGCGCGGATCGAGGGCAGCCACGCCCTTTTTCACCAGGCGATCGGCCAGGGGCACATCACTGCAGATCACCAGCTCGCCGGGCAGGGCGTGTTCCACCAGATAATCGTCGGCAGCGTCCGGGCCGCTGGGCACCACAATCAGCCGCACACAGCTGTAGGCCGGCTTGACCTGGGCCTGGCCGGCCACCAGCAGCACTTCGAATCGACGCTTGAGAGCGAACTTGACCAACTGATCCTTGGCCGCCCTGGGGCAGGCATCGGCATCTATCCATACGCGCATGGCTGTTTCCTCGCTGACGAAGCGCTAGTATGCCGAAGATCGCAGCCGCGTCGCGTATCCCCGCCGCGCGCCGTTACGCCGAGGTCATGGGCATGGAGTACTGGCAACGTCTCGAACACCCCGCCAACGTACTGGTCTGCGGGGCCAGCCGCGGCATCGGCCTGGCCCTGAGCGAACAGCTGCTGGCTCGCGCGGATGTCGCCCGGGTCTGGGCGGTGGCGCGTCACGCCAGCCAATCCGCCGACCTGGCGGCCCTGGCCGAGCGCCATGGCGACCGCTTGCAGCGGCTGGATCTGGACTGCTGCGACGAAGCCGCGCTGGCCGCACTGGCGCAACGGCTACGCGCCGTCACGCCCCAGCTGCATCTGCTGCTGTGCACCGTGGGGGTCTTGCAGGAAGGCGCGGCAAAAGCCGAGAAGAGCCTGACCCAGCTGGACTTGCAGGGGCTGCTGGCGACCTTCCAGCGCAACAGCTGCGCGCCGATCCTGCTGCTCAAGCACCTGTTGCCGCTGCTGCGTGGCCGTCATCCGTGCACAGTGGCGGCGCTGTCGGCACGGGTCGGCTCGATTGGCGACAACCGCCTCGGCGGCTGGTACAGCTACCGGGCCAGCAAGGCGGCGCTGAACCAGCTGCTGCACACCGCCAGCATCGAGCTGAGCCGGCTGAACCCGAACAGTTGCGTGCTCAGCCTGCACCCCGGCACTACCGATACCGCGCTGTCGAAACCCTTCCAGGCCAATGTGCCAGCAGAGCAACTGTTCACCCCGCATTTCGCGGCCGAGCGCTTACTGGCCCAGGTGGCGCGTCATGGCCCGGAACAGACCGGCAGCTTCTGGGCCTGGGACGGCCAGCCGATTGCCTGGTGACCTATCCAGCGAAGCTCAGACCGCCGCGCGCCGCACCGTGGCCAGCAACGCGGCGGCACCGACGAACAGAGCGCCGAAGGTGCGGTTCATGATGCGCTGCTGCCGCGGCGAACGCAGCGCCCGCAGCAGCCGCGACGCCAGGCCGGTGTAACCGGCCATGACAATCAGGTCGACACAGATCATGGTCACGCCCATCACCAGGTACTGGCTCAGCAGCGGGGCCTGCGGGTTGAGGAACTGCGGCAGCACCGCAAGCATGAAGACAATGGCCTTGGGGTTGCTGAAGTTGACCAGAAAGCCGCGCAGCACCAGGGTCAGCGGTCGGCCGATGGGGCGCTCGGCGGGTGCCGCCATGTCGCTGGGCAGCGCCTGCCACTGCCGATAGCCGAGGTACACCAGGTAAACCACGCCGAACCACTTGATCAGGCTGAAGGCCAGCTCCGAAGCCGCCAGAATCGCCCCGACGCCGGCGGCGACGATGGCGATCTGCAGGGCCAGGCCCAGTTGCAGGCCCAGGGCGTTCCAGTAGCCGCGCAGAAAGCCGTACTGCAAGCCTGCGGACATCGAGGCAATCGCGCCGGCCCCCGGCGACAGGCTGATGATCCAACAGGCGACGAAGAACGCGAGCCAGGTTTCCAGTGCCATGGCGATACCTCAAACAGGTCGATAAAAAAGGGGCAAGCCTTAGCCTACCCCTTGTCGTTGACTGCGCCCAGCCGGCTAACTCAGTCCGGCGAACCCTTGCGCAAGTGCACCGGTTCCATCTCTTCCTTGCGCGCCCGGGCGCGGGCCGTGCGCATACGGATATTGACGGCTTCCACCGCCAGCGAGAAGGCCATAGCGAAGTACACGTAACCCTTGGGCACATGCACGTCGAAGGCTTCGGCAATCAACACCGTGCCGACCACGATCAGGAACGACAGCGCGAGCATCTTCAGGCTCGGGTGCTTGTCGATGAAATCGCTGATGGTGCCCGCCGAAAGCATCATCACGATCACCGAGATGACGATGGCCGCGACCATCACCGGCACGTTATCGACCAGACCGACCGCAGTGATCACCGAGTCCAGCGAGAAGACGATATCGATGATCGCGATCTGCACGATGATGCCCATAAAGCCGTAGGCCTTGCCGCCGGAAGCCTGCCCCTCCTCCTCGCCTTCCAGGCTGTGGTAGATCTCCGCGGTACTCTTGAACAGCAGAAACAGACCGCCGAAGAACAGAATCAGGTCGCGCCCGGAGAAGCCTTCGCCGAAGACGTGAAACAGGTCGTTGGTCAGGCGCATCACCCAGCTGATCGACAACAGCAGCAGAATCCGCGTGCCCATGGCCAGGGCCAGGCCGAAGAACCGCGCCTTGGGCTGCTGATGCTTGGGCAGACGGCTGACCAGGATCGAGATAAAGATGATGTTGTCGATGCCGAGGACGATTTCCAGGGCGGTCAGGGTCAGAAACGCGACCCAGAGTTCGGGGTTGGCCAGCCATTCCATCATGGTTATATCTCGAGTTTGCGCGCGACGGGGAGTTCGCCATTGCGCCAGCGGCGCACGGCTTTCTGGAAGAACAGACTATTAGGCACCTGCACCCAGCAACCCGGGGCATCGCCACTGAGGTCTTCGAGGGTGGTGTAGAACAGGTTGATCGACAACACCCGGCCTATGACCCCTGGCTTGTCGGCACTTTCGATCACTTCCACGCAGTCGCCGATGCGAAAGGGCGTCAGGGTCACGATCAGCAGCGCGCAGAACAGGTTGGACAGCACGCTCCAGATGGCGAAGAAGGCCACCGCCGCCACCGCGACAAAGCCGGTCAGCGCCGTCCACAGCACCTGGGCGGAAACCCCCAGACGCTCCAGCACCAGCATAAAGGCGCTGCCCATGATCAACCAGCGCAGCGCGCCGCGCAGGGGCCACAGAACTTCCACCGGCAACTGCGGGTAGCGCATGGCCAGGCGGTTCAGACCGCGAGCCAGCAGGCGCTGGAGCAACCAGGCGAGCAGCAGGATCAGTAGCACCTGGCCACCACGGATCAATGGCCCGCTGTAGGCGAGCAGCCATTCAGCCAAGGAGTCGAGGGTCAACTGGCGGCCTCCAGCTCGGCCTGCAAGGCCTCCAGGGTTTCCAGCGCCAGCATCCAGCGCTCCTCCAGATCGGCCTCGCGGCTTTTCAGCCTGGCCTGCTCGGCCAGGGCATCGCGCAGCTCATCCTTGCGCGCCGCTTCATAGATGGCGCTGTCACCCAGGCGCTGCTCCACGGCCGCGAGCTGAGCATGCAACTGCCCCAGCTCCTTTTCCAGCTTGTCGGCTTCGCGCTTGTGCGGGGCCAGTTGCTGGCGCAGCGCGGCCGCGACCTGGCGCTGGGCGCGCTTGTCGGTCTTGTCCAAGTTGCTCTCGGCACTGCTCGGCGCGGCCTGACGCACGCGGTAATCCACCAGCCAGCGGGCGTAGTCTTCCAGATCGCCATCGAACGACTGCACGCGGCCATCGGCCACCAGGAGAAACTCGTCAGTGGTGCTCTTGAGCAGGTGACGATCGTGGGATACCACCACCACCGCGCCGCTGAACTCCTGCAGGGCCATGGTCAGGGCCAGGCGCATTTCCAGGTCGAGGTGGTTGGTCGGTTCATCGAGCAGCAGCAGGTTGGGCTTGCCCCAGGCGATCAGGGCCAGGGCCAGGCGGGCTTTTTCGCCTCCGGAAAAATTCAGCACCGGCTCGTCGCAGCGCGGGCCGCGGAAGTCGAAACCGCCGAGGAAATCGCGCAGGGTCTGCTCGCGCTCGGTGGGGGCCAGGCGCTGGAAGTGCAGCAAGGGGCTGGCCTTGTCGTCCAGGGCGTCGAGCTGATGCTGGGCGAAGTAACCCACCACCAGGTTCTCGCCACGCTGCAAGCGCCCGCCGATGGGCTGCAGTTCGCCGGCGAGGTTCTTGATCAGGGTCGACTTGCCCGCCCCGTTGGGCCCGAGCAGGCCCAGACGCGCGCCGGGGGTCAGCTGCAGCTTGACCTGCTCCAGCACCACCTTGTCGCCATAGCCCAGGCGGCCTTCGCTGAGATCCAGCAGAGGACTGGAGATCTTGTCGGCCTCACGGAAACTGAAGTCGAAGGGCGAGTCGACATGTGCAGCCGACAGCTCCTCCATGCGCTCCAGGGCCTTGATCCGGCTCTGCGCCTGCCGGGCCTTGGTCGCCTGGGCCTTGAAGCGGGCGATGTACTTTTCCATATGGGCGCGTTGCGCCTGCTGTTTCTCGTAGGCCTGCTGCTGCTGGGCCAGACGCTCGGCACGGGTGCGCTCGAAGGCCGAATAGCCGCCGCGATACAGGGTCAGCTTCCGCTGCTCGACATGGGCGACGTGGTCGACCACCGCATCGAGAAAATCGCGATCGTGGGAAATCAGCAGCAGGGTGCCGGGATAGCTCTGCAACCAGCCTTCCAGCCAGAGGATCGCATCCAGATCCAGGTGGTTGGTCGGTTCGTCGAGCAGCAACAGGTCGGATGGGCACATCAGCGCCTGGGCCAGGTTCAGGCGCATGCGCCAGCCACCGGAGAAGTCGCCGACGCGGCGGTCCATCTGCGCACTGTCGAAGCCCAAGCCGGCGAGCAGCTTGCGCGCCCGGGCATCGGCGGCATAACCGTCGAGGTTGTCCAGCTCGGTGTGCAGGCGGGCGATGGCTGCGCCGTCATGCGCAGCTTCGGCCACGGCCAGCTCGGCCTGTACCTTGCGCAGCTGCAGATCGCCGTCGAGCACATAGTCCACCGCCTGGCGCTCGACCGCATCGATCTCCTGGCGCATATGGGCAATGCGCCAGTCGGCGGGAATCAGGCAGTCGCCCGCGTCCGCGCTGAGCTCGCCGCGCAGCAAGGCGAACAGGCTGGATTTGCCGGCACCATTGGCACCGATCAGGCCGGCTTTATGGCCGGGGTGCAGGGTCATCTCGGCGTCTTCTAGCAGACGCTGAGGGCCACGCTGTAAAGTGAGGTTCTGGAGTCGGATCATAATGGCGGCGGAGTCTACCAGAGTCGCCTATCAGTTACGCGGAAAGCACCATGCACTCTGACCTGTGGCGATTTGCCGAAGAGTTCTACCGACGTCCCGGCGTCGAAGCCGCCTGCCTGCAATTGCAAGCCCAGGGCGCGGATGTCTGTCTGCTGCTCTGCGCACTCTGGTGCGAGGTGCGCAAGGTGCCTTGCACGGCGCAACGGATCGCGGCCTTATGCAACATCGCCCAGCCCTGGCAAGCACAGGTGGTGACGCCACTGCGCCAGTTGCGTCAGGGTTGGCGCAGCGCCGCACAGGACGATCCGGGGCTGGCGGACCTGCGCGAACAGGTAAAAACACTCGAACTGGAAGCCGAGCGCGAACTGCTGCAGCGCCTGGCCCTGCACAGCCGCGACTGGCCCAGTGCCGATACCCCGCAGCCGGGCGGCTGGCTGGAGCAGCTCGCCCCCGCCACCGAGCACGCCGCGCTGCAGGTGCTGCGCGACGCGGCGGCCCGTCCCTGACTTAGGGCGCGCTTGGGGCGGTGCTGGCGCTGTCGCTGCTGGCAGCCGCGGAAGGCGCAGCTACGGGCTTGGCAGGTGCAACCGGCTTGGCCGCTGCAGGCTTTTTCACCGCCGGCTTGGCGGCAGGCTTGGTGGCCGGCCTACTGGCTGCCTTGGTCGCAGGAGCCTTGGTTGCAGCAGGCTTGGCAGCGGCTTTTACCGCAGGCTTGGCACTCGCGCTAGCGGCCGGCTTCTTCGCCGCGGTGCTGGCCGTGTTCTTGGCTGGAGCAGCCGGGGCCTTGGCCGCGGGTTTGGCTGCTGCCCGGGCCGGAGCCTTGGCCGCAGGTTTGGCCGGGGCACCGGCTGCAGCCTTGGTCGCTGGAGCAGGCTTGCTCGCCGGTTTGGCGGCAACTTTTCTCGCGGCTGGCTTGGCCGGGGCTTTGGCCACTGCCGGTTTGGCAGCTGGGGCAACCATCGCCGCCTTGGCCGCACGACTGTCCAGCGCCTTGCTCACGGCCTCCTTGACCTTGCCCACGCCCTGAGCAAGCTTCAGGCTTTCCTGGGCATCGCGCTTGAGCCCGGCAATATAGCTGCGGGTTTCGGTTTGACGCGCCTTGAGCGCATCGAGCAGTTCTTCGAGCTCGGCCACCGCGTCCTTGGCCTTGCCCTGGGCCTTGGCCTTGCCGGCTACGGCGGCATCCTGCAGTTTGCTGCGCGCCTTGTGCAGTTTCTCCTGGGCTTTGCCGCGCTGCTTCTCCAGTTTGGCGAGCAGTTTCTCGGCATCGATCAAGGCCCGGCTGCAGGCATCTTCAAGATGTTCGAGCAGGCTGCTGGAAAGCTGCTGGAGCAAATGCAACGGGGTACTGACAGACTTTTTCTTTGCGTTCTTTGTAGCCGACATAACGCGCCTCCTGGCGGGTGAAGATGCCATTCATACTAGTCCTCCTCGCGGCTGCGTCGCTACCTCGCCCCTAAAGCTAACAGGCATAATCAGTGCAACTTTGGTCGGAGAACGTCCATGCCGCGGATTTCGCTGCTACTGCTGTGCCTGCTCGCACCACTCGCGCAGGCCCAGGAAGACTCACAGGATCTGGCCTACAGCCTGGGCGTGCGCCTGGGTGAACGGCTGCGCGAGGAAGTACCGCAGCTGGACCTGCAGGCCCTGCTCGACGGCCTGCGCCAGGCCTATCGCAATGAACCCCTGGCCCTGGATGGCGAACGCATCGACAGCCTACTGGCCGCCCATGAAGCCCAGCTGGCCAGCGCTCCGGCGCTACGTGAGCGCGCCATGGCGGCAGAGCGGCACTTTTTAGCCAGGGAAAAAGCCAAGGCCGGTGTGCGCGAGCTGGACAATGGTGTGCTGGTGCAGGAGTTGCGCCCGGGCCGAGGGCCCAAACCTCAGGCCACAAGCCGCGTGCAGGTACGCTATAGCGGCCAATTGGCGGACGGTAGCCAGTTCGACGAGAGCCAGACGCCCCAGTGGTTTAGCCTGCCCAGTGTGATTGCCGGCTGGCGCAGTGCATTGCAGCAGATGCCGGTGGGGGCGCAGTGGCGGCTGGTCATTCCGTCGGCGCAGGCCTATGGCGAAGAAGGTGCGGGGGATCTGATTCCACCCTACTCGCCCCTGGTGTTCGAGCTGGAGCTGCTCGACACCAAGGAATAACCCCTCCACTCGTCAGAGAGCGGGGGCAGCCTGCTCTTGATGGGCGTTGTGCAGGACTTCGATCAAGCAGTCTTCCAGCTCGAAGCGCTCATGCAGCAGCTGCCCGAGGCGCACCAGCTCATCGATCAGCGACACCGAATCATGACAGTCGCCATTGTCGCAACGGTCGTTGAAGGCCAATGCCACTTCGGTGATCACTTCGATCCGTGGGTAAATCTGCTTGGCCAGTTCCAGCCCGCGCTCATCACCAAATGCCTTGGCTTCGTTGGTCAGCTGTTCGTAGACCTCGAAGTGGCCGGCCGACACGTAGTCGACGAGGATTTCGCAGAATTTCTGCAGGGTCTCTGCGTTGGCACTCGGCGCTTGCGGCGAACTGTTGATGGCCGCATAGGCGTGTACCAATTCCTGGCGTTCCTGCAGCCAGCGGTCGATCAGCAGGTGAACCCCACCCCAACGTTCCTGGGCGTTCTGACAACTCTCGAGCATGATGACCTCACTTCCCTATTGCTATTAGTGTTGTTCGCCTGGTCGAGACATTTTTCTGTCAATTAGCCCAGGGGCTTGGGAAGAAAACCGTGGAACGGCGACTTTCCGGCGGTACCTGCGAGCCAGATTATGCCCGCCGGCCTGAGCCTTCAAGACAGCCCCGGAGAAAATTTCATACAAGCGTTTAACTTGCTCATGGTCTCCCGCGCAGGGCTCAAGCGGCCTGTAAAAGCACGGAGCAACCGGCCCCGGCTCCATGCCTGACCTGCTGATGCGGGCCCGCACCCCGCATCATGGGCCTATCCAGCCACACCATCCGGCCCGCGACAGCACCCCACTCCTCGACCTGCAGCACCACTGTAAAGCATTCCCCGCGGCATGATCGAAACCTTATTCGCCCTGCCGCGGGATCAATAGGATTAGCCAGCCAGGCGACGATCGAGCAACCCCAGACCGTCCTGAAACAGCTGATTGCTCGCCTCGACCTCACCCAGCTGGGCGAGCAGACGCGCCAGCTCGGCGCAGGTTTCTGGATGCCGTTCGAAGGTCAGGCTGCTCTCGAGATAGCCGCGCGCCTTGCCCCATAACTGGTTGTGCACGCACAGACGACCCAGGGTCAGCAATAGCCCGGCATCCTGCGGGTGAGCCTGCAACAGGCCTTCGGCCACCTGCAGTTGACGGGCGGCATCGCTGCCATGCAGCAAGCCGTAGAGGCGCACCAGATGACTGTCGTACTGACGCTTGAGGGCACTCTGCAGCAGGGCTTCGGCCTCTGCCTCGGCACCCAGGTGGCGCAGCTGCTCGACATAGGCCGCGAGCATATCCGGCTCCTGGCGCTGCGCCGTGGACAGCTGCTGCCAGATCTTGGCCAGTGCCGCCAGGCGCTCTTCACGACCGTCCTCGGCAGCCTGCCCGATACTCGCCATGCGGCCGCGCCAGGCCTGCCGCTCCAGCTCGCTGAGGGTGGCGTCGCCGAGCAGTCGCTGCTTGCGCAGTTCCGGCAGCAGACCCAACAGACCCGACCAGTCCTGCTGCTGCAGATACAGCTGCTGCAAGCGCAACAGCACCTGATGCTGCTGCGGATAACGCTCGCGCATGACCTGCAGGGTGTCCTGGGCCGCCTCGGCCTGGCCGCGGGCCAGTTGCAGCTCGGCATGGGTCAGGGCCACGGCCAGCTCGGCCTTCGGCTGACGCTCCAGCGCCCGTTCCAGCAGCGCATCGCTGTCCTCATGCTGGCCCAGTTGCTGCGCCGCTCGTGCCGCGCCCAGGTAATACATCAGCGGCTGCGGCGCACTCTCGGCAGCGCGACGCAGATGGCGCAGGGCGCGCGCCCAGTGCCCTTCGGCCAGGTCGACAAAACCCAGTTCGGCGGCCATGCGCGTGCGCCGGCGCTCATGCAGGCCCGACCAGGGATTGACCAGGCCGGCCGAGGTCAGGGCGAACCGCAGCAACAGGCGCAGGCCGTACAGCAGCATCCAGAGCACCAGCAGCAGCCCGACAAAGGCCCACAGGCTGGACTCGAAGCGAAAGCCCTTGTAGGCCAGCAGCACATAGCCCTGGTGCTGCGCGATGGCCAGTCCCAGCAGCGTCAGACCGACTATCGCAGCCAGCACCAGGAGAAGCAGATAAAGGCGTTTCATGGGCGCGGCTCCTGCTCGGCCGACTCGACTTCGACCGCACTGTCGGTCTCGAACTGGGCACGGGCCGACTGCTTGCTGGCGATATAGGCCTGGATCGCATTGAGGCTGGCGCTCAGGTCAGGCACCTTGACCTCGATGGGCCGCGCCAGCAGCTCGTCGATCCGCGCCGCCAGGGCACGGCTGTCCGGATTTTCCGCATTGAAGTGGCTGGCCAGCACATCCCGGGCCTGGCGCAGGGCCTGCTGGTAGACCGCGGTATGGCCATGCAGGGCGGCCCACTGCGCCTGCTCGAAGCTCATGCTCAGGGCCAGACGCACCTGCGACAGCGCCTGCCCGGCCAGCAGGGGACGAATATTCTGATCGGCACTGAAATCCAGGCGCACATACTGCGCCAGGGTTTCCAGGCCGCGCACCCACCAGCTCTGCGGCTCACCCTTGGCGGCCAGCTCGCTCAGCGCGCCACCTTCGCCGTCGCCGGCAAAGGTCGGCGGCAGGGCTTCGAGCTGGGCGGCCTGATCACGCAGCGCGCCCAGCTGCAGAAACAACCCGGTACGATCCGGATCGAAGCTGCCACGCAAGGCTTCGAGACTCTTTGCCAGCTGCTCGCGGGCCGCAAAGGCCGCCGGGTCATCCTGGCTGCGCAGGATCTCGTCTGCGCCCTCGACCAGCGCCAGGGCGCTGTTGATGTCCTGCAGCGCAGACAGACGCAGGCTGGCCAGGCGCAGCAGATGCTCGGCTTCGGCCAGTCGCCAGTCCTGACGGCTAGCCCCCAGCAGGCCCTCCAGACGCTGATTGAGCAGTTGCTGGTCGCCCTGCAGCTGGCTCAGCAGACGGCGCTGGCCGTCCAGTTCGGCCGGCGGCGGCAACTGCTGCAGGCGGCTGTCCAGGGCCCGGGTCTTGGCCACCAGGTCATCGGTCTGCTCGCGGGTCTGCTGCAGCTGGCCCACCTGCTGCTGGTCACGCACGTCCAGCGCGCGCAGCTGCCAGACACTCCACCCGCCTACGCCCACACCGGCAGCCCCCACCAGCAAAGCCAAAGCGGCCAGGGCGTTGCCGCGGGATGGCGGCTTGGCCGGAGGCGGCACTGGCTTCGCGGCGGACGCGTCCACAACAGTTGGTTCCTGCACGTTCGGGGTAGTCGCTTCGCTCACGTATCCATCCTTTGCATCAGAGGTCGGGGGCAGGTTGCGCCTGCAACGCCGCCAGCAAGGCCGCGGCATTCGCGCCACGGCAGTCCACAACAAATTGCGCACCGGCCGCGCGGGCCATTTCGGCCACCCGCGGGCTGGGTACAAACAAGGGTAGACGGGCCAGCTGTGGCCAGTCGTGATCGGCCAGTTCGCGCAAATGCGCAAAACCCTGCCCACTGCTGACCACCAGGCCATTCAGTCGTTCGCCGGCGATGCGCTCAGGCAGCGCCGCCGGTGGGTATTCCGGCAACAGGCGGCGGTACAGTGGCAGATAGTCCACCTGCACACCTTGGCCGCGCAAGCAGTCGGCGAGTAACTCTCGGCCACCCTCGCCGCGCAGGATCAATACCTGCGGGGCAACGGTCGCGGCCAGCGCCTGCTGCAACTGCGGCAGGGCAAGCAGGGCCTCGCTGTCATCGCCCTGCCCGGGGTAATAAACACTCAGACCATGCTCACGGAGAATCTGCGCCGTGGCGGCACCGACACTGAACCAGGGCTGTTCGGCCGCAGGCTGGACCTGATAGCGATCCAGCAGGGCCAGGGCCAGCCGCGCCGCCGGTTTGCTCACCACAATCACCGCGCAGTAACGCTGCAGATCGAGCAGCAGCGCGCACTGCTCAGGGCTTTGCGCCAGGGCTTCGATGCGCAGCAGCGGCAGGCTGCTGCTATAAATACCGCGCGCCGCCAGGGTCGCCGCCAGCTCCGCCGATTCCTCGGCCGGCCGGGTCAGCAACAGACGCCAGGCGCTCACTCGGCGGCGGCCTCGCCATACACCGCTTGCAGAATGGCCGCCGCGCCCTGGGCCAGCAACGCCTCGGCCACCTGCACACCCAGCTGCTCGGCCTGCGCCGCCGGCGCACGGTTTTCCGCCCGCAGCAGCAGACCGCCATCCGGCTGCCCGACCAGGCCGCGCAGCCACAGCTGCTCGCCTTCCAGCACGGCGTAGCAGGCAATCGGTACCTGGCAGCCGCCATTCAGATGCTTGTTCAAGGCACGCTCGGCGGTCACCCGCAACGCGGTATCGCGGTGATGCAAGGGCGCGAGCAGGGCATGGATTTCACTATCGGCGCTGCGACATTCGATACCCACCGCGCCCTGGCCACCGGCCGGCAGGCTGTCCTCGGCGCTGATCGAGGAGCGGATGCGCGCTTCGAAACCGAGGCGAATCAGGCCGGCGGCGGCAAGGATGATGGCGTCGTACTCGCCGGCATCCAGCTTGGCCAGGCGGGTGTTGACGTTGCCACGCAGGAACTGGATTTTCAGATCCGGACGGCGCGCCAGCAGCTGGGCCTGACGGCGCAGGCTGGACGTGCCGACCACGCTGCCGGGCGGCAACGCATCGAGGCTGGCATAGGTATTGGAAACAAAGGCGTCACGCGGGTCTTCGCGTTCGCAGATGCAGTACAGGCCCAGGCCTTCGGGGAAATCCATGGGCACATCCTTCATCGAATGCACGGCGATATCGGCCTGGCCTTCAAGCAGGGCGGTTTCCAGCTCCTTGACGAACAGACCCTTGCCGCCGATTTTCGCCAGAGGCGCATCGAGCAGCTTGTCGCCGCGACTGACCATGGGTACCAGGCTGACGACCAGACCGGGATGGGCCTGCTCCAGGCGTGCCTTGACGTGCTCGGCCTGCCAAAGGGCCAGGGCGCTTTTACGGGTGGCAATACGAATTTCGCGGGACATGGGCAATTCCATAAAACGGACTGCCGGGGATAATAACAGGCTGGCTCACATCAGGCCTGCGACCCGGAGTCATCCGGGTTGCCCGTTCAGCCTCAGAGGTGATGCATCAACTTGCGCACCCCGGCCACATGCCGACGACTGACGATCAATGCCTCCTCGCCCATGCCCTTGAGGTACAGCTGGAAGTGCCCCAGCGGCGTGCGTTGCAAACGCTCGATGCGCTCGCGGGAGACCAGGGCGTTGCGGTGAATACGCACGAAGCGATCGCCGAATTCGTCTTCCAGGGCTTTCAGCGGCTCATCCAGCAGCACTTCGCCGCCGGCGTGGCGCAGGGTCACGTATTTGTGGTCGGCGATAAAGTAGATCACCTGATCCAGTGGAATCAGCTCGATGCCCTTGCGGGTGCGCGCGCTGATATGACTGCGCGGCCCGCCGCCGCTCTCGCCGGGGGGCCGGGTCAGGGCCGCCAGTTGCACACGATTGGGCCGCTCGGCTTTTTTCAGCGCTTCGCTGAGGCTTTCCGCGCGCACCGGCTTGACCAGATAACCCACCGCGCTGACCCTGAACGCCTCCAGGGCAAACTCGTCATGGGCGGTACAGAAGATCACCGCCGGCGGCGCTTCGCGCTCGCAGAGTTTGGCGGCAACCTGCAGGCCATCCAGGCCCGGCATACGGATATCCAGCAGCACCACATCGGGCTTCAGGCTATCGATCAGGCTCAGTGCCTCTTCGCCGTTGCTGGCCGCGGGTTCAAGCACACGGTAGCCCTCGAGTTCGCCCACCATTCGGCTCAGGCGCTCGCGGGCCAGGGGTTCGTCATCGACAATCAGGACATTCATAATGCACTGGCTTCCTGCATGGGTCTCGCACAAGGATAGCGTAGACAAGTGAAGTGGCGGCCGTCACGGCGCTCTACGCTGAGACTGGCCTGCGGCCCGAAAAGTGCCACCAGCCGCGCATCAATATTATTCAGCGCCTGCTGGGTCCCTCGCGAAACCTGCGGCGCATCCGGTTGATCGTAGGGATTGCTCACGCACAGCTGGAAGATGCCCTCCTGATAGCTCGCTGCAACGCGCACCAAGCCACCCTCGACACGCGGCTGTATGCCATAGATCAGGGCGTTCTCCAGCAAGGGCTGCAAGGTCAGCTGTGGAATGGGCAAATCCTCCGGCACGTCGACTATCTCCCACTGCAACTGTAGCCGTTCGCCAAGCCGATAGCGCTCGATCGACAAATATCGCTGCGCCAGCTCCAGCTCGTCGCGCCAGGGCACCAGGCTGCCGGGTTTGGCCAGGCTGGCGCGGAACAGATCGGACAGGTCCAGCACCGCCTGCTCGGCCTTGTGCGGATCGATCACCACCAGGCTGGCGATGCTGTTCAGGCTGTTGAACAGAAAGTGCGGGCGGATGCGCGCCTGCAACGACTCGATGCGTGCACGCAGCTCGGCCTGCTCCTGCCGGCGCCATTGGCTCTGCAGATAAAAATAGCGTAGCAGCAATGCCGACATGATCAGGCTGATCAGGGCGTGGCGCAGATACAGGTTGACCTCGCCAGTGCGCGGCAACGGCCCGCCCAGCTGGTAGTACTCGGCCACCGCGGTACAGGCCAGGGTCAGGCCAACCACTATGGCGCAGCACAGCACCCCGGCCACGGCCACGCGCATGCGCGCCATCAACGGCCGCAACCGGCACAGCAGGGCCGCCGAGAGCAGCACGTTCCATTGCACGAACAGCGAAGTCAGGGCCAGGCGCACCCAGTCGAAGCCGGGCAGCATGGGTTCCGAGAGCACCAGCACCAGCACCAGCAGCTCGGCCAGCAGCACCATGCTCAGCAGCGCATCGGGCCGGCATAGCTCGGGCACGAAGAAGTCATCGAGGGGCTGTGTGGCGGGAGTAGGTATTGTTGTTTTCATCGGCGCAGTTTCCGCGTAGCCCGGCCCAGCGGCAAGATAGACAATCCCGGCCGGGCAAAATAAAGCGCCGGGATGCGCTGCGGCCGCTCAAACTGTGACGCAGGCAACAGAGCCCGGGCGCGGATCGCGCCGACGAAGCAGCGCGGCGATTTTGCCCTTGAGCCTGTTATTATCCGCACAATTTTCCGCCTTGCTGGCTGCAGGGCAGCCAGCGCGCTTTAGCGCACCAGCCGAGTGAAGCCCATGAGCACTGAAAAAACCAATCAATCCTGGGGCGGCCGCTTCAGCGAACCCGTCGATGCCTTTGTCGCCCGCTTTACCGCTTCCGTCGAATTCGACAAGCGCCTGTATCGCCACGACATCATGGGCTCCATCGCCCACGCCACCATGCTGGCCAAAGTCGGCGTACTCAGCGATGCCGAGCGCGACAGCATCATCGAAGGCCTCAAGCAGATCCAGACGGAAATCGAAGCCGGCCAGTTCGACTGGCGCGTCGACCTGGAAGACGTGCACATGAACATCGAGGCGCGTCTGACCGACCGCATCGGCGTCACCGGTAAGAAGCTGCACACCGGCCGTTCGCGCAACGACCAGGTCGCCACCGATATCCGCCTGTGGCTGCGCGACGAGATCGACCTGATCCTCGGCGAAATCACCCGTCTGCAGCAGGGCCTGCTGGAGCAGGCCGAGCGTGAAGCCGAGACCATCATGCCGGGCTTTACCCACCTGCAAACCGCTCAGCCGGTAACCTTCGGCCACCATCTGCTGGCCTGGTTCGAGATGCTCAGCCGTGACCATGAGCGCCTGGTGGATTGCCGCAAGCGCACCAACCGCATGCCGCTGGGCTCGGCAGCGCTGGCCGGCACCACCTACCCGATTCAGCGCGAAGTCACCGCCGAACTGCTCGGCTTCGACGCCGTGGGCGGCAACTCCCTGGACGGCGTGTCGGATCGCGACTTCGCCATCGAGTTCTGCGCCGCCGCCTCGATTGCCATGATGCACCTGTCGCGCTTCTCCGAAGAGCTGGTGCTCTGGACCAGCGCGCAGTTCCAGTTTATCGACCTGCCGGATCGCTTCTGCACCGGCAGCTCGATCATGCCGCAAAAGAAAAACCCTGACGTTCCCGAGCTGGTGCGCGGCAAGACCGGCCGGGTATTCGGTGCCCTGACCGGCCTGCTGACCCTGATGAAAGGCCAACCGCTGGCCTACAACAAGGACAACCAGGAAGACAAGGAACCGCTGTTCGACGCCGCCGACACACTGCGTGACTCGCTGCGCGCCTTTGCCGACATGATCCCGGCCATTAGACCTAAGCACGCAATCATGCGTGAAGCGGCGCTGCGTGGTTTCTCCACCGCCACCGATTTGGCCGACTACCTGGTGCGCAAGGGCCTGCCGTTCCGTGACTGCCACGAGATCGTCGGCCACGCGGTGAAATACGGCGTCGACAGCGGCAAGGACCTGGCCGAGATGAGCCTGGACGAACTGCGCCAGTTCAGCGAGCAGATCGAGCAGGACGTGTTCGCCGTGCTGACCCTGGAAGGCTCGGTCAACGCCCGCGACCATATCGGCGGCACCGCGCCGAATCAGGTACGCGCTGCGGTACAGCGTGGCCGCGAACTGCTGGCCAGCCGCTAGGAAACTGCCGGGCTTGGCCGTTCCTCGCGAGCGGAAGCCCGGCTTGAGTAAGTTTTGCTGGTCTTTTGAAGCGGCGGGCCGCCCCGCGAATAGCGAGCTATTCAGCAAGAAAGAACAGCATAAATGGCCACCACCAGAAAGCGGGGCTTTGCCGCAGTAGGGCGGCGTTAAGTCCGACAGTCTCCTAGACTGAATCAAAGACAGGGCCGGTCCATGCAACCGGCCCAATCCCCGCACTCAACCAAGAGTTGCCATGCCCGCCATCGTGCTTCTGTTCTGCCTGCTGCTCAGCGGCGCGGCCCAGGCCGCCAGCAACTGTTCGCACACCTACCGTGTGGGCATCTCGCAGATCGGCTACAGCTACTACCTGCTGGATGACGGCACGCCTGCCGGTTCGGCCTTCGATTTCTACAAGGAGCTCGGCCAACGCAGCGGCTGTACCTTCCAGCTCTGGCCGCTGCCGCGCATACGCGCCTGGCATGAGGCCGACCTGGAGCATCTGGATATCATCTCGCCGACCATCCGAACCGACGAGCGCGATCAAAAGGGCGTGTTCGTCGAGTACTTCAAGAACCGCAACGATATCCTGATCGACCGCAGGCACGCCGCGGGGATCGACTCGCTGGCCCAGTTGCTGGCCGACCCGAGCATCAAGATCGGCCTGATCCGCGGCCACTCCAACGGCCCATACTTCGACCAACGTCTGGCCCCGCTCTATGCCCAACAGCGCATCCAGCTGTCGCCCACCCCGAACAACCTGTTCCTCAAGCTGCAGGCCGGGCGTATTCAGGCCACGGTGATGACTGCCGGGGTCTATCAGAAGGAACTGGATGAACTGGCCCTGGGCGAGCAGCTGCGCATTATCCAGGTACCGGAATCGGACGCCTTCGGCGTTGGCCTGTACCTCTCGCGGCGCACCCTGGACCAGACCAGCATCGACTGGCTGCGCCAGCATGTGCAGGCCATGATTGCCGACGGCACGCTGCGCACGCTGCTCAGCAAGCAACACGGCAAAGCCCTGACCGAGCGCTTCTACGAACAGGCCCCGCCCCCCTAACAGACCGTTGAAAAACTACCTACGTTGGCAATACTGCGTTAAAAACAGGCTCGGAAAGCCGCTTGCGGCTAACGCGCTTTAGCGCGACCCGAAGGGCGAGTGAAACGAGTAATGCTCATTTACAGCACGTAAACTCGCGTGCGAGCCCAGTCCGCTTCCTCGCCTGTTTTTGTGGGGCCGCCATCGGTATTGTCTTGCCTGCCTCGCCTACGTTTTTCAACAGCCTGCTATCTGGAGAACCCCTTGCACGAAGATGACGACAGCGAAGAACGCTTCGCCGAAGCGACCCTGATCCAGGCCGTGGAAAATCAGCTGGAGGCCGGCGAGCCGGCCTTTGTCCAGGCGGTGCTGAACAAGCTGCTGCTGGTTGGCTATGAACGCGAGGAAATCCTCCCGCTGATGGCTCTGGTTCTGGCCGACGAGATCGACGCCATGTTGCGCGACGACCGCCCCTTCAACGCCGCACGCTACGAGCAGGGCCTGCGCGCGCTACCGGAGCTGCCCGGCCAGGATTAGAAAAATCCTCTGACGCGGTTTTTAACCTCACGCAACAACGGCCCGCAGGGTGACGGCCATGGATGGCCCGCCATAAAAATTTTTAACCCGCGCCCCGCGACTTCTGGCAGCATCGAGTAGCGGCAGATTAGACCGGGCTTCACTACACTGCCTGGACTGGATGCAGCAGCTTCGTCGAATGCCGCATACCGCTTCCGCCGCCGGCCACTGGGCCGCGGCTTACCAAAACAAGAAGCAGGAGTACTTATGGCCTTTACCCCCGAGTTGCTTGCCGAACTGGAAATTCTCGCGCTGTTCAATCTGGGCAACACCCAGGAGGGCATCAAGGTTCACCACACGGCCACCCCCGCTGCCATCGCCGCCGCCAAACGGCTGCACGACAAAGGCCTGATCAGCCAGGCCGACGGCGGTTACCTGACCAGCCTGGGCCTGGATGCCGCCGAGCACACCCAGGTACTGCTGACCATCCTCAACGTACCGGAAGTGGTCTGACCCACCATCGCCTGCGTCGCCCCGCAACGCCTGGAGCGGGTATCGACGCAGGCCGCCACACCAACCAGCGGCCTCATCCCCTTGGCCTACCTTCCCGCAGAGCCCGAGCATGAGTCGCACCCAGGAAATTCGCCCGGATATCGACGAAGGCATCGACCGCAAGGTCCTCAGCCAGCTGCGCGCGCGTTTCCTCAAACTCAACCAGGGCCGCCTGCAGCGCGCCATGCAGGCCCTGTCAACGCGCCAGCAGCTGGTGCTCAAGCTGCTGCCGCTGCTGTTTCACGTCAACCATCCGCTGCTCCCCGGCTATGTCTCGGGGCTGACCCCGGCCGGCCTCAGCGGTTTCGAACCGAGTGACGAGCTGCTCGGCGAAGTTCAGCGCCTGACCCGCTCCTTCGCCTACAAGCCCTACCGCGGCAAGCAGACACTGCCGATCCACGGCCTGTTTCTGATGGGCAGCCTGGGCACCGTGGCCCAGGCCGAGAACAGCGACATGGACCTGTGGCTGTGCCATGCCAGCGATCTCAGCGCCCTGCAGCTCGACGAGCTACACAAGAAGTGCAGCCTGCTCGAAACCTGGGCCGCGACCCAGGGAGCCGAGGCGCATTTCTTTCTGATCGACCCGGCTCGTTTCACCCTGGGCGACCGCGCCACCCAGCTAACCTCGGATGACTGCGGCACCACCCAGCATTACCTGCTGCTTGACGAGTTCTACCGCACCGCGATCTGGCTCGGCGGGCGTACGCCGCTGTGGTGGCTGGTGCCGGTCTACGAAGAACAGCGCTACCAGCACTACATCGACACCCTGCTCTCGAAGCGCTTTATCCGCGCCGAAGAGGTGCTCGATCTCGGTCACCTGGCGCGCATCCCCGCCGATGAATTTATCGGGGCCGGCATGTGGCAGCTGTTCAAGGGCATCGAATCGCCCTACAAGTCGGTACTCAAGCTGCTGCTCACCGAGGTCTATGCCAGCGAGCACCCGAAGGTCCACTGCCTGTCGCTGCGCTTCAAGCAGGCGGTGTTCGCCAACCAGCTGGACCTCGACGAACTCGACCCTTATATCGTGGTGTACCGCCGCCTGGAGGAATACCTCAAGGCCCGCGGCGAGCACGAGCGCCTGGAGCTGATCCGCCGCTGCCTGTACCTGAAAGTGGACAGGAAACTCAGCCGTCCGCCGCGCAACCCGCACAAGAGCTGGCAGCGCCAGTTGCTCGAACGCCTGACCAACGACTGGAACTGGGACGCCCGCCAGCTGGCCCTGCTCGACAGCCGCAGCCAGTGGAAGGTGCGCCAGGTCGGGGCCGAGCGGCGCATGCTGGTCAACGAGCTGACCTACAGCTATCGCTTTCTCTCCGCCTTCGCCCGCAGCGAACATGCCGGCAGCTCCCTCAACAGCCGCGACCTCGGGGTACTCGGCCGCCGTCTGTATGCGGCTTTCGAGCGCAAGGCCGGCAAGGTCGAATTTATCAACCCCGGGATCGCCCCGGACCTGGCCGAAGATACCCTGACTCTGTCCCAGAGCCCCAGCCCGGATGCGCCCAACGAAAGCCAGTGGGCGCTCTATAGCGGCAGCGTCAACGCTCAGGAGCTGGAAAACTTCTCGCCGCTCAAGCGCACCCGCGAACTGATCGAGCTGCTCGCCTGGTGTCAGCGCAACGGCGTGATCGACAACAGCACACGACTGTCGCTGTACCCGGGCAGCAGCGACCTGAACGAGTACGAGCTGACCAATCTGCTGGCCAGCCTGCAGCAGGTGGTGCCCCTGCCGCTGCCGGCGGTCGATGAAAGCGCCCTGCTCAGCGCCAGCGTCCCCAGCGAAGTGCTGCTGCTGGTGAACGTCGGCATCGATCCGCTCAAGCACTTCAGCCAGCTGAATGTGCATATGACCAGCGAGCGTACCGATGCCCTGGGCTATTCCGGGGTGCGCGAAAACCTGATCCTGACCATCGACCAGGTCAGCCTAAACAGCTGGAACGAGCTGCTGGTGAGCCGCTACGACGGCCCCCACGCGCTGCTCGACTGCCTGCGTGACTTCCTCAACAGCCTGCCGGCCGGGGGCAAGCCACCGAACCTGCGGGTGCGCTGTTTCTGCCGCAATCGCGCCGGCACCATCGCCGAGCGGGTCGAGGAACTGTTCCGCGAAGCCCTGGGCAACTTCGGCAGCGCGCAGCGCAAGCGCTACCTGCTGCAGATCAAGCAGCACTACCACCTGCTCGAACTGATCCCGGGCCAGGTGCACCACACCGCCCTGAAAGACCTGCCCGCGCTGATCGAACACCTGGGCAGCGAGCAACCGCACTACAGCGAACTGCATCTGGATCGCAGCGCCCTGGAAGGTGACGACCTGGCCCTGATCCTGCCGTTCGGCCGGCCCCACTGCATCCAGGTGTTCTACCGCATCCACGAAACCAGCGGCCTGGCCGAAATCACCGTGCTCGACGAGCACAATGGGCTGTGGCGACAGCAGATGCCCTTCCGTGACGAACTGAGCCTGCTGACGCCCCTGCAACGCTTCCTGCAATCGGTGCTGTACCGGCGCAATGCCCTGCTGCCGCTGGACAACCTGCAGGACAATGCGCACCTGGACATCCATTACTACCGGGTCGAGCCGGATGCACCGCACCGGGCCCAGCGCCTGGAGCGCCGACCCGCGCCGCAGACACCGATCAGCCACCCCTTCTATGACGTACAGGCGATTGTCGAACCGGCCGACGGCAAGAAGTCCTCGGGCGCGATTCTTAATGTCGTGCAGCGGCGACCCGCAGGGGCGACAGGCCCCACGCGCTCCCACGTCACCCTGTACTGCAACCACCGCGAGTTTTCCGAACTGGAGTACGCCGGCGACCTGTTCGCCGCCGTGGCCCAGCACATTCTCTCCCAGCGTTCGGGCGGGGCCCGCTACCCCTGCTATATCACCGACCTGGATCTCTCCGCGGTGCTGGGCGAGGGGCATATGCAGACGGTGCATTACCTGCGCTACAAGACGCGCCTGGAAGAGGCGCTGAACAACGCCCTGCAGCAGGCCTGAGCCCGGCGCGGTAAACCGCTAGCGCATCGGTGCCTGTGGGTTTTGCAGCGCGTACAGGTAGCAGTCGGCCAGGCTGTGATTGGCCGCTACATCGGCATAGCTGGCGGTGAAGGTCACGGCCTGCCCCAGGTGCTGATAGAGCAAGCCATCCACCGCACCGGGCGGTACCTGCGGCACCAGATCGCTGTCGTTGACCAGGCGGAAGGTCGGCACCTGCAAGGCGTTGTAGTGAGCGGCAAAGTCCGTCGCCGCCAGACGCGGGCTGGCGAAGTTGTAATGTTCCAGCGGCAGATCCGGCCAGCGCTCGCGCAGATCCAGCACTGCCAGGCTCGACAGACTGCAACCCAGGCTATGGCCGCAGACCCAGAGACGTTCATTGGGCTGCAGGGCATCCACCTCATGCAGGGCCAGGTCGCGCAGCGAAGCGTAGAGCTTGAGAAAACCAGCATGTACCTGGCCTACACCTGGCTGCCAGGGGTAGGCACGCTGCTCGGCATCTAGATCGTCCAGCCAGTCCTGCACCGTGTCAGTGCCGCGAAACACCAGGTACAGCGCCCCCTCCGGATCGCGCGCGGCAAAGCCGAAGGGTTCGGATTCGTTGAGAAAGTGCAGCTCGCTGAGCACGCTCCAGATCGGCGCGGAGAAGCGCCAGCCGGGCAACCCAGGCGGTTGCCAGGCGAAGTCCTGAGGCCGCCGCGGCCGGTCCTGGGCTTGCCATTGGTCGTACTGGGCATAGGCCGCAGCGACCAGTTGGGCGCATTGCAGCGCCCGGGTCAGGGCAAAGCCCTGGGGGAAATACAGGGGCAGACTGGACATGGGGCCTCCTTGCCGGGTGGTACACCTCATGCAGCCTAGCCCAAACCCCCGAGGCGGCTAGCCGAACGGCTCAGCGGTTGTATTCGCCCGCAGCCTCGGGCTGATATTCAACCGCCAACAAGGTCAGTTGGAGCACCTTGCCGGTGGGGGAGGTCCAGTCGATATGCTGGCCCACGGACAAGCCCAGCAGGGCGCTGCCAACCGGCGCGAGGATCGATACCGTACCTTCGCCGCCGGCATCCTGCGGGTACACCAGTTTCAGGTGGTAGTCCTTGCCGCTGCTTTCTTCGCGGCAATGCACCTGCGAATTCATGGTCACCACACCCGCCGGCACCTCGTCGTGACCGACCACTTCGGCGCGGTCCAGCTCGGCCTGCAGGGCAACGGCACCGGGGCCGAAGTCGTCCAGGCTGTCGAGCAGATGCTCCAGACGCTGCAGGTCCAGACGGGTAATGGTGATCGAAGGTGCGCTGGTCATGGTGCGGGTAAATCTCCTTGGTCTGACCGCTGGAAACCACCGGGCGAACACGGTGCTGCATTCCAGACGGCCTTTGCCGGTTGCGGAAAAAGCAAAACCCCATCACGGGGATGGGGTTTTGCAAGAGTGATCCCGACCGTATCACAGCCACTCAAATAAACAAGGCCGCCTGGTCAGTGGATGCCGGGGCGCTGCTGCACGCGTGTCTCGGCGGCGGCGCAGATGGCGCGGCGACGCGGGCCGTCGGCCTGGCCCCACTCGAGAATCTCCGCCAGCGTGCGACCGCAGCCCAGGCAGATATCCCGCTCGTCCAGGCAGCACTGCCGGCGGCAGGGCGAGACGACCTGCGGGCTTGCGCCGGGGCTGTCAGAGCTCTTCGAACTCAAGGTCGGCACCGGATTGTTCCAGAGTGATGCGTGCCAGCATCTCGCCCAGCTGCTCGTCGCTGCTGTCGCAGATCCAGCGCTCGCTGGTCGGGTCGTAATCGAAATGGAAACCGCCGGAGCGCGCCGCCAGCCAGAGTTGGCGCAGCGGCTCCTGGCGGCTGAAGATCAGCTGGGTGCCGTTCTCGAAGCGCACGGTCAGTACCCCGGCAGAGTTTTCCAGATCCAGGTCCAGGTCGCTGTCATCGAAAATATCTTCCACCGCCTGCTGGGTGGCATCGACCAGATCGTGAAAGCGGGCTTCGGTCAAACTCATTGCGACTTACCTCAAAAGATTCAGCGACTGCACAGAATAGGCGTTATCAACGCGCCAGCCGGGAACCCACAAGGCAGGCGCAAGCGGCAAAGTGTACATGAGCATTGCCCCGATCAGGCTCCTGCGCAAGACGCTGCATGGCATCCGCCGGCGCGGTGGCTTTTATAATCCCAGGTGGCGGCGATACTCGCCGGGGCTCTGCCCGGTCCAGCGGCGAAAGGCTCGGGCCAGCGAACCCGGCTCGCTAAAGCCGACCAGAAAGGCGATTTCCGCCAGTTCCAGCGCCGGGTCGCGCAGGTAGTGCAACACCAGCTGCTGTCGCGTCTCGTCGACCAACTGGTTGAAGGACAGCCCGGCCTCGCGCAAACGCCGCTGCAGGGTGCGCGGGCTGAGGGCCAGGCGCGCGGCAATCAGGCCCAGGTCGGCACCGGCCTCGGGTAGCTGCCGGGCCAGCTCCAGCCTTGCGCGGTCGAGCACGCTTTGGCCCTGCTGGATTTCACCAAGCAGGCGATCGGCGTAGGCATCGAGCATCAGCCGCACCTGCGCGTCGGCCTGGCCGAGCGGCGTGCTCAGCAAGCGCTTGGGAAAAACCAGAGCATTGTCGGCCTGATCGAACAGCACCGGACAACGAAAGATGCGCTGATGCTCGCGCGTATCCGCCGGTGCCGCATGCTGGAAGCGCACTTCGCTGGGCGGTACATCCAGGCCGCTGATCCAGTGGCCGAAGGTCACCCAGGCGGCCAGGGTTTCTTCACTGAGCTGACGCTGCTGTTGCGCCAGCAAGGGCTGCCAGCTGTGCGCCACCTGGGGTTCGAGGCCTTCCCGGGGTGGCTCGTCGGCCAGGTCGACCCGACCCAGGTTGCCCACCAGGGTGGCATAGCGGGCCTGGCGATGGAGGGCATCGGCCAGGGTCGCGCAGCTCATGACCAGGTAACCCAGCACGCCGTAATAACCGGGGCGCACCGCCTCGCCCAGGTGCAGGCCGAGGCAGTCGTCGCCACTCAGCTGCACGCCCAGGTCGAGCAGCTCCAGATAAGTACTGGCGGCGATGCGCTGATCGCGCTGGGCGAGCAGCTGCGGGCTCAGTTGCGCCCGCTCAAGCAGGGCAGCGCTGGCCACGCCATGGCGCTCCAGGTAGTCGAGCAAACCCTGCAGGTAGGCCACCGAAACCGAGCTAGCAAGCGCTACGGGGTTGTCCATGCAGACTCCTGATCACTGGCCATGGGCGCAAAGATATCCGCCAAGATACAAGCAAAGCCCCGCCAGACGGGAATCCTGGCGCATAGGCAAGGGTCCGGGGGGTCGGTATACTCCTGCGCAATCATGCTTTATTACAAGGATTCCACCATGAAGCGGTTGTTTACTGCCCTTATTGCCTTGGTCGCCGTCACCACACTGCTCGCCGGTTGTGGTCAGAAAGGCCCGCTGTTCCTCCCGGAAGAAAGCCAGCCCGCCCCTGCGCAGACCGAATAAGGACAGCCCCATGAACGCCTTCAACTACCGCGACGGCGCGCTGTTCGCGGAAGGCGTGGCCTTGTCCGCCATCGCCCAACGCTTCGGTACGCCGACCTACGTCTACTCCCGTGCCCATATCGAGGCGCAATACCACGCCTATGCCGATGCCCTGGCCGGCATGCCCCATCTGGTCTGTTTTGCGGTCAAGGCCAACTCCAACCTCGGCGTGCTGAATGTCTTGGCACGCCTCGGCGCGGGCTTCGATATCGTCTCCCGTGGCGAACTGGAGCGGGTGCTGGCCGCCGGTGGCGAGGCGAGCAAGATCGTCTTCTCCGGCGTCGGCAAGAGCCGCGACGATATGCGCCGCGCCCTGGAAGTGGGCGTGCACTGCTTTAACGTCGAATCCACCGAAGAGCTGGAACGCCTGCAGCTGGTTGCCGCCGAACTGGGCAAGACCGCGGCGATTTCCCTGCGGGTCAACCCGGACGTCGACGCCGGCACCCACCCCTATATCTCCACGGGGCTGAAAGAGAACAAGTTCGGCATCGATATCGAGCAGGCCGAAGCGGTCTACGCCCGCGCCGCCGAATTGGCGAACCTGCAGATCATCGGCGTCGATTGCCATATCGGCTCGCAGCTGACCACCCTGCCGCCCTTTCTCGATGCCCTCGATCGCCTGCTGACGCTGATCGACCGTCTGGCCGCACGCGGCATCCAGATCAAGCATCTGGACCTGGGCGGCGGCCTCGGCGTGCAGTACCGCGACGAGCAGCCACCGCTGGCCGGCGACTATATCAAGGCGGTGCGTGAGCGCATTGCCGGCCGCGACCTGGCCCTGGTGTTCGAGCCGGGCCGCTCGATCGTGGCCAACGCCGGCGTGCTGCTGACCCGGGTCGAGTACCTCAAGCACACCGAACACAAGGACTTCGCCATCGTCGATGCGGCGATGAACGACCTGATCCGCCCGGCCCTGTACCAGGCCTGGATGGACGTGCAGGCGGTGCAGCCGCGCGACGGCAGCAGCCGCAACTACGACATAGTCGGGCCGATCTGCGAAACCGGCGACTTCCTCGCCAAGGACCGCGACCTGGTCCTGGCCGAAGGCGATCTGCTGGCCGTGCGCTCGGCCGGTGCTTATGGTTTTGTCATGAGCTCCAACTACAACACCCGCGGCCGCGCCGCCGAGGTGATGGTAGAGGGTGACCAGGCCTTCGAAGTGCGTCGCCGCGAGACGCTCAGCGAGCTGTTTGCCGGCGAAAGCTGCCTGCCGCCCGCCCGCTAAGGACAAGCTCATGTTATTGCGCTTTACCAAGATGCACGGCCTCGGCAACGACTTTATGGTCCTCGACCTGGTCAGCCAGCACGCACATATCCAGCCGAAGAACGCCAAGCAGTGGGGCGACCGCCACACCGGCGTGGGCTTCGATCAGCTGCTGATCGTCGAGCCGCCGAGCAACCCGGACGTCGACTTCCGCTACCGCATCTTCAATGCCGACGGCTCGGAAGTGGAGCAGTGCGGCAACGGTGCGCGCTGCTTCGCCCGCTTCGTGCTGGACAAGCGCCTGACGGTAAAGCGGCAGATGCGCGTGGAAACCAAGGGCGGCATCATCGAGCTGGACGTACGCAGCGACGGCCAGATCAGCGTCAACATGGGCCCGCCGCGACTGGTGCCGGCCGATATCCCGTTCCAGGCCGAGCAGCAGGCGCTGAGCTATGTGGTCGAGGTCGACGGGTTGAACGTCGAACTGGCCGCCGTGTCCATGGGCAACCCCCATGCCGTGCTGCGCGTCGACAGCGTCGACACTGCGCCGGTACACAGCCTGGGCGCGAAACTCGAACACCATCCGCGCTTTCCGCAGCGGGTCAATGTCGGTTTCCTCCAGGTGCTGGATCGCCAGCGCGCCAAGCTGCGCGTCTGGGAACGCGGTGCCGGGGAAACCCAGGCCTGCGGTACCGGTGCCTGCGCCGCGGCCGTAGCGGCGATCAGCCAGGGCTGGATGGATTCGCCGGTGCAGATCGAACTGCCGGGCGGCAAGCTGTCCATCGAGTGGGCAGGCCCAGGTCAGCCCGTTATGATGACCGGACCCGCGGTACGCGTGTACGAAGGACAGGTTCGCCTATGACCGACAAGCAGGATTCACCCAAACCACTGGATTCGGAAACAGTCGCCGCCTACCTGCGCCTGCATCCGGAATTCTTTATCGACCACGACGAGCTGATCCCCGAGCTGCGTATTCCGCACCAGCGCGGCGACACCGTGTCGCTGGTCGAGCGTCAGGTCAAACTGCTGCGCGAGCGCAATATCGAGATGCGCCATCGCCTCTCGCAACTGATGGACGTGGCCCGCGACAACGACCGCCTGTTCGACAAGACCCGTCGCCTGGTGCTCGATCTGCTCGACGCCAGCAGCCTGGAAGAAGTGGTCAGCTGTGTCGAAGACAGCCTGCGCAGCGAATTCCAGGTGCCCTTCGTCAGCCTGATCCTGTTCAGCGACGCCGCCTTGCCGGTGGGCCGTTCGGTCAGCAGCGCCGAAGCGCACCAGGCCATCGGCGGCCTGCTGGCCGGTGGCAAGACCATCTGCGGCGTGCTGCGCGAACATGAACTGAGTTTCCTGTTCGGCGCGGAAGGTACCCAGGTCGGCTCCGCCGCGGTGGTGGCACTGTCCTTTCAGGGCCTGCACGGCGTACTGGCGATCGGCAGCACTGACCCGCAACACTACAAGAGCTCCCTGGGCACCCTGTTCCTCGGCTATATCGCCGAAGTACTGGCCCGCGTCGTACCGGGTTTCGCCACGCCGCTGCGTTCGGTACGCTGACCCGTAGGATGGGTGGGACCGCCCAGGTTGAGCAAAGCGACAAAACGGCAGGATGCCGTTTTGCACCGCTTTAGCGGCCCGCAGGGTGAGGTGCATGGATGCACCTCATGACACCCATCAAAATCGCCGCGATGGGTTACGCGGCGCACGATTAATATCTGGCACATGAATCTTGCGCCACGCGCCGCTAACCCATCCTACGGAGCTTGCCGCTTGAAGCTTGAAGCTGCTCTTGACGCCTACCTCGAACACCTGCGCAGCGAGCGCCAGCTGTCGCCACACACCCTCACCGGTTATCGCCACGACCTGAGCACGCTGTTGGCGTTCTGCACCCAGGAGCAGATCGACAGCTGGGCCGCGCTCGATACCGCGCGCCTACGGCGTATGGTCGGCCGCCTGAATATGCAGGGGCAATCCAGCCGCAGCCTGGCGCGCCTGCTCTCGGCGACCCGCGGCCTGTACCGCTACCTGATCCGCGAAGGCCACTGCCAGAGCGACCCGGCCAGCGGCCTGAGCCCGCCCAAGGGCGAACGCCGCCTACCCAGAACCCTGGACACCGACCGCGCCGCGCAACTGCTCGACGGCGCGCTGGAGGACGACTTTATCGCCCGCCGCGACCAGGCCATGCTTGAGCTGTTCTACTCCTCGGGCCTGCGCCTGTCGGAGCTGGTCAGCCTCAACCTCGACGGCCTGGATCTGCCCGCCGGTCTGGTGCGGGTGCTCGGCAAGGGCAACAAGACCCGCGAACTGCCGCTCGGACGCATGGCGCGCCAGGCCATGGAACAGTGGCTACCGCTGCGCGCGCTGGCCAACCCGAGCGACGGCGCGGTCTTTATCAGCCAGCAAGGCCGCCGCATCGGCCCGCGCGCGGTGCAGCTGCGGGTACGCCAGGCCGGCGTGCGCGAACTCGGTCAGCACCTGCACCCGCATATGCTGCGCCACAGTTTCGCCAGCCATATGCTGGAATCATCCCAGGACCTGCGCGCGGTGCAGGAACTGCTCGGCCACGCCGATATCGCCACCACCCAGGTCTACACCCACCTGGATTTCCAGCACCTGGCCACGGTCTATGACAAGGCCCACCCCCGAGCCAAACGCAAAGGCAGCACAGAATGAGCATCCAGCTGATTACCTTCGACCTCGACGACACCCTGTGGGATGTCACTCCAGTGATGCAGGACGCCGAGGCGGCGCTGCGCAACTGGCTGGCCATGCATGCGCCACGCCTGGGTGCGGTGCCGGTGGAGCATCTGTGGACCATCCGTGCCGGCCTGCTGCAGGCCGAGCCGATGCTCAAGCACCGCCTCAGTGAGCTGCGCCGGCGCATTCTGTTCCAGGCCCTGGAGAACGCCGGTTACCCGCACAGCGATGCCCAGGTGCTGGCCGAGGCCGGCTTCCAGGTGTTCCTCGCGGCGCGCCATCAGGTCGAGCTGTTCGCCGAAGTGCATCCGACCCTGGAAACCCTGGCCAACCGCTTCCAGCTCGGAGTGATCACCAACGGCAATGCCGATGTGCGCCGCCTGGGCCTGGCCGATTACTTCCAGTTCGCCCTGTGCGCCGAGGAGCTGGGGGTCGGCAAGCCCGATCCCAAGCCCTTCCAGGAAGCCCTCAGACGCGCAGGAATCGCCGCCGAGCATGCGGTGCATATCGGCGACCACCCCAGCGACGATATCGCCGGGGCCCAGGCCGCCGGCCTGCGCGCCATCTGGTTCAACCCCCAGGGCAAGGCCTGGGAGGCCGACAACACCCCGGACGGGCAGATTCGCAGCCTCGCCGAATTGCCCGCGCTGCTGCATAGCTGGGCGTAAACCGATAGAGCCGCGCCCACAAGCCCTACGTCGCGCAGCGACGGCCCGAAGAGGGTGACACTGCTTGCAGGAGCCACCCAGGAGAGGGTGCGCCGCGTGCACCAAGAGTCGACAGCTAGAACTGGTGCGCACAGCGCACCCTACGAAATCAGATCCCTTCACACTTAGGTGCCGGCACCTGAACGCAGCAGTGGACGAGGAAAAGCCACAAAAAAGCCCGCACGGCGTCTGCCATGCGGGCTTTTTGCGCTATGCCAACCGCTTAAATGGGGCGGCTGCCATATTTGCTATCCGGCTTCTTGGGCGGATCGGAGACCACATTCGGCTCGACTTCCTGCACCTTGCCGCCGCGGGAAAGAAACTCTTCCATGGCGCGGGCCAGGGCATCGCGCTCTTTCTGCTTGGCTTCGATGCTGGGCAGCTCCTCGACGTCAACGGCAGCCTTGACCTTCTTGCTTTTGCTGGCGGGTACGACTTCGTCGTCACCGTCATCATCCACACTGTCGCCATCGTCGGCGGCGGCCAGTTCCTCGCCGTCGTCCTCGTCAGCGCCTTCCAGTTCGTCGTGTTCCAGATCTTCGTCGCTCATGTTCAACCTCATGACTTGCGAAAAGCAGAGTAGTTATAGCCCAGCTGCGTCAGCTTTCTAACGTCGCTGGAAAAAAATCCTGTGGCCTTGCCCGGATTGAGCGCTACGCATCGGCGATCTGCGCTCAACGGCGCGCATTCTAGGGTCTGTTGCCGGTGCATCACAACAGCAGCGTGCGCAAACTCCGGCAGGCTCTGACGGCCCGCAGAAAAAACAAAGGGCGCCATAAAGGCGCCCTCGTCGAAACTCCGGACAATCAGTTCTTGGTGAACTCCGGATAGGCTTCCATACCGCACTCGGCGATGTCCACGCCTTCGTATTCTTCTTCCTCGGTAACGCGCAGGCCGATCACCAGCTTGATGATGGACCAGACGATCAGGCTGGCGATAAACACCCAGGCGAAGATCGCACCGATACCCAGCAGCTGGGCACCCAGGCTGGAGTCGCTGTTGGTCAGGCAGACAGCCAGCAGGCCCCAGATACCGACCACACCGTGGACGGAGATGGCACCGACTGGATCGTCGAGCTTGAGCTTGTCCAGGCCGAGGATGGAGAACACCACCAGCACGCCACCCACGCCACCGATCAGGGTTGCTTGCAGGGCAGTCGGGGTCAGCGGCTCGGCGGTGATGGCCACCAGGCCAGCCAGGGCACCGTTGAGGGCCATGGTCAGGTCAGCCTTGCCGAACAGGATACGCGCCACGATCAGCGCCGCAATCAGACCGCCGGCAGCGGACATGTTGGTGTTAACGAACACGTTGGCCACGGCGTTGGCGTCTTCGATGGTGCTCATCTTCAGCTGCGAGCCGCCGTTGAAACCGAACCAGCCCATCCACAGGATAAAGGTACCCAGGGCTGCCATCGGCAGGTTGGCACCCGGAATGGCGTTGACCTGGCCATTGGCACCGTACTTGCCCTTACGCGCACCCAGCAGCAGCACGCCAGCCAGAGCAGCGGCAGCACCGGCCATATGCACCACACCGGAACCGGCGAAGTCGAGGAAGCCCGCTTCGTTGAGGAAGCCCGAACCCCATTTCCAGAAGCCCTGTACCGGGTAGATGAAACCGGTCATGACCACGGCGAAAGCCAGGAAGGCCCACAGCTTCATGCGCTCGGCCACGGCACCGGAGACAATCGACATGCAGGTCGCGGCAAACACCACCTGGAAGAAGAAGTCGGAACGGGCCGAGTAGTAGGGCGCGTCATCACCGCCGGCCAGAACCGACTCGACGCTGTTCTCTTCACCCAGCAGGAAGCCCAGGCTTGGCAGAATGCCGCCTTCCGGGCTGGAGTACATGATGTGGTAGCCGATCACCAGGTACATCACGCTGGCCACTGCGTACAGGGCGATGTTCTTGGTGAGAATCTCGGTGGTGTTCTTGGCCCGCACCAACCCGGATTCGAGCATGGCAAAACCCGCTGCCATCCACATCACCAGGGCGCCGCAAACCAAAAAGTAGAAGGTATCAAAACCGTACTGCAGTGCAGTCAATGCTGTGTTGTCCATGGTTCACCTCTTGCCGTGCGCTTTATAGCGCTATTCGGTTAAGGCGTCCGGGGTTGGCTCCGGACGCGCTCCGTGTGCTTACAGGTTGTAGCCGCGCTCGTTATGCAGGGCGAGATCGAGGCCGATGGTCTCTTCCTCGTCACTGACACGCAGGCCCATTACTAGGTCGATCACTTTCAGGATCACGAAGGTCACCAGCGCGGTGTACACCACCGTGAAGGCCACCCCCTCGAACTGCACCCACAACTGCGCAGGAATGTTCTCCACTTCGCCAAAGCCACCCAGCGCCGGCGCGGCGAACGCCCCGGTGAGAATAGCCCCGACGATACCGCCCACGGCATGCACGCCGAAAACGTCCAGAGAGTCGTCATAACCCAGTTTGCGTTTCAGGCTGGTGGCACAGAAGAAGCAGATCACCCCGCTGGCCAGGCCGATCGCCAGGGCCCCCATGGGACCGGCCGTACCGGACGCCGGAGTGATGGCCACCAGGCCCGCCACCGCACCCGAAGCAATGCCCAGCACGCTGGGTTTGCGATGGGTGATCCACTCGGCGAACATCCAGCTCAGCGCCGCGGTGGCAGTGGCAATCTGGGTCACCAGCATGGCCATACCAGCGCTGCCGTTGGCGGCCAGAGCCGAGCCGGCGTTGAAGCCGAACCAGCCGACCCAGAGCATGCTTGCGCCGATCAGGGTGTAGCCGAGGTTGTGCGGCGGCATGGCGGTAGTCGGGAAGCCCTTGCGCTTGCCCAACACCAGACAGGCCACCAGCCCGGCAATACCCGCGTTGATGTGCACCACGGTGCCACCCGCGAAGTCCAGCACACCCCAGTCCCACATCAGTGCGCCGTCGCCGGCCCAGACCATATGCGCGATGGGCGCATAGACCAGGGTGAACCACACCGCCATGAAGATCAGCATGGCCGAGAACTTCATGCGCTCGGCAAAGGCTCCGACGATCAGGGCGGGAGTGATAATGGCAAAGGTCATCTGGAAGGTGATGAACACCGACTCCGGCACCGTGGCCACCAGGCTGTCCAGGGTCAGACCACTGAGGAAGGCTTTGGAGAAACCGCCGACAAAGGAGTTGAGATTGACCACACCCTGCTCCATGCCGGTGGTGTCAAATGCCAGGCTGTAGCCGTAAACGACCCACAGGATGCTGATCAGACCGGTCACGGCAAAGCACTGCATCAACACCGACAGCACGTTCTTGGAACGCACCATGCCGGCATAGAACAGTGCCAGACCGGGAATGGTCATAAACAGCACCAGCACAGTGGCCACCAGCATCCAGGCTGTGTCGCCGCTGCTCAGGCTTGCCTCTTCGGCCATGGCAAAGCCAGGAACGAGAGACAAAAGGGCTCCTAGCCCTGCGATTTTTCGCAGAGTCATGGTTTAACTCCTGGGGCGTGTGGGGTTCGAAGGGCGTTTAGATCGCGTCGGTATCGGTTTCGCCGGTACGGATGCGGATCGCCTGTTCCAGGTTTACAACGAAAATCTTGCCGTCACCGATCTTGCCGGTGTTGGCGGCCTTGGTAATGGCCTCGATCACACGATCGAGCTGATCGTCAGCGATGGCCACGTCGATTTTCACCTTCGGCAAAAAATCGACCACGTATTCGGCACCGCGGTACAACTCGGTATGGCCTTTCTGACGACCGAAGCCTTTGACTTCAGTGACAGTGATGCCCTGCACGCCGATCTCCGACAGTGACTCACGGACGTCGTCCAGCTTGAACGGCTTGATGATGGCAGTGACTAGCTTCATGTAACTTTCTCCCGTGTAAGGTGGACTTGCCCCAGGAATTACGAACCCGACTCAAGTCTAAGCGCAGTGTCTGGCTTTTGTAATGCATCGCGGCCCTGACCCAGCGGCACCGATGCTCACCAACAGATCCCGGCGAAGCACTTCCCCGCTTCGCCTGACGCACCGGAACTGCATCGGAGCATGCGTCGCAAGAGACAAAGCAGAAAGCCTGCCAACTCCCGTAAAAGCCACTTATTTCATGTAGTTAGCCACCAAACAGGGGCTTATCGCGGACATTTGGACGCAATCAACGCACAACAATGGTGCGACACCCTGCCACCCCACGCGCGAAAAGCGTGCAGCGCGCCCGCCCAGTGCGCCAGTCTCGCCCAGGCAAGCCGTCCGGCACTGCGTGCTACACTGGCGACCATCTGTTACCGGAACCTCACCATGCTGCCACCCAAAGCCTTGCTCGACGCCCTTAGCCATCAGGCCTCCCGCCTGTTCAACAGCGACAGCCCGCTGCCACGCAGCGAGCTGGAAGCCCAGTTCAAGCTGTTGCTGCAAAGCGGCTTCAGCAAGCTCGACCTGGTCAGCCGCGACGAATTCGACAGCCAGATGGTCGTACTGGCCCGCACCCGTGCCCGCCTGGAAGCCCTAGAAGCCAAAGTCGCCGAGATGGAAGCCCGCAGCCCAGAAGCCGCCGCCACCCACGAGTAACACCCGCAGCGGATGCCTCAGCCGATCAAGGAGTGATCGATGTCCCTGGCCATAGTCCACAGCCGCGCCCAAGTCGGCGTCGAAGCTCCGGCAGTGACGGTCGAGGCCCATCTGGCCAACGGCCTGCCTTCCCTGGCCCTGGTCGGCCTGCCGGAAACAGCGGTCAAGGAAAGCAAGGACCGGGTGCGCAGCGCCATCCTCAACTGCGCCTTCGAGTTCCCGCCCAGACGCATCACCCTCAATCTGGCCCCGGCGGATCTACCCAAGGACGGCGGGCGTTTCGACCTGGCGATTGCCTTGGGCATTCTCGCCGCCAGCGGCCAGGTGCCGGCCAGCGCATTGGAGCAGCTCGAATGCCTTGGCGAGCTGGCGCTGTCCGGGGCGATTCGCCCAGTACAGGGCGTGCTGCCCGCCGCACTGGCCGCCCGCGCCGCCGGCCGCACCTTAATGGTGCCCAAGGCCAACGCCGAAGAAGCCAGCCTGGCCTCGGGGCTGGACGTGATCGCGGTGGAGCACCTGCTCGAAGTCGCCGCCCATCTCAATGGCCAGACGCCCATCGCGCCCTATCAGGCCCAGGGCCTGCTGCGCCAGGTGCTGCCCTACCCGGACCTTGCCGAAGTGCAGGGCCAGATCGCCGCCAAGCGCGCCCTGCTGGTGGCCGCGGCCGGCTCGCACAATCTACTTCTTTTAGTCAACCATTAGACCCCATTACTGTTGGAACCGTCAGACGTGCGGAGACTTGCTATCCGTGCGTATGGCGGTTGGACAGGACGTGTCGTTAGGGGTAGCGTCTCAACACTAAGACGGAGATAACAAAATGAAACTTTCAGGGTTACTAATAACGCTGCTCGCTTGTTCAGGTGTCGCCAATGCAGAAGCGTGGCGTGACTGCGTCCCTAACTCGATTGGCCCCGGTGGCTGTGATTCGATTGCCCCTGGTGGCGGAAAGTCGATTGCACCTGGCGGCGGATTATCCATTGGGCCTGGCGGCGGCCTATCTATAGGCCCAGGTGGTGGCCAGTCAATTGCCCCCGGCGGTGGTCAATCCATTGCGCCTGGTGGAGGCCAGGCTCTGGATAGAGATAGAACTAGGGGCCTAAACACCGACACTATGCAACCGTACGAGAATAACGATATTTACAACTCAGATTATTAATCGGGCAGGGAGCAGGCAACCAATGGAGCAAAAATATATTGTCTCCCTATCCGGGAATATCTTACGGGACTCAATGGAGGAAACTATTGAGAGCCTATCGTCGATATTTCTTGATAAACAGCCCACCGAAATCGAAAGCCTAATTAGAAGCAAAGCCACAATAAAAAGGGCTGTAGATTTAAATCTTGCAAATAAAATCAAATCCAGAATGGAACAGGCTGGGGTTGAGTGCATAATAGCAATTGACTCAACGCCCCCCACAACAACCCCCACAGTGAAAACCGCCGAAGTAATATCTAAATCTCCTGAGCCGAACACGAAGAATAGCTATAAACACGAAGGAGCCATATACATATCAATTTCCATAGCATTAACATTCGTTCTACTATTGATATCGAGTGGCTATGACCCACGCGGCGGATTCTTTTGGAGCTTGACGAATAGTATGTATTTGTATAGCGGATATCCTTTTTGTGAGGGCACTCCACCATACAACGTTGAATGTTACGGCGAATTCAACTTCAGCATCAAAACCAAACACGCACTAATTTTGCTTATCGCTATTCTCACCTACGGCATTGGGCGTTATAAAAATTACTTTAACTCTGTGGGCTATTACGTCAAAAAAGTCACCCGTATTTTCAACTAACCCCTTTGTAACCCCCTGCCTGAAGGCAAAACTCTCCCTTAAGCTAGAGAGTTTAGCTTTCAGGTTGGGCCTATGCATATCTGGGAATTCAAAGAGTTTAACTCTCCTGCAATTGGCAGTCCTCAAGATTTAAGTCCTCGGACTTTGGCGTTTTCCTCTTAAAAAGCCTTACAGATATCGCCACAACTTTGTTTGTCATTTTAATCTATGCCACCACGACACAAATACACGTATTAAGGCTACGGATTTCACTCACCGAACAACAATCTAATACTCCCTAGCATATTAGAACCAAAGCCACCTCCAAATCTCGCCGCCTATGTAAGTCCACGGTAGCGGCACCTCTCCCATAACCCCCGCGACACTTTTCCCACCTTGGTTATGAGTTTCCGAATCTTGTCGGATTAAACCTCCTATAATTAAATTTGCCACAAAAAAACTCATTGTCAAATCAGTAGGGTGTCGGGACAAAGTCCTGACCAAGAAGCAAGACGAAGTCGATAACTCGAAGAGTTATGCTATCTTGAAAAGATTCCAAATTTATAACTTACCAAGCTTGACAAACAAAATATCCATGATATTTGTATTCATACAATAAGGAGAATATATATGAATACAGAATTTAGCAAAGATTACTTTATAGAGGCTTTTTTGGGCCTCGAGAAAGTTGCCTACACCCACAGCAATCAGGGCGTTAGAACAAGAGAGTTTCTATTGGCATTTCACAACAACAGGAAAGTTGATGTTTTTGGATTTGTTTGCCTTGACCTAAAGCTTCAAAAATACGTCTTATACCTTTTACAGTGCCATGTAAATTACCCGCACTGTATTGGGGAAGCATTCCAAGAAAGACTTAAAAATTTATCTCGCTTTGAGGATATGTGAGCAGGATTAAAAATTGGTTTGTTCGTAGTGAGAGAGTAAAGGACAAGCACAACGGGCTAATTAGCTACCTAAAATACCTTACTGCCAGCGAGCACCCAAATCATAAAGGGAGGACTACGATACAGCCCCTCTATGGCAATGTGGAGGCAATAATTCAGGCCTGTTCTAGCGAGGCCATTCAACTTGACCTTAAGAACAGCAAGACCAAAGGCGGCAGGCCTGTACACTCCTACGCACAGTCTTTCACATTTGTGCTTCCGGGAACGGTAAAGAAGCCTACTGTAGAGCAATGGAGGCTAATATTTAAAGACGTAGCACTGTCTCTAGCACAAAAGCTTTGTATTTCCCCCGAGAGCCTGAAGGGTAAGGCCTTTGCGAATATACACGAGCAAAACAATCCCCATTTAAATCTCGTCGTATCCCGAGTAATTAATGGGAAGTATCAAAGACCCCTCGACCAAAAAGGCACAATAAACACACTTAAAATGGCATTTACTAGTGCCACACTCAAATATTGCGACCTCAACGTTGGCAACTACAATCCTGAAAATACTAATCAGGGGAGACGCCAGAAGAATTGGCAGAGACAGCAAGAGGAGGCACAAAGACAGATTAAAGCAGCAACAGATACCACTAAAAAATTGGAGGAGGAAATTGAAAGGGCAAAATTGCTAGGGAAATATACAGCAATGCTCAACAACCAAATTCAAAAATGGCTGCTTGCAGTGCAGGATAATGATATTGAGCAGGAAACTAGGCAAGCCAATAGAATTGACAAATCCATTACGAATCTTAATGAATTGAGCATTTCTCCTGAGACAGCCGAGTTAATCGAGGCACTCGTTTCTTCAGTGGAAAAGAAAGCAGGAAGGCCGATAACGGTCAAACGCAAGCACAAACCCTGGCCAAAGCCTTAGATATCGACACCTAGGGGCACTATATTAAGACCCGCATTTTTATACCTTTCTGCCCGCTCTTCATCTGTAAGATTTTGCCATTCATATATCTCCGCAAGGTCATTCTCTCTCTGAATGCCTTCGGCTTTGGGAGGGATATTCCCATACATTCCTCCTTCGTGGAGGAACCGACGAACACCATTTTTAAAGTGTATCTCAGCGGTCCTATCTTGAAAATCTAGAACAATATCCTCAATAATCAACCGAAGACGCTCATTGATCTTTGAGCGAACCTCAAAAACTATTTGCTCGCTTTCGGTAGCACTTAACTCTCGCAAGCTCTCGATATCCTTATCTATGTCTGCCTTCTGCTGCTCTAATGCCTGATAAATTGCCGATTCAGTTTTTTTCTTCTTCTCATTTAACTCCTCAAGCTTTCCCTCATTCTCAATAGCCATTGACCGTTCTAAGTCGCTGACCTTGCCACGCAACCGCTTAAAGTCGGACTTGAAATTATCGAGCATTTCTTGTATCTCGCTAATTTCCGAATCGACCTCATACTTTGAGTTAACCAAGTCACTGACGGTATCCCGCTCTTTCAAAATACCCTTAATATCTGCTTCAGCTAAAAACTTTAGAAGCATTGTCTCGGCTTGCTCATAAGGCCAAGACCGATAATCACAGCTCCCGTGCTTAGCCCGATAACAAACCAAATATTTACCGCCTTTCCTTTTGTCAGGACCTTTATTAACGTGGTTTGCAGCAGCACCACACTTTGAGCAATGGGCCAACTTGGTAAAGAGATTGCTAAATGTTCTGCCCTTATTACCCTGACCTGCCTGACCTCTTCCTTTCCTTTTCTCTTGGACACGCCGAAAGAGTTCTGGGCTGATAATTTGAGGAAAGTAGTTAGCAATTTCTGGCCCGTGGTTTATACGTCGCCTACGATTATCTTCCAGTTTCTCCCAAGTCATAGGCTGGTAAAATCCCATAACAGCCCTATTTTCTAGGATTTTCTTAACGTAAGACGGCTGCCAAAAATCGCCATAGTTCGGATTCTTCCTGGCATTCTCCCTGGTAAATGTCGGAATTCCTTTCTCTGTTAGAATTCGAGTTGTTGCAATTGCACCAACATTATTATCGGAGAGCCTATATATCTCTCTAACCACCTCAACCCGCTCAGGAATTTCCTCAATTGTTCTGATAGTAAAGCCATTCTCAGTGGACTTAACGACACGAAGCCATAAAGGAAGCCGGGACGTTGTTACTTCCCCGGTCTGGGAGGCTCTTAACTTTTTACTATTCCAAGCCTCTCGAACTCGCCGACCTTTTTCCTTGCTTTCAGTGAACCCTCTTTGTAGCTCGCCCAACGCTAGATACAACTGAGTTATATCTTCACCCTGCTTGTAAACTTGAGAACTCGAAGTAATGGCGATTTTTATGCCCTTATTCATCAAATCGAGAATAATCGGCAAGCTCTCCATTGGGTCTAGTCGGGTAATGCGATTAATTGCCTCAACTGCTAAGTAATCCCCCCTCTTAACTACACCCCTATCAACGGCATCCAAGAAGTCCTTAAATCGTCCTTTCAATATGTTTTTGCCGGTATACCCCGACACGCCCAAGTCGTTAAGGTCTAGGCTGGTATCAATTACAGCCCCCTCCGCCACGATTTCGGGTCGAGCTGCAAAACTGTTTATTAATTCTTGCTGACGCCGCAGGCTGTCGCCTTTACGTTGCTCTTCACTGCTGAACCGAATGTATGGCCATATCTTGGGCATAGCTGTCCCCCCTTTTCGGCATTGTGCCGCTTCTAAAGCTTTGGGTCTAATGGTGCACGAAATACTGTTCAGCGGGCCGCCCGGCACCGGCAAGACCCTGCTGGCCAGCCGCTTGCCCGGCCTGCTGCCACCGCTGGACGAACAGGAAGCACTGGAAGTGGCGGCCATTCACTCCGTGGCCAGCCATACACCGCTAAGTGCCTGGCCACAAAGACCTTTTAGAACACCTCATCACAGTGCATCAGGACCAGCACTGGTCGGTGGTGGCAGTCGCCCGCAACCTGGCGAAATTACCTTGGCGCACCAGGGTGTACTTTTTTTAGACGAGCTACCCGAATTCGATCGCAAGGTTTTGGAAGTCTTACGCGAACCCCTGGAAAGCGGGCATATCGTCATCGCCCGGGCTCGCGACAAAGTACGTTTCCCAGCGCGCTTCCAACTGGTGGCAGCGATGAATCCCTGCCCCTGTGGGCATTTAGGCGACCCTTCCGGGCGCTGCCGCTGCTCGGCCGAACAGATCCAGCGCTACCGCGGCAAACTCTCCGGCCCGCTGCTCGACCGCATCGACCTGCACCTGAGCGTGCCGCGGGAAACCACCCGCCTGGAAACCAGCAGCAACCACGGACCCAGCAGCACCGAACTGGCCGCCCTGGTGGTGCGCGCGCGCCAGCAGCAACTGGTACGCCAGGGCTGCGCCAACGCCCACCTGGACCTCGCCGGCGTGCAACAACACTGCAGCCTCGACAGCGAAGACCGGCACTGGCTGGAAAACGCCTGCGAACGCCTGGGCCTGAGCCTGCGTGCCGCGCACCGGGTGATGAAGGTGGCGCGCACCCTGGCCGATCTGGATGGCGCAGCCAGTATCAACCGCACTCACCTGGCCGAAGCCCTGCAATATCGCCCCAGCAATAGCAACGCCTGAATCGCGCCCATAAAGAAGCCCCGCATTGGCGGGGCTTCTTTATTTCGGTTGCGTGCTTACTGGTCGCGTCGCGCGGCCTGTTCACGGCAGGCGTCGCCAAAGGCCTGGAAGATCTTTACCGAATGCGGGTTCTCTGCGGCCTGCCACTCCGGGTGCCATTGCACGGCCAGGGTGAACTGCGCCGCGTCCGGCACATGGATGGCTTCAATCAGGCCATCGTCGGCATGGGCCAGGGCCTCGATGCCTGCACCCAGGCGGTCCACGGCCTGACCGTGGAGAGAATTCACCGGGAACTCGGCATGCCCCATCAGCTCGGCAAACCAGCTGCCCGGCAGCGCGCGCACGCTGTGGCGGTCGGCATATTGTTCGGCAACCGAGGTGCTCGGATCTTCGCGATGGTCGCTGATGCCCGGCACTTCATAAGCCTTCTGGTGGATGCTGCCACCCAGGGCCACGTTGATTTCCTGCATGCCGCGGCAGATACCGAACAGCGGCAGGCCACGGGCCAGGGCTGCGCGAATCAGAGGGATATCGAAAAGGTCACGCTCCTGATCCTGGCCCTTGCTCGGGGTCAGGTTTTCCTGGCCGTAGAGGGCCGGATCGATATTGCTGCCGGCACCGGTCAGGTAGACACCGTCGACCATCGACAGGTACTGCTCGATGTCATCGGTGCCGCAGCAGCTGGGTGCCAGCAGCGGCACGCAGCCAGACAGTTCGACCAGGGGAGTTATGTATTTGTGGGTCATGACTTGATAGGCATGCCCTTTGCGCTCTTGAGCGCCCATGGACATCAGGACAACCGGTTTACGCGCGCCTGGGCGCTGTTTCGTATTGTTGTTGGACATACATCACCTTGGGGCAGCCGGGATTGGCTGCCGTTGTTGTGCAGAAGGGCTGACGGTTGTCGCGCACCTTCTGTTTACGGCTGGTCGTGTCTGCCAAAGCGGCCACAGATACGCGTACAACGCCCATCTGGCAGTCCCAACCCTGGGGCCAGTCTGCCAAAGCCGTAAAATATGTCAAACAAATAAGCGCGACATGTTAAGAAATCAGACCGAGAGCAGCAGGCAACCCACTCTAAAAAATGCCATAAACTGCTGTTTTATAAAGATTTACCTGATAAAGCCAAGAAGAGGCAGTCCAATATTTTTTACGCCCAGGGCAAAAACGCCCTAACGGACGCTTTCCATCACCCGCTCCACCACTGGCAACTGCATCGCCGCCACATCGGCCACCAGATAATCACGCAAACGGCGAAAACGCTCCTGGCCTCGGCGCGCCTTGGGCCAGACCAGGTAGTAGCTGCAACCACTGGGCACCGCGCAGGGCCAGGGCAGACCCAGCCGCCCCTGGGCGACATCCTCGGCAACCATCACCAGATCGCCGATCGATACGCCATAGCCGCGCGCCGCAGCGACCATGCCCAGCTCCAGGGTATCGAACACCTGCCCACCCTTGAGCGGTACCCGGTCGGCCAGGCCCATGGCCTGTAACCACTGCCGCCAGTCACGGCGATCCGGGGTGGGGTGCAGCAGTTCGGCGGTCTGCAAACGCGGCAGATCCCAGGGTTGTTCATTCAAGGCCTCAGGCGCGCACACCGGAATCAGCCACTCGGCGAACAGCTCGGTGCTCTCCCATTCATCCGGAAAGTCGCCCTGGCTCAGCAGCACGGCGCAGTCGAAGGGCTCATGCAGGAAGTCCACCTTGTCCACATCCATCCAGGCGCTAGTCAGCTGCACCTCACTGGCGCTGAGCAGGCGATAGCGCGACAGGCGCGCCAGCAACCAGCGCATGGTCAGCGTCGATGGGGCCTTCAGGCGCAGCACCGTGTCGTCGACGCGCAAGGTGTTGCAGGCGCGCTCCAACGCCTCAAAGCCATCGCGCAGCCCCGGCAGCAGCATGCGCGCCGTCTCGGTGAGCTGCAGGCTGCGGCCCCGGCGCTCGAACAGGCGGCAGGCAAAGTGCTCTTCCAGGGTGCGCACATGCCGGCTGACCGCACTCTGGGTAATCGCCAGTTCTTCGGCCGCACGGGTAAAGGAGCAGTGCCGCGCCGCCGCCTCGAAGGCGCGCAGGGCATAGAGCGGCGGCAGGCGTTGGCTCATGACCGCAATCCATGAGTAATAGTCATGCCTTTCATCGCTATTATCCTTTTGTGCTGTTGCGGATGGCTCATGAGAATAGGCGCATTCTCTGCCTGCGCGGATCACCCGGGCAAGCCTTCTGACTGAGTAGAACTCATCATGCTGCATCCGCTCCGCGGCGAACTGCGCGCCATCCTGAAACTCGCCGGGCCGCTGATTGCCGCGCAACTGGCCCATGTGCTGATGGTGTTTACCGACACGGTGATGATGGGCCTGCTTGGCCCGGCAGAACTGGCCGCCGGCGGCCTGGGCGCGGCCAGCTATTCTTTTGTTTCGATCTTCTGTGTCGGGGTGATTGCCTCGGTCGGCAATCTGGTGGCGATCCGCCACGGCGCGCAGGACGCCGCCGGAGTGACCCGGCTGACCCAGAACGGCCTGTGGCTGGGCTGGGGCCTGGCGCTGCTGGCCGGCCTGGCATTGTGGAACCTGGGCCCGGCGCTGCTGTACTTCGGCCAGCAGCCGGAGAACGTCAGCGGCGGCATGCAGTTTCTTTCAACCCTGGTGTTTGCCCTGCCCGGCTATATGAGTTTTATGGCCCTGCGCGGCTTTACCAGCGCCATCGGCCGGCCTGGCCCGGTGATGGCCATCAGCATTGGCGGGGCGCTGGCCAACTTCGTCCTCAACTATGCCCTGATCAAGGGCTGGTTCGGCTTGCCGCACCTGGGCCTGGCCGGGATCGGCCTGGTCACCGCAGTGGTGATGAATGTCATGGCTCTGCTGCTGGCCTGGCATGTGCTGCAGCACAGCGCCTACAGCCCTTACCCACTGTGGCGCGGGCTGCTGCGGCCGGTGTGGGACGAGCTGAAAGAGCTGCTGCGCCTGGGCCTGCCGATTGGCGGCACCTATGCGGTGGAGTCCGGACTGTTCGCCTTCGCCGCGCTAAGCATGGGGGCCCTGGGCAGCAGCCAGCTGGCGGCGCACCAGATCGCGATCATGTCGGTGTATGTGGCCTTTATGGTGCCGGTGGGCATTTCCTACGCGGTGACCTTCCGTATCGGTCAGCACTTCGGTGCCGGCCGCCTGCTCCAGGCGCGTCAAGCCGGCCGCCTGGGCATCGGCCTGGGCGCGCTGTGCATGCTGGGTTTTGCCTGCCTGTTCTGGCTGGCCCCGCAGTGGGTGGTGGGCTTGTTTCTCGACCGCCGCGACCCGGCCTACGCCGAGGTAGTGGCCCTGGCCGTGGCGCTGCTGGCAATTGCCGCCTGGTTCGAGTTCTTCGATGGCATCCAGACCATCGCCATGGGCGCGATTCGCGGCCTCAAAGACGCCAAGACCACCTTCTGGGTCGGCCTGTTCTGCTACTGGGCGGTGGGCGCGCCGCTGGCCTGGCTGCTGGCATTTCCCCTAGGCTGGGGTGCCCAGGGCGTTTGGTGGGGATTAGCCGGCGGCCTGGCTTGCGCAGCCATCGGCCTGACCCTGGGTTTCGAATGGAAAACCGCGCGCCTGCTGCAACCGGGGGTCAACGCGCTCAGCCGAAAACCTAGCCCTCAGGTTTCTTGAAGCGATAGAACAGGTTGGGCTCGCTGACCAGATAGAGCACGCCCTGGTTATCCATGGCGATGCCCTCGCCCTGGGGCACGCTGCGGGTCAGGCCGTTGCGCCCGCGGAGCAGCGACAGGCTACTGATCGGCTTGCCCTCGACATTCAGCTCCAGCACCAGGCGCGACTCGTCGGACAGCGCCAGCAGATGGCCGCTGCGCTCATCGAACTGCAGGCTGGAAAGATCGCGCACAAACAATCCGGCGTCACGCTTCTGGTCATCCACCACATGCACGGCGAAAGGACGCTGCGGATCACGCTGAGGGAAGCCGTGAATCTCATAGATGCGGATCGGGTCGCGTTCCTTGGCGACAAACAGGCGCTGGCCAGCCGAGTCGTAGGCCAGGCCCTCGAAGCCCTTGTTGCCATTCAGGCCGATGCCCAGGGAGAACTGCTGCGCCTGATCGGCATGCAGTTCAGTGGTGGTGTCATCCACCCGCACCTTGATCAGGCGCTGCTGGCGTTCATCGGTGATCACATACAGGCCCTGGCTGATGTACTCGACCGCTTCGGCATCGCCAAAGCCATGCAGGTCGATACGCCGCAGCAGCTCACCACCGAGCGACAATTCGATCAACTGCGGTTTCTGGTTGGTCACGGTAAACAGGCTGTTGCGATCCGGGTCGTAGGTCAGCGCCGAGACATCATCATCCAGCCCCTCGATCACCTTGGCTTCGATGTCCACCTGGTAATTCGACAACAGCATGGCGACCTGCTGACCCTTAGCGGCCTGTTGCCACTGCTGCACATTGAACCAGGCCCGCTCGAACAGGCGGTACTCCTGGCCCAGCAGGCCAAGCAGCAGCAACGCCAGCCCGGCAAGGCTCAACAACAGGCGCTTCAGGGTCAAATGGTCTCGCATGGTGACTCACTCTCAAACAGTAACAGGTGACACAACGACGCCAGCCCGAAGCAGGGCTTCGGGCTGGCGTGGGTAACCAGGGCCGTGGCTTATTTGACCAGTTCGAGGGAGTCCACATCGATCTCGCGGCTGGTCAGGTCGTGATCGACTTCGCCGGCCAGCTTGACCGTAACGTTCTCGGAGATCGCCTGGGCCGGCCAATCTTCATCGTCGATCTCTACATTGATGGTGCCGCTGGCGTCCTTGAATTCATAGAGCTCGTCCTGCAGACGCTTGACGATCTGCCCCTGCAAAGCCACCGGGGTGTCGTCACTGGCTTTCAACGCCGCCGCCACACTGGTGACCTGAGCCGTAGCGCCGGGGCCGGTATAGCCGGCCGCCAGGGCGGCAGTGGAGAACAGCGGAGCAAGCAGCAGAGCCAAAGTTAAACGTTTCATGGGGTAACCCTCTAATCAGTTAGGTGATGGGGCCAGAGTAGAGGGCACAGCTGAATCCAGACTTAATCGCCGCTTAAGCCAAACTTAAATCAATCATCCTTGGGGAGGTCCGCCGGGGGCAGCTTGCTAAGCACATAAAACAGGTTGGGTTCGCTGACGATATAGATATTGCCCTCCGCATCCATGGTCACCCCTTCCGCCTGCTTGATCCCGCGGTGCAAGCCGTTGAAGCCGCCGCTCAGGCTGATAAAACTGACCGGCTCGCCGCGGGCATCCACCTCCAGCAGCAGGCGCGATTCGTCCGACAGCACCAGCGCGTGACCGGTACGGGCGTCATAGCTAAGGGAGGAAATATCGCGCAGGAACAGATGCCCGGTTGGCAGCGGCTGCAATGCCCCCGCAGCGCCATCCTCACCGGGGAAAGGCAGGCTGAACAGCCCCAGTGGGCCGCGCTCCTTGCCCAGCAGCACGCGCTCGTTGCGCGAATCCCAGGCGATGCCCTCGAAGCCCTTGTTGCCGGCCGTGGCAAAGCCCAGGTCGAAAGACGCCAGATCGGCAAACTCTAGGCTGCGGGTCAAAGCGTCCAGCTTGAAGGTGGTCAACGTACGCTTGCGCTCATCGATAACCGCCAGGCGACCATCGCTGAGCATTTCCACCCCTTCTGGATTGGAAAACCCAAGCAGATGGATGCGCCGGATCACCTGACCATCCAGCGTCAGCTCGACCAACTGCGGGTTCTTGCCCGTCACGCTGAACAGGGTATTGCTGGCGGCACTGTAGGTCAGGCCGGACAGCTCATCATCCTCCAGGCCCTGCACCGGCTTACCCTGCAGCACCGCGCGATAGCCAGGCAGCCAGATACTCGCCTGCTGTTCGGCAGAGCTCGACTGCTGCTGTTTGAACCAGAAATGCAGTCGATCATCCCAGTGCCGGTAACCCACCAACAGGATCACAGCCAACAGCAACAACAGCGCCCACCAGCGCGGACGCATCAAGGAAGAAAACCGGCCAGGCATCGCACACTACTCTATAGAACGATGACGATCAGACTAGAGCGCAACGCTTATGGTTCTGTTAAGCCGCCAGCCAGCGGACACCTCCAGGTGCCCTTTACCCCGCTGGCGACTCAGGCGCGTGGTTAGAGCGCGCGACTGGCGAAGCGGCTGTGGCCAACCAGCTCCAGCACCAGCTCATCGCCCTTGTGCAGTGGGCCGACACCGACCGGCGTACCGGTGAGGATCACATCGCCAGGCTGCAGGCTGAAGTGGCCGCAGATGTGCTGGATCATCGGCAGAATCGGGTTGAGCATGTCGCGGCTGTTGCCGTCCTGACGCAGCTCGCCGTTGATGCTCAGGCGAATGCCGATATCGGTGAGGTCTTCGACTGCATCGCCGGGCACGAACGGTGCCAGCACACAGGCACCGTCGAAGGATTTAGCCGTTTCCCAGGGATAACCCTTGGCTTTAAGCGTGGCCTGCAGGTCACGCAGGGTCAGGTCCAGGGCGGGAGCGAAGCCGGAGATGGCGTCGCGTACTTCCTCGGCATTCGGCGTGCGCGACAGCGGCTTGCCGATCAACACGGCGATTTCCGCCTCGTAATGCACGTCCCCCTTACCCTCGACCAGAGTAAAGCCGTCGTCCAGCGGCACCACACAGCTGCCCGCCTTGATAAACAGCAACGGCTCGGTCGGCACCGGGTTGTTCAGTTCCTTGGCATGCTCGGCGTAATTACGGCCGATGCACACCACCTTGCCCATGGGGAAGTGGATATGGGTGCCATCGACATACTGATGCTGGTAACTCATGGGCAACTCCTTATGGGAATGCGATGCGCGGCTCTTTGTGGGAGGCTGCGGTGTGTCAGCTGGCGGGTTGCACCCGCCCTGCGATCATGCCTGCTTCAGCGCAGGCAGTCGTTGCGACCAAAGGGGCACAAGACACAATCTCGTAGCCTGGATAAGCGCAGCGCAATCCGGGTAAGCGCTGCCCCGGATTGCGCCAGGGCTTATCCGGGCTACATCGGGTCGGTATCAATCAGAGCGGGAAGATCTTGCCCGGGTTCATGATGCCGTTCGGGTCGAATACCGCCTTGATCGCCTTCATATAGCCAATCTCGGCTTCCGAGCGGCTGTAGGTCAGATAATCGCGTTTGGTCATGCCCACGCCGTGTTCGGCACTGATCGAGCCGTTGTACTTCTGCACGGTCTCGAACACCCACTTGTTGACGGTGGCGCACTTGGCGAAGAACTCGTCCTTGGACAGGTTCTCGGGCTTCAAGATATTCAGGTGCAGGTTGCCGTCGCCGATATGGCCGAACCAGACGATTTCGAAATCCGGGTAGTGTTCGCCGACGATGCGGTCGATGTCGTGCAGAAACGCCGGCACTTTCGAGACGGTGACCGAGATATCGTTCTTGTACGGCGTCCAGTGGCTGATGGTCTCCGAGATGTACTCGCGCAGCTTCCACAGGTTCTGCAGCTGCTGCTCGCTCTGGCTCATCACGCCATCGAGCACCCAGCCCTGCTCGACGCAATGCTCAAAGGTGGCCAGTGCCGCTTCGGCGACTTCCTCGGTGGTGGCTTCGAATTCCAGCAGCGCATAGAACGGGCAGTCGGTTTCGAAGGCCGCCGGCACGTCGCCACGGGCCATGATCTTGGCCAGGGCCTTGTCGGAGAAGAACTCGAAGGCGGTCAGGTCCAGCTTGTTCTGGAAGGCGTGCAGCACCGGCATGATCGAGTCGAAGTCCGGGGTGCCGAGCACCATCGCGGTGAGGTTCTTCGGCGCACGGTCCAGGCGCATGGTGGCCTCAACGACGAAGCCCAGGGTGCCTTCGGCACCGATAAACAGCTGACGCATGTCATAACCGGTGGCGTTCTTGATCAGGTCCTTGTTCAGATCCAGCAGCTCGCCGGTGCCAGTTACAACCTTCAGCCCGGCCACCCAGTTGCGGGTCATGCCGTAGCGAATCACCTTGATGCCGCCGGCATTGGTGCCGATATTGCCACCAATCTGGCTGGAACCGGCCGAGGCGAAGTCCACCGGGTAGTACAGGCCCTTGTCCTCGGCGAACATCTGCAGCTGCTTGGTCACCACGCCCGGCTGACACCGGGCGGTGCGGTCAAATTCGTTGAACTCGAGAATCTGGTTCATATAGTCGAAGGCCACGACCACTTCGCCATTGGCCGCCACCGCGCCGGCGGACAGGCCGGTACGGCCACCGGAGGGCACCAGCGCGACCTTGTGCTGATTGGCCCAACGAACAATGGCCTGCACCTGCTCGATGCTCTTGGGGAAGACGATCGCCAGGGGGGCCGGGGCGAAATGCTTGGTCCAGTCCTTGCCATAGGCGTTGAGGGAATCGGCATCGGTCAGCACCTTGCCGGGCTCAACCAGGGTCTTCAGCTCTTCGATCAGCGCAGGATTGGTCATCTACGGAACTCTCAAACGATTCATGGTCACCCTGAGCACGCTTCATCTGCCAGGGTAGGTGCTTCGCGGGGCTCGTATGCTAGCATACGCCCCCCGTGAATCGTGCCCCCGCGCCGATCTGCGGGCGCAGTCAGCCCTCGCCGCTGACCCTTCCCTGACACTATTTGTGGGACAACAGGTACTCCGATGAGCAAGACCTCTCTCGACAAGAGCAAGATCAAGTTCCTTCTTCTTGAAGGCGTCCACCAGAATGCAGTGGATACCCTGAAGGCGGCCGGTTACACCAACATCGAGTACCTCAAGGGCGCACTCTCCGACGACGAGCTGAAAGAAAAGATCGCCGACGCGCACTTTATCGGTATCCGCTCGCGCACCCAGCTGACCGCCGAAGTCTTCGACTGCGCCAAGCGCCTGGTCGCCGTCGGTTGCTTCTGCATCGGCACCAACCAGGTTGACCTCGACGCCGCCCGCGAGCGCGGTATCGCCGTGTTCAACGCCCCCTATTCGAATACCCGCTCGGTGGCCGAACTGGTACTGGCTCAGGCCATCCTGCTACTGCGCGGCATCCCCGAGAAGAACGCCTCCTGCCACCGTGGTGGCTGGATCAAATCGGCGGCCAACTCCTTCGAAATCCGGGGTAAGAAGCTGGGTATTGTCGGCTACGGTTCGATCGGCACTCAGCTCTCGGTACTCGCCGAAGCCATGGGCATGCAGGTGTTCTTCTACGACACCGTGACCAAACTGCCGCTGGGCAACGCTACCCAAGTCGCCAAGCTGCACGACCTGCTGGGCATGTGCGACATCGTGTCGCTGCACGTGCCTGAGCTGCCATCCACCCAGTGGATGATCGGCGAGAAAGAAATCCGCGCCATGAAGAAGGGCGGCATCCTGATCAACGCCGCACGCGGCACCGTGGTCGAGCTGGACCACCTGGCCCAGGCGATCAAGGACGAGCACCTGATCGGCGCGGCCATCGACGTGTTCCCGGTCGAGCCGAAATCCAACGACGAAGAGTTCGAAAGCCCGCTGCGTGGCCTGGATCGCGTGATCCTGACGCCGCACATCGGTGGTTCGACCGCCGAAGCCCAGGCCAACATCGGCCTGGAAGTGGCCGAGAAACTGGTCAAGTACAGCGACAACGGCACCTCCGTGTCCTCGGTCAACTTCCCTGAAGTGGCCCTGCCGGCGCACCCGGGCAAGCACCGTCTGCTGCACATCCACGAGAACATCCCGGGGGTGATGAGCGAGATCAACAACGTGTTTGCCGAAAACGGCATCAACATCTCCGGCCAGTTCCTGCAGACCAACGAAAAAGTGGGCTACGTGGTGATCGACGTCGACGCCGATTACTCCGATCTGGCACTGGAGAAGCTGCAACACGTACGTGGGACCATCCGTAGCCGCGTACTGTTCTAAGTACAGCGACAACGCAAAAGGGAGGCCTCGGCCTCCCTTTTTTATATGGCCTGCTCAACACGTAGACTGGGCTAGCGGCACCTGGCGGTTATCTAAAGACGACGCGAATCTTCCGCGCCGCGTAAGCCAACAGCGTGGGTATCGCTGCGCGCCCGCCCCATCCTACGCCAGCGGCCGCTCTTCTAGCTCACACAACGCCGCTTGCGCAGCCGGCAGCTCCTCCTCGCTAAACACCTGTACCCCGGCGCGGCGCAAAGCCGCAGCCGTCACCCCTTCACCGGCGACCCTGGTGCCGCTGAAACTGCCATCGTAGTTTTCCCGGTTACCACACGAGGGGCTACGTGCCTTGAGCAGTGCCAGGCGAATGCCGTGCTGCGCCACCAGGGCCAGCGCCTGCTGTGCGCCGTCAACAAAAGCCGCCGTGACATCCTCGCCCTCCACGGTCAGCACCGGCAAATGCCCATCGAGCACCTGCGCACCCTGGCCGCCGGCAATTTCCGCCGGGGCGCGCGGGGTCGGCAGGCCACCGGCGACTTCCGGGCACAGCGGCACAATGCGCCCTTCCTGCTGCCAGCGCTCCAGCACAGTAAACGGGCCATGGGCACCGCCGTCATAGCGCACGCGCTGGCCCAGCAGACAGCGGCTTACCAGTATTTTCTGCATCACACCTTCTCCTGACAGGGTCACCCCAGGTAACACCCAGCCCCTTGCCGCGCCATTACCGGCCAACCAAAGGGCCGGAGCTGCGGCCAAACTGCCAAGCCGTTCACACCGCAGTCCAGGCCCACACCAGCCACCGACCTATCCTAAGGCGGGAAGCCGCGCCGGCCAATGGTGCCATAGCTCGCGCGCGACCAGACTGCGTGCCATCACTGATCCAGCGAGGGATACGCATCATGCCCACCGTCACTTCTCGGCCCCTGCTGCCGGCCCTGCTGACCTGTCTGCTGCCACTCGGCCAGGCCCACGGGGAAATGCAGGCCCTGGACAACTCGTCACTGAGCGCCATTGCCGGTCAGGCCGGCATCACCCTGACCCTGGACCTGAAAACCGAGGCGACGAAAATCAGCTGGGAAGACGACGGTGGCAGCCTGCAGTTGCGCAACCTGCAGATCGACAACGGCTGCGCCGCCCCTGGCGACTGCCCGGTCAGCGTCGCCTACGGCCCCGCCAAGCTTTACTTCAACAGCACCCTGGTCAACGCCCCAACCCTGAAGGTCGACGTGGTCGACCAGGGCGGCACGCAGAAGCTGCAAATGGCCCTGCCCGACTTGAAAACCACCAGCGATCAGCTACTGGCCGACGGCCTGATCACCACGCCACTGACCATCCGCATGCGCATCGCCGCCGACATCGGCGTCGGCGATGCCGGCGCGCCCGGCTCCAGCACCCTGGGCCGGGTGGAAATCCGCGACATCAGCAACCTGCAGGGGCAGCTGCGCATCTGGGGCCATTGATCGCCCACGCCAACCGTCCTAGAACAGGCCATCCCCGCGCCGGCGAAACCAGCCGGTCAGCGACAGGCGTTCGCGGGTTGCCGGCAACACCTCATGGGGCATGTCGGCTGAGAGAAACACCAGCAGAGTGCCCGCCTGGGGCAATACGTCACGGGTCTCGCCATCCGCCAGATACAGGCGCAGGGCACCGCCCTGTTCGGTCTGCCAGTCCTGATTGAGGTAGAGCACCGCCGACACCGTGCGGCGGTCGTTATCGCGAAAGCGATCCAGGTGCTTGAGGTAGAACGCCCCTGGCGGATACAGGGCAAAGTGGCTTTCGAAATCCTCCAGCCCCAGGTACAGGTCCTGATTCAGCGCCTGACGCAGCCCATCCATGATCGCCAGATATTGGTCGCAGGCCGCGTCCTGGCCGGCCTCCAGCCACTGGATACGATCGCCGCGCACCCCTTCACTGACCACCACCAGCGTGCCGCGGCCGACACTGGCCGGCACCAGCGCACCGGCGGCCGCGCGTCTACGGCACTCTTCGGCCAGATCGAGGGTCAGAGTAGGGGGTGTGAACAGGGGTTGCAGCGACCAGCCGTGCGCGGCCAGGTCGTCGATGATGCGTGCCAGGCACGCACTCAGGTTGTCGCCAGACAGGGTTGTCAATTATTGCCCCAGGAAATGAGTACCTGCACCTATGCAGGCCGGCGATTCTAGCAGGCCGCCGACAGTGCCTCGACAAGCGCCCACCGCCCACCGAAAATAGCCGCCTTCCCGAACGGAGTCCTTATGCGCGTCACCTCATTGCTGTTGACCCTGCTACTCAGCCTGCCCGCCCTCGCCGACGATTACCTGCAGCTGTACCAGGCCGCTGGCTGGCCGCAGCAGCGCATGCATTTCAGCGACGCCCTGCAGGCCGCCCAGGAACGTTATCGCAGCAGCCTGCCGCCGGCGGTGTACCAGGCCCTGGTCAACAACAGCAACCAGCGCTTCGCCCCCCAGGCCATCGACCAGCGCGCCCAGCAGGGCCTGCGCGACAACATCGGCGAGCCCGCAACGGCGCTGCAGTTCTTCCAGTCGCCCCTGGGCCGCAAGATCATCGATGCCGAACTGCTCGCCACCCGCAGTGACCAACTGGCGCGCTATGCCAACGGCTTGCCGCGCAGTGAAGCCAGCGCCACCCGCCGCCTGCTGATCCGTCATCTGGCCCAGGCGCTGCCAGCCCGGGAAGCCGGCGCGGAAGTCAGCCTGGCCCTGGCCGGAGTGGCCGCCGACAGCCTCAGCCAGATGCTCCCCGGCCTGCTCGGAGGCGACAGCGCCCAGGCCATGCTCAATGGCCAGCGCCAGCGCCTGATGGAACAGATAGGTGCGGATCTGGATAACACCCTGCTGCACGTCTACCGCGAACTGAGCGACCCGGAGCTGGAAGAGTTTGTCGGCTTTGCCCAGTCAGAGGCCGGCAAGCGCTACTACCAGGCCGCCCTGGCCGCGATCCGCAGCGGTCTGGCGGTTGGCCAGAGCAGCGCCAGCCTGACCCCGGCACCGCAGGGGATCTGAACAGACAAACACCAAGGCGCGGCGGCCAATCGTCGAGCGCTGTGCCACTCACGCCCTGTTGGGCTTTACTGCGCTCAGCGCCAACCTAGGTCAGGTCAGGCGCTCGGTGAGAAAGTCGAAATAGCGCTGGCGCAAGGCAGGTAGCTCATTGGCCAGATGATGGCGCGCCTGGTCCAGGCGCAGAATCTGTGGCGTGGCGAACTTGTCCTGCAACACCTCGAGGTTGTGCTGCCAGGCCACCGTCATATCCGCCTCGCCCTGGATAATCAGCGGGCTGTGGCTGCTGCGCGCGGCCGACTCGATACGCGGCACCCACTGGCTCAACGCCCCGACCCAGGCAGTCGGCAGGCAACGCGGCTGCAGCGGGTCCTGGTTATGGATAAAGTCGATAAAGTCGGCGTCATTGGAGTTGGCGCTGAACCGCCGCGGAATCTCCCGCACGAAGTGCTTCATCATCCGATAGCTGAGCCGCGACCAGCCCCAGGCCCGCGGCCGGATCAGCGGCGCAAGCAGAATGGTCTGGCCCACCTCGGGGCCGGGCTGACCGCTGAGCAGGTAATCGATCAGGATCGCCCCGCCGGTGCTCTGCCCACAGAGATGCCAGGGTTGCGGCAGCGCCAGGGCGGCCGCTTCGGCCAACACCGCCTGCAACACCAGCTGATACTCGGCAAAGTCGTCGATACTGGCCCGCGCGCCACTGGACAGACCATGCCCGGGCAGATCGAAGGTCAGCACGGCGAAGCCCATCGCCAGGGCCCAGTCGATCACATGGCGGTACAGCGCGCTGTGGTCGTAATAGCCGTGCAGCAGCACCAGGGTGGCGCGCGGCTGCTCGGGCCACCAGGCCTGCAGGGCAATCCGGTATGCGCCCACCTGGATAGTGCCCAGGCGGCTGTGTGCTGCGCCATTGCCGGCAAAACCATAGAAGCGCCGGTAACTCTGCTCGGCCGGGGTAAGCGACGCCGCTGCGGCCAAGGGTCGCAGACTGGCGATCAGGTTATCCGGCTGAAAGGGCTCTGACATAGGGTTTCCATCAATCATGCGGGGCGATCACAGGCCATCCAGGCCGATGCAATCAAGATACGGATATTCAGCTGTCGCGCCAGCCGTGGCAAGCTGCGCACCTGTTTACCAAAGGCTGCCCATGACTCGACCCACGCGCAAGACCCTACTCGCCAGCCTGCTGATTCTGCTCTGGGCCGCCGCCATGCTCGCCGCCTATTGGTGGTATGAGGCGCGCTACGTACGCAGCTTCAGCGAACAAACCGCGCTGTTTTACGGTGAACAACTGCGCCTGCCTGACGAGCTGGCCGGCCCCGGGCCGATCCGTCTGGTGCATTTCTGGGACCCCGCCTGCCCGTGCAATGTTGGCAACCAGCAACACCTGGCCGAAGTGATCAAACGCTTCGCCCCGCAGGGTGTGACCTTCCATGCGGTACAAAAGCCCGGCAGTACAGGACAGCTGCCCAGCACCCTGAGCGGCTTGCAGGCACTTACGGCACTGCCAGGTAGCACGCAGATCCCGGCCAGCCCTGCGGTGGCGATCTGGGACCACAATGGCCAGCTGGCCTATTTCGGCCCCTACAGCGAAGGTGCCACCTGCACCTCCAGCAACAGCTTTATCGAGCCCATTCTCGACGCCCTGGTAGAGGGCCGCCCGGTCAACGCCAGCAACACCTTGGCGATTGGCTGTTTCTGCGACTGGCAGAACAACTGATCCGTAGCCAGTGCCGATGCTGAAGCCAGCATCGGTACCAAGGCAATTCCGCGCAAAACGGCTGTTTCAGTTCAATACTGTCACTGAGCTGAGGCCTGCTCACGCCTCACCACCACCCAAAAATATTAAACATAAATTGTACAAGCCTTAATAATTGTATAACTTATAGATCATGTATTACCCAGCACTGCCAAGGATGACTGCCATACTCAACCAGGACTAACACATCATTCTTCGGGTCTCCCGTCATGCCTAGCAGTCACGCCCCCCTCGAACAGCATTACCGTAAAGCAGACCGCATCATGCTGGGAGTGCTCTGGCTGATGTTCCTCTACTCACTTGGCCTAGCCGCCTGGCAAGGCAACTGGGGCCAAGCGTTTCTGGTGGGTGGCGGTACAGTGGCAGTAATGAGCCTGCTGCAGCAGATGATTGCCGGCACGCGCTTGCTGCGTTGTGCGATAGGCGCTGCATTTATGGTGATGTCGGCGCTGCATATCAACCAGGCTGGCGGCATGCTGGAGATGCACTTTGGCATCTTCGTGCTGCTGGCATTCCTGGTGTATTACCGCGACTGGCTGCCGATTGTGGTGGCCGCCTTGGTGATTGCCGTGCATCACCTGGGTTTCTATGCGCTGCAAGCGCGCGGTGTTGACGTGACGGTACTGCAGAACGGCAGCTGGCCGATTGTCTTCCTGCATGCGCTGTATGTCGTGGTGGAAAGCGCGATTCTGATCTACCTGGCCATTCAGACCCATTCCGAAGCCGTCGAAAGCGCCGCGCTGATGCAAGCCGCCGAAAAACTCACTGAAAACGATAATGAGGTTGACCTCAGTTATCGCAGCAGCGCGCAGGGCAAAGTTAGCCAAGGCTTTAACCACTTTCTCGGCACCCTCGACGAGCTGGTCAGTGAAGTCATCAAAGACACCCAAGGCCTTCAACGCATGGGTGACAGCCTGATGCACGCCACCGGCCAACTGCGTACCGGCGCAGACAAGCAGCAAGGGGAAATCGTCTACATGAGCTCTGCCATGCAGCAGATGAGCAGTGCCATCGATGAAGTTGCCGGGCACGCCGACGGTGCAGCCAGTGCAGCACAAACCGCCAACCAGCAAGCCGCCGAAGGCAGCCGCTCGGTCAACCATGTGCGCAGCGAAATCGGCAAGTTGGCCACGCAGATCGATGTAACCGACAGCGAAGTGCAAGCACTGGCCACTCAATCCGAACAAATCGGCAAGGTGTTGGAAGTGATCCGCTCTATCGCCGAGCAAACCAACCTGTTGGCACTCAATGCCGCCATTGAAGCCGCCCGCGCAGGTGATCAGGGCCGCGGCTTTGCCGTGGTAGCTGATGAGGTGCGTAACCTGGCGCAGAAGACCGCCAAGTCCACCGCCGAGATTCAGCAGATCATCAGCAGCTTGCAGCAGGGCAGCCGCCAAGCGGCCTCGGCCATGCAGGAAAGCCGCAACAGCGTGCGCAGTTGCGTGCAGGACAGCCAGGCCACTGCCGACCTGCTCAGCGCCGTGGCGCAGGACATCAGCGCTATTACCCAAATGAATGAGCTGATTGCCGCCGCCACCCACCAACAGGCAGCGGTCAGCGCAGAAGTCAGCCAGCACCTGATCAGCGTGCAGCAAGTGGCGGAGCAGAACCTCAACGACGCCCAGGAACTCAGCAGCGAAGGCCAGCAACTCAGCAAGCTGGCCGAGCGGTTGAGCCGCCTGAGTCAGCGCTTCCGCGTCAGCAACTAGCGCGGTAACCGAGTGGCGTCGCCCCCTGCCAGCGTTTGAAGGCGCGGTAGAACGGTGACAACTCGGCAAAGCCGCAGGCCCGCGCCACCTCGCGAATGGCAAGGCCGCTGTCGAGCAGGGTCTGAGCGCGCAGGCGGCGCACTTCATCGTGGAGTTGACGAAAGCTCTGCTGCTGCTCGGCCAGCGCCCGTTGCAGGCTGCCGACGCTATAACCCAGGGCCTTGGCGCAACGCGGCAGATCACACAGCTGTACGCCCAGGTTGACCTCCAGCCAGTAGCGCACGCGGTTGAGCAGCTGGTTTTCCTCCAGCTCCGCCAGCTCCACTTCCGCCTGCGCCCACAGCACCGCGAACAGCCGCGGGTTGGCGCTGCGTGAGGGCCGGGTCAGCCAGGCGCGGGGGAAAAGCAGCGCGTCATGCGCCTGGGAAAAGCGCGGCAGCAGGCCGAACAGCCGCCGATGCTCACTCAGCCGGCGCGGTGCGGGATGACGGAACTCAAGCCCTGACAGGTGAAAGCGGCCGTCGTTGTTGATGCTTGCGAGCATCTTCTGCAACAGCAGCGCCAGGCACTCCATCTGCTGACGCAACGAACCGACACCGCGGTAATTAAGGTCGAAAATCAGCCGTGCCTGTTCGCCCTCCAGCTCCAGGCGCGCCGCAAAGCCGCCGGACAGGATGTGCTGAAAGCGCACGAAGCACTCCAACGCCTGACCCATATCACGGCTGGCCAGCAGCAGGTAACCGACCACATCCATCGGTCGTGGCTGCATGGTTTCGCCCAGGTGCAAGCCAATATCAGCATCACCACTGATACCTTCCAGCGCCTGCCAGAAGCGCGGGGCGTTGTCGTGGTCCTCGCGGGCATTGAGCAGCGGCGGTGCCAGCAGCACGCCTTGGTAAGCCTGGCGATAGGTGTCCGTCGGGTCGAGCCCTAGTTCTGCCAGTGCCTCGTAGAGTAGGCGGCGCAGAGTGGAGGAATGGGTCAACGCACTGGCGATGCTGTTATGCGGGTCGTTATTCATACAGCCCTCTTTGATTGACCAAAGACTTTCATCCTTGCTGTATCTGGTCAATGCCGACGCCGCAATCCGTCCGCACAATGGCCGCGCTGCTAAAACCTATAACAAGGAACACCCATGAAACGCACCCTGACCGCCCTTGCCGTAATAGTTGCCGCCTCTGCCGCCGGTGCTTACTGGTACCTCGACAGCAAGCAGCCGCAGCGGGCGGGCGAGCTGAGCCTGAGTTCACTGCAAGCGCCGGTCACGGTGGATTACGACGAGCGCGGCGTGCCGCATATTCAGGCGCAAAATGAAGCCGATATGTACCGTGCGCTGGGTTATGTGCACGCGCAGGACCGGCTGTTCCAGATGGAAATTCTGCGGCGTCTGGCCCGTGGCGAGCTGGCGGAGATTCTCGGCAGCAAGCTGGTCGACACCGACCGCCTGTTCCGCACCCTGGGCCTTCGCGAGCATGCCGATCGCTACGCCGCGAAGATGGACATGACCACTCCGGCGAGCCAGGCGCTGCAGGCCTACCTGGACGGCATCAACCAGTACCAGGCCAGCCGCCCGGCACCGCTGGAGTTCGATGTACTGGGTATCGAAAAGCGCCCCTTCACCGCGGCCGACACCATCAGCATTGCCGGCTATATGGCTTACAGCTTTGCCGCGGCGTTTCGTACCGAGCCGGTGCTGACGCATATCCGCGACCAGCTGGGGGCCGACTACCTCAAGGCCTTCGACCTCGACTGGCACCCCCAGGGCGTGGTCGGCCAGCACCTCGCCGCCGGCGACTGGCAGGACCTCAATACCATCGCCGAGTTGAGCCACGCCGCGCTGCTCAACGCCGGCCTGCCGCAGTTCGAAGGCAGCAACGCCTGGGCAGTGGCTGGCAGCCGCACCGCCAGCGGCAAACCGCTGCTGGCCGGCGACCCGCATATTCGCTTCGCCGTGCCGTCGGTGTGGTACGAAGCCAACCTCAGCTACCCCGGTTTCAGCCTGTACGGCCATCACCAGGCGCTCAACCCGGTGGCATCGCTGGGGCATAACAAGGCGTTCGCCTGGAGCATTACCATGTTCCAGAACGACGATCTGGACCTGATCGCCGAGACAACCAACCCGGCCAACCCCAACCAGGTCTGGTACCGCGGCCAGTGGGTCGAGCTGCAAAGCCGTGAAGAACAGATCAGGGTCAAGGATGCCGAACCGGTCAGCCTGACCATTCGCAGCTCGCCCCATGGCCCGATCATCAACAGCGCCTTGGGCGAGACTGTCGGCAGCACGCCGATCGCCATGTGGTGGGCGTTTCTGGAAACCGACAATCCGATCCTCGATGGCTTCTACCAGCTCAACCGCGCCGCCAGCCTGGAACAGGCCCGCGCCGCCGCCGAGCATATCGAGGCACCGGGGCTGAACGTGGTGTGGGCCAATGCCACGGGCGATATCGGCTGGTGGGCGGCGGCGAAACTGCCGCGCCGTCCGGCAGGGGTCAACCCGAGCTTTATCCTCGACGGTGCCAGTGGCGAGGCGGAGAAGGACGGCTACTTCCCCTTCAGTGCCAACCCGCAAGAAGAAAACCCGGCGCGCGGCTATATCGTCTCGGCTAACTACCAGCCTGTATCGCCGACCGGCATGGCGATTCCCGGCTACTACAACCTGGCCGACCGCGGCCAGCGCCTGGACCAGCGCCTGCGCGACAACAGTGTGAAATGGGATCTGAGCAACAGCCAGGCGCTGCAACTGGAGCCCGGCACCGGCTACCCGCAGCGCCTGCTTGCACCGCTGGCCGCCGACCTGCGCGCAGCAAGCGCTGACCCAGAGGAGCAAGCCCTGATCGAGCAACTGCTGAGCTGGGATGGCCAACATACCCTCGACGCCACGGCCGCCACCCTGTTCAACCAGCTGGCCTATCAACTGACCTTTGAGGCCATGGCCGACGAGCTTGGCGAGGCCTTCTTCGCCAACCTGCTGCAAACCCGCGTACTCGACAGCGCCCTACCGCGCCTGGCCGCCGATGCCAGCTCACCCTGGTGGGACAAGCGCGGCAGCGCTGCCGTGGAGAGCCGCGCCGATACCGTCAAGGCTGCCTGGCAAGCCAGCCTCGCCCACCTGCGCAGCACCCTGGGTGACGACGTGACCCAATGGACCTGGGGCAGCGCCCACACCCTCACCCACAGCCACCCGCTGGGCCAGCAGAAGCCCCTGGATAAGCTGTTCAACGTCGGCCCCTTCGCCGCGCCGGGCAGCCGCGAAACGCCGAACAACCTGTCGCAACCGATCGGCCCCGCGCCCTGGTCGGTAGTCTACGGCCCCTCGACTCGCCGCCTGATCGACCTGGCCGACGCCGGCACAGCCCTGGGCATCAACCCGGTCGGCCAGAGCGGTGTGCTGTTCGACAACCACTACAAGGACCAGGCCGAACGCTATATGCGTGGCGCGTATATGCCCATGCATCTGGATGCCGAGGCGATCAAAGCCAATAGCCGCAGCCAGTTGGTACTGCGTCCATAAATAGAGATGAAACATCTGCTACTGATTCCGCCAATCGCCCTGCGCGCCTGATTGCCGTGCTCGTCGGCTGCCGGCCCTGTTACATCAGGTCGGCGCGCCGACCAACAGGCCTCCATCACCCACTCGACCGGCTCGGCCTGCTCCTGTATATGTCGCCTAAACGCCTCTCGGTTCAGCCGCTTGCGCTGCACCACATGGCCAGAACGGACACTCTCGGCAACTTGGTAAACGGATTTGGCCAGATCAACTGCTATTCGCTTCATCACGACACTCCCAATTTCAGTCACCACCGCTCTTGGTATAGAAATGTGGCGCGGGGAGAGTCCATTACAGCATTCAAACCGCTCGCTGCGCTCACTGGGACGGGCTAAAGCCCGCCCCTTAGCTTAATCGTTAGCCTACAGCGATAGCATCAGGATAGAGCCATGAAAGTTAGATGCCCTAGTTGTGGTTATATTGCAGACAGCCTTCCTCCGACACATAAGTGCCCTAAATGCGAGGCTTTCTCCCATGACTGGCTGATTTATGACTGGGAAAGCTTTGCCTTAACCAAGCGAAAACATATCAAGTACAATTTCATAATAATTGCCGTGTCATTAGCTAACTTATTTGCAGTCATCGCATTAAAGTCGGCAGATGCACGTCAACTACTGCTCAGTTTATTATTAATCCCAGCGATGATCAGCTGGCTTTATTCCCGGAATCAGCTTAGAAGGGAAGCGGAGTATGAAGGTCATAAAGGTAGGGCTACACTTCCTTGGTTTAGCGGTTTCTAGGGTGTATAAGCCGGCTAACAAGACGTATATGGACTCTCCCCACAAGTAGTGAGCAAAGCTTTGCTTTTGCATCTGTCGTCAGCGCGGTTGCATTCGTATATCCGGCCTGTAGTGGGCGCTACCGCCCTGGCCATTCTGTAGTTCGCGCAGCGGGGGCCAAGCGTTCAATCGATCACACAGATCATCAATCGATCACACAGATCATCATTGTTATCGGCCTTATTCCGCTGCAGGACTCGCCTGTTTCGACAGTGCTGCTGCTCACCACAACCACAAGAAAACCATCACGCCTTCCTGATTACCCCCGCCGTCAGGCGGGCTTTG